>CAVYIV010000015.1:0-398543 GCA_963768675.1 uncultured Chloroflexia bacterium | reverse complement strand
TGCCGGCGAATCCGGCGCCCTTGTCGAACGGCTGTCGGCGTTCCGGGGCGGCATCGATCTCGAGGCCGCCGAGGCCGTATGCAGCCCGACCGAGATCGAGCTGGACCGGGACGTCGTGGACGGGCTGGGCGAGCTGACGGACCAGAGTCTCCTGCGCGTCGTGGACGGCGATGGGGCCCGGTTCCAGATGCTCGAAAGCATCCGCGAGTTCGCGTCCGACCTGCTGGCATCGCACGGGGAAGCGGACGTCGTGCGCGGACGGTTCGGAGCCTGGTTCCTTTGGCCTCGCCGAGCAGGCCAGGCCGCTCCTGGCCGGCCCGGACCAGCGTCGCTGGCTCGACCGGCTGGAGCTGGAGCGCGACAATCTTCGGGCGGCCCTCGACCGCGCCGTCGCAGCGGAGGATGCGCCGACCGCGATCGGCCTGGCCTTCGCCATGTGGCACCTCTGGCAGATGCGAGGCCACCTCTTCGAGGCGCGCCGCCGGCTCGATGCGATCGCCGCGGCACCCTGGTCGAACAGGTCGCCGGTCCTGCGGGCCCGGCTGATGGAGGCACTCGGCGGCGTCTGCTGGTGGCAGGCCGATGTCCCGGCGATGCGCAGTGCCTATGAGGCGGCGGTGGACCTGTGGCGCGCCGACGGGGACCGATCCGAGCTGGCCAACGCCCTCTACAACTACTCGTTCTGCTTCACGATCTCGCCCGACCCCCGCGCAGCGCCGGGATATACGGATCCCTCCGGGATCGGCCAGGCCTCGCTCGAGGAGGCGCTCGGGCTATACCGGGCGCTCGGCGACGAGCGGGGCGTTGCCAATGTCCTGTGGGGCATGGGCAACAAGCTGTACTTCAACGTCGACCGTCGGCGGGCGTGCCCGCGATGACGGAGGCGCTCGGGATCTACAAGAACACGTGGGCGACCGCACGATGGAAGCCTGGGCCTTGCACATGCTCGGCGCGGCCACTCCCGGCTGGGTGAGCTGGAGACGTCGCGTGAGCTGTTCGTGGCCGCCCTGCGCCTGTTCCGCGAGTCGCGCGATGTGGGCGGGCTGACGCTGCTCTTCGACGACCTTGCCTCCCAGGCAGCGTCGGACGGCGCCCCGGAGCGGGCGGCCAGGCTGTGGGGCGCCGCGCGGACCTTGAGCGCCTCGACCGGCGCCGGGCTGGCGTCTTATGTCGACCAGTTTCTCGACCAGTTCCTCCGACCGAGTGCCAGGGCCATGCTCAGCCCGGACGAGGTCGCGCGCCTTGCGAGCGAGGGCGCGGCGATGACCATCGACGAGGTCGTCGGCTACGCCCTCGGCACGGCAGCCTCGGGCCCCTGAGACGCTGCGCTCGAGGGCGGTCGGCCGGGCCGATAGCGGAGCCGGACGTTCGGGCTTGGCTCCTGCCAGTGACCGCCGGGGACGTCGACCAATTCAGGGGGACATGATGCTTTCCGACTACCCGGTCTATGCGACGCTTCCGACCGCCGACGTGGAACGGCTGCGGCGTTTCTACGAGGATGTGCTCGGCTTCAAGGTGCGCGAGGAAGATGGGGCGGGGTCATCTACCAGGCGGGCAAGGAGGTTGTCTTCGCGATCACAACGAGCTTCGGGCAAGGCGTCCGGCAGTCACACGCAGATGGCCTTCGCAGTCGCGAACATCGAGACGACCGTTGCCGAGATCCGAGCCAGCGGTGCGGTCTTCGAAGAACTTCGAGACGCCGAGGACGGTCGACGCCGTGGCCGAGATGCCCGCAGGCAGGGCGGCGTGGGTGAGGATCCCGACGGCAATCTCATCGGCATGATCGAGCTCCGTACCTGAGCTTCGATGTCCCCGCCGAGGCCCATGAGGGCTTCATGGGCCGGTTCTCGCGCCTGCTGTCGGGTCAGATGGCGGACCTCGCCTGCGTCCGCGCTGGGCAGCGGGTGCTCGACGTCGGTGCGGGACGGGCGCGTTGAGGGCGAGCTGGTCGAGCGGCTGGGGCCCTCCGGGGTGGCTGCACGGATCCGGCCGAGCCGTTCTTGGCCGCGGCGCAGAGCCCGCAATTCGGGCGTCGACGTATGCCGGGCGCCGGCCGAGCGGCTGTATTCGGAGACGGGTCGTTTGCTGCGGCCCTGAGCCAGCCCGACGGAGGGCCGAAGTCACCTGCATCGGGTAATATCCGACCTACTAACTCGGAATTGTGGCAGGGGGGATCGCTCGATGAGCTTCGCGCAGACGGTGCTGCTGGCCGGTTTTGCCGGCGTGACGATCTACTTGGGACTGCCCGTGGGCCGGCTCCGCAACCTCTCGGCCAACTGGCAGGCGCTCCTCACCGCGGCCGCGGGTGGCGTCATCCTGTTCCTCATCTATGACGTCCTCTCCCAGGCGACGATCCCGGTGACCGCTGCGCTCGACGCCGTCAGTGCCGGGCGCGGCTCGGGGGCAACCTTCGTCGCTGATGCGACGGTGCTTGCGGCGAGCGTCGCCTTCGGTCTCCTATCGGTGACCTGGGTGACGACGCGCCTGCGGGCCCGCGCTCACGGTCCGTCCCTGACGCGCCAGCTCGCGCTCGGCACGGCGATCGGTCTCGGCCTGCATAACTTCAGCGAGGGCCTTGCCATCGGCCAGTCGTCAGCCACGGGGGCCACCTCACTCGCGCTCATCCTCGTGGTCGGCTTCGCCCTCCACAACGCGACCGAGGGGTTCGGGATCGCGGCTCCGCTCGCCTCGGGCGAGGCCCCGAGCTGGCGCTTCCTCGGGTTCCTCGGCCTGATCGGTGGTGGTCCGACGTTCCTCGGCGGGGTCGTCGGCTATGCGTTCGTCTCGCCAGTCATCTCGATCGCCTTCCTCGGCCTTGCCGCGGGCGCGCTCGTCTTCGTCTTCAACGAGATGATGGCGGTCGTGCGTCGCTTCTCGGTTCCCATGACCGCCTCGACGGCCCTCCTCGTCGGGCTCCTGGCTGGGTTCGGCACGGACTTCCTGCTCACGGCCGCGGGGGTGTAGCAGCCGTCGGCCGATCCTTGCAGGGCGCGCGGGACAGCCCTCTATCCGCGCAGCTTTATGGCAGCCACAATGCCGCAAACGCGCCGCGTCGTGCCTGGCGCCACGGGGAAGGGGGAGGGTCCGTGCACCGTCGCTCTCGCGTGACCCGGTCGTCGTAAGCCACAACGACCATCGATGCTCACCACCGCCGAGCCCACCTGCCTCCTGATCGCCGACATCTCCGGCTACACGGGCTACCTCGCGGGCGTCGAGATCGACCACGCTCAGGACATCCTGGCTGACCTCGTGGGAACGGTCGTCTCGGCTCTGCGCCCGGGCTTCCGGCTCGCGAAGCTGGAGGGCGATGCGGCGTTCACCTACGCGCCGGCCGAGAAGGTCGATGGCTCGCTCCTGCTCGACACGATCGAGCGCTGCTACTTCGGCTTCCGGCGGCGCCGGCGCGACGTCCGCCAGGCCACCTCGTGCGAGTGCAACGCCTGCACGCGGATCCCCGACCTCAACCTCAAGTTCGTCGTCCACCACGGCCGTGCGCTCCATCAGAAGATGGCTGGCCGGGATGAGCTCATGGGCTCGGACGTGATCCTCGTCCATCGCCTGCTCAAGAACGACATTGTCGAGACGCTCGGCCTGAGCGCCTACGCCCTCATCACCCAGGCGTGCCTCGATGCGATGGCGATCGATCCCGTTGCCCTCGGCATGACCGAGACCACAGAGACCTACGAGCACATCGGCGAGGTCCGGGCCTGGGCCCAAGACCTCGAGCGGCGCTGGCAGGAGGAGGACGCGCGGGCGCGCGTCCGGGTGACCGCCGCCGACGCCGCCTATTCCGCCTCGATCTCCACGCCTGTGCCGCCTCAGCTCGCCTGGGCGTTCGTGACGGAACCCGGCCGGCGGCTGGGCTGGCAGGCGGGCACGACCGAGATCCTCGTCTCCAACGCCCGGGGCGGGAGGCGTGGGGTCGGCACGACCAACCACTGTATGCACGGCAAGGACGCGGTGATCGAGGAGATCCTCGACTGGCGCCCGTACGACTACCTCACCGAGATGACGACGATGGGCACGCCGATGGGTCCCGTGAGGTTCGTGTCGACGATCGAGTTCGAGCCGACATCGGCGGGGACCATCGTCCACTTCCGGTTTGCCGCGCCGAAGTCGGCCAGGGAGCGCGCGATCATGCGCGAGATGGCGCCGATGATGGCCGAGATGTTCGAGCACCACGGGGCCGCGCTCGCGGCGCAGCTCGAGGCGGCCCTCGGCGACCGTGTGGCGGATGGTGCCGAACCGGCGCTGCCGACACCGCGGCCCGGCGGGGTGCTGGCGTCCATCGACCGAAGCTGACCCTCCGGACCGAGGCCGAGGCACGTGCGAACCGGCCCCGCCTCAAGCCGCCAGACTCGTTCCAGGATCAGTTTCGACGGACTCGTCGAGCCGCCACCCACGCGTGGCATTCGCGCGCGTCCGAACCCCTCCCGGCGCGCCAGAACACCCAAGGCGACACCAGTCGGCGTCTTCCGCGAGGAGACCGACACGGAGGCCTACTTGGCGGATGAGTATCCGCACGCGTGTTGTCCGCTCGTCCGGAGCCCACCCGGAACTTCACGGCAAAGGGGCCGGTCCGGCCGTCGCGGGGTTCGAGGTCCCGCGCGCGCTCTGAACCGTCGCGCAGGCCATACTGCCGCACGCTGGCCCTAAGGCGAACTCTATCGGGAGGCGGGTGACAGACGTGCGTGCGCGGGCCCGCTCAATCCGTGATCGCTTCCTCCACCAGGGCCGCACGGACGGCATCCCCCGCGCGCTGATCGCCGACCGAGAGCGCGTCTTGGCCCGCCGCCGCGCCTTCGGCCCGGACGACCTAGCCCAGCTCGACGCCATCCTCCGTGCGGCCGAGGAGGTCATTCCGGTGCGGGCGCTCGTCGAGCGCCCGCACGACGAGCGGTCAGCCCGCCTCGTCGTGCTCCGGCACGACACCGACAACGACATCGACAACGCGGTGCGCTTTGCCGAGTGGGAGGCATCACGGGGATACCGCGCCAGCTACTACGTGCTGCACACGGACTGGTACTACCGCAACGGCACCTCGGGACCGCCTGCGCGGTACGTTCTGCGGGCACTGGAGCGGATCGCGCGACTCGGGCACGAGATCGGCCTCCACAACAACGCAATCACGGTGGCCCTGCGCACGGGCCGCGACCCGGTCGAGGTCCTCTCGACCGAACTCGAGCACCTGCGTCGCCATGGCTTCGACGTGACGGGGACCGCCGCACATGGGGACGCGCTGTGCCGGACCTGCGGCTACAACAACGCCGAGGTGTTCGTTGAGACACCCCGCCCTGCCAGCCCTGGCGCTCGGCGAGGCCCTCGAGCGCCGGGAACCAGAAGGCCGCGTGGCTGTCGCCGAACAGGGCGATCGTCGTCGCCGAGCCGAGGTCTCCGTACAGGCAGCTGCCGCGGGACGCCGTGCCACCCTCCGGCACGTTGCACCCGTCGCGGAACGTGACCGGGTAGTCCTCGGGTGCGGCGCCGAGCGAAGGCTGCAGGTCCGCCGGCAGCGGGCCGTCCGGCGTCGCGGGCAGGCTGGGGAAGACGCTCGGCGCGGGCGTCGGCGACGCGGCCTGCAGGCCGGGCGAAGCGCTCCCCGGGGGTGACGACGAGATCGGCGGGACGGGCGAGGAGATCGTCGTGCCCGCGAGCGGGGTGGCTGGCATGGAGGCCGAGCAGGCAGCCAGGGACAGCGCGAGCAGCCCGAGCAACCACGGGGGGACGCAGCGCATGGTCCCGCTCCTTCTTCGTCGCCTCAGTCTAGGTCGGAGGGCGTTGATGCGCCGCCGGGGTCTCGCGCCCGGCCGGTCACGCGAGAGACGGTCAGAGGCGCCGCTCGTGGCATGTCCTATGGCCCTTGCCCGGCGGCCCCTCGGGACCGGGAGAATTGCGCGTGGCCACAGTCGCGGCGCAGCCAGTCGAGAACGCCGTTGCCGGCGAGGATGACGTCGTTGTTCGAATTGACCGCCGCGCCCGGTTCGTGACGCTGGGGGCGGTCATGCTCGGCATGCTGCTCGGTTCTCTCGACCAGACGATCGTCGGGACTGCGCTGCCGACGATCGTGGGCGACCTGAACGGCTTCGAACGCTACAGCTGGGTCGTCACCGGGTATCTCGTCGCCTCCACCGCGATGGTCCCCATCTTCGGCAAGATCTCCGACATCTACGGCCGCAAGTGGCTGTACATGCTCGGCATCGGCGTGTTCCTGGGCGGGTCGATGCTGTGCGGACAGGCCCGGACGATGGACCAGCTGATCGCGTTCCGGACGATCCAGGGCCTCGGCGCGGGGGCGATGATCCCGATCGCGCAGGCGATCATTGGCGACATCTTCCCGCCGGCCGAGCGGGGGAAGTGGCAGGGACTCCTCTTCTCGGTCTTCGGCGTCGCCGTCATCATCGGCCCCACGCTCGGCGGGTGGATCACGGACCAGTTGAGCTGGCGCTGGATCTTCTACGTCAACGTGCCGCTCGGGGCGATCGCGCTCGCGGCGGTGTTCGCCGCCTTCCCGGCTCACGCGTCGGTCCAGCGCCATCACGTGATCGACTGGTGGGGCTCGGTCGCGCTGATCGGCGCGGTCGTGCCGCTCCTCATTGCGCTCTCGATCGGGAGCACCCAGCCGGACGCCCACAACTCGTTCGGCTGGGACAGCCCGCAGGTCCTGGGGCTGTTCGCGGCCGCGATCGTGCTCGGGATTGCGTTCATCCTGGTCGAACAGCGCGCTGCCGAGCCGACGATGCCGCTCGACATCATCCGGAACCCGATCTTCGCCGTTTCGGCGGTCATCACGTTCATGACGATGGCCGGGATGTACGGGGCGATCCTCTATATCCCGCTCTTCGTCCAGGCTGTCCTCGGCCAGTCTGCCACCGACTCCGGGATCATCCTCGAGCCCATGATGATCGGCCTGATCGCGGTCAGCATCCTGAGCGGCCAGCTCCTGAGCAGGACCGGGCGCTACAAGCTTCTCGCGATCGTCGGCACCGCCGTCATCACGACCGGTCTCTACCTGCTGAGCACGATGACCGTCCACACGGGGAACAACGAACTGGTCCGCGACATGGTCGTGCTGGGGCTCGGGCTGGGCAGCTCGATGGCCCTCTACACGATCGTCGTCCAGAACGCGTTCAGCGCGAGTCGCCTCGGGGTCGTCACGGCCTCGCTGGCGTTCTTCCGCTCGATCGGCGGGGCGGTCGGGGCGGCGCTCTTGGGTTCGGTGATGATCGGCCGGTTCACCGACGACGTTCAGACGGGACTTGCGGCGCTGCCGCCCGCCGTCACGAGCCACATGGGGACGCTGACCAACAGCGCCCAAGTTCTCATGAACGCGACGAACGCCGAGATCGCGACCGCCCTCGCTCCGTACGGCGCGCCCGGGGCGGCGATCGCGGCCCGGCTCGAAACGATCCGGAACACTGGGATCGCCTCCGGGATCAGCGAGGTCTTCGCGATCGGCGCCGGCCTCATGGTGGTGGCTTTCGTCGCCTCGCTCTTCCTGCGCGAGATCCCGCTCCGCGCGACCAACGATGAGACCGCGGCCGCGGGCCCCCAGACCGCGCCGCCGCTTCCATCGCGCTGAGCCGGCGAGCCGAGCGCACGGCCCTCCGCGCCGCGATCATCCGCGCACGGCTATGCTCCCGTCCGTCGATCCCTTCCCGGACGGTGCGAGCATGACTGACCTGATCCGGTTCGTCGTCAACGGTGTTGCACGCGAGGCCGCGCTCGAGCCGGATCGAAGCCTGCTCATGGTGCTTCGCGACGAACTCGGGCTGACCGGCGCGAAGCCGGGTTGTGGGGAGGGAGCCTGCGGCGCCTGTACGGTGCTCCTCGACGGCGCGGCGGTGCTCGCCTGCCAGGCTCGTGCCTCCGACGCCGCCGGGCGCTCCGTTACGACCGTCGAGGGGCTTGCCCCCGAGGGGAACCTCCACCCGGTCCAGCGGGCATTCGTCGAGGTCGGGGCGCTGCAGTGCGGCTACTGCACGGCCGGCATGATCATACGCACGGTCGCGCTCCTCGGCGAGGACGCCCACCCCGACGATGCCCGGATCCGGGCCGCGCTCTCCGGAAACATCTGCCGGTGCGGGACGTATCCGCGCATCCAGCGGGCCGTGCACCGCGCGGCCGAGCTCATGGCGGACCCGGACGGCTGGGCCACGGCCGCCCCAACAACCGATGCGGCAGAGCCGTCGGGGGGGACCCCTCGGCCGCGACGGCCGTGGGACCTGACCCGCCCTGCGGCTCGCGACTACTTCTCCGTGCTCCCCGACGGGCTCGTAGTCGTCCGGGAGCCCGCGCCGTCGGGCGGCTGGGCCGCCAGTTCGGGTGCCTGGCTCCACGTTGCCGCCGACGGCGTCGTGACGGCCTTCACCGGCAAGGTCGACGTGGGGCAGGACAATCGGACTGCGCTCTCGATGCGCGTCGCGGAGGAACTGCGGGTGCCGCTCACCTCGGTGCGGCTGGTGATGGGCGACACCGACGTCTGCCCGTTCGATGTCGGCACCTTCGGGAGCCGCTCGATGGCCGATGCGGGCGAGCAGCTGCGGCGCGTTGCGGCGAGTGCGCGCGAGCTTCTCGTCGGCGTGGCAGCCGCCGCCTGGACCGTCGACGCCGCGACCCTCGTCGCCGCCGACGGCAGGGTCCGCGGAGCGAAGGGCGGCCCGACCGCCACGTACGGCGACCTCGTGCGTGGACGGCGGCAGGTCGAGGTTGCCTCCGGGGACACGTCCCTCATGCCCGGACCGGCCAGGCGACCGGCCGGGCGCCGCGGGCCGCGCCGAACGGCACCGGAAATCGTGACCGGCGCCCAGCGCTACCCGTCCGACCTGTCCCGGCCCGGCATGCTCCACGGGCGGGCCCTGCGACCGCCTGCCCCCGGCGCGACACTGCGCTCGGTCGACCTGGCGAAGACAGCAGCCATGCCGGGCGTGACCGCCGTCCACGAGGGCGCCTTCGTCGGCGTGGTCGCCCCCGACCCGTTCCGCGCCGGGCGCGCGCTCAGGGCGGTCGAGGCGGAGTGGGAGCGCGTTCTCCAGCCGTCGGAGGCCGGGCTCGGGGAATACCTGCGGGCCCACCCCGTGGACGCGGAGGGCTGGGAGGGCACGTTTCACCAGGAAACCGGCGACGTCGATCGCGCTCTGGCGGCGGCCCCGGTCACGCTGGCCGCGACGTACACCACGGCGTACATCGCCCATGCGTCTCTCGAGACCCACGTGGCTCTCGCCGAGTGGGGAGACGACGGCCGGCTGACGGTTTGGTGCGGGACCCAGGTGCCCTTCGGTCTGCGACGCACGCTCTCCGAGGCGCTGCAGGTGCCCGAGGCGGACGTCCGGGTCGTCGTCCCGGACACGGGAGGCGGCTTCGGGGGCAAGCACGCGCAGGCGATCGCGACGGACGCTGCCCGGCTGGCGCGGGCCGCGGGTCACCCGGTGAAGGTCCGCTGGAACCGCGAGGAGGAGTTCACCGCCGGTCACCTCCGGCCGGCCGCGCTGATCGACATCCGCAGCGGCGCGCTCACCGATGGCACGCTCACGGCCTGGGAGATGCGGAACACGAACTCGGGCATGTTCGGCCTCATCGGTCCCTACGAGGTGCCGCACCAGCGGCTCGACTACCAGCCGGCCGACTCACCGTTGGCGCAGGGCTCGTACCGGGCCCTAGCCGCGACGGCCAACCACTTCGCGCGCGAATCCCACGTGGACGAGCTGGCGGGCGCGCTCGGCGTCGACGCGCTCGCCTTCCGCCTGCGGCACCTGCGCGACGAGCGCCTTGCGACGGCGTTCCGGACCGCGGCCGAACGCCTGGGCTGGGGCGCGCCGCACGAACCGGGCGTCGGGCTGGGAATCGCGGGTGGCATCGAAAAGGGCGCCCGCGTCGCGACCGCGGTCGAGGTGCGGGTCGACGACGACCGCCACCTCGAGATTCGGCGCATCGTCACCGCCTTCGACTGCGGTGCCATCGTCGACCCGGACGGGCTGACGAACCAGGTCGAGGGCGCGACCGTGATGGGTCTCGGCGGCGCTCTCTTCGAGGCGATCCACTTCGCGGACGGCAGGATCCTGAACGCCTCGCTGACCGACTACCGCGTCCCCCGCATCACCGACGTGCCGCCGATCGAGGTCGTGCTCATCGATCGGCGAGACCTACCCTCGGCCGGCGGGGGCGAGACGCCGATCATCGCGATCGCGCCGGCCCTCGCGAACGCGATCTTCGCCGCGACCGGCGTGCGCCTGCGCTCGATGCCGCTCGTGCCGGACGGAGTGATACCGGAAACGGTCGTGCTGGACGGCCCCGAGCCGGGCGTCTGACCGACGCCGGACGCGATGAACGTTCGCCCGCGGCATTTGAAGGCGCTGGCGGCCGGCGCCGCGTCCGCCACAGCCGTCACCGTGGCGGCGTTCGCGCTCCGGGGGCCGGTCGGGGAGACACTGCTCAGGCGGGCGGTGCGCCGGGCGCTGACGCGCGGGAACCTGCACCTGGCGGACGGCCTGCACGCGGCCATGGGCGGGACCGGATCACCCCTGCCGGATCGTCACCGTGCCGGGCCCTGCGTCGCCGTCCTGGCGGGGGAGCACCTCTTTGTCGTCGACGCCGGCGAAGGCAGCACGCGAAACCTCATGCTGATGCGCCTGCCGGTCGGCAGGGTCGAGGCGGTGCTGCTGACCCACTTCCATTCGGACCACATTGCCGACCTCGGGGAGCTCGAGCTGCAGCGCTGGATGGGCGGCGCGAACGCGTCGCCGGTCGAGGTGATCGGTCCGACGGGCGTCGAGCAGGTGGTGGAGGGGTTCAACGACGCGTACGCGCTCGACGCTGGCTACCGGGTCGCGCACCATGGCCCCGTGGCCGCGCCTCCCACCGGCGCCGGCGGAGTCGCGCGCCCGTTCCAGCTGCCCGCAGACCCGAACGGATCGGTCGTCGTGCTCGAGCGCGATGGCGTGCGGATCACCGCGTTCGCGGTCGACCACCGACCCGTGGTCCCAGCCGTCGGCTATCGCGTCGACTACCGGGGCCGCTCGGTCGTGATCAGCGGCGACACGGCACTCTCGGAATCACTGGTTCACAACGCCGCCGTCGCGGACGTGCTCATCCACGAGGCGCTCAACCCGGCGATGGTGGGCCTGATCCACGAGGCGGCCGGCCTGGCCGGCTCCCCGTCGCTCGGGCAGGTCACGCACGACATCCCGAGCTACCACACGTCGCCCGACGACGCGGCCAGGGTCGCCGCCGCGGCCCGCGTCCGGCACCTGGTCCTCTACCACCTCATCCCGCCGCTGGAGTCGGCGCTCGTCAAGCGGATGTTCCTGGGCTCGGCGCCCAGCCACTTCGACGGGCCGATCACCATCGGGGAAGACGGGATGCTGATCTCCCTGCCCGGCGGTACACGGCAGATCGAGGTCACGAACCTGCTCCGGTGAGGGGGGCGCCGCGGGTTGCCGCGGCCGCCCAGGCCCTCGGTCAGTCCACGGCCCGGCGCAGGAAGCCGCGGATGCCGAGCGTCCCGAAGCCGACGAGCGACACGCCCAACCCGAGGAACACGAACACGGGGTCCATGTGGGGCACGGACGGGGTGAGCGCCGCGCGAAGCCCCTCCGACGCGTACGTCATCGGGTTGATCAGGGTGACGGCCTGGAACCATTGCAGGTTGGAAAGGGTGCCCCACGGGTAGTAGGCCGCCCCGGTCATCACGAGCGGCGTCAGGACGATCGCGAACATGAAGTTGATCTGCTGGGGCGGGACCGCGGTACCGAGGACGAGGCCCATCGCCGCAGCGGCGCTGGAGCCGAGCACGAGGATCGCGGCGAGCATCAGCCAGTTGACGTCGTGGAGGGCGAAGTTCGGCAGGATCAGGAAGCCCAGCGGGAACAGCAGCAACGCGACCACGATCGCGCGGAGCGCTGCGACGAACATCTTCTGGGCAGCCACCGCCCAGACCGGCAAAGGCGCAAGCAGCCGATCCTCGATCTCCTTGGTCCAACTGAACTCGATCACGAGGGGCAGGGCGATGTTCTGGAGTGCGGTGAGGACCACCGTGAGCCCCATGATCCCGGGGAACAGCAGGGAGCCGAAGTTCACGGTCGCTGCCCCGATCGACGGCAGCACCCGGCCGAAGATGAACAGGAAGAAGATCGGTTGGAGCAGGGCCTGGGCCAGGAAGACGACGGACTGGTGTCGCAGGGTAACCCACAGCTCGCGCTCGCAGAGGGCCCAGAACGTGTGCAGCTGAGCGCTCGCGGGCACCCGCTGGGGCACGACGACCGAGGGCGTGGACGCGACGGCGCTCATCGGAGCTCCCTTCCGGTCAGGTGGATGAAGACATCCTCCAGGGTACCCTCGACCCGGTGGAGATCGACGATCTCGGCGCCGGCGTCGGCAGCCGCGGCGATCACTCGCGGGAGCAGACCTGCCTCGCCGTCGTCGGCATCGTAGATGCGGCCGCGCCAGGCTCCGTCAGTGCCCGCCGGACCGGCGACCGCTGCCGGGCCCGGACGACCGGGGCCGCCCGAACCGGCCCAGCCCCCGGCTCCGCCCGACCAGGCGCCACCCGAACTCGCGCCCTGGCCGGCCCAGCCGTTGGCCACGCCCGTTGCGCTCCCGTTGCTGCCCGGTGGCAGCAGGATCTCGATCCTCCCCGCGCCCGCGAGCGCCCCAAGGCGGCCAGCGATGTCGGCGGGCGCGCCGCGAAGCGTCAGCTCCAGGCCCCGCGACCCCGGCAGCAGCGAGCGAAGCCCTCGCGGCGTGTCGAGCGCAATGACCTTGCCGTGGTCGACGATCGCGATCCGGTCGCAGAGCCGGTCGGCCTCGACCATGTCGTGGGTGCAGAGCAGGACGGTCATGCCCCTCTGCTTGAGCTCCGCGATCCGGTCCTGCAGGAACAGGCGGCCCTGCGGGTCCAGGCTCGTCGTCGGCTCGTCGAGCACGAGCACGAGGGGCTCGTGCATCAGGGCCCGGGCGATCATCAGCCGCTGGGCCATGCCCCCCGAGTACTTCATGACGTCGTCGTTCTCGCGCCCCTCCAGGCCGAACGTCGCGAGAAGCTCGTGCGCGCGCCGTCGGCGCGCCTCCCGCGCCACCCCGAAGTAGGCGGCGTGGAAGGTCAGGTTCTCGATCGCGGTGAGGCTGCGGTCGAAGTTGGCGCGCTGGGGGACGACCGCGATGCGGGTCCGGATCGCCACCGGGTTGCGCACGACGTCGATGCCGTCGACGAAAGCGCGACCCGAGGTGGGGCGGACGCGCGTCGTGACCACCCCGATGGTCGTGGTCTTTCCGGCCCCGTTCGGGCCCAGCAGCCCGAACACCTCGCCGGGGTCGATGGACAGGTTGATGCCGGCCACGGCTTCGGGGGCGTCCCGGACGTACTGCTTGTGGAGGTCCTCGACCAGGACCATGGGTGCGTCGGCCATCTCGTGCCTCGAGGGGTGCCGTGCCGGCGTGACACGCGGAGCGGCAGTCTATGCGAGTTCGTCCGGATCGTCCCCGCGGACTGGTCGCCTCAGGCCGGGAGGCTGAACCAGACGCTGGTCACGCCGCCGGCCGACTCGGCACCGACCCGCCCGCCGTGGCCTTCGACGAGCTGCTTCACGATGGCCAAGCCGATGCCGGCCCCGCCGTGCGCCTGGTCCCGGGACTTGTCCACGCGGTAGAAGCGCTCGAAGACATGGGGCAGGTCAGCCGCGGGAATACCCTCGCCGGTGGTCGTGACCGAGACGAGGATGTCCACCGGCCGCTGCTCCGCCGCGACCCCGATCCGGCCGCCGGGCGCCGTGTAGCGCAGCGCGTTCTGCAGGAGGTTCCCCAGCACCTGGGCCAGCTGGTCCGGGTCGCCCCGGGCGGGCAGGTGTGCCGGGACCGCGAGCGCGACCTCGAGGCCGGACGCACGCGCCGCCGGCGCGGCCAGCTCCACCGCCGCGCGCACGACGTCCGTGAGGTCGAGCTCGACGAGCGCGGGGGACCCGTCGGCGTCGCCCGCGGCGAGGACGTCAAGCCCGTGGGACAGCCGGACGAGACGCTCGGCCTCCTCGCCGAGCGACTCGAACGTCGCGCGGTCGGGCGGGATGACGCCGTCGCGCAGGGCCTCCAGGTAGCCCTTGAGGTTGGTCAGCGGGGTGCGGAGCTCGTGGGCCGCGTTCGCGATGAACTCGCGGCGCAGGCGCTCCTGCTCTTCGAGGGAGGCGGCCATCTGGTTGAACGAATCCGCGAGGCTCACGACCTCCTCGGGACCCTGACGGGCGATCCGGGACTCGTAGCGGCCCTCGGCGATCCTGCGCGCGGCTGCCCCGATCTCGCGCAGCGGGCGGACAAGGCGGGAGGCGACGAACGTGGCAAGCACGACCGCTGCGACCACGGCAACGACCGCGGCAACGAGCACGACCTGGACCACCGAGTCCTGGAACATCGCGTCGCTCGAAGCGGTGCTGACGCCATGCTTCGCCATCAAAGCCGCGAAGGTCTGCGATCCGACCACGATCACGCCGACCGCGATGATCGCGATGGCGACACCGGCGACGAGGATCGCGGCGACCGCGATGCGCAGCCCGACCCCGCCGGGCCTTCGACGGCTCATGGTTCGGCGACGAGCGGCGCGGCCCGGTAGCCGACACCGCGCACCGTCGCGACGTAACGCGGGCGGTCGGGATCATCGCCGAGCTTCGCGCGCAGCCGCCGCACGTGGACGTCGATCGTGCGGTCCAGGACCTCCACCTCGCCGCGCCCGTAGACGGCGTCGAGCAGCTGGTCACGGGAGAGCACCCGGCCGCCGGCCCCGAGCACGGCGGCCAGGAGACGGAACTCGACGGCGGTCAGCGCCACCGGGCTTCCGCGAAGCGTGACCTCATGGCGGTCGGGTTCGATGACGAGATCGCCATGCCGCAGCGGCTGCGAGCCCGGCCCCGCGTCGGCCGACGCTCCTCCGCGGGCCGTTCGCTCGAGGACGCGCTGGACGCGGAGCACGAGCTCGGCGGGCGAGAACGGCTTGGGCAGGTAGTCGTCGGCGCCCTCGGTGAGGCCGGCGATGCGATCGGCGGCGGTGCTCCGTGCCGAGAGCACGATGATCGGCGTCCGGGCGGTTCGCCGGACCGCGCGGATGACGGCGAGGCCGTCGACCTCGGGAAGCATCAGGTCCAGGACGACGAGCAGCGGGCGCCTCCAGGGCCACCGCGGCGAGCGCGCTGCGACCGTCGGCCGCCTCGACAACGCGGAAGCCCTCCCGCTCGAGGTACGTCCGCACGAGGCGGACGATCTTGGGGTCGTCGTCGACGACGAGGATGGGTCCAGGGGCGGTCGTCACGCGGGCATCCTAGAGGCAGAAACTGGCTGGCGAGCAGCCTGAACAGCGAGGAACGGCGGCATCTGCCGCCGCGCCCCGGAGCGTGTTCGTGGTGGCTGCTAGGAGGCGGCGATGCCCACGGCGCCCGCCGGCTGGTTCGTGGCCCCGATCGACGTCAAGCTGCCACCCGGGCCGATGCTGAACGCGTCGATCGCGTTCGCGCCGACGTCGACCACGTACAGGAAGCGGCCGTCGCTGCTGACCGCCGCGTCGAGGAGGGGTGTCGAGGTGGCGGAGCGGCCGCCGTCCCGTTGACGAGCGTGAGGCTGCCATCGGGGGCGATGGCGTAGGAGGAGATCCGGCGGGGCTGTGGGCGTCGATCGTGAAGGCGTACCTGCCGCCGGCGTGAGGGCGACCCAGCACGCCGCGGACTGGCCGTTGGCGACCGAGGCGGAGATCACGCTCGGTACGCCCGCGGACGAGACGCGGTAGGAGGACAGCGCGCTTCCGGCCGCCTCCGTGACGAACATCCGGTGCGGCCGTCGAAGGCGAAGCCGTACGGGGCGGCGCCGGCCGAGGCGTAGGGCTCGGCGCACCGGCGATGCCGAAGAAGCCGACCCGGTAGGTGACGAGGAGGCCGGCGGCCTTCTCCGTCACGACCAGCACGCTGCCGTCGGAGCTGAAGGCGATTTCCTCGGGCGAGGTCACGGTCGTGGCAGTCGCGGCAGGGCTGAGCGGCCGGATCGAGCCGGGCAGCGCGGCCAGGTGCCCGAAGAATCCGGACGAACCCGGCGATGTTGCCGTTCCCGCCCGCGTCGAGCACGTACAGGAATGGGCCGTGAAGCGTGACGCTGATCGGATCGCTGCCGCCGGACACGACGCGGTCCGCAAGGCGCAGGCTCCCGTCCGGGTTGACGGAGAACAGCGCGACGTCATTGCTGCCGGCATCCACGGCCGCCAGCCACTGCCCGTCGGCGGAGAGGGTCACCGCTCCCTGGGAGCCGAGCCCCGAACCCGTGCCGGAGCCGCCGGTGGGGAAGGTGCCGCTCAGGCTGAGGGAGCCATCGGCGGCGCGCGCATAGGCGAGGACGGCATTGCCGGTCGCGGCGTTGGTCATGGTGTACACGCTGCCGCCGCGACCGAAGTCACGGGCGGCAACGCCAGCGGGGAGGCTGAGCGCAAGGAGAGCGGCCAGGAGGCCAAGAACAGCAGCGAGTCTGCGACGCATGGGACGGAAACTCCTCGGATCTTCCCGGGAACGCCCCGGGCTGGCCCGAGCGTGGTCCGGCCCCGTGACCGCGGGATGTCAGGCGCGTGACGGATCGATGACGCGGCGTCGACGGGCGATCGGCCGGGCTCGCGGACCTGCTGCCCGCCGTGCTCAGAGCTCGAGGCGCGGTCCCTCGAGGTCGGACGCAGCCCGGGTCGCGCCGTCGATGGCGTCCATGACCTCCGGCGTGAGCGTCGCGGCAACCTCGACCGCCCGCATGTTCTCCGCGACCTGCTCGGGACGGCTCGCGCCGGTGATCACGCTGCTCACGTTCGGGTTGCTGCAGGAGCCAGGCGAGCGCAAGCTGGGCGGTCGTCACCCCGAGATCGGCGGCGATCGCCCCGAGGCGGCGCACCGCGTCGATTCGCTCACGGGTCAGGCCGGGCTTGAGCCAGTCGTAGCCCGGGAGCGCCATCCGCGAGCCGGCCGGGATCCCTTCGTTGTACTTGCCCGTCAGGAACCCCGATGCGAGCGGGCTCCACGTCGTGAGCCCCAGCCCGATCCCGGCGTACAGTCGGGAGAACTCCACCTCGACCTTGCGGCGGGTGAACAGGTTGTACTCGGGCTGCTCCATCTGGGGCTTGTGGAGGTGGTGCCGCTCGGCGATCGCCCCACGCCTCTCGGATCTCCTCGGCGCTCCACTCGGACGTGCCCCAGTAGAGCGCCTTGCCGCTCTCGACCATCTGGTGCATCGACCAGACGGTCTCCTCGACCGGCGTCTCCGGGTCGGGCCGGTGACAGTAGACCAGGTCGACGTAGTCGAGCCCGAACCGGCGCAGGGCCCCGTCGATCCCTTCGCGGAGCTTCTTGCGGTTGAGCGTGTCCTTCTCGTTCGGGCCCGACGTGCATCCCGAAGAAGATCTTCGTCGAGACGACGTAGCTGGCGCGCCGCCAGCCGAGCTGCCGGAGCGCCTCCCCCATGATCTCCTCGGCCCGGCCACCGCCGTAGGCCTCGGCGTTGTCGAAGAAGTTCACGCCCGCGTCCCAGGCAGCCCGCATGCAGGCGACCGCCTCGGGGACGCCGAGCTGCGTCCCGTAGGTGACCCACGCCCCGTACGACAGCGCGCTCACCTTGAGGCCCGCGCTGCCGAGCCGTCGATATTCCATCCGGTTCCCCTTCACGCCGCGCGCGGGGCGCGCTCCGGCAGCCCCGCGCCTTCGCAGATGAGCGTGGCTACTCGATGACGAAGATGTTCTTCTTCGCGCAGATCTCCTTGAGGATCTTCGGCCACACGCTGACGCTGACCTCGCCGAGGTGCGCCTTGTGGAGGAGCAGCATCTGGGTCCGGGACTGGCCGATACCGCCGCCGATCGAGAGCGGGGTCTCGCCGCTGATGATCCCCTTGTGATAGGGGAGGCTCAGCCAGTCGAGCTGGCCGGTCATGGCGAGCTGCTGGCGCAGGGTCTCGGGGTTCACCCTGATGCCCATCGAGGTCAGCTCGTGGCGGCGGCGGGTGACGGAGTTCCAGACGAGGATGTCGCCGTTGAGGCCGTGCATCGGCCGGCCGTCCTCGGAGACCGTCGGGGTCACCCAGTCGTCGTAGTCCGCGGCGCGCATCTCGTGCGGGTAGCCGTCGTCCAGCGTCCAGCCGATCCCGATGATGAAGATGGCTGGGATCTCCTGGAGGATTGCGGTCTCGCGCTGTTTCCGCGGCAGGTTGGGATACCGGGCCAGCAGGTCCTCGGCGTGAATGAAGGTGATCTCCTCGGGGAGCTCGGGGACGCCGTCCGCGCGCAGCCTGGGGAACTTGTCGAGGGCCTCCTGCTCGGCGCCCTTGATGACCTTCCAGATCCCGCGAACGGTCGACTTGAGGTAGGCGAGGTTGCGGTCCTCCGCGGTGATGACCTTCTCCCAGTCCCACTGGTCGACGTAGCAGCTGTGGTCGTGGTCGAGGAAGTAGTCCTTGCGGACGGCGCGCATGTCCGTGCACAGGCCCTCGCCGATCCCGAAGCCGAACTGTCGCAGCGCGGGCCGCTTCCACTTCGTGGCCGCCTGGACGACCTGCGCGTCGATCGGGTGCTGGTCGTAGTCGTTCGAGATGTGGAACCCGATCGGCCCGCGCTTGCCGTCGCGGTCGAGCATGTCGTTGACGCCGGCCTCGACGTCGACGATGAGCGGGACCTGGACCATCTGCAGGTTCAGCTCGCGGCACAGATTGCGCTCGATGTAGTCCTTGACCGTGTAGATCGCCGCCTGCGTCTCCCGGGGATCGAGCGCCGAGGCGTAGTTGTCCGGCAGGATCTTCTCGAGGTCCTCGTAGTTGCCGATGCCCGGACCCGCGAGGTCCGCTTGCTTGTTCGTGGCCGTCCCGGATGGAGACATCGTGCGTGGCTCCCTTCTCTGCTCGTGCTGCCGCAGGAGTATCGGACCCGCGCAGCAAGCCGCGACAGTGCCGGACCGCCCGACCTCGATCGTCCGCTGCCCGTGGCAGACAGTCCGCTCGCCGTACCCGCCAGGCGCGCCTCGCCGACGCGCCGTCAGTCGGCCGCTGGAATCACCGGGGCGCGAGACCGCGCCGGGGACCACGGGTGGCGCCCGGCGACGAGCTCGCGGCTGATGGCGAAGCGAAGGCTTCCGTAGGCCACCAGGTCAACTGCGAGCCCGCCAAGGCCGGCAAGCTGCGAGCTGTAGAAGACGAAGACCTGCGTGACGAGGATCCAGATGAGCAAACCGCGCATGAACCAGTGATAGGCGGCCGCCCGGGAGCCGGGAAGCGAGAGGACCCCGCGACCGACGAGGGCGGCTCCGGCGATCGTGGAACCGACCTGCGCGATCGTTGCGACGCTCGACGTCTCGGTGCCACCTCCGGGCGGAGCGGCGACGACGACGAGCGCCACGCCCGCGACCGTCACGGCGGCGTACCCGACGACGAGCCCGCTGAGGGCCCGCTCGGCCCATGGGTTGGCCATCACCCGCTCGTACACGTCGGTCAGGCGCCGGCGGACCCGCGCGACGAGGCTCGCGCGTTCGGCCACCTCGGGCAGGGCAGCCAGGTACTGCTCCGCGAAGGCGGCAAGCGGCGCCTGCGGATCGGCGAGCTCGAGGAGGTGTCGGATGCGGGCGCGATCGTCGGGCTCGATCGGCCCCTCGAGGGTCCCCTCCAGGAGGTCGAGAGCGTTCGCGAGCGCCTCATTCTCCGTCAGACGGCGCTGACCGATGAAGGCTCTGGCCACGAGGAACGCGAGGATGAACAGGATGTAGATCAGGGCGATCGAGGGCCGGAAGAAGTAGTTGTTGTCCGAGGTGACGAACTTTCCGATCTCGTCGATGAACGTGCCGAAGCCGAGTCCCGCGATCACCGCCGCAAGGTGCTGGACGGAGCGTTCGAGGAACGCGAACAGAAGCAGCAGGGCGAGGAGCATGAGGAGACCGCCCCACAGCATGTGGGCGATGTGGATCCCGTTGGACCCGACCCGCGGGTAGCCGGTCAGGGCGAGGAACCAGCGGATGCCCAGGAACGAGACGACGGCCGCGACGAAGAAACTCTCGAGGAGCACCGGTGCCTCGGCGTCGCGTGTCAGCCGGCGCAGCGGGCGGTTGATCATCGGTTGAGGATACGGCCCGCGGGAGTTCCGAGGCTAGGTTCCGACCTCGAAGCGGATGTCCGTCGAAGGGCGCTCGGTCCTGATCCGGACGCGGCGCCCGAGGATCATGCCGAGGAGGTCCGCGAAGACCCCGATGCTGGGGATGCGGGGAACCATCCGCTCGATCGTGCGGGCCTGGTCCGGGGAGAGCGGCTCTCGCGTCACGACATGGAGGCTGAGACCTCGCCACGCGTAGGTGGCGATCACCTCGTCGGCCGAAAAGCTGCGGACTGTCTGCGGTGCCTCAGTCACTGGGTGCTCCTCGGAGATTAATCTTCACCCCCGGACATTGCAGCGAACCTTGCAGGCGAGCCCGGCGGGAGAGACAGCGACCGCCCGGGCCCGCCCTCCGCGGATCCGCGGCGCGACGCCTTCAGGCGCCGAGGGCGGCCCGAACGCGCGGCCGGGACAGGTACCACAAGGTGGTGGCCGCAAGCACCAGCGTCAGCAGGTGGCTGCCCGGGATGCCGCGGCCCAGCTGCAGCACGGCAAGCACGAGGGCGGCGGTCTCGAGCCCGACGCCCAGGGCCCAGGCCCAAGGGCGCAGGTTCCACAGCCCGTAGGCGAGGGTCAGCTCGAGCGAGCCGAGCGCCAGCAGGGCCAGCGCGACGACCCGCTCCACGCCGTGCAGGCGCGGCAGGAACACCACCCCGTCCGAGGCGGCCCACCAGCCCGCCGCGCCAAGGAGCGCAAACGCGCCGACGAGCACAGCGCCGATCGCTAGGATCGTCAGACCCGGCAGCCGGTCTCGCGGGGTCATCTCCAGTAGGTTCATCTTCGCCTCCCCTGGTCCGTGGCGGCTGGTTGAACGTGGAACGGCGCCCCCGGATCGCTCCGGGGGCGCCTTCGGTCGTGGCTATGCAGTGTGGATCAGAGGGCCCTGAGGGCGGCGCGGCAGGCCACCGCATCGGCGTGGGCCGCGTTGAGCGAGTCCCGGAAGCCCTGGAGCGTCGTGTGGTCGCTCGCCAGGATCGGCTTGGCCGTGCCCGAGTTGTACTGGTCCGGCGTCAGGAGCAGCAGGGCCTTCGTCATGCTCGAGAGGGTCGAGGTCGACACCTGGCCCAGGGCAGTGTTCATGCTGGCGAGGTCCGCCTGTGCCTGGCTGACGTCCTTGCCCTTGCCCGCCTCGTTCTCGATCCGAGTCTGCAGGTTCCCGGCAACCGTGGTGAGCCGGCCGACCGCGGCCGCTTCGTTGTCGGCCGAGATGACCTCGGCGGCCATCGGGACCATGAGCAGGTAGATCCGGTAGCCCGTGACGATCGTGCCGATGTCGGTGCGGAGCGTCGTCACGTCCGTCTCGCCGTCGATCTTCGCCTTCAGCGCCTTGAGCCCGTCGGTGTCCGCCGTCAGGAGCGTCTGCAGCGCAGACCGGTCATTGTCGGTGAGGCCGTTGGGGTTCGACACGTGGTTCTGGAGCACCTGGACCGTGACGACCCGCCGGTTGATCTCGCAGTCGCCGAGCGCCTGCAGGTAGGCGGGGTTGTTGTCCTTGGCGGCCATCCGCTGCGCGGCGCATGCCCGGGCGCCGCTGCCCGTGGTGACCTCGGGGGCGATCGGTGACGTCGTCGGCTGGGCCGCGAAGGCCGACCCGACCGACCCGATGACGAGGAGGCCGCCGACCGCCATGGACGCGAGCGTTGCGCGAGGTGCGAGCTTCATCGAGATGGTCTCCGTTCTATGTTCTTCCGCATTCGACCTCTGGGCACCGGCGGGGTGCGTGTCTCGAGGTCGCAGGCGTCACGATCGAGGCGCAAGGTAAGAACGGCGACGTCTCCACGACAGGGGTTTGTAAGGCGAGCGGGCGGCCGGCGCGGGGACCGGCGCCGTCCGGCGCGCACGATCGGCGCGCCCCGATCCTCGAATTGCGCGAGCAGCTAGGCTGAACGAACCATGAACGTGATCAACCTCCGCGCCTTCCGTCGTCGCTTCCGCCGCGTCTTCCCGCCCGGCCACGTGGCGATCCTCCGCCTCTACGGGCCGATCGCGGACGGGGTCCGGACGGCGGACTGGATCGAGCTGGTCCGCCGCCTCCGCGAGTCGGGGAGGGTCCCGGCGGTCGTGCTCGACGTCGACTCGCCCGGCGGCTCCGCGACGGCATCGGACAGCATGTTCCTGGCTCTCGAGCGTCTGGCCGCGAAGAAGCCGCTCGTCGCGATCATCCGCGGGACCGGCGCATCGGGGTCGTACCTGGCCGCGATGGCCGCCCGCACGGTCGTCGCCCAGCCGCACGCCGTCGTCGGATCGATCGGGGTGATCTCGGCCGGGCCGCGGCTCCCGCGGCTGCTCGAGCGCCTGGGCGTCAGCGTCACGGAGAACCGCGCGGGCCGGCTCAAGGGGATGGGCGCGCCGTGGCGCGACGAGACCGAGGAGGAGCGCGCCAAGGAGCAGGCGATCATCGACGCGTTCTACGCGGCGTTCGTGGCCCGGGTCGCGAACGGCCGGCGGATGGACGAGGCGCGGGTCCGCGAGCTGGCGACCGGCGAGGTCTGGCTCGGCGAGGAGGCCCGGGAGCTGGGGCTCGTGGACGAGATCGGCGATCTCGAGCGCGCGGTGGAGCTGGCGGCCGCTGCTGCCGGCGTGCCGGCGCGATCGGCCCCCGTCCGCCTCCGGCGGCCGCTGTTCGAGCGGATCGCGGGGCGCTTCGGGGCAAGCCTCGCGGAGGCCGTCGCCGATCGTGTCGAGGCTCGCCTGGAGACGCGCGTCCGGACCTGACGGACTCGGTGAGGCCGCGCTTGCCGTGGATCAGGCCCCGGGAGCCACCGGCGTCTCGACGAGGCCGGCCAGCAGCCGCAGCACGGGCAGGGCGGCGGCGAAGCCGTCCGCGAGGATGTCGGGCAGGTCGGCCGAGAACGCCTCGGCGTCGGAGAGCTGCCGGCCGAACGTCACGTCCTTGAGCTTGAGCAGCTCCGCGTCCGGGTGGTCCGCCGGGAACCCGGCCGGAGCCCGCTTGAGTTGTTCGCCGTCGACGTGCCCGAAGGCCTCGACGAACCCCGGGTCCTCGAGCGCCGCGTGGACGTCCCTGGGACGGGTTGCGACGGCGGCCCTCCAGGCCGCCAGCACCGGCGGCTCGGGATGGTACATGCCGCCGCCGAGGTAGATCTCACCCGGTCGCAGGCTGAAGTAGCCCCCGGAGAAGCCGCCGGGGCCGCCGCCCCGCCAGGGGAAGCTGGCGCTCACGTAGGGCTTGTAGGGCGACTTGTCCTTCGAGAAGCGGGTGTCCCGGTAGATCCGGAACGGCGAGCGGGCCGGATCGGCCACCAGTGGGATCCCCCGCTCCGCGAAGCGCGCTCCGAGCTCGACGCAGAGCGCCTCCAGGGGATGCTTGAGCAGGCGCTCGTACTCCGTCTTCCGCGGCGTGAACCAGGCCCGCTCGTTGTGGGCGGCGAGATCGACGAGGAACTGCAGCGCCTCGCGCGAGAAGCCTTCGAATGCCATCAAGCCCCGCCCCCTTCCTCCGTGTCGACCATCCCGCGGCGATGACCCGCAGCGTACCCGCCCGGCAGGAGATCGCGAAGACGGGCGATCCGTCGGGGCGCCTCGCACGAACCCTAGGGTGAGAAATGCGACGGGCACCTTCGCCCGCATCGACTCGAGCGGAGCTCCCCGCGAGCGACCCACGGCCCGACGGCCGGCCCGACCCGCGGCGAGCGGAGATCCTGAGAAATGATGGACAACAACGTCGTGATCCTAGGCCTTGTGGGGAGCCTTCGCCGGGGCTCGTACAACCGTGCCCTCCTCCGCGCCGCAGCGCAGCTTGCGCCGGCGGGCGTGACGGTCCGGCCGTTCGACGACCTCGGCGCGCTCCCCTTCTACGACGGCGACGTCGAAGCTGCCGGCAACCCCGCAATCGTCGACGACCTCCGCCGGGCGGTCGAAGAGGCCGACGCACTCCTGATCGTCACGCCCGAGTACAACGACGGCATGAGCGCCGTCCTCAAGAACGCGCTCGACTGGGCGTCCCGCGGCCCCGTCCGCCTCCTGGCCAGCAAGCCAGTCGCCGTCCTCGGCACCTCGCCGGGCCGGAACGGCGCACGCGGCGGGATCGAGGCCGTGGTCAGAACGGTCCGCCGGACCGGATCGAACGTGCTCGACCGCACTCTCGCGGTCCCGTTCGCCCCACAGGTCTTCGACGAGGAGCTGGTCCTGACCGACCCGGCGGTCCGCGCCGAGGTCGGCAGCCTGGTTGCCGAGCTAGCGGAGCAGGCCCGGACCGCGGTCGACCTCGCCGCCTGACAGCGTCGCCCCCGGCGCCGGACGGCACTATCGAGCGCGCGCGACCGCCGTCGACCTCCGCACCACGAGCTCGACCGGCAGGTCGAGCTCGTCGCTCTCCGTGGGTCGGCCTTCTGCGCCCGGGTTCCGGGCCAGGTTCGCCGACGCGCCGGGATCCGGGTGCGACCCGGACGGCGCATCGAGCAGCAGCCGCGCCGCCGCGTACCCCTTCAGGCGCAGCGGCTGCCGGATCGTCGTGAGAGACGGCCGGCTGGTGGCTGCGCCCGGGATGTCGTCGAAGCCGGTGACCGACAGCTCCGCCGGCACGTCGGTCCACAGCTCCCGCGCCGCAGCGAGCACGCCGAGCGCCAGCCGGTCGCTCATCGCGAGAATCGCAGTCGGGGGATCGGCGCGCGCAAGCAGCTCGCGGCCGGCCTGCCGCCCGAGCTCCTCGTCACTGTGGGCGCACTCGTAGAGCGAGACCTCCGCGGCCGACAGCCCGGATTCTGCCAGGGCGGCGCGATATCCCTGGATCCGGCTGGTCGCGACGTCGAACGCCGACTCTGCGATCCGGGCCTCGTCCCCGCGCCCCGTGTAGCCATCCGGCCGGAACGCCGACGCCACGATCCCGAACCGACGGTGCCCGAGTTCGACCAGGTGGTCCGCCGCCATCCGGGCGCCGGCTCGGTCGTCCACGCTGATCGTCGGCACGCCCGGGATGCGGGGCTCGTCCACCACGACCACGGGCGCCCTGCGCGAGAGCACCTGCTGGAGCGCCGGCGTGTCCCTCGGCAGCGAGTAGGCGATGAACCCGTCGACGGCGACATCCGTGATGGCGCGCGGCTCGAGGGCTCGCGTCGCGCCGGGAATGACGAGCAGCCCGAGCCGGCGTTCCTCGCAGGCGTCGGCAATGCCCCGGATGAGCGCGGCGGTCGTCGGGTCGTCGAGCGCGAACGGCAGGGACTCGGGAAGGATCAGGCCGAGCGCGCCGGCACGGCCGGTCCGGAGCATGCGTGCAACGGGATCCGGTCCCGCATAGCCCGCAGCGCGCGCAGCATCGAGGATCCGCGCGCGCAGGCCGGGAGAGAGCTGATCCGGGCGGCTGAACGCGTTGGACACGGTCGTCTTCGACACGCCAAGCGCCTTTGCCAGGTCCCCGAGCGTGTATCGACGGCGCGGCTTCGGTTCCCGGTCCATGTCGGGGACATCTTGACCGATCCAGACGCATCGCGTAAGATGGGCCTGTTCTTGATCGATCCAGAACCTCCATCGCACAATGGTCGATCGGAACGGGAGAAACCGATGAACACCCACCTGACTCCTACCGACGAGGACCTCGCCCGCGAGCGAATTGAGATGGCCTCGCACGATCACCCCTTCTGCCAAGTCTGCGGCCAGCCCATGACGATCGAGGTTCACGGGAGCAGCCTCTGGCTCGAGTGCGCCTCCCTGCGCCCCCTGCGCGGAATCCGGCGGGGGCTCGCGTCGCGGCTCCACGAACGGATCGAGCTTGGAAGCCGCTGGTTGCCGGTGCTTGCCAAGCGGGCCCCTGCGCGCACCTTCCAGAGCGCGTAGGCGAAGGCGGGCGCAGGGTCGTCACGGCGCCGTGATCGTTAGGGCAGCGGCCTCCAGAGCCTTCCGAGAACGACCGCGAGGGCCGCAAGGAGCGCGCCGAGCGCAACGAAGACGAACCCGACCTCGGTGACCTCGTGCTTCGTGATCAACGATGTCGGCAGGCTCGCGAACACGCTGTCGAGCTCGGCCGCGCTCGCTGCCGGGTGGTAGGTGCCGCCCGTCAGGTCTGCGACCTGCTGGAGCGTCACGTCGTCGATGCCCCGCCGGAAGCCCCCGACGGCCCCGCCCGCCGCTCCGCCGCCGAACCCGCCCTGCGGAACGCCGCCGAAGGCGGCCCCCGGCTCGCGACCGAGGAACTGCGACGCGCAGGTCGGGTCGAGCGGACCGCCGTCCGGAGTCCCGAACCCGATCGTGTAGACGCGCACGCCCCGGTCCGCGGCCTGCTGTGCGGCATCAAGCGGCAGCGGGCCGGTGTTGTTCTCGCCGTCCGTGAGCAGGACGACGACGTCCGGGACATAGGCCCCCTTGGGCACCGGCGTCGGGGGGATGCCCGGCCGCGTGTCGGTGATGCTGGGCGCCACCGCCGGGTCGATCTCCGCGATCGCGTCGATGGACGCAAGGATGCCGCTGCCGATCGCCGTCCGGCGGCCGGTGGCGAGGCTTCCGAGCGCGTCGAGAAGCGTCTCGACGTCGGTGGTCGGCGCCTGAACCAGCTCGGCGAAGCTGCTGAACGCCACGATCCCGATCTGGGTGGTTGGGCCCTGGCGCTCGATGAAGGACGCCGCGGCGGCCTCGGCGGCCTGGAGGCGGCTCGGGGGGACATCGGCAGAACACATGCTGCCCGAGACGTCGATGGCGATGATGATGCTGGTCTGGTTCGTCGGCACGCTCACGATGAGCACCGGCCGAGCGGCCGCGATGGCAAGGGCAGCGGCCGCCACCACGAACAGCGCGAAGGGCAGGTGCCGACGCACCCGGGAGGAGCCGGGCAGCGCGTCGCGGACCAGGGCGAGGCTGGAGTAGCGCACGCCCGCCGGGCGCCTGCGCCGGAGGCTCCAGGCGTAGACGCCGACGAGCACGGGCAGGAGCCCCAGGAGGGCCAGGGAGCCGGGCCACAGGAAGTCCACCTTCAGCGCCTCCGGGTCGACGCCAACGCCGGCGGGCGATCTCCCGGGGCCAGCTCCGGGGCGAATCGGGGCATGCTCACGGCAGGCGGCCCAGCCAGGCGAGCGACGCCACCCCGCCGGCCGCCAGGAGGAGGACGCCGGCGCCCGCGAAGAGGCCGGTGATCTCGATCTTCTCCGGCTCGACGACGAGCCTCGTGTCGAGACCGGCGTAGATCGAGCGCAGCTGCTGGGCGTCCTCCGCCCGGTAGTAGGCGCCGTCGGTGACGCTCGCGATCTGCTGGAGCAGCGGCTCGTTCAGCTGCGTGTGGACCTGGAAGCCGTCGAGGTTCACGGTCGTGCCCGCCGGGCTGCCGAGGCCCACGGTGAAGATCCGGATCCCGCGATCCGCCGCGGCCTGGGCGGCCACCGCCGGGTCCGGCGCCTCGTTGTTCTCGCCGTCGGTGAGCAGCACGACGACGGCCGAGGTGTGCGATCCGGCCGGCACCGGCGTCGGGGTCGGGGTCGGAGACGGGGACGGGGACGGCGAACGGAGGCTGTAGTAGTCCGTGGCGGGCGGGGACTCCTCGAGCGCGATTGCCTGGAGCGAGGCGAGGATGCCCTCCCCGAGCGACGTGCCGCGCTCGGGCGCCAGGCGGCTGATCGCCGCGAGCACGGCTCCCTGGTCGTTCGTCGGGGCCTGGACCGCGAGGCCCGAGTCGCTGAAGGCGACGATCCCGATCACGACGCTCGAGGGCTGCTGCGCGACGAACGCCTCGGCGGCGGCCTTGGCCGCTTCCATGCGGGTCGGCTGCAGGTCGGTCGCGGCCATGCTGCCCGACACGTCGATAGCGAGGATGACGGTTCCCTCCTCGCGGGGCAGCGACAGCACGCTCTGCGGACGGGCCAGGGCCACGACCAGCACCGCGAAGCCGGCCAGGAAGAGCAGGGCCGGGATCCGTCGCAGGACGGCTCGCCGGTTCGCGCCTCCGCCGCCGAGATCCAGACCGCCCCGCGCGGCGGCCCGCCGGCGTCGCCTCTGGTCGAGGGCGCCGAGCAGCCAGGCGCCGGCCGGGATCAGGGCCAGGAGAACGAGCGCGGCCGGCCAGGTGAAGGTCACGGTCTAGCGCCTCCGCCGCCGGCGCCGGAGCGTCGCGATGCGGACGATCGCCCGGACGAGATCCTCGTCGGTCGAGAGCGAGACGGCGTCCACCCCGGCCCGCGTGAACGCCCGGTTGACGTCCGCCTCGCGCCGGGCCGCGGCCTCCTCGAAACGGCGCCGGAACTGCCGATCGTGGGTGTCGACGTAGAGCTGCTCGCCCGTCTCGGCATCCTGCATGATCAGTGGCCCGACGTCGGGCAGCTGGACCTCGCGCGGGTCGACGAGGCGCACGGCAAGGACGTCGTGACGCCGGTTGAGCAGGTTCAACGGTCGCTCCCAGCCCGGCTCGCTGATGAAGTCGGAGATGACGAACACGAGCGAGCGCCGCTTGAAGGCCTGCCGGGCGGCGTCCAGGAGCGGCCCCAGGTCGGTGAACGGCGCGCTGGTCTGCTGCGGCGCGCGGAGCATCTCCTCGACCAGCCGGAGGACCTGCAGGCGCCCGGGACGGGCAGGGATGGCGCGTTCCACGCGGCTGCCGTAGAAGATCGCGCCGACCCGGTTCCCGCGACGCGTCAGCAGGCGCGCGAGGGTGGTCACGAAGTCGATCAGCACCGTCCGCTTCAGGCGCTCCGTCTCGACCGTCCCGAAGTCGACCGAGGGGCTCAGGTCCAGCAGGAACCAGGCGGTGACGTCGCGGTCCTCGGTGTACAGGCGGACGTGCGGGCTGTCGAGCCGCGCGGTCACGCTCCAGTCCATCGCCCGGACGTCGTCGCCCGACTGGTACTCGCGAAGCCCGGCCAGGTCGACGCCGCTCCCGTGGAAGAGGCTGCGGTAGTCGCCCTGGAGCAGGCCGTCCAGGCGGCGGACGACCTGCCAGTCGAGGCGCTGGAGGATGCGCTCAGGCGCCGGCGCGGACGTTGCTGGCCTCCCGCAGCGGCACCACGGGGAGCGGGACGCGCTTGAGCACAGTCGCCAGGACGTTGTCGCTGGTCACGTCGTCCGAGAGCGCCTCGAACGAGAGCACGATGCGGTGGCGCATGACGTCGTGGGCCATGTCGAAGACATCCTGCGGAAGCACGTAGTCGCGGCCGCGGACGTAGGCGAGGGCGCGGGCGGTCAGGATGAGGTTGATCGAGGCGCGCGGGCTCGCCCCGTAGGTGATGTAGCGGGCCAGGTCCGGCATTCCGGCCGGCCCGGGGTTGCGCGTTGCGGTCGCGAGGCGGACCGCGTAGTCGATGAGCGCCGGGTCGACGAAGACGCGGTCGACCTCCTGCTGCAGGGCGAGCAGGTTGTCGGTGGTCAGCACCCGCTGTACGGGGTCGAGCCGGCCGGTCATCCGCTCGACGATGACGAACTCCTCGGTCGGGCTCGGATAGCCAACGAGGACCTTGAGCATGAAGCGGTCCACCTGCGCCTCGGGCAGGGCGTAGGTGCCCTCGGTCTCGATCGGGTTCTGGGTCGCCAAGACCAGGAACGGGTCGGGCACCCGGAACGTCTCACGGCCGATCGTGACCTGGTGCTCCTGCATCACCTCGAGGAGCGCGCTCTGCACCTTGGCCGGTGCCCGGTTGATCTCGTCGGCCAGCAGGAGGTTGGTGAAGACCGGGCCGAGCGACGTGCTGAACTCGCCCGTCTTCTGGTTGTAGATGCGGGTCCCGACCAGGTCGGCGGGAACGAGATCTGGGGTGAACTGGATGCGCTTGAACTCGCCGCCGATCGAGGCCGCCAGCGTCTTGATCGCCATCGTCTTGGCGAGCCCGGGCACGCCCTCGACCAGGAGGTGGCCGCGCGCCAGCAGGGCGACGACCATCCGCTCGAGCAGGTGGTCCTGGCCGACGATGACCTTCTTGACCTCGTAGAGCACGCGCTCCAGGGGTGCGATCCGTGCCTCGCTCGCCCCGTTGTCCATTGGCATCCCCTTGCTCGAGTCCATGGCCCGGCGCCCCGACGGTCCGAGCGCCGGGCCATGGCGACTAATCCGGCGGCAGCCCAGCCGCTCCTCCCGCGACGTCGATCGGCACGGCCAGCCCGATGCCGATAAAGACGCCTTCCTTGGTGGGGTTGACGAGGGCATCGACGATGCCGATGACCTGGCCGTCCCGGTTGAGCAGCGGGCCGCCCGAGTTGCCCGGGTTCACGGCCGCGTCCACCTGGATGAGATTGGTCAGGACCTGCGAGCTCTTGGGCATCTGGAAGGACCGGCCCAGGCCGGACACGACGCCCGCCGTGATCGAGTCGGCGAGACCGAACGGGTTGCCGACCACGAACGCCTGGCTCCCGACCTGGACAGCATTCGGGTTGCCGAGCGTTGCGGGCACGATGACGGCCGGGGGCTGGGTGGCCCGAAGGACGGCGATGTCGTCCTGCGGCTGGCGTGCCGTGACCTGCGCGGCCGACTTCGTCCCATCCGAGAACGTGAGGGTGATCGTCTCCGCGCCGGCGACGACATGGAGACAGGTGAGGATGTCACCGGCCTGGTCGATGACGACGCCGCTCCCCAGGCCGTCGTCCGGGGCGCCCTTGGCGCCGGGTGACGTCGTCTCGACCAGCACGAGCGACGGCGCGATGTCCTCGTACACCAGCTGGGAGAAGGCCGGCGCCGGTGTCTGGGAGGCGAGCGCCTGCGCGATCGTGTCGGCCACGTCGCCCTGCGTCAGCTGGTGCGGGCCGGGAACGAGCGCGCCGTAGAGCCAGACCGCGACGAGCGCGGCCGCTACGCCCGCCGCGAACAGGCCCGCTCGCCGGACCCGCACCCGCACGCGATCACGCCGGCGTGGCTCCGCCACCGGCCCGGCAACGGGCGGCTCATCGGTGTGGTCAGCCATGCCTCCAGGGCGCCCCCCGTTTAGCCGTGATCTGCCCGGGTGAACCGGCTCGTGTGACGATCGGTCAGTCCTCGGCGGGTCGATTCTGGCGAACGAAGATGAAGACCGCCTGAAGGGGGATCGGGACACCTCGCCGGCCGCCGATGCTCGCCCGGTTGGGGCAGTCTATCGCCGATGCCGCGCGAGCCGGCCCGAAAGCCCACGGACACCTCCCGGGCACCTCCTCGCGGAGGACGCGACAATAGGCCGAATGGCACTGGGGACCGGCTTCCACGGCAGTGCCACAATGCATCCTTGTGACGGATGTCAGATGACTAGCGTCTAAGGGGCGGAGATGCGCGAGCCTGAGTCGAACGAGCCGACCGGGGCGACGCTCACCGGCGGCAGCGCTGGACTGGCTCGATTCCTGCTGACCTGGTTTGCCCTTCCCTCGGCGCTTGTGGTCGCCCTGGCATTCGGTGCGATCATGATGCTGGCGCTGGGCGCGGACCCCGTCACCGGCTACCGGGCCCTCCTCGAGGGGGCGTTCGGCGGGAGCTACGCGCTGAGCAGCACCGCGATCCAGGCGGTGCCGCTGCTCCTCGTCGGGGTCGGGATCTGCATCGCCTTCCGCGCGAACGTCTTCAACATCGGCGGCGAGGGCCAGATCGCGATGGGCGGCCTGGCCAGCGCCGCGACCGCGCTGGCGTTCCCGGACCTCCCCGGCTTTGTCCTGATGCCGCTCGTGCTCCTCGCGGGAGCTCTCGGTGGCGCGGCCTGGGGCGCGATCCCGGGCTTCTTCAAGGCCCACTACAACGTCAACGAGATCCTGAGCACGATCATGCTCAACCTCGTCGCCGTCCAGGTGATGAACTACCTCCTCGCCGGCCCGCTGGTGGACACCTCGCCCACCTCGACCGGCGGCCTGATCCCGGAGACGAGGGTGCTGCCGGCCGCGGCCCAGCTTCCCATCCTCCTCAAGGGAACCCAGCTCCACCTCGGCGTCCCGATCGCCGTGGTCGTCGCGATCTGCGTCTACGTCCTGCTGTGGCGCACGAGCTTCGGGTTCCAGGTGCGGGCCGTCGGGCTCTCGCGGAACGCGTCGGCCTATGCGGGCATGCCCGTCAAGCGCACGATCACCCTCGCCATGACCCTGAGCGGGGCGATGTGCGGCCTGGCCGGGGCGATCCTCGTGTTCGGGAGCATCTCCCACCGGATGGTGACCGATGGGAGCCTGACCGGCTTCACGGGCTCGGCCGGGTTCAACGGGATCGTCGTCGCGCTGTTCGGCGGGCTCAACCCGCTCTGGACGATCGTCTCCGCGTACCTCTTCGGCGGCCTCATCGTGGGCGGCTCGGCGCTCCAGGTTGCCACCGGCGTGCCCTCCGACCTCGTCACGGCACTCAGCGGGACCATCGTGGTCCTGGTCGTCTCGCTCGAATACCTGCGCCGGCGTGCCCGTGCCCAGTCGAGCGCGCTCGCCGGCCCGCGAATTGCCCGCCCGCCGAGGCTTCCCGGGAGCCCGCCGCCCCTGGCGGCCGACGGAGGGGGCGATCGATGAACCAGTTCTTCACCGTCGATGTCCTCACCACCACGATCGCGTCCGGCATCGCCCTCGCCACGCCGTTCCTGCTGGCCGCGCTGGGCGAGACGATCGGCCAGCGAAGCGGCGTGATCAACCTGGGCGTGGACGGGATCATGCTGCTCGGGGCGTTCGCCACCTATTACGTCCAGCTGCAGACGGGCAACCTGCTCCTCGCAGTCCTGGCGGGCACGCTCACCGGCACGCTCATGGGCGTGGTCACCGCCTTCGTCAGCGTGACGCTCAAGGCGGAGCAGGGGATCAGTGGGATCGGGGTCTACCTCTTCGGCCTGGGCATCAGCTCGCTGCTCTTCCAGAAGCTGGTCGGAACGCCGCTTCCGATCTCCACGCTGCCCGCCGTGGGAATCCCCCTTCTCGACTCGATCCCACTCGTCGGCGGGATCTTCAACCAGAGCCTGCTCGTCTACCTGGCTTTCCTGCTTGTGCCCGTGGTGGCCTTCGTCCTCAACCGGACCACCTACGGCCTGCAGATCCGGGCGGTCGGGGAGAACCCGGCTGCCGCAGACAGCCTCGGGGTCAGCGTCGCGCGCATCCGCTGGTCGACCGTGATCATCGGCTGTACGTTCGCCGGTCTCGCCGGGGCGAGCCTGCTCATGTACGGCGGCATCTTCCAGATCAACCTGACCCAGAGCGAGGGGTTCATCGCCGTCGCGCTCGTCTACTTCGGGGCATGGCGACCGGTCGGGGTGATGTTCGGGTCCCTGCTGTACGGCCTCGTCGGCGTGGTCATCCTGGAATGGAAGTCGCTGGGGATCATCCCACTCAGCGCATCCGACCTGGCCGCGACGGCGCCGGCGGTCATCACGGTGCTTGCCCTGCTGTTCCTCGCTCGACGGTTCCGCCAGCCGGCTGTGCTCGGCCGGCCCTACGAGAGGGAGGGCTGACGCGACGGAGTGCCCGCCCACCCATTGGCCCGCCTGCGGGCGTGGAAGACCGACCCAGGATTCCTGAAGGAGGAGAACCCGATGCATCGACACCTTGACCGCAAGCTCTCGCTCACCCTGGCCGCCGTAGTGTTCGCGCTCGTCGCGGGCGCATGCTCGAGCAGCAGCACCCCGGCCCCGACGGTTGCCCCGAGCGTTGCCCCCGCCTCGGGCGCCCCCGCCTCGGTCGCCCCGGCGTCGGTCGCGCCGAGCCCGAGCCCGGCCGCCCCGGCTTCGGTCGCGCCGAGCCCGAGCCCGGCCCCGGCTGCCCTGAAGGTGGCCCTCGTGGCCCCGAGCGCCGTCAACGACCTTGCCTTCACGCAGTCGATGGTCGAGGCGCTCAACTCGCTCAAGACGAAGTACAACCTGGACGTCGCCATCTCGGACAACCAGTTCGTGGTCGCCACGGCGGCGAACGTCATCCAGAACTACGCGTCGCAGGGCTACAACCTGATCATCGCGCACGGATCGCAGTACGGCTCGATCGTGCAGCAGCTGGCACCCCAGTTCCCGAACGTCTTGTTCGCCTGGGGAACCGCCGGGTCCACGTACAACCTGCCCAACGTCTTCGCCTACCAGGTGAACTCGAACGAGGGCGGCTACGTCCAGGGCGCTATGGCGGCGCTCCTCTCCAAGTCCAAAGTGCTCGGAGTCATCGGCCCGATCGCGGTGGGTGACGCCAAGCTTTACGTCGACGGCTTCTGCGCCGGCGCGAAGTCCATCGTCGCTTCGATCAGCTGCATCCCCGTATACACCGGGTTGTTCAGCGATGTCAGCCTGATGTCCGCTGCCGCGACGACGTTCGTGGCCAACAAGGCCGACGTGCTGACCGGCACGGCCCAGGCCGTGGTCGGCGCCATCGGCGTGGCCAAGTCCAAGAACATCCCATGGTTCGGGACGCAGTGGACCCAGGCGAGCCTCGCCCCGAGCGACGTGGTCTCGAGCCAGGTCTACAACTGGGCACCCATCCTCGAGCAGATCTTCGCCACGATCCAGGGCGGCAAGCTCGGCGGGGCGACGTTCACGGCAACGCTGGGCAACGGCGGCGAGCAGATCCAGTTCAACACTGGGTACACCCTGCCGGCCAATGTCCTGGCGAAGGCGAACGAGCTGATCAAGGGGATCACCGAGGGCACGGTCAACGTCCCGCAGTGATCGATCAGCGTTCCGTACCGCTCGGCGACCGGTGAGTCGAGCACGATGACCGTCGAGGTGGCCACCCCGGGGGGCGCGACCGGCGCTGCCGGCGTCCCGATCCTCGAGATGCGCAGGATCACCAAGCGCTTCCCCGGGGTGGTCGCCAACGACAAGGTCGACTTCGACGTTCGCGCCGGAGAGGTTCATACCCTCTTCGGCGAGAACGGCGCCGGCAAGAGCACCCTCATGCGAGTGGTCTACGGGCTGTACCACCCTGACGAGGGCGAGATCAGGATCAACGGCCAGCGGGTGGCGATCAGCTCACCGGCGAGCGCGATCCGCCACGGCATCGGGATGATCCACCAGCACTTCATGCTCGTCGACACGCTGACGGTCGCCGAGAACGTGGCGCTCGGTGCGAAGTCGACGCGCGGACCGCTGACCAGCCTGGAGGCGGTCTCGGCCCGCATCGACGAGCTCTCGGGGCGGTACGGGCTCAAGGTCGACCCGCAGGCCCTGGTCTGGCAGCTCTCCGTGGGCGAGCGCCAGCGCGTCGAGATCATCAAGGCGCTCTACCGCGACGTGGAGCTCCTGATCCTCGACGAGCCGACGGCGGTCCTGACCCCGACGGAGGTCGGCGACCTGTTCGCGGTGCTGCGCCAGATGGCCAGGGACGGCCGGGGCCTCGTCTTCATCTCGCACAAGGTCCGCGAGGTGCTCGACCTCTCCGACCGGATCACCGTGCTTCGCGGCGGTCACGTCGTCGGCACGCTGTCGGCCGCCGAGGCGTCCCGCGAGCGGCTCGTGGAGATGATGGTGGGCCACCAGGTCGCGGCCGAGGAGTCGCCGCCGAAGGGTGTGCCGGGCGCGGCGCGCCTCGTGGTCCGGGATCTCCGCGTGATGAGCGACCGGGGGACGGACGCGGTGCGCGGCGTCAGCTTCGAGGTGCATTCCGGCGAGCTCGTCGGCATCGCGGGCGTGGCCGGCAACGGGCAGCGCGAGCTCGCCGAGGCGATCGCCGGGCTTCGGCCGCCCACGAGCGGCTCGATCCGGCTCAACGAGGCGGAACTCGCCGGACACGGCCCCGCCGCGATCCGGGCTGCCGGGCTCGGCTACGTGCCCGAGGAGCGGATGCGGGATGGCGTGGTCCCCGACTTCAGCGTCGCCGAGAACCTGCTCCTGGTGGATTACGGCAGCAGCGCGTTCAGCCGTCTCGGCTTCCTGCGCGCCCGGGCAATCCGCAGGCACTGCCAGGAGCTGGTGAGCGCGTTCAACGTGAAGACCCCGAGCCTCGACACGCCCGTGCGAAGCCTTTCGGGCGGCAACATCCAGAAGGCGATCATGGCCCGCGAGCTGTCCGGCCAGCCGCAGGTCCTCCTCGTCGCGCAGCCGACCCGCGGGATCGACATCTCGGCCTCGATGTACATCCACCAGCGCCTGGTCGCCCAGCGCGACAGCGGGACCGCGACCGTGATCATCTCCGAGGACCTCGACGAGGTCATGACCCTGTCCGACCGTGTCCTCGTCATGTACGAGGGTGCGATCATCGGCTCGGCCGACCCCCGGACGGCGACCCGCGAGGAGATCGGCATGCTGATGGCGGGGGTTCGCGGAACGGCACCGGCACCCGGCGACGCTGCGGAGGTCGTGCCGGCGACCGTCTAGCGGCGCACGCCGGTGAACAGGATGGCGACCCGCTCGTGGTCACCGATCTCCCGGCGGTCCCGGAGCGCCATCAGCCCGGCCAGCCCGGACGAGCCCGTCTCGTCGACGTCGATCCCCGTCGCGTCGACCGACAGCCTGTTCGCCTCGACCAGCAGGTCCTCGCCGACCACGACGGGGCTGCCACCCGAGCGCAGCATCCCCTCGACGAGGGCGAGCCAGTCGTAGGTCTCGTCGTCGAGGATCCCGTGCGCCACGCTGTGGGGCGCCTCCTCCCAGGGCCACATGAACTCCGAGCGGTGTCGCGCCGCGTAGTTGAGCGCCGCGCCCACGTCCGCGGCGGTGGGGCCCGCCGGCAGGCGCGCGGCGACCCGGTCGAACCCCCGGCGGAGCGGCCAGGCGCCCTCGGTCTGGACGGCGTGGAAGCGGGGCACCCCGGCCAGCGCCCCGAGCGCGACCGCCTCGCCGATCGACTCGACGCAGGCGCTCGCCAGCGCGCCGCCGCCCACCTGGATCACGATCCGATCGAGCCCCGGCTCGCCGGCCAGAGCCGCGGCCATCTCGTAGCCGAGCGTGAAGCCACCCTCGACCGCGAGCCCGTTCTCGTTGCCCTGGCAGGTGAACGGCAGGGCCCCCTCGTCGAGGGCCCGGCGGAGCCGGTGGTAGGTGGGTCGCCGGGAACGCCCGGCTCCCGAACGCAGGTGCTCACCTGCGCGCCGAGCTCCGTGAGGCGGGCCACGACGACCGGATCGGCGTCCTCCGGCACGAACACGTCCAGCACGCGCCGGCCGGCGGCGGCGATCACCGCCGCCGCGAGCGCCGCGTTGCCGCAGCTCGCGATCGCGAGGTGCGGTCGCCGGGCCGGGTCGGCCCGGCCCAGGCGCTCCATCACCTCGAGGTGGACCAGCAGGCCGAACAGGTGGCGGGCCTTGTGCGAGCCCGACACGTTGCCGGTCTCGTCCTTGACCCACAGCCCGCCGTCCGGCGCGAACCCGAGCCGGGCGCTGAGCGCGTCGCGCCCGGGAGAACGGCGTGGCAACGAACCCGTGGCCGTCGACCCGCGCGACCTCGCCGTCGAGGCGCTCGACGAGCGCGCAGTACTCGTCGTCGGAGATCCCGCCCGCCCGGGCGACGTGCCACGAGTGGAAGAGATGGCGATACCGGAGATAGGGGTTCTCCCCTCCGTCGCCGGCGCCGGCGGGCGGGAACTCGACCGCCGAGAGGTCCAGCACGCGGCGCAGGACGTGGTCGGTGTCGCTGTCCCCGCCCGCGTTCGGGCAGCGGAACGGATACGGATCGTCGAGCGCGGGCGACGCGCCGCACCCGGCGCAGACGAGGGCGCTCGCGAGGATGCCCGGCGGTGCGCTCACAGGGCCTCCAGCACCCCGGTTCGCGCGTTGAACTCGTCGATCAGGCGGTCCCAGTCCGTCACGATCGTGCGCATGTCGGTCCAGAACTTCTGGTCCTTGCGGGCCCGGAACTCCTCGATCGGCACGCCCTGCTGCTCCACCCACGTGTAGTAGCCGAGGTTGAAGATCCGCTCGCGGTCCTCCCGGCTGAGCTCCAGCAGGTGGTCGGTGGTCGGCCCCGAGGAGATGCTCGCCGAAGACCTCGCCGGCCGCGACGTCGTCGAACCCGGTCGGGGAAGTACGCGCGCCAGGGCCATCGCCTTCTCGCTCGGCCGTACATCGCCGCGCCGTCGGTCGCCACGGTCACGATCACGTCGTCGGGGCCCATGTCGTAGTACTTGGCGGTCTTGATGGCGCCGAGCACGTTGCAGATGCTCGAGAGCCCGAGCGCCGAGAGGCCGTCGATCGTCTCCTGCGGCACGCCGCGCCGCCCGGCGAGGTAGGCGTGGCCGACCTCGGTGTTGAAGAGGACGCCCAGCTGGTCGGTCGCCCGGTCGGAGATCGCCAGCGCGACGTCCGTGGCCATGACGTTGTGGATCAGCGGGATGTGCTTGTCGCCGATGCCCTGGATGTTGTGCTCGCCGAAGCCGTTGCTGAGCATCGTCGGGCACTCGAGCGCCTCGACCGCGACGGTCAGGGAGCCCGTCTTCTCCTTCAGGTAGTCGCCTGCGCCGATGGTGCCGGCCGAGCCGGTCGCGGAGGTGAAGGCCCGCAGGCGAAGGTCCGGCTCCTTCTCCTGCATCGCCTCGAAGACGTGCAGCAGCGCCGTCCCGGTCGCGAGGTAGTGGACGATGTGGTTCCCGAACTCGGAGAACTGGTTGAAGATGACGTTCTCCGGGTCGAGCGAGAGCTCGTTGCACTTGTCGTAGATCTCCTTGACGTTGCTCTCGGTGCCCGGCGTCCGGATGATGTCGGACTGGTCGACGACCCAGTTGCCCAGCCAGTCGAAGCGCTCCTGGCTCATCCCCTCGGGGAGGACGGCGACGCCGCGGCAGCCCATGATTCGGGAGATCGCCACCCCGCCCCGGCAGTAGTTGCCCGTGGAGGGCCAGATCGCGCGGTGGCGCGTCGGGTCGAACTGCCCGGTGATGACCCGCGGCGCGAGGCAGCCGTAGGCCGCCAGCACCTTGTGGGCGTTGATCATCGGGAAGCGGTCCCCGAAGCGCGACCACGATGCGGGCGTCGACGCCGGTCAGCGACTTCGGGAGCACGATGTGCTCGGGAACCGGCACCAGGCCGCGCCGCGTGCGGTCGTTGTACCAGTGGACGCGGAAGAGGTTCAGCGGGTGCGCGTCGTCGGGACCGACGTCCTTCAGCGCAGCCCGGACGTTGTCCGGGATCAGCGCTGGATCGGCGAGTTGGGCGAACGTCGGGAGCCCGATGTGGGCCTCCCGGAAGCGCGCCACCGTGTTCTCGTACACCGTCGCGTCCACGAGCTCGCGCTCGAGTCCTAGTCGTCGCATTGCGCACTCCGCTCTGTGATCTCGGCTGCCAGGGATTGGATCTGCTGGAACATGTGCGGCACGGTCAACGTTTGATCACGCGCCACCCGAGCTGCGTGCTTCGGCGCTCTCGAGGGCGTCTCGCACCCTCTGCAGGCGCGTCTTGCGCTCGCGCACGAAACGCTCGATTCCCGCCAGGATGTATGGCGGCGTCAGGTGCGCCTCGTCCATGACCTCGTCGAGGGTGCCGCCGGTCCGCCAGCGGTTGTCCCAGTCCGAGCCCATCGAATACTCGAGGGCCAGCGGGCCGTCCACCCAGTCGCTCATCAGCCGGGCGGCCCGGTTGGTGATCGCCATCCCGTCGATCCGGTCGGCCGGCGTGATGGTCCGGGCGCGGTAGTCGGGCGCCTGCAGCCGGAAGAGCTGCGGGCTGATCGCCGCCACCACCTTGACGTTGAGCCCATCCCGGTCGAGCTCGGGGAGGAGCTTCACCAGGTTGGCCGTGCTCGTGGTCCCCTGCACGAAGACGGTGCCCATCGCGGGCTGCCCCGGCCGGAAGTCGCGCAGGACGTACGCGCCGCGGGCGGCCTCGAAGTGGGACGGCATGCCCAGGGCCTCGCGGTCCGGGATCTCCATCGGCGGGCGCGTCAGGTGGAGGGCGACGATCGGTGCCGCCTGGGCCAGCGCCGCGCCCAGCACGACCGGGACCTCGTTGTACTCCCAGGGGTGGAGGTCGATGACGTGGCCCTCGGGGAAGAGCTGGGTGACCCCGGTCGCGAAGATGCCGAAGTGCGTCCGCGAGTCCTCGGCGGTCTCGGGCCCGGAATGGCCCGCCACCCAGAGCACCTTGCCCACCTTGAGCTCCGTGTCCTGGGCCAGCTGGCTGAAGAGCCGCATCTGGCCGTACTTGAGGTAGCTGAACGAGCCGTACGTCGAGCAGGCGCCCCAGAAGCCGTTGAAGGCGGCCATCGGATCGTCGGCCAGGTTGACCGTGGCCAGGCCGACCATCATCCCGGCGTTGGTGAACTCCGTGATCTCGGTGGGCAGGAGCGCGCCCCGCGGGTTGGCGTCGCGCTCGTACCAGCCCCAGCCCTCCGCGTCGCCGAACCCCTTGCCGAACCCGGCGAGGTTGGTCGACTCGGCGAGGTCCGCCGACGCCGCGATGAAGAGCGGCCGGCCGTACTCGGCCCTGGCGAAGGTATTGACCCACGCGCCCCACGCCGCCAGCGCCGCCCGGTTGGGGGCCTTCTCGCCGGGCTGCTTCCAGATCTGCGGCGGGATAGGCCCGGTAGTCGAAGATGCGCGGATCCTCGACCAGGCGTGCCCCGCCGCTCCCGAGGTTGAAGGTCGGCATGCGCTCGGGAACCGCTGGCGGCCAGCTCGACCAGGCGGTCCGAGATGGCCGCGACGACGTCTGGCCGGGCGCGCAGGGCGCCGATCGCGATGCGCAGGTTGGCTTCGGCCTGGCGGGCGCGCTCCGCCGGGTCGGCCGGGGCGGGCTCGTCGACGCCCTCGTAGGCCACCCCGTACTTGGCCATGAACTCGTGGCGGACGGCCCAGAAGGCCGGCGCGTTCATGGCGTGCGGTGTGCCGTGGCTCGGGGCGTCGTACTTGCCGTACCCGCGCCCCTTGCGCGTCCGGAACCAGGCCATCGACGGGACGCTTGCCCGGGTTGTCGCCGCGGGCCGCCTCCAGGACGGCGCGCGTCACCGGGGCGAACGCCATCCCGTCCGGTGTCCCCGTGACCCGCCAGTCGTAGCTCGCGAACCACGTCTCGCGGCGTTCCCGGGACCACCGACGAGGCGCGGAACTCGTCGATCCCGAAGTCGTTCCAGTCCACGAGGAAGACCAGGTTGGAGAGGCCCAGGCCCCAGGCCGCGTTGCGCGTCTCGGCGCTCGCGCCGGGCGTCAGGCCACCCTCGCCCTCGACGGCGAAGACCCGGACGTCCTCGCAGCCGGCGAGCTTGAGGGCCAGTGCCTCGCCCGCCGCGGGCGGCATGCCGTGGCCCGAGGGGCCCGTGTTGAACTTGAGGAAGAGGGTCTTGCCGGCCATCTCCGCGTGCCCCGGCAGTCCGCCGCGGTGGCGCAGGGTCAGCAGGTCCTCCCAGGTCAGCGCCCAGCGGCCCTCGTCGGGGAACGCGAACCGCTCGTCGCCGGTCAGCTCGCGGCGTGCCCGGAGCGTCTCGTTGAGGACCGCGAGGGCGGCATACACGTGGGGCACCGTGTGCCCGGCAGAGAGGACGAAGCGGTCGGCGAAGGGGAGCCAGGGGCGGCGGATGTCCCAGCGCATGGCACCGGACAGCAGCAGCGAGAGGAGGATGTGGACCTTCGAGCGGCTGCCGCCCGGATGCCCCGACTGGCGGTAGTTGAGGGCGAGGTCGATCATCTCGTCGACGACGTCCTTGACGACCTCCCAGTCCTCGAACTGGCGTTCGGCCTCCGCGTAGAGCTCGTCGACCCGGGTCAGTCCGGCAGTCTCGGCCACGGCATCCATCCCTTCGTCGTGCTCGTCTCGCCCGGTCCTAGACCGACACGCCCACCTTGTCCACGAACTGCGCGATCCGTTCCAGTGCCTTCCGGATGTTCGCCTGCGAGGTGGCGTAGCTCAGGCGGATGTGGTTGGTGCCCACCCCGCCGAAGGCAGTCCCGGCGAGCGTCGAGACGCCCGCCTCGTAGAGCAGCCGGTGGGCGAGATCGGCCCCGGAGAGGCCGGTCCCCGAGATCTCGGGGAAGACGTAAAAGGCGCCCGAGGGCCGCAGGCAGCTGATGCCCGGGATCGCGTTGAGCCCGTCCACGACCAGGTCGCGCCGGGCGCGAAACTCTCGCACCATCGCGTCGACCTCGTCCTGCGGGCCGCGGAGCGCCTCGACGGCACCGTACTGGGAGAAGTTGGAGACGTTGCTGACCGAGTTGATCAGGAGCCGGCCAAAGGCGAACGCCAGCCATTCGGGCACGATCGCGTAGCCCAGGCGCCAGCCCGTCATGGCGTAGGTCTTGGAGAAGCCATCGAGAACGATCGTGCGCTCCGCCATGCCGGGCAGGCTGGCGATCGAGACGTGCTCCCCTTCGTAGAGGATGCGGCTGTAGATCTCGTCGGCCAGGACGACCAGGTCGTGGGCCTGGGCGACCTCCGCGATCTTCTCGAGGTCCGTGCGGGTGAGGACGCCGCCGGTCGGGTTGGCCGGGGAGTTCAGCACGCATCATGGTGGTGCGTGGCGTGACGAGCGAGGCCAGCTCGTCGGGGTCGAGACGGAAGTTGTTTGCCTGGCGGATCGGGACCGGGACGGGCTTGCCGCCGATCCAGCTGGCGAGAGATTCGTAGATCGGGTAGCCGGGGTCGGGCACGAGCACCTCGTCCCCCTCTTCGACGAGCGCCTCGATCGCGTAGAGCATGACGCCCTTGCCGCCGACGGTGACGAAAACCTGCTCCGGCACGACCGGGAAGCGCTTGCGGGCGGTTGCGTCGTCGGCGATCGCCTCGCGCAGCTCGGGGATCCCCGGAAACGGCGCGTAGTGGGTCCTGCCCTCGTCGAGGGCGCGCTTGGCCGCCGCCCGGATGTTGGCGGGCGTGTCGAAGTCGGGCTCGCCGACCTCGAGGTGCACAACGTCGACGCCGGTGGCCTCGAGCTTGCGGGCACGCGCGGCCACCTCGAATGCGGTCTCCGTCCCGATGCGCTCCATTCGATGTGCGAGTCGCATCTCCGACGCCTCCCTTCGGCTCAGCTTCGCGAGGTGACCATCATCAACCGGTCGACCCCGGTGTCCGGGGAATTCAACACGCTAGTCGTCTGACCTCTATGATACTCCATGTAGTGCCGCGGCCCCGCGCCGGCTCCCCGGTGCCAGTCGGCGGCTCATGGGCCGCCGCGACCGGGTCGCGGGCTGGCAGGTGGGCGCTCACCGGTCCTGACCGTCCCGCGCCCGGATGCGGCGCGCCACCCGATGGGCCTCCGCCGCGAGCGCCGCCTCGTCGGACGTGGCAAGGACGCCGTCGCGCACCACGAACCGGCCCTCCACGAGGAGATGGCGCACCCGCTGCGGCCAGGCGAGGATCATCCCGGCGACCGGATCCGCCTCCGCTCCGGCGTTTGCCAGCCCGGTCACGTCGAAGAGGGCGACATCCGCCCGCTTGCCCGGCTCGAGCGAGCCGAGGTCGTCCCGCCCCAGGCACGCGGCGCCGCCGCGGGTGCCTAGCCGGAGTGCCTCCCGGACGCGCATCGCACCGGGGCCGCCGCGGCCGCGCGCGACGAGGAGCGCCTGGCGCACCTCCCCGAGCATGTGGCCGCCGTCATTGGATGCCGAGCCGTCCACGCCGAGCCCCACGGGCACGCCGGCGTCGACGAGCTCGCGGACCGGGGCGAGCCCGGACCCCAGCCGCAGGTTCGAGGTCGGACAGTGGGCGATCGCCGTGCCGGTCGCGCGCAGGCGATCGATGTCCTGGCTTGACAGGTGCACGGCGTGGGCGAGCCACACGTCGTCGCCGAGGAACCCGAGACGGTCGAAGAGCTCCACCGGCCGGCACCCGAAGCGTTCCAGGCAGAAGGCCTCTTCGTCCGGCGTCTCCGCCACGTGGGAGTGGAGCCGGACGCCGAGCCGGCGCGCCAGGGCCACCGATTCGCGCATCAGCGCGTCGGTGACCGAGAAGGGCGAGCACGGCGCGATCGCGATGCGCAGCATGGCCCCGGGCGCCGGGTCGTGGAAGCGGCGAACGGCATCCTCCGTCTCGCGCAGGACGGCGTCTGCGTCCTGGACGACCACGTCAGGCGGAAGCCCGCCGGCGGAGACGCCCAGGTCCATCGACCCACGGCAGGGGTGAAAGCGCACGCCGATCGCCTGCGCCGCCTCGACCTCCGCCGCGAGCAGGTCGCCGACTCCGGCCGGGAACACGTAGTGGTGGTCCGTCGAGGTGGTGCAGCCCGAGAGCGCCAGCTCCGCCAGCCCGGCGGAGGCGGCTGCCCGCACCCACTCGCCGTCGAGGTCGGCCCAGACCGGGTACAGCTCGGTGAGCCAGCCGAACAGGTTGCTGTCCTGCGCCCGGGCGCGGGTCAGGACCTGGTACAGGTGATGGTGGGTGTTCACCAGGCCCGGGATCGCCACGCAGCCGCGGCCGTCGAGGACCTCGACGCCGTCCGGCGTGCCGGCAGGTGGGCGGCCGATACCGACCCAGCGGACGACGCCGTCCTCCACCAGGATCGAACCGCCGGGCAGCTCGGTCCCGGCGTCGTCCATCGTGACGACGGCCTCGCATCCCGAGACGAGGAGCGTGCTCATGCGTCGGACCTCCCTTGAGCCCGGCCGCGCGCCGGGTGGTCGGCCGGAGCGACCGGATCGGCCGGCCCCGGCCGATCCGGTTCGACAGCCCTCGTTTCAGCCCACGTGGGGCGAGGTCAGTGGACGAAGCGGGTCCCGGTCTCGCCGGCCAGGCCGCGCTCGATGTTCTCCGGGCTCGTGATGAGGGCTTCCTTGCCGCCCCCCTCGAGGTACCAGATGATCGCCTGGACCTTGGGTCCCATCGACCCCGCGAGGAAGTGGCCCTGGGCGAGATACTCCTTGGCCTCGGCGAGCGTGATGACGTCCAGCAGCTGCTGGTTCGGCTTGCCGAAGTTCAGGGCAACCTTGTCGACCTGGGTCGTGATGACGAAGAGGTCGGCCTTGAGGTCGCGGGCGAGCGTCGAGGCGGCGTAGTCCTTGTCGATCACGGCTTCGATGCCGACGAGGTCGCCGCCCTCCTCGATGACCGGGATCCCGCCGCCGCCGGAGGCGACCACGGTGAACCCGGAGTGGAGGAGCGAGACGATCGCGTCGAACTCGACGATCTTCACGGGGAGCGGCGACGGCACCACGCGCCGCCAGCCACGGCCCGCGTCCTCGACGACGCTCCAGCCGTCGTCCTTCCTGTGCTCGAGGGCCATCGTCTGGTCCATGAAGGACCCGATCGGCTTGCTCGGCTTCTGGAAGGCGGGGTCGTTCTTGTCCACCAGGGTCTGGGTGATGACCGTGGCGGCGTGCTTCTCGATGCCGCGCTTCCGGAACTCGTTGCGCAGCGCGCGCTGGAACATGTAGCCGATGGCGCCCTGCGTGTCCGCGCCGCAGTAGTCGAGCGGCACCGGGTGCAGCTCGGCGCGCGACAGCTCGGAGCGGCGCAGGATGAACCCGACCTGGGGGCCGTTCCCGTGAGTCAGCAGGACGTCCCAGCCCTGCTCGATCATGCCCACCACGTGCCTGGCCGACTCGGCGGCGGCGGCGTACTGGTCGCTGATCTCCTGGTGCTTCGAATCCTTGATGAGTGAGTTGCCGCCGACGGCGACAACCGCGATCTTGCTCATACGCGTCCCTCGATCGAGTGGTCTCGAAAGGTGGCCGGCCTCCCGCTCGGGACGCCGGCCACGCCGGTCCTGAAGCCCTAGCGCATCGTCAGCGCCATGACCGCCTTCTGCGCATGGAGCCGGTTCTCGGCCTCGTCGTAGACGACCGAGTGCGGGCCGTCGATGACGGCGTCCGCGACCTCGATCCCCCGGTCGGCCGGGAGCGGATGCATGTAGATCGCGTCCTCGGCGGCCATTGCGATCCGCCGCTCGTCGGCGATCCAGTTGGTGTATTTCTTGGCGATCTCGGCGCCCTCGGTCTCGTCCTTGGCGGTGAGCATCGCGCCCCAGCTCTTGGCGTAGACGACGTCCGCGCCGCGCATGCCGGCGTCGAAGTCGTCCATGAGCTCGACGAGCCGCCCGAGCGCCGGGCGTTCTCGGCGGCCTGCGCCACCTGGTCCGGCGGGAGCCGGAACTCGGGCGGATGGATCAGCCGCACGTTCATCCCGTAGCGCGTGGTCAGCTGCGAGAGGTCGATGGGCACGCTGATCGGCTTCTGGTAGCTCGCCGCGTAGGCCCAGCTGATCGCGATCGTCCTGCCCCGCAGGTCGCCCTTCTTCTCCTTCATGGTCAGAAGGTCGGCGAGCGTCTGGTGCGGATGAAACAGGTCGCACTGCATGTTGAGGACCGGCACCCGGCTGGCCGCGGCGACCTCCCGGATGTAGGTGTTGCCGGCGCCCCAGTCGACGTTGCGGATGGCGATCCCGTCGTTGTAGCGGCCGAGGATCTGGCCGATCTCCTTTGGCGTGTCGCCGTGGGCGATCTGGGTGGTCCGGCTCTCGATGAACTGGGCGTGGCCGCCCAGCTGGGCCATGCCGGCCTCGAATGAGGCCCGGGTGCGGGTGGACGAGAAGAAGAAGAGCATCGCCAGGACCTTGTCCCGCAGCAGCGGGTGGGGGATCCCGAGGGCGCGCTCGCGTTTGAGCTGGAGGGCGACCTCGAGGACGGTGTCGATCTCCTCCCGGGTCCACTCCTGGAGGCTGATGAGGTCGCGGCCGCGCAGGTCCGTCTGCATCGTGTTCTCCCTTTACTCGGCTGCGCCGAGGATGAGCGAGAGGAGCGACATCTTGAGCACGACGCCGTTGAAGGCCTCCGCCCAGTAGCGCTGGTGGCGCGTGGCGTCGACGTCCGCGGGGAGCTCGTCCATGCGCGGAAGCGAGTGGAGGATGATCGAGCTGCGCTTGGCCTTCTCGCGCAGCAGCTGGCGGCTCACGACGTACTCGGGGGGCGTGAGGCCCGTCGTGCCGGTCCGCTCCTGGCGCGAGGCGGTGTAGTCGGCCTGGACGACCGGCTCCATGTAGATGATGTCGGCCTCGCCGATCACGTCGCGGACGTCGCCCGCCTCGGCGTAGTCCACGTTGAGCTCGTCGAGCTCGGCCTTGAACTCCGGCAGGAGCGACATGTCCGGCGGGCCGACGACGATCGCTTTCGCGTCGAACTGGCTGAGCGCGTACAGGATCGAGTGCATCGTCCGCATGCGCATGTCGCCGACGAGGAGATAGGTCAGGCCGTCGAGCGTGCCCTTCTCGAGCAGGATCGTGTAGAGGTCCGTCAGGACCTGGGTGGGATGCTCGCCCCAGCCGTCGCCGCAGTTGATGACCGGCACGGACGCCCACTTCGCGGCCTCGGCCGGGGCGCCCTGCTGGAAGTGGCGGATCGCGATCACGTCCGCGTAGTACTCCAGCATGTGGAAGGTGTCCTTGATCGACTCCTGGTAGAAGTCGCCGGCCCGGGTCATCTTCGAGTCGGAGAAGCCCAGCACCTGCCCGCCCAGGCGGTGCATCGCAGCCTCGTGGGAGAGGCGCGTCCGGGTGCTCGGCTGGTAGAACGCCGTGAGGAGCGTCTTGTTCTTCAGCAGGTCCGAGTTGCGCCGGTCACGGGCGAACGGGCGCAGGTCATCGGCGACCTGGAAGACCCGGAAGAACTCGTCCCGGCTGAAGTCCTTGAGCGAGAGGATGTCGCGACCGGCGAAACTGCGCATTACCAGCACCTTCCTGTGGGTTCCATGGCCTGACTGAACGACCGACCGACTGCCGGCGGCACGTGCCCGCGAGACCTTCGCGGGTGCCCTCCGGGCTTCGATGAATGACGCCGGCTCGATTCACGCGCGTGCATCGACCAGCTCGGGCTCCGCGAGACCAGGCGCCCGCCCGACCGTCGCCGGACCCTCGGCAACCTGGGGCGTGAGCTGGTTGACGCGGCGAATGACGTGAAAGCGGAAGTGTCCGGGGCTGAAGTAGCTGAGCGAGTAGTCCACGACCCGCCCGCCTGCCGTGTACAGCTGGGCCGAGAACTTCAGGACCGGGTCGCCGGCGCGCAGGTGGAGCCGATGCGCGAGGTCCTTGGTCGCCGCCTCCGCGCCCAGCTCCGTGTAGGAGTGCTTGAGGGCCGGATCGCCGCGCCGGAGCAGGAAGTCGAGCATTGAACCGGCGAAGGAGTCGCCCAGCTCCCCGGGGTCGAGGACGTCCGTCGGGACCACGTCGACCAGGAAGGCGATCGGGCGCCCGCCCGACATCATCACGCGCTCGACCGCCAGGACCGGGGTCTCGGCGGACATCTGGAGCGCTTCGATCTCGGCAGATGTACCTGCCCGCACCACGATCTCGCGCTCGCCCATGTGGATCTCCACTCCGGTCCGCTGGGCGAGAGTCTCGATGCTCTGGAGCTCCTCCAGCCCCGCGACGACGAGCGGTTGGCCCGCGCTCACGAACGTCCCGATCCCGTGGCGACGGACGATCAGGCCGCCCTGCTCGAGCTGTGAGAGCGCCTCCCGCAGGGTCGCCCGGCTCACCCCGATCCGCTGGCTCAGCGCGGCCTCCGAGGGCAGCAGGCCGTCGCCGTCCGCGAGCGCTCCCGACTGGATGCCCTGGAGCACCTCCTGGGCTGCCTGCCGGGCGAGCGTCAGATTGCGGCGAACCATTCACCCGCCTCGGTGTCTGCGGAATGACGGCGGCTCACGTCGACCTCGCGCGCGGGGACCCGGCCCGGCGCATCGCGCGCCGCCCCTCCGGGACCAGACGCTAGTCATCTGACGTCTGCCCGCCCGCGTATTCTGCCACAGGCCGCCGGCCCTGTCCCCAGTGCCATTCGGCCCGTTGCGGCGAAGTGGCCCAGCACGGCGGGCGGCCCGTGGCCGGCATTACGATGCACGCCAGGCTTCGGCCCGGCTTCGGAGCCGCCCGAGGCCGCCGATCGCGAGGAGGAAGACGTGCGCCCCTGGTCGAGACCGCTCCGCGGTCGCATCGACGAGCTGACGATCGAGAGCCGCGCGCTGGCCGGCAACCTGCCCGGCGATCCGAGCGAGCGGCCGGTTTGGGTCTATCTGCCCCCGGGCTACGACGACGCGCCCGGTCGCCGCTTCCCGTCGATCTACCTGATCCAGGGGATGACCGGCCAGATCGACATGTGGCGGAACCGGTCGGCGTTCCGCCCGACGACTCCCGAGAACGTCGACGCCCTGTTCGCCGGGGAGGGACCGGGGGAGGGCGCACCGCCGCCCGCGATCGTGGTCTTCGTCGACTGCTGGACGTCGTACGGCGGCAGCCAATACCTCGACTCGCCCGCGACCGGCAACTACCACACCTACCTCTGCGAGGAGGTCGTGCCGTTCGTCGACGCCCGCTACCGCACGCTCGCGGATCGCGACCACCGCGGGATCACGGGCAAGTCGAGCGGCGGCTACGGCGCGATGATCACGCCGATGCTCCGCCCGGACCTGTTCGGCGGGCTCGCGCACCCACTCCGGGGACGCGCTGTTCGAGGTGTGCTACGCGCCGATGTTCGCGGAGGCAGCCCGGGCCCTGCGTGACGGCTACGGCGGCTCGGTCGAGCGCTGGCTGGCGGACTTCCGTTCGCGGCCGGCCTTCACGAAAGCGGCCGACCAGTGGCTGGTCGAGGCGCACGGGTACGCCGCCTGCTACTCGGCCGACCCGGACGGCACGATCCGCCACCCCTTCGATCCGGCGACGGGCGAGCTGATCCCCGGGATATGGGACCGCTGGCTGCGCCGGGACCCGGTCCGCATGGCGCGGACGCGGGAGGGCGAGGCCGCGCTGCGCTCGATGCGGGCGATCTACATCGACGCGGGAGACCGGGACGAGTACTTCCTCGACCTCGCCGCCGAGGCCTTCCGGCGGACCTGCGTTGCGGCGGGGGCGCCGGAGCCCTCCTTCGAGATCTTCCCGGCGAAGCATGGCGGGGTCGAGTACCGCTACCCGATCGCGATTCGCTACCTGGCCGAGCGACTCGGGGCGTAGCCCGGCCGCCCACAGGCAGCCGCCCCGCCTACGGCAGTAGCCGTCGCAGGAAGACCGATTTCAGGACGCGGAGGACCGACCTGCGTATACTCCACGGCGCTCGATAGTTCAGAGTTGTGGAGTGTTCGGTGGCCGAATTTACCCCGGAGACGCGCCGCCTCGTCCGCGCGTACCTGCACGCCGTGGCGGTCGCCGAGCCGCTGCAGCGGGAACTGGCACGCCGCTACGGGCTCGCGATCGGCGACATCCACGCCCTCCGCGTCCTGCGCGACCGTGGAAGACTGCCGATCAGCCACCTCGGCGCTGCCGTCGGCGTGAAGCCCTCGAACGCGACGAACCTCGTCGATCGCCTGGAGGCCGCCGGTCTCGTGGTCCGGTCCGCGGATGGGACCGATCGTCGCGTGACCTCGGTCTGTCTCACGTCGCTGGCGGAGGAGGCGCTGAGCGACCGGGACCTCGTCGAGAGCACCGGGCTCGTCGCCCGGTTCGAGCGGCTGACCGCGGTCGAGCGGCTCCAGCTCGCGGCGCTCCTGGAGCAGATTGCCGATCCCGCGTTCGACGCGCTGCCGCCGCCGGCCGGCCCCGCGGAGGTTGGACGGGCACTCGAGGCCGCCACGGCGGGGAGGACCATCTCGTGACCGCGGCCCCAGCCAGGCGCGAGCGCCGCTTCGCCCACCTGCCCTACAAGTGGGTCGCGCTGTCGAACACGACGCTCGGCGGCCTCATGGCTGCGATCAACGCGACGAGCCTGATCATTGCCCTTCCCGCGATCTTCCGGGGCATCCATCTCGACCCGCTCGACCCCGCGAACTTCTCGCTACCTGCTCTGGGTCCTGATGGGCTACATGCTGGTTTCGGCCGTCGTCGTCGTCACGCTTCGGCCGGATCGGCGACATGTTCGGCCGGGTCCGGATCTACAACCTGGGCTTCGTGGTCTTCACGCTCGCTTCGATCGGACTCTCGGCGACCTGGAGCACCGGACCGGACGGGGCGATCGAGATCATCGGCATGCGGATGGTCCAGGCGCGTCGGCGGCGCGATGCTCATGGCCAACTCGGCGGCCATCCTCACCGACGCGTTCCCGCCGCACGAGCGCGGCATGGCGCTGGGATCAACCAGATCGCCTTCCAGGCGGGGTCCTTCCTTGGCCTGATCCTCGGCGGTGTCCTCGCGGCGGTCGACTGGCGCGGTGTTCCTGCTCAACGTGCCGGTCGGATCATCGGGACGGTCTGGGCGTACCTCGCCCTCCGCGAGCTCGGCGAGCGCCACCCGGCCCACATCGACTGGGCCGGGAACGCCACCTTCGCGGGCGGCCTCGGGCTCCTCCTGATCGGGATCACGTACGGCATCGCGCCGTACGGCACCTCGACGATGGGCTGGGGAACCCGTTCGTTATCTGCCGCGATCGCTCGGCGGGCTCGCCCTCCTCGTCGTGTTCGTCTTCGATCGAGCGTCGTGTCGCGGCGCCGATGTTCAAGCTCGAGCTCTTCACGCATCCGGGCCTTCGCGCCGGGAACCTGGCGCAGCTGCTCAGCGCGATCGGGCTCGGCGGCCTGCAGTTCCTGCTGATCATGTGGCTGCAGGGGATCTGGCTGCCCCTGCACGGCTACAAGTTCGAGGACACGCCGCTCTGGGCCGGGATCTACATGCTGCCGCTGACGGTGGGCTTCGTCGTCGCGGGCCCGATCTCGGGCTGGCTCTCCGATCGCCATGGGGCGCGGCCGTTCGCGACCGGCGGCATGCTGCTCGCCGCCCTCTCGTTCGCGCTCCTGATGATCCTGCCGGCCGACTTCGTCTACCCGGCGTTCGCCGGCGTCATCTCTGCTCAACGGGATCGCGTTCGGGATGTTCGCGTCGCCCAACACGGCGGCGATCATGAACAGCGTGCCGTCCGGTTATCGGGGCGCCGCCTCGGGCATGCGCGCGACGTTCCAGAACACCGGCATGCCGCTCTCGATCGGCGTCTTCTTCACGCTGATGATCGGCGGCCTCTCGGCGAACGTGCCGAGCACGATGTACCGCGGGCCTGACCGCGAACCGCGTCGCAGCCGCGGTCGCGACGACGCTGTCGCACCTTCCGGCCGTGGGCTACCTGTTCGCCGCCTTCCTCGGCTACAACCCGCTGAAGACGCTGCTCGGGCCGAAGGTGCTGTCCGCGCTCCCAGCCGCGGACGCCGCGCGGCTCGACAGCACGAGCTTCTTCCCATCGCTCATCGCGGCGCCGTTCAACGAGGGTGTGGTCCTCGTCTCGATCTTCTCGATCGTCGCTTCCTTGTCGCGGCCATCGCCTCGTGGCTGCGCGGCGGGCGGTACGTCCATGACGAGCTGGAGGCCGAAGAACTGGAGGCCGACCTGCTGGCCGGCGAGGCGCGGCGGGGCACCCGGCCCCGGCCCTGGCGTTCGTCGGACCGCGTCGTGCTGGCGACCGGCACCCGAGGAGGAGGGCTGACGCCGATGCTGACGCGGCACGTTGGATCCCCGCCGGAGGGGCCCAGATCAACGCCTACCTCGCCTACCCTGATGGCGCCGGACCGTGGCCCGCGATCATCGTGATCCACGAGATCTGGGGCCTCGTGCCGCACATCGAGGACGTCGCCCGACGCTTCGCCGGCGCCGGCTACGTGGCGCTCGCGCCGGATCTGTACAGCCGGAGCGGCCTGCCCGTGACCCCCGAGGAGATCGGCCGGGCGATGGCGTTCATGCAGACGGTGCCGGTCGCGGAACGGGCGCGACCCGACCTCGGTGGGCCGCCGCGCAGCTGAGCTCCCGGCCGACGCGCGTGAGGTGGTGGAGCGCGCGCTCGCTTGGCTCCAGCGCCAGGACCGCGCGCAGAACGTGAGCGACTTGCAGGCCGTCCGCGACTGGCTAGCGGCGCAGGCCGACGTCGACCCGCGCCGCATCTTCTCGCTCGGGTTCTGCATGGGCGGGGCCCTCTCGGCGCGCCTCGCCTCGTCAGCGGCGCAGCCCTCAGTGGTTGCGTCATCTTCTACGGCGAGCACCCACCGCCGGACGAGGTCGCCAACATCCGCTGCCCGGTCCTCGGGCTGTACGGGGGCGACGACCACCGGATCACCGACGGGGTGCCCGATCTCGCGCGGGCGATGGCGGCCGCGGGCAAGCGCTTCGACTCCCACGTCTACGAGGGCGCCCCGCACGCCTTCTTCAACGACTCGCGCGCAGGCGACGCTACCGTCCCGACGCCGCTCGTGACGCATGGGATCGGGTCCTAGCGTTCCTCGCCTCGGCCGGGCAGGGCGCTCGGCCTGAGCGCATGTCCGCCATGTTGCCGCGACGCCCGCGTGCCACGGCGTCCGACCGACACGTCCCGGGCCGTGGGCGGTCGCGCCGACACGACCCGAACTACAAGTGGGTCGCGCTCTCGAACACGACCCTCGGCGTCCTCATGTCCGCGATCGACGGCTCGATCGTCATCATCTCGCTCCCGGCGATCTTCACGCGGGATCCACCTCGACCCGCTCGACCCGGGGAACGTGAGCTACCTGCTCTGGATCCTCATGGGCTACCTGCTCGTGACGGCCGTGCTGGTGGTGGCGTTCGGTCGGCTCGGCGACATGTTCGGCCGGGTCCGGATGTACAACGCCGGGCTTCGTCGTCTTCACCGTCGGATCGCTCCTGCTCGCCGCGACGCCGTTCACCGGCCCGGCCGGGGCGATCTGGCTCATCGGGATGCGGTTCGTGCAGGGGATCGGGGGCGCCTTCCTCTTCGCGAACTCGCAGGCCATCCTGACCGACGCGTTCCCGACAAACCAGCGCGGGCTCGCGCTCGGCATCAACGGGGTCGCGGCGATCGCCGGCCAGTTCATCGGCCTCGTGGTCGGGCGGCATCCTCGCCGCGATCAACTGGCGGCTCGTCTTCTTCGTCAGCGTGCCGGTCGGCATTGTCGGGACGGTCTGGGCCTACCTGCGCCTCGAGGAGCTGGGCACGACCGAGCGCGCCCGGATCGACTGGCGGGGCAACCTGACGTTCGGCCTCGGGCTGACCGCGCTCCTCGTCGGTGTCACCTACGGGATCCAGCCATACGGCGGCCAGTCGATGGGCTGGACTGAACCCGTTCGTCGATCGGCCTCATCGGCGGAGGGTGTCGTGCTGCTCGCCGGATTCGTCATCGGCGAGCAGCGCCGTGGACGCGCTCCGCTCCTCCGCCTCGACCTGTTCCGGATCCGCGCGTTCGCGGCCGGCAACCTGGCGACCCTTCTCGCCGCCATCGGCCGCGGCGGACTGAACTTCATGCTCGTGATCTGGCTGCAGGGGATCTGGCTCCCGCTCCACGGCTATGACTTCGCGGACACGCCGCTGTGGGCCGGGATCTACATGCTCCCGCTCACGCTCGGGTTCCTGATCGCTGGCCCGCTCTCCGGGTTTCTCTCCGACCGCTTCGGCGCGCGCCCGTTCGCGACCGGCGGGATGCTGGTCGCGGCGGCCGCGTTCCTCATGCTCACCCAGCTGCCCGTGGACTTCCCGTACCCGACGTTTGCCGTGACGCTCGTCGCGATCGGGATCGGCAACGGCATGTTCAACTCGCCCAACAACGCGGCGATCATGAACAGCGTCCCCGCGCACCAGCGCGGGGTCGCGGCGGGAATGCGCGCCACGTTCCAGAACTCGGCGACCGTGCTCTCGATCGGGATCTTCTTCTCGCTGATGATCGCCGGTCTCTCCGCCTCGCTCCCGACAACGCTCTACCGGGGACTGGTCGTGCACGACGTTCCGGCGGCGTCGCGCGCCAGATCGCCTCCCTGCCGCCGACCGCGAGCCTCTTCGGCGCGCTGCTGGGCTACAACCCCGTCGCGACCCTGCTCCCAGCGCAGGTCCTGCACGCGCTCCCGCCGGCACAGGCCGCGATCCTCACCGGCAAGGCGTTCTTCCCGACCCTGATCTCGGGCCCGTTCAAGCAGGGGATCGGCGTCGTGTTCACCGCGGCGGCGACGATGGCCCTCGTCGCGGCCGGCGCGTCGTGGCTGCGCGGCGGCCGGCCGATCGCTAGCGTCCCGGAGGCCGTTGAGTCGCGGGCCGGGGTTGACGGCCGGGGTGTCGAGCTCGCATAGAGACCGGCTGCGGCCGCCACCTCGTCCCGGCGCTCCCGACACACAAGAAGCCGGTCTCGCTGCCGGCTTCCGAATTCAGATCGCTGGAGCCGACACTCGGCTTAGAACCGAGGACCTGCTGTTACGAAACCCGAGTTGGGGTCCCCCGCGCGAGCGTCCCGTCGAGGATATGCACCACCCAAGCAGCCCGGCTTTCCCTAGCAGATGGTAGGGATGCTAGGGGATTGGTAGGGCCCCGATCCTCAAGCGACGGGGCCGTCGGGGCCCCAGGCGACAGGGCGGTCTGTCTCACCAACGGGCCCGAGTGTGGGCATGGGCCGACGCCCATGCGTAGACTGGGCGCTCATGCTGCGAGCCACTCCGAGGCGATGAGGCGGAGGGACCGATGATCGACGAGACCCGGCCGGCGCCCAACAGCCCCGCAGAGGCCTACCCAGTCGACTGGCTGGCTGCCCATCTGGCCGAGGAGCGTCGGAGGGTCGCCCTCCTGGGTGACATTCGCGAGGTCGTGTTTGGCACACAGGATGGGCTCGTCTCGATCCTCACCGTGGTGGCCACAGTGGCCGGAGCCACGCTCACGACGTTCCCGATCCTCGTCGCGGGTGTCGCCGCCGGATTGGCCGGAGTCTTCTCCATGGCCGCCGGCGAATACGTCAGCAGCAAGAGCCAGCGGGAGCTCTTCGAGGCCCAGATCGCGGGGGAAGTGCGGGAGGTCGCGGAACGTCCCGGCGAGGCGGAGGCCGAGGTGGCCTTCCTCCTCGCGGCGGACGGGCTGCCGGCCGAGGATGCCCGGCTGATCGCCGGCGTGCTCGCCCGGTACCCACGCGTGCTCACCCGGACGATGGTCGAGAAGGAGCTGGGGCTGACCGTCGAGGACAAGTCCGGCACGCCGCTCCAAGGGGCGGTGCTCATGGGTGCCGCATTTGGGGCCGGGGCCGTCCTGCCTCTGCTCCCGTTCCTGTTCCTCCCGGTCCGTTCGGCGCTTGTCGTGGCGGTCGTCCTGGCCGCCGCGGCCTTGTTCGGGGTGGGCGTCGCCAAGAGTCGCTTGACCGAGCGAGGGTGGGCGCGCTCCGGCCTCGAGGTGCTGGCGCTGGGAGCATGTGCCGGACTCGCCGGCTATCTCTTCGGAACGGCGCTGCCCGGCCTCCTGGGCCTGGCGGGGGTGGGTGCGTAGCACGCCTGCAGCACCCCGTGAGCCCGGACGACCCCCAACGATCACTGGATCCTGGCCGATCCCAGCGCGGCACCGATGCCTGACGGGAGGTCGCAACTGCTGACCGGCGCTGACGGCCTCGAGCCGAGCGTCCGCCAGGTCCGGCTGCAGCTGGTGGGGCACCGTTTGCCCGGTTTCGACACCGCCCGCTAGGATCGGCGCATGCCCGCCGCTCCCCTGCTCTCCGGCGCTGAGATCGCCAGCTGCCTTGCCGCGCTGCCCGTGTGGCAGCTGACCGATGGTCGACTTGTTCGGACGGTACGAACACGCGACTTCCGGTCCGCCCTCGAGCTCATGACGCGCATCGCTGATCCGGCCGACGCGCAGAACTACCACCCCGACGTTGCGATCCACCCGAACGCCGTGAGACTGACGCTCTGGACGCACGCGTCGGGCGGCATCACCGAGCGCGACTTCCAGTTCGCCGCCGCGATCGAGCGCAGCCTGGCCGGAACCGCCGGCCGTGATTTGGTCCCGTGAACGCCTTCGAACGGGCCGCCGAGCTCCTGGCCCGAGACCCGTGGTGCCCCGACTGCGGCCTGCGCCTGCAGGTCGAGCAGCCTCGGGCGGACCGCCTCCACCCGCCGCGCCCTGGCCCTGACGGCGAGGCCCTGTACCCGGTCCTGCGGCGTTGCCCGCGGAACGCCGAGCGACCCGCGTTCCCGCTCGAACCGATCCTCGGGGGCGATGCCGGGTTCAAACGTATCTGCGACTTTGCGCAGGTCACTGGATATGCGCCACTCAGCGAAGCGCTCGAGAACGACCAGGCCAACCTGTCATCTGGGTAGGCGCGGACGTCAGACCCCACCCAGCCGCTCGTCTCGCTGGTGGCACGAGCCCCCTAGCCCATGGTGCGGCCCTCGAGGCGGGCACAGCCAACCAGATGCGTCCGAGCGTTCGGCGACGCAGCGTGGTCATCGTGTCGACGCCGTGTCTCGGACGGCCGTGAATCGCGTCATTCCGACGGCGCGGCCCGCCCGATCTTTGGGACGTAGTCGAAGAAGCGTTCGGTGACCCCTCCGGCGGTCCAAGCCGCGCGCAGGCGGGTTCGCCGCTCGACGCGGCGGAGCTCGGAGAGCAGCGCTCGGTTCAGGTCGCGGGCGCTGTCGCCGGAGAGCGTCGCCACCACGTGGAAACCGTCCTGCGACGGGGTGATGTCCCCTCCGACGAGTCGGCGCAGGAGAGGTTCGATTGCCGCCGGATCGGCCGAGCTCACGTCAGCCACCAGTACGAAGCGTCCGATGCCCATGTCGCGATTCTCCGCCAGAACCGATCGCTGGGTAGGCCAGGCCCCGGGTCTCCGGATCGAGTCGGGCTGCGGGTTCGGCCTCGCTCGCCACGATCCCGGCATCGTGACGAACCGGGTCGATGATCGATCCGAACCGGGTGAAGGCGTCCGATGAGGCCGGTCGGCGCAGGGGTCAACAGGGCCGGAATCGATCCGCCCCGGCGGAAACCGGGGCGGATTCAAGCGCAGTCGCTGGAGCCGACACTCGGATTTGAACCGAGGATCTGCTGTTTACGACATCCGAGGTCCGTCGTGCCGGCGCGCCGGCTGCGCTCGGGCACCGCGCGGACGGGTCCGGCCTCGTTACCCTTGGCGATGTGGCACTCCTCGCACTGAAACTCGTCCTGACGCCCCTCCTGATCGGCGTGGCGAGCCTCGGCGCTCAGCGCTGGGGACCCACCGCGGGCGGGTGGATCGTCGCACTGCCCTTGACGTCGGGACCAGTGGCGCTCTTCCTAGCGCTCGACCGGGGACCGACGTTTGCCGCTGCGGCGGCCCACGCGTCGCTCGCTGGCTGCGTGGCGATCGCGGCGTACTGCCTCACCTACTCCCGCTTCGCCGACCGCGGCTGGCGTTCCGCCCTGACGGTCGCGACCGGCGCGTGGCTCCTTGGAGCGCTCGTCGCGGAGGCGACAGCGTCATGGCTCGTCCCCGCGACTTTGGCCCTCGCCGTGGCCGCGACGGCCGCCGCGTTGGTCCTCCTGCCGGCGCGCGCGCCCGGACGCGCTGCGGCGCCGCCCGGGCGGGGCGACATCGTGATCCGGATGGTCGTCGGCGCGTTCGTCGTGGTCGCTGTCACCGGGCTTGCCCCGTTCGTGGGCTCCGCGGTCGCGGGCCTCCTCGCCATGCTTCCCATCATCGGGACGATCCTCGCCGTGTTCGCACAGCGCTCCGGCGGTCCGTCACATGGCGTCGGCGTGCAACGAGGGATCCTCTCGGGGCTCTTCGGGACGGCCGCCTTCCTCGCCATCGTCGCCTGGGCCATCGTGCCCTGGGGGATCGCCCCTGCGTTCATCGGCGGGATCGCGACGGTTGCGGTGGTGCAGGGCGTCGCGCTCAGAGTGTTTAGCTCGACGGAGGGGCCGGCGTCCGCGCCCCAACACCCGGCGTCACAGGTGGCTTGACCAGGGTGAACTGACCCACGCCAGAACGGATACGTTGTTGCCGCATCGCCGCGGCTGGCCGTCGGAAGCGGGACCACGTCAGGTCGCACCCACGCACGGCGGAGAGCGCCGCGCGTCAGCCAAGTGCGTGGTTGAACTGGCTCCAGATCCCGGTGGGCGTCCAGTCGAGTGGCTCACCCCTGATCATCCGCGGGCCGCTCCAGACCTCCGTCCAGCCTTCGGCGACGAGCCGCTCGAGGCCAGCGGCGTTCTCATCGAGCACGCCGGCGCGGACGCGACCCTCCGGGCCGGCCTCCCGGCGCCGAAGGTCGAGGAGGCGGAGCGCGTCGGAGGCGTCGCGGGCGACGGTGGCGACCCCGCCGAACGGAGATCGCAGCGTGAACGCCGTCACCTCGCCCGGGGCTCCACCGACGACCCAGCCATCGCAGGTCGCCAGGATGTGGCGCCGATCTTCGCCGGTCGCCCACCCGTCGAGCGCCGCAGCGGCGTCGAGATCCTCCGGTGGGATGAAGCGACGAACGGAGGGATCTGCCACCGATCGAGTCCGTTCGGCTCCACGTCCGGACGTGACGAAGGCGTGGTCGTGGGTGAAGACCTCGAAGCCGAGCCGCTCGTAGACGGGGCGGCCAGCCTCGGTTGCCACGAGCACGAGCGTCCGACAGCCTGAACCCTCGAGCTCCTCGATCACCGCCTCCGTGAGTGCCCGCCCGAGACCGTGCCGCCGTACGGCCGGCGCCACCCAGATCGTGCCAACCCATCCGACCCGCCCCGAGACCGTCGCGACGCCGGTCCCGACGATCTCGCCGTCGCGTTCTGCGAGGATCGGTCGGCAGTTCGGGTGGCCCGTGGCGAAGCGGAAGAAGGCCTCCCGGTCACCCCAATCGCCACGCCGGACCGCGTCGGCAGCTGCAGCGACATCGGCCGGTAGCATCGGCCGGATCGTGGTGCCTGTCGGTCGAGCTTCCTTCACGTCCACGCAAGAATCGTGGCACATCTCACGTTCGAGTAGGCCCATTGACGGACGTCACCATGGCAACATCGTGAGTGAGCCGGCGACCGAGACCCACCGCAGCCTGAGGCCGTCAGCACGCAAGCCGAAGCCACGAGTTCGCCTGAGTACCAGAGGCGTTCGGAGTCCATCCGACGCCCTCTAGATGCCCGGCTAGGTACGTCAGCGCCGCCCGATGCCGAGGCCCCCGTGCAGCAGCCCGCAGGGACGTTCCGGGCGAAGACTCGCCAGCTCTTCGCACGGGCTTCGAGCTAGTCGGCGAGGGCGCGTCCCGGGGCGGCCTCGTCGAGCCAGGAAGCCGCCGCGGTGATGTCCGCCTGCAGGTGGACCCATCGGGTTCGAGCGAGATGGTCCATAAAGGGGAAGTCGTCGGCCCGCTCGTCGATGCCGGAGGTCCGCGCGAAGTAGTCGATCGCGAGGGCGTCGATCCCGGCCTCGGCGAAGCGCAGGGCCAGGTCCTCGTAGTAGGGATGCAGCCCGCGTGCGTCGGGGAGGATCAGCATCGCCGCGCGCGAAGGCATGGCTGCCGCGCGGGCCTCGAAGGCGCGGAGCGGAGTGCCGTCGGTGGAGCGCAGCTCGAAGCGGCGGTGCACGTAGGCACCGCCCGCGAGCGCGAGGATCGGCGGGTGGTCGTGGGGATCGAAACACATGGGACGCTCTTCGATAGCGAACATGCGGGTGCAGCTGGCTATTGCCAGACCGGCGATGGCTACAGGGCACCCACCGCTGCCATCTCCGAGGCGTCGAGCCGCCAGGTGACCGCCTGCACGTTCTGGCGCACCTGCTCGGCGGAACTGGCGCTCGCGATCACGCTGGTCACCTCCGTGTTGGAGAGGAGCCAGCCGAATGCCAGATCAAGCAACGAGTGGTGACGCTCCTCGGCAAACACCCCGAGCCGAGCCAGACGCGCGAAGTTGGCGCTGGTGAGGACGTCGCTGGCCCGCGGGCTCTCGCCCAGGCGCGCCCCCGGCGGGGTTTGGCCTTCTCGGTACTTGCCCGTCAGAAACCCCGACTCGAGCGGGTAGTAGGGGATGAGCCCGAGCCCGAGCGCGCGGCCGGCAGGCAGCAACTCCCGCTCGATGTCGCGCACGAGCAGGTTGTAGTGGTCCTGCGCCGAGACCGGCCGGACGAGGTGGCCGGCGCGCGCGGTCCAGTCCGCGTCGACCAGCTGCCAGGCCGCGAAGTTGCTGTACCCGGCGTAGCGGACCTTGCCGTCCCGCACGAGATCATCGAGTGCCTGCAGGGTCTCCTCGATGGGTGTCGCCGGATCGGGCTGGTGCAGCTGGTACAAGTCGATCCAATCGGTGTCGAGCCGCCTCAGGCTCGCCTCGGCCGACTGGAGGATCCAGCGGCGCGAGAGCCCCCTTTCGTAAGGCGACGCGCTCATGGACATCCCCACCTGGTCGCCAGGACGACCTGTTGGCGTCGCGGGCCGAGCAGCTTCCCGAGCAGCGCCTCGGACGCTCCCCTGCCATAGACATCGGCGGTATCGATGAATGTCACCCCCAGGTCCAGCGCCTGGTCGAGGACGTCGCGCCCGCGCGCCTCGTCGAGGCGCGTTCCGAAGTTGTTGGTGCCGAGACCCACCTCGGAGACCAGCAGTCCCGAGTGCCCCAGCCGTCGAAAGTCCATGGGTGCCTCCTGCGGCTTGATCCAGTGGGATGGTCTCACCGCCACGTCGGGCGCGTCGGGAGGAGCACCGGCGATCTCGCGGAGCGCATGGGCCCGTGGTCGGCGAACTGCCAGGGACGATGACCGCCCGGGTGTGCCACCAATCGGCACGATCCCGGCATCGTGTTGCTTTCCCGGCCGACTGTGGACGCAGGCTCGGGCAACCGGCCGGCTTCCGCAGGGGTCAACGTAGGGGCCAGAAGGGCCGGAATCGATCCGCCCCGGCGGCAACCGGGGCGGACTTACGCGAAGCAGCTGGAGCCGACACTCGGATTTGAACCGAGGACCTGCTGTTTACGAAACCGAAGGAGTGGCGTCCGCCGTCGGCCGTCACCGTACGCGACGTGCGCGGACCGCGTGCCGAGCATCCTTCGGCGTCCGCAGTTGACCGCCTTAGGCCGTCCTCCTTGTGGTCATCGCGGTGGTCTCAGTTTGTGGTTGTGAACCGCAGACAGGTTCGGTGGGATCAGCAGAACCAGCTGTCCGGAGCGAGTATCGCCTCGTTCTCTGAATTGGCCACATAAAGCCAATCAAGCGCCCCAGATAGGTCCTCGGCCGCGAGGTCCGACGCTACGGTCTTAAAGGCGTCTGCCTCGCGATACGCGTGGTTTGCGATCGATTGGCTCTTGACCCTCAGGAGGTCACCCATCGCAGTGAGTTCCGCGGCAGCCTTCTTGTAGTCCGCCGCGGCCTCTTGGTGCGAGGTAGCCGTAGCGTCAGCCGCGGCGTTGACGAATTGGTTGGCGGCAGCCACGAGCGCGTCGTACTTCGCTTCGCTTATGCAGGTAACCGGCACGGGCTTCGGCGCGGGCTTCGGCGTGGGCTTCGGCGTGGGCTTCGGCGCGGGCTTCGGCGTGGGGGTCGGAGTAGGAGTAGGCGCGACCATTGAAGTCGGCGTCGGCGCAGGGGTCACGTAGATGACGATCGGGGTCGGGGCCTGGGTGACATAGACAATCTTGGGTGTGGGTGCCGCGCCGGCGCATCCCGACATGAGCACGGCTATCGCGAGACCACAGACGACTACTACGGATCTGACGGGCCGATGCGCGTGGCGAGGCACGCGTTCACCAACGTGGACACGCAACCATCGAACTCCGCTACGCAGGGACACCTGAAATCCTCCCGGACGCATCGGCGCCACCAAACGGTCGGCTGGCGGCCGGCCCAGCGAGTGGGGTTGCCACCGGCTTCGATAGCCACGCCGGACAGTCGAACTGGTGACGATCGCTCATCACCTTCTCCATCCGGTCAGTGGAGTTCCACGCGGTCTCGTACCTGGTCCCGGCTGCAATCATTGCTGACACGTAGGTCGCACTCCCATATGGGTACGTCATGAACACTTGCTCAGCCGCCACGGCGAACTTGCGGGCCGCCGCGGCCTCCGTCCGGAGCCGACCCACGTACTCCGTCCCGTCCTTACTCCACTCCGGCGCGTCGCGAAGAACGCTCTGAGCATCCGCCGCGGCCTGGTTTAGCTCGTGCACCTGCGACGCCGCGTCCCCCATGTCTCCCGCGTTCAGGGAATCGACGACATCGGCCAACACGTTCGCGGTGTATTTGGAGCGCAGATCCCCCCAGGCCGCACAGACCGGCTTCATCCAGGTGTCGGGAGGCGTCTGGGAGATTGTCGGGGCGGGGGTGGCCGCAAGCGTGGGGACGGGCGCCGGAGTCACATAGATGATCTGAGGCGTCGGCGGAGGGGTTACGTAGACCACGCGCGGCGTGGGCGCTGCTCCGGCGGAGCAACCCGAGGCCAGTAGAGCACTCACGAGAGTCAGTGAGGTAAGGGTTCGGCGCACGGAGGCCACCCGCCAGGAATTGCGGCCGAGGGCGATGACCGCATGATGTCGAGAGTAGGTCCTGAATGAGGCCCGAGTAGGGCCATTTGGAACGTTGTCCCGGCCGCTTACCTTCGGCCGGCGACTTCACGTTCGACTCTTTACCGTTGACCTGCCGGTGGAGGGCTGCCGACGATCCGGCGAATCGTCGGACCCGTAGACTTCCGAACATGACGTCACCCGACGATGGCTACCTCCGCGACCGCCTACTGGGCGAGGTGGCGCAAACAGGTGCCTACCGCACTGAGCTAGGCGCGCAGCTCGTCGGCGACAGCCGCCTCCTGCTGGGAGATCTCCCGGCATCGTCGGTTGACCTCATCGTCACGAGCCCCCCATTCGCGCTCCTGCGGAAGAAGAGCTACGGAAACGCCGCTCAGGAGGAATACGTAGTAGGGCTTCGGGCCCCGTGACGCGATGTACGTGCTCGCGATCACCATGACCGCGACGATCAAGGCGATGAGCACGGCAGCGGTCGGCCAGTCCACCCGTTCCCCTTCTCGCTACGAGGCTGGTTGCTCTGGCATGGTCCGACCGGCCCTCCGTGCACGACAGAGCCGAAGGTCATCCTGCCGGGGATCGGGTCCCGATGTGGTCCGCCGGACGCCGACGGGGACGACGAGCCTGCCACACCCGCCCTGCCCACCCACCCCCCAAGCAAACACTCAGCGTTCCGGTTGCCGTGGGGTCCGGGTCGGCTGAGCCCCGTCAAGAAGGCGGAGTTCCAGGCGTCTTCGTCCTTCGTCGGCCGCGACAAAGTGCTGGTCCCGGTAGCCGCCTGTCCGGAAGACTCCCGAGCCGCGCTGGAGCACCTTCGGGCAATGATCAGGGCCGCCGCGCCCGAGGCGACCGAGACGATCAGTTACCAGATGCCAGCCTTCCGGGCCCATGGCCGGATGCTCGTCTGGATCGGTGCCTTCGGGACCACTGCAGCCTCTTCCCGGGGAACGGGGCGCTCGTCGAGGCACACCGGGAGGAACTGGCGGGTTGCCGCATCGCCAAGGGGACGATCCAGTTCCGCCCGGACACGCCGCTCCCAGCTGCGGTCGTCGAGAAGATCGTCAAGGCGCGGCTGGCGGATAGAGCGGCCCGCAGCTTTCGGTAGGACCAGCGAGACACTCCCCTTTAGAGGTCGGGTCCTGCGATGCCCAGGATCGAGGTCACGACCACACCCACGGGCGAGGGCTGGCTCTGCGACGTGACGGTGAGGAACGGCAGGGCGACGCGCCATCCTGCATCCGTGCGCTGAGCGTGCTGAGCCCGGAGAAGCGGATCGCGCGGTTCCCACGGTTCGGCGTCCTCGCGGGCCGGTGCGTAATGGCCTCCACCCATGGACGAGGCGTGAGACCCTTCCGCCGAGACGCATCCTCGCAGACCGGAGGCAACGCCATGAGCGAGCGGCAGCCCGCAGAGACGACGAACTTGGACCGGTACGGATCAGAACCGCTGCCCTGGAGCCGACCCCGCGACATCCTCGCGGTCGGTTCGCTTGGCCCAAGTGTGACGTTCTTCCTCGGGACGGTGGGGCCGGATGGCAGACCACACGCGGCGGGCGTCGGTGCGGTCTGGTTCGAGGGGGACCTCTACTTCAACAGCAGCCCGGCAACGCGTAAGGCACGCAACCTCGCAACGAACCCCGTGTGCACCATCTCGGCGCGGCTCGTTGGGATCGACCTGATCTTAGAGGGACAGGCGACCCCCGTCGATGACTCCCGGCTTGTCAGCCGGGTCGCGGAGATCTTCCGCGCTGGCGGCTGGCCGGTGGAGGTCGAGGGCGCGCTATTCGTAGGCCCCTACAGCGCGCCGAGCGCGGGTCCGCCGCCTTGGCACCTGTACCGGTTCACCTTCGACGCCGTCACCGGGGTCGCCACGGCCGAGCCATACGGCGCGACCCACTGGCGTTTCGAGCGATGACTCGACACCCCAACACGGCGGTCTTGACGCCGGTCGGGAGAGCCTACGAACAACCGGATGCGGGTGCGTTGATCGCCGGAAGACGAGGAGCCCAAGGAGGATCGTCGATGCAGTTTCATCCCTCCCCGGAGGCAGTGGTGGCACTGTTCGAGCGGGTTGCACCGACGGGACCCGACGTCACGCGGCGCAAGATGTTCGGGTTCCCGGCCGCCTTCGTGAGAGGCAACCTCTGCTGCGGGACGTTCAACGACCAACTCATGCTGAGGCTGCCCGAGGGCGCGCGCGCAGAGTTAGAGACACTGGGCGGCACGCCGTTCCCGCCGATGCCGGGCCGACCCATGAAGGGCTACGTGGCCGTCGGGCCGCAGATGTTCGCCGACGAGTCCACGCTACACGCTTGGCTGGAACGGGCTGCGACCTTCACCCGCACCCTCCCGCCCAAGAAGTAGGCGGGCTGGAGCGAGACCCAGCAGCGCACGGCGTGACCGCAGCGAAGGAGATGCGCATGGCCGCACCAGCCAGCGTCGAGGCGTATCTGGCCGCCTGTCCGGAGGACGCGCGAGCCGCGCTGGAGCACCTGCGGGCGATGATCAAGGCCGCCGCGCCCGAGGCGACCGAGACGATCAGTTACCAGATGCCAGCCTTCCGGGCCCACGGCCGGATCCTCGTCTGGATCGGCGCCTTCCGGGACCACTGCAGCCTCTTCCCGGGGAACATGGCGCTCATCGAGGAGCACCGGGACGAACTGGCGGGCTACCGCTTCGCCAAGGGGACGATCCAGTTCCGCCCCGACAAGCCCCTCCCGGCTGCGGTCGTCGAGAAGATCGTCACGGCGCGGCTCGCCGAAAACGCGGCCCGCAGGCGTCGGTAGACGAGCCTCGTGATGGACGAGCCCAGCGAGGAGATGCTCCAGACCTACGCCGCCGCTGGCGGGCCGAACGCCGGGTGATCGTTCCGGCCCACCACGCGTGCCCCCGCTCGCTCGATGCACGCTTCCCGGAGGCGCCGGTTCAGGCGCGTGCCGCCTACGTAATCACACCAGCGTTGGATACGGACGAGCGCCGGTCCCTTGCGAGGCCGGCGCTCGGGTCGGCATCGGTGGGGTCAGACCGACTTGCCGACGGTGCTCAGGATCTTGGACACCTGTCCGCCGAGGAAGATCAGGGCGACGATGGCGACGATGGCGATAAGAGCAAGGATGAGTGCATATTCGGCGAGGCCCTGACCGTGCTGGAACCGAAGGAGTCCGACCTGCGTCCAACTCTGGAGCCTGAAGATGGCTACGTGGGCCCAACTAGAGAGGGCCCGGCTGGCTCTGTCAAACACATGTGCTCTCCGTCTGCGACTGATCGTGGGACAGGGGAACTTCTGTCGGGACAAGGCAGAGTATCGTCCCATCGGAGCGCCGCGGCCACCCCGACGATAGTCCCAGCGGATGCGTGAGCGCCCGAGACGTGGCGTGGGCGCCCGCCGGGCGACGGGGCGTCACCGGGTCATCGGGATAGGCTCCTTGATCCACCGGGTGGGGCTCGTCCGTTGGGCGGCAGAGGAGTCACGGGATGGCTGCGGGTTGCCTGCGAGCGCCGCCCCCGCTGGGCGACCGGCCCGTGCCCTCAGCGGACGCCATACGCCACCGTGACCGCCACGCTGAGCGTCTGCTGGGAGGTGGGCGGGCAGGGCGGCTGCGGCAGGTTCGGGGTGCCGGTCGGCGTCCCGTGGACCACCTCGGGACCCGATCCCCGGTTAGAAGCGCTCGTCCGCCGTCGCCACCACCGCCTTGGCAAGGAGGGGCGGGATCTCTCCGGGGAGCAGGACCTACGATCCGTCGTGGGACCCGAGCGAGGCGACCCGCGTCCCGAGGTCGTCGCCCGACGGCGTCCCGACCCAGAGCAGCAGGCTCCCCGCCGCGAGGACGCCGAGCACAACGGCAGCCGCCTGGAGTACCCGCCTGCGGAGACGCCCAGTTCGGGGAGACGGCGTCAGCGGCGACGCCGCGTCGAGGCGAACCACAGGATGCCGAGGATGACGAGGACGACGATCACGACCATGAGCGCGAGCGTCCCGCTGAACTTCACGCCGAGCAGGGTGACCGCGAGCAGATCCATGGCGTACTTCTTGCGTGGAGTGTACGGCCCGGCCGGGCGGAGGCTCGGTCAGCCCTTGAGGGTGATGGTGCCGGTGGCCTTGTCGACCACGATGGGCAGAGGCGTGAGGGGGGCCGGCGCGGGGCCCTGGAGAACGTCGGCGTTGTGGGTCGGGTCGTAGACCGCGCCGTGGCAGGGGCAGAAGAGCAGCCCCGACGGCGGGTCGTACTGGACCGTGCACCCCTGGTGCGTGCAGACCGCGTCGAACGCGACGACGCTGCTGTCGGCAAGCCGGATGAGGACCGCGGGATCGCCGCTCGCCGGGTCGGTGAACGGAAGCGCCGTCCTCGGCGGCAGGCTGCCGAGCGTCGCGATCTGCCCGGCGACCGGGGCCGCGGATGCGCCGGGAGCCGGCGAGGCGGTCGGCGGGGTTGCCGCCGGGCTCGCGCCCGGGCTCGCGCCGCCGCCGGGCGACGGCGTCGGTGCCGCGTTCGCGAGCGCGGCGACCGGAGCGCGGCCCCGCAGGAGGCCGCCGAAGCCCGCCACGGCCCCAACCCCGAGCGCCGCGGCCGCTAGGAGGCCGCCCTGGAGGATCGCGCGCCGCTCGGGCGACGCCTCGGCGGGATCCCCGTCGGGTGCGAGGAGCGCGGGGAACGGCAGGCGGAGGACCGCCAGCCCGCCACTGCCGGCCAGGGCCAGCGTCAGCCAGCCCGCGGCATACGGGAGGTCCGGTCCGTAGTAGTAGGGGTGGACCGCCCACGACGCGGTCAGGAAGAAGAGGAGCGAGACCGCGGCCCCGGCCGCCGCGCTCGCCCGGAAGAGCAGGCCCGTCAGGGCGCCCAGGCCGATCGCGATCTCGGCGAGGGCCATCAGCACGCCGATCAGGACCGGAAACGGCAGGGCGACGGCCGTCACGAGGAACGCCACCGGGCTGTCGCGGGTGAAGGCGGTCAGCTGCTCGCCGATCGAGCCCGGGCCGGTGGCGGCCAGGAAGCGCGGATCGAGGAACTTGTCGATGCCGGCGTAGAGAAAGGTGGCGCCGGCGAAGAAGCGCAGCGGCAGCAGGGCCATGTACAGGCGCCGGACCGCCGGCTCCATCGCGGGGACCTCGGGCCGGCCGGGTGCCGACCCCCCGCTGCGGGGCGGGGCGTCCTGCCACTCGGGGCGGCGCGTCGTGGGGCGGCGGCGGTCGCGGCGGGTCATCGGCTCCTGCTGGGCTGCGAAGGGGCCGCCAGCATGCCGGACGCGGAGGCGGACCGCGATTTCGGCCGGATTGAGATTCGACTACCGGGCGCGGCTCTCGGCCTGCGGCTCAGCCCTCCGTCCGACAGGCGTTCATGGGAGGTTCCTCATCCTCGCCCAAGGGGCACCACAGGGTGCACCCGCATGGTTCAGGCGTGGTCTGGGCTACCGGGCCGGAAGAGGGAACCTTGATGAACGCCTCAATCCACCGAGTCGGCCTCGCGGTCGCCGCCATCGCGGCGGTCGTGACGGTCGGCGGGGTCTTCGTCGCCGACGGCTACTTCTCGGCCAGCCAGGTCACGTCCGCGACCTCTCCGGTCGCCACGGCGAGCGTGTCGCTGTCCCCGGCGGCGATCGGGACCCTCCAGCCAGAAGTCGTGTACGTGCGGCCGGCCCCGTCGCCCGAGGTCATCCACGTCACCAAGACGGCCCCGCTCGGCACCGCCCCAGGTCGTCCACGTCACCGTACCCGGCTCGGGCGGCGAGGGCAACGACGGCGAAGGCGGGACCGCGAGCGGACGGCGAGAGCGACTGATGGCGCTGCGATCGCTCCCCGGCCCGACAGAGCACGCGCCCGGCCCCGACGAGGCCCAACCCGAACCGGCTGCGCTTCGCCCTGGGCACCGGCGGGATCGCCGCCCTGTCGGCGCTCCTGACGGCGATCGTCGTGCCGCCCTCTCCTGCGAGCCCTTCGTCGCCGCTGGTCAGCGCCCGCGGCGCCGGCGACGGTCACCCAGCAGCGTCCCGTCCAGTATGTCCAGCTCGCACCAGGGCAGGCCGCCCCGCCCGGCGCCAGCGTGATCGACGCCAAGGCTCCGAAGCCGATCACGATCGTGACCACCGTGCCGGCCCCGGCCCAGCAGACGGTGGTCGTGCGAACGACGCAGTCCGGGAAGGTCCTGCCGTGATCGCCGCCGACCGTCTGGTCGCGGACCGCCCGCGCGCCACGCGCAGCCTTGCCGACGCCGATCGCCCCGGTATCGGTGGCGACCACCGCGATGGGCGGCCGCCTGGTCGTCCACCTCGCCGCGGCGGCGGGGGAAGAGCGTGCCCGCCAGGATGCCGAGCGCCTGCTCTCACGGATCGGCCGGTGGGCCGACCGCCTGAGCCGGCACCTCGAGACCTCGGAGCTCTCTGCCTTGAATGCCGATCCTCAGCCCGGCCGTGACCGTCGGCCCGACGCTGGGGGCCGTGCTGCGTGCCGGGCGACGCGCAGCGGACGAGAGCGGAGGCCTCGTCGACATTACCCTGCTGGACGCTCGCCTCGCGGCCGAGGGACTCGTCGACTGCACCGGCGGCGGGCATGGCGGCCCGCGAGTGGTCCATCGCGCCCGGCCCACGCCGGACGATGGTCGTGCGGCGGTCCCCCGGGGTCCGCTTCGATCTCGGAGGTGTCGCCAAGGGCTGGGTCGCCGATCGCGGCCTCGACCTGCTCTCCGCGTGGCCCAGCGCCGTGGTCGACGCCGATGGTGACCTCGCGGTTCGCTGCGGACCCGGGCAGCTCTGGGCGGTGGCCGTCGACGACCCCCGCACCGATGGCGCCACGCTGGCGATCCTTCACCTGTCGGCATCGCGACCTGGCCAGGCCGCTCGCTGGGGGGTTGCGACGTCGGGCACGTCGATCCATCGCTGGCGCCTGGGCGACCAGGTGCGCCACCATCTCATCGACCCGCGCACGGGAGCCCCGGCGATCACGGACGTGGTGCAGGCGACCGTCGTCTGCGGGTCGGCCCTCCGGGCCGAAGTCCTGGCCAAGACGGCCGTCATCGCCGGCTCCGTGGACGGCCTGGCCCTGCTCGAGCGCGCCGGCGTTCGCGGAGCGGTCATCCTCACCGAGCGGGGCGAGACCCTGGCCCTGCCCGAAACGCTCGCGCTGCTGGCGGCGTGAGGGACCCTCTGATGATCGAGATGCCCGAGCGCCCCGGAACGCCGGTGCCGCGGCGGAGGCCGCGGTCGGTGCGCCGCGGACCCGTCTATCGCGGTCTGCCCCGGCCCATCCAGGCGGTCCTCTGGCTGGCCACCTCGGCGATACTGGGGATCGTCATCGGCGCCACGGTCCCCGGGGCGCTGCGCGCCCTCGGTGCGACCGCCGCACTCGCGCCGGGCAAGCTCGCCTGGTATGGGGTCCGCGCCACCGGCTTCCTCGCCTATTTCGCGGTCGCGGGATCCGTCATCTACGGCCTGCTCCTCTCGACGAAACTGCTCGACGCGATCGCCCACCGCCCGGTCAGCTTCGTCCTGCACAAGGACCTTGCCCTGGTCGGCCTGGCGCTGTCCGGCCTGCATGGACTCCTGCTGCTCGGCGACCACACGTTCGCGTTCACGCCCGCTGCCATCACGATCCCGTTCGCATCGCCGTATGCGCCGGCCGCCGTTGCGGTCGGCCAGCTCGCCTTCTACGTCATGGCCATCGTCACGGGCAGCTTCTACGTGCGCCGCCAGATCGGCCAGCGGGCCTGGCGACTCATCCACTACCTGACCTTCTTGGCATTCGTCGGCGTCACACTCCATGGGATCACCTCGGGATCGGACACCTCGGCGCCCTGGGCCATCTGGGCCTACCTCATCCCGGTGGCGGCCGTCGTGTTCTTCCTCGTGTACCGCGTCGTGGCGAGCGTCGCCCAGCGGCGATCGGCGAGCGACGCGACGACCGCTGGGGTGTTCGCCGCCGACGGCGGAGGAGTCAGATGACGACGTCGTTCGAACCCCGCCTGCTAGCCGGACCGCCCCTTGCGGACGGTCCCGAGCGCCTCGCGGCGCACCGCGCCCGGCTTGGCGACCTGCCACCGTGGACTGACCGGCGGGACGTCATCTCCGTTGTCGAAGCGAGTGGTCTGCTCGGCCGCGGCGGTGCCGGCTTCCCCGTCGGGCGCAAGTGGCGGGCGGTCGCCGAGCACGCCGCCGGCGATGCGGTCGTGGTCGTGAATGGCGCCGAGGGCGAACCGCGGAGCGCCAAGGACCGTGCCCTGATGGAGGGCCGACCCCACCTGGTGCTGGACGGCGCGATCGTGGCCGCCGAGGCGGTCGGGGCGCCGGACGTGATCCTGTATGTGGGCGGCGAGCACACGGCGGCCCGCCGAGTGCTGGCCCAGGCGATCGCCGAGCGCAAGTCCGACTCCGGCGTGCGCGTGCAGCTCGTGGCGGCGCCGGTTGGCTACGTCGGGGGCGAGGCGACCGCTGTCGTCCACTACCTCAACGCGGGCGACGCACGCCCCACGTTTCTCGACGTGCGGCCCCACGAACGCGGGGTCGCTGGCCGCCCAACGCTCGTGCAGAACGTGGAGAGCCTCGCGCAGGCCGCTCTCATCGCGCACTTCGGCGACGCCTGGTACCGCGAGGTCGGCCGTGGTATGACGCGCGGGTCCGCCCTTCATCACCGTGAGCGGAACGAACGTTCGACCGAGGGTTCGCGAGATCGAGTACGGCACCCCGGTCGGCGAGGTAGCCCGGCTGTCCGCTGCCGGGTCATCCGCATCCGCGGTGCTGCTCGGCGGCTACTTCGGCGCCTGGGCGGCGTTCGACGAGGTGCGCGACGAGCCCCTCGACCCTGCGACGATGCGGGAGCGCGGGCTCGGCTTCGGGTGTGGCGTCGTGGCGTTCAGCGGACCCGACACCTGCGGCGTGAATGCCACGGCCGAGATCATGACGTACATGGCGGGCTCCACCGCCGCCCAGTGCGGGCCGTGCGTGTACGGCCTCGAAGCCATCGCACAGGCCGTGCGGCGTCTCGCCCGTGGCACCGCGCCGGAATACGAGCTCGAGCGCATCGGCGGCTGGGCGGACCAGGTGGCGGGCCGCGGCGCGTGCCATCACCCGGACGGCGCGATCGCGCTCCTGCGGAGCGCGCTGCGCGTGTTCGCCGGCGACTTCGCCCGGCACCAGGCTCGTCGCCCATGCTCGGCCGCGCGCCGGAGGGTTGCCTGACATGGCCCAGGCGCTCCGCCTCGATCCGATCCGCTGTGACGGCTACGGCATCTGCGCGGTGCACCTGCCCGAGCGCATCACGCTTGACGAGTGGGGCTACCCAGTCATTGAGCCGGGTCCGGTACCCGAGCGACTGCTCTCGCGCGCCCGCCGCGCGGCCGATGCCTGTCCGGTCCTCGCGCTCAGCCTCCGGCAAGTTGCCACGGCATCGGCCACGACGCCCTCTCGACCCGGGATTCGTCCGGTGAGGGCCGGCGCGTAGAGGCTCCGACCTGAAGCGTGGCGCCGAAGTGCGGCGCCTGCCGAGCGCCGGAGCCGTATGATGTCCATCGTTCGTAGATATCTACAAACGTTTGAGCATCAGGGGGGACAGACCGTCGATGGCCACACGGACGGTGCCCAGCCATCCCTCGTCTGGCGATCCGGCTCAGCGGCTCCGGGTTCGCAGGTCGGCATGGTGGTCGACGGCCTGGGTGACCAGGCTCACCACGTGCGGGTCATCGAGGGAGTACACCTGCCGGCGCCCCTCGGACCGCGCCGACACCAGCCCAGCGAGGCGCATCCGGCCGAGGTGGTGGCTCGCGGTGGCGACCGACACCCCGAGCTGAGAGGCCAGGTGCCCCACGTCGCAGGCCCCCTCGCTCAGAAGCCACAAGAGGCGCACCCGGACCGGTGATGCGAGCAGGGCGAAGGTGTCCGACGCCTGCACGAAGTCGTCGGCCTCCACGCGCTCCCGATCGATCGCGCGGCTGGTCGGCTCCGCCCGCTGGTTCGTCACCGCCATGGCATAGCACACATCCAACCACCCCCACAGCGCGGAGTCGAGCATGCAGGAAGTCAACCCAGGGATTCAGCAGGCGCCCCGGGCGACCGTCGGGTTCGGCGGCCTCGGCGCCAAGCTGAACTGGCTCCGCGCGGCGGTCCTCGGCGCGAACGACGGCGTGGTGTCCGGGGCGGGCATCACGATCGGCGTCGCCGCGGCCGATCCCGCCAACCTGTCCGCCATCACGCTCGCCGGGATCGCCGGCCTGCTGGCCGGTGCCGCGGCGATGGCGATGGGCGAGTACGTCTCGGTCTCCAGCCAGCGCGACACCGAGGAAGCGCTGATCTCCAGGGAACGCCACGACCTCCTGCACAGTCCGGAGGAGGAGTTCGAGGAGCTGGTCGCCGTCTACCGGGGTCAGGGACTCTCCGAGGCGACCGCGCGGACCGTCGTGGAAGAGCTCTCGGCGCACAACATGCTGGCCGCCCACCTGCGCGCCGAGTTCGGCGTCCACCAGGAGGAGCTGACCACCCCGTGGCACGCCGCGCTCGCGTCCGCGATCTCGTTCACCGCAGGCTTCCTGCTCCCGCTGGTGTCCATGCTCCTCTGCCCGGCGGCACTGCGGATCCCGGTCACGGTCGCCGTCGGGCTGGTCGGCCTGTTCATCACCGGTTGGATCAGCGCGGTGATCTCCGGCTCGCCGAAGATCCGACCCATCCTCCGCAACGTCGTCGGCGGCTCGGTCGCGATGTTGCTCACCTGGAGCATCAGCCGCTTCTTCGGGGTGGGGGCAGGCTGACCTGGGATGAGCTGATGCCTGGCATGGCAGACCGCCGCGGTCTTCAGGCCGCGTCCCGTTCGCTCACGCAGACCCCGACCTGAGGGGGACCGAGAGCACGAACCGCGCGCCCGTACCCGGCGCGTCGGTCGCAACGAGCGACCCGCCGTGGAGCTCCGCGAGGCGTCGTGCGATTGCAAGACCGAGACCGCTCCCCGCGTCCGCGCCGCGGCGCGAACCCGGCAGGCGGGCAAAGGGCTCGAAGATCGCCTCGCGGGCCTCCGCGGGGATGCCGGGCCCCTCGTCATCGACGCAGACGGAGGCGGTGCGCCCGGCGGCGGACTGCGCCGTCACGGTCACGCGGCCGCCCGGAGGCGAGTGGCGCGACGCGTTGTCCACGAGCACGAGCAGGATCTGGACGAGCCGGTCTCGATCCCCCAGGACCGGCAAGACCCGCCCGTCATCGGTCGGGCCCACGAGCTCGATGCCGCGCTCGACGGCCAGCGGACCGGCCCGGCGGACGGTGTCACGGGCGACCTCTGCGATGTCGATCGGGCGCCGCTCGATGGTCAGCGCGCCACGCTCGGAGGCGGCAAGCGCGAGGAGCTCATCCACGAGGCCGCCCAGCCGGTCGGACTCGGCCACGATGTCCGCCACGAGCTCGTGACCCTCCTCCGCGACCAAACCTTCCCGCTCCAGGACCTCCGCGGAGGCCCGGATGATCGCGGCCGGGGTCCGGATCTCGTGCGACGCATCGGCCACGAAGCGTCGCTCTGTCGCGAACGCCGCGCGGATCGGCACGAGGGCGCGGCCGGTCACGAACAGCGTGACGAGCGCCGCGCCCGCGAGCCCAACGAGGCCGACCAGCGTGATGGCGAAGATCAGGCTGCCCGTCTGGCGATCATGGAGCGTGAGCACGAACCCGGTCTGCAGCCAGCCGACGGGGCTCCCCGGCCGGCCGATCGGGAGCGTGAGGAGACGGATGGGGACGGTGCCGTCGTCAACCGTTCGCAGGTCGCGGCCGGTCGCCCGTGCCGCGGCGACTGCCTCCTCGTCGGGCAACCCCTGGCGGGGCACGCCCGAGGGGTTCGAGACCAGGTTCCCGCTCGGGTCGAGCACGAGGAAGAACGTGTCGGATGCCTCCGGGGGGCGCTCGTCGTTCGCGTCGCCGCCGCCAGACGGCAGCTCGCCTGCCAGCCGCTGCGACTCCGCGGTGGCCGACTGCTCCAGCGCGCGGTCCACGTCCTGGTCGAGCGCGCGTGTCGCGACGAAGGCGGTGGCCGCTCCGATGGCGAGCACGAGGGCACCGATGAGCGCGAGGGTCACCACTGCCAGGCGCCGCCGGGTCGAGGTCAGCAGCCGGCTCGCGGGGACGCGCTCGCTCACGTGCCGGTCCTGAGCGAGTACCCGACACCCCGGACTGTCCGAACGCCGGTGGTACTGCCCAGCTCCGAGAGCTTGCGCCGTACATACGAGACGTACAGGTCGACCACGTTCGAGTAGACGTCCGGCTCGGCCCCCCAGACGGCATCGAGAACCTGCTGGCGCGTCACGACCCGACCCTCGTTTCGGATCAGGTAGGCGAGCAGGGCGAACTCACGGGCGGAGAGATCGACGCTTGCATCCCCGACGCGGGCGACGTGACGCTCCTCGTCGAGCTCGAGGTCTCCCGCCGCGAGCCGCGGGGCCGGCGCGGCCGTCACGCGCCTGCCGAGCGCCCGAACTCGCGCGAGCAGCTCCGCGAAGGCGAACGGTTTGGCCAGGTAGTCGTCGGCGCCCGCGTCGAGGCCGGCAACCCGGTCGTCGACGCCGCCAAGTGCCGTGAGCATGAGGGCCGGTGTCCGGACGCCGCGGGTCCGCAGCAGACGCAGCAGGTCGAGCCCGTCGAGGTCGGGCAGCATCCGGTCGAGCACCAGGACGTCGTACGGCGCCGCTTCGGCTGCCGTCACGAGACTGAGCGCGCCCACGGCGTCACCGGCACGGTCCACGACGTTGCGCTCGGCGACCAGGACGCGGCGGATCAGCTCCGCCATCTTCGGTTCATCTTCGACCAGAAGGATTCGCATCGGGGGTCATCCTCCGGGTCCGCCGCAACCACGTCAACGGTCCAACGGCCTTCCTGTGAGAACGCACATCCGACCCACAGGCCCGGCTCACCGTCCGGCCCGAGGATTGTGCTCGTGGTCCGGCATACGCAATTCGGCGCGTGCCGGACCCGCCAGCACGGAGCCAGGCCAGATGACCAGCCAGTCCAGTGATGCACCGACGCCCCTTAACCCGACCATCCTCAGCTCTCTCCGCCGAGTGGAACGCAACGCCGACCCAGAAGCCTCGCCGCCGCAACCACGCAGCCCGAGGCTTGAGTCGTGACCCGGCAATCCAGCACCCGTCGCGCCGGGGCGGCGAGGGCAGCGAGCAAGAAGGAAGCGAACGAGATACCCATCCGAACCGAGCGATCCGCACGACGCGAGCCCGCTCCGGCCTCCCGCCCGGTCGGCGCGCCGTCCCGGCGCCCTGAGAATCCCGGGTCGCAATTCACGCGCCCGATACCCCGCAGGCCCGACCCGAGCCCCGCCCGTCTCGCGCTCGCGGCCGGTGGCATCGCCACGCTCTCGGCGCTCGTGGCCGCCATCGCGGGCGGTGCGGTTCCCGCGTCGACGCTCGCCTCCACCCAGCCGGCAGACACTGTCGCGTCGACCTCGAACGGGGCGACCGTGCCGTACGGCTACACCCAGTCGAGCCAGTCTGGGCCCGCCGTCGTGGCGACACAGCTGGCGCCTTCGGCGCCTGTCCAGACAACCGTGGTCACGCGCCAGTCAGGCGCGAGACCGTGAGGACCGACGCTCCGGTCGAGGGCCAGGCGGAAGCCGCTACCCTGCCGCTGCGGCGCACGTTCAGCCGATCCCGGGCGATGGGCGGCGATCTCGAGGTGCACGTGGCGGTGGCCCGCGGCGCATCCGTGACGGCAGCCGAGCGGGACGCGGCACGTGTCGCGTCGCGGGTCCGGGCCTGGGCGGGGCGTCTCACCCGCCACGATCCGGCCTCGGAGCTCATGCGTACGAACGCTGATCCGCGTGGTGTCGTGCCCGTCCGACCGACGCTTGCCACCGCCCTGCGCTGGGCCGCCGACGCTGCCGAGCTGACCGGTGGGATCGTTGACCCGACGCTGCTGCGCGAGCGGCTGGCTGCGGAATTGCCGGCCCGTGTGGCCTCGGCGGCCGGGGCCGGAGCGGCGACAGCACCCTCTCGACGGCACGCCGGCCCTGGCACGCCAGCGGCACCCGCGGCCTGGCGCCTGGAGGGCTCTCGGCACCGAGGCGGGCTCGTGCATCGCGAGCCGGAGGTCGCATTCGACCTCGACGGGGTCGCCAAGGGCTGGATCGCAGATCGCGCCCTCGCGCTCCTCGACCGCCATCCCGGAGCGCTCGTCGACGCCGATGGAGATCTCGCCATTCACAGCGCAGAGACCGATGCCTGGGAGGTCGGCGTGGCCGACCCCCGGGCGAGCGGGACACAGCTCGCGGTCTTCGTCCTGCCCGGCGCGTCCCGCGGTGCGCGCTATGGCCTCGCAACCTCGGGCATCAGCGTCCACCGCTGGACCGGGCCGGACGGCGAACGCCACCATCTCATCGATCCGCGGACCGGCCGGCCTGCCGCCACGGCCGTGATCCAGGCGACCGTTCTGGCCGCGACCGCGCGCGCCGCCGAGGCGTGGGCGAAGACCGCGGTCGTGCTCGGCCTCGTCGCAGCGCTGGACGTCCTGGACCGGGCCCCGGTCCTCGGCGCTGTCCTGCTTGCCTCCGACGGCCGCGTTCTTGCGGTCCCCAGAACGACCCGGTGGCTGGCATGAGATACCGAGGCCTCTCCCCGCTCCAGATCCTCGCGGTCTGGGTGGTCTTCATGCTCGTGGTCGGCGCCGTCCTGGGAGCCACCGGTCCGCGCGCGGTGTCGGCGCTGGCGGACCTGGCCCAGGGCGCCCCCAGCCGGTTGCCCTGGGTGGCGACCCGCGTGACGGCATTCCTCTCCTATTTCGCGATCACGGGGTCGGTCGTCTATGGCCTGCTCCTGTCCACGAAGATGCTCGACGCGATCGCGCACCGACCGGTCTCGTTTGCGCTCCACCAGGATCTCGCGGCGATCGGCCTGGGCCTGGCCGGTGTCCACGTCGTCCTGCTCGGCCTCGACGCCACGGTGCCGTTCTTGTTCGCCGAGATGCTCGTCCCCTTCGTCGCGCCGTACCAGCCGTTCTGGGTCGGCGTCGGCCAGCTGACCTTCTACCTCCTGGGGATCGTGATCGCGAGCTTCTACGTGCGCCGCCGGATCGGGCAGAGGACCTGGCGGCTGCTCCACTACCTGACGTTCCTCTCGTTCGTGGGCGCGACCGCCCACGGGATCATGTCCGGGAGCGACAGCGGGACCGCGTGGGCCTGGTGGAGCTACGTGGTCGCTACGGCGCTGGTCGTCGTCCTGACCGCCTATCGGATCGTCACGGCCGTCACAACGTCGCGCGAACGGGCCTTGCGGCCGACGTTTGCCTTGCGGGGGCCGGGAGCCGGGCCGCTGCCTCTCCCGTCGCTGCCACCCCTGGACCTCCGCGCGCCCCATCACCCGCCTCCGGTCACGCCAGAACGGGCCGACCGATTCGGCGCGTACAGGTCGACGCCATGAACGAGCCTCGGGCGACGGCGGGCCGTCGGGCCTCAGGCCAACTCCTGCTGGGCTGCGCGTGCGCGCTCCTCGTCGCAGCCTGTGGGCAGGCGTCCTCGACCACGCTTGGCGCGGGATCTCCGACGGGAGCCCCGCTGGCTGCGACGATCCCGAGCGCCGCGGGCGGCGCAACCGTGTCGCCCGGCCAGGCGTCGCCCGCCGGCTCGGCGACCGCGCCCACCGCCAGTGTCGCTGCCGGTCCGGCCGCCGGGGCGTTCCCGGGCGGGTTCCTCATCGCGGACCGCGGCAACGGCCGGCTCCTGGTGGTTGACCGGACCGGGAAGGTCTGGTGGCGGTTCCCGACGTCGACAGCCGGGGCCGTCCCGGCCGGCCAGTTGTTCGGGGCCGACGACGCGTTCATCTCCCCGGACGGCCTCTCGATCGTCGCCAACGACGAGACCCACGAGGTGATCGACCGGATCGACATCGCCACCGGACGGATCACCTGGCAGTACGGCCGCTACAACCAGGCGGGATCCGGCGCGGGGTCCCTCCACACCCCGGACGACGCGTATCCGCTCGCGAACGGGGACATCGTGGTCGCCGACATCGAGAACTGCCGGGTGCTCGAGATCAGCCCCGCGAAGCAGATCGTCCACCAGTGGGGCAAGACCGGCGTGTGCACTCCCGCCGCCCCCGCGACGTACGGCCGGCCGAACGGGGACACGCCGCTCCCGGACGGCGGGATCCTCATCACCGAGATCACGGGCTCGCGCGTGGTGCGTCTCGCTGCCGATGGCAGCGTCGTCTTCGACATCCACGTTCCAGTCCTCTACCCGTCGGACGCCCAGGTCGACAGCGCCGGGAACGTGATCGTCGCCGACTACAACAACCCCGGTGCCGTCGTGCGGGTCAGCCCGACCGGGAAGCTGCTCTGGCGCTACGGGCCGACCACTGGCCCGGGCCGGCTCGACTACCCGAGCCTCGCGACCCCCCTCCCCGATGGCACGATCTCGATCAACGACGACTTCCGCCATCGGCTGATCATCGTGGACCCGGCGACGAACAGGATCATCTGGCAGTACGGTGCCACGGACGCGCCGGGCACCTCGGCGAACCACTTGTACGTGCCCGACGGCCACGAGCCCCTGCCGGCCGGCCTGGTGTTCTGACCCCGGCGGCGGGAGTTCTAGTGACACGGTCGCCTGGCGGAAGAGGGTCCTCCTGATGGTCGCGTCGCTTGATCGAACCTGGCGGCCTCGCATCATCGGCATCGCCGCCCTCTTCCTCGTGCTGTTCGCTCTCGCGCCCGCCGCGGTGGCCGGCGCCTCACCCCAGGGGAACCCGGAGACGTTCGACGTCTATCGCCCCGGCGTCTACTCCGAGCAGGCCACCTGGACGTGGTGCACCGCGGCGAGCGTGCAGATCATGCGCAACATCCTGTTCGGCGAGACCGACCACAGCAGCGCCCACCAGCAGCAGTTCTTCGACTACATGCGTGCCAGCAACCGATACCAGCTGGCCAGTCACCGCGGCGTCGATCCGCAGGGCTTCCTCGCCGGCCTTCGGCACTACGTAAGCCCCGACTTCGCGCTCGTCTCGAGCCCGACCTTCGACGACGCGGTTCGCTCCGCCGTCACTCAGCTCCGCCTAACCGGCAAGCCGGTTGCGTTGATCGTGGCCGCCGGGCGCCACGCCTGGGTCCTTACCGGGTTCACGGCGAGCGCCGACCCGGCTCGCACGGCAGACTTCCAGGTGGTCAGCGTGCGGATCGTCGGTCCGCTCTACGGGCGCCAGAGCATCAACGGGTACGACTCGCCGCCGGACACCAGCATCTCGTACGCCGCCCTGCGCCGGTTCCTGCTGCCATATCGCTTCCCGTTCGCCGCGACTCCGTGGACCGGCCGTTACCTGACGTTCGAGGCAATCCCGGCTGCGGTCACCTCGACCCCGGAACAGCTGGCTCTCTAACGAGTGCAGGGTCGGGGTCGTTGCGACGTGGATAGCCGGGCTGATCCAGCGCGATCACGATGCGTTCATCGTGTCGACAGGCGTTCGCGGCTGCGCCGCCCAGCCCTCGTGGCTGGCTTCTCGCACTGGTCGGGTCGGTCGCAGTCCTCGTCTCTGTTGTCTATCACGCCACAGCTGGCTGAGCCCTAGGCGGCAGCCGTGGGCTTGACGTCGGACGGTCTGCTGGTGCTGGCGCGATCTCGAAGGAGCGGTGGACGTAGCTCGGGAGGCTCGTGACCGGGATCAGTAGGATTGGTGACGGTGTGTCGGGCTGGCCGTTTGGCGGCGCTATCCGCCGACGGGGACCGGACCCTCGCGCAGGCCGAGCACGTTGCCACCGGGGTCCTTGAACCAGGCACCGCGAGCCGGTCCGAACTGGGCGATGAAGTTGACCGTCTTCGGCGTCTCGTACTCCTCGAAGGTGACTCCCCGCGAGGTCAGATCGCGGACGACTGCCTCGACGTCATCGACCTCGAAGTGCATCACCGTCTGACCACCGGCATACGGCTGCCCCCGCCGGATCGTGAGCTGTGATCCCTTACCGGCCCCGAACCGGCAGCCTGTCGGGGTCTCTTCAAGAAGCGTCAGGCCAAGCTGGTCACGGTAGAACCGCTTGGCTACGTCGACGTCCGTCACCACCAGCGTCGTGACGGCCAGAAAGTCGGACAGCATCGTGTCACCTCAGGCATCAGGAACGTGTCGCACGGAGCGTCGGGATCACCATTGGCCCAGCTCGATGGCGTGGCGACCGTCAGGGGACGCCGCAGGAGCCTGATGGCTTGCGGCGTCCCGATCGTCAGCGGATCGTTCCTATCAGGCGTGGGACGGCGCGAGCAGAGGCCCGAGCGTCTGCATTAGATCCGGCGTGGTGATCGGGTCGTCTTCCGTGATCTTGCCGTTGGCGAGACCGTAGTAGGTGAGACCCCGGCCCGCGACCTTCTCCCCATTGGCGAAGGTGTACGCCCACGTGAAGCGGGCGACGACGGCATCCCCTTCGGCGACCAGATCCTCGATCTTGAACGCACGAGTGGGTATTGCCGCAGCCATCGCAGCCAACACGCCCTTGAAGCCCGCGACGTCCATGCCCCCCATCGCCTGGTTCACGTAGTTCGGGGCAAACAGCTCGTCGATCACATCGACGTTGCCACCATCCAGTGTCTCCGTGATGAAGCGGCGGACGACGGCCTTGTTCTGCTCGGTTGACATTGCGTGAGCCCCCCTGACGTTCTGGGCGCAACCGCGCCCGACCCAGACGGGGTCGGTCTCGCCATTGGCCCAGCGCAACGGATGGCGACCGAGTTGGACGCCGCACTGGTGGGACCTCGCGGTCCGCTGCCACCCCCCAGATCGGCGGAGTATGCACGGGGGCGTGAATTGTGTCGCAGCGGGAGTTCGCGGCCATTGTTCGCCGCCACCCTGCCGGCCCACGCGATCTCCGAGGCGTTCGTGGCGTTCGCCACGGACGGCGGCTCGATGCGGGACGACAGTTGAGCGGGACCAGACGTGATCGGCCGTGCCAGCCGCCATCGCGAGAGTGCGCCGATAGGGCTCCCGAGCGACTTGAGGGCGCGCCCGAAATCCCTCGTCGCTTGCGCGGAGCTCTCGACGCGGACGGACGTCCGCGAGCACGACTCGCTCCCAGCACCCTGCGTGGCTCACCTCGTACCGGCGCCGACGTGGTCATGGTGTGGTGTCGTGTGCCGAGCCTTACCCCTCGTCGAGAAACGCCGCGACCGTCGCCGCGAGGGCTGGCGCCACGTCGATGTCGTAGTGGGTCAGGCGGGGCAGGATCGCGAGGCTGTGCCTGGTCATCGCGGAGCGGTCCCAGCCGGCGTCGCGCTGTCCGCCGCCGAGAAGCTCGAAGAACTCGACCGCGTGGCGCGGCGGCAACCCGTCCGCGTCTCCGATGACAATCAGCACCGGCATCGCCAGGGACCGGACCTCATCGGTCCAGTCGTAGTCGAGCCTGAGCAGCCCGGTCAGCTGGGCGGCGAGGATCGGCCAGTCCTCGACCCGCGGCGCGATCTCGCGGTAAACCTCGTACATCGGGCTCTGCTTCATCGGCTCCGCGATCTCCGGACCCATCGTGTTGAAGGCGTCGACGTGCTCGCGATGCCATCCGGCCCGCTTGAACGGCGTCGAGACGAGGACGAGCCGGCGAACCGAGCCCGGGTGCTGGATCGCCGTCCGGAGTGCAACCCCGCCGCCGAGCGAGAAACCCATGACGTCAGCCTGCTCGAGGCCCAGATGGCCGATGAGGGCAGCGACGTCGTCGGCCATCGTCTCGAAGCGCATCGGCCGCTCGACGGCGGGCGTCCGTCCGTGCGACTGCAGGTCGACGCCGATGACCGAGCGCCCTGTCGCCATGGCCGCGACGTTCGGCCCGAACATCTCGACCGAGCCGAATCCTCCGTGGAGCAGGACGAGCGGCCTGCCGCTGCCGTGGATCTGGTACGCAAGCTCGATGCCGTTGACGGCGGCGAGTCCGAAGATGGCATCGGCAGTGTCCACGGTGGCTCCTTTCGGGATCGAAGCGGGCCGATGTGGCGGCGACAGGCCCGGCGAGTTGAACATCGTGGCACGGATCTGATCCCGGACCATCGAACCCGGCGCCTGCGACGGGCCAGCGTGGGCGATCGGCCGGGCTGGGTCTTGGCGCGTGACCATGGGGTCACCCGGGTCCTGCCAACCGGGCCGGGCCATCCCCGCGATCCCGGCATCGTGACGAACCGGGTCGATGATCGCTCCGAACCGGGTGAAGGCGTCCGATGAGGCCAGTCGGTGCGGGGGTCAACAGGGCTGGAATCGATCCGCCCCGGCGGGAACCGGGGCGGATTCAAGCGCACTCGCTGGAGCCGACACTCGGATTTGAACCGAGGACCTGCTGTTTACGAAACAGCTGCTCTACCGCTGAGCTATGTCGGCGCGGAGGAGAGTCTAGCAGCCAGCGGCGAGGCGGGCGGAGGCTCCTCTCGAAACGGTGGATACCCGGCCTCTTCCGGGACAACACCCTCGGGACCCAGCGGAAATGTCGAAAGTGTCGAAATCCGTGCTCGCAACACCGCCGACGTTCGGCCCGAACGCCGACGGCCGCGTGTCCGCCCCGCCTGCGGCAGGCCCTCTCTCGCGAGCGTCACGCGGCGCAATGGGCCCAACCCAAGGCCGTCGGTCGGAATCCTGTCTGTCTCGACGGTGAGCCGATCAAGCCCATTGCCTGATCCGTGCGTGGAGGCGCGGCGCGTCACGCCCCGGCGGCAATTTCCCTCGGGAGCCAGAACCAGCGCAGATGCTCGAAGTCGGCACCGACGTCGAGCGGCCCGGCGTCGCCCACGGTCGCCGACGGCGGTTCGGCCAGCAGCCGGCGCGCCTCGGCCAGGTAGTCGGCCAGGCGCGCCTCGGGCTCGCGGTGGCGATGGGCCGTGTAGCGCATGGCGCCGTCCTCGTAGCGGATCGCGCCCAGCGAGAGCGGCGGCTCGACGACGCCACCGGCGTGGCTCCACAGGCCGCCGGCCGGGTCGAACCGGTACGCGGGGAGCAGCCGCCAGCCATCGGATGCGACGAGGTCCACCGCGTCGAGGATGTAGGCGAAGACGGTCTCGCTGATGAAGTAGTTGAAGTTGACCCGGACCCAACCCGGCTTGATCCCCTCGCAGCCGCGCGCGATCTCGCGCTCGAACGCGTGGGAGTGCTCGAGGTCGATCCCCAGCAGGCGGTGGCCGTACGGCCCGGCGCACGAGCAGCCGCCCCGGGCCTGGACCCCGAACAGGTCGTTGAGCAGGGCGACGACGAAGTTGTGGTGGAGGTAGCGAGACTGCCCGTCCCCGCCGCGATGGCGGACGACGAACGAGACGATCGAGAGGCGGCCCGCATGGGGGTTGCCCAGGATCTCGATGTCCGGATTGGCCGACCAGCGGACGATCGCGCGATGGATGAACGACTCCTCGCGCCGCCGGATCGCCTCGACGCCGACCGCCTCCTTGAGCCCGAAGACGAGCCCGGCCCGGATCGACTCGACGATGGCGGGCGTCCCACCCTCCTCGCGGCGCTCGATCTCGTCGAGATAGAGCTGCTCGGTCGGGTTCACGTAGGCCACGGTGCCGCCACCCGGCTGGGTCGGCACGCGGTTGCGGAAGAGCGTCTTGCGGGCGACGAGCAGCCCCGGCGTGCCCGGACCCCCGATGAACTTGTGGGGCGAGACGAAGATCGCGTCGAGGCCATCGCCGGCCATGTCGATCGCGACGTAGGGGGCTGCGGCGGCGTAGTCCCAGCAGGCCAGCGCGCCGTGGGCATGGAGGAGGGCGCTGATCCCCCGGACGTCGGACAGGATCCCGGTCACGTTCGAGGCGGCCGAGAACGAGCCGATCTTCAGCGCCCGATCGGCGTGGCGCTCCAGCTCCGCGGCGAGGTGCTCCGCGTCGATGCGGCCGTCGTGGTCCTCGTGGATCACGACGACGTCGGCGAGTCGATTCGCGCCAGGGAAGCTCGTTCGAGTGGTGCTCATAGGGGCCGACGAACACCACCGGCCGGTCGTCCGGGGGGATCCGCGCCCGGAGGTCGTAGCGATCGTCGAGGTCGGCCGGGAGGCGGATCTCCAGCACGTCCACCAGCCGGTTGATCGCGCCGGTGGAACCCGAGCCGACGAAGATGACGGCGTGCTCGTCGGTAGCGCCCACGGCCCGCCGGATCATCTCGCGCGCCTCGGCCCGGAAGCGGGTCGTCTGGAGGCCGGTCCCGCTCGACTCCGTATGCGTGTTCGCGTAGAGCGGGAGGACCGCGTCGCGGAGGTAGTCCTCGATGAAGGTGAGCGAGCGTCCCGACGCGGTGTAGTCCGCGTAGGTGACGCGACGGATCCCGAACGGCCCGGCCACGGCCTCGTCGTCGCCGATGACCGAGCGCCGGATCGTCTCGATGAGCGCGTCCGCGGGATCCATGCGGCGAAGCGTACGCGCCCGGGGTGCGCCGCGACGGGTTCGCGACTCGGCCAGGCGCCGAACGGTACCCTGTCGGCATGAAGGAAGCAGCGCCCGGGGCGCCACCCCGCCCGTGAGCCTCCAGATCACCGCCCTCCGGAAGCGTTTCGGTGAGACCCAGGCCCTCGACGGGATCACGTTCGGCATCGAGCCCGGCACGGTCTTCGGGTTCCTCGGCGCGAATGGCGCCGGCAAGACCACCACCATGCGGATCGTGCTGGACATCCTGCGCGCCGACTCGGGCACGGTCACCTGGCAGGGCCGGCCATCCACCGACCTCCCCCGCCGAACCTTCGGGTACCTGCCCGAGGAGCGCGGCCTCTACCCGCGGATGCAGGTCCTGGAGCAGCTCGTCTTCTTCGCGGGGCTCTACGGCATCCCGCGGAGGAAAGCGGCGGCCGAGGCCCGGGGCTGGCTGACGCGCTTCCGGGTGCCCGAGTACGCGGATCGGCGCGCGGAGGAGCTCTCGAAGGGCAACCAGCAGAAGGTCCAGTTCATCGCGGCGGTCCTCCACGAACCCGATGTCCTGATCATGGACGAGCCGTTCAGCGGCCTCGACCCGGTGAACGTGGCGCTCCTCAAGGCCGCCTTCCTCGAGATGCGCGAGCGCGGCAAGACCCTGATCTTCTCGACCCACCAGATGGAGACCGTCGAGGAGCTGTGCGACGCCGTCGCGATCATCGATGCCGGGCGCCTGGTCGCGAACGGGCCGACGGCCGACGTGAAGCGGGCAAGCGGGAAGCGCGTCGTGCGGCTGGGCGTGGCCGGCGACCCGGGGCTGGCATGGCTCGGCGGGCTCGACGGCGTTCACGTGGGCCGGGCAGGCCTGGACTACAGCGAGATCGAGGTGATCCCGCCGCGTGACCCGGAGACGATCCTCCACGCGGCGATCGAGCACGGCGAGCGCGTGACCCGCTTCGAGATCGCCGACCCGTCGCTGGAGCAGATCTTCGTGGACCTCGTTGGCCGCGAGGCGGCACCCGACGAGGAGCGGACGCTCGCCGGCGCTCCCGTAGGCAGGGGAGCCTGAGCATGCGGTTCCGTCCCGCCAAGATCGTCACGGTCGCCCGGCGCGAGTACCTGGTCCGCGTCCGCACCCGCAGCTTCCGGGTCGCCACGATCTTCCTGGCCGCCGTCGCCGTGCTCGTTACGCTGGCGCCCCTCGCCGTCCGCTGGCTCGACCACGACTCGACCGCGAAGGTGGGGGTCTTCGCCGGCACGAACCTCTCGTTCGACCCGATCGCGCGCCTCGACACGACCGTCAACCTGCCGGCGACGACGGGCGGCACGGGCCCCTTTACCTTCAGCGCCGTACCGGATGCCGCCTCGGGGCGCGCGGAGGTCTCGAGCGGCAGCCTGTCCGCGGTTCTCGACATCGAGCGCGGCCCGTCCGGCGACCTCGCCTTCACGATCATCTCTAAGGACGGCCCGACGCTCCGCATCCCGACGCTCCTGCGCCAGGCATCGACCATGCTCGCCACGACGGATCGCCTGCTGCGCGGCGGCTACCCGGCCGATCAGCTGGACGCCCTGGGCATCCCGCCCTCGGTCGATGTCGTCGGTCCGGCGCCGGCCGCGCCCGGCGAGAAGCCGAAGGATTTCGCGGGGGAGGTCGGTGGAACACTCACGGGCCAGGCCCTCGTCATCTTCCTGTTTATCGCGATCGTCCTGTACGGCCAATGGGTCGCGATGTCGGTGGCGGAGGAGAAGAGCAGCCGGGTTATGGAGATCGTCCTGAACGCCGCGAGCCCGTTCGATCTCCTGGCCGGCAAGGTGCTGGGCGTCGGTGCGCTCGGCCTGACGCAGTACGTGGCCGCGATCGTGCCCGCCGTGATCGCGTTCCTGCTGCAGGACCGGATCGCCTCCCTGCTGCTGGGGGCCTCGTCGGAGGCCTCGGGGTCGGCGGCCTCCGGCCTGACGCCGTCCCTGCTGGCGGCCTTCGCCGTGCTGTTCGTGCTGGGGTTCCTTCTGTATGCGGTCCTGTACGCCGCGGCCGGATCGCTGGTGAGCCGGATGGAGGACATCAACTCGGTCGTCGCGCCGATGACCATGGTCGGGATGGCTGGCTACTTCGTCGCGGTCTACACCTCGTCCGGCCTGATCCCGGCCGACGCGAGCTGGGTCGTGATCCTCTCGTATGTCCCGTTCGTCAGCCCGTACCTGATGCTGTCGCGGTTCGCGACCGGGACCGCCGGGGTCCTCGACCTTGCGCTCGCGTCGGGGCTGCTCGTGGTGGCGATCGTCGCCTGTCTCTGGGTCGCGGCGCGCATCTATGCGGCGGGCGTGCTGACCTACGGGCAGAAGGCGGGGCCGCGGGCGCTCTTCAGCGCGGCGTTCGCGACCCGGAGGTAGGGGAGCGGCGGGGGGGGCGGACGGTCCGCCGGGCGAGCGGCGGGCCGGTTGGCATCTGATTACCGAAACGGGACGCTCATTTGGCGCGGCTCGGCGCATGATGGAGATGCGCAGCCGCTCGGTTCGCGCCGCCGCTGCGCAGGAACCGCGGGGGTGCGCCATGACCGAGCCATCGATCCTCCACCATCGAAGTGCTGCGCAGGCCCGGGTGCCCGTGCCGGTCCGAACGCCCGCCGCAGAATGGCTGGAAGCCCGCCTTGCGCTGGTCCGCGCCAGCGAGCGGATGGACCGCGAGCTTCGCCGGATCGCCCTCGACGTGGTGGGTCGCTGCGAGCATGACGAGCTCGATCCCGCCGCCAAGCTGCTCCTCCGCCGCGTGACGGAACGCGCGATCGACGCGACGCTCGAGCCGACAACGGCCGCCTTCGGGGCCGCCCTCGTCCGCGGCATCGAGGGACTTCCCGACGAGCTCCGCGACCGACTCACCCGCGCCGAGGCGCGGCGGGACATGGGCTGGGACTGACCAGGAACCCTGCCGGTCAGTACTGCCGAGGTCGCAGGTCCGACGAGAAGTCCACGACCCCGCGCAGCCAGGCGAGCGCTTCGCCCCAGCCCTCGAGCGCGTCCGCGTAGGCATCGAGCACGCCCGGGACCCGCAGGTCGAAGGGTCCGTCCGTCAGGGTGAGGAGCGTCCCGTAGCCGGCCCGCGCCAGGCGCACGGAGACGGTGGTCTCCCATGTCTCGTCCGGCAGCCACGGCCAGCGGAACTCGAAGCGGCGGTCGCTCTCGAGAACCGTCACGTCCCACCAGACCCGCTGGTCCGGGAAGACCAGCGTGCTCCGGGTTCCCACGGCCAGCGAGCCCTCGACCCGCTGCGGGAACCAGCGGATCAGCTCCTCCGGCACGGTCCAGGCGCGGTAAACCCGGGTCGGCGGTGCGTCGAGGCGGCGGACCATGCGGATGGTTCGGGGCGTGGCGAGGGGGTTGACCTCGGAGCCCGACGCTGCGTCAGCATGCATGGGCTGAGGCTACCACCACGCGAACGTTGCGGATGTCGACCATCGGCGCGGGTCAGCCTTCCGTCGGCGACTCGGCCGGGAGCGTGAGCGCGAGCGCCGCGCCCAGGCTCGTAGCCTGACCGGCCGCCCCTGGCTCCCACCCCAACTCCCCGCCGTTCGCCCGTGCCAGCTCCCTCGACACGTAGAGTCCCAGCCCGGTGCCCTCGGCCGCGGGAACGGTGCCGCGGGCGTAGCGTTCGAAGAGGTGCGCGCGATCGACCTCGGCGACGCCGGGCCCGCCGTCCGCGACGCGCAGGCGGAGGGTGGCGCCGGCCGCGCCGCCGGCCTCGTGCACTCCGCCGTCCCCGGAGACGAGCTCGACGGTCACGCTGATCGGTGTGCCGCCGCCGTACTTCACCGCGTTGTCGAGGAGGGCCCAGATCACCTGGTCAACCTGGTCGGAGTCGGCGTACGCGAGCCACCCAGCCGAGCGGTCGTCCAGCGTGAATGGAACGCCGGGCGCGCCGAGCGCCTCCCATGCCCGTCGGACCTGAGGCCCGAGGGCGAAGACCTCTGCGACGGGGTGCAGGACCCCGGAGTCGAGCCGGCTGACCGTCAGGAGCTGGCGCACCATCCGGGAGAGCCGGTCGCTCTGCTCGGCGATGATCCCCAGGCGTCGGTCGGGCTCGCCGACGGCCGCCTGCTGACCGGCCAGCTGGTCGGCGTAGGCGCGAATTCGGGCCAGCGGGGTCTGGAGGTTGTGGCTGACACCGCGCAGGAAGTCGTCCTTCGCGGCGTCCAGCTCCTTGAGGCGCTCGTTCTGGTCGGCGACCCGCGCGAACAGCTCCGCGTTGCGCAGGCCCACGCCGACGACCGCCGCGAACAGCTCCAGGAGGTCCTGGTCGGCGCGGTCCCAGCGGGCGGTCGCGGGGACGTGCCCGACGAGCGCGCCGAGCGGCTCGGCCCCGGCCCGCAGATCTGCCCGGATCGGCAGCGGATCGCCCGGGACGCGCTCCTCGGCCCGGATGGCCGCCGGGTCGCCGAGGACGATCCGGGCGTCGATCAGCCCGAAGGCCGTCCGGGCATCCGCGATCGCGAGATCCACGAGGCGGTCGGCGCCCTCGCGTGGTGAGTAGGTGCCCACGGCATCCACGACTCGCGCCACCTGTCGGTTGCGTCGAACCAGGTCGCCGGCGAGGTGGTTCTGGCGCTCCGCGAGGCGGCCGAGCTCGTCGTCCGCGAAGGCTGGCAGCGGTGTGCCCGTATCGCCGGCCGCGATCCGGTCGAGGGCCGCGGCGAGCGCCCGCAGCGGCGCCGTGAGGCTGCCGGCCACCACGAACGCGATCCCGACGCCCAGCAGAGCGGCGATGACGAACGCGGCGAGCAGGATCCGGAAGATGGCGCCATCGGGGTCGGCCCGGCCGGAGAGCACGAAGAGCACGCCGAACGCGGCGAGCGGCACCAGCGCCGTGATGAGCAGTGCCCCGGTGATCCGGATCCGGAACGGGATCACGTCGTGTCGGCGTCCAGGCGGTAGCCGATCCCGCGAACGGTGACCAGGTGGCGCGGCCGGTTCGCGTCGGGCTCGATCTTCTGGCGGAGCCGGCGCATCGTCACCCAGACGTACGAGGCATCGGCGCCGTCCGTGTCGGCCCAGCCGCGAGCCAGCAGGGTCTCCGTGGCCACGGTCTGGCCCAGGTTCGCGGCGAGCGCATACAGGAGGCGCGATTCGGTCGGGGTGAGCGAGACCTCCGCCCCGTTGACGGTGGCGGTGCGCCGCCCGAGCTCCAGCGCAAGGCCGGGGCCCAGCACGATCCGCTGGCCCGGTAGCCGATCGCCCAGGCGCCGGAGCACACGGTTGATCCGCGCCCGCAGCTCCGGGTAGTGGTAGGGCTTGGTGACGTAGTCCTCGGCCACCTCGTCGAGCAGCTCCGCCTTCGAGTCGGCGGCGTCGATGGCGGTCAGCACGATGATCGGGAGGTCGGCCCGGGACTTGATCTCGCGGGCGAGGGAGATCCCGTCCAGGCGCGGCATCATCATGTCCAGCAGGACGAGGTCGGGCCAGGCGTTCTCAAGACGCCGCAGCGCCTCCACGCCGTCGCGAGCGGTCGCCACGTCGTAGCCGTCCGCATGCAGCTGCTCGGCGAGCACGACCAGCAGGTTCGGGTCGTCGTCGACCAGGAGGATCCGCGCCGGGCGCTCGTGGCCGCCCGGCCCGCCGGGGATCAGCACGCTTCGAGAATAGACCACGGCCGTGCTGGGGCGATGGCCGGGTGGACGTCTGACTACTCCGCCCGCGGGTCGAAGTACCGACAGCGCGGGGCGATCGGGCAGCGATCGCAGGCGGGCCGACGGGCATCGCAGGTGCGGCGGCCATGCTGGATCAGCAGGACGTGGGCCGCATAGAACTGGTCCGGCTCCAGGAGGTGTGCGTAGATCTCGTGCTGCTCGTCCGGGCCGGCGTCGGGCGGCGCGAGGCCAATGCGGCGGCTGACGCGTTCGACGTGCGTGTCGACCGGCATCAACGGCATCCCGTAGCAAAAGAGCAGGATGATCGAGGCGGTCTTGCGGCCGATTCCCGGGATCGCCGTGAGCCAGTCGCGGGCCTCCCGCGGCGGCAGCCCGGCGAGGAAGGCCAGGTCGTAGCCGCCACTCCGCTCGCGGATCGCGCGCAGGGCGGCCTGGATCCGGGGTCCCTTCTGGTTAGCAAGGCCGCCGATCCGGATGACCTCGATCAGCGCGGCGACGTCCGCGCCTTCGACAGCCGACCAGTCGGGCGGTGCGCCGGGCGCAAGCCCCACGCCGCCCCAGCCCTCGGGGGGCCCTTCGGTCCCGTCGGGTCGGAGCACGCGGTGGGTCGTGATCGGCCCGCCGGACGGGTAGGTCGCGCGGAGCGCCTCGAATGCCCGCTCGGAGTTCAGATCGGCCGTGTTCTGGGACAGGATCGTGAGGACCAGCTCGCTCACCGGGTCCAGGCGCTGCGCGGGGGCCGGCACGCCGTACAGCCCGCCCAACCCCTTGATGACGAACTCGACCAGCCGAGGCCGGCGACGCCGCAGGCTACGTGCCCAGGCGACCGCGGGGTCGACGGGGCGGCGAGGATGGGGCGGGCGACTGGTCACCTGTACTCCTCGAACTCAGGGAGTGGCTCGTCGAAGTGGTCGTGTATGACGACCCGATTGCTCCCGGGCTGGCGTGGCATCCGGACATGGGCGCCAGAGAGCCCCTGTCCCAAGCCGATCAACCGCGCCAGGCGCTCGCCGCAGCGCTCGATGGGGACGGCGCCCGCCGCCATCGCCTGTTCCAGCGTCCGTGGACCTTCCGCCGCCGGGATCGAGACGGCACCAACCGCCGCCAGGGCCGCGACCCCGTCCTGCTCCACGCCTCCCCCGACCGCGATGCACGGGACTCCGGCCGCTGCTGCCCGCCGCGCGACCCCGAGCGCGGTCTTGCCGAACGCGGTCTGAGCGTCGATGCGGCCCTCTCCGGTGAGCACGAGGTCCGCCCGGGCAAGCTTCGCGTCGAAGTCCGCGGCGTCCATGACGAGGTCCACGCCGGGCAGGATCGCGAAGCCGGCAAAGCGGTCGCGCAGGCAGGCCAGCCCGAACGTCGCACCGCCGGCCGCGCCCGCGCCGGGGGTGTCGCGCTCGCGTCGGTCCGTCGCGGATTCCAGCGCGTCCGCCCACCGCCCCAGCGCGGCGTCGAGCTCCGCGACCGCGGCCGGACCGGCGCCCTTCTGCGGTCCGTAGACGGCGGCCGCGCCGCGCGGTCCCAGGAGCGGGTTCGTCACGTCGCAGGCGATCCGCAGCGACACCTCGGCGAGGCGCGGGTCGAGGCCGTCGAGGTCGATCGCGGTATCCGGCTCGGCGGTCGAGCGAAGCCCAACCCGTGCCCTCACGCGCAGCCCGAGGGCCGTGAGGATCCCCCGGGCGCCGTCCGTCGTCGCGCTCCCCCCGACCCCGAGGTCGATCCGCCGGACTCCTGCGTCGAGCACGGCACGCAGCACCTCGCCGGTGCCGAACGTGGAGGCACCGGCCGGATCCCGCTCCGACGCGGCCAGCCTCGAGAGGCCGGACGCCGCAGCTAGCTCCACCACCGCGCGCGTCCGGTCGAGGCTGCGGAGCCAGCGTGCGACGATCGGCCGGCCCAGCGGGTCGTGGGCAGCGGTCTCCTGCCACGCCCATCCGCCCGCGGCCTCGATTGCGACAAGCGTCCCCTCGCCGCCGTCGGCGAGCGGTGCCAGGACCAGGGTGTCGTCCGGACGGGCGCGACCCCAGCCCGCCGCGAGCGCGCGCGCGACCTCGACCGAGGTGAGCGAGCCCTTGAACGAGTCGGGCGTGACCAGGACGCTGAGCGGCCGCGGCGGGCCCGGCACGCCCGGCACGTCCGCCACGCCCGGCCCGCCTGGCACCCCGCTACCCTCCCGCGCGCCCGGAGCGCTTCTCCAGGTACTCCGGGATCCGGATGATCGGCGGGCGCTCGCGATCGGCGAGCTCGATGATCTCCAGGCCCAGGCGGTCGGCACCGGAGCGCGGGAGCTTCATCGTGGAGCCGATCTCCGCGAAGAGCCGGGCGCGGCCGCGCTCCTCCAGCCGCTTCATGATCGCCTGGATGATGACGAAGCTCATCCGCGAGAGCCCCTCGAGCTCTTGGTTGCGGTGGATGCGCCGCTCCAGGTCCACCTGGCCCAGGGCTTCGAGGCCGCCCCGCTCGGAGATGTCGATCAGGTGGCCGATCTCGACCGCGTAGCCGGTGAAGAAAGGGATCGTCTCGAGCAGGCTGCGCCGCCCGGCGTACTCGCCCGCGAGCGGCTGGATGAAGCCCGACAGGTCCGGGTAGAAGAGGTTGATCAGCGGGCGAGCGACGAGCTCGGTGACGCGGCCCCCGCCGCCCTCGCGGAGCACGCCGCCCTCGACGATCGGGCGTTGGTAGTATCCCTTGACGTACTGGATCCGCGGCTCGACAAGCAGCGGACCGAGCGTCCCGTAGGCCATGCGCGGGTGCCAGTTGCGGACGTCGGTGTCGCACCACACGACGATGTCGCCCGACGTCTCGAAGAGGCTCTTCCAGAGCGCCTCTCCCTTGCCGCGGTAGGACCCGTAGCGGGCCAGCACGTCCGGGTGCTGCACCACGCGAGCTCCCTCGCGCGCGGCGATCTCGCGCGTCGCATCGGTGGACGCGGAGTCGATCACGGTCATCTCGTCCACGAGCGGCACGGCGTGCATCAGCATCATCCGGGCCCGGCGGACGATCGGGCCGATGGTGGCCGCCTCGTTGAGCGTCGGCAGGACCAGGCTCACGGTCAGGCCCTGCTTCTCCTTGAGTGCGACGAGACGGCGCAGGTCGTGGAACTCGGAGTGGTGGAAGTTGGATTCGGCGAACCAGCGCTCGACCCGCGCCGGCACCGCCCGGGACTGCTCGACCGCCCGCTCGGCCGCCGCCAGGGTCTCGCCGCGGGAGGCCAGCGCCTCGAACGTGGCCGTGTTGATCCGCTCGCGGGTCTTGACCACGATCACCGGCGGCCGGGAACGCGCGGCGATCGTCTCGGGCAGGATCCCGAACAGGAAGCTGGCGACCGCCGACCCCTCCGGGGCCGCCGAGGCGCCCATGATCACGAGGTCCGACTTGTCCGCCTCGCGCAGGATCGCGTTCCGGACGTTGGTCGCCTCGCGCAGGATGCCGTCGGCGCGGCCGCGCGCGTGAAGCCGCAGGAACGCAGCAAGGGCCTGCTCCGCCTGGGCGCGGACACTCGGTGTCAGGCCCGGCGGCACCACGTGGAGCACCGTGACGTGGGCCCCATGCCGGCGGGCAAGCGCGTCCGCGAACCCCAGCGCCAGCTCCGCGTGCGGGCCGCCGCGGACCGGGACGAGGATCCGGTGGATCTCCGAGATCGGCCGTTGCTTGACGACCGCGATGTCGCACGGGGACTCGCGCACCACCGCATCGATCGTGGGGCTGAAGACGGCTGCCGCCCCGGTCGGCTCCGGACCTTCGGCCGCGGCGCGAGCGCCGGGTCGGGCGCCACCCGCGGATCGGCCTCCCGGCCGGCCGCCCCAGCCGAAGATCACGAGATCGGCCTCGAGCTCGACCGCCGCCTCTACGATTCCCTGGGCGGCATGGCGCCCGATCCGGACCACCGGACGAACCTGGGTGCCCTCCGGCGCGTAGTCGAGCACCTTCTGGAGCAGGCGGCGCGCCTGACGCGCCTTCGTGGCGCCCTCCGAGAGCGGCATGTCCTCCGGGACCTCGACGATCCCGAGGGCCGTCAGCTCGCCGGCGCGCGGATCCAGGAGCGCCGCCCCGATCCGGATCAGCTCCTCGGCCGTGGCCGGGTTCGCGACGGGGATCAGGATCCGCCCGGGAAGCGGCGACCTCGGCGTCACGGCGCGGCCGCCGACGGGCGCGCCGACCCCTCCGCCTCGGTCCAGCGCTCCACGAGATACGGCTTGCGCAGCTCGAAAGCGCGGGCCTGCCGCTCGACGCGATCGTCCGCGTCGGCCTGGTCGAGATGGCGCGTCTCCACGATCAGGCTTCCCACGCGCCCGAAGTAGAGCGGGACCAGCGCGGCGACGAGCGTCTCGAGGGGCACGACCTCGCGGTGCGCGGCCACCACGAGGTCGTAGACGATGCCGGCCCACAGCTCGTCGGGGAAGCTGTAGGCGGCGACCGCCTCCGACATCTCCTCGGTGGTGACCTGGTCGCCGGACCCGCCCTCGCCTCCGAGTCCCAGCCGCCTCGCGGCCGTCTCGGCGAGCCGTCCGGCCTCGCGCGAGAGCTCGATCGCGGCCGCCGCATGGACCGGGGCGAGCATCGTCTGCCAGGTCGAGGCGAGCGTCATGCGCCCCGCGTCGAACTCCGACAGGAGGCGCAGCGTGTTCACGTGCAGCGGGATCGGCTCCACCATGCGTTCGAAGCCATAAGCCGGGATCTCGTGGCTCGCGTGGACGTCAAGCCACGCCTCGGGGTGGCGGCAGGCCATCGCCAGGATCGTCCCGACCACCTGCCGGAACATCGGCCCAAGGTCCGCCGACGGGTCCTTCGGGTCGTGGATCTTCGCGCCCAGGCGCGCCTCGCAGACGGCGAAGCCGCCGGTGAGCGCATGGGTGGTCATCCAGATGTCGATCCCGAACCGGCTGACCTCGGGCGTCCAGTCGTCCTGGGCGAGATAGTGGCGCACGAGGTCGCCCGAGACACCGAAGTCGCCGCCGATGGGCTGGCGGATCCGCCTGCCGTACAGCGCCCGGGTGAGCGGGTAGGTGACGGTGTTCGTGATCGTGCCGTCGTACTTGTGGCGGGCGTACAGGGGCGCCACGAAGTCGAAGCCGCCTTTGAGGATCGGCCCGGCCAGGAGCTCGACCCACTCGGGACCGATCGAGCGGAGGTCCGAGTCGACGACCACCAGCGCCCGGACGTCGAGCGCGGCCGCGATCTGGAAGATCGTGCGCAGCGCGGCGCCCTTGCCGCCCACGCCGTCCACCTCGGGGTAGGTGAGCGTCAGGCGCTCGAGACGGTTCGTGGGCCGGACGAGCAGGATCCGCTCGACGTAGTCGGGTGGCTCGGTCTCCGCCACGACTCGCTGGGTCCCGTCCGACGAGCCGGCGTCGGCGTTGACGAGCAGCGGCCGGAGGTCCGGGAAGTACTGGACGAGGCCCGCCTGCGCGGCGCGGACGACGTAGCCGATGGTCGACGCGTTCTTGAAGCTGGGGATGCCGACCATGATGTCGGCGTGCCCCAGCCGCTTGAGCTCGGACTGGAGGGCCGGGGACAGGAGCGAGGCGGCCACGCTCCTACCCTACCACGGCGATCGGGCCGTCCGGCCGCCGGCGCCACCCGGCCGGCCGGACGTCAGCGGCGGGGCATCCGCGCCAAGCACCACTCGTCGTTCCGTGCGCCCGGAAGGTAGCGGCTGTTCGCGGCCTTGTAGACGAGGCCGCCGAACCCGAGCGAGCGCCAGGTCAGGATGAAGGGCGAGGCGGGCGGACGGACGTAGGGCGTCCGCCGGACCAGGTCGCCCTCGCCGAGGACGCTCTCCATCAGCCGCTTGCGCTCGAGCAGCGGGATCCCGACGAGCGGCGCGCCGTCGAGCGCGAGGAGGTCGACTGCGACGAAGGCGATCGGGGACTCCTCGCCGTTCCCGCCCATGTCCTCGACCCTCCACAGCCGCCCGAGCTCATCGGCCCGGAGGCGGCCGCCCACGAGGTCGCTCCCCTGGCTTCCCAGGAACATCTGGCTGGCCTGCTCGCCGAACGAGGGGACCTCGGGGCCCACGATCGCCCGCCCCGCGCTCGATCGCGTTGCCTGGTCCGTGAGGTAGCCGTCGACGGTGACGGATTCCGCCGCGAGGGCCGCCAGCAGAGCCTGCGCGACGGGGCCGAATTCCGCGGTCAGATCCTCGCCGTCCTCGTCGCGGATGACCGCGCGGGACGCGGCGGCGTCGAGATGGGCGAGGACGCGGATGCCGCTCCAGGCGGGCTCGATCACGGGATCCCTGACATCGCTCACGCGCCGCCGCCCAAAGCCCTGTGGCCGCCAGGTGCCGGGATCTGCGTCCATGCTCCCGATGATACGCGCCGGGCGTGCCGAACCCGGATGCGCAAACGCCCCGGTCACGGAACCGGGGCGTTCTGCCTGCATCGGGGATGGCCGGCGGAATGGCCGGCCGGGGGTTCAGGCGAGGCTGTGGGGCATCTCCACGCATGCGACCGTGCACCCGCGTGCGTCGCGGCCCGCATGGCCGGCGAAGTGCCACCAGCCCCGGTCTCCGCCGTCGCTGGTGCCGTTCGTGGTGAGGCGGCAACCGCACGCTTCGCAGACGACCGTGCCGGACGCGAGCCGGCTCGCATTGGCAGCCCCTCGAGGAGCCTGCGGGTTCGAGGAGAAGGAGGTCTGCAGGTCGAGTGCGCTCATCGGTACGTCCTCAGCTGGGCGGGTCCCGGGCCGGCGGCGAGGCCACCTCGTCCGCCACGCGGGACGCGGTCCCGGGAGCACGAACCTACGCGCACTCCGGCGCGCCGGTCAGTGCCGCCGAGGGCCCGCTTCTGTTTCGATTCGGTTGCAGGCAGGCAGGTCCGCAGATCGACGGATGCGCGCACGCCGGCGCCGCGGCGGGCGCGAGGCGCGCGGAATTCGGTCAGGCGCGGTAGCCGTCCGGGTGCGCCTGCCGCCAGGCCCATGCGGACGCGACGATCTCGGTGATGTCGCGGTGCTTGGCCCGCCAGCCGAGGATCGCGTCGGCGCGCCCGGCATCCGCCACCAGGCTGGGCGGGTCACCGGCGCGGCGCTCCCCGATCGCGTGCGGGATCGGGTGGCCGACGACGCTCTCCGCGGCCGAGAGGACGTCCCGGACGCTGAAGCCGCTGCCGTTGCCGAGGTTGATGGCGAGCGCCGCGGCCCCACCTCGTGCCGGCTCCCCGCCCGGAGCAGATCCCGCCGTCCGCGGATCGTCCGGCGAGGTCGCCGCCAGGGCGAGCACATGCGCGCGGGCGAGATCCTCCACGTGGAGGTAGTCGCGGATGCACGTCCCGTCTGGGGTCGGGTAGTCGGTCCCGAACACGGTCAACGCGGCCCGCCCCTCGGCGGCGGCGAGGACGTTCGGGATCAGGTGCGTCTCGGGGTCGTGGACCTCGCCGTTCCTGCGGGACGCGCCGGCCACGTTGAAGTAACGCAGGCTCACGCTCCGCAGGCCGTACGCTGCGGCGTACCAGCGCAGCGCGCCCTCGACCGTTCGCTTCGTCTCGCCGTACGGGTTGATCGGCGCGAGCACGGCGTCCTCGCGGATCGGGACGCTGGCCGGCGTGCCGTAGACAGCGGCCGTGGAGCTGAACACGAACCGGCGAACGCCCGCCTCGCGGAGGGCCTCCAGGAACGCGACCCCGCCGGCGACGTTCTCGCGGTAGTACAGGGCGGGGTTGACCACCGATTCGCCGACGAGCGAGCGCGCGGCGCAGTGGAGCACCGCATCCACCGGCGTGCTCGCGAGCAGCGGCGCGACGACCCCGCGATCCCCGTAGCTGCCCACCACGAGACGGACGCCAGCGGGGAGGGCGTCGCGGTGCCCCTTCGAAAGATCGTCGAGCACGAGCACGTCGTGGCCGGCGGCCACGAGCGCCTCGACGGAGACGGAGCCGACATAGCCCGCTCCCCCGGTGACGAGCACGCGCATCTTCAGGACCTCCCGGTGAGCCGGCGCAGGAGGCCGCGCCGCCGCGGGGCGACCTCCGGAACGGCCGTCGACGTTGGCTCGGGGACCGCATCGCCCCGCTCGCGGATGACCTCTTCGAGTCGATCGACCATCCGGCCTGCCTGGGCGTTCTCCGGGTCGATCGAACTGGCGCGCCGGGCGTGCTCCAGCGCCGCCGCCTCGTCCCCGCGCTCGAGCGCCACGCGCGAGAGCCCGACGAGCGCGATCGCGTTGGCGGGGTCGTGCGCCAGCGTCTGGGTGTAGATCTGCTCGGCCTGGTCCAGAAGCCCTAGCTCCATCGCGTTCTCCGCCCGGAGGAGCTGCTCGATCACGCCGGTCCGCCCTGCCCGGGATCGCCTGCGACCAGCTCTCTCGCGCGCGCCAGGAGGAGCGACCGGTCGTTGAGCAGCGGGTCGACCAGCACGAGCTCGAGGAGGCGGTCGAGAACCGCGCCCACCGCGGGGCCGGTCGGGATCCCAAGGGTCGTCATCAGGTCGTCGCCGTTCACGGCAAGGCCGGAGAGGTCGAGCGCCACGCGGGCCTCCAGTTGCGCGTGGCATCGCGCCCGCAGCGACTCGAGGCCGTTCGCGTCGGGTGCGAGCCCGCTGCCGACGTTGTCGGCCGCGCGGAGGTTGAGGAGGTCGTCGACTGCCGATGCTCCGCAGCGCCGGATGAACCGGCGCACCGCGGCGTCGGTCCAGCCCGAGTCGTAGGCGAACATGTGGTGGCGGATCAGGTTTGTGGTGTCCACGGTGAGGAAGCGCGGCGCGTGGAGCTCGGTGAGCCAAGCTTCGGCCAGGGTCGCGCCGACCACGTCGTGGCCGACGAAGTGGCCGTCCGCGAACGTCGCCGCCTTCCCGATGTCGTGGAGCAGCGCCGCGAGCCGGAGCAGCGGTGGCTCGTCGGGGCCGGGGCGGGGCGTGGCGTCGACGGTGCGACAGGTGTGGTCCCACAGGTCCTCGCCGGGAACCTTGCCCTGGGGCACGCCGCGCTGGCGCGCCAGCTCGGGGGCGATGGCCGCCAGCAGGCCCGTCTCCTGCGCCATCCGCAGCCCGACGGACGGCACGGGCGCAGCAAGCAGGGTCAGGAGCTCCGCGAGGACGCGCTCGCCGGAGAGCGACCGGGCAAGCGACGCGTTCTCCGCGATCGCGGTGGCCGTCCGCGGATCGACGGTGATCCCGAGCGTGGCCGCGAAGCGTACGGCGCGGAGCATGCGGAGGGCGTCCTCGCGGAACCGCGTCGCCGGGTCGCCCACCGCCCGGAGGATCCCCGCGGCGAGGTCTTCCCGGCCGCCGAACGGGTCGTGCACCGCGCCGAAGAGGAGGGCTCGCGCGCCGGGCGCGTCGATCGAAACGGGAGCGGCGGGGCCGCCCACGCCGATCGCGTCGCCGGCGCCGCCGTCGACCGCAGCTGATCCGCCGGCGCCGTCTGCGTCGCCGGCGCCCGGCTCCTCCCCGACGGCGAGCGCCATGGCGTTCACGGTGAAGTCGCGCCGGGCCAGGTCGTCGTCGAGGCGCTCGCCGAACACGACCTCGTCGGGCCGCCGGTGATCGGAATACGCACCATCGTGGCGGTATGTCGTGACCTGGAAGGTCTGGTCGCCGACGTCGATCTCGACCGTCCCGAACCGGTTCTCGTAGAGCGCCCCGGCGAAGAGCTCCACCATCTGCGCCGGGCGCGCGTCCGTGGTCATGTCCCAGTCCGCGGGCTCGACGCCGCGCAGGAGGTCGCGGACGCAGCCGCCCACGAGATACGCCTCGTGCCCGGCCGCCCGGAGCGTGGCCGCGATCGCGCGTACCCCGTCCGGGATCGGGTCGGCGTGCCCGAGACGGGAGGCGGGGTCGCGATCGGCGGCCGGTCCACCCCCGCCGGCGAGATCGGAAGGGTTCGCGGCGTCGCCCTCGGATTCGGGCGTGGGCTGGGCCGGGTTCGTCAATTCTTCCCGAGGAAGAGGTAGTCGCGCCACGGTTCGTTCCGGGCGTCCGCTAGAAACGGCGTGAAGATCGAGTACACGTCGCTGCGGGGCTCGAACGGTGTGCGCAGGAGCCGGAAGCGCGCTTCCTCGGGGGTCCGGCCGCCCTTGCGGTGGTTACAGCTCCGGCAGGCGGTGGCCAGGTTCTCCCAGGTATGGGTCCCGCCGCGGTGGCGCGGGATCACGTGGTCGAGCGTGAGGTCGGTGCCCTGGCGGCCGCAGTACTGGCAGGTGTGGTGGTCACGCGCGAAGACCTCGCGGCGGCTGAGCTTGACGCGCGGGCGCGGCCGGCGGACCTGGTGCTGGAGGCGGATGACCGAGGGGGCCCGATACGCGGCGCGCGGCGTGCGGAACGTCTGGTGGTCGTACTCCACGACCTCCGCCTTGAACCCGAAGACCAGGCGGAAGGCCCGGGGCACGTTGCAGACGTTCAGCGGCTCGTAGTTCTGGTTCAACACGAGCACCACGCCGTCCATGCCCGGCGATCGTAGCAGGAGCAGGCTCCGGGCGAGTCGGTCAGTGCCCGCGCGAGGAGGGGCGCGGGGGCGTTACCAGCCGGCGGCCGTCGAGGTGATGCGGTCCCGGCGGAGCCACACCCAGAGTGCGATCAGGAAGCGCAGGACAAGGCTGATCCCGTACGAGGCGCACCAGACGCAGACCGCGTCGATGACGAAGACCTGGAGATACGAGAAATACACCTCGAAGGTGACCCCGACCAGGCTGAGCCCGTAGTGCGTCGCGAGCAGGCGCCGGTCGCCCGTTCGCCACCAGCCCAGCGCCGCCGAGAGCAGGATCACGCTCAGGCAGACCCCGAACACGGCCACGGGGACGCCCCCGATCCGGCTGTACTGCGAACGTGCGACCGTCTCGCAGCCGTGGACCGGACCGCAGACGGGAACGCCGCCGCCGAGCTCGACGACGGAGAGATAGGAAGCGACGGTGAGCCCGAACAGGTCGAGCGCGGCGAGGATGAGAGCCGGGTGGAGCCGGCGCAAGCGAGTGAACATCCCCCGAGGGTGACGAACGGCCCCGTGGTTCGTCATGGGCCGAAGGGCACGGGCTCCCGGTCCGCGTGGCGTGACCCGCGTCTGGCGGGCGTGCTCCGGGTCGCCGGCCTGGGCCGGCGCGTGCTTGGGCTGTGCCGGCTAGCCGCGCCGTCGGGCGAGCCCCGCGCCCTCACCGGGCTGCCGGGCGAGCCCCGCGCCGCGTACGCTGGGCGCATGCTCCTCGGCATCGACCACTTCGTCATCGCCGTGCCGGACCCCGACGCGGCCGCGCTCGACTTCGCGGATGTGCTCGGCCTCGCCGCCACCGGCGGTGGACGCCACGAAGGGTCGGGCACGTTCAACCGGTTGATCTTTCTGGGAGACACCTACCTCGAGTTGATCGGGATCTGGGATCGGGGGCTGGCGGCGGGCAGCCCGATCGGCGCCGCGGCGCTGGCCGCGCTCGATGCTGACAGGTCCGGCCTGGTGACGTGGGCGATCGCCACGGACGGGGCGCGCCGTGAGGTCGCGTCGCTCCGCGCGATGGGATCGCCGATCGGCGACGTCGTGGCCGGCGAGCGGGTTCGGCAGGACGGTGCGGTGGTTCGCTGGCACACGGCCGCGGCCGCGCCGCTCGGCGCCGCGCGGCCGCCCTTCCTGATCGAGCACGAGCTCGCCGGGCCCGAATGGGGCGAGGAGGCGCGTCGGGCGCGCGCCGCGTTCGTCCACCCGTTCGGCGGTCGAGCCCAGGTCGTGGGCCTCGAGCTGGCCGTGGAGCGCCCCGAAGAGCTGTCCGCAAGCTTCGCGCACACGCTCGGCGTGGTCTTCGAGCCCGCTGCGGGAGACGAGCCCGGCGACCAGGAGGCACGCTTCGGCCCCCACGTCATCCGGCTGGTGTCGTCGGGACAGACTGCGGCGCGGGAGCGAGCCGCCGGTGGCCCGAATGGCGGTGCCCCGGCCACCCGAACGCCGGCCCCAGGCGTCAGGGCCGCCGGAATCCCCGCCGCCCGGGTCGGGCTGAAGGCGACGGCCGGTCAGCGGCTGCTCGTGGACGTCTGCGGGGTTAGGTTCGCGCGGCTCTGACGGGCGCGCATCGGGCGGCGGTTGCATCGCGCGCCGACGGGGTCACCCGACGGCGGGGAGCACCTCGACGGGATCGCCCTCGGCCACCGGCCCCTCGAAGATCACCCGCGCGTACCAGCGGGCATCTTCCGGGTGAACCTTCGGGCTGATCCGCGCGATCTCGCGGTCCACGAACCAGTGGGCGATGGTCTGGCACGGGGCGACCTGCTTCGTGAGCTCGAGCAGCAGCCCGCCCCGGCCGATCGCCAGGCGGTCCCCCGCGCCGAGAGTCGCCCAGTCGATCCCCTGGAGCGTGAGGTTCTCGCCGTAGGCGCCCGGGAAGGCCCGGTGGCCGTCGGCCGCGACGCGAGCGAGCGCCTCGACCGAATAGAGCGAGACTGCCTGCATCTCGCCGCCGTGGGTCGGTTCGGGGGTCGCGTGCCCGTCGCCGTCGAGACCCAGCCACCGGACCGCGGTGCCGGGAACAGGCAGCTTCGGCACGCCACCTTTCGACACATTGACCCGGTTCACGCGGCCGGTCCGGCTCGGGGCGGAGCTGCTCATGACGGCGAAGGGTACCCGAACCCGGTCGAGACGAGCTCCTGCGCACGGGCCAGCACGGCGTCGAGCATGGGCGCCGTGAGACGGCCGGTGAAGGTGTTCTGCTGGCTCGGATGGAACGTCGCGAGGAGCGTATAGCGACCGACGGCTGCCTCCGCCGCGTGCTCGAAGCGGGGCAGCGGACGCGCCAGGCGGCCGTGGGTCGCCTCGATCGCGCGCAACGCGGCTGCCCACCCGAACGCGCCGAGCGCGACGATCACCTTCGCGTTCCCGAGGAGGGCCAGCTCCCGAGCGAGGAACGGCCCGCAGCGGTCGCGCTCCGCCGGGCTGGGCGCGTTCGCGGGCGGCGCGCACCGCACGGGCGCGGTCACGTAGACGCCACGCAGCTCCAGGCCGTCACCCGGGCGGGTCGAGATCGGCTGGCTCGCCAGCCCTGCGCGGTGAAGCGCGGCGAACAGGAAGTCGCCCGACCGGTCGCCCGTGAAGACGCGCCCGGTCCGGTTTCCGCCGTGCGCGGCCGGTGCCAGCCCGACGAGCACGATGCTCGCCCCGGGATCGCCCCAGCCGGGCACCGGCCGCGCCCAGTACCGCTCGCCGCGGAAGCGCGCCGGCGGGTCGGCGGCCGCTGCCTCGCGCCATGCGACGAGGCGCGGGCACGCGCGGCAGGCGGTGATCTCGGCGGAGAGCGCGGCGAGCTGCGTGGGCGCTGCCGCGGACGTCGCGGGTGCCGGCGCGGCGGGCTCGCCGGTCTGGGCCGCCGTTGCGGGATCATGCACGCAGCGATCGTAGCGAGCACCGCGCCTAGCCTGCTGACGTCGGCGCCGGACCCTCCGTCTGCGCCCGACCCCGTCCGTCGCCGCGATAGCACTCCGGCGACTGGTACGCGGGATGCTCGGGCTGCACGTCGCGCGGACGCGTTGCTTCCACGCTCGGCAGCGCGGTCGCGACCGCGTCCTGGACGAGGTCGCGGAGGCACGGGCGAACACAGCAGCGCCCCCAGTGCTGCCGCGGGAGAAGACGCCACTGCGTCCGCGGGCGAGCAACGCGAGGAACGCGTCCCAGCGCCCCCCGTACACGCGTCCCGGTCCGTGGCCTCGGCCCGCGAGCGAGACCCACAGCTCGCCATGGCCGGGAGGTGCGCTGTCGGCGCGATGGAGCGCGCCCCGAGCGCCGGCCGCGCCGTGCCAGGACCCTCGTCCGGGCGCCGGCGACCCCTCGGCTATAATCGGGTCACGCGCGCGGGCGACGGCGTGACCCACGGCGGGCATGACCCCCCAGCCGGTTGCTCCCGGAACCTCCGCTCATCAGACCAGGGAACCCTGACAGACATGACCGTCGAATCGTCCACCTGGGCCACCAAGAAGGGCCTCGCGCAGATGCTCAAGGGCGGCGTCATTATGGACGTCGTCACGCCCGAGCACGCCAGGATCGCCGAGGACGCCGGCGCCGTTGCCGTGATGGCGCTCGAGCGGGTCCCGTCCGACATTCGCGCCACGGGCGGCGTCGCGCGCATGAGCGACCCGGCGATGATCGAGGGGATCATGGCCGCGGTGAGCATCCCGGTGATGGCCAAGGCCCGCATCGGCCACTTCGTGGAGGCCCAGATCCTCGAGGCGCTCGGGGTCGACTACATCGACGAGTCCGAGGTCCTCACGCCCGCCGACGAGGCGAACCACATCGACAAGCACGCCTTCAAGGTCCCCTTCGTCTGCGGCTGTCGCGACCTCGGTGAGGCGCTCCGCCGGATCTCCGAGGGAGCGGCGATGGTCCGCACGAAGGGCGAGGCCGGAACGGGCAACATCGTCGAGGCCGTGCGCCACATCCGCACCGTCAACGCCGAGCTCCGCCGGCTCGCCTCCATGCGCGATGACGAGCTCTTTGCCGCCGCCAAGGAGTTGCGAGCCCCGATCGAGCTCGTCCGCGAGGCGGCCCGGTCCGGCGCCCTGCCCGTCGTGAACTTCGTGGCGGGCGGGATCGCGACCCCCGCGGATGCCGCCCTCGCGATGCAACTGGGCGCGGACGGCGTGTTCGTCGGATCCGGCATCTTCAAGAGCGAGGACCCCGCCCGGATGGCGAACGCGATCGTCCAGGCGACCACCCACTTCGACAACCCGAAGATCCTGGCCGAGGTATCGAAGGGGCTGGGGGCCGCCATGCGCGGAATCGCGCTGGAGGCAATCCCCGATGCCGAGCGCCTCGCGGTCCGGGGCTGGTAGTCGACGAGAACCGGCGCGCGCTGCGGCGGAACCGGCCGGTGACATCCACCGCCCGGACCCCGTCGCGACGTCCCGCCGACGACCGACGACCCGTGACCGGAGCCCACGCGTGAGGATCGGCGTGCTGGCGGTCCAGGGTGCCTTCCGCGAGCACATCGCGACCCTCGCTGCGATCGGCGTCGAGGGAGTTGCGGTTCGCCTGCCAGCCGACCTGGACGGCGTCGCCGGCCTGATCCTCCCCGGCGGCGAGAGCACGACCATGCGCCGGCTGATCGACCGCTGGGGGTTGCGCGACCCCATCCTTGGCCTCGGTCGATCGGGCGCGCCGATCTTCGGCACGTGCGCTGGGATGATCATCCTCGCGACGGAGATCGCGGGCGGCGAGGAGCCCGTCCTCCCGCTCCTGCACATCGTCGTGAACCGCAACGCGTTCGGGCGCCAGCTCGACTCGTTCGAGACGCAGGTGAAGGTGCCGGTCCTCGGCGATACGCTGGTCCACGCGGTCTTCATCCGCGCACCGGTCGTCGAAACGATCGGCCCCGGCGTGGACGTGCTGGCCCGGCTCGACGACGGGCGGATCGTCGCCGTTCGCGAGAAGAACGTGATCGCGACCGCGTTCCACCCGGAGCTGGCCGGCGAGACCCGCTTCCACCGCCTGGTCGCCACCATGGCCGCCGAGCACGCCAGCCCAGGTGAGGGAAGCGGGCGGCGACCCCACCCGGCCCGTCGCGCCGGTGCCGGATCATGACCGGGCGGCAGGGGTCGTTCGCGGGACGCGGAGGCAAGGTTCGGCCCGCGCGCCTGACCGACCTATCCGCGCTCGGGGAGCTGTCGCGGCTCGCGCAGGCAGACGACACGGGCGCGCGGTCGCTCGGGCTGCCGCTGGCCGGGCCTCCGATCGGCGTCTTCACCCTCTTCCGGTTGCCCCTCGGCGCCTTCCGGCCGAACGACCTGCTCTACGTGCACGAGGTCGACGGGCACGTCGGCGGGCTCCTGCGCGTGGAGCGCGACAGCGCCCGTGACGAGTGGACGGTCGTCGAGCTCGACGCGATCGGGCTGGCGGAAGCGGGCGACATCCGCTATCGGATGCTCCAGGCGTGCCTCCGCGACGGCGCGAAGCGCGGCGCGACCCGCTTCCACGTTGCGTGCGCGGACGTCGACGGGAACGTCGAGCTCTTCATGCAGGCCGGCTTCATGCGCTACGGGAGCGAGCTGGTCTGCTTCCGGCCGTCCCGCCTGCCGTTGCCCGAGCCGTTCAGCGAGGACGAGGCTGCGGCGCTCGGGATCCGGCCCGTCGGCCCGACCGACGCGGTTGCGCTCTTCCGCCTGTACAGCGCGGTGACGCCGGCGCCCGTAGCCCGCCTGGAGATGCACCGGATCGCGGACTGGGAGCGGAACGCCTCCGGGTCGCTCATGCCCCGCTCGAGCTTGACCCCGATCCTCCGCTTCGCCGACGTGGAGTCCTTCCTCCAGGAAGGGCAGGAAGGTGCGGCCGACCCGACGCAGCTCCAGGGCTTCGTCCAGGTGGGCGTCGCCAAGGAGGACCAGCCGCACTACCTCCGGATCCTGGTCCGGCCCGGGATCGACGCGACGCCCCTCGTCCGCTTCGGGCTCGGCGTGATCGGGGCACGGGCGGAGAAGCGGGACCACGGTCACGACCACGGCGTGATCTCCCCGGTCCGGACGTACGAATCACCCCTCGAGCACCGTATGGAGGAGGAGGGCTTCGCGACGATCGCGACCGTCACGCTCCTGATGAAGGAGACGCTCGTCCGCGTTGCCGAGCCGGCCCTGGTGCCGGCAATCCGCTGAAAGGGAAGGCATGGCCGACCATCCGACCCGCGAGCTGACCGACGATCTCGGAGCGCTCCTTGATGCGCTTCCCGCGGAGATCGTGGCCGCGATCCACGCTCTGCCGAACCAGACCGAGCTCATCGAGGTGGTGCTGGATCTCGGTCGCGTCCCAGAGGCGCGCTTCCCCGACAGCGAGGTGATCCTCCTCGACCGCGAGGTCACCGAGGCCGACATCGCGGAGGTCGTCGACCGGATCGGGACGTTCGGGGACGACAATCGGGCAGGCATCGAGCGGACGCTCCACCGGATCAGCGCGATCCGCAACCGGGCCGGCAAGATCGTGGGGCTCACCTGCCGGATCGGGCGGGCCGTCTACGGCACGATCGAGATCATCGGCGACTTCGTGGAGTCCGGGAAGTCGATCCTGATCATGGGCCGGCCGGGTATCGGCAAGACCACGATGCTGCGCGAGGCCGCGCGCGTGCTGGCCGACGACCTGGGCAAGCGCGTGGTGGTCGTCGACACGTCGAACGAGATCGCGGGCGACGGCGATATCCCCCATCCCGCCATCGGCAAGGCGCGCCGGATGCAGGTGCGCACGCCCTCGCTCCAGCACGAGGTGATGATCGAGGCGGTCGAGAACCACATGCCGCAGGTCATCGTGATCGACGAGATCGGGACGGAGCTGGAGGCAGTCGCCGCCCGCACGATCGCCGAGCGCGGCGTACAGCTGATTGGCACGGCCCACGGCAACAACCTCGACAACCTGATGCTGAACCCGACCCTCTCCGACCTGATCGGCGGAATCCAGAGCGTCACCCTCGGCGACGAGGAAGCCCGCCGCCGCCGGACCCAGAAGAGCGTCCTGGAGCGGAAGGCGCCGCCGACCTTCGACGTGATCGTGGAGATCCAGGATCGCGAGCGGGTCATGGTCCACGCCGACGTCGCCGAGACGATCGACGCGATGCTCCGGGGCGACCCCGTGGCGCCCGAGCTGCGCTGGAAGGACGAGGGCGGAGTCCACCGGACGCAGTCGCGGCCGCGCCCGTCGCCGCGCGAGCAGCTGGGCCGCGAGCGGTTCGCCGGCCTGGTCGGCGCGGGCGGTGGCTGGCGGCAGGAGCCGGGCTGGCGCGGCGAGACGAGCTACCGGGGAGCGACGTGGGACGGCGAGCGCGGGGTGACCACGCGTCCGGCCGCCTTCCGGCCGGGCGCGAGCGGCGGCTGGCGCGAGACGCGGGGCGGGCGCTCGGGCGTGGGTCCGGAGCGGGGCGGCGAGCGAGGCGCCGAGCGATCAGGGGCCGGCGGGGATGCGGCCCGGACGCTGCCCGGCGAGCGTATCGCGCGCCACGACGAGCCGGGGGTCGCCGGTCGGGGCATGAACGGCGGGAATGGCGGGAACGGCGCCCGCGGCAACGGCATCTCCGACGAGGGTGGATCCGCGGGTTCCACGACCGGCAGCGGGAACGGTGGCGCGGACGCCGGCGAGGCGATTGCGGGCGGGGCCGGCCCGGCGCCGATCAACGGCGCGGGCGGCAGCGCGACGCGCGCGGGTTCGGGCAGCCGGTTCGCGATCACCGACATGCCGTTTACCGACGCCCCGTTCGTGGCGGGCGAGATCGCCGACCGGGGTCCGCTGGAGCGCGCGGGAACCGTCGTCACCGCGGTCGAGGTTCGCCCACGCGAGGCACGCGAGCTGGACCGGCACCGGGAATGGCGCGACCAGGCCAGCCGTGCCCTCAAGGCGTTCAAGGCGGAGGAGGGGACGGGACCGGTCAACGCGGCCGACCTCGTCGCCGACGACGAAGCGCTTGCCGACCGGGCGATCGCCGCGGCGCGGGACGAGGACGGCCCGGCGCTCCGCGTCGAGCAGGGCATCCTCCCCACGCTTCGCGTCTTCCCGTTCGGGATCAGCCGGAAGCGGCTCGAGCAGGCGATCCGTGAGCTCCAGCTGCCGGTGATCATCGCCCGCGAGATCGACGAAGCCGACGTCGTGATGACGCTCCGCAGCGAGTACCGCCAGAAGGGTCCGACGATCCGCGACGCCGAGAACCGGGCGCTCCCGGTCTACGTCCTCAAGGCGAACACCACGGTCCAGATGCAGGCAAGCCTCACGTCCGTCTTCAGCCTGGAGGTCGATCCGCGCCAGGCCGCGCTCCTCGAGACGGAGGAGGCGATCGGGATGGTGGTCCGCGAGTCGCAGGCCGTGGAGCTGGCACCCCAGAGCGCCTACATCCGGCGGCTCCAGCACCAGATGGCTGAGCGGGCCAACCTCGTATCGCGCTCCCGCGGCCGCGAGCCGTACCGCCGCGTTCGCCTCTACCCGGAGGAGGTCCGCGGCTGGCGCTAGGCCGCGAGGCCCTCGCCGGGCGGCCGTCGCGCTCAGCCGCCGACGCCGAACTCCCGGCGGAGCACGGACCGAGCCGCCCAGGCGCCACACATCCCGTGGACCCCGCCACCCGGCGGCGTCGACGACGAGCAGAGGTAGATCCCCCGGGTCGGTGTCGAATATGGGTCGAGCCCCGCGACCGGGCGGGTGAAGAGCTGGCGCAGGTCCTCGATCCCGGCGTTGATGTCGCCGCCGACGTAGTTCGGGTTGTACGCCTCCATGTCGGCCGGCAGGCGGACCGAGCGCGCCAGGATCGTGTCCCGGAAGCCGGGCGCGAAGCGCTCGAGCTGGGCCTCGATCCGCTCCGTCATGTCGAGCGTCGAGCCGTTCGGCACGTGGCAGTAGGCCCAGCCGGTGTGGCGCCCCTCGGGCGCGCGGCTCGCGTCGAAGCGGCTCTGCTGGACGACGATCACAAAGGGCCGCTCGGGGTGACGGCCGGCCGCCACCTCCGCCTCGGCCGCCCGGACCTCGTCGAGCGTACCGCCGACGTGGACCGTGCCGGCCCGACGCGCTCCCTCGGCCGTCCACGGGATGGGATCGCTCAGGGCCCAGTCGACCTTCACGACGCCCGGGCCATAGCGGAACCCTTCGAGCCGGCGCCGATACCGGTCCGGCAGGCGCTCGCCCGCGATCGCGACGAGCGCTCGAGGCGTCGTGTCGAAGAGGACCGCCCGGGCTGCCGGGAGCTCGGAGATGGCGGTCACCGGGTGGCCGGTCACGATCTCCCCGCCGAGAGAGCGCAGCTCAGCGGCCAGGGCGTCGGCGAGCTGTCCCGTCCCGCCCCGCACGACCGGCCAGCCATAGGCGTGGGCGGTGATCGCCAGGACCAGCCCGAACGAGGCGGTGAGCGGCCGTTCGAGCCGGAGCATCGAGTGGGCGCCGACGCCGGCCAGGAGCGCCCGGGCCTCATCGCCCCGGAACCTTCCGCGGGCGAGGCCGTCCGCCGAGCGGAGCCCCGGCAACCCGAAGCGGGCCGCGACGAGGGGGTGGCGCGGGACCCGGAAGATCGGGCCGAGGACCAGGTCCATCACCGCGTCGGCATCGCGCACGAGCGGTGCCATGAGCCTTCGGTAGGCGGTACGGTCCGCCCCGAGCCCGGCGGCCGTCTCGGTGACCGACCGCTCGAGCACGGCGACACGCCCGCCGTCGAGGACGTGCGCGAGCGGCGCCGGCGGGTCGATCAGCTCGAGCCCGAACCGCCCGAGGTCGAGGTTGCGGAAGAAGGGTGACGCGGTCGACGTCCCCTGCACGGCCGAGCAGATGTCGTGGACGAAGCCCGGGAGCGTCAGCTCCGCGCTGCGCATCCCCCCGCCGACCGTGGCGTGCCCTTCGTAGACGACGACCGACTTGCCCGCCCGGGCGAGGGTGATCGCCGCCGCCAGCCCGTTCGGTCCCGACCCGACCACGATCGCGTCGGGCGCGTCAACGTTCATGCTCGCATCGTGCGCCTGCGGCGGGAGACGACGTGCGAGGATCGTCCCTCAGCCCAGGCGCAGCCTCGGTAGGACCTCCGCGCCGAACGCCTCGATGAACTCGGCCTGGTTGCGTCCGACGTTGTGGACGTGGACCTCGTCGAAGCCCATGTCGACGTAGTGCTGGAGGCTCGCGGCGTGGACCCGCAGGTCCGACGAGATCAGGACGCGGTTGCGGAAGTCTTCAGGCCGGACGAGCTTCGCCATTGCCGCGAAGTCCTCGGGGTTTCGGACGTCCTGCTTTGGGAACGGCATCCCGCCGTTGGGCCACTCGCGCATCGCGTTGTCGAGCGCCTCCTCCTCGGTCCGCGCCCAGCTCACGTGAACCTGGAGGAGCTTCGGCATGCTTGCCGGATCCTTGCCGGCCTCGCGGGCGCCTTCCTCGAACTTGCCCCAGAGCATCCCGATCTTCTCGTCCGCGGCTCCGACGGTGATCATCCCGTCGGCGAGCCGGCCGGTCTTCTTCGCGTTGATCGGGCCGGCCGTCGCGACGTAGACCGGCACGGGCGTCTGCGGGCGCGTGTACAGGCGGAGCGACTCCAGCCTGAAGTGCTCCCCGCGGTGGCGCACGACCTCGCCGCCGAAGAGCCGGTTGATGACCTCGATCGCCTCGAACAGCATCGAGGAGCGGACACCGATCTCCGGCCACTGGCCGGCGATGACGTGCTCGTTGAGCGCCTCACCGGCGCCCAGCCCGAGCCAGAAGCGTCCCGGGTACATCGCCCCCATCGTGGCCGCCGCGTGGGCGATGACCGCCGGGTGGTAGCGGAAGCCGGGGCAAGTCACCGCGGTCCCGAACCGCAGGCTGGTGCGCTGCCCGAGCGCGCCCAGGAACGCCCAGGCGAACGCAGCCTGGCCCTGCTGCGGCGTCCACGGCTGGATGTGCTCGGAGACCGTGAAGCCGGCCGAGAAACCCGCCCGCTCCGCCGCCGCACACCGCTCCAGCAGGTCCGTGGGGTGGAATTGCTCCAGCATCGCCGCGTAGCCGATCTTCGCCATCGGGCCCAGGTCCTCCTGCCGCTCGGCCGAACGCCGAGCGTCGATGTCACTCTCCCACAAATCCGTCGCCGAAAGGGTCGTGCCGGCGGTCGGGCCCCGTCGCGGGTCAGACCGCCGGGTCGCTGCCGCTTCCGGGGTGCTTGCGGCGGTAGGCGCGCCAAGTCACGGCCCACGCCGCGGGGTCGTCCAGCGCCGCGTCGTCGATCTTGTGGATCGTGCTGGCGTGCGGCGCGGTCCGGACCCGCTCCGGGTCCGAATAGGCCTCCCCGGCCGCGTGGGCCAGGACCGCAGCGTGCTCGTCCAGGTCGGCCCGCGAGTAGGACTCGGTGGGCTCCAGCGTCATCGGCTCGGGGACGACGAACGGGTGATGGCTGGTCCAGTAGTGCGTCCCGAAATCGACGACCCGACGACCCAGGTCGTCCGTGGTGAGGCCGGTTTCCCGGGTCAACTGCTCCCAGCTATAGCGGACCTGCTCGATCCGGCGACGGCCGGCCGCGTACGGCGCCGATACGCCGCGGATCTCGAGCACTCTTGCCATCAGGTAGTTGTTGTTCAGGACTGCCGTCTCGGCCACCTCGCGCAGGCCGTCGGCGCCCAGGCTCATGATCCAGGCGTAGGCCCGCACCAGGGTCGGGGCGACCCCGTACCACGGGCGCACCTTGCCGATCGAGTCGGGCCGCTCGTCGTCGAGCACGTAGCGATCACCGACGCGCTCGACGGTCGGGCGCGGCAGGTAGCGGGCGAGCCTCTCCGTCACGGCGCACGCCCCGGCACCCGGCCCGCCGCTGCCGTGGGGGGTCGAGAACGTCTTGTGCAGGTTGAAGTGGCAGAGGTCGAAGCCGGCGTCGCCGGCCCGCGTGATGCCGAGGATCCCGTTCGCATTCGCCTGGTCGTACGAGGCGAGCCCGCCCGCCTCGTGGACGACCCGGACGAAGTCCTCGATGCGCGGGTTGAAGATCCCGGTGTCCTCCGGGTTCGTGATCAGCAGCGCGGCGGTCCGCTCGGAGACTGCGGCCCGCAGCGCTTCGAGGTCCGGATCGCCGTTCCCGTCCGGGTGGAGCGTGACCACCCGGTAGCCGGCGACCTTCGCGCAGGCCGCGTTCGAGGGATGGCTGAAGATCGTGGTGATGACCTCGTTGCGGCCGCCGCCGGGGGCGTCGAACCCCTCGCCGCGGGACTCGTGCCAGGCGCGGATCATCGAGACGTTCGCCCAGATCGCGGCGGACCCGGAGGTGGGCTGGAGGGTCACCCGATCCATGCCGGAGATCTCGGCCAGCATCCGTTGCAGCCGCCACATGATCTCCAGGATTCCCTGGACCGTGGCGGAGTCCTGGAGCGGGTGGAGGTCCGCGATCCTCGGGGTCCGGGCCAGGCGGTCGTTGACCTTGGGGCTGTACTTCATCGTGCAGGTGCCCTGGCCGACGTCGACGTTGAGGTCGGCGCCGAGGGTCTCCTGCGAGAGCCGGTCGAAATGGCGGACGACGTGGACCTGGCTGAGCTCGGGGAGCGCGGGCGGCCGCTCGCGGCGGATCCCCGGCGGCAGGGCGGCGGCCGGGTCGCCCACGACCGCGCTGATCCCCGGATCGGTTGCCGGCGGGAGGATGCCGCGCGCGCCCGGCACGGAGAGCTCGAAGATGATCGGCTCGTCCCAGCGCGCCTGGTGGAAGCGGCGCGGGACCGGCTTCGGGCCGACCGGAAGGCCGGCGCCCGGCGTGGTCGGAGCGGCGGGGTTCGTCATCGGACCGCCTCCGCGAGCTCGGCGGCCAGGCGGTCGAGGTCGGCTTTCGTATGGACCTCCGTGACGCACACGAGCGCGCTCTGGCCCAGCCAGGCCTGCTCGCACGTGAGGTCCGCGCCGAAGAAGATGCCGCGCTCTCGGAGGGCCGCCGAGACCGCGGCGACGGTCCGCCCGGTCGCGGTCAGGTCCACCACGAACTCCTTGACGTGGTGCTGGGCGGCGAACGGCACCCGGACGCCCGGGATCGCCGCGAGCAGGGTCATCGCGTAGCGCGTCCGGGCCATCATCGTCTCGCCCAGTTCGCGCATCCCGTGCGGGCCCATCAGGGCGACGTAGACGCCGGCCGTGATCCCCCACAGGGCCGCGGCCGTGCCCACCCACTCCTTGCCCTCCTCGCGGAGCGCGAACGACGTCCGCTCGTAGGCGACGTCGCCGAAGCCGTACTCGCCCGCGACGCTGGTCGGGGCGATCCCGAACAGGCGCGACGGGAACTCGGCCACGAACCGGGGGTCGTCCCGGGTCGCGATGAAGCCGCCGTGGCCGCCGCCGAACTGCTGGTGCATCCCCAGCGGCTGGATGTCGCCGCAGGCGATCTCCGCGCCCCAGGCCGCGGGCGGCGCCAGGACGCCGAGCGTGGACGGGTCGACGCTCCCGACCACGAGCGCGCCGGCCTCGTGGGACAGCCCAATGATCTCCGCCGCCCGCGTCTCCACGCTGCCCATGAAGGTGGGGTTCTCCACGAGCACCGCGGCGACGTCGGGCGCGAGCGCGGCCTCCAGCGCGTCGAGGTCCAGCAGCGACGTCGCGCGGTCGATGGCGACCTCGTCGACCGCGAGGTCGGGCCGGACGTAGTCGAGGATCCGGGAGCGCTTGTCGCGGCCCATCGAGGCCGGGAGCAGGACGCGGCGGCGCCCGGTGAGCCGGCCCGCCATGCGGAGCGCCGTTCCCGCGGCCTGGAACCCGTCGTAGGTGGGCACGTTCACGACGTCCATCTCCAGGAGCTCGCCCATCATGGAGGCGAACTCGAACAGTGCCTGGAAGCGGCCGTGGTCCTCGTACGGGTTGCCGGCGTAGGCGGTCAGGAACTCGGCCCGGCCGTTGATCTCGTCGCAGACCGCAGGGACGTGGTGCGGGTAGCAGCCCGCGCCGAGGAAGCTCAGGACCTCGCGCGTCGAGGTGTTGCGGTCGAGCAGGCCCTCCACGTGCCGGACCAGCTCCGCCTCGGACCGCAGCGGGGCCGGGAGGTCCAGCGGCCGGCCGAGCCGCAGCGACGGCGGGATGTCCGCGTAGAGGTCGTCGATGGATGCCGCCCCGATGGCCGCGAGCATCTCCGACCGGACGACCGGGATGGTGTTCGGGATGTACGGATGGTTCCGCGCGTCGCCCTCGTCCATCGCCGGGTCAATCGCTGCCCGTCGTCCCCGTGAACCGCCAGCTGCCGAGGCGCACGGCCGGGACCAGCACCGCGCCGAGGGAGCCCTTCAGGAGGCGCCGCTCGCTGCCCACGGCCTCCACCGCCGCGAGCGCGTCGAGATAGGACATCGTGAAGCGCAGGTTCCGCACCGGCCCGACGATCTCGCCGTCCTCGACGAGGAAGGTGCCGTCGCGGGTCATCCCGGTGATCACCGCGAGCTTCGGATGGACCGGGTTCGTGTAGTGGAAGCGGGTGACGTAGAGCCCGCGCTTGATGCCCCGCACGAGCTCGGCGCGCGGCGTGGTCCCGGCGGCCATCTGGGCGTGGATCGGGAACGGGCCGTACGGGTTGGGAGCCGGCAGCCCGTGGCCGGTGGAGCGTCGTCCGGCCCGGGCGGCCGTTGCGCTGTCCCAGACGACGTCGCGGCAGATGCCCCCGTCGACGAGCGTCACCGGCTGTCAGGCCACGCCCTCGTAGTCGAACGACGCCGGCAGTCCCGCCGGGTCGCGGGCGTCGTCGCGGATGCTGACGAGGTCGCTCCCGATCCGCTTCCCGGGCTCGAAGAACGAGCGCCCCTCCTCGACCGCGAGCGCGCTCAGGCCGAGGTAGCCGAGCATGTCCAGGATGTCGACGACCGCGTACTCGGCGAGCACGACCGGGTAGTCGCCCGGCTCGAGCGCGACGGGCCGTACGGAACGCTGCGCAGTCTCGGCCGCCTCGCGGCCCAGCGCGGCCGCGTCGATAGTCGTGGCGTCCACGGCGGCCGATTCCGCGTACCCGGTGCCGCTCTCGGGGCCCATGGAGACGGTGATCAGCTGGCTCGCGGTCCGCGCCTCCGCGGCCCGGATCCCGCGCGAGCTGGCGATGGCGACCGTCTCCACGCTCGTGGAGAACGAGCCGTAGGCGGTCACGCCCGCCTCGTCGGCCGCGGCGATCACGGCCCGCACGCCCGCGGCGCGCAGCTCGGGGCTCGCGGAGGCCGTGCCGTCGGCGAACGCACCGTCGACGTACCGGATCGGCCCGGGCTCCGGCAGGCCCGTCCAGTCGGGCGTCTCCTCGACCAGGTCGGCGATCGCGCCCCGCCGTCTCCGGCGAGCCGGAGGAGGGCATCGGGGTCGGTGCGGCCCGTGGTCGCGACGCCGACCCGCGTTCCGCGCACGAAGCGGAGGTTGACCCGGACGTTCGCCTCGGAGACGTTCTGGTGGATCTCGGAGTTGGCGAAGCGCGTGAGCGCGGCATCCTCGGCCATCACCAGGACCTCGGCCTCCGTCGCCCCGGCCGCCTCGGCATGGTGGAGAACGGCTTCCGCGATCCCGAGCCGCTCGGCCGGCGTCCCGCCGGTCCGCATCTCGAGCGCGCTCACTGCATCACCCCGACCTGGACGTTGCGGAAGCGGGCGCCCGAGCAGCCATGCCCGACGTGCCCGATCTGCGTCGGCTCGCCCTTGCCGCAGTTCGGCGTGCCCAGCATCACGTAGCTCGACTCGTCGCCCGACGGCATCGCAGCTTCCCCAGAACTCGGGCGTGATCCCCGTGTAGGTCGCGTTGCGGTAGAGCTGGCCGAGCCTTGCCGCCCTTGATCTCGTAGGCGAGCTCGGTCGCGAACTGGAAGTTCAGGCGCCGGTCGTCGATCGACCAGCTGCGGTTGTAGGCCAGCAGGAGCCCGTCGTCGGTGTCGGCGACGATCTGGTCGAAGCTCATGCCCGGCTTCGGCAGCAGGTTGATGTTCGTCATCCGGATCAGCGGGATCCGGTTCCAGCCGTCCGCCCGCATCGCCCCGCCGGACCCGCGGCCGATCCGCGGCGCCGTCTCGCGGCTGCTCAGGTAGCCGGCGAAGCGCCCGGCCTGCACGAGCGGAACGGACTGGGCAGCGACGCCCTCGTCGTCCCACCCGAACGTGCCCAGCCCGCCCGGCGCGGTGGCGTCGGCCACGATGTCGACCAGCTCCGAGCCGTAGCGGAACCCGGTGCCGAGCTTGTCGGTCGTCAGGAAGCTGGTCCCCGCGTAGCTGGCCTCCGTCCCGAAGACGCGGTCGAGCTCCGTGGGATGCCCGCAGCTCTCGTGGACCTGGAGGAAGAGCTGCGACGGGTGGAGCACGATCGTCCGGCGTCCCGGCGGGCAGCTTCGGCGCGGCCAGGAGCTGGACCGCCTCGGTCGCGACGCGCTCCGCGTTCCCGGCCAGATCGAGGCGAGCGGACGTACTCGTACCCGGCGCCCTGCCAGGCGCCGCCCGCGTCGGGGAAGCTGCGCCGCTGCAGCTCGTCGCCGCCCACCGCGTTCGCCTCGATGCCCGAGCCGACGTGGGTGATCACCTGTTCCGTGTAGCTGCCGTCGCGTGGCGGCGAACGTCTTCCACTCGCGCTGGGCGCCGTACATGGAGTCGGCGAACGCGATCCCCTTCACCCGCCGGAGGGCCGCATCGGCGGCGAGCAGGTCGCCGATCTTGGCCTCGAGCGGGACCGCGAACGGGTCCTCGGCCACCGGGGTCTCGAACCGCCCGTGGGCGGGCGGCCGGTCATCCAGCACGACGGGACGGCGGATCGCGGTCGCGGATGCCCGGGCGATCCGGACGGCCTGCGCCGCGACCCGGTCCGCCTCGGCGGTGGTCAGGACATGGCTGGCCGCGAAGCCCCACGCACCGTCGACGAGCACGCGGACACCGAAGCCCTCGCTCTCGTTGACGGAGACACCGGCCAGCGTCCCGCTCTTGACGTCGATCGACTCTTCGAGGCGCCGGACGACCCGCACGTCGGCGTAGGTCGCGCCCCGGGCTCGGGCGGTGTCGAGCGCCCGGTCGGTGATCTCGCGCATCCCCGAACGGTAGCAGGAGTGCCGGTCCCGGCGCGGCCTCGTCCGTCGGTTCGGCGGGCGCGGCGCGTCGAGCCACCGTGTCGAGCCCCGGCCCACCGGGCCGCTAGAGTGGGGAGGATGGTCACCGCGGAGCGTGCCGGCCGGATCCGGGCCCTCGAGGTCCTCGCGGCCATCGTCGCGATCGTCGGCGGCGTCATCGTCCTGCTCAACGCACCCGCTCATGGTGGACCTGGAGATCCCGCTCCGGGCGGCCGAGCGCTGGGTCCACGGGGGCGAGCCATACCTCGCCTCGAGCTTCGGCGCTCCGGCGGGCTACGACCTCCCGTTCCTCTACCCGCCGCCGGTGCTCCCGTTCCTGGCCCCATTCCTCGCCGTGCCGCGCGCGCTCGTGGACGTCGCCTGGCTCGCGACGACGGTCGGCGCGGCGATCCTTCTCCTCCGCCGGCTCGGCGTGCCGTGGCGCGCCGTGCCGGTCGCGCTCTGCTGGGTGCCGTTCTCCGAAGGCCTGGTGGGAGGCAATGCGCAGGTGCTCCTTGTCGCTGCCTACGTGGCCGTGTTCTTCGGCCCACCGGCCGCCGCGTGGCGGCCCTTCGAGCGCGATCCCGGGGTCGGTGCACACCGCGCGGCACTCGGCGACGGCCTGCTCGCCGCGGTGACGCCTGCGCTCAAGCTGACCCAGCCGCACGCCTGGGTCGCCCTGCTGCGCCGCCGGCCGTGCGGCCGCCGTGCTCGGCCTCGCCGCGATGGCAGCGATCGCGCTCGCCACGCTGCCGCTGGTCGGGATCGGCGCCTGGCAGGCCTGGGTCGCCCAGCTCGGCCGGGCGGAGGACCCGACATGGGCGCTCCGCGGCTCGTCGCTCGTCCAGCTGCTGCCGGGATTGCTCTCGCCGGCTGCCACCGCGCTCACCGTTCTCCTGGTGCTGTTCGTGCCGACCCGCCGCCTCGGGGCGGCCGCCGGCTTGCTCCTCGTGCTGGGAGCCCCGTCGCTGCGCTCGTACGGCGCGCTCTTCCTGCTGCCGGCCATGCTCGCGGTGCGTCGCGACGTCGCGCTGGTGGCGGTGATCCTGATCGGCACCGGGGTGATGCTCGGGCTGTGGGCGGGGATCCTGCTCGTCGCGATCGCGTTCACGGCAGGGGATCGCGTGGACGCGCTCCTCGGACGCCTGAGCTGATGTCGGCCCGGTACACTCGGGCCGTGATGGAGGCGGAGGAGCCCAGGCGAGCACGACGGGGCTGGTTCGTGACCCTGGAGGGCCCCGACGGCAGCGGGAAGTCGGCCCAGGCGGAGCGCCTCCGCGCGGCCGCCGCGGCCACCGGCCAGGACGTGGTGCTCGTGCGCGAGCCCGGCGGGACGCCGGGCGGCGAGCGGATCCGGGCGATCCTCAACGACGCCGGGCCGGTCGGGGTCCGGCTGACACAGCGCACCGACGCGCTCCTGTTCAACGCCGCCCGGGCGCAGCTGCTCGACGAGGTGATCCGGCCCGCGCTCGAGCGGGGTGCCCTCGTGATCTCCGACCGCTACGCGGACTCGACCCTGGCGTACCAGGGCTGCGGCAGCGAGCTCCCGCTCGACGAGCTGCGCCCCGTGGTGAACTTCGCCACGGGTGGGCTGCAGCCCGACCGGACGATCCTCATCGACGTCCCGGTGGAGGTTGGCTTGGGGCGAAAGTCGGCGGCCGAGACCACGCGCTGGGAGGCGCACTTCGACCGCGCATTCCACGAGCGGGTGCGGGCCGGCTACCTCTCGTTCGCGGCGGCGGAGCCGGCGCGGTGGGTGGTCGTCGACGGGACGGCGCCGCCCGACGACGTCTTCGCGGCGCTGTGGGGCGTGCTCCTCGAGATCTCCCGGCCTGGGGCCGCGGCTCGGCAAGTACGCCAGAGCTCAGCCCGCGGCTCGGGAAGCGGCCGACCCTCAGCCCGCGGCCGGGGCGCTCGCGACCGCGCCCTTTCCGCCGCCCTTCGCCAACTCGAGCGCGTCGAGCGCACCCTCCAGGAGCTCGTCGGCACTGCCCCCGTCGGCCGGGAACCGGGCGACACCGGCCGAGACGGAGATGGGACGCCCGCCGACCGGCGGCAGCGCCTGGATCGCGCGGGTAACCCGCTCGGCGACCGCCAGCCCGCCGGTCCCCGGGGCGACCACGATGAACTCGTCGCCGCCGATGCGCGCCACCGTGTCGACGAGGCGGACCTGCTCGGCGAGCGCCGCGGCGACGGCCCGCAGGATGTCATCGCCGGCCGCGTGCCCGGCGATCTCGTTCGCCTCGCGGAAGGCGTCGATGTCGAAGATCGCGAGGGCCACCTCGCTCTGCTGGCGGCTCGCGCGGGCGACCTCGAGCTCGAGGACCCGGTCGAACGTCCGCCGGTTCGCGAGCCCCGTGAGCGGGTCGATGTGGGCGAGGCGCTCCATCCACTCGGCGCGCTCCGCCATCCCCGACGCGAGATGCGCCCGCTCGATCGCGAGGGCGGCGAGGTCGGCGAGGGCATCGGTGAGCCCGGGCGTTTCCCGGGACCCTGGGACGTCCGCTGCCTGCGGCGCTCCGTTCGTCCATCCGACCCCGAGGACGCCCACGACCTGCTCGATCCCGCCGCGCGCGACGACCAGGGGGATCGCACCGAACCGCGTAAGGCCCAGCCGCTCGACCAGGCCGCCCTGGCCCGGCCCGCCCGCATCGCCGCCGGCCCCGTCCTTTGCCGCCGACCCCATGCTCCGCTGGCCCGCCGCGGCAGCGGCGATCGGATCGGCCGCGTCGGCGGCGGCGGACTCGACGATCGCGATGTCGTCCTCCGACAGCCCGATGTTTCGCAGCACGCGGCGCTGCGGCCGATCCTCGTCCGCGACGACGATCAGCGCCCGATCGGCGCCCAGATCAACGGCGACGAGGTGGAGGACCGCGTCGAGAGCCGAATCCAGGTCTCCTCCGCGAGCGACCGCCCGGATCGCGGAGGTGAGAGTGCCGGCGGAGCCGGCTGCATCGAGGTCGCGCACGAGGCCTCCACGTCTGGGTCGGGCGGCGCGCCGGCCGCCCGGGTGGACATCGCCGCGATGATACGCGCCGTTCGAGCGAACGGAAGCCGGCTCCACCTGGAACGCCTGCCAGGAGACGCGCCGGAGGCTCCGCCTATACTCCGGCTCGTGAAGCTCCTTGTCGCGATCGTCCACACCGATGATGCCGGCCACTTGGTCGACGGCCTGCTTGAGCGCGAGTTCCGGGCGACCCGGCTGCACAGCTCGGGCGGCTTCCTGAAGCAGTCGAACGCAACGGTCATTCTCGGGGTGGATGACGACCAGGTCGACGCGGCGCTGGCGATCATCCGCGAGAACTGCCATTCGCGGACGCAGCTCGTGAACCCGATGCCCCCGATCATGGAGCCGGGCGAGTTCTTCCTGCCGTACCCGCTCGAGGTCGAGGTCGGCGGCGCCACTGTCTTCGTCCTCCCGGTGGAGCGGTTCGAGCGGATCTGAGTGAGCCCGTTCCGCCCCGATCTCGTCGAGTGCTGGATCTTCCGCGTCCCGGCCCCCGGACGCGTCGAGCTTCTCCTCGTGCGCCGCTCGGCGCGCGACATCTTCCCGGGGCTCTGGCAGTGCGTCACAGGCGCGCTCGAGGCCGGCGAGCGAGTCCCGGTGGCCGCCCTCCGCGAGGTGGCCGAAGAGGTCGGCTTCGGGCCCGGCGAGATCGAGGCGTTCTACGACCTCGACCAGGTCACCCAGTTCTACGACTAGGGGCCGGACGCCGTGGTGAGCGCCTCCATTTTCGCCGTCCGGGCGCGCGCGGACGCGATTCCGCGCCTCTCGCACGAGCACGACGACGCCCGCTGGGTCGCGCCCGAGGAGGCGCTGGGCCTCGTCGTGTGGCCCTCCTACCGGGCGACGATCGAGCGGATCCTGGGGTCGCTCGCCGGCCCGGCCTCTGCGCGCTGGTTCGAGATGACGCTCGGCGGGCGGCGGATCGCGCGCCCTCCCCGGGGGGTCTGAGGGGACCGAGGCGCGGACTGAAAGAGGGCCGGCCGGCGACGCGCGCGCGGTAGAATGCCGCCCAAACCCGCCCGCCGCGGGGCGTCCCAGGAGGCCGGACTTGCGCGACCAGGACCGCTCGTTCGCCCCGGCCGCCCGGCGCGCGTTCCGCTCGAAGGTTGACGCGATCCGGCCGACCTACGGCTTCGATGACATCTCGCTCGCACCCGGGACGGAGACGGTCGAACCCGACGACGTCAGCCTCGCCCAGGAATTCTGTGGGATCGACCTGGCGATCCCGGTGCTCGCCGCCGCGATGGACGCCGTGGTCGATCCACGGAGCGCGGGCGTGCTCGCCGGGCTCGGGGGGCTCGCGTTCCTGAACCTCGAGGGCGTCCAGGCGCGCTACGAGGATCCGGGACCCGATCCTCGAGCGGATCGCGAGCGCAGCCGACGCCGAGGTCCAGGCCGTGCTGTCGGACTCGTACGCGGCCCCGATCCGCGAGGAACTGATCGCCCGGCGGATCGCGGAGATCCACGCGGCCGGCTCGAGGGCCGCGGTCTCGGCCACGCCGGGTGCGGCGCGCCGGTTCGGGGTCGCGTGCGTCGAGCGCGGTGCGGACCTGTTCCTCGTCCAGTCGCAGGTCTCGTCGGCTCGCCACCTTGCCGCCGGCTACGAGCCGCTCAGCCTCGCGGAGTTCACCCGCTCGATGCCGATCCCCGTCGCCGTCGGGAACGCGACCAACGCCGAGGCGGCGTTCGCGCTGATGGAGCAGGGGGCCGCGGCGATCTTCGTAGGCGTCGGGCCCGGCGCCGCCTGCACGACCCGCGAGGTGCTCGGCATCGGCGTGCCGCAGGTGACCGCGGTAAGCGACGTGGCGGCTGCGCGCGACGTCTTCTTCTCGGAGACCGGGCGCTGGATCCCGGTCGTCGCCGACGGTGGGATGAAACGGGGTGGCGACATCGCGAAGGCGATCGCCGCGGGTGCCGACGCCGTGATGCTCGGCTCCCCCCTCGCGCGCGCCGAGGAGGCGCCCGGCCGCGGCACGAACTGGGGGATGGCCGCGCCGTCACCGGTGCTCCCGCGCGGGACGCGGATCAGGGTTGGCACCACGGGTCCGATGGAGCAGATCCTCTTCGGACCCTCGCACCTTTCGGACGGCACCCAGAACCTGGTCGGGGCGCTTCGCCAGTCGATGGCGGCGCTCGGCGCCCGGACGCTGCGCGAGATGCAGGAGGTCGAGATCGTCTACGCGCCGTCGGTTGCCACCGAGGGCAAGTCATGGCAGCTCCGGGGCCGGTAGGGGCGGGCTCGACCGTGCCCGGCGATCCCTATCTGGAGCAGATGGTCGGCTGGGGGAAGGCCGTCGCGATCGAGACGCGGGGCCGGGTCACCGGGCGGACTGCCGTCGCGGCCGTCGGATTCGTGGAAGAACCGGACGGCTCGCTGCTGATCGCCGCTGGCGACCCGGGCGCTCACTGGGCCGCCAACCTGCGCGCGGAGCCGCTCTGCGCCGCACGGATCGGGACACACCACGCCACCTATGTTGCCGAGGAGCTCGACGGCGCGGCGAAGGCGCGGACGGTGACCGAGCTCATCCTGAAGTACGGCACCCCCGCCGAGCGTCTCGGGTCCGGGCCCGCGTTTCGCCTTCGCCCAGATCGATAAGCCTGACGAAGCGCGCCACGAGCCGCCGTCGGCCCGAGCGGCTTCCTCAGCCCGGTGGCCTCGCCACCGCCGACGGACCTACTGCAGCGTGCCCACCGAGACGATCAGCCTGACGCCCGTCACCGTGAACGAGAACGCGCCGCCGAGGCGTCCGCCGCCGTCCACGTACACTCGAACCGTCCGCCCGGAGATGTAGCCGCTTGGGCTGTTGAAGGTCACGCCCGACCAGGTCGTCGCCGTCGGCGAGACAGGCGTTCGCAGCCAGCCCGGCCGGTAGAGCTGGCCCCAGGTTGTTCCGAGCGACCAGACGTGCAGGCCGACCGCCGGCCGGCTCCCCGTGTACGTGCCCAGCAGCTCGACCCGGATCCACCGGTACCCGATGCCCGTCGGAAGCGTGAACTGGTAGCCGACGCCCGGCCAGTGGCCTGCGCTCCCCGTCAGGGGGAGGCCGTTCGCACTGCCGCAGGTGTAGGCGCCGACGCCGTCACCCGAGGTGAACTGGAAGCATCTCGGGCCGGGCTTGGCGGTCACGGTCACCGTGGACCATGACACCGTGCGCAGCGACAGGGTGACCTTCGAGGTGATGACGACGCGCGGCCGGCTCCCGTACGGGTCGGTCAGCGTCTGTACGATCGTGTAGACACCGGCGGACACGAGGGATCCGGTCGAGTTCCGACCGTTCCACGCCCAGCTGTATGGTCCGGATCCCGTCGGGATCTTGAACGTCCGGAACGGCGGCCCCGGCCGCGTTCTTCACGGTGATCGTGACCGGCAGCGGTTCAAGCCGGTTCCCGCGGGCCGTCACCGTGTCGAGCCAGCCGTCCACGATCGGGTAGATGCTCGTCCCGGACAGGCCCACGCCCGACGCGCGCGCCGTGTTGGCAACCACCGTGGGGGTTGCCGAGGCGGTTCCGGGGGCGGCATAGCTCGCATCGCCCGAGTACGCGACCGACACGTTCTTCACCCCGGTCGTGGGCCATGTCACGGTGACCGAGCCGCGGCCGTTGGCATCGAGCGGGACCGCGGGACGGGCCACGCCGTCGATCGTGAAGACCAGGTTCCCGGTCGGTGTCGCCCCGCTCACCCCGGGCTCGACCGCGGCGGTCCAGGTGACCGGCGTGCTCGTCTCGAACACCGTTGTGGTGGTCGAGAGCGACACGCTCGACGCGCCGTGGGTGATCGTTAACGTCCCCGGCACGAACGTGAAGCTGTAGAACGGCGACGTGAGCGTGCCGATGCTGCACGTGATCGGGTAGGTCCCAGCCGGGCTGAAGAGCGTCGCGGTCGTCGTGCATGCGGGCGCGCCGCTCACCAGCGCCGTCGCGAGTGTCTGGTTGTTGATGAAGCCCGAGATCACGTACGTGAACGTCGGGTTCGGGGTCCCGAACGCCCGGGTCTGGGGGTCGGGGGTGACGGTCAGCGTGGGCACCGTGAAGGGAGGTGCGACGGCCAACGACAACACCTGCTGGGGTGCGGCGTTCCAGTTGGCGTTGCCGGCCTGGTCGGCGCTGACCAAGCACGTGCCGACTGCAAGCAGGGCAAGGGCGCCGGTAGTCGGGTCGACGGTGCAGATCCCAATGGTTTGCGAGCCGTACGTGACGGCGAGATTGGACGACGCCGTGGCGTGGACAACCCTGCCCTTAGCACCGACGTTGATGCCCGTGGGAGCTGGACCGAACACGATCGTCTGGCTGCCCTGGCTGACAGTGATGGTCTGTTGAACCTGAGGTGCGGCGCTGTAGCTCGAGTCGCCAGGCTGGTTCGCGTCGATCGCGCAGTTGCCGATCCCGGTGAACGAAACGACGCCGCCGCTGAGAGAACAGATCCCCGCGCCAGTCGATCCGTCGATCGAGAATGCGACTGGCAGGCCCGAACTTGCCGTGGCCGTCGGGGAGTAGGTCGCCCCACCAACCGTTGCCGTCGTGGGCGCAGCGAAGCTGATCGTCTGGCTGCCCATGGTGATGTTGAAGGTCTGTGGCACCGGTGTGGCGGCATTCCAGTTGCTGTTGCCGAGCTGGCTAGCGGTAATGGAGCACTGGCCGACGGTCAGGAGTGTGACCGTCCCTCCCGGGGTCACCGAGCAGGCGGTCGATGACGTCGAAAAGGTGACCGGCAGGCCCGAGGAGGCGCTTGCACTCACGATCACCGGCGACTGCGGGAGTGTCTCGTCGGGGAGCGCAGCGAAGCTGATCGTCTGGCTGCCCATGGTGATGTTGAAGGTCTGTGGCACCGGTGTGGCGGCATTCCAGTTGCTGTTGCCGAGCTGGCTAGCGGTAATGGAGCACTGGCCGACGGTCAGGAGTGTGACCGTCCCTCCCGGGGTCACCGAGCAGGCGGTCGATGACGTCGAAAAGGTGACCGGCAGGCCCGAGGAGGCGCTTGCACTCACGATCACCGGCGACTGCGGGAGTGTCTCGTCGGGGAGCGCAGCGAAGCTGATCGTCTGGCTGCCCATGGTGATGTTGAAGGTCTGTGGCACCGGTGTGGCGGCATTCCAGTTGCTGTTGCCGAGCTGGCTAGCGGTAATGGAGCACTGGCCGACGGTCAGGAGTGTGACCGTCCCTCCCGGGGTCACCGAGCAGGCGGTCGATGACGTCGAAAAGGTGACCGGCAGGCCCGAGGAGGCGCTTGCACTCACGATCACCGGCGACTGCGGGAGTGTCTCGTCGGGGAGCGCAGCGAAGCTGATCGCCTGGCTGCCCATGGTGATTGACTCACTGAGCACATTGAATTCGGGGCTCACAGCGAAATCCAAGTCCCCGTTGTAGACGGCGACCATCGAGTGGGGGCTGCCGGTGACCGTCAAGCTGCTCGTGGAAAGCGTCGCAATTCCATCGACCAGGCTCTCCGTGTCGACGGCCGTCCCACCAGTCTCGGGAGGACCATCCCACAAGGTGACTGTCCCAGTTGGAGTACCGCCGAGGGAGCCAGCGTCAACAACGCTTGCGGTGAAGCTGACGGGCGTGCCGTAGACGGACGAGCTTGTCGAACCCCCGGCAAGCGCGAGTGTCGTCAGTGAGGGCTCAGGGCCATTCGCCGCCACCCCCGCCGGAATCACCGGGATCACGAGCAACGCGGCAACCGCCGCAACGAAGAGATGGCGCGCGATCCGGGTGTGCACGAGGGTGTCCTCCAGCAGTGTCCGGGTCCGAGTCTACCGCCACGCTCGGGAATGGCGAAGTGGTCGTCCATCGACGAAGGTCCCGGTGCGCACCGCCCGATAGACTTACCCGGAGGAGAAGCAGCGGCGGGAGGTTGGCGCGTGAAGGAGGGCATGGAGCCGCGGTCGGCGGGAGACTCGGGCGCGCCGCTCACCCCCGACGACCACGAATCTCCCCGCCGGCAGCGCGGCAAGACCGTCCACGGCGAGCTCGCCAACGCGGGACACCGCGTCCTCGCCCCGGACGACGCGGAGGTCGAGGCATACCTGGAGACGGCGCTCAACGCGCCGTCCCCCGAACGCCCGTCGCCCGACCTTCCCGGTCGCGCAGCGTGGCCCGGGGACGGCACGCGGCGCGATGAGCCGGACACAGTCGTCGTCCTGGACTTCGGCAGCCAGTACGCGCAGCTGATCGCGCGGCGCGTCCGCGAGCTGCACGTCTACTCCGAGCTGCTGCCCTTCGACACGCCCTGGCCGGAGATCGCCAAGCGCCGGCCGCGCGCGATCATCCTTTCGGGCGGCCCGTCGAGCGTCTACGAGGCCGGCGCGCCGCGCCCGGACCCGGCTGTCTGGAGTGCCGGCATCCCGATCCTCGGAATCTGCTACGGCCTGCATCTCATGGCGCGCGAGCTCGGTGGCAGCGTCGTCTCCTCCACGCTGCGCGAGTACGGCCCGGCGACGATCACCTTCACCGACGACAGCCCGCTCTTCGCGGGCCTCGGCAGCGAGCAGCCGGTCTGGATGAGCCACGGCGACTCGATCGTCGCGCCGCCGCCCGGCTTCCGGCCGGCGGCCACAACAGGCTCGACGCCCTTCGCCGCGATGTCGGATTCAGCCCGGCGCCTGTACGGGATCCAGTTCCATCCCGAGGTTGGCCACACCCCGCGCGGCCGGGATGTGCTCTGCAACTTCGTGATCGGCGTAGCGGGCGCCCGGCCCACCTGGACCGCCGCGAACTTCATCGAGTCAACGGTCGACGAGATCCGCTCGCGCGTGGATGCGCACGCGCGGGACGCGGGCGGGACGGGCCTCGTGATCTGCGCGCTGTCGGGCGGGGTGGACTCCGCCGTGGCGGCCAGCCTAGTCCACCGCGCGGTGGGGGACCGGCTCACCTGCATCTACGTGGACCACGGGCTGATGCGCAAGAAGGAGTCGGAGCTCCTCCGGGCGACGTTCGAGCAGAACCTCGGCATGTGCCTGGTCATGGTCGACGCGCGCGAGCGATTCCTCGAGCGTCTCGCCGGCGTGGCCGACCCGGAGCAGAAGCGCCGGATTATTGGCGACGAGTTCATCCGGGTCTTCGAGGAGGAGGCCGCCAAGCTCGGCCGGATCGACTTCCTCACCCAGGGCACGCTCTACCCGGACGTGATCGAGTCGGCGACCCCGGAGACGAAGGCGGCCCAGAAGATCAAGACCCACCACAACGTGGGCGGACTGCCCGAGGATCTCCGCTTCACACTCATCGAGCCGCTGCGCTACCTGTTCAAGGACGAAGTCCGGCTCGTCGGGTTGGAGCTGGGCCTGCCCGAGGCAATGGTCTTCCGCCAGCCCTTCCCGGGCCCCGGCCTGGCGATCCGCATCCTCGGCGAGGTGACGGCCGAGCGACTCGACACGCTCCGCGAGGCCGACTGGATCGTGATCGACGAGATCAAGGCGGCCGGCCTGTATCGCAGCCTCTGGCAGTCCTTCGCGATCCTGACCCCGGTCCGCTCGGTGGGCGTGATGGGCGACGGACGGACATATGCCAACGTGGTCGCGATCCGGGCGGTGACCTCGGAGGACGGCATGACCGCCGACTGGGCCAAGCTCCCCTACGACGTGCTGGCGAAGATCAGCTCGCGGATCGTGAACGAGGTGCCCGGGGTCAACCGCGTCGTCTACGACATCAGCTCGAAGCCGCCGGCCACGATCGAGTGGGAGTAGATCGAGTGGGAGTAGACGGGGCGCGGGCGACCGAGCGAGGGCGGACGCCGCCCCGTGCCTCGGCAGCCCGACGATCCATCGGTGCGCCCGGGCGCCGATTTGGCGGCCGGGGGGTGACCGTGGTGGACTCGTTCGGGTAGCATCGCGGCACCATGACCGACGCTGACGAGCCCGGGATCCCGCCCGAGATCCCGCTTCCGCCGCCCGCCGCCCCGGGTCTGCGCTGCCCGTGGTGCTCGACACCGGTCGAGAGCCTCGAGGACGTGACGTGCGTCGCCTGCGGCGCGGCGCTCCACGGCGATTCGACCGTCGAGATCCCGGGCGTGACCGCGATCGACAGCGCGCACGCGTCGCGCGCCGTGGCTCCTCGCAAGACCCGCCGGACGTTCGGGTCGCTGTTCGTCGGCGGCGACGATGGGATCCCACCGCCCACCGAGGCGGAGCTGCCCGCGCTTGCCATGCCCGACCCGGAGGTGCGCCGCGAGATGCTGCGCCTCCAGCTGGACGCCGAGCTTGCCGACCTCACCGCTCGCGCCGCAGCCCTCGCCGCGGAACGGGGGGTCGCGGCCCCCGTGATCCCGGGCGCTCCGTCGGACGCGGTCGAGGCCCCGACGCCGCAGGCGGCGCCCGAGACGGATGCGGTCACGAGGGCGCCGGCCCCGGACGCCGCGTCGCCGGCCCTCGAGGCAGCCGCGGCCCCCGATGCAGCGCCGGTTTCCGAGGTAGCTCCTCCAGGAGCTCCCGCCCGCCCTGCTCGCAGCCGAGCGCGACGCCCGCGAGCCTAGGCGCGCCCGCCCAGGCCGCCCGGACCAGCATGCCCCGGCTTCCGCCCCCCGGACCCTCCTATCTTCGCGAGCACGAGGTCGTGCTCGGCGAGCAGCGCCTGCGAGCCGGCATGGACCGCCCGACGGATATCGAGGGCTGGTGGCTCGCCGTGCTCTGGGTGGCCGACACGGAGGGCATCGTCGCCTGTCGCGCCGCCGCCCCGGCCGCGGGGCCGCCATCCGAACCGCCGCTGCTTCGTCTCGGGCCGCTCTTCTCCGGGGGGCTTGCCGGGTTCGTCCTCGAGGATGACGGGCGCCAGCAGATCCGTCTCCGCCTGCCCGTGCCGCCGGACGAGCCCGACCATCCGTGGTCGGCACCGCTGGTGGTGCAGGCGGCGATCCGCTGGGAGCCGGCCCGCGCCGCGGCGATGCCACCCAACGCGCTGGCGGACGTCGCGCTGGCCGCCTTCCGGCGCGCGGTCGAGGCGCTCCACCGGCCCTGATCGATCCCGCCCGGCGCGCGAGCGTTGCCCTCAGGTCTCCGGGCGTACACTCACCCGGATGCGCGACATGTTCGACGATTTCATGAAGGAGCTCGCGGAGCGCCAGCGCCAGGCAGCGGCGGCCGCGCGCGGGGAGCAGCTTCCCGGAGCGGCGGATCCCGAGGCGGAGACGACCCCGGAGGCGGAGCCATCCGAGGCTCCCGCCTCGGATGACCGTCCGGCGGCCGCCGACGACCGGCAGGACGCCGAGCACCCGCACCACGGCGACTCGCCCGACCAGGACACCCCGCCGACGCCGCTCCCCCGTCCGCACGCGGTGGACGGCGGCCATCGCGCGCCACCTCCGCGCGTCCCCCCGCGACGCCGGGGACCCGGCGGTCCCAACGATGGCGCCCGCAGGCGTCGCGACCGATCGATCGGCCCACAGGTCCTGCTCGGTGTGGTCGTCGTCATCCTGTTTGCCGCGGTCTTCCTGGTGGGGAGCGGCATCCAGCTGGTGACCGACGCGACCTGGTTCAAGAGCGTCGGGTTCGACGCCGTCTTCTGGACGCGGATCAAGGCCCAGGCCGGCCTGTTCGCGCTCGGCCTGTTCGTGGCGCTCGTGTTCCTGCTCGGCAACATCTGGCTCGCCGGCCGCGTCGCGCCCAAGCCCGGCACGGGCGCAGGCGAGCGGTTCCGGGCGTTCATCGATCGGCTGGGCCAGTCGGCCCGGACCACCGGCGAGAGCCAGTTCCGTGTTCGCTACGACCCGTTCGGCGACGCCCGGCGCCGGCCGGGCGGCGATCGCGACGACGACAGTCCGCTCGGACCCCGCCCGGTCGCGCCGAGTCTGACGACGGCGGACCTGCCGGACCTGCGCCCGATCGGCATCGTCGTGCTCGTGGTGCTCGCCGTGCTGATCGCGCTCGGGGTCGCGGGGACGCTATCGGGGAGCTGGGAGACCGTTGCCCTCTACCTGAACCGGGTGCCCTACGCACCGGGCGGCGCCGCACCCGTCGTGGACCCGATTTTCGGCCGCGACATCAGCTTCTACTTCTTCGACCTGCCGTTCCTGCGCCTCCTCCAGGCGACGGCGGGAGGGCTCCTGCTCGCCGCCCTCGTCTTCGCGTTTGCCCGCTACGTGGTAGCGACGCTCGGCGGGAGCGGATTCACGACGCCCGTGCGCGTCCACCTGGGCGTGCTCGCCGGCCTGTATCTCCTGACTGTCGCGGCCGGCTATCAGCTGGACAAGCTGGAGCTGGTCTACAGCACGAACGGCGTTGCCACCGGTGTCAGCTACACGGACCAGGCTGCTCGCTTCTTCGCCAACGACGCCCTCACGATCGTGGCCGGCGTGGTCGCTGTTCTCCTGGTGTTCGCCGCGTTCACCCGCTGGGTGTGGCCGATGGGTGTCGGGATCGTCGTCTGGCTGGGGCTCTCGGTCCTCCTGGGGGTCGTCTACCCGGAGGCGATCCAGCGCTTCACCGTCGATCCGAACCAGTATGCCCAGGAGCAGCCGTACGTCATCAACAACATCTCTATGACGCGCCTGGCCTACGGGTTGACCGGTTGGCAGGTGCAGGACTACGGCGGAGCCGCGCCCCTCACACAGGCTGCAGTCACGCAGGACGCGTCGACGTTCCAGAACGCGCGGCTGTGGGATTACCGGCCCCTGCAGACGACGCTCGAGCAGATCCAGACCGTGCGCCAGTACTACCAGTTCGTGGACGTGGACACTGACCGGTACAGCATCAACGGCAGCGTCCGGCAGGTAATGCTCTCCGGCCGTGAGCTCGCACCCGAGCTGAACCCCCAGGGCGGAAGCTGGGTGAACCAGCGGATCGTGTTCACCCACGGCTACGGCCTGGCCATGGTCCCGGTGAACGAGGTCGACAGCCAGGGCCTCCCGGACCTGATCATCAAGGACCTGCCCCTGAACATCGCCCCCGGGGCACCGCAGGTCACCCAGCCGCGGATCTACTTCGGAACGCGACCCAACGACTGGGTGATCGTGGGCGCCCGCCAATCAGAGTTCGACTACCCGGTCGGTACCTCCGACTCGAGCGCGCCGAGCCAGCTGGTGGAGACACGCTGGACCGGTACCAACGGGATCAAGCTGGACTCCCTGCTGACCCGCCTGCTCTTCGCGGCCCGCTTCACCGACCTTAACCTCCTGATCTCCGACCAGGTGACGTCGGACAGCCAGCTCTTGATGTACCGGAGCCTCGGGGAGCGCCTGAACCTGATTGCGCCGTTCCTGGCCTACGACCACGACCCGTACCTGGTCGTGACCGGCGCCGGGCGCCTTGTCTACGTGCAGGACGCCTACACGATCTCCGATCGCTTCCCGAACGCCCAGCCGGTCGACGGCTCGACCCTCGACCCGGAGAGCGGCCTCGCGGGGCAGTCGTTCGACTACGTGCGCAACAGCGTCAAGGTCGTGATGGACGCCTACGACGGATCGATGACCTTCTACGTCGCCGATCCATCGGACCCGCTCATCCGGGCCTGGGAAGGCGTCTTCCCGACGCTCTTCAAGCCGCTCTCGTCGATGTCGGCCGACCTCCAGGCGCACCTGCGGGTGCCCGAGGACCTGTTCAACGTCCAGACGCAGATGTATGCCCGGTACCACGTGACCGACCCGTCCAGCTTCTACCAGGGCAACGACCTGTGGACGGTGCCCCAGAACCAGGCGACGTCGGCCACCGGCCAGCTTCCGCTGGAGGCGTACTACGTCTACATGCGCATGCCGGGCGCGGCGAACCCCGAGTTCCTGCTCCTCCAGCCGATGGTCCCCAAGGCACGCCCGAACATGATCGCCTGGGTCGCCGCTCGCAACGACGCGCCGAACTACGGACAGGTGGAGGTCTTCAAGTTCCCACCCGACACGTCGGTCTTCGGCCCCGCCCAGATCGAGGGCCGGATCGACCAGGAGCCGGCGATCAGCTCCCAGCTGACCCTCTGGAGCCAGGCCGGCAGCACGGTGGTGCGGGGCAACCTGATCGTCGTGCCGGTCCAGGACTCGATCATCTACCTGGAACCGATCTACCTCCAGTCCACCGGCTCCGCGATCCCAGAGTTCACCAAAATCGTTGTGGCGAGCCCGACCCAGGTTGTCTGGGGCGACACCTTGAGCGATGCGCTCACCCAGCTCCTGGCCGGGTCGGCCACAGCGTCGCCATCACCGGGTGCGAGCCCGTCGCCGGGTGTCCCCGCGCCGTCGCCCGGAGCGAGCACGTCGCCTGAAGCCTCCGTCGCGCCGGTTCCGAGCGGCGGCCCCGAGGTCACGCCGCAGCCGAACGACGTGAAGGGGCTGATCACCTACGCCAACGCCCACTTCGAGGCCGCCCAGGCGGCGCTGCGGGCGGGTGACTTCGCCACGTATGGCGCCGAGATCGCCAAGGTCCAGGCTGCGCTTCGGGAGCTCGGGGTCGCGGTGCCCCCGAGCCCGACCCCGGCCCCCTGACGGGCAGCGCGTCCGACCGGTGACCGCGCTGCCTGCCGGCGTGCTCGAGGAGCTCGACGGCGGGTTGATCCGGCCGCGGTCCGCTTCGACCTCGACAGGCTGGTCGCGTGCGATGGCGGGTGCCTCGTTCGTGGCGCTGTTACGGCCCCGGCTCTGGGTCTTTGCGCTGCTCGCATTCCTGGCCCGCGGCGGGCTCGTGGTGCTCGCGGTCCCGATGCTCGTCCTGCCCACCTTCGTCGGCATCGCGAACACGGTCGGCCCGACCTCGGTCACGGCCGCGGGCCCGACGCCGCGGCTCGTCGCGATGGTCGCGGCCTGGGTGGGGATCGCGCTCGCCGCGATCGTGGCGGGCACCATCGCCGCCGCCGCGGCCGAGGTGGCGCTTCACCGCGCCACGGTCGCGCCGCCGAGGCCGAGCAGCGCTCTCCCCGACACCGCGCAGGGCTTCGCCGCGACGCTGCGGCCCAGGCGGGGGACGATGCGACGGGTCGCCTCGGTCCGCCTCGTCCTGCTGGTCCCGGTCGCGGCCGCGCTCGGAGCGGCCGTGCCTGCGTGGGTCCAGGTCGGGTACCAGGAGCTGGTGCTTCCGTCGAACCTCTCCGTCCCGCTGCCGGTGCGCGTGATCGCCGGCGCGCCGATCGGCGGTGTTCTCGTGATCGTCGCCTGGCTCGCCACGGAGGTGCTGGGTGGCGTCGCCAGCCGGCGGATCGTGCTGGACGGGTCGTCGACCGTGGGCTCCCTGGGGCACGCGGTCGTCGACGTGGCGCGCGCTCCCGCCTCGGCCGTCTTGACCACCGCGCTCGCGATCGGGGGAACGCTTCTCGTCCTCGTGCCCGTCGTCGTCACGGTTGGTGCCGCCTGGGACCATGCGCGGACCGCCCTCGTCGACGGCTGGGACCCGGCGGGCCTTGTCGTCGCGACGTTCGTGCTCGTCGCAGCGTGGGCCGTCTGCCTCGTGGTCGCCGGGATCGCGGCTGCCTGGCGCGCTGCGCTCTGGACCGCGGAGGTGGCGCGACACCGCCGGGCGGGTTGAACGTGCCCGGACCGGCACCGACCGGCTGTTCCACGATGCCGGTCCCCCGTGGGTCGGCTGCTACACTGCGCCGCAGCGAGACGCGGGATCGGGCTCGCCGCGGTGCGATGAGCCGCGACCAGGCTGATGAGGGCGCATGAACCTCGACTTCCTCTCGGGCATCGGTGACTCGATCGGGTCGTTCTTCTCCTCGCCGATCGTCCAGTTCGGGCTCCAGGCGATCGGCGTCTACATCGTGATCGTCTGGCTGGCCGCCGCGTTCTGGGCATTCCGCGACATGCAGCTCCGGACGGCCAACCCGATCCTTCCGTATCTCGCGTCGGCCTTCGTCATCGGCTTCACGCCGGTCCTCTTCGTCTTCGCCGTCCTGGTCTACAGGATCGTCCGGCCCCAGGAGCGTCTTGGCGAGGCGTACGAGCGCGGCCTGGCAGAAGAGGCACTCTTGGGAGAGATCGACGCGATCGAGCACTGCGCGACTTGCGGCCGGAAGGTCCATGAGGATTGGATCGTGTGCCCCACCTGCCGGACGCGCCTCAAGCGCGTCTGCCCCAGCTGCAACCGGCTGGTGGGCTTCGAGTGGTCGCTCTGCGCGTGGTGCGGTCGCGACTTCGACCACCCCGTCGGCGCCATCGGAGCGGTGCGGACGCCGGTGACCCAGGGCGACGAGACGCCGGCCGCGACCCCCCCGAGCTTGCCAACCGCCCCGCTCCGGGCTCGCCGGTCCGGCCCGTCGACGGCTGGGGCGACGGCGCCCAGCCCGACCCCGCGGCCCTGAACCCGCCCGACCTCCCGGCGAGCGGCGCACCGGCGGCTCCCGATCGGGGCCGTCACGGCACCTTCGACCTCGAGGGACGCGCCGCGCCCGGTCTGTATGCGATGGGCTGGGGCCTGACGCTCATCGGTCTTGCGGCGCTCTTCGTCGGGATCGCGACCGGGGGGAGCGTCGCCGGGGTCTGGCTCATCGTCGGCGGCGTGGGCAGCCTCACGCTCGGCCTGGTCGCGGCGGCCGGAGCGCAGGGGCTCCAGCGAGCAGCCGACGCGGTTGCCGGGTACGCCGGGCCGTCGCCCTGGCTCGTCTTCGTGGCCGCGTTCCTCGGCAGCATCTTCATCGTCAATCTCGTGGCGGTTGCCCTCGGCGCGGCCGGGATCGCGCTGAGCGACCAGGCTGCGGTGCTGGTCTCCACGCTCGTGTCGGGACTTGTCTCCGTGGGGCTGGTCGGGGTCCTCGTGGTCGGGCCGGGCGCCCTCACCTGGCGCGATCTCGGGCTGCGGCGACCCGGGCCCGGGGACGGCTCGATCGCGGAGGACGTCGCCTGGGGCCTTGCACTCGCCATCCCGGCGATCCTCGCCGCCCTGTTCCTCGCGACGGTCCTCATCGCGCTCCTGGGCACGACGCCGGAGCCGACGCTGCCGCCGACCCGCGACACGCTCGGGGCCGCCCTGAACCTGGCCGCCGCCGTCGTCGTGGCTCCCGCCTGGGAGGAGCTGTTCTTCCGGGGCTTCACGACCACGGCGTGGGCGCGGACGGCGGGTGCCCGGGGTGCGATCGTGCGGGCGGGCCTCTTCTTCGCCCTGGTCCACGTCATCACGGTCGTAGGCAGCGACTTCTCCACGGGGCTGCGGGTTGCGCTCATCACGTTCGCCATCCGGATCCCCGTCGGCCTCCTGCTCGGCTGGGTGTTCCTGCGCCGGCGCAGCCTGGCCGCGCCGATCGCGCTCCACGCCGCCTACAACGCGATCCCACTCGTCTTGTTCCTGCTCGCGGGGTCGCGGGTCGCCACTGGCTAGGGGCGCCAGGGAGTCCGAGCCTCCGCGCCGCGGCGGGCTGACCGCCCCGCGGCGCACCGCCCCGGGCGCGCGGCGCACCGCCCCGGGCCCGCGGCGCATCGGAGGCGCATCGGGCGAAGGCCGGGCGAACGTGCCGCGGGCGGTATACTCCGCGGGCGGTCCGCGCCACGGCGCGCCGCCTCGCCGCGCCCGCGCCACCCATGGCGCCCCGAGCCTCAGCAGACCTCCACCTCCAGGGAAGCCTCGCCAAGCACCATGTTCGACGCGCTCCTCGGCATCTTCTCCCGCGACATCGGGATCGACCTCGGTACCGCGAACACGCTCGTCCACGTTCGCGATCGCGGGATCGTGATCAGCGAGCCGAGCGTCGTCGCCATCGACGCGAAGACCAAGAAGGTGCTCGCGATCGGCGCCGAGGCCAAGCGGATGGTTGGCCGGACTCCGGCCAACATCATCGCGATCCGCCCGCTCCGCGACGGGGTCATCAGCGACTTCGACGTGACCGAGCAGATGATCAAGTACTTCGTGCACCGGGTGCACGATCGCATCGGGCTGATCCCGCGGCCGCGGATGGTCCTGGGCATCCCGTCGGGCGTGACGGAGGTCGAGAAGCGGGCAGTCCGCGACGCGGCCCTCAACGCCGGTGCGCGGTGGGCCCGCCTCATCGAGGAGCCGATGGCCGCCGCGATCGGGGCCGGCCTGCCCGTCTCGCGAGCCGACCGGCAGCCTGATCGTCGACATCGGTGGCGGCACCACGGAGGTCGCGGTCATCAGCCTGGGCGGGATCGTCGTGAGCCGGAGTATCCGGGTGGGCGGCGACGAGATGGACGTCGACATCGTCAACTTCGCCCGTCGCGAGTACAACCTCCTGCTCGGCGAGCGCACGGCCGAGGACATCAAGATCGCGATCGGCTCGGGCTATCCAGGCGACTGGGACGGCCAGCGCGTCCTCCTGCGGGGCCGCGACCTGCTCACCGGCCTGCCCCGCGCCGTCGAGGTGGGCGCGGACCAGATCCGCGAGGCGATCGAGCCGTCCGTGCAGCAGATCGTCGACACGATCAAGGACACGATTGAGGAGACGCCCCCGGAGCTCGTGGCCGACATCATGGACCAGGGGGTCGTGCTCGCCGGCGGCGGCGCGCTCCTGCTGGGTCTCGACCGCCGCGTCGCGGAAGCGACCCAGATGCCGGTGCACATCGCCGACGACCCGCTGACCTGCGTCTGCCGCGGGACGGGGATCGTGCTCCAGGAGCTCGACGCCATGAGCCGGGTGCTCGTCGCGGACACGTACGCCCGGCCCCCGCGCTAGGGACCCGGGGTCGACACGATGTCGGGCCGTCTGCTCGGCTACGGGCACCGGGCGCCGCGGGTCGTGCGCCGGCGGCTCGTCGCCTACGGGGTCCTGCTCGCGATCTCGGTCGGGATGATGGCGACCAGCTCCACCTCCTTCGTCCTGGAGCTCCAGCGCGGCCTCGCGTTCGCGCTCGCGCCGGCCCAGGGCGCCGTCAACGAGATCGGTGTCCAGGCCCGCTCAATCGCGGGGGCGATTGCCGAGATCGACCAGCTTCGGCGCGACAACGGGACGCTCCTCGCCGAGAACCAGGAGCTGACCGCCGAGAACCTCCGCCTGCAGGCGCTGGGGCCGGAGAACGAGCAGCTCTCGACGCTGCTCCAGATCCGGGACTCGTTCCAGTACGCGACGGTCGCGGCGCGGGTGATCGCCCGCGACGTCGCCGACGTGAACCGGATCGTCACCATCGACCGGGGCACCGCGGACGGCCTCGTCATCGGCGATGTCGTGGTGGGCCAGGGGGGCGCGCTCGCGGGACGGATCACGGAGATCGGCGCTCACGCCGCGCAGGTCGTCCTGATCAGCGACCCGAGCTCCACCGTGGTCGGGGAAGTGGTCTCGAACCGCGCGACCGGCGAGGTGGTCGGGGACATCGGCGGGCAGCTCGTCATGAACAACGTCGACGCCACCCAGCGGATCATCATCGGCGACGAGGTCGTGACGGCGGGGATCACGCTGGCAAACGGGATCCGTTCCCCGTATCCCAGAAAATCTTGTCATCGGCCAGGTGGTCGATGTGACCCGCGACCCGAACGCGGTCATCCAGACCGCCTACCTTGACCCCGCGCTCGACCTGGATCGGCTGGAGGCGGTGCTCGTGATCACGGACTACCAGGGCGGGATTCCCGACGTGACCGACATGCCCACCAACCAGGTCAACCCCGACGGGACGCTCCCCGGATCCGAGCAGCCCTTCGTGACGGCGGCGCCGACGGCGCGCCCCACGCAGCGCCCGGCCCCGTCGGTCTCCCCGAGCCCCGTCCCGTGAAGGGCGTGATCCTGGCCGGCGGCACGGCCACGCGGCTCTTCCCGCTCACGATCGTGACGAACAAGCACCTCCTGCCGATCTACGACCGGCCGATGATCTACTACCCGCTCGAGACCCTGGCCGGCATGGGGATCCGCGAGGCCATGGTCATCGTGGGTGGCAAGAGCGTCGGCGACGTCCTGGAGCTGCTCGGCGACGGCGAGCACTTCGGCCTGCGCCTCACCTACCGCTACCAGCGGGGCGCCCTGGGGATCGCGCACGCCATCGGGCTGGCCCGGGACTTCGTGGGCGACGACGCGTTCTGCTGCGTTCTGGGCGACAACATCCTGCGGGGGCCGGCGCTCGCCCCGGTGGCGCGAGAGTTCGAGGCCGGACCGTGGGGAGCAGGGACGCTGCTCTACCGCGTTCCCGACCCGGAGCGGTTCGGGGTCGCCGAGGTGGCCGCCGACGGGACCGTCCTCGGCTTCGAGGAGAAGCCGGCCGTCCCGAAGAGCGATCTGATTCCGATCGGCGTCTACTTCCTGCGACCCGATGCGTTCGAGGTCATCGACCGCCTCGCGCCGTCGGGACGGGGGGAGCTGGAGATCACCGACGTGCTCAACCACTACATCCCCGACGGCCGGCTGTTCGCCCGCCGCTTCGAGGGACACTGGGCGGACGCGGGGACGGTGACGTCCCTCCTCCGCGCCGCCGAGCTCGCCTCCGCCGCCGACGATGCCGGCGAGCTTCCCCCGCCGCCGCAGCGGCCGCCGGCGTGACCGCCCCGAGCGCCGGCACGCGACTCCTCGTCACGGGCGGGGCGGGCTTTATCGGCAGCTGCTTCGTGCGCGACCTCCTGGCGCGCCGGGACGGCACGCGGATCGTCGTCCTCGACAAGCTCACCTACGCGGGCAACCGGGCGAACCTCGCCCCCGTGGAGGCGGACCCCGAGCAGGCGGCCCGCTTCACGTTCGTGCACGGTGACATCGCGGACCCGGCCGCCGTCGCGCCGCTCGTCGCCGGCGTGGACGGGGTCGTCAACTTCGCCGCCGAGTCGCACGTCGACCGCTCGATCCTCGACCCGGCCGCCTTCCTGCGAACCGGCGTGGACGGCGTCCACGTGCTCCTGGAGGCCGTTCGCCGGGAGACGGACCGCGCCGCTGCCGGGGAGCGGCCGCTCGCCCCACGCATTCTCCAGGTCTCCACGGACGAGGTCTACGGCTCGGTCGAGACGGGCGTCTCGCGGGAGGGCGACCCGCTTGCCCCACGATCGCCGTATGCGGCGGCGAAGGCCGCCGGCGAGCTGCTCGTGTGCAGCTACCACGCGACGTACGGGCTGGACGTGGTGATCACCCGCGGCTCGAACACGTACGGGCCCTACCACCATCCCGAGAAGCTGATCCCGCTCTTCGTCACCAACGCCCTCGACGACCAGCCGCTCCCGCTCTATGGCGACGGGATGCAGGTCCGCGACTGGCTCCACGTCTCCGACCATGCCGGCGCGATCGACCACGTGCTCCGTCTCGGCGCCGCGGGCGAGGTCTACAACGTCCCGGGTTCCCATCCCGTCCCGAACCGCGACGTCGTCGCCCAGCTCCTCTCGCACCTCGGGAAGCCCTGGTCGCTCGTGCGGCAGGTCGAGGACCGGCCGGGTCACGACCGGCGCTACGCGATGGACGGGACGAAGCTGGCCGCGCTCGGCTGGACGAACCGGGTTGCCTTCGAAGACGGGCTCGCCGCGACGATCGACTGGTTCCGGGCCAACGAGGCGTGGTGGCGGGCCGCGCGTTCCGGCGACTGGGACGCCTACTACGAGCGCCAGTACGCGGGCCGCCTGGCGCGCGCGGATGACGGGGCACGCGCGGGAGGCGAGGCCCGGGCGGAAGCCGGGGCCCCTGCGCACGGCGCCGGCGGCGCGGCAGGCAGCCCTCGCCGCGGCAGGGCATTCTGATGCGCGTCGCCGTCACCGGCGCCGGCGGCCGGCTGGGGCGCGCCCTGGTCGCCGCCCTCGAGGACGCCCCGTTCACGGGCCCGCTCGGGCCGCTGGCGTGGCGCCGCCCGGCCTACGACCTCGACGACCCGGAGGCCGCGGCACGCTGCATCCGTCAGTCGGCGCCGGAGGTCGTGGTCCACGCGGCCGCCTGGACGGACGTCGACGCCTGCGCGCGCGAACCGGAGCGCGCGATGCGCCGGAACGCGCTCGCCGTCGCAGAGCTCGCGGAAGCCTGCGTGCGCGCGGGGGCCGACCTCGTCCTCGTCTCCACCAACGAGGTGTTCGACGGGCACCGGACCGACGGTCGCGGCTACGCGCCGGGGGATCGGGCGACCCCCGCCAACCCGTACGGCGCGAGCAAGCTCGCAGGGGAGACGGCAGCCCAGGCGATCTTCCTGGGCCATGCTCCGCAGCTCGCGATCGTTCGCACCGCCTGGCTCTACGGACCACCAGGGAACGACTTCCCGGCGCGAATCCTGGCCGCCGCCGATCGCGCCCGGGCCGCCGGCGAGCCGCTCAGGGTCGTGGGCGACGAGATCGGCTCTCCCACGTTCGCGGCGGACCTCGCCGAGGGGATCCTGGACCTGCTCGCGGCGGGCATGTTCGCGGGCGTCCATCACGTCGTCAACACCGGGTGGGTGTCCCGCGCGGGATGGGCGCGCCATATCCTCGCCGCGATGCGGGTGGAGGTGCCGATCGTCGAGATCCCGCTCGCGACCTGGAGCCGGCCCTCGTCGCCGCCGGCCTGGGCCGTGCTGGCCCCCACCCCCCTCCCGTCGGGCGAGCAGCTTCGCCCCTGGCAGGAGGCCTTCGCCGACCATCTCCCGTTCCTGGAGAGGCAGCGGGCCGAGGGGGCGCGACGGTGAGCCGGCGATGAGCAACCCGACCGGCAGCGGCGCTCCGTCCGTGATCCCCGGTGTCCGCTGGGGCGCGGTCGCCCGGCACGCCGACGAACGCGGCAGCTTCCGCGAGCTCTGGCGCGCCGACTGGTTCCCGGACCTGCCCGCGCTCGACGGACCAGGCTCACGCTTTCTGCAGGCAAACCTGTCGACGTCCGCCGCGGGCGTGCTCCGGGGGCTGCACTTTCATCGCCGCCAGCTCGACTTCTGGGTCGTGGCAGAGGGGCGCGCGTGGGTCGCCCTGGTCGACGCCCGGCAGCTCCTGGACGGGCGCGGCGTTCGGCCCATCGTCGAGACCCGCGAGCTCGCGACCGATGGCACGGTCGCCATCCCGGCCGGCGTCGCCCACGGCTTCCTCGCCCTCGAGCCGCTCCGGCTGGCCTACTTCGTGACGGCCGCCTACGACGGCAGCGACGAGCTGGGCTTCGCGTGGGACGACCCGCTCGCCGCCGTTCCGTGGCCCGCCGTCCCGGGCCGGCCGGACGGGCGCCCCATCTTGTCCGGGCGCGACCAGGCGAACCCACCCCTCCTCGAGCTCGTGGAGCGTCTTCGCGCGGGCTGACCGCGTCGCCCAGGCCGAGGCGGAGCGGCACTCCTCGGCTCGCCGTAGCCCGATGGTCGTGGGCCGGGCCGACATCCGGTCGATTGCTCCGTGCTGCGGCGGCGGCGATGGTTGCCCAACCTCGACCGCAACAGGAGTCCCGCGCCGTGCGTCGCCTGGTTCCCGCGCTCTTCGCCGGCCTCCTCGCCCTCTCCGGCGTCGTCGCACCGTTTTCCCTTGCCCCGACCGCTGCCGCGGCGTCCGGCCCGAAGATCGTGCTGATCGTCGGCGCGACCCATTCGGCGACCGACGCGTATCGGGACGACATGGACGCCGTCTACGCGACCGCGCTCCAGTACTCGTCCAACGTCGTGAGGATCTACAGCCCGAACGCGACGTGGGCAGCCGTGAAGCCGGCGCTCCAGGGCGCGAACATCGTGGTCTACATGGGCCACGGAAACGGCTTCCCCAGCCCGTACACCGCGACGCTCATGCCGGACCGCCAGGATGGCCTTGGGCTCAACGCCGTCGCTGGACAGGGCGACAGCAACACGACGTACTACGGTGAGAGCGCCATCAGCAGCTCGGTCAAGCTCGCTCCAAACGCCGTCGTGATCCTCGCTCACCTCTGCTATGCGTCCGGCAACTCCGAGCCCGGCATGGCGGCGCCGAGCCTCGCCGTCGCCGAGGCCCGGATCGACAACTTCGCCGCCGGCTTCCTGAAGGCCGGTGCCCGTGCCGTGATCGCCGATGCGCATTCGGACACCTCGTGGTACCTCGACCAGCTCTTCATGACCCACCAGACCATCGACTCCCTCTTCCGGTCGAAGCCCTGGAGCGCCGGCAACACGTTCACCTTCGCGAGCACACGCAGCCCCGGGTTCACCGCCTACGCGGATCCGGACGGCGCCGCGCCGTACAGCGACTTCTACCGCTCGATGGTCGCCTTGCCCAGCCTGAGCACTGACGCCGTGACGGGGTCCGGGTCCGGGAGCGTCCTGTCGGCGCTCGCCCAGGGCGACACCATCGCGCCGGAGATCAGCAACCTCGCGGTCGCATCCGCGGCGTTCAGCCCGGCCGTCGGGGGCGCGGACGTGATCTCCGCGACCGCGAACAAGCCGGTCACGTGGTCCGTATCGATCCTCGATCCCCGGGCCAGCCGGTTAGCACCTTCGCGAGCTCCGGCCCGGCGTTCAGCGCCGCGTGGAACGGCCGCGGTGCCGCCGGACAGCCAGTGCCGGACGGCACCTACCAGGTCGTCGCCACCGCGAGCGACGCGTGGGGCAACCCGCCGGCGACCGCACGGACAGTGCTCGCGCTGGACGCAGTGCCCCCCGCTCTGACGCTCACCGGCGCGGGCAGCGGGCCGATCGTCCTCTCGCCGAACGGCGACGGGCAGAACGACAGCCTGCGCCTTTCGTACGTCCTCTCCAAGCCCGCAACGGTCGTGACGACGGTGCGGACCGCGGCCGGGGCGACGGTCCGCTCCGACACGAGCGCCGCTCTCGCCGGCCCCGGGGCGGTCACCTGGGACGGCCTCAACGCCGGCGACGCGCTGGCGCCCGATGGGCAGTACGTGCTGGACCTCGTGGCCCACGACGCGGCCGGCAACGTGAGTCCGACCGTCAGCGTCCCGGTCGTCCTGGCGACCGCGTTTAGCAGCGTGGCTGCCACCCCGGCCTGGATCACGCCGGCCGGCAGCACCACGCCGCGGGTCTCGAACCTCTCCTTCACCCTCGCCCGGCCCGCGAGCGTCAGCTGGCAGGTCACCAGCGCTGCGGGCGCCCCGGTGCGCACCTTCTACACGAACGCGTCATTGGCCGCCGGGCCCTACACCGAGCCCTGGGACGGCCGGACCGACGCCGGCGCGCTCGCGCCGGCGGGCCGCTACCTCTCGCAGGTGAGCGTCAACGACGGCGTGACATCCACGACCGAGCAGGCCTGGGTCTACAGCGGCGGGATCCGGATCCTGGTATCGGACTCGACGCCCGTCGTGGGTCAGCTCGTTACGATCACGGTCGTCGCCGTCGAGGCACTGGGCGCCAACCCGTCCGTCTCGATCGCCCAGCCCGGCCTCTCCCGTGCCACCTACCGGACCACGAAGGTCGGGACGGCGACCTACCGCGTGCAGGTCCGGCTCCGAACCGGGCGTGCCGGGACGCTGACGATCGCGGTCGCCGGCATCGACCGCTTCGGTCGCGCCGCGTCCGCGAGCTCTGCCTACCGGCTCCACTGAGCGTTCCGCGCCGCCCTCCGTCCGGGGCGCCTCGCCTACACTGGCGCCCATGACTGACCTCGCACCCACGGCGGAGGCGCCGGCACCGGGCGAACCGTCCGCAGCCGGGCCCCGTCCCGGGCCCTGGATCGTCCTGCCGACCTACAACGAAGCCGAGAACCTCGAGCCCATCGCGGCGGCGATCCTGCCGCGCTCCCGGCCGCCACGCTCCTCGTCGTCGACGACGGATCCCCGGACGGCACCGGGCAGGTCGCCGACCGGCTCGCCGCCGCCGACGCCCGAGTGCGGGTCCTGCACCGCGCCGCGAAGGCCGGCCTCGGGAGGGCCTACCTGGCGGGCTTCCGCGTCGCGCTCGACGCCGGCGCGACGATCGTGCTCCAGATGGACGCGGACTGGTCGCATGACCCGGCCTCGCTCCCGGCGCTCGTCGGACCCCTGGCCGACGGCTCGGCCGACCTCGTCATCGGCTCGCGCTACGCCCCCGGCGGGCGCGTCGTGGACTGGGGCTTGGTGCGCCGCCTGGTCAGCCGCGGCGGCAGCCTCTTCGCCCGCATCGTGCTGGGCCTGCCCGCCCGCGACCTGACCGGCGGCTTCAAGGCGTGGCGCGCCGGTACGCTCGCCGCGATCGACTTCGCGGGCGTGCACGCCGGCGGCTACGTCTTCCAGATCGAGATGACGTACCGGGCCAACCGCGGGGGCGCGCGGATCCGCGAGGTCCCGATCACGTTCCGCGACCGCCGCGTCGGCGCGTCGAAGATGAGCCGCCGGATCTTCGTGGAGGCGTTCGTCGTGGTCTGCCAGCTCCGTCTCGACGAGCTGCGGGGCCGCGGACCCCGCCGGGCCCGGTGAGGCTGGGCGCCGCGCCGGCGCCGCCCGAGCCCGGCGGGGCCCGCGTCCTGCTCGATGTCCGGCCGCTCCAGGACCCTGAGCGCGCCCCGGTCACGGCCGCTTACCTGCGCCGCTTGCTTGCCGCATACGCGGCCAACCCGCTCGCCGGCGAGTCCTTCGTCGCCCTGCTGGACCTGGGAGCGGAGGATCCCACGCTCGGGTTCCCGGGCCTCCCGCTCGTCGGGCGGCGCCGGCTCCCGCCGACCCGGGTCTTCCGTTCCGGCGCGCTCACCCTGGACCCGTTCTTCGTCCGTGCGGCTGGATTGGGCGCCGGGCGCGGAGCGATCGCAGGAGGAGCGGTCGGGACGGTCGCGCACGCCGTCGCGGGCGCGCTCCCCATCGGTCCCGGCCTGCCGGTCGTCGCGACCCTCCTGGACCTCGCATCGTGGGAGCTTCCTGAGCAGTACCAGCGCTCGCCGGCCGCGCGCTTCGGCCAGCGCCTTCGCGGGCAGCTCCTGCGCGACGCCGCCATCGTGCTCGTCGGAAGCGACGCGGTCGCGGCGGCGGCCATGCGTCTCCTCCGCCTGCAGGCCGCCCGGATCCGCATCGTCCCGCTCGCCGGCGACGACGCCTTCCGCCCGCTCGAGCCCGCCGGGTCGCCCGAGGGCGACGCGTCGCGCGCGCGGCTCGCCACGGAACGCGAGCGCTTCGGCCTGCCGGAGCGCTACCTCGTCTATCCCGGCCGCCACGACGCCCGGCAGGATTTCGGGACCCTCCTCGCGGCGCTCGGACGCCTCGCCTCCGCCGGCCGGCCGGCCAGGCTCGCGAAGACGGTCCCGTGGCCGCCCCGGGTCCTCGTGCTCGGGGCGTCGCCGGACGACCGCGCGGCCCTGGCGCGGCAGGCGTTCGAGGCCGGGGTGGGGGACACGCTCGCGTTCGCGCCGGGCCTGTCCCCGGAACGGGCGGCGCTGCTCCGCGCCGGGGCCCGGGCCTCCCTTCACCCGGTGCTCGCCGACGCGACTGCCCTGCCGGTCCTCGACGCCCTCGCGCTCGGGACGCCGATCGTGGCGAGCGCCGTCGGGGCGGTGCCGGAGGCCGTGGGCTCGGCCGGCCTGCTGGTGCCGCCCCGCGACCCCGACCGGCTTGCCGGAGCCCTGCGCGCTGCATGGGCCGAAGAGCGGGTCCACCAGGCCATCGCCAAGGCCGCCGCCGCGAGCGCCGCGCCCGGCCGCCGGACGTGGGCGGACGTTGCTCGAGGAACCCGGCGAGCGTACGCGGACGCGACAGGGCGCTCCTAGGCTAGGGCGCCCGGCCGTCCAGGTAGTCGGCGAGGTGCCGGACGACGCGCTCGGCGGCGTGGCCGTCGGCCAGCGGGTTCGTCGCCCGGGGCCAGGTTCCACCCTCGCGGAGGAAGGTGAGTGCACGCTCGGACTCGGCGACAATCGCGCTCTCGTCCGATCCGACGAGCCGCACCAGCCCCGCCTCGATGGCCTCGGGCCACTCGGAGACGTCGCGGAGCAGCAGCAACGGCTTGCCCAGCGCGAGCGCTTCCTCGTGGACGCCGCCCGAGTCGGACATCACGATGTCGGCCGCCTCGAGCAATCGCGCGAACTCCGCGTAGCCCAGGGCCGGCAACAGGCGCACCCGCTCCACCCCGGCCAGCTCCGCCGCGGCCGCCTCCCGGACGACGGGGTTGAGGTGTGTCGCGAACACGACCTCGGTGTCGCGATTGCGCTCCAGGATCGTGCGCGCCGCCCGGCACGCCTGCGCGATCGCCCCGCCCCAGCTCTCGCGCCGATGCATCGTCATGAGGACCAGGAAGCGCGACGACCGCTCGAACGGTGCCGGAGACCCCGCGGGTTCGCGCGGCCTGACGAGGACGCGAAACAGCGCGTCGATTCCGGTGTTGCCCACCACGTGGATGTCGGTCGCCGGGTGGCCCTCGGCGCGGAGGTTCGCCGCGCACGTCTCGTTCGCGGCGAGATGGAGATCGGCGAGCTCGCTGACGAGGCGCCGGTTGATCTCCTCCGGGTAGGGGAGGTATCGGTTGCCGGTGCGGTAGCCGGCCTCGACGTGCGCCACGGGGACGTGCTCGTAGAACGCCGCCAGCGCGCCCGCGAAGGTCGTGGTCGTGTCGCCCTGGATGACCACCACGTCCGGGCGAACCTCCCGGATCACGCCCCCGGCGCCCGTCACGATCCGCGCGGTCAGCTCGGCCAGGGATTGGGATTCCCGCATCAAGCCGAGATCGAAGGCCGGCCGGATCCCGAACAAGTCGAGCACCTGGTCGAGCATCTCGCGGTGCTGGGCGGTGACGGCGACGACCGGCTCGATGGTGCGGAATTCGCGCAGGGCGAAGATGACGGGCGCGACCTTGATCGCCTCGGGCCGCGTCCCGAACAGGACGAGCGCCGTCCTGGTGGTCATCCGGGGTTCTCTTCAGCCCCGCCGCGCAGGGACGACGACACGGGCTCCTCGCTAGCAGGCAGCTGGGCCACGCCAGATCCTACGGCATCCCCGGGCCGCCGCGACGCGGCCTACCGGGGGGCCGCCGCCGGCCCTCGGGCGCCGACACGCCGGCGATGACCACGACGGGCGTGCCGGGCGGCACCACCTGGATGAAGGTCTGGCCGGCCGTGAAGACCACCTCGTTGCCGGCGCTGTCGTAGAAGAGGGTCGGGGCGGAGATCGACGCCTTGCCCCAGGTGCCGGAGATGGTGACGCCGTTCGTCGAAATGAGGGCCGGGCCGGTGCCGACGTCCTGGGCCTCCAGGCAATTCTTGTATGGCTCCCCGTTGTTGAGCGGCCCGAAGACCACCGTCATCACCACGACATTCGCGGGGGCCACCTGGCGTCCGTCCCCCGCGTCGATCTGCGGTGCTCCCTCCACGAAGCGGCGATACGTGTTCGAGACTCGGTCGTAGTGGTAAGCGATAGTGTTGGCCGGGTAGGTGATCTCCAGCTCCGCGCCCGCGGGGCGGTCCGCCAGCGCGGTTCCCGGGCCGAAGGTCCAGGCGGGCCCGGCCGGCGGGGCCGTCGCCCCGACGAGCGCGGCCAGCTCGCGGAGGTGCTTCCCGTCCGTGTAGACGTTGTGGGGAGCGAACCGCTCGGTGATCCGCCACAGGTACGTGGGGCCCCAGCGGAACTCGTCGGCGTTGTAGACCACCTGGCCCTGGCCGGAGCTGGCGAGCGTGGCCATGGCCTGGGGCGACCCGCCGACGTGGACGTAGAGGGCGTCCCACTCGGCGGCCCACTCGATGAAGTACTGGCGCGAGCTGCGGACCGGCCCGACCGCGGGCGGGTCGCCGGCCCCGAAGATCATCATGTAGCGCGGGATCCCGCCCTCGGCCGGGGCCTGCCAGACCACGGATGCCTGGTTGAACCCCGATTGCGGCCGCGCGTCGGCCTGGTCGTCGACCATGACCGCGATCGGGTGCCGGGCGGCGAGCGCCGGCGTCACGAGCACCCCGGTGAGAGGATCAGGAACGAGGACCGGCGTCGGGCTCGGCGCCGGCGTCGCAGGCGGGAGGGTCGGGGAACTCGCGGCCGTGTCCCCCGATGCGCCCGCCGAGGCGGTGGCGCCCGCGACAACCGTGCTCCCCGGAAGCCGCGTCGCGGCCGGGCTGCCGGCGAGATCGAGGGCAACCCGTCCGACAAGGCCGACCGCGGCGAGGGCGGCCAGCACGACGACACCCAGGAAGACCAGGCCGATTCGTTCTGCCGCGCATGCGCGGGCCACGATACCCCGCCGGCTCCCGTGGCGCCTCCGCTCGGGCGGCGATGCCCGCGCCGCCCGTCGAGCAGGCGTAGGCTGGCCGTGACCGGGCGCGCTTCCTGCGCCGCGTGCCCCGGCAAGGAGACCTCGATGACAGACGAGCTCAGCACTCCGTCCAGCCCGGCACCGCGGCCTCGCCGCCGGCGCGCGACCACCTCGGCCGTCCAGGTCGCCCCGGGCGCCGGCGCTGCCGATACCCGGGACGAGCGCCTCGGCGAAGCCGTCATCACCGCCGGGCACGCCCCCGACCTGGCTCCCGCGCCTACCCCGACTCCACCGGCAATCGCGACCGCGGCCGTGGCCCGCGGCCCGGTCGGGGGGATCCGCGCCCAAGACGTCAAGGTCCGAACGGGCGTGGTGGGCGGGGCTCGCCGCCGGGCGCGCCGACGTGGAGCTTGGTTTCGTCGTCGGCGTTGCAGCGCGCACGGCGAGCTTCTCCCGTTCCATCGTGCGCTCGGTCGTCGCGCAGGATGTCCGCCTCGAGGGTCGTCGCGCGCGTCGTCGTCGCCAACCGGGTCCAGGCTGGCCCGGCAGCGGGGATCGGCCTGGTCGTGGCGCGCCGGTTCGACGGCGAGGCCAGGATCCTGTTCGACTGGCGCAAGCGCGCTGGCGCTGGGCGCAGTGCTCGGCGCGTTCGCCGCGCTGTTCCGGGTGGCCCGGCGCCGGGCGTGACGAACGCCCGCCCGGCGACACTGCTGCCCGGCGGGCGCCTGTATACTCGATACCCGGTCCGCGCGCGATCTCAGGTTCGCACTTCTCGCCTGCGCGACCACACAGGAGCCCGCAGACCGAACGTGATCGACCCCACCGCGCGCATCCACCCGTCCGCGGACTTGGAGGCCGACGTCTCCATGGGCGCGGGATCCAGCGTCTGGCACCGCGCCCAGGTCCGCATCGGGGCCCGCATCGGTGCCGAGTGCATCATCGGCCGCGACGCCTTCATCGACGAGGGCGTCACGATCGGCGACCGCGTCAAGATCCAGAACCCGGCCCTCGTCTACCACGGCGTCACCGTGGAGGACGGCGTCTTCATCGGCCCGAACGCGATCCTCACGAACGACCGCTTCCCGCGGGCGATCACGCGATCGGGCGAGCTGGCCCGGGCGACGACTGGACGGTGAGCCCGATCCTGCTGCGGCGGGGCTGCTCGATCGGGGCCGGCGCCGTGGTGGTGGCCGGGACGGTGGTCGGCAGTTTCGCGACCGTGGGCGCCGGCGCCGTGGTCACTCGCGACGTGCCGGACCACGCGCTCGTGGCCGGCAACCCCGCCCGCCGCCTCGGCTGGGTCTGCTCCTGCGGCCAGCGTCTCCGCGACGCGGCGGGCCCCCCGGTCCATGGCGACTTCACGGGCAGTGCGGCGTGCGCCGCCTGCTCGACCAACTTCGAGATTGCCGGCGACGCGTGCGTCGCCGCAGCGGAGGAACCAACGTCGTGATCCCGATCTCCCGGCCCGACATCGGCCCCGCCGAGGAGGAGGCCGTCCTCGACGTCCTCCGCTCGGGGATGCTCGCCATGGGGAAGGAACAGCCGCCTTCGAGGAGGCCTGGGCTGCCTACTGCGGCGTCCGGCACGCGATCCTCATGAGCAACGGCACGGTGGCCCTGGAGGCGATCCTTCACGCCCTCGGCATCGGCCCGGGCGACGAGGTGATCACGGTCTCGTTCAGCTTCAACGCGACCGTCAGCGCGATCCTCCGTGTCGGGGCCACGCCCGGTCTTCGTGGACATCCGCGCGGACGACTTCTGCATCGACCCGGCGGCCGTCGAGGCCGCCGTCACGCCGCGCACCAAGGCGATCCTGCCGGTCCACCTCTACGGGCTCGATGGCCGACATGGCACCCGCTCGTCGCCATCGCCGAGCGCCACGGCCTCCGGATCGTCGAGGACGCCGCGCAGGCCCACGGGGCGACGTACCGCGGGAACGCGCCGGCCGCTTCGGCGCGGCCATGTTCAGCCTCTACGCGACGAAGAACCTGATGACCGGCGAAGGCGGCTTCGCCACGACCGACGACGACGACGTGGCCGACCGGCTCCGCCTCTTCCGCAACCACGGCATGCGCGTCCGCTATCACCACGACGCGCTGGGGACGAACTTCAAGCCCACCGACCTCGCCGCCGCCCTCGGCCTCGCCCAGCTCGGCCGGCTCGACGAGCGGACCGAGCAGCGCCGTCGGAACGCCGCCTACCTGACCGAGCAACCTGGCCGGCTACTGGACGCCGGGCGTGCCGGAGGGCCGCGGGCACGTCTGGCACCAGTACGTCATGCGCTTCCCCGGGGAGCGCCAGCGGGTGATCGACGGCCTCGCGGAGCGCGGCGTCGGCACGCTGATCTACTACCCGGTGCCGATCCACCGCCAGGCCTACCTCCAGGACTACGTTCCCGGTGCCGGCGAACCTGCCGCTCCCGGTGACCGACCGCCTCTCCGACGAGGTGCTCGCGATCCCCGTCCACCCGCGCCTCTCGCCCGAGGACCTCGACGCGATCGTCGCCGCCATCCGTGCGGTGGCCACGCCGGGGCGGGCCGGTGAGCACCGCGGCCCCGCTCCGCGTCGCGCTCGCCGGTCTCGGCTCGATGGGCCGCAACCACCTGCGGGTCATCGCCGCGCACGCCGAGACGCGGCTCGTGGCCGTCGGCGACCCCGACCCGGCCTGCTCGGCGCGGCGACCGGCCAGACCGGCGCCGCCGGCTGGAGCGACCCGCTCGCGATGGCCCGCGAGGCCGAGATCGACGCGCTGGTCATCGCGGCGCCGACGACCGCTCACGTCGCGCTCGCGCTCGCGGCCATCGAGCGCGGCGTCCCCGTCCTCGTCGAGAAGCCCCTGGCGGCCACCCCGGCAGAGGCGCACGAGATCGTCCGCGCGGGCCGCGCCCGGGGCGTCCCGGTGCAGGTCGGCCACGTGGAGCGCTACAACCCGGCCGTCCTGGAGCTCGGGCGGCTGCTCCGGGCGCGCTGGCTGACCACCGTCTACTCGATCGCCAGCCGGCGCGCGGGCCCGTTTCCCGCCCGCGTCCGCGACGTCGGGCGTGACCGTGGACCTCGCGACCCACGACGTCGACATGCTGTGCTGGATCGCCGGCGAGCGGCCGACCCGCGTATACGCGGAGCTGGCCAAGCGCAAGCACGCCTCGCACGAGGACCTGCTCTTCGGCCTGCTCCACTTCCCGTCCGGCGCGGCCGGGATGATCGACGTGAACTGGCTCACCCCGGCCAAGCGCCGCCAGCTGCTGGTGGTTGGCGAGGAGGGGATGTTCGAGCTCGACTACCTGACCCAGCGACTCACCTTCACGCGGTCGGACCTGGCCCACGCCGAGCTGCTCGGCGGCTTCGCCCCGACGTTCCTCGGCGACGTCGCCGAGATCCCGGTCCAGACTCACGAGCCGCTCGCGGCCCAGCTCGACGCGTTCGTGCACGCCGTCCGGACGGGGGAACGCCCGTACGTCGATGGCGAGGACGGCGCCTGGGCCGTGCGTGATGGCGACGGCGCTCCTCGAGGCGGCCGCATCCCGGCGCCCGGTGGAGCTGCCGGCCGACGGTGAGCCGGGGGCATGACCATCGTCGCGCGCCCGTCCGCGGGCACCTCGCTGCTCGGCGGGTCGATCCACCTCGCGCCCAACCCGTGCCGCCATCCCGCGGCGCGGACCGGCCCGCCTGGACCGGCGACGACGGGACCGCGGGGACCGTCGCCGTGGTCGGGGCCGGCAAGATGGGCCTGCCGCTAGGCGGCGCAGTTCGCGTCGCACGGCTGGTCGCGTCATCGCGGTCGACATCAACCCGGACGTCGTGGACACGATCAACGAGGGCCGCTCGCACGTGGCCGAGGAGCCCGGGCTCGCCGAGCTCGTTGCCCGCGTCCACGCCGAGGGCCGGCTCCGCGCCACGCTCGATGCCGCAGCGGCGGCGCGCGACGCGGACGTCGTCGTGCTCATCGTGCCGGTGATGCTCGACGGCGGACCACCGGCCCGACTACCGCTACATGGACGCGGCGGTGACCTCGATCGCCCCCGGGGTCCATGCCGGGAGCACGGTCATCTTCGAGACCACGCTCCCGATCGGCGACACGCGGCGGCGCTTCGCCCCCGCGCTCGAGGCGGCGATCGGGCCTGGTCGCCGAGCGTGACTTCTTCGTCGCCTTCTCGCCGGAGCGGCTCTACTCCGGCGCCGTGCTCGAGAACCTGGCGGCCTATCCGAAGCTCGTCGGCGGCATCGGGCCGGTCTCCACCGACCGGGCCGCACGCTTCTACGCGAGCGTGCTCGACGCGGAGGTCGTGGCCATGAGCTCGTCGGAGGCGGCCGAGTTCTCCAAGCTCGCCGACACCACCTACCGGGACGTGAACATCGCCCTTGCCAACGAGTTCGCGCGGGCCGCGGACCTGCACGGGATCGACGTGCAGGAGGTGATCGCGGCGGCGAACAGCCAGCCCTACAGCCACATCCACCAGCCCGGGATCGGTGTCGGCGGGCACTGCATCCCGGTCTATCCGCACCTGCTCCTCGCCCGCGCCCCGGGCCTATCGCTCATCGAGACCGCCCGCCGCGTCAACGACGGGCAGGTCGAGCGCGCCCTTGCGATCATCGATCCGCTCGTCGGCGGGCTGGCCGGGGCGCCGGTCCTCGTCCTGGGGGTCACCTACCGCCACGGCGTGAAGGAGCTGGCTTACAGCCGCGCGATCGCCCTGATCGCCGCGCTGCGGGCTGCCGGCGCGCACGTCTCCGCCTATGACCCGCTGCTCGGCGACGAGGAAATCCGCGCGCTCGGGGCCGAGGCGTGGCACTGGGCGGACCCGGGACCGTTCCGGGCGATCGTCACGCAGACGGCCGATCCGGCCTTCGAGGGCCTCGACGCGGCATGGTTCGCGGACCTTCGGGCCGTCTACGACGGGCGGAACAGCCTGCGCGAGCTGAGCCTGCCCGCGACCGTCGCCTACGTCGGGGTGGGCGTCCAGGCCGCCTCCCGCCGCTCGCCCGGCGGCTAGCCGGGGATCCCGGCCCCGACGCCCGTGCGCATCGTCAGCGTCGTCGGGACGCGCCCGCAGCTCATCAAGGCCTCAGCCCTCGGCCCGGCCCTGCGCGCCCACCACGACGAGATCTTCGTGGACACGGGCCAGCACTGGGACGAGCAGCTGGCCGGGGCGTTCTTCGCCGAGCTGGACCTGTCCCGTCCCGACCACAGCCTCGGGGTCGGGGGAGGCGGCCACGCAGCGCAGACCGGCCGGATGCTCCTGGCGCTCGAGCCGATCCTCCTCGCCGAGCGGCCGGACGTCGTCCTGGTCTACGGCGACACGAACTCAACGCTGGCGGGCGCCCTCGCCGCGGCGAAGCTCGGGATTCCGGTGGCGCACGTCGAGGCTGGCCTGCGGAGCTTCGACCGGCGCATGCCCGAGGAGCTCAATCGGGTTGTGGCCGACCACCTTGCGCGATGGCTCTTCGCCCCGACGTCCGCGGCCGTGGCCAACCTCGCCGCCGAGGGGATCACCCGGGGCGTGGTGCAGGTCGGCGACCTGATGCTTGACCTCGCCGCGCGCGTCGCCCCGACGGTCCGAGACCCCGCCGCGCTGGCCACCGTCGGCACCGCCCTGGGCATCCCGCTCGCACCCGGCGGCTACCTGTTCGCGACGGTCCATCGTGCCGAGAATCGCGCGCCCGATGCCCTCTCCGCCTGGTCCGAGATCCTCGGGCGGGCTGCCCGCCCGGGCCGGCCGGTGGTCCTGGCCCTCCATCCCGGCACGCGCGCGGCCCTCGGGGACGCGGGGATCGACCTGCCAGGCGGCATCCACGTCGTCGAGCCGCAGGGCTACCGCACCACGCTGACGCTCGAGCTGCACGCGGCGGCGATCCTCACCGACTCCGGCGGGGTCCAGCGGGAGGCGGCATGGCTCGACACGCCCTGCCTCGTCCTGCGTTCGACGACGGAGTGGGTGGAGGCCGTCGCCGGGTCGAGGGGCCGGATGGTCCTGGTCGGCCTCGACGCCGCCCGGGCCGTCGAGGCGCTGGAGCGGCTCGCGCCCCCCGCTCGGTCCGCGGCTGAAGCCGCGGCCGACGCGGCGTCGCGCGTGGCGTCGCTCGACCTGGTCGCGCCGCGCGCCGCGGAGGCGATCGTCGCCGCGCTTGCCCGTACCGGGGGAGATTCGTGAGCCGCGTCGTCATGTTCGTGCTCAACGACTGCCGGACCGACGCGCGGGTCCTGCGCGAGGCCGGGAGCCTGCTCGCGGCCGGCCACGCGGTCACGATCATGGCGCGACCGTCGGACCCCAGCGACCAGCGCATCGAGCACGAGCGCCGCAACGGGTTCGAGATCATCAGGGTCCCCCTGCCGCTGCGGTTGCAGCAGCGGGTGCGCTTCGCCGCGGCGCCCTGGCGAAGGTGGCGCCGGGTCACCATGTGGGCGCGAGACCGGTTGAAGGCCGGACCCGCCGGCTGGGTCAGGCTGGTCGCGGCCGGCCTCCTTGGCCTGGTCGCACTGCCGTTCGCGCTGCTCGCCGCACTCCTCGTCGGGCTGACCTGGCTGGTTCCCGGGTCGGCCCGGGTCCGGAGCGGCGTCGACTGGCTCGTGCGCTGGCGGGCCTCGACCGAGGAGTGGGACCGCGCCGCCGCGGCCGAGGCGCCGGCCGCGGACGTCTTTCACGCCCACGACCTCAACGCGCTCCACGCGGCCGTCCTCGCGCGTGCCCGGGCGGGCGGGGCGCTCGTCTACGACAGCCACGAGATCTTCCTCGAATCGGGCTCCCACGCGCTGCGGCCCGCCTGGGCCCGCCGGATCTTCCGGCGCCGGGAGGCCGCCTGGGTCGCCGAAGCCGATGCGCTGGTGACCGTCAACGACGCGCTGGCGCGCGAGCTGGGCGCGCGGTACGCACCGCGCCGCGTGGTGGTGGTCCACAACTGCCTGCCCTGGCCCGGCGACGTCGCCGACACGCCGGGCCCCCTCCGGGCCGCGCTCGGCCTGGGGGCGGAGACGCCCATCGCGCTCTACCACGGGGGCTTCTCGTTGCATCGTGGCCTCGAGGAGCTCGTCGCGGCGGCTGCGCTCCCGCCGCTCGACGGGGTCCACGTCGTCTTCATGGGATACGGCTCGCTCGCCGCGGACCTGCGCGCCCGCGCCGCAGCGTCGCCGGTCGCCGATCGCATCCACGTCCTGGCGGCCGTCCCGCCCGAGGTTCTCGTCGACTGGGTGCGCGACGCCGACGTCGCCGTGATGCCGATCCAGGATTTCCACCCTCAACCACCGGCTCTCCACTCCCAACAAGCTGTTCGAGGCCATCGCGGCCGGCGTCCCGATTGTCGCATCCGACCTGCCGGAGATGCGCCGCATCGTGATGGACGATCCCGCCGGACCGCTGGGCGTCCTGTGCGATCCGACCGATCCGGCCTCGATCGCGGCCGCGATTGCCGGGCTGCTCGGCGGTTCTCCCGAGGAACGTGCCGCGCTCAGGGAGCGCTGCCGGACGGCGGCCCGCGACCGCTGGAACTGGGAGACGGAGTCAGCCCGGCTGGTCGGCCTCTACGCGGACCTCGCGGCCGCAGGAGCCGCATGACCGGCCGCGAGGACGACGCCCCGCCGATTGTTCCGCAGCGGGCCGTCCTGGTCCTGCCGACGCCCGAGCATCACGACTCGCGGAGCCTCCGGATCGCGGGCACGCTTGCCGGCCGCGGCCACCGGGTCATCATCCTCGCGCGATGTGGGCCGGGCATGGCGCCGGCGGAGGATTTGCCCGACGGATACCGGATCGTGAGGGTCGGCCAGCCACCGGGAGCGCGCGGTCCGCGGCCGCAGGCAAGGCTCCCCCGTCTTCGCGGCGAGGCCGAACGCTTGGCCGCGATCGCCGCGGCCGTGCGGCGCCAGCGGCGGGAGGCCCAGGCCGTGGACGATGGCGCCGACCTCTACCACGGCATGGCGTACCAGGGGATCCCGATCGCGCTCTCGCTCGGGGCACGCGCCGGGGCCCGCGTCTTGTACGACGCGATGGACCTCTACACGGAGTCGGGGAACCTGGTCCGGATGCCGGCACCGGTCCGAGCGCTCGCCGGCCTGGCGGAGCGGCGCTGGGCGAGACGCTCCGACGCGGTCATCACGGTAAACGACGAGCTCGCGGCGATCCTCGCGCGGCGGTTCGATCGACCCCTTCCGGCGGTCGTGATGAACTGCCCGTCCGCCTGGACGCCTCCGCCGGAGCGCGACCGCCGCTTCCACGAGCTGCTGGGCCTGGCCCCGGAGACGCGCGTCGTCCTCTACCACGGCGGGTTCATGCCGAGCCGCGGGATCGAGACCCTCGCCGCGGCGGTCCGGCGCGTGCCCGGGGCCGTCCTCGTCGCAATGGGCGACGGCCCGCTCCGGCCCGCCCTCGAGCGGCTCGCCGCGGAGTCGCTTGCCGAGGGACGCCTCCACGTGCTGCCGCCGGTGCCGCCGACCGAGCTCCTCGGCTGGGTCGCGGCCGCGGACGTGGGCGCGATGGTGAACCAACCCGTCTCCAGGAACGAGCGCCTCTCCACGCCGAACAAGCTCTTCGAATGCCTCGGGGCTGGCGTGCCGGTGGTGTCGTCGGACTTTCCGCTGCGGCGCCGGATCGTCATGGAGGACCCGGACGGGCCGCTGGGGGCCGTGTGCGATCCCACCAACCCCGACGCGATCGCGGCGGCGCTGCGCGAGGTGCTCGACCGGCCGGCCGAGGCGGCCGCTGACCTCCGCCGGCGTGTGCTCCGCGCCGCCCACGCGCGCTGGACGTGGGAGCGCCAGGTACCGGTCCTGCTCGAGGTGTACGGGCGGCTGACCGGGCGGCCCTGGTGAGGGGCACGACGATGCCGAGCCGGTGGCTCAGCTGTCGAACAGGCCGCCGAGCGGCTCGCTGACCCCTCGGCCTACGGCCGCCCTGCCGAGTCCCACGCGTCCGCCAGCCAGCGGAGCCCGCCGGGTGCGAGGACGCCCTCCGTGCCGATCGCCCGGCTGACGGCGGCGGCATCGTCCGCTCCGACCGCCACCACGACGGCGCGGCCGCCGCCAACGTGGGCCGGAATCGCCCGCCATGCCGCGACGATCGCGGCGCGCTCGGCCGCCGCTCGGCGGCTCGCCGGGTCGACGGCCAGCAGCCGCCTGCGCAGGAGGTAGCGGCGTGGATGGAGGCAGGCGTCGGCGAGGCGCGCGACGGCCGTCCGGCCCGCGTCCGGCATCCCCCCGAGCTCCGCGAGGCGGGCGGCGAAGGGCGCGTCCGGGTCGACCTCGATCCAGCGGGCGCCATCGGGCAGCGTCTCTTCCCGCTCAGCGCGCCCGATCGTCGTGAGGACGGTCAGCCGAGCCGCCAGGGCAGGCGGGAGCGCGCCGACCCGACGGGCCGCAACGACTCGTCGAAGCGCCACCACGAGGACGTCCGGCAGTGGCTCCACGGCCGCAGCTGGCCTGCCCGTCGCGAGGACCGAGACCGGGCCCGCGTTCGACCCGGGCAGCTCGGCCGCGGCGTCGCGGGCCTGGTCCAGGATCGCTTCGATCGTGGCCGCCGTCGGAAAGCGGCCGGTTACCGTCGCCCGGATCGCGGCCGCGTCGATCTCGGCAAGGCGGGACCGCAGCCGCAGGATCGCCTCGGCGAGCGCCTCCGGATCGTCGCCATCGGCCAGCTCAGCGCCGCCGGCCTGGCCCGCCAAAACCTCCTCCACGCCGCCGGACCGTCGGGCGGCCACCGGAAGGCCGCTCGCCAGCGCTTCGGCGGCGACCATGCCGAAGGTCTCGAAGGGGCTCGGGTGGACGAAGATGCCGGCCCGGCGCATCGCCGCCGCGACACCCACCCGGTCGGCCGGTGGCTCGAACGAGACCGCACCATCGAGGCCGGCCTCATGGGCGAGGTCGCGCCAGCGCTCCTCCGTCGGGGCGTCCGGGGCACGACCGATCAGCCGGAGGTGGAGCCCGGGCCGCCGCTCGCGGGCAAGCGCCACGGACCGGATCAGCACGTCCATGCCCTTGTGCTCCCGGCGCGCACCGACCCAGAGCAGCTCATCGGGGTCGCGATCCGCGGCCGCCCCGAGCGGGAAGTCGTCGAACCGGATGACGTTCGGGACGACGGCGATCGCCCCCGCGTCTAGGCCCAGCGGGGCCTCCAGCAGCGCCGCGAGCGTCCGGCTGACCGCCACGACGCGGCGGCCCGGGCCCCGAAGCCCGCGGTAGACCTCGCGCGCCTCCTCCTCCGCGAGCGCCTCGGGCGCGCTCGACGCGTGCTCCGTGACGACGAGCGGCACGCGCAGGGCGCTCGCGACCTCGGCAGCCGCGGCCCCATCCGGGATGCCGACGTGAGCGTGGACCATGTCGAAGGGCCACCTCGCCGCGAGGGCGGACGCGAACGGGACCAGGAGCTCGGCGTACGCGTCGACCGAGGCGCGCGCAGGGAGGTGCCCCCCGGGGTGAACCGCGGGGATCCGGGCGACCGGCGCGCCGGCGCCCCAGGAAACGGGTGCCTCGAGACGGCGCGAACGTCCGCGATCGCCGGAGCCCAGGCATCGACCGCGCCGCCGGCCGACCGAGGCGGCGTCGTCGCCCCGGGTGCGCAGGTCGGCGGTCTCCCAGGAAGCCACGACCACGTCGATCCCCGCCGCCCGGAGCGCGACGACCTCGTCGCTGACGAAGCTGCCGCTCCCCGGGTCGTCGTGGGACGGATACCAGCGCGCGACCACGAGCACGCGGCGCGGCCACGGGCCGCCAGAAACGGCGTGCGCGTCCAGGGTGGTCATGCGCCGCGAGGGTATCACCGGGGTTGCTACCATCACGCGGCGCTCCTGGGTCCGCGCGTTCTGCCGTCGTCGCCGGTCCCGGGGAACGCCAGGAGGCGGACCATCTCTGACCAGGCGATGCCCACCACGAGCCGCGCCGGCGAGCCCGTCGCGCGACGGGCCCACGGCGTGGCGGTGCTCGTCCACGCCTACTACGAGGAGGACTCCCGGGTCCGCCGCGAGTCCGAGGCGCTCGTCCGCGCCGGGATCCCGGTCGACGTGTTCGCGCTTCGCCGGCCGGGCGAGCCCCCCGCCGGCGAGTCTCGACGGCGTCGCGATCCATCGCCTCGACGTCCGGCGGCACCAGGGCGCCGGCATCGCCGTCTACGCGCGCGAGTACCTCGACTTCTGCGCCCGCGCGACGATCGCCCTCGCCCGGGCCCACCGGACGCGCCGGTTCGCGCTCGTGCACGTCAACTCGCTCCCGGACTTCCTCGTGTTCGCCGCACTTCCCCTGCGGCTCGCCGGGATCCCGGTGATCCTCGACCTCCACGAGGCGATGCCCGAGTTCTTCCGCGCCCGCTTCGCGCGGCACGACTCGCGCCTGGCGCTCGGCCTGCTGGAGCTCCAGGAGCGGGCCTCGATCGCGGCGGCGAACGCGGTCCTGACGGTCAACGACGCGCTCCGCGACCGCCTCCTTGCCCTGGGTACCCCGGCGGCGAAGGTCAGCGTGATCCTCAACGCGCCGGACCTCGGCCTCTTCGACCCGGCGTCGCACCCAGGTCCGCCCCTTCATGGCCGACGGCATCCTCCGCCTCGTCTACGCAGGGGCGCTCACCCCGACCTACGAGGTCGACGTCGCGATCGAGGCCCTGGCCGCGCTCGCCGGCGCGCGACCGGACCTGCCGGCCGTGCTCGAGATCTACGGGCGGGGCGACGCCGAGGCGGCGCTCCGGGCACCGATCGGCGGAGCTCGGGGTCGGGGAACGCGTCCGGTTCCACGGCCGGATCCCGCTCGAGGACGTCCCGGCCGCGATCGCGCGGGCCGACGTGGGGCTGGCTCCCACGCGGCAGACCGGTTCACCGACTTCTCGCTCTCGACGAAGCTCTTCGAGTACGCCGCGATGGGCAAGCCCGTCGATCGCCTCCGCGCTGCCGACGGTGGCGCGCTACTTCGGCGCGGACACGGTCGCGACCTACCGCCCGGGCGACGCGGCGGACCTCGCCGCGCGCCGTCACCGACCTCGTCGGACGACCCGACCGACGCGAGCCGCTCGCGTGGCGGCGACCGCCGCCCGGGCGCGGGAGCTCGGCTGGGACGGCGAGGCCCGGCGCTACTGCGCGCTCGTGGCTCGGCTTGCCGGGCCCGGCTGAGGAACCGCCCTCCCGCAGGCCGTCGCGCCGCCGCGGTCGGCAGCGGCCTGCTCCCCCTCCGGCTCCATCCTCGGCGCGTCCGGTGCGGTACGATGCCGCCGACCCCCGAGCCGCGCGCGGCCGCACGTCGCGCGCCCAACCTGTGAGCACCGACCCCCGATGACATTCCGCGCTCGCCCCACCACGAAGCCGACCACCCGCCGACGCGGCTCCCAGGCCGACAACGCCCGCCGGAACCTCTACTTCAACCTCGGCTTCGGCCTCATCGTGCTCGTCGCCGTCCTGCTGCTCGTAGGAGCCGGGGCGGCCAGCTGGATCGGCCAGCACTGGGCGGCGGTCGCCACCGTGAACGGCGTCTCGATCACGAAGGACCAACTGAACGATCGCATCAAGATCGAGAACTTCAAGTTCAGCGACGCCGTCACGCGCACCCGCGCGTCCGTCCAGGCGGGCCACATCTCCGCCGCGCAGGGTCAGCAGGTGCTCCAGTACATCTCCCAGCAGCAGCAGCAGGTCAGCAGCGTGGCGCTGGAGGACGCGATCGACACGGAGCTGATCCTCCAGCTCGGCGCCAAGCGCCACGTCTCGGCCACCGACGCCGCGATCACCGCCCAGGTCACGACCGACGCAACGACGGTCGAAAGCCGTCACGTCTTCCAGATCTCGGTCGTGCCCGAGGTGAGCCCCGGCGCGTCGACGGCGACGGACGCCCAGGTCGCCGCAGCCCAGGCCAAGGCGAACAGCCTGCTCGCGGATCTCAAGAGCGGCAAGACCTGGGAGGACGTCGTCAAGGAGTCGGGCGACCCGACCGCCGCCGCGAACAACGGCGACCTGCTCTTCATCAACAAGGGCAGCTCCTCGCCCGACCAGGCCTTCGTCGACGCGGTCTTCGCGCTTCCGGCGCCCGGCTACACCGACGTCATCCAGGGCAGCGACGGGACGTTCCGGATCGGCCGGGTCACCGAGATCGCCCCCGCGTCGGTCGACCAGACCTACACCAAGCGGATCACCGACGCGGGGATCAGCATGGATGCCTACCGGCGCGTCGACAGCGCCATCGTGGTGGGCAACCTGATCTCCGACCAGCTCACCGCCGAGGTGGAGAACGCCCCATCCGAGCAGCGCCAGGTCTCGGTGATGGTCCTCGAGGACAACAACGGCCAGGGCGTCTATCCGGGGGCGGTCCTCGTCAAGCACATCCTCTTCTCGCCGAACCACGACCCGTCGGGCGCCTCGGCGATCGCGGCCACCGATCCGGCCTGGGCCACAGCCAAGCAGGAAGCCGAGGACGCCTACACGAAGCTCCAGGCGGGCACGGCTTCCTTCGTCTCCCTCGCCCCCCTGAGCGACGACACGGGCTCGGCCGCGACCAACGGGTTCCTGCCCTGGTTCTCGCAGTCCGACACGTCGACGTCGCTCGACCCGGCGTTCGCGGCCGCGATCTACGCCCCCGGTCTCAAGCCGGGCCAGCTCCTCGCCCCGGTCAAGTCGTCGTTCGGGTGGCACGTGATCGAGTTCGTGACGGCTGCCGATCCCACCACGTGGGCCACCACGCTCGCTGCCCAGGCGTCGGCCTCCGGCGCCGACTTCGCGAAGCTCGCTGAGGACAACTCGATCGACCCGTCCGCGATCGACGGGGGGTCGCTCGGTTGGATCGCGAAGTATCAGCTGCCGGCCGACCAGGAGGCGGCGATCGACGGCCTCTCGGTGGGCCAGGTCAGTGCGCCGGTCTCCGCGAGCGACGGCATCCGCATCTTCAAAGTCACGGCCGTCCAGACGCGCCTGCCGGATCCCGCCCAGCTCGAGACGCTCAAGAGCGACGCGTTCAACAACTGGTACCAGGGCGTGAAGGCCGATCCCAAGCAGACCACGATCGTGCGGCTGACCAGCTCGTCCAGCGGGTCCTGACGGCCCGGCAATGCTTGACGCGCTCCTCGCCGAGGCGCGCCTGCGCTGGGGTCTCGACCCGGCCGAGGGGATCGCGGTGGTCCCGGCGGAATCTCTCCGTCGGCCTCCCGGTCGAGCCGACACGTCCGGTCCTGGTCGTCCCGCTGGCTGTCCTCGGTGGCGCCCCGGGAGGTGTGCTTCCCGGGGCGCTCCCCGGCCGCCACGGTCCCGGTGGGAGCGACCCGCTCGCGGTCCTGCGGCGCCTCTACCCGGCGGGCCATCCAGTCGGGCGGTTCGGGGTGCCGGACGGCACGACCGTGGGTGAGCTGTCGGCCGCCGACCTCGGCTCTCCCCTCTACGTGCGGCCGTTGACTCACGAGGCCGCCTTCGCGTCGCCCTGGGGGATGCCCTGGATCTCGAACCGGCTCCGTGCCCCGGACGGGTGCCCGTGGGACCGCGAGCAGACCCACGCCTCGCTGCGCAACAACCTCCTCGAGGAGGCGTACGAGGTCTACGACGCGCTGGCCGACGGGGCGACGCCGGCTCTCGCAGGAGAGCTGGGCGACCTGTGGCTGCAGGTCGTGCTCCACGCCCAACTCGCCGCCGAGGCGGGCATCTTCGACCTGACGGACGTCCAGGCCGCCATCAGCAGCAAGATCGTCCGCCGCCACCCGCACGTCTTCGGGGACGCGGAGGCGCGGACCGCGACCGATGTCAACCGGCAGTGGGAGCGGATCAAGGCGGCCGAGCGGGCCGCCGAGGCGACCGCGGCAGATGCGGCGGGCGGCGCGCGCGCCCGCCCCAGGAGCGCGCTGGACGGGATCAGCCGCTCGCTCCCGGCGCTCGCGGCCAGCCAGGAGATGCAGGAGCGAGCCGCCCACCTGGGCTACGACTGGCCGAGCATCGACGGGGTTCTCGCTAAGGTCGACGAGGAGCTCGCGGAGCTCGCCGAGGCATCCTCCGACGAAGCCCGCGCCGAGGAGGTCGGGGACCTCCTGATGGTGCTCGTGAACCTGGCTCGGCACCATCGCGTCGACGCGGAGGCGGCGCTTCGGGGCTCGAACGGCAAGTTCCGGCTCCGCTTCGGGATTGTCGAGCGCCTTGCCGCGGCGCGCGGCGTGGCCCTCCGCGACCTGTTGTTCGCGGAGCTCGACGAGCTCTGGGACCAGGCAAAGGCCGAGCTCGCGGGTGGCGACGAGACGGGCGCACCGGCCGGCGGCAGAACCGACGAGCGAACGAGAGCGCCGGCGACCGCCGGCGAGGAGGCGGGATCATGACGATCGGGAATCGCGCGCCGGTCGTGCGCCCCTCCGGGCGACGACCCGACGAGCTTCGCGCGGTCGACTTCGCCCTGGGGCCCCTCAAGTGGGCGGAGGGCTCGTGCCGGATCCGGGTCGGGGACACCGAGGTGCTCTGCGCGGCCACGATCGAGGATCGCGTCCCGCCCCACCTTCGCGGCAAGGGCACGGGCTGGGTCACCGCCGAGTACGCGATGCTCCCCCGGGCGACGGCGGAGCGGACGCAGCGGGAATTGACGGCCGGGCGGGTCGGCGGCCGGACGCACGAGATCCAGCGCCTCATCGGGCGATCCCTCCGCGGCGTCGTCGACCTCGCGAAGCTCGGCGAGCGGACCGTCACGGTCGACTGCGACGTGATCCAGGCGGACGGCGGTACGCGCACGGCGAGCATCACCGGCGGGTATGTCGCGCTCGCCGCGGCGCTCATGACCTTCGGGATGGAGCGCCTTCTCGTGGGCAAGGTGGCCGCGGTCAGCGTTGGGACGGTGAACGGCGTGAACGTGCTCGACCTTGACTACGCGGAGGACCACGTCGCCCAGGTCGACTTCAACGTGGTGGCCACCGACGGCGGGCGCTACGTTGAGCTCCAGGGGACCGCCGAGGGCCGCGCCTTCTCCCGCGAGGAGCTCGACGGGCTACTCGACCTCGCCAACACGGGGCTCGGGCGGCTCTTCGAGGCCCAGGCGGCCGTGCTGGCCACCGTCAAGCGGTGACGGCACCCCGATCCGTCGCCCGATGACCTTGGCGCGACGGCCGCCCGCGCACGCGCCGACGGGCGGCGCCGCCGGCTCACGCGCCCGCCTGCTCGTCGCCACGCGCTCCGGCCACAAGCTCGGCGAGCTGCGCGACTTGCTCCGGCCGGCCCGCGCGGAGCTGGTCTCGCTCGACGACCTCGGCATCGCGGAGGAGGTGGACGAGACCGGGGCCACGTTCGACGCGAACGCGGCGCTTAAGGCCCGCTTCTACGCCCGGATCTCCGGCCTCCCGACGCTCGCCGACGACTCGGGGCTCGAGGTGGACGCCCTTGACGGCGGGCCCGGCGTTCGGACGCGCCGCTACGCTGGGGAGAACGCCACCGACAGCGACAACAACCGGAAGCTCCTGGCCGCGCTGACAGGCCTGCCGTCCGTGCAGCGGGGTGCCCGATACCGGTGCGCGCTGGCCCTGGCGCTGCCCGAGCGCAGCGGTCCCCGGGGCGGCATCCCGGTCTCGTTCACCCACGGAACGTTCAGCGGCCGGATCGCGGAGGCGCCCCGCGGCCCGAACGGCTTCGGCTACGACCCGATCTTCGAGCCCGCCTCCGAGCCGCCCGACGGTGCGACGGTCGGCGAATGGCCGCCGGAGCGGAAGCAGGCCGTCTCGCACCGCGCCCGCGCTGCCCGCCGCATGGCGCGCATCCTCGAGCGGGAGGGGTTCTGACTCCACGCCTGCCGCCTCGCTCGGCAGTCCACGCGTGGGCGATGCCTTCGGGGGTCCGGGCGGCGGTCCGATAGTCCGATCGATGGCTGCTTCTGCCCGTTCATGGCCGTCGGCAACCGGGATTCTCGGCGGCTCCGCCTACCTGCTGGTCGGCTGGTGCGGGCTGCTCGTTCTCCGCTGATCCGGTCGATCGAGGCGACGCACCATCGGTCGGACGCAGAGTTCGGTGTCTACTACCTCGTCTTCGGCCTGACGTACGCGCCTGGTTCATTCGGTGGCGGCCCGGTCACGGAGCGGGTCGGGCGCCGACCAGTGCTGGTCGTCGGCGCGGGACTGCTCGCTGTCGGCCTGGTCGCGCTCGCGGTGGCCTCATCCTGGGGAGGCTTCCTCCTCGCCGCTGTCCCGGCCGGGCTGGGGACAGGGGCACTCGAGGGCGGGGCGAACCGGCTCTTCCTCGACCTCTTCAGGTCCAGTCGGGGCCGAGCTCTCAACCTCCGCCATCTCTGCTTCAGCCTGGGCGCGCTCTCCGCACCTCTCGTCATCGGCCTCCTGGTCGGAGCCGGCCTCCCCTGGCAGAGCATCCTGGCCACCACGGGCCTCGTCGTGCTCCGGTTGGGAGCGCTCCTTCTCGTGGTCGAGATGCCCGATGGGCGACGCGGCAGTGGCGACTCCGTTCGCGCGCCAGGGCCAAGATGGCCCGGATCGGGCCGCTCGCGCATCCCTTGGTCAGTGGGCCTCGCCTGCGTGGTGATCGCCTGCTAGATCGCCTCCGAGGTGGGCGTCACCGACTGGCTGGTCCGCTTCCTCGAGCCCGCCCCGCTCAGTCTCGCCACCATGGCTCTCGCCCTGTGCTGGGCGGGGATGGCCGTGGGCCGCCTCGCTTCGGCTCGCGTGGCCGATCGGTTCGACCACGTCCAGTTCGCGACCACCGCGGCCGTGGCCATGTCGGTGGCACTTGCCGGCGCAATCCTCGTCCCATCGGTCCACGTGTCGATCGGCCTGTTCGCGCTGGCCGGGCTCGCCGCGGGGCCCGTTGCCCCAATGATCATCGTCGTTTGCGGCGACGGTTACCCGGATCGGCCCGCGGCGGTCGGCGGGTACCTCACCACGGCGGCCGTGGCCGGGACAATCGGGTTCGCTACCCTCATGGGTTTCCTGTCCAGGACCGTCGGCCTGACGGCGGCGATGCTCGGCGCCGTCGTCATGGGCCTGGCCTCGGCGGGCGCGCTCATGTTGGTGGGTCGGGCTCTTGAGGAAGCGTGAGGCCGCGAGACCGCTGTAGGCTAGTCTTCTGGACGTCGCTCGCGAACCACATGCGGTTCGTGAGCACGAAACCGCGTCGGGGTGTAGCGCAGCGGTAGCGCACGTGCTTTGGGAGCACGAGGTCGTGGGTTCGAATCCCACCGCCCCGACCATCTTCCGGTATCCCTGCGAGCGCGAGCGCCGCCGGCCGTCCCGGCCCGGGTGGATCGCACGGGCGACCCGGCGACGTGGCACGCTTCGACCGTCGGACGGCGCTGCGCCGCCGCAGCGTGAAGGGGCGCGACCGGGTTGACGATCCTCGACTACTTCGAGCGCAGGACGCGCATCCTGCTGGGCCTGGCGATCGTCTCGACGGCCGTGTCGGCCGTCCTCGTCGTCGCCGGCGGTGCACCGGTGATCACGTTCGGGGCCACGGCGATCGCCCTCGCGACGCTCGCCTCGCTCGTCGGGGAGGGGACCGAGCAGCTGGGTGCCCGGCAGGGCCCGGCAGTTACGGGGATCCTGCAGTCGGCCCTGGGCAACCTCCCGGAGCTGTTCATCGGGCTCTTCAGCCTGCAGGCCGGGCTGGTGATCGTTGTCCAGTTCGCGCTCATCGGGTCGATCCTGGCGAACAGCCTCCTGGTCCTCGGGCTCGCGTTCGTCGTTGGCGGCCTCAAGCACGGCACCCAGCGGTTCGGGGCGCGTCCCGTCCGCTCCATCGCGACGCTCATTCTCCTCGCAGTCGGGTCGCTCGTCATCCCGACGCTGGCGACCGAGCCCGGCGCGCCGGACGCGGGCCACGCGTCCGAGCTGTCGGTCGCTGTGTCGATCGTCCTGCTCGCCGTCTTCGCCGGCTCGCTCGTCTTCTCGATCCGCGGCGATGAACGCCCCGCGCTCCCGAGCACCGCCGAAGCCGTCGTGGACGCGGAGGGTCCCGGTCACCTCTGGCCCCAGTGGCTCGCGCTCGCCGTCCTTGGCGTGGCGGCCGTCGCGGCCGCCTTCGTCTCGGACTGGTTCGTGGCGGCGCTTCGCCCGGCGATGGCCAGCCTGGGGATGTCCGAGGCATTCGCCGGCCTCGTCATCGTGGCGATCGCCGGCAATGCCGTGGAGAACGTCGTCGGAGTTCAGGCAGCCGCGCGCAATCAGGCCGACCTCGCCGTGAGCCTGATCCTCAACTCGTCGCTGCAGGTGGCGATCGCATTGACACCCGCGCTCGTCATCCTCTCGATGCTCATGGGAGTGACTCCGCTCACGCTGGTCGTGACGCCGCTCCTGGCGGGCGCGGTCGCGATCTCGGCCATCCTGACGGCAGTGATCGTCTTCGACGGCGAGTCGAATTGGCTGGAGGGGCTGGCCCTCGTCGGGCTCTTCCTGATCATCGCCGCCTCCGTATGGTGGGGCCCGGGGATCGCGGCGTGACCGCCCTGCCGGGCCCCCGCCACGGCCGCCGGCCGGTCGCGGTCGGGATCCAGCTCCCGGAGATCGAGTGGGAGGCGCGCTGGGCCGACCTGCGTGCGCTGGCGCTCCGGGCAGAGGAGCTGGGGTTCGACTCCGTCTGGTACGGCGACCACCTCCTGTACCGGCATCCCGGTGATGAGCGCGGTCGCGGGCCATGGGAGGCCTGGACGATCCTCGCAGGCTTGGCCGCCGTCACGTCGCGGGTCCAGCTTGGCCCGCTCGTTGCCGCCACCGCGTTCCACAACCCGGCGATGCTGGCCAAGATGGCCGCCACGATCGACGAGATCAGCGGCGGCCGCCTGGTCCTGGGACTCGGCGCCGGCTGGAACGAGACCGAGTTCCATGCCTTCGGCTTCCCGTTCGACCACCGGATCAGCCGGTTTGAGGAGGCCTTCACGATTGTGCGGACGCTGCTCCGGGACGGCGCGATCGACTTCGCGGGGACGTACTTCACGGCCCGCGACTGCGAGCTGGCGCCGCGGCCGCGGCCGGGCGGGCCGCCGCTCATGATCGGCTCGACCGGGGCGCGGATGCTGGCGATCACGATGCCGTACGTCGACGCGTGGAACGCCTGGTACGACGCGTTCGGGAACCGGCCGGCAGGGGTGCCCACGCTCAGGGATGCAGTCGATGCGGCGTGCCGAGATACGGGTCGCAATCCGGCCGCGGTCGCACGCACCGTCGCTGTCCAGGTTCGGCTCCCCGGGGGGCACGGCCGGATCGCCGGTGGCGAGGGCCGGCCGGCCATCCCGCCCGTCACCGGCACGTCCGTGGAAATCGCGGACGTCCTGCGCGGATTCGCGGCAGCGGGGATCTCGCACGTCCAGCTGGTCGTGGACCCGATCACCCTTGCCTCGTTGGAGGCGCTGGCGCCGGTTCTGGAGGCCCTCGACCGAGCCTAGCGGGACCCGCGGCCGTACCCCGGCCCAGGAACGGCGGCCCGGGAACGGCCGCCACGCGCGGCCCCGCTCGTGCGGTTCGGGTTGACCCCGCCACTCGGCGATGCCTAGAGTGACACCGGGCAAAGGGGGATGACCCGGGGAGTACCCGATGGGAGCCGGGCGGCAGGGAGGAGCACCCATGCGCGCGTCAGCGCTTCGTCGATTCATGCGCCTGCTTGGCGCGTTGGGCCTGGCCGGGGCGCTCCTCCTGCCAGCCCTCGCCGTGCCCGCGCGGGCCGCCAACCCGCTGATCCTGCGCGTGGGCACGACCCAGGACCTGGATTCTCTGAACCCGTACCAGACCCTGCTGACGAGTGGGTACGAGGCGTACCTGCTCACCTACAACATGCTGACCGACTTTGGCCCGAACCTGGAGCCGATCCCCGGCTTCGCCGATTCGTGGTCGCGCGCGGCCGACGGACAGTCCTGGACCTTCCACATCCGGACCGGGATGAAGTGGTCCGATGGCCAGCCTGCCACCTCGGCCGACGCGTGCTTCTCGTGGGGTCTGGACGTCGATGCCGTTGCCGCCGGCGTGAGCCTGGGCGCCGGCTACATCGACCCCAACCTGAAGGATGCCGGCGTCACGAAGATCGAGTGCCCCGATCCTCAGACGATGATCGTCTATACCACGGACGCCTCCGAACGGATCCTCCAGACCTACATCCCGATCCTCCCGCAGCACATCTGGGGCAAGTACACGTACAAGACGATCGGCGATGCCAAGTTCGTGGCGCCGCTCGTCGGAACGGGCCCCTACACCGCGGTGGAGTGGCAGACCAGCCAGTACGTCCGCTTCGTCCGGAACCCCTACTACTGGGGCCACCAGGGCGCCGAGGACCAGATCGTGATGCAGTTCTACAAGACGGACGACACAATGGTCCAGGCCCTCAAGGCGGGCGAGCTGGACTACGCCCGCAGCCCGAATTCGGACGAACTGAAGGCGCTCGAGGGCCAGCCGAACATCCAGACGGTTGCGGGCAAGTCAAACGGCTGGACCCAGCTCGCCTTCAACGAGTACGGCGCCACGAAGGGGCAGAAGCTCACCCCGGGCGTCGGGCCGTCGACCCAGGCGCTCTGGGACCCTGCCTTCCGCGACGCCCTCGGTTACGCGACGGACAAGCCGACGCTGGTCGCACGTGTCCTCGGGGGGTTCGGCGACGTCGGGACGACGATCGTGCCGCCGGTGCTCGCCCAATGGCACGTGGAGCCTGACCATCCACGGACCTTCGACCTCGCGCTCGCGGCGCAGAAGCTCGACGCGGCCGGCTACAAGCTCGACGCGAACGGCAACCGCCTCGACAAGCAGGGTAAGCCGATCAGCCTGCGGCTGGACTACCCGGACACCAACTCCGCCTTCGGGAAGGTCGCGCAGTTCGTGCACGATTGGTACGCGCAGCTCGGGATCAAGGTGACCGCCCAGCAGTTCGACTCATCGACCCTCGGCGACATCGTGCTGCCGCCGGAGGCGGGAGCCGGCTACAAGGCCAACTACGACATCGAGCTGTGGGACTGGGCCGGCAACCCGGACCCGAACGCCCTCCTCCAGATCTTCGAGTGCGACGAGATCGGCTCTTCTTCGGACAGCCAGTACTGCAACCCGGCCTACGACAAGCTGTATGCCGAGCAGAACGCCGCCCCCACCGACGCCGCGCGGAAGACGATCCTGGCCCAGATGCAGAACATGATCTACGACCAGGCCGTCTACGACATCCTCTACTACGACTCGAACCTCGCCGCTTACCGCACGGACCGCTTCGGCGGCTGGCAGAACCAGCCGCTGGCGAACGGGGTCCCACTCTTCTCGTACGGGACGATCGACTACACGCTGCTCACCGACGCGACGGCGGTGCCCTCGCCGACGCCGGTGGCGAGCGCCGCGGCCTCGACCGCGCCGGGCGCCACGGCGGCACCGGCTGCCTCCCCGGCGCCCGTGCCGGCGAGCAGCGGGGGCGATAACACCGCGCTCTACGTTGGGATCCTCTTGGTCGTCGTCCTCGTCGTCGCCGGGGGCCTGCTCCTGGTGCGTCGCCGACCGAAGGGGCCGGCCGGGGAAGAGGAGTAGCGGTTCCGGGGGTATCGAGATGAGCGCCCCGGGGGAGGGTCGCCGCGTGCCTTCCGGTCCGGCGACGGGGGTGCGTGTTCCCTTCGTGCAGGCGCGCCCGGCTGCGACCCGGGGGCGCCGGAGGTGAGCTCGCGGTACTTCGTCCGCCAGCTGGCCCAGGCGCTGTTCACGATCCTCATGATCGTGCTGCTCAACTTCATCCTCTTCCGGATGATGCCGGGGTCACCGGACCGGGTGAACCCGCGCAACCCGAACGTCACCATCGAGCAGCGCCAGGCCGCCCTGGCCCGCTGGGGCCTTAACAAGCCGCTCATCCCGGACCAGCTCGAGGCGTTCATCGGCGCAACGCTGCAGGGGGACCTGGGCTACTCGATCAAGTTCCAGGGCCAGGCCGTCACCCAGGTGATCGGCGATCGCTTCGGGCCCACGATCCTGCTCATCGGTCTCGCCGAGTTGATCGCGATCTTCCTCGGCCTCGGCCTGGGGGCCTACACCGGCTGGCGGAGAGGAGGGCTGGCGGACCGGGTCGGCAACGGGTTGAGCCTGATCCTCTACTCGATGCCGTACTTCGTCATCGGCATGCCGATGATCATCATTTTCGCTGCGGGCCTGGGCTGGTTCCCGACCTCTGGGATGCTGACAGCCGGGGCAACCTACGCGAGCCCGCTCGCCTTCCTGGGCGACCTCGTCGCCCACCTCGTGCTTCCCCTCGCGACCATCAGCCTAGGCCTGATCGGCGGCTACTCCATCCTCATGCGCTCGTCGATCACCGAGACGCGCGCCGAGGACTACATCGCCACGGCCCGGGCGAAAGGTCTTCCCGACGGCAAGATCCTGCGCTCGCACGCGATCCCGAATGCGCTCCTCCCCGCGGTCACCCTGGTCGCCATCAACCTGGGCTACGTGGTCGGTGGGGCCATCACCGCCGAGATCGTGTTCAACTGGCCGGGCCTGGGGACGCTCACCGTCGACGCCCTCAACTCGCGCGACTACCCGGTCCTCCAGGGGATCTTTCTCCTCCTCGGCGTCTCGGTCGTGGCGGCCAACTTCGTGGCCGACATCGTCTACGGCTACCTGGACCCGCGGGTGCGGCAGTGAGCGCGGTCCCGGTCCTGGTCGACGTTCGCGGCGTTCGCTGGCGTCTCCGGGTCCGCAACGCGCGCGACTTCGCGCGCCGCTTCGCGCGGCGGAAGGACGGCGTGGTGGGGGCGGCCATCCTCGTCTTCTTCGCCGTGGTCGCGCTCGCCCCCGACCTCTTCGTGGGACCGCTCCAGACCGTCACCACGGCGACTGGCACCGCCCTCGACCCGCCGTCCGCAGCCCACCTGTTCGGCACGGATGAGGTCGGGCGGGACATGCTGAACATGACTGTGCACGGGGCCCGGATCTCGATGGTGATCGGCCTGCTCGCCACCCTGATCACGATCCTGCTCGGGGCGATGATCGGGATCGTCTCCGGCTACATCGGCGGGCGGACGGACCAGGTCCTGATGCGGCTCACGGACTTCTTCCTCGTCCTGCCCACCTTCGTGCTCGCCATCGTGCTCGCCCCGATCATCCTGGACATCGTCGGGACGGACGCCGAGCTCTTCGGGATCCGGGCGACCCTGCTCGTGATCATCGTGGTCATCGGCCTCACGAGCTGGGCCTCGATGGCCCGCATCATCCGCTCGCAGACGCTCTCGGTGAAGGAGCGCATGTTCGTCGACCGGGCACGCGTGATCGGGGGGAGCCGGGCCCACATCATGCGCCGCCACATCCTCCCCAACGTCGTCAACCTGATCGTGGCGAACACGGTCCTGACCTTCGCCGGTGCGATCTTCACAGAGACGACGCTCTCCTTCATCGGCCTCGGTGACCCCTTCCAGCCGTCGTGGGGCCAGCTCCTCAACGCCGCCCAGGAGGCCGGCGCGCCGGGGCTCGGCGCGTGGTGGTACATCGTCCCGCCGGCCGTGTGCGTCGTCGTGGTGATCCTCGCCTTCACCCTCGTCGGGAACGCGCTCGACGACGTGCTCAACCCGAAGTCGGCGACCCGTTGATGGACGACCCGGACGCCCCGGTCGAGCCAGCGGGACCACACGCCGGGCGCGGACGCCGCCAGTGGCCGCTGCCCAGGCAGGCCGACCCGGACGCCCCGCTCCTGGTCGTGGAGAACCTGAGGGCCTACTTCACGCTGTCGTCCGGGACGGTCAGGGCCGTCGACGGCGTCAGCTTCGAGCTCCACGACGGCGAGGCGCTGGGCATCGCCGGCGAGTCGGGCTGCGGCAAGACCACGACGGCGCTGTCGCTGCTCCGCCTGCTCCCGGCCAACGCGAGGATCGTCGAAGGCTCCGTGAAGCTCTTCGGCATCGACCTGGTCCAGAAGAGCGAGAACGCGTTGCGCCGCTATCGGTGGCGGGAGATCTCGGTGATCTTCCAGGGCGCCATGAACGCCCTGAACCCGGTCCGTCGCGTCGGCGACCAGGTCGCGGAGCCGCTCATCGAGCGCCTCGGTGTGCCGAAGGCGGATGCGAACCGGCGCGCTCGCGAGCTCCTGGAGTTGGTCGGGATCGCGCGCGATCGGGCGGCCGACTACCCCCACCAGCTCTCGGGCGGGATGCGCCAGCGAGCGATGATCGCGATGGCCTTGGCCTGCGACCCGGCGATCGTGATCGGTGACGAGCCGACCACGGCCCTCGACGTGATGGTCCAGGCCCAGATCCTCGCGCTCCTGGAGCGACTCCGCGTCGAGCTCGGCCTGTCACTCATCCTGATCACCCACGACCTCTCGGTGATCGCCGAGACGTGCGACCGCGTCATGGTCATGTATGCGGGTCGGGTCGCCGAGGAAGGGCCCGTGCGGACGGTCTTCTCCGGTCCCCGCCACCCATACACGCAGATGCTCCTGGCGGCGATCCCCAACCTCGGCGCGGACAAGCGCCTGCTGGCCACCATCCCGGGCTCGCCGCCGGACCTGCGGACGCCGCCGCCGGGCTGCCGCTTCCACCCGCGCTGCCCGCTGGCGATGGACGTCTGTCGCGAGGAGATCCCGCCGGAGGTGCGCTACCCGGACGGCGTTCGGGTCGCCTGCCATCTCTATCCGCCCGGCGGCGACGGCGCGCGGCGGCCGATCCCGATCCTGGAGGTGACGGGTGCGGACGCGTCCGTGCGGCCGGTGCCCGCGGCGGGCCTCGCGCCGGTCGGGGAGCGCGCGCCGTGAACGACGAGCTCGTCCGTCTGGACGCACTCGAGGTCCACTTCCCCGTCCGCGGCAGCTTCGCGGACACGATCCTGCGGCGGCGCCACGGCGCGGTGCGGGCCGTCGACGGGATCGACCTCGCGATCCGCCGCGGCGAGGTTCTCGGGCTGGTCGGCGAGTCCGGCTCCGGGAAGACGACAACCGGCCGGGTGATCGTCAAGCTGACCCGTCCGACCGGCGGGCGCCTCCTCCTCGACGGCCAGGACGTGACGGGAGTCTGGGGCGGCTCGGCGCTCCGCGACTACCGCCGGCGAGTCCAGCTGATCTTCCAGGACCCGTACGAGACGCTCAACCCGAAGCAGACGATCCACGACTTCGTGGCCGAGCCGCTCGAGGTCCAACGGATCGTGCCCCGGGCCGCCGAACGCGAGCGGCGCGTCCTGGAGGCCATCGAGGCGTCGGGCCTGCGGCCCGCATCGGACTTCGCGTTTCGCTATCCGCACGAGCTCTCCGGGGGCCAGCGCCAGCGCGTCGTGATCGCCGGGGCGCTGGTGCTCGGGCCGGAGGTCGTGGTCGCCGACGAGCCGGTCAGCATGCTCGACGTCTCCATCCGGACCGAGATCCTTAAGCTCATGCTGGATCTCCGGACGGAGAGGGGGCTGACCTACCTGTTCATCACCCACGACCTGTCCGTCGCCTGGGTGATCGCGGACCGCATTGCGGTCATGTACCTCGGGCGCATCCTCGAGCTGGGCGCGGCCGAGGACGTCATCCGGCGGCCGGGCAACCCGTACACGCAGGCCCTGGTCTCGGTGATGCCCAGCCCGGAGCCGCCGGAGATCGGCGAGCGCGCCCGGCGCCAGATCCTCGTGGGCGAGACCCCGAGCGCGGCCGCGATCCCGTCCGGCTGCCGGTTCCACCCGCGCTGTCCATGGGCCCAGCGGGCGGGCATTCTCGAGCGCTGCCAAACCGAGGAGCCGCCGCTCTTCGACATGGGCGACGGCCATGCCGCGGCCTGCTGGCTGGCCGAGGGCGGGCGCCAGCTGCCGGTGCTCGAGTCGGTCCCCATTGCAGGACCTGGCGGCTCCGCCTGAGCCGCGGCCGAGGTTCCCACCCGGAGCTCCCGCGACCGACCGCCCGGCTAGCGCGTGCCCCAGGCGTAGGCCTCCTTGAGCATGCGCAGGTAGGCGACCGTCTCCGTTTCGCGGACACGGGCCACGCGACGCAGCGTCTCCGTCAGGAAGCGCACGAGCGCCTCGTTGTCCTCGGAGACCACCTCGACGAGAGGAGAAGGTTGTACGGTCCGGCCGTCACGACCAGGTAGTCGACCTCCGGGAAGGCGCGGATCGCGTCCGCCGCCTTCAGGAGCCGCGGCGCCTCGCGGCGCACCCCGATCATCGCCTGCTGGTGGAAACCGAGCCTGAGCGGGTCGGTGACACCCACGATCTGGAGGATGCCGCGCTCCACCGGCCAGTTGGTGCGTGCACGCACCGTTGCTTCGGTGACATCGAGAGCGGTCGCGATCTGGGTGAAGGGCCGGCGACCGTCCTGCGAGAGGTGCTCGATGATCCGCTTGTCGAGGTCGGAGATCTCGTCCGACGGGCTCCGGGCCTCCCTGGAACACACCCGGCGCGAGCGTTGCCGCGACATTCGTGCTCAACCTCCGGGTACCGGGGCCAGCGCGGCCGGCTCGCACGGCACGCTAGCAGACGACCCTCAGGCCGGACAATGGCCTCCGGCCGCGAATCCCGCAGGTTCAGGCGCCGGGCGTGGGGGGTTTCGTGTCTCCCGGTCTGCGAGGTTGCTGGTCCGGGAGCATCGCCTGCCGGTATGATGCGGCCCTGGGCGGGAGGTCCTCACGTGCCCGGGGACGAACGCCCACACCGAGGAGCAGCGTGTCCGACGCCGGCCTTGTGCTCGGCTTGATCTCTGTCGGGGTCGTCGATGGGGTCCTCATCGCCTCCCTGGCGGCGCTGCTCCTCCAGCGCCGGCCTCGGCGCGCCGCCCGCCCGCGCCCGGCCGCGACCTCGCTGATGCCGATCGACTATCGGAACCTGGCGGCCCTGGACGAGGAACCAGGGGTGGCCGACGGCGTCCCGATCGCCGTCTACGACCGCGTGGTCCGGATCGCCGGGTGGGCCTGGATCCTCTCGACGGCGATCCTCGTGTCCGCGAGCGGCCTGTGGGCCGATCGCCAGGGCGCGATCCTCGCGATCCTCGGCCTCGCGGGGCTGTTCGTCCTCGTCGCCCACGACCTCCTGCCGGGTCCCGCCCTGGGCTCGCTCAAGTACATCGTCGAGGGCGCCGTCTCGATCGTCTTCGCGACGCTCATCGTGCTGCTCACCGGCGGAGCCCCGAGCCCGTTCTTCTTCGCCTTCGCGCTGATCGTCGTCGGGGCCGCGCTGGTCGTGCCTCCCCGCGTCACCGGCACGCTGGCGCTGCTCGCTGCGGCGAGCTATGCCGTCGCGATCGCGGTGGACCTCCCGCCTGCCGGTCTCGGCATTGCCGCGCTCGCGGTCGTCGGCGTTAACCTGCTCGCGCTGGCCCTGCTCGCCTACGTGGCGACGGTGATCGCCAACGAGCAGCGACGGACCCGCCAGGCGGCCGTCCGGCTCTCCACGACCGACGCGCTCACGGGCCTCGCGAACCGGGCCTACCTGCTCGCGGCGGTCGAGCGCGAGATCGACCGCGGGACACGATACGGGCGTGGCTTCTGCCTGCTGATGGCCGATCTCGACAACCTCAAGACGGTCAACGACTCGTTCGGTCACAGCGCCGGCGATCGGCTCCTCGCGAGCGTCGCCGACGTCATCCGGGCGGGCGTCCGGCGGATCGACACCGCCGCGCGCCTCGGCGGCGACGAGTTCATGGTGCTCCTCCCGGAGACGGACCCGACGGGGGCCTTCGTCGCGGCCGAGAAGATCCGCCAGGGCGTGGTCGCGCTCCGGACGACGGAGCGGCACGAGCCGGTGGCGGCGAGCGTCTCGATCGGGCTCGTGGCGTGGCCCGACGACGGCGTGACGCTCGAGCAGCTCATGGACGCGGTCGACGAGGCGATGTATGCCGCGAAGCAGGGCGGCAGGAACAGGATCGGCGGGCCGTACGCGCGGTCGGGCGAGATGATGCCGGTCATCCTCCCGCCCCCGCCCGGGCCGGACCGCGTCCTCGCCGCGATGCGCGGGCGGCCGAGCCGGGCCGGCTGACCCGCGGGCCCGCGCACCCGGCCGCCGGCCGGTGCCGATGTACGATCCGGCGATGGACGACGGGTTCACGACGCGCGCGATCCGGGCGGCGACGCGCGTCCCGCGGGTGGACCAGCCCCCGTCGTCCGTGCCCATCTACCAGGCCGCCACATTCGCGAGCGCGGATGCGGACGAGTTGGGCGAGGTGACCACCGGCCGGCAGTCCGGGTACGTCTATGCGCGGTTGGGCAACCCAACGGTCGACGTCCTCGCGGATGCCTTCGCCGCGCTCCACGGCGCGGACGCCGGGTTTGCGGCGGCGACGGGGATGGCGGCGATCCACCTTGCGGTGGCGTCGCGGGTTGCCGCGGGGGACCGGATCGTGGCGACGCGGGCGCTCTACGGGACGACCCGCAGCCTCTTCTCGACGGTCCTTGCGCGCGGCGGCGTCTCGACCGCCTTCGTGGACGTCACGGACCTCGACGCTGTGGAGACGGCCCTTGCCGGAGCACGGGCCCGGGTCCTGTACCTCGAGACCATCTCCAACCCGACCCTCGTGGTGCCGGACCTCACGGCGCTGGCCGACCTCGCCCACCGACACGGGGCGACGGTCGTCGTCGACAACACGTTCGCCTCGCCGTACCTGTGCCGGCCGCTCGCCCACGGGGCGGACCTCGTGGTGGAGTCCGCCACGAAGTACATCGCGGGCCACTCCGACGTGCTCGCGGGCGTGGTCGCGGGCCGGCGGTCCCTGGTCGATACTGTCCGGGCGCTCCACGTGGACACCGGTGGCACGCTGGCACCCTTCAGCGCCTTCCTCGTCCTGCGCGGCCTGCCGACGCTCGCGATCCGGATGGAGCGCCATGGCGCGACCGCGGCCCTGCTCGCGACGCTCCTGGAGTCGAAGCCGGGAGCGACCCGGGTCTGGTACCCGGCGCTCCCGTCGCACCCGCAGCACGCGCTCGCCTCGCGGCAGCTGTCCGGGGGCGGCGGGATGCTCGCCGTCGAGCTGACGGGTGGGGCGCTGGCCGGGCGTGCCTTCATCGACGCGCTGCGGATCCCGGAGCGGACGGCGTCGCTCGGCAGCATCCATTCGATCGTGGTGCACCCTCCCTCGACGACCCACCGGCAGCTGAGCCCCGACCAGCTCGTCGAGGCCGGGATCGCCCCTGGGCTCCTCCGCGTCTCGGTGGGGCTAGAGGACGCGGCGGACCTGTGCTCCGACTTCGAGGGCGCCCTCGAGGCCGCGACCCGCGCCGGCCCCGCGACCCGCGCGACCGCCTGACCGGTGGCAGCCTCGCGGGCCCTGCCGGACCCTGTCCGGGCGACCCTCGCCGGCCGCCCGGCGAACCCTTTGGCGCGGGCCGGGCGCGGCATCCATGGCCTCCTGACGTCCGTCCCGTTCGCCGTGCTCCAGATCATCACGATCGCCCTGGCGGGGGTAGCCGGGATCATCCTGCCGCAGCTCCCCTCGGCCGCCTTCCAGAGCGCCGCCGACTACACCGCCCAGATGGACATCATCCGGGAGCGCCTCGAGCCGTCGCTCGGGCCCGGGGCGGTCGCGTTTCTCGAGCGCCTCCAGCTCTTCCGGGTCTTCAGCGCGTGGTGGTTCACGCTCCTGCTGGCGCTGCTCGCCGTCTCGATCGTGGTCTGCACCTTGGACCGCATGCCGCGCCTCTGGCGCCAGTCGAGGCATGTCCGGGTCCTCCAGCCGGATGCCTTCTACGAGCCGTCGCTTCCGGATCGTGCCGTGATCGCGACCGGCCTGGAGACCGACGACGTGCGGGCGGCGCTTCGGCGCGCCCGGTTTCGCGTCCGGGAGGCCGAGGGGTCCGACGGGACGCGCTACCTCTACGGCGACCGTCACCAGTACGTCAAGATGGCGACCCTGATCAGCCATGCAGGCCTGGTCGGGTTCCTGGTCGCGGCAGCCGTCACGAGCCGTTTCGGCTTCGAGGCGGGGCTCCTGCTCCCGGTGGGCCAGGCGATCCCCGTCGAGAGCGTCGGCACGGCGGATCTGATCAGCGTCAAGAACCTATCCTTCCGGGCCCCGCAGGACAGCAGCGGCCGCTTCACCGACTTCGCGACCGACCTTGCCGTCTACCAGGGGGGGCACGAGATCGCCCGCAAGACGATCCGGGTCAACGACCCGCTCAGCGCGGCTGGCTACACGTTCCACCAGAACTTCTTCGGGCCGGCCATCGACCTGACGATCCGGGAGCGAAGCGGGGGACTCCTTTGGTCGGGACCCGTACCGCTCGACGCGACCGCCTCCGGGCTGCCGACCGGGCAGCTGGTGGTCCCGGGCCGCGACGCGGTCATCCAGCTCGTCCTCGCGCACCCGGGGACCGCGACGCCCCTCTTCGTGGTCGCCGTGCAGCCGACCGCGCTCGACGCGGCCGGCAACCCGACTGCCTACCAGACGCTCTTCCAGGGGCTGGCCGGGCCGGGTGACTCCGCGGCGCCGGAGAACGTGGACTTCGACGTGACGGTCGACGCGATCTCCGCCTACTCGGGCATCATCGTGCGACGCGATCCGGGTGCGGCCCTGGTGTGGATCAGCTTCGTACTCCTCGTGCTCGGCCTGGCGATCACCTTCTACTTCCCACGGCGACGCGTTTGGGCCCGCATCTCGGCGGCCGGCGAGGTTCGCCTAGCCGCCCATGCAGACCGCTACGTGGACCTGCGTCGCGAGTTCGGGGCGCTTCTCTCGGACCTCGTGGCGCGGCGCCGGCCGGGGAGCGGGTCGAACCCTTGATCGAGCGTGGAGGGAGGACGCCGGCCGAGTTGCATTTGCGCGTCATTTCGGAGTCCACCCGGCCGGGGGTCTTGGACTGACCCCCGGGGTCGACTACCTTCTGTGCCGACCCAGGCTGCGTCCCCTTCGTCCTGTCGGCCAGGAGCAGCCGGGCACGGCAGGGTGCCCGACGCAGGATCGGGGCAGCGCCCCCATGCACGTCGCGATAGGAGTCACATGACCGCTCGTCAGAAGGCCATCGAGGCGATCGCCAACCACCGGGTTGCCTCAAACCAGGACTACCTGGAACACGCCGGCGAGGAGATCTACGGCCAGTACGTGTTCCACCGGGCCGCCCAGCGGCAGTTCCTGGCCAAGCCGATCTTCGAGCGGCTCCAGCGGACGATCCAGGGCCTCGAGCCGTTCGACCCGGTCATCGCCGACGCGGTCGCCCATGGCGTCAAGGAATGGGCGCTCGCCCACGGCGCGACCCACTACACCCACTGGTTCGTGCCGATGACCGGCACGACGGCCGAGAAGCACGATTCCTTCCTGAGCCCGACCGGCGAAGGTCAGACCATCGCCGAGTTCTCGGGCCGGAACCTGCTGCAGGGCGAGCCGGACGCGAGCTCGTTCCCGTCGGGCGGAATCCGGGCCACCTTCGAGGCACGCGGCTACACGGCCTGGGACGTCACCAGCCCGATCTTCCTGCAGGTCGAGCCCAACGGCGTGACCCTGACCATCCCGACCGCGTTCGTCTCGTTCACGGGCGAGGCGCTGGACCACAAGATCCCGATGCTCCGCTCGCAGGAGGCCCTCGGGACGCAGGCCCTCCGCGTCCTGCGCTGGTTCGACAACACGACGGCCAACCGGGTCTTCACCAACATCGGGCCCGAGCAGGAGTACTTCCTCGTCGACCGGCGCCTCGCCGAGCAGCGCCCCGACCTCGTGCTGACCGGGCGCACCCTCTTCGGTGCGCCGTCGCCGAAGGGCCAGGAGCTCGAGGACCAGTACTTCGGCCCCATCCGCGAGCGGATCCTGGCCTTCATGATGGACCTCGACCGCGAGCTGTGGCGCCTCGGGATCCCCGCGAAGACCCGCCACAACGAGGTGGCGCCGGGCCAGTTCGAGATGGCCCCGGTGTACGAGCCGACCTCGGTGGGCTCCGACCACAACATGATCGTGCTCAGCACGATGCGGCGCCTCGCGCCGCGGCACGGCCTGATGTTCCTCGCCCACGAGAAGCCGTTCGCCGGGATCAACGGCTCGGGCAAGCACAACAACTGGTCGATGGGCACGAACGCCGGGGAGAACCTGCTCGACCCGGGCCACGATCCGCACGCGAACGCGCAGTTCCTGGCCTTTCTGGTGGCCGTGATCCGGGCGGTCAACACGCACGCCGACATCCTTCGGGCGAGCATCGCCGACGCCGGCCAGGACCACCGTCTCGGGGCCAACGAGGCCCCGCCGGCCATCATGTCGGTCTTCCTCGGCTCCCAGCTGGAGGATGTCATCGAGCAGCTGGAGCGGGGCGCCGCGTCCGCATCCAAGAAGGGCGGATCGCTCGAGCTGGGCGTCACGTCGCTGCCGGTCCTGCCCAAGGACGCCACAGACCGCAACCGGACCTCGCCTTTCGCCTTCACCGGCAACAAGTTCGAGTTCCGGGCGGTGGGCTCGTCGGCGCCGATCTACTGGCCCCAGACGGTCCTCAACACGGCCGTGGCCGACTCGCTCCACCAGCTCGCCGACGAGCTCGAGAAGCTCGAGCACGGCGACTTCGAGGGGCTGACCACGATCCTGTCCGGCATCGTTCGGGCCAACAAGCAGGTCCTCTTCGAGGGCAACAACTACGCGCCGGAGTGGCACGCCGAAGCGGCTCGCCGCGGCCTGCCGAACAACCGCACCACCGTCGACGCGCTGCCGGCCCTGACCACGCAGAAGGCGAAGGACGTCTTCGCGAAGTTCGGGGTCCTCTCGGAGCGCGAGCTGGCCGCCCGGGTGGACATCCACTGGGAGCGCTACGTCAAGGTCCAGAACATCGAGGCGAGCTGCGCCCTGGACATCGCGCGGACGATGATCCTGCCCGCCACCGCAGCCTACCTGGGCCAGCTCGCGGGAGGATCCTCCTCGAAGGGGATCGCGGCCATGGGCGGGCATGTCGCCGGCCTGGCCGACCGCCTCGTGGACGCCATCCACGCGCTCGAGCATGCCCAGCACGCGGCGCACGAGGCGGGATCGGTCCAGGCGGAAGCGAGGGCATTCGTGGACCAGGTCATCCCGGCCCAGAACGCCCTCCGCGAGGTGGTCGACGAGCTGGAGACCGTCGTCTCCGACGAGCTGTGGCCGCTCCCCAAGTACCGGGAGCTGCTGTTCCAGTATTGAGGCGCGCCGGTCCGGTTCCCGGGGAAGCTCGGGATCCGCGGCCGGCTCGCAGGGGCGGGGGCGACCGACGCGCGCTCCTGCCCGAGGAGGACGACGTGGCCGACGGCACACTCGCCGTGATCGAGAAGGCGAAAGCCGACGGGATCCGGTTCATCCAGCTCCAGTTCACGGACGTCCTGGGCATCGTGAAGGCGGTGACCATCCCGATCAGCCAGCTCGCGGGCTCGGTGCAGCACGGGACCTGGTTCGACGGCTCGTCGGTCGAGGGGTTCACCCGGATCGCCGAGTCTGACCAGTACCTCATGCCCGACATGACCACGTTCGCCGAGATCCCCTGGCAGCCGGCGAGCGGTCCCCGCGGGACCGCCCGGATCATCTGCGACGTCTTCACGCCACGGGGCGAGCCATTCGTGGGCGATCCCCGCTTCGTGCTGCGCCGCCAGGTGGAGCGGGCGAGGAAGCTCGGCTACTTGGTCAACATGGGGCCGGAGCTGGAGTTCTTCCTCTTCAATCGCGATGCGAACGGGAAGGTGGCGCCACTTCCGCACGACCTCGCCGGCTACTTCGACTTCTCGACCGACCTGGCGCAGGAGGTCCGCCAGGACATGGTGGACGCCCTGGAGGCCTTCGGGATCAAGGTCGAGGCCGCTCACCACGAGGTGGCGGCCGGCCAGCACGAGATCGACTTCGAGTACTCCGACGCTCTGCGGACCGCGGACAACGCGGTCACCTTCAAGTTCGCCCTCAAGGCGATCGCCCAGCAGCACGGCCTCTACGCCACGTTCATGCCCAAGCCGATCTTCGGGATCAATGGCTCCGGCATGCACACCCACCAGAGCCTGTACTCGATCGCGGAGCAGCGGAACGCGTTCGCGGATCCCGCCAACAGGTACGGGCTGTCGGACCTGGCGCGTTCGTACATGGCCGGCATCCTGGCCCACGCCCGCTCGATGATCGCGATCCTCGCCCCGACGGTGAACTCCTACAAGCGCCTCGTGCCGGGCTACGAGGCCCCGACGTACATCACCTGGGGCCGGACGAACCGCTCCGCGCTCATCCGGGTTCCGATGATCTCGCCGGGCAAGACGATCGAGGGAACCCGCGCCGAGCTCCGCTGCCCCGACCCGTCGTCCAACACCTACCTCGCCTTCGCCGTGATGATCGCGGCCGGTCTGGACGGCGTGGAGAAGGGCCTGTCGCTGTCCGACCCGGTCGAGGAATCGCTGTTCGAGATGGACGCCGCCCGGGTCTCCGAGCGCGGCATCAAGGAGCTCCCTGGGACGCTCGGCGAGGCGATGGAGGAGCTGCGGTCGGACCCGATCATCTGCGAGGCGCTCGGCGAGCACGTCCTGGAGCACTACCTCGAGGCCAAGCAGGCCGAGTGGGATGCCTACCGGACGCAGGTCACCCAGTGGGAGCTTGACCGCTACCTCGAGGCGTTCTGAGCAGAACCGGGGCGCGTCGGCGTCGCGTTCGCTCCGCGTCCCGAGCCGCCGGGCCCGGGACGGCCCCCCGCGCCGCACTATCCCAAATCCACCCCATGATGCAGAATGGGCGTCCGGGCGAGGCGCCCGCGTCGGGGGTCCACGCGCAGCACAAGGGTGGATGTGGGCATGCCGTTTCCGCGCACCGGCGCCTCGATCGGGATCGGCGCGCCGGCCGTGCAGGGGGAGACGAAGCGGTGAAATTCGCGCTGAACGGCGCCCTCGTCTCCGTCGACGTCGAACCCGGCGAGAGCCTCCTCGAGGTCCTGCGCGAACGCTTCGGGCTGCGCTCGATGAAGGACGGCTGCGCACCGGAGGGGTCCTGTGGCGCCTGCACCGTCATCGTCGATGGGCGCGCCGTCGTCTCGTGCGCCCAGCCCGCGTCCCGCGTGGCCGACAGGCAAGTGACGACACTCGAGGGGCTGTCGACGGAAGTCCGGGCGGTGTGGGCGGATTCGTTCGCCGTCGCCGGTGCGGCCCAGTGCGGCTACTGCTCGCCGGGGATCGTCATGAAGGCCCACGTCGCTGCTCGAGCGCGAGGCCGCGCCCACCCGAGAAGTGGTCGCGCGGTCGCTCGCCGGGAACCTGTGCCGCTGCACGGGCTACGTGAAGATCATCGACGCGATCGAGATGGTCGCCGCCGCTCGCCGCGGCGAGCCAGGTCCGAAGGTCGAGCGGGGCGGCGGGGTCGGGTCGCGCACCGTCCGCTGGGACGCCCGCGAGCTCGCCCTCGGCGACCGGCCTTTCGTGAACGACATGTCCGCACCGAGGATGGTGCACGGCGCGCTTCGCTTCTCGGACCACCCCCGGGCGGTCGTCCGCCGCATCGACACGTCCCGTGCGGTTACGGCTCCCGGGGTCGTGTCGATCGTGACCGCGGCCGACGTCCCCGGCGAGCGGAGCGTCGGGCTGATCTCGCGCGACTGGCCCGTCTTCGTCGCCGAAGGCGAGACCACCCGCTACGTCGGCGACGTGCTTGCCGCGGTGGCGGCCCGGACGCGCCGCCAGGCCCGCGCGGCGGCCGCCCTGATCGATGTCGAGTATGAGGTTCTGGCGCCGGTCACCGACCCGTTCGCGGCGCTCGAGCCCGGTGCCCCGGCCATCCATCCGTCGGGCAATCTGCTTGACACCTCCGTGGTCCGGCGGGGCGACGCGGCGGCTGCCCTGGCGGCCGCGGCCCACGTCGTGCGCGACCGCTTCACGACGAGCCCGATCGAGCACGCCTTCCTCGAGCCGGAATCCTGCCTGGCGGTGCCCGGAACGGGGGACGGCGCGCCCGAGCTGCAGGTCTTCTCCCAGGGGCAGGGCGTCTGGGAGGACCGGCGCCAGATCGCCGACGTGCTCGCCCTTCCCGAGACGGGCGTGCGGGTCACCCAGGTGGCCGCCGGCGGCGGGTTCGGCGGCAAGGAGGACCTCGCGGTCCAGGGGCAGACCGCGCTCCTCGCCCGGGTCACCGGCCGCCCGGTCCTCCTGACGATCACGCGGGCGGAGAGCCTGCGCCTGCATCCCAAGCGCCACGCGCTGACCATGGACTACGAGCTCGGCTGCGACGCCGAGGGACGTTTGGTCGGCGTCCGGGCCCGGATCGTGGGCGACACGGGCGCCTACGCGAGCGTCGGGGATCGCGGTCCTGGAGCGCGCCGCCGGGCATGCCTGCGGGGCCTACCGGGTCCCGAACGTGGACGTCGAGGCGTACACGGTCTACACGAACAACCCGCCGGCGGGCGCCTTTCGCGGCTTCGGCGTGCCCCAGGTGACCTTCGCGATCGACGGGCTCCTCGACCGGCTGGCCGAGCGCGTCGGCATCGACGGCTGGGAGATCCGCTGGCGCAACGCCCTCCGGGTCGGCGACCGCTTCGGGACCGGCCAGCTCCTCGGGCCGGGCGTCGGCCTCGAGAAGACGCTCCTCGCCGTGCGCGACGCGTACCGCGGTGCGCGCTACGCCGGGATCGGCTGCGGCGCGAAGAATGTCGGGGTGGGCAACGGGATCCCCGAGGGCGGCCGGGCGATCCTGCGGGCCGAGGCCGACGGGACCCTCACCCTGTGGCACTCGTGGACCGAGATGGGCCAGGGCGTCCACACCGTCTTCTCCCAGATCGTGGCGCAGGAGCTGGGCATCGACCCCGCCAGCGTCCACGTCCTCGTCGACACGGAACGCGAGCTCGACACCGGCCAGACGACCGCGTCCCGGGCGACGACGCTCGGGGGGCAGGCGGTGCTCGATGCCGCGCGCAAGCTGCGGGCGGCCCTCGACGCGCTGGGGCCCGGCGCCTCCACCCGCGACCTTGCCGGCCGCGAGTTCGCCGGGGAGTTCATCGTCAACTGGACGACCAGGACGATGGAGGGCGACGCCGAGCCGGTGACCCACCTCGGCTACGGCTGGGCGACCCAGGTCGTGATCCTCGACGACGAGGGTCGCCTGGCGCGGGTGATCGCTGCCCAGGACGTCGGCCGGGCCATGAACCCGACCCTCCTCGAGGGCCAGGTCGAGGGAGGCGTCCACATGGGCCTGGGCCTGGCGCTCACGGAGGCGTTCATTACCGAGGGCGGCGTCCCCGTCAGCGACACCCTCAAGTCGCAGGGGATCATCCCGGCCGCGTCGATGCCCCCGGTGGACGTGATCATCGTGGAGGAGGCCCAGCCCGAGGGACCGTACGGCGCGAAGGGCGCCGGCGAGGCCGTCCTCGTGCCGACGCCCGCGGCGGTCGCCGGCGCGCTCTACGCGTTCGACGGCGTGCGCCGGACGGCGCTGCCGATGCGGGATTCGGCGGCCGCGCGGGCTGCGGTGCCGCGGCTTGCCCGACCACCGCGAGCCGTCCATGGAACTGCCAACGGGGATGCCGCGACGGACGCCGGGGCGACCGTCGCGACGCAGGGAGGAATCTGACCATGTCGGCCGTGACGCCGGGCCTCGTCTGTGCGCACCACCACCTGTACTCGGCGCTCGCCCGCGGGATGCCGGCGCCGCCGAAGGTGGCCACGAACTTCCAGGAGATCCTCGAGCAGGTCTGGTGGCGCCTCGACACGGCGCTCGACCTCGAGATGATCCGCTGGTCAGCCATGCTCGGCGCCCTCGAGGCGCTCGAGAACGGCACCACCGCGATCGTCGACCACCACGAGTCGCCCGAGGCGATCGAGGGTAGCCTCGACGTGATCGCCGAGGCGTGTGCCGAGGTCGGCGTTCGGTCGCTGCTCGCCTACGGGATCACCGATCGCCACGGGCCGGACGGCGCGCGGCGCGGTCTCGCCGAGAACGAGCGCTTCCTCAGGGCCGGGGGCCGCGGCCTCGTCGGGATCCACGCCGCCTTCACCTGCTCCGACGAATCCCTGCACGCGGCGGCCGGCCTGGCGCGCGACCTGGGAGTCGGCGTCCACATCCACGTGTGCGAGGGGATCGGCGACATCGATGCGCCGCGTCGCCTTGCCGGCCTCACCCGGGACGACTGGCTGCTGAGCCACTGCGTCCACCTGCCCACCGATCACGAGCTGGCCGGCACGATCCTCCACAACCCGCGGTCCAACCTGAACAATGCGGTCGGCTACGCCAACCCGGCCCGCTTCTCCAACCCGGTCACGCTCGGCACGGACGGTATTGGCGGCAACGTCCTGGAGGATGTTCCGGCTGGCCTACGTCATGCAGCGCTCGGTGGACGTCACATGCGGCCCGGACACGGCCTGGTCGTGGCTGGAGAACGGCTGGAACCTGGTCCCCGAGGCGCGGACCGACGAGGTCGACTTGGTCGTACGACCCCATGGACCCCTGGCACATCGCCTTCACCCCGGGGATCATGCCGCGGCAGATCGTGATCGACGGGGAGGTGGTCTTCGCCGACGGGAAGCCCACCCGCGTCGACGCGGACGAGGTCCGCGCCAAAGCCCGCGAGCAGGCGGCCCGCCTGCACGCTCGCCTCTGAGGGAGCCTCCGCCCCGCCCGGCCCCGTCCCACTCCGCGCACGCTGACGAGGGAGCACCCGATGTCCGACCGGTTTCATCCGATCTCGATGGAGCAGCTCACCGACTGGGCCTTCACGGAGCTGGAGCGGAAGGACTCGCTCTTCAACGTGCCGCGGTCGGCCTTCTTCGTCCCCCGCCCCGACCATCGCTTCCGCCGCCGCGAGTACGGCGTCGAGCTCGAGTCGCCCTTCGGCGTGGCCGCCGGGCCGCACACCCAGATGGCCCAGAACATCATCACGTCCTGGCTGGTGGGCGCCCGCCTGATCGAGCTCAAGACCGTCCAGACCCTGGACGAGCTCGAGGTCAGCAAGCCCTGCATCGACGTCTCGGACGAGGGCTACAACGTCGAGTGGTCGCAGGAGCTCAAGGTCCACGAATCCTTCGACGAGTACCTGCGCGCCTGGGTCCTGATCCACGCCCTGCACCACAAGCTGGGCTGGCCGGGGGCACGGCCGGGCATCGTCTTCAACATGAGCGTTGGGTACAACCTCGACGGCATCCGCAAGCCGAACGTCCAGTGGTACCTCGACACCATGGCGGACGCCTCGGCCTACCTGCCGGCCTGCATCGACGTGGTCGCGCGGCGCTACCCGGCGGTCCGCGACCTCGACATCCCGGCCCGCCTGTCCGACTCGATCACCCTCTCCACGATGCATGGCTGCCCGCCCGACGAGATCGAGCGGATCTCGCTGTACCTGCTCGAGGAGCGGGGTCTCCATACCCTCGTCAAGTGCAACCCGACCCTGCTCGGCGCGGAGCGCGTGCGGGGCATCATCAACGATGACCTCGGTTTCTCCGACGTGCCGATCCCCGACGAGGCGTTCGGGCACGACCTCAAGTGGGCCGACGCCGTCCCGATGTTCACGAACCTCCGCACGGCAGCCGCGGCCCGGGACCTCACCTTCGGGCTGAAGCTGACCAACACCCTCGAGGTGGACAACTGGCGGACCGTCTTCGACCGCGACCAGCGGATGTACCTCTCGGGGCGGGCGCTCCACGCGGTCACGACGAACCTCGCCGCCGTCGTGACCGAGCGGTTCCCCGACCTGCCGATCTCCTACGCGGGCGGCGCGGACTGCTTCAACGTGGCCGACCTGCTCGCGTCGGGGATGCGCACGGTCACGGTCAGCTCGGACCTGCTGAAGTCGGGCGGCTACCTACGCATGCTCCAGTACCCCGAGAAGGTTGACGCCGCGTACGACGAGGTCGGCGCAGCGGATACGGCCGACTTCATCCGCCGCAGGGCGCTCGCGGGCGGGTTCGCCGGCGATGGCGGCGATCTCGCGGCGTGCGCCCAGTTCAACCTGCGCCGCTACGCGGATCGCGTCCGCCACGACTGGCGCTACCGGAAGGATTCCTTCCGCATGGACCGCTCCAAGACGCCGCGCACGCTGGACGCGTTCGACTGCATCGCGGCGCCCTGCCTCGACGAGTGTCCGGTGGACCAGCAGGTGCCACGCTACATGGCCGCGGTTCGCGAGGGCGACGTCCGGGAGGCCGTCCGGATCACGCGCCTGGACAACCCGCTGCCGGTGATCCTCGGCCGGGTCTGCGACCACCTCTGCGAGAACACGTGCATCCGCACGCACATGGACCAGCCACTCGCGATCCGGCAGATCAAGCGCTTCATCATGGAGCAGGAGGAGGCGGGCCTCGCGACGCCGTCGCCGGCCGCTTCGGGAACGCGTTCCCGCGTCGCGATCATCGGGGCCGGACCCGCTGGCCTCGCGGCCGCCGAGTGGCTGGCCCGCGCAGGCATCGGGGTCACGATCTTCGAGGCGCATCCCTACGCCGGCGGCATGGTAGGCGGGGCGATCCCCGCCTACCGCCTGCCGCAGGCGCAGATCGACCAGGACCTGGCGGTCCTCGAGCGCCTCGGCGTCGAGATCCGCTACGGCCGCCGGGCCGGCGTCGACTTCAAGCTCGACGCCCTGCGTGGCGAAGGGTTCGCGAGCGTGTTCATCGCGGTCGGCGCCCAGAAGGCGAAGCGGCTGGGCCTGCCCGGCGACGACTGTCCGGACGTGATCGACGGGATCACCTTCCTGCGAAGCGTGCGCGAGGATCGCCCGATGCCGATCGGGGCGCGCGTGGGCGTGGTCGGCGCGGGCGACACCGCCATGGACTGCGTGCGCTCCGCGCGCCGCGTCGGCGGCGGGTCCGTGTCGCTGATCTACCGGCGCACGATCGACCAGATGCCGGCCGATCCCGAGGAGATCCACGCGATCCGGGAGGAGGGGATCTCGATCGTCGAGCTGGCCCGGCCCGTCGGGCTGCGCCTGGATGACGGCCGCCTCGCCGGCGTGGAGTGCATCCGGACCGCCTACGGCGGGGCGCGCGACAGGACCGGCCGCAAGGTCCCGGAAGACGTCCCGGGCTCGGAGTTCGAGATCGGCCTGGACACGCTCATCCTCGCGATCAGCCAGCACGCCGTGCTGGACTTCTTCGGCGACCGCGCGCCGGACCTGACGGCGGCCGGGTACATCGCGGTGGACCCGGTGACCTTCCAGACGTCGGTCCCGGGCGTGTACGCCGGCGGCGACGTCGCTGCCCACGGCCCGGCATCGATCGTGAAGGCAGCCGCGGACGGCAAGCGGGTCGCGGCCGCCATCGCCGCCTCCCTCGGAGTCGCGACCGAGAGCCGCCAGCCCGTGCCCACGGCGGCCGGCGTGCGGCCCGACCTGCAGGAGCTCATCGTCCGGCGTGCCCGGCGCGAGTACCGGGTCCCGATCCAGGTCAGCGAGCTCGACCGCCGGGGCGGCTTCGAGGAGACGGTCCTCGGCTACACGCCCGAGGAGGCGCAGCGCGAGGCGAGCCGCTGTCTCGACTGCGACCAGGTTTGCAGCCTCTGCGTCGGGGTCTGCCCGAACATGGCCCTCATGACCTACCAGGTGGAGCCGGTGCATGCCAGCCTGCCGGCGCTGTCCGTCGCGAACGGTGCCGTGGTGGCGAGCGGCACGGCCCCCTACGCGGTGGACCAGCGGCTCCAGATCGCGGTCCTGACCGATTTCTGCAACGAGTGTGGCAACTGCGTGACCGCCTGCCCGACGTCCGGCAAGCCGTACGTCGACAAGCCGCGGCTCTATCTCGACCGGGCAGACTTCGAGGCGCAGGCCTCGAATGCCTACATGCTCCTCGGCGACGGGGTGATGGAGGCCCGGATCGACGGGAGCACGCACCGGATCTCCGTGAACGGCCGCATCGAGTACACGGCACCGGGTTTCCGGGCGGTGCTCGACCGGGAGACGTTCGGCCTCGTCGAGGCGACCCCGACCGGGGCGCGTGACGGGGAGACGTTGTCCCTCCGTCCGGCCGCCCTCATGGCGACCATCATGGCGGGCGTGACCGGCTCCCTGCCACACATCCCGACGGCCGCTGCGGGCGGCTCGCGCGTGGCGCCTCCCGCGCTCGGCTAGCGGCTAGCGGCGGACCCGGAGGCCCGCCGTGACGCCGGCCGCGCTACCCGCCAGCCGCGTCGCGGATGACCCGGCGCAGGACGCGGCCGGCGACCGCCCGGCGGTACTCCGCGGTGGAGCGGACGTCGTCGATCGGGGCGATCTCGGCGGTGAGCGTCGCGGCGGCGTGGGCGGCCGCCTCGGCGCTCGGGGCCGCGCCTTCCATGGCCGCCTCGGTCGCACGGGCACGGATGGGCGTCGGCGCGACCGAGCCGAGGGCCACCCGGACGTCGTGCATACGGCCCGCCTCGATCCGCCAGGCAATCGCCAGCACCACGACGCTGATCGACTGGGCCCGGCGCGTGCCGACTTTGCGGAAGGCAACCCTACGGGCGGGGCGGACGGGGACGAGGATCCGCAGGATCAGCTCGTCCTGGGCGAGCACCGTCCGCCGGTAGGCCGGGAAGAAGTCCGCCGCCGGGATGGTTCGCTCGCCGCGCGTGCCGCCGACGACGATCTCCGCGTCGAGCGCGAGCAGGACCGGCAGGCTGTCTCCCGCCGGCGACGCGGTCGCGAGGTTGCCGCCGAGCGTGCCGCGGTTCTGGATCTGGGCTGCGCCGACCTGCCCCGCCATCTCGGCCAGGACCGGCGCGTGCTCCGCGACCAGGGGGTCGTGGCGGAGCTCCGCGTAGGTCACCGCGGTGCCTAGGACCAGGCTCCCTGCCTCCAGGCGGATCCCGCGCAGCTCTTCGAGCGCGGCGAGATCGAGGTAGCCGCGCCGATCGGCGATCCCCGCGGAGCGCTCCACCAGCGCGTCCGTGCCCCCGGCGAGCGGCCGCCAGCCCCCACTGGAGAGGTGGGCATAGGCCTCGCGGAGCGTGCCGGGCGTGACCGCGATGGGATCGTCGAGGTCGAGCGGGGGCGCCTCGGGCCGTTGAAATGCGGGGCGGCTGACATCGGCACGGGCGTCGGCCACGGGCGCCTCGGCCGCGAGCCGGATCGCACTCACGATCTTCCCGTACCCGGTGCAGCGGCACAGGTTGCCGGAGATCGCCTCACGGATCGCGTCGTCCGTCAGGATCGCGCCTTCGGGAATAGAATCTAGGAAGGCGCGGCCCGCCATCATCATCCCCGGCGTGCAGATCCCGCACTGGACGCCGCCGGTCGCGAGGATCGCGGCCTGCAGCGGGTCCAGCCAGCCGTCGGTCGCCAGGCCCTCCACCGTGCGAACCTCGCGGCCCTCGACCTGGCAGACAGGCACGAGACAGCTGTCGACCACCCGGCCGTCGACGAGCACCGAGCACGCACCGCACTCGCCCTCGCCACAACCTTCCTTCGATCCGGTCAGGCCGAGGTCCAGCCGAAGGACGTCGAGGAGCCGACGCCCGCCGGGGACAGCGACCTCGACGGGCCGGCCGTTGACCGTGAAGTGGTGGACCGGGGACGCCGAGCGGGCTGTCCCGGCGGAGCGCGCGCCGCTCACGGCAGCGCCCCGGCGGTCCCGCCACCGCGGGCGTCCTCGGCGGCGCGGATCGCGGTCAGCACCCGCGCCGGCGTCGCCGGCAGCTCGGTGATCCAGGCGCCCGTCGCGTCGTGGATCGCGTCGATCACGGCCGGAGCGCCGACGTCCATGGGCAGCTCCCCGAGGCCCTTCGCGCCGGTCGGCGAGTCCAGGAACGGGAACTCCAGGAGGTGCGCCTCGATTACCGGGGCGTCGAGGGAGGTCGGGATGAGGTACGTGGCGAGCCGGTCGTTGCGGAACCGGCCGTTCACGACCTGCATCTCCTCGATGGTGGCGTAGCCCACGGCCTGCAGCGTCCCGCCCTCGACCTGGCCCGCCGCCAGGATCGGGTTGACGACGCGCCCGACCTCGTCCACCGCCACGACGCGCCGGACGGCGACCTGCCCGGTGTCGAGGTCCACGTCCACGAACGCCACCGCCGCGGCCCAGCTGAAGGCCGGATAGGCGTCGCCGCGGTAGTGCTCCTGGTCCCACTCGATGCCCGGGAAGCCCTCGAACCGGACGTCGACCCGGGTTGGGCCATGAGCGGCGACGTCGTCGCGCCAGCTCTCGGCGAACGGGCGACCGGTGCGCGCCTCGACCAGCGCGCGCAGCTTCGCGGCGGCATCCGCGACGAGGCTGCCCACGACCATCGTCGTGCGCGAGGCGACCGTCGGCCCGCTGTTCGGGACGATCGCGGTGTCGAGCGGGGCCGGCTCAACCGCGTCGGCCGCCACCCCGAGGACCTCCGCCGCGATCTGCGGAAGCACGGTCGCCGCGCCCTGGCCCATCTCGGTCTGGGCGGTGAGGGTCCAGATCCGTCCGTCCGCCGTCAGCTCGACCCCCGCGACGCTCGCGAGGATCGTCTCGCCGCTCCCGGTGAACCCGCCACCGTGCCAGCCGAGCGCGATGCCGACGCCGGGCACGGTCCGCCCGCCGTCGCGCGATCCCCGCCGCGTCCGCGCCCGTTCCCGCTCGAAGTTCGACTCCTCCTCCGCGCGCTCGAGCACGTCGATCGCGGCCACGCTGTGCTTGAGGACCTGGCCCGTGGCGGTGACGTCGCCCTCCCGGTAGGCGAGGCGGCGGCGGAGTTCGGCGGCCGGGATCCCGAGTTCCTCTGCGATCCGCGAGATGTGGACCTCGGCAGCGAACTCGGTCTGCGGCGCCCCGAACCCGCGGAACGCCCCCGCGGGGACGGTGTTCGTGATGACGGCCCGCGCCCGGGCCCGCACGTTCGGGCAGCGGTAGGGACCCGTGGCGTGAAGGATGCCCCGCGAGAGGACGACCGGCGACAGGGTCGTGTACGCCCCGGCGTCCATCACGACGTCGATGTCCTGGGCCACGAGGCGGCCGTCGGCCGCGACGCCCGTCCGGTGATGGATCACGGCGGCATGGCGCTTCGTGGTGGCGGCGATGTCCTCGTGGCGGTCGTAGACCATCCGGACGGGACGGCCCGCCGCCCGCGCCAGGAGCGCCGCGTGAACCGCCAGCATGGAGGGGTACTCTTCCTTGCCCCCGAAGGCGCCGCCGGTCTCCGACTGGACGACCCTGACCTTCGCGATCGGCAGGCCGAGGGCGCGGGCCAGGGCCGCGTGGACGAAGTAGGGGCACTGAAGCGAGCCCGTGACCGTGATCCCGCCGTCCGCCGCCGGGGCCGCGATCATCGCCTGGGGCTCGATGTAGATGTGCTCCTGCGGGCCGACCCGGTACGTCGCCTCGAAGATCCGGTCGGCCTCGGCGAAGCCCACCTCCAGGTCGCCCTTGTTGATCTCGTAGCGGGCGCAGGATCGCTCGGCCGCCAGCATGTCCAGGATCGCCGGGAGCGGCTCGGTCCGCAGGGAGATCGCCGCACGCGCGGCGCGCGCGGTCGCCGGGTCGGCAGCCGCCACGAGCGCGACGGGCTCGGAGTGATGCCGGATCTCGGCGACGGCAAGCGCCGGCTGGTCGTCGTGGTCGACGCCGATCACGTTGTCGCCGGGGATGTCGGCGGCCGTGACGACGACGACCCGCGACCAGTCGAAGGCGGGATCGCGGTCGATGCCGAGGAGCCGTGCGTGCGGCTCGGTCGAGCGGATCGTCAGGCCGAACCAGGCCCCCTCGACCTCGATGTCGTCGGCGTAGAGCGCAACGCCCGTCACCTTGGCTGGGCCGTCGCGGCGGGGTATCGACTTCCCGATCACGCCGCGGGAGGGCGCCGCTGGACGGTGTGCGGGGCGGGTCTCGGGTGGGGCGGGGGGCGCATCGACGGCTCTGGCCACGTTCCGACGATGACGAACCGGTGCTCCCGTGTCAAGTGACCGAGGACCCATGGAGCCTGCCGACCGGGTCACGCGCCGAAGGCCACGGACAGGTAGCCGACGGTGCGCCGCGGGTCTGCCCCGGCGTCGGCGGAGGTCGCCGATGCGAGCGCCACCCCCGACGTCGCGCCCATCGCCCGGAGCGCCGCGAGGCCGAGGACCGCGGGCTCGATGCCGCACATCCCGCAGGCCATCCCCGGGCCTGCCGCGGCGCCGCGCCCCACCGCCGCCTCCTGCCGCGCGAGCTCCTCAGGAAGCAGGCCCTGGATCGACGGCCGGAGCGCCTCCGTGACGCGGGCGCACGCGTCCGCGGGCGGGTAATGCGCCATGTCCGAGCTGATCGCGATGACGATCGATGCCCCGGCGGCCACGCGCCGGGCAAGCAGCACCCCCAGCCGCTGGCCCGCCACAATCGCACCACTCCCGGTCCCGGTGCCCACGGCGAGCGGCACGAACCGGGCGGCCGGGACCGCCAGCTGCAGGAGCGGCAGCTGGACCTCGATCGAATGCTCGCCGCGGTGCGCCGCGTGGTCGGTGCCGAACGGCAGGCCCAGTGCCAGGATCTCCGCTGCGAGCTCCGCGTCGACGGTCACGTCGCCGAGCGGCGTCCGCCAGGACCCGGCCTCCCAGGCGGCCACCCCGTGCAGCCAGGCCGCCGTGTGGTTCGTGCCCAGGATCACGACCGTGGCGCGATCCGGAACCTGTCGCCAGCCTGCGGCGGCCACGAGCCCGCTGTAGGCGAGGCCGGCGTGGGGCACCAGGATTCCGCGCAGCGAGGACGGCACGGCCGCTCCGAGCGCGTCGCGGGCCCCCGGTGCCTTGGGCGCCGCCGGCGCCGCGGCCATCGCCGCCGCGCCCTCGAGCAGCGCCCTCGCCATCCGCTCGAGCCGGACCGGATCGTCGGGGTAGAAGGTCCCAGCCACCGCTGGCTGGCGCACGACGGCGCTGGCGTCGGCTTCGCGGGCGCTCATCGGATCACCCGCACGGCGCGCCGCGGGGCGCCCCGGGGCTCCCGGGCCCGTGGGCAAGCTCGCGTCCGGCGAGCGCGCGCCCGCAGGTCGGGCACGACCCGTCGGCCTCGAGGTGGGAGAACACGCGATAGCCGCGCCGTTCGATGAGGACCGCGCCGCATCCCGCGCAGCTGGTGTCCTCGAGCCGAAGCTCCGGGGCGTTGCCGGCGTAGACGTGGAGCAGGCCGGCGTCCCGCCCGATCTCGACGGCGCGACGCACGGTCTCGATCGGCGTCGGGGGCACGTCGCGCATCCGGAAGGCCGGGAAGAAGCGGCTCACGTGCCAGGGTGTCTCGGCGCCGAGGTACTCCACCAGCCAGCCGGCGAGCTCGCGCAGCTCGGCGGGGTCGTCGTTCTCGCCTGGGATCACGAGCGTCGTCACCTCCAGCCACGTGCCAGCCCGGTGATATGCCTCCAGCGCATCGAGCACGGGCGCGAGCCGCGCGCCGCAGCGCCGGCGGTAGAACGCGTCCGAGAACAACTTGAGGTCGACGTTCGCAGCATCGAGCACAGGCGCCAGCAGGCCGATCGCCTCGGGCGTGGCGTAGCCGTCGGTGACGAAGAGGTTCAGGAGCCCGGCCGCGCGGGCGCGGCGCGCCGTGTCGAGCGCGAATTCCAGGAAGACCGTCGGCTCGACGTACGTGTAGGCGATGGCGGCCGCGTCGTGGTCGAGCGCGGCGTCCACTACGCTGTCGGGGGACATGTGCCGGGTCGGGATCGAGATCCCTAGCCGTGGCGCCTGGGCGAGTTCCCAGTTCTGGCAGAAGCTGCAGTGGAACGGGCAGCCCGGTGTGGCGATCGAGTAGGCGATCGTCCCCGGGGCGACGTGGAAGAGCGGCTTCTTCTCGATCGGGTCGACGCCGATCGCCGCCACGGCGCCGTAGACCGTGCTCACGAGGCTGCCGTCGCGGTTCACGCGTACGCCGCAGATGCCGGTGCGGTCGGGCCGCACCAGGCAGCGGTGGGCGCAGACGGCGCAGCGGACGCTCCCGTCGGGCAGCGGCTCGGCGAGGCGAGCCGGCATGGCGGCGCGCACGGCGGAACGGATCAGGGGGTGGACGAACGGCACGCGTGAACTCCTGTCGCCCCGAGTCTCTGCGGGCAGCCTGACGCCCGCGAGTGCCGCCCGGCCCGGAAACGGCGCGACCTTGTGCTCTGGCCGGACACACCGCCCGTCGCTAGCGTCGCCCGCGGCGAGAGAGGTGCCGCATGTCCATCCCGAACGCGCACGTCCACGACGGCCCGGCCGAGCCGCAGCTCGATCCGTCCCCGGGCCTTCCCGAGCCGGTGGCCCTTGACCCGGAGGTTGCCGGCGAGCTCCTGCGGATCGCGCGCGACGCGGTGACCACCGCCGTCCTGCGCTGGAGCGCGCGGTCAAGCCGCTCGGGCGCCGCGGTGACTGCCGGCCCGTCGAGCGCGGGCAGTTCGTCGGCTCCGTCGCCGTCGCCCGAGGTTGCTACCGCGCTCGCCCAACCCGGTGCCGCGTTCGTCACGCTGACCGAGCACGGCTCGCTCCGCGGCTGCATCGGGTCGCTCGCGGCCGACGAACCGCTCGGCCGCGCCGTCGCCTCGGCCGGTGCGTCCGCGGCGGTTCGAGATCCCCGCTTCATGCCCGTGACCGAGCGCGAGCTGGCCTCGATCCACATCGACGTCTCGATCCTCGGTCCGGCCGTCCCGCTCCGCGACCCGATGGCGTTCCGACCCGGAATTGACGGGATCATCGTGGTCCGCGACGGCCGGCGTGCGCTCTTCCTCCCGGAGGTTGCGACAGACCAGGGCTGGGGCGCCGACGAGACGTTCGACGCCGTCTGCGAGAAGGCCGGCCTCAACCGGCATGCCTGGCACGACCCGCGGACCCAGCTCTTCGCCTTTCGGACGGTCCGCGTCTCCGAGCCGGAGGCCGCGGGCGCGCGCTGACGATCCGATGCCCGGACGGTGACGGCCGCCCGCCGGTCCGGACGAACCGCCTGCGGTATACTCCGTCGGCCCTGTGAACGGGCACCCTCGGTCGGGGCGTGGCGCAGCTTGGTAGCGCGCATCGTTCGGGACGATGAGGTCGGAGGTTCAAATCCTCTCGCCCCGACCATACCCAACAGTTACGTCGAGCCGGTCAGGGATGGCTGCGGCGAAGCCGTACGCCACAGCCGTGTCGGTGAGGTGGATCGTCGCCTCCTTCGCGCCGAGCACGTCGATCCGCTCGAAGAGGGCCTCCGCCAGCAGCCTCCGGCCGGGACCTCCGTCGGCATTGGTCCACGTCGTCGCCAGCTCCCTCAGGTGAGCCGAAAGGGCAGCTGCCGTCGCCGCCCCGTCCTCGCTGCGGGTCACGCCGGCGTCAGCCTCGGTTGCCTCGACCAGGGTGGCGGCCGATCGCCGCTCGAACGCCTGGTTCGGATTGCCAGGAGGGTCGCCGGCCGGAGAGAACGCCTGGCCGACCGGACGAGAGCGCGACTAGATCACGTGTACCAACCAGAGGATCACCAACACGATCACGATCACGCCGACGATCCCGACACCGCCGCCTCTGTTCATCTCGATCTCCCATCTGTGACTATGAAGACCGATGTCGTCCATTCATCAACCTTCTCGCTTCACCGATGCCAGCGGCCGGGGATGCTCCCCATCGGCGCCGCCATCCGTCAGAGCCGCCGCCTGTTTCAATGGAGGTGCAGGTCGACACCCAGGAGCACGAGCGGCCACAGCACAACCGCAAGGACCGCCGAGAGGATCGGCATCAGGGCGTTGAGACTCGCGAAGAACGAGTGGTTCGACGCAACGACCAGACCGACAATGAGGTAGACGAGGCTCACGAGAGACGAAAAGCCGGATCTCATGCCCAACTCCCCGCTGTTCGCCCGCAAGGCCTCGACCGGGAATTGCGCCCAGCGATCCGTCTTTGCTCGACGGTCGCCCGGGGCGCGGCGCTCACTGCGTCACGACCGGCCACGCGATACGGCGCGGTGGGTCGTGACATGAGTGGAGCGAGGACCGGCCGGGCTGACCCGAGCGATCAGCGCCGCACTTCGCGCGTGACGACGACCGTGTCGTCCTTGTGCTTCTGGTCGATCGCACCGCCCGTTGCGCCGGCCGCTGCGCCGATCGCGCCACCGACGACGGCTCCGACGGGCCCGCCAACGATCGCTCCGGCGACTGCACCAGCTGCACCGCCGAGGAAGGCGCCGCCGACCTCCTCGTCACCGTGCGGGACGCCCTTCGCGTAGTCCTTCTCGACCGTTTCGAGCGGCGCCGCGCTGGTCTCGGTGACGGTCTGGCGCTCGATGGTCGTGTGCTCGGTCATGACGTGATCTCCTGGCCTGGGTGCGAGCGGAACAGTGCCGCTTGCGAACCTGAGTGTGTTGTCAACACGGGAAGGAGTCATGACGGCCCGTCATGATCGGCGGGAGCCGGTCGCCGACCGCATTCCGGTCAGGCCCCGGTCCGGGGTCAGGGCCTGCTCTTCGGCTTTCGGACGGCGTCCTGGAGATCACCCAGTCCCTTCTGGGCGTCGCCCTGGACCTGCCTGGCCTTGCCGCGCAGTTGCTCCCGCTTGTCCCCGGTCACCTTGCCGAGCCCTTCCTCAACCCTGCCCCGGGCCTGGCTCAGCGTGCCTTTGACGTGCTGATCAGCCATCACAATGTCCGTCCTGCCGCGTGTCCTCACCTGCGACTCAGAAGACCGCGCGAGCCGGTCGCGAGGTGGACGAGGAAGATGACCGCGATCGCGCCGACTGTGGCGATGAGGATGCTCTCGATGTTGATCCCGTCGACCGTGCCCATCTTGAGGACGGTCGCGGCAACGAACCCGCCCACGAGTCCGCCGACGATGCCAAGGACGATCATCATCAGAAGGCTCTCGCGGGCACGCATGAGATGGCTGGCCAGGAAGCCGGCGATCGCGCCGACGACGATCCAGGCGATGAGGCCCATTGCGCTCGCTCCTTCCCTGTGCTCGGGAGTCAGGCCGGCTCGCGCCGGAAGATGCCGATGGCCCAGATCACGATCAGCTCGAGGACCGACCAGCCGACGAAGGCGACCACGGCCGCCACGTCGAGGGTCGAACCACCCGACGAAAGGGCATTCGTGTTGAGGATCCCGTCGAACGGTGCGACGAAGATCTTGCTGAGGTCGAGGATGCCGGACACCAGCGCATTGCCGGTGCGCGCGTCGAGCAGGAGCAGGATGATCCGCAGCCCGATGACGATCTGGATGAGCCCGAACAGCAGGACGATGATCCGGCGGGCCATCTCGGAGCCGCCGGGTCCCGACCGCGTGAGTTGGCGGCTTTCCGTCCGCACCGTCTCCTGGCTCGTCGCCGCAGGTCCCGACTCCTGCGTGGCGACCACCGTGGGTTGCCGGGTGACGACCGTCTGGTCGACCTGATCGATGGCCATGCTGTTCTCCTTGTGCGCCGATCCACTCGCCATTCACGGCGGCTTCATCGTGGGCCTGCGCACCCTCCCAACTTGAGTTGCCGGTCTTGGCACCCGCACTGACTTCGCGGGCGTGGCACCACTGTGTGGCCCACGGATCGCCGTGTCATGACGGCGCGTCATGACGCCGGCCGAGGGCTGGGGCGGGCGGAGCGCCGGCGAGCGGCCGACTCGCTGAGCGCCGCCGGGGTAGCCGGCCCCGAGCGGCTCGAGCACTGAACGCGCCAGGTTTCCGAGATCCCGTTGACGGGGTGTCATGACCGACCGTCATGACGCGTCTGGGCGCAGACCGCAGAGTGGCCTTCGCGCCGCGCCGGCCGGCGCCGCGGCCGGCGCGATCGATCAGCAGGGCAAGGGCGAGACGGTCGCGGTCGCGCTCGTCGAGCGTCGCCCCTGGTGGCTCGGATCAGCCGAACGTCGCGGGAGGCTGCTCGTGGGCCGACGAAGCACCGCCTGAGCGCCCGCTCTCGCGTCCGGCCGGGCTCATGGCGACGTCCGCGACGCCCGACACCGGCGAGATGACGGGGGGTAATGACACGAGCGCCTCGAGGCCCGAGAGTACCGCTCGTTGACCCCACGGAGCACCCGGAGATCCTGTGGCGAGCATCGAAGCCCGCAGCGGCAATGACGATTCTGGCTACGGGCTGGAGATCCAGGCCGAGGTCCGGGCGGGCCGGAGAGTCAAGCTCGAGTCGGCTGTGCTCCTGGTCGGGATCCTCCTGGTCCTCCTCGTCGTCGCGATGACGATGGGCGGCGCGCCGCACGGCTGACAAGTTCCGCGGGATCGGGCCGTGACGAGCCTCATGACGAGCCGTAATGACGCGCTCGTCCGCACGGTGCACATTGCGCACGCCTCTGGATCGATCGTGGATCCAGGCGCACACGTCGAATACCTCCCCTCCGCACTGCTCCCGGTGCTGCCGAGACTCCCTCCTGGCGCACCGGGAGCAACAATTCGTGGCTGCAACGCCGCATCGTGTCGGCGAGATGACGGACCGTCATGACGCGCAGACGCGCAGGCAGCAGACTCGCGATTGGGACGGCCCGTCGCCCATCACTGCTCCTGCTCGACGCCTGCGGGATCCGCGATGCCGCAACCCCAGTCGCTGGGAAAGCGAGAAGGAGACTCCCGTGAGCATCAACACACCGCCGATGGCAACACCGCCGGGCGACTTCGCGTCCGGCGAGCGGACCGAAGCACGAACACCGGAGGAAGTCCTGGAAGCAGGTCTCCAGGGCGACTTCGCGGCGGGCGAGCGGACCGAAGCAGAAACCTCGGAAGAGAAGCTGGAGGCGGGCCTCCACGGCGACTTCGCGTCCGGCGAGCGCACCGAGCCGCTGACCGCGGCAGACGACGTGAAGGGCACGTTCGCCGACACGGAAGGCTAGCTCACCGTTCCTCGCTGAAGCCTGGTCGGAAGGCGGCCTGCACCGCGTAGCAGCGATGCAGGCGGCAGCTCGGCTCGGCGCGGGTGTCAGGCAGGACCGGCTCCGCTTCGGGCCGCTCCTGTGCTGGTTCTCGCGCCGGCCATCGCTGAGCAGGAGTCAGACATGAACGTCGTGAAAGGCAGGCGGCGCGCCACAAGCACGTCGCCGCCCGCGCATGATCCTCGCCGCCGCCACGCGCGTGCCGGGCGGCGCCTGGCGGGGGCGCTGACGATCGCCCGGACCGCCGGCAGGGCGCTCGCGAGTCGTGTCCCCGGGACAATTCGCGCGACGCGGACCGGGGCCGGCGGAACAAGGAGCGCCCTGCAGATGCTCCCGGACCCGATGCTCCGGTGGCTCGCCGCGGGCTCGGTCGGTCTCGGCGCGGGGCTTTCCCTGGCCGGGGCACCGCGCCTGGTGGTCGCGGCCGGGATGGCGCCGGCGCTGATCATCGGCGCGGCCATCGCCTCGCGCCCCGGCGCACATCGCGTCGAGTCCTGACGTGGGGACGTGGGATGCGCGGGCCTGGGTCGCGGGCTTGATCGGCTGCGAGCCGGCCGAGCTGGGCGTCAGGAGCACCGACATCTACGGGATGGAGACCCAGGTCCGCTACGAGCGAGGTGGCGAGGCGGTCGCGCGCCTGACCGTCGCCGCTCCCGTCCAGTCATTCTCGGACGCCGTGGGCAAGGGCCACCGAGCCGTGACCGCGCAGCTGGGAGCCGGCACGTACGAGGTCCACGCGCTGAACGCTTGCTACTGTCTCGGCGCGTCCCGCGTGGCGTCGCCGGTCCAGCCCGCATTCGAGAAGGTCGGGATGAAGCGGTAGCCGACGCCGGAGACCGTGGCGATGAAGCGCGGGTCGCGGTGGTCGTCATGGAGCTTAACCCGCAGGCTCCGGATGTGGCGATCGACGATGTTGCTCTCGGCCACGAAGTCGGGACCCCAGACGACGTCGAGGATCTCTTCCCTGGTCACGACGCGTCCGGCACGGCTGGCAAGCAGGTACAGCAGGGCCTGCTCGGTCCGGCTGAGGACGGTCACGGACCGACCGATCCGGATTTCGTGATTGGCGATATCAACCTCGATCTCGCCGACCTTCACGACCGTGACCAAGGGCCGCTCGGTCCCCGTGGCCCGGCGGCCGAGGACGAGCGCTCGTGCGATCAGTTCATCGGGCATGAACGGCATCGTCAGGATGTCGTCGACCCCGAGTTCGAAGGCCCGCAATTTCGTGGCAAGGTCGCCCCGGGGGGTGAGGCCGAGAGCTGGCGTGAAGCTCCTCGTCAGGGTGTTCAAGGTCTCCAAGCTGTGGAGCAAGGCCGTCGAGTCATCGTGATCCATGTCCACCACCACGAGGTGCGGTTGCCATCGGGCCAGGATGACATCGGCCTCGGGCAGGTTGTGGGCAGCCTTGACGACGAACAGGCCGTGGTTCAGCGTCAGCTCGATGAGATCCACAACAGGCGGCCGATCGTGGAGCACGAGCGCCCGGCGTGGTTCGGCGGCAGGGGCGTTGCCCAAACCGAGCATCAGGGAGCGCGACCCCGGTACGTCGCCGCTGGCGCGCGGCTCCAGGGTGATCCCGACCTGCAACACCTGGTTCTCGTCGCCCCCCCTACATCTCTTGTGTCGAGGAGGATAGCATGTATTGTGAAGGTTGCATAGAGGTGCCTGGGAACTATCTCGGCCATGTTCCAGCGAGAGTGTGTAGATGTCTTGCAGATGACAGCATGACCGGGTACCATCGCCGTCGATGACGACCTCATCCAATCCCCGGCCCATCTACACGATCGGGGCCGTGTCGCGCATGCTCGGTGTTCCGGTCGGCACGCTCCGCTCATGGGAGGCCCGCTACGGGACGGTTCGTCCCGCCCGGACTTCGGGGGGGCAGCGGCTCTACTCGCGAGATCAGCTCGAACAGCTCCAGTTCCTGAAGACCCAGATCGCCGAGGGAGCGACCCCGGCCGAAGCGCATCGCCTGCTCGTGGACCAGTTCGGCATGGCCGACGACGGAGACGTACCGGCGATGCCTGGTGGGCGACGGCTGCTGATCCTGCTGGCGGAGCGTGATCGCTATGCCGCGGAGTTGAGCGAGTACTTCCTGCGCACCGAGGGCTATGAGGTGCTTCTGACCCTCGACGCTGCCGATGCGGAAGAGCGATTCGGGCAGACCCAGCCTGACTTGGCCGTCGTCGAGCTCCTCATCTCGGGCGGGACCGGGATCGATCTCTGCCGCCGCCTGAGGGCGCGCTCATCGACGCCGATCCTGGCGATCTCCGGTCTCGACATTCCCGGAGAGGCTGTCGACGCCGGCGCGGACGCGTTCCTCAAGAAGCCGCTCGATCCACTGGTGCTCGTGTCGACCGTCAGGGATCTGCTCGGCGAGAGCGCCTTGATCAGAGGGAGATGACAGCCTGATGGATCGTCTCCTCAGCGGCAGCGCGCGCCTCGACGAGGTGCTGGGCGGCGGTCTTCCGGTCAACGGGATCAACCTGATTTCGGGTCTGCCGGGGTCGGGAAAGACGATGCTCGCCGAGCAGTACGTCTTCGAGAATGCGACCGAGCAGCGCCCCGCTGTGTACCTGGCGACCATGTCGGAGCCGTTCGACAAGATGATCCGCTACGGGCAGGAACTCAGCTTCTTCGACCGGCATGCCATCGGCCGGCGGGTGTTCTTTGGCAGCCTGAGCGATGCCCTGCAGCGGCGGGGACTCGACGGCGCGCTCGACGAGATCACCACGATCCTCCGCGAGCGCACGCCGGGCATCCTCGTCATCGACAGCTTCAAGGCCATGGCAGCCTTCGCGCCGGACGCCCAGAGCTTCCGCCGTTTCGCGTCCGAGCTGGCCGAGCGTCTGAGCGCCACACCCACGAGCGTCTTCTGGGTCGGCGAATACGCCTCGGAGGAGCCCAACGAGGCTCCCGAGTTCGCCGTTGCCGACGCCATCATCACGTTCCGCACGGACGTCGTGGGCACCCGGCAGATGCGGACGCTGCGCGTGCTCAAGCTGCGGGGCAGCGCATACCTTTCGGGCGAGCACGCGTATCGCCTGTCGGCTGATGGTGTCCACGTGTTTCCACGGCTCGCTGACGTGCCGCCGACGACCGGCTACGAGGTCGGACTCGGGCGGCTATCGATGGGTATCCCCGAGATCGACCGGATGCTGGACGGGGGGATCTTCCGCTCCTCGTCGACCCTCCTGGCCGGCCCATCCGGCGCAGGGAAGACCGTCCTCGCGCTGCATTACCTGGGCGCCGGCGCCGAGGCGGGAGAGCCTGTGCTCCTGGCGAGCCTGCAGGAGAATGAGAGCCAGATTCGCCAGACGCTCGAAGTCTTCGGTATCGACCAGTCTCGCTTCGAGATCCTCTATCGCTCGCCCGTCGACCTGTACATCGATGAGTGGGTGTACGAGGTCCTCGACACCGCGGCGCGGATCGGCGCGCGCCGGATCGTCATCGACAGCATCAACGACCTGGGGATCACCGTGGGCGAGGAAACCCGCCTCCGCGAATACCTCTACTCGCTGTCGCAGCGGTGTTCACGGTTGGGGATCTCGCTCCTTCTGACGTTCGAGACCGCCGAGTTGACCGGCCTCGGCTCGGTCTCGGAAGGCAAGGCGGTCTCGAATCTCGCCGACAACGTGATGCTGCTGCGCTACACCCTGCAGGGACGCGAGATCGGGCGAGCGCTGGCGGTCCTGAAGACCCGGGGGAGCGGCCATGACCTGTTCCTCCGGCCGTTCACGATCAGCCCGAAGGGAGTCTCCGTGGCGGCGGCACCGTTCACCGGGGACGATCTCGCCCGCCTCGGCCTGCCCTCCTGATCGTCATGTCCGCCCGGAGCGTCCGGAGGACGGCAAGCCGTCGCTCCGCCGGGTCGAACGGTTGGATAACCACCGCGGTCCGGTCGAGCCTCCGAGTCTTGTTCGACGCCTGCTTGATCGTCTCGTCCGCCGATCCTCACCGTAGTGGAGGCAGAAGCAGTCGACTGGGCGCCGGCCGAGCCGGAGCGACCGTCGTCGTTTCGACGGGGCATCGATGGCGGCGCGCGTTGCAGCCATGCAGCCCCCGAACCCATCCATCGTCGGCACCGTGATCATGAGCGGCTTGGGCATGGACCAGGACGCGGCGGCCAACACACACGACCTGACCGTCAAGCAGGCGGCGCTCGATGAGGCCGATCTCCGCGAGGTCAGGCGGGCCGAGTACTACGGCGAGACGTCGGTCGTGACGGAGCCCCTGGTCGCGCCGCGTCGACGAGGCCTCCTCGACCGTGAGCAGCCTGACGCTCAGAGCGGGCCGCTGAGCCCCGTCGCGGCTTCGACCCCGACGAGTACGGCCAACACGATGAGGACGATCCCGGTCAGGCGTCGCACAAGGCTCATGGGGAGCCGTTCCAGAAGTCGCCCGGCACCGACCGCAAGGGCAGCCACGGCCCACAGCGCGCTGACCGCGCCGAGCCCTACGGCAAGAGGGTCGTGGTACTGGGCGGCGAGGGTCGCGGTGAGGATCTGGGTAAGGTCGCCCCACTCAGCGAGGAAGATGACGAGGAACGCGGTGGCGAGGGTGCGCCGTGCCCCAGCGACCTGTGTGGCCCGCTCGCCTTCGGATGACTCGACGGCCACGCTGTCGCGCAGAGCGAAGACCCCACCGCCGAGGAACAGCACCGCCACGATGGCCTCCACGGCGCGGGGTGGCAGGAGGGCGAACAGCACCCCACCGACGGTCACCGCGAGCGCCACATGGACGACGAAGGCCAGCGCCGCTCCGGCCCAGACCGACACTGGTCGGCCTCGCGTCGCGAGGAGCACCGAGGCGAACATGGTCTTGTCCGGCAGTTCGGCCAAGAAGATGACCGGGAAGACGGCGACGGCGACGGTCAAGGTCACCGGACGAGGATAGGGCGGCGCGTTCCCGATGAGCGCCAACGTGAGCCCGGCTCCTCGCCGGGCGCTCCGCACTTATCTGGGGGGACGCGCACCGGGCGACCCGAGGGTCGACGCTGATGGTGTCTGTTGGCCAGATGCCGTCTGACTCTTGGCAAGTGGTCACTACGCCGGCAGGTGCTCGTCGCCCGTCGGGCGTCGCGGATGCGGTGGTTGACGCCAAGGTGTAGACGAGATGCGTCCCGGCTCAACAGTTCCCGACAGCACCCGCCTAGAGCGGCCCATCTCCGCACAACCCGTGGTGGGTGACCCGGCGGTGATGGACCCCGGCTTGATCTCCCAGCCCGACCACGACGACAAGCCCGCAGCGCCCGCCGAGCGGACGTGGCTGGAACGAATTCGATGGCGGCCCCCGCTGACTACCGTTCCGACTGGACGTTCTTCGACTGAGGCCGGATCGGCCTGCCCCATAGGGCGCGGTCCACTCTCACCGGAGGCCGTCCAATTCGACCGCGGGCTGGGACGCGCACCGTCACGCCCCGGGGCATGACGGTGCCTTGCCTCGGTGCCTTGGGCTGACCCGTCAACCCGCGTGCGCGTGCTCCCGGGCGGCGGTTCTACGCACGAACCGGACCGCGGCGCCAGCGCTAGACACGACGGCGGAATTCCTCTCGCCCCGACCAGCTCGCGAGACACACCGAAGCCGGACCGCCGCGGTCCGGCCTTCTTGCTGCGGGCGTGGTACGCGGTTATACTCCCGGTATGAAGACAGCCGTCTCGGTGCCCGACGACCTGTTCGCCCAGGTGGACCGCCTCGCGAAGCGCTCCCGCCGGTCGCGAAGCGAGGTGTACAGCGCGGCCCTGCGCGACTACGTCGCCCGTCACGCACCCGACGAGGTCACCGCGGGCCTCGACGCCGTGCTCGCGGACATCGGCGGGCCGCCCACCGACCCGTTCCCCGCGGCGGCCGCCCGCCGGACGCTCGGCGCCGCCGAGTGGTAATCGCCCAGGGCGAAGTCTGGTGGGCGGACCTCGCCGAGCCCGCCGGCTCGGAGCCCGGGTACCGCCGGCCGGTCGTGGTGGTCCAGGGTGACGCCTTCAACGCCAGCAGCCTCCGCACCGTCGTCTGCGTCGCGCTCACGAGCAACCTCAGGTGGGCGGACGCCCCGGGCAATGTCCTGCTGGCTGCCCGGGCGACCGGGCTCGCGAAGCCGTCGGTCGCGAACGTCACCCAGCTCGTCACGCTCGATCGCGCGTCGCTCACCGAGCGCGCCGGTCGCCTCTCGGCGTCGAGTCTCGAGCTGGTCCTCGCCGGGATCGACACGCTGCTCGGCCGGGGCTGACTCGGGACGGGACGCGGGCGCGGCCACGTCTCAAGAGCGTGTTGCTGAGTGTCCGTGCGTCCGGGGTGCCAGTTGAGCTCATCGCCGACTTCAACTGGATCGGTCTGTCGGATTCCGCGCTGACCGCTCCGCAGGCCGGCCTCGCCGTTGTAGAGGCCTATCCGGACTTCGGGACAAAAGCTGCGGTCCTCTGCTGGCATCTCGTCACGAAGCCCGCTGCCCGACGGCAACAGGCCCAAGCAGTGGGCTGCCGCCTTCTCCGAGCCGGTCGCCAGCACAGCCGCGACGACGCCGACCTCGCGGTCCGTGGCGCGATCGGCTGGTCGAGACCGCCGACGCGTCACGCGCATGCGTCGCCGCCGTTCCCGCGAAGCCGCTCCCCGGCGCGTTCTTGGGCACGCCACTGTGTCCGAGGCCGTCCTCTCGCCTTGGCGAACAGCCCGCCGAACGCGCTACGCATCCGGCTGTACGGGCAGACAGGCCTGCCATCTCCTACGCTTTCGGACATCCTCGCTAGATAGGAGGTCGACATGCCCCGGCGGCGCAGTGTGGCGGTGATGCTCGGCGGCGCCGTGGCGGGCGTCGCGGTCCTGCGACACAGGCGCGGCTCCGTGGCGCTCCATGCACCCGATGGGATCGTCATGGCCGACGCCGCCCGCTACGACTCACTCACCGGGGTTCTGCTCGGGTCCTTCTACGACTCGGTCGCGGCCGATGTCGCCGCCACCGCACCGGTCGGTGGTCGGGTCCTCGACGTGGGCTGCGGCCCCGGGCACCTCCCGAACCGGCTGGCCCGCGATCACGGCCTCGAGGTGACGGGACTCGACCTCGACCCGGCGATGATCGAGCGGGCCCGCGCCAACGCGGAGCGGGCGGTCACCGCCGAGCGCCACCCGACCTTCGTGGCCGGTGGCGTGGCCGCGCTTCCGTTCCCCGACGCCTCGTTCGACGTCGTCGTGAGCACCCTCTCGATGCACCACTGGGCCGATGCGACGACCGGGCTGGCGGAGATCGGCCGGGTGTTGCGTCCCGGCGGTCGGGCGCTCATCTGGGACATCCAACCGGGCGTCGTGCCGGTCCACCGCCACCAGCCGGAACCACTCGACAAGGTCGCAGGCTCGCCCCTTCGGTTCGTGAGCGCAACACCGTGGCGTTGGCCGTGGCGGCTCTCGTTCACCCAGCGGATCGAGCTGGTCGCCGCCGGCAGGTAGGCGGTTGCTGACGCGACCCTGGCATGGCGCCGCCCAAAGACCGCGAGACGCCGCGATGACCGTGACTCTCGCGGCGCCTCGTCTGTGGTGGTCGGGCTACTTCTCGACGTAGACCGTCATCGGCGGGATCATCCCGTACGCTTCCATCGCCGCCGCCATCTCGGGAGAGGCGGGTGCGCTCTGGGCTGCCTGGAATGCCTCCAGGTCGGGGACGTCCCACGTGCTGGCGACGCGGTTGCTGCCATCCGCCGCGACGTAGCTGGCCCCGTCCGACGCGACGGCGGACAGCTGGGCGATGAGCTGCGGCTTGTACTTCAGCCACGCCTCGACATCCTTGACCGCCGCAGTGACCACGATCTTCGGCATTTCTGCCCCCCTTGGGGAGGCACGTCTCGACAGCCTGATGGCTGGAACGCCCCCCAGTGCGAAGACGGGGAGTATAGGAGCAGGCATGCCTCCCGCCCCCGACGAGGCCAGCGAGCGGTACGGGAACCCCGGCATGTTCGCGTCTTCTCCGTGGCCGCCCCGATGTGGATGCGATCGAGCCGCTGCGGGACGAGGTGGTCGCAGACCTCCGCCTTGTCGGCACTCTCCTCTGCCCGGGCAACCTGGCTGGCTCCGCTTGAACGCTGTTGGGGCCGGCGTGGCATCCCGATACACTGGCCGCGATGCCGCCTACGGTCACCATCCGCACATTCGACTGGCCCGACTACGAGGAGGTGGTGGCACTGTGGCAGGCGGTCGGGCTCAGGCTTACCGTTTCCGACTCCCGTGCTGCGCTGGCGGCAACGCTCGACCATGCCGCCGACCTCTTCGTCGTGGCGGAAGCCGAGGGCCAGATCATGGGCGCGGTGCTCGGAACGTTCGATGGCCGTCGCGGCTGGCTCCACCATCTTGCCGTGGCGCCGGCGCGGCAGGGCTCCGGCGTGGGCCGTCGCCTCGTGGCCGAGGTGGAGGCCCGCCTGCGGACACACGGCTGTGCCAAGATCAACCTCCACGTCGAGCCGGACAACGTGGAGGTCGCGGGCTTCTACGACCGGGTCGGTTACGTGCGCCGTGAGCTTGTCTTCATGGAGAAATGGCTCTGAGCCCGTCCCGCAGGAAGTAGTCCACGGCTGTGGCTGATTGCGACGGCGCGTTGCCGCCGACGTTCCCGCCCGCCGCACGACGGCACGTCATTGACGGCGACAGGCGAGGTGCGATGCTTGCCTAGAAAGGTCGTGTCGCGTGGAGCTCTGGCTCGCCACCCTTGTCATCATCGTCGCCATGGTGGCGGTCGGCGCCGTGGTCGCTCGTACCTGGCGCCCGCAGCGGCCTCAGCCCGGCCTCGGTCCCGTCCTCGCCGTACGGCTCGTGGTGGTCGTGGCCGTGACGGCCCTTGTGGTCGCCGCCAAGCTCGCGGCCGGGCCGCTGGCCGCGGCCGTGACCGGCGTGGCGGGGGTCCTGGTCGCGATCGTGGTGCTCAACCTGACAGGCTACGCACGCATCCCCCCGATCTCTCGTACGCGGCGCTGAGAGGCCGTGCCCTCATGACATGGATCAAGAGTCCTGGGAACAGGAGGCTCTGGCTCGTTTCCGTCGTCCTCATCGTGGCGATCGCGGCGGCCGGCATCATCATCAATCGCAGCTCACCGTCCCACGTCGCCTCGCCGATCGTTGCCCGCCTCGCTGCGGCGGTGATCGTCACGGTCTTCGTCGCGGTCGCCAGGGTCCGCTTGGGACCGCGGGCCGCGGCCGCGACGGGCGTGGCGGGGGTCCTGATCGCCGTGGTGCTGCTCATCCGGCTGTGGTAGCGACGTTCCCCGGTGAAGTCCCCGGCCTCGGGCAAGGGTCATCGGCCGCATCCCTAGAGCCTGGCGAGCGCAGCGCGAGCACAGGCGGCCTCTCCGTGATGTAGACACATCGCTGTGGTAATGTGCCTACATGGCTGATGTCGGGATCCGGGAGCTGAAACAGCGCCTCTCCGAGTACCTGGATCGGGCAGAGCGGGGAGAGGTGCTGCGGGTAACCGACCGCGGACGGCCGAAGGCGGTGCTCGGTCCGGTGCCCGGTCGCGCGCGCATCGAGGACGGGATTCGCGCAGGTTGGATCACGCCGGGCACCGGTTCGCCGCTTGGTCCGGTGCGCCGGTCGATGGCGTCCAGGCGGGTGCTCGACGCGCTGGCCGAGGATCGCGGCGAGTGAGCGCCTACGTCGATTTCGAGCGCCCTCCTCAAGCGGTACGTCGAGGAGGCCGACTCGGCCGCCGCGGACGCGTTGCTGCGAGCCGACGGCGAGCTGCTCACTGCCCGCCATACGATCGTTGAGGTTCGCCGCAACCTCGCTCGCCTGCTCTCGGGACGCGACCTCGTCGCCGCCCGAGCCGCGTTCGCCGACGATCTGCGCTCTTTCTCGATCATCGAGCTCGACGAGGCAACCTGCGAATCGGCGGCCTCGATCGCGGAGACCACCGGCGTGCGAACCCTCGATGCCCTCCATCTCGCGGCCGCGCAACGAGTCTCCGCACCCGGGTTCGGCTTCGTGACGTTCGATCTCCGCCAGGCGCAGGCTGCGCGCGCGCTTGGCCTGACGGTCGTGACCGCCTGAACACAGACAGGAGGGCTGGAAACTTGCTCACGATCGAGATCCCGGGCGCCGATCCGATCCGGCTCGAGCACCTCGTCCTCGATATCAACGGCACCCTGACAAACCGGGGCGAGCTGATCGATGGCGTGGCGGAGCGACTCGAGAAGTTGGCCGGCGACCTCGCGCTGCACATCGTTACCGCGGACACGCTGGGCACCGCGAATGCCCTCGGGGACCGGCTTGGCGTGTCGGTCACGACCATTCGAACCGGCGCCGACAAGGCGGCGTTTGTCCGGGGGATCGGTGCCCACCACACGGTCGCGATCGGCAACGGACGCAACGACGAGGCGATGTTCCGCGCATCCCGGCTGGGGATCGCGATCCTCGGGCCGGAGGGAGCCGCGGGTCCCACGCTCGGGGTCGCGGATGTGGTGTGCCGCTCGATCACCGATGCCCTCGACCTGCTTCTCGATCGACGGGCCCTCGTTGAGACGATCCGAGCCTGAGGGTTGAATCTATGACCCAGCCAGATCCCCGGGCCGCCTACGCGGCGATGACGACGGCGCTCATCGCCGACTTCCGGGCCAGCGGCGGCCAGGTCACGAGCGGCCCCTTCGCCGGTCGCCCGGTCCTGCTCCTGACGACGACGGGCGCGCGAAGCGGTCAGCCGCGCCTCGCCCCGCTCGTCTACTCCCGCGCGGGCGAGCACCACGTGATCGTGGCCTCGAGGGGCGGCGCTCCGGTCCACCCGGCCTGGTACCACAACCTTGTCGCGAACCCGCTCGTTACCGTCGAGGTGGGCGGCGAGGCGTTCGAGGCGCGGGCGCGCCTGACCGAGGGGGCGGAGCGCGACCGGCTCTTCGCCCGGCACGCCGCGCTCAACCCGAACTTCGCCGAGTACCAGCGCCGCACGACCCGCGTCATCCCCGTGGTGGTCCTCGAGCGCCTCGGGTAGGGGCGCTGACAGGCAGGCCCGCCTGTCGTCCCTGCGAAGCACAGCTACAGCTACATCGACATCGGGCTGAGGAGCTGGAAGTAGTTGTTGTCGGGATCGGCGAACGTGGCGATCCAGGTTTCGGCGGGATCACCGAACTGGTAGGGCTCTTGGATCACAGTGGCACCGGCCGCCTTGAGCCGCTCGAAGTCGCCCTTGACGTCGGAGGTCTCGATGTTCCAGATCAGCCGTCCCGGCTGAGCGTTGCCGCCCGTGACCTGGTCGTGCGGCCCGACGCTGAGGAAGCCCGTCCCGAGCTGCCACCCGCTGTACGGACCCTCGTTCCAGCCGGGCGTGCCGAAGAGCCTGGCGTAGTAGTCCTTCAGACGCTGCGGATCCGCCGATCCGATCAGGATGCTGTTCAGGTTCACGCCGTCTCCTTGTCTATTTGCCGACAGGGTGTGACGCCCCCCACTGCGACGACGGTGAGTATATGAATGGGCGCGCCCTTCGTCTCCCGGCGATGGTTCCTAGATCCGGCCCTCTACCTCGACAAAGCCGGATCGGGCGTAGGCGGGGTCGGGGTAGCGGTAGAAGCCCTCGCCGCTCTTGGCGCCTAGGCAGCCGCGATCGAGGTACGTCTTGAGGAAGTCGGCGTTGCGGCGCCGCTGCGAGTCTCCCGTCTGGCGTGCCCAGTAGTCGGCGATGTGCCAGGTGGTGTCGAGCCCGACGCCGTCGAGCATCCCGAACGGGCCGATGGGCATCTTGAAGATCCCCATCCAGGCCCGGTCGACGTCCTCGAGCGAGGCGACGCCGTTCGCGACGAGCGTGAGTGCCGCCTCGTTGACCGCGGTGTACATCGCGTTGAAGACGTAGCCGTAGCTCTCCTGGCGCAGGTGGATCGGGATCTGCCCGATACGTCGGGCGAAGGCCAGGAGCACCTCGATCGTCTCGATGAGGTTCCGGGGTGGGGCATCACGTCGACCACGTTAGCCGCCCAGACCGGCAGGTGGAAGTGGAAGGCCGCGAAGCGGTCGGGCCGTCCCGTCTCGGCGGCGAACATCGACGGCAGCAGCGACGAGGTGTTGGTCGTGAAGATCGTCCGAGTCGGGCAGAGCGCGTCGAACTGGCCGAGCACCCGTCCCTTCAGCGCCGGATCCTCGGGCACCGACTCACTCACCAAGTCGACCTCTTCGGCTGCCCTTGCCGGATCGGTCGTGGTCGTGATGGCGGCGAGCGCCCGCTCGCGCGACCCGGCATCGATGACGCCCGCCCTGACCTGCTCATCCGCATAGGCGCGGAGGCGAGTCATCCCGGCGTCCAGGGCGGCCGGCTCGATGTCGTACAGGGCAACTTCGTACCCATGGGTCGCGCACTGGAGCCCGATCTGCAGGCCCATCGTGCCGCTGCCAATGATGAGGACGCGGCGCACGTCGTCGATCTGCATTGCACTCCTCCAGCAGCCAAGTTCAACGGTCGATGGGCGCTTGATCACGGTACGCCGACGCCCCCTGCGGTTCTCGGCCGGCCGGGCTCCGTCACAGCCCGGCGAACAGGTCCGGGTAGACGGCGAGCCCACTCGGGATCAGGCCCGCTCCGCGCAGCGCGAGCGCTTGGAAGGCTGGGCCCGCCTCGTCGTAGGCTCCATGGATGCCCATGGGGATGGCGGCCCGGAACCCGAACCGGCCGTAGTAGCGCGGGTCACCGAGGACGAGGATCAGGCGCTCGCCACGGTCTGCGGCACGCGCAATGCCCGTTCGCACGAGCGCCGAGCCCGCCCCCGTCTGCTGCCGCTCGGGCGCCACCGCGACGGGTGCGAGCGCGAGCGCCGGGCGTCCGCCGACCGTGATCCGGCTCAGCGCCGCGAAGCCGACGATCGGGCCGTGAGGTTCTCCGGGCGGCCGGGCCACGAGCGCGAGCCCTTAAATCCAGACATCCGAGGCACGCAGCCGCTCGACGAGCTCCGCTTCGTCCTCCCGCCCGAAGGCTCGGGCAACGACCTCGTGGATCTCCGGGCCATCCGACGGATCAGCCTGCTCGACCAGCCAGGCCATCGGCGGGAGACGTCCCGTCGGCTCAGTCAGCGGCCGTCCTCGATGGCAGGGCCGCGACGGCGGCGTTGATCGCCCTCACGGTCGCGACGGGGTCGGCGACCTCGACGATCAGCGCGACATAGTGCTCGTGGTCGAGGTCGATCTTCACCGCGTCCTCAGGGTGGTGAACGTCCAGGAACCACCACTGTCCATCGAAGAAGGTGCCCGCCGCGACGACGCCGGGGAGCGAGGTGCCCGCGAGTCGCAGCCCATGCCGTTCTCGGAGGGCGTCGGGGTCCTGCGAAGCGCCGCGCACGTGGACGAGGGGTATGTCCAGCGTGCTGCGCAGGGCGAGGACCTTGTCGAAACCCTCGACCACAACGTGCAGGTGACCGTCCGCGATCTCGACCTCGGTCATGCTGGCTCTCCCATCGCTGGCCTGCTCACGTTCGCGGACGGTGGCGCGTCCGGCGCAGCACGTCGAGGTACCGCTGGAACTCATGGGCCTCGACCGATCGGATTGTCTCGCATCGGACCGATCAGCGAGGTCACCCGGGCGCCGGGGCGACCAGGACCTCCCCCGAGCTGTTCGCGAAGACCGACCGATAGCCGGCATCGAGGATGGCCAACCGGACCGAGGCGGGCAGGCCGGCCGGCTCCAGGACTACGGCCGTGAACCCGGCGTGGAGATCCGCATCCAGCGTCGACAGGGGGTAGATGCGGCCTCCGGCCGTGAAGATGTCGACGGTGGCGTCCGCGGACACGCACCGTCTCCTCGAGACCGGTGAAGACCGCGATCGGCACGTTGGCCCACGGCTGGTAGCTGCTCGCGACGTGGAGCACCCGCGTGTCCGCCGTGAATCGTCCAGTCGCGATCTCCTGGCGAAGGAAGTCGAGGAGCGAACGGCCGGCCCCATCCACGACGAGCCGGGAGTCGCCGTAGCCCTGCCAGCCGCCCAGCTCGGCGGTCCGCAGGTCGTACGCGAGATCGTCGGCCACGGCGTGCGAAGCCTGGACCGAGTCCGGAACGGGTGACCCGAACGGCAGGAGCACGACCGCCAGGAAGCCCGCGACGAGCCCCGCGCGGACGATCGCCGGACCGCGCCGGCGGGTGACGGCCGCCACGAGGCCCGCGGCCGCCGGGACGCAGGCCCATGGCAGCCAGTACCCAACGGCTTTGGGGACCTCGTAGTGGAATGCCTGCGCGAGGATCGACGAGCCCGGGATGACGGCCACCGCGAGAAGCGCGACGCCGCCGGCGGCGAGCGGCGCCAGCAGGACCCGGCGACCACCACGACACGCCGCCCCCAGTCCGAGAGCGGCCAGGCCTGCCGTCGCGAACAGAAACGGAAACGCGGGGTTGATCCACCGGGCTGCCTGCGCCGGCGCCCCCGGCAGGGCGACAGCGACGATCGCAAGCGCCAGCGCGCCAGCGAGAAGAAGGCCGGCGGTCGCCAGCAACGGCGGGATCTTCGTCCAGGGTGCGAGATGCAGTGCGCGGCTCACCCAGATCGCGACGACCACTGCGGCCGCGAAGGCCGCAATCCCCCATGGCGGTGCCGGCGCGAGCCCCACCATCACCGCCACCTCGGGAAGCACCGCGATGCCGCCGCCGAGAGTGCCGGGATCGCGCGTCCAGCGTAGCGGCCGGGGTCGGCGACGACCAGGAGGGCAACCGTGCCGACGGTCAGCGCCCCCACGAGGGGGTGGACGAGGATCGATGCCGTGAGAGAGGCCGCAAGCAGCCAGTCGGGCCCTGCGCGGGCCGGACCGGCCGCTCCTCCCTGCCTTCCACGGACCACCAGGATCGCCAGTGCGAGCGCGGCCAGCGGCAGGGCCACGACGCTGTCCCGCGCGTCAGAGAGCCGGACAAACGTGAACGAGAGCGGGAAGGCCAGCAGCGCCCAGAAACCCGCATCGCGGCCGAACAGTGCGGATGCGAGCCGTCGCGCGGCGACCGCCGAAAGGAAGGTGAGCGATCCAACCGACGCCGACATCGCCAGTGCGGCGGGGATGCCGGCGAGCGTCGAGAGCATGGCCATCAGCCCGGCATAGCCGAGGAAGAGCCGCGACGGGCCGTACAGCGGCGATGGATACGTGGCCAGCGACGCGATCTGGCCGAACACCCGGAGGTGCTCAGCCGGCGCGACATGGTTCGGCAGCTCATCCACGAACGGGACGACCGGCGAGGAGAGCGCGAGGAGCAGCGGCACCGACCAGACGAGGCCGACCAGCAGCCAGCGGGCCGGGAGCACGTGCGCCCACCCCGGAACGGCTGCGCGACGAAGGGGCGCGCACGCGATCCCGCGACCACCGTGACGGCGAGGATCACGACCAGCGGGAGCTGGCGAAACGTCCCGACCCCGCCCAGCGCGAACACGAGCAGCACGTCGAGGAGTACGGCTCCGGCGAATCCGCCCAGCAGAAGATCGGACCAAGTGGCGAACGGGGCCCGACGAACCAGGCGGAGCACCACGGCGCCCGCGGCGAGGTTGAGGAGCATGGCGATCGAGACGACGATCGCCGCCGGCAGCGTCGTCGGCAGCTCGGCGGCCAGCCCGGCCACGGCGCCCCCGGGCGAGAAGCCCTCGATCGGATCGGCCTGGCGCGATGCCACCCCGACCACGAGCGCGGCGGCGGCCAGCAGGAGAACGCCTCTTCCGGCCGTCGCCATCCGTCGGCGCGGCCGTACCGATTGCGGGCTCCGCCGAACGGGTCGATCCTCACGCCACGCGTCGTCCTGCATTCGTCCGCGGTCGTCGAGACCGGCGGGCCCACGAGGCCATGGCGTCCGTCTCAGGCGTCCCGGCGGACGAGCTCGGCAGCCAGGGACTCCGAGATGGAGCGCCAGTCGTGCTCGGCGACGACCGCGGCCCTCCCGTTCTCCCCGAGCTGACGGGCCAGCGGCTCGTCGGCCAGCAAGCGGGCGATCGAACCCGCCAGGTCCTCCGCGCGGTCGCCGGGCGCCACGAGGCCGGCGCGATGTCGCTCGACGTCGGCACGCATGACCGTCCTGGGGGTGACGACCACCGGGCGTCCCGCGGCCATGCAGTCGAAGAGCTTGACGGGCGAGACCGCGTCCCAGTAGGCGACGGACGGGTTCGGCACGCACAGGACCGTTGCCCGGCCCAGCTGCGCCCCGATCTCCGGGTATGGGGCCGCGGCGTACTCGATCCACGGGTCGGGCGTGGTCGATCGCCGCAGATCGTCCAGGTAGGTCTCGCCGGCCGGGCCGGTCGCTGCCAGCCAGAGGAGCAGGCGAAGCTCCGGCACCGCGATGCGGACCAGGCGGGCCGCCTCGATCAGGGTTTCGATGCCGCGTCCCGCGGCCGCGCCGGAGATGAAGCCGATCGCCGGTTCGCGCGGCCAGGGCAGCGGCCGGATGAGCGTCGTGTCGCTGCCGTTGCCCGCCACGATCGTCCGGTCGGCTTCGAGCCCGGCGAGCGCGGCGAGCTCGGGGGACGGGACCACCAGCCAGCGGAACGCATCGAGGTTGCGCCGCTTGCGCTCGACCGCCCGCTCCAGCCACGCCCGATCGACCTCGACGCTCAAGGCCGCGTTCTGCGCGACCGGGTCATCGTGGAAGTCGACGGCGAAGGGGATTGTTCGCCCGGCGGCCGCGGCCGAGGACCTCGGTGCCCAGCATCGTGGCCGCGGCGAGCCGAGGCCTGGCGTCCCAGGGTCGGCGGCGGTCCGCCCGGAGCGCGTCGCGGAGTCGGCCGGCCGACCAGCCGTCGACATCGGCGGCGTCCCTTCGCGAGGCCAGCGCCGCAAGGACGTAATGCCGCCGCAGGTCCCCGCCCCACCGGAGGCGCGAGCCTTCCCGGAGGACCATCCAGCGCGCTGCCACGCTGCCGATCCTAGCATCGCCCGCGGGCCCCGAACCCGGCTCGTCGCCCGTTGAGCGGCCCTGACCCGGTACGACGAGGCCTCCGGAACCGGCTGCTATCCTCGCGGCGCGTTTGGTGGCGTCTCCGCCGGCCCCCGGCGTAGCCGGTCCGGCCCGCTCCACACCCAGGAGGCACCTCGTCGTGAGCGAACGGTCACTCCGCGAGATCGCGCGGGAGATGCGCACCGACAAGGAGGGCGCCCACTCGTACGCGGATGCCTACGAGCGGCATCTCGGCCACCTGCGCGAACGGGCGATCACGCTCCTCGAGATCGGCATCGGCGGCTACGCCGATCCCGAGAGGGGCGGGGAGTCACTCCGGATGTGGAAGGAGTTCTTCCCCCTGGCGCGCATCGTCGGCATCGACATCCAACCGAAGACGGGGATCGCCGAGGACCGGATCGTCGTTCTCCAGGGGGACCAGAGCGACCCGCGGTTCCTTGACGAGGTCGCGAGCCGGTATGGCCCGTTCGACGTCATCGTCGACGACGGCAGCCACGTCTGCGCGCACGTGATCGCGAGCTTCAGGCACCTGTTCGGTCACCTCACCGAGGGCGGGATCTACGCTATCGAAGACCTTCAGACGTCGTACTGGGAGCGAACGTATGGAGGCTCCAGCGGGGCCGATCGGTCAGGAACGTCGATGACCTTCCTGCAGGCGCTCACCGACGGGCTCAATTACGCCGAGCTCGACGTTCCGGGCTATGTGCCGAGCACCCTCGACCTGTCCGTGAGGTCGGTGAGCTTCTACCACAACCTCGCCTTCGTCGAGCGGGGCGCCAACCGGGAGCCCTCGAACCGGTTGCCGCCGCACCCGCGAGACCGGACCTACCTTGCCCTGCCCGCGAAGGCGCGTCCCGCCGAGCCACACGTCGGCCTGCTCCGGCGCTCGTTTCGTCGCGCGCATCCCGAAGCGGGTGCGCGCGGCCCTCGTAGGGCGGCTGCGAGGCGTCGCCCGTTGAGCAGGCCTGTACCATTGGGCGAGTGCCGTCCCGCATCATCCCCTGCGCCTGAGCTTGCCTGCGCGGCCGCCCGGGAGGGCGTGAACGACAGGCTGGAAGAGTGAAGAGTCGGACGTGAACATGAAGTACTACCGGCCGCTCACGCTCGAAGAGGCGCTCACGCTACTTGCGCTCCCCGACGCTGTCGTCCTTGCCGGCGGAACGACCCTCAACGCACGTCCCGGCCGGACGTCCGCCGCGGCGGTCGACCTGCAGGCGCTGCACCTCGGCGGCATCGAGACCGGGCAGCGGATGGGTCCGCCTGGGGGCGATGACCCGACTCCAGGAGGTCGTCGACTCGGGCCTGGTCCCCGGGACGCTTCGCGATCTGGCGCGTCTCGAGGCGCCGGGCACCATCCGCGAGGCGGCGACCGTGGGCGGCACCGTCGGGGCGGCCGACCCGGAGAGCCCGCTGCTCACCGGGCTTCTCGCCTTCGGCGCCCGGGTCAGCATCGCGCGGCCCGGCTCGATCGCCGACATCCCGCTCGAGGCGGTCCTGGGCGACCCACACGTGCTCGCGGGAGCCGTGATCACGAGCGTCACGGTCCCCGTGGGCGGTCAGGCCGCGGCGCACGGAACCGCTCGCACGCCGATGGACCGTCCCATCGTGATGGTCGTGGCTCACCGCGACGCCGCCGGCACGACGCGGACTGCCATGTCGGGGGTCGCCGCCCACCCGGTGCTCGTGGATCCGGAGCAAATCGCGGAGCTGGATCCGCCCGCGGACTTCCGCGGCTCGTCTGTCTACCGGGCCCATCTCGCGGCGGTGCTCACGGCACGCGCGCTGACCACAATCGGAGGGGGCGATCAGGCGTGACGATCACGCTCAACATCAACGGGGCACGCCGAACGCTGACCTGCGAGCCGCACGAGTCGCTGCGGGCGGTGCTGAGGCGCGCCGGCTTCCACAGCGTGCGGTATGGCTCCGGCACGGGCGAGACCGGCGCGGCGGCGGTGCTCGTCGACGGCCGGCTGGTGTCCGGGGACGTGATGTTGGCTGCCCAGGCCGAGGGGCACGAGATCGAGACGGTCGAAGGTCTCGCCGTCCCCGGGGGGATGCACCCGATCCAACAGGCCTTCATCGACACCGGCGCGATCCAGTCCGGCTACTCGACTCCCGCGATGATCCTCGCGGCGAAGGCGCTGATCGAGAAGAACCCCACGCCGACGGAAGCCGACGTCAGGTCTGCGCTCTCGGGGATCCTCGACCGGGAAACCGGCTACCTGCGCCCGGTGCACGCGGTCCTGCGGGCGGCCGCGATCATACGCGGGGAGGCCCCCGACAACGTCGAGGTGGCGCATCTCGACCGGCTCACGGGATCGGACGCGCCGCACCACGATCGAGACGGGCTCGGACCGATCTCGCCACGGGTCGTCCTCAGCGAGGACGTGCCCGCCACGCGCGTCGTGGGCCATGCCGAGACGAAGACCGACGCGGTGAAGCTGGCCAAGGGAAACCCCGCGTTCACGGACGACCGGGACCTCACGGGGACGCTGATCGCCAAAGTCCTCTACAGCCCGTACGCCCATGCCCGCATCGTGTCGATCGACGACACCGCAGCAAGGGTGCTCCCCGGTGTCCACGCCGTGCTCCACCATGGGAACGTGCGGAGGGTGCGCTACGCGTCGGGCGGCCAGAGCTACCCGAACCCTAGGCCCTACGACCAGGTGAGCTTCGACGACAAGGTGCGCTACGTCGGCGACCGGGTCGCGGCCGTCGCGGCCGACACCGAGGAGATCGCGCTCGCGGCGCTCGACCTGATCAAGGTGACCTACGAGGTACTCCCCGCGGTCTTCGACGAGAACGAGGCGATCCTCGACGGCGCCCCGGTGATCCACGACGAGCCCGACCTCGACGGCGCCCACGACGCGGGCCACAACATCGTCCACCACATCCAGGCCGAGACCGGCGACGTGGAGAAGGGGTTCGCCGCGGCCGAGCGCGTCTTCGAGCAGACCTTCCGCGTGCACCAGGTGCAGCAGACGCCGATCGAGACGCACATCGCGATCGCGCGCTGGGACAGCGACGACCGACTGGAGATTACGTCATCGACGCAGGTCCCGTTCCACGTCCGGCGCATGATTGCGCCGCTCCTCGGGCTTCCCGGTGCGCCAGATCCGGGTCATCAAGCCGCGGATCGGCGGCGGCTTCGGGGCGAAGCAGGAAATGCTCATCGAGGACATCGTCGCCCACCTCACGATCGCGACCGGCCGTCCCGTCCGGCTCGAGCTGACACGGGAGGAGGAGTTCATCTCGCTCCCGGACCCGGCATCCCCAGACGATCACCTTCCGGACCGGCGTCGACGCGGACGCGAAGCTCACGGCGCAGGAGATGCGGATCGTCGCGAACACCGGCGCCTACGGGACCCACGGGCTGACCGTCCAGATGGTGTCGGGCATGCGCGGCCTCAGCTCGTACAACAGCCCGCTCAAGCGCTTCGACTGCAAGTCGCGTACACGAACATCCCCGTGCCGGGCGCCTACCGCGGCTACGGCGCCCCGCAGGCGCTGTTCGCGCTCGAGGCCCACATGGAGGACATCGCGGCAGCCATCGGGATGGACCCGATCGAGTTCCGTCGACGCAACTGGACGAAGGTCGGCGACCCGATCGACATCGCGCCCCAGCTCGGCGAGGGCGACCCGGGCGCGGGCAGCGTGCCGATCATCATGTCGAGCGGCCTCGAGGAGGCCGTGCTCCAAGGCAAGCGGGCGATCGGCTGGCAGCGGCGTGACGACCCTGCCTGGAGGCAGCCGGCTGACCGGCCCCACGTCCGGCGCGGGCTCGGATTTGCGATGGCGATGCACGGCACCGCGATTCCCGGCCTCGACATGGGTGGCGCCAGCCTCAAGATCAACGACGACGGCTCGTTCAACCTCCTCGTTGGCGCGACGGACCTCGGGACGGGCTCGGACACCGTGCTCGCGCAGATCGCGGCAGAGGTGGTCGGCGTGGGCACCGAGGACATCGTCGTCTACTCGTCCGACACCGACCTCACGCCCTTCGACACCGGGGCCTACGCCTCGAGCACGACCTACATCTCGGGAACCGCCGTCAAGCGCGCAGCGGAGCAGGTCCGCGGCCAGATCATCGACCGCGCCGCGCTCCTGCTCGGCGTCGATAACGCCTCGGTCGAGCTCCACGACCGGGCCGCCTGGTCGGCGGACGGCCGGTCGGTGACCCTTGGGGAGATCGCCCTGTCGTCCCTCCACCAGCAGGGCCAGCACCAGATCATGGCGACCGCCTCGTACGTGTCGCCGGCATCGCCGCCACCATACGCGGCGCAGTTCGCCGAGGTCGAGGTGGACATCGAAACCGGCCAGGTCACGGTCCAACAGCTCGTCATGGCTGTCGATTGCGGCGTGCCGATCAACCCGGTCACCGCGTCCGGTCAGGTCGAAGGCGGCATGGTCCAGGCCCTCGGCTACGCCCATTGCGAGGAGATGGCGTACGACGTCGACGGGCGGATGGTCAACGCCGCGTTCGGGCCGTACAAGATCTACCGGGCCGACGAGATGCCGCGGCTGGAAGCCATCCTGGTGCAGACCATGGAGACCAGCGGGCCGTTCGGTGCCAAGGCGATCGCGGAGATCCCGCTGGACGGCGCGGCGCCCGCCATCCGGAACGCCATCGCGTACGCAACCGGGGCCCGGATCAACAACATCCCGTTCACGCCGGAACGGGTCTGGCGGGCGCTTCAGGCGTCGTGAGCGTCACCCGGCCCGAGCGCATCCTCGCGGAGCTCTCGGAGGCGCTCAGCGGCGGGCAGCGCGTCGTGCTCGCCACCATCGTTGCCACGCAGGGTTCCGTGCCTCGCCATGCGGGGACGAAGATGGTCGTCCACGCCGATGGGTCCACCGTCGGGACGATCGGCGGAGGCAAGGTCGAGGACGCGATCCGGCTCGACGCGCTCGAGGCGATGCAGAGCAACGAAACGGCGCTCCGGAGCTACCAGCTGCAGGACCCCGAGCGCGGCGATCCGGGCGTGTGCGGCGGCACCATGACCGTCTACCTTGAGCCCTACATGAGTCCGCACACGGTGTACGTCATCGGAGCGGGCCACGTCGGCAAGGCCGTCGTGGACCTCGCCCACTGGCTGGGCTACCGCACGGTCGCGGTCGACGAGCGGACCGAGCTGGTCACGGCCGAGGCGATGCCGCTCGCCGACGTCCGTTTCGGCGGCAGCGTCGCCGCGGCCCTGGCGGCATTCCCGATCACGGAGGACACCTCGGTGGTCGCGGTCACGCGGAGCTACGACATCGACGCCGAGATCGTGCCGCTCCTGCTCGAGACCCCGGCCCGCTACATCGGGGTGATGGGAAGCAGGCGCCGCTGGGAGGCGACCAGGCAGGCCCTCGCCGCGTCCGATGTCACGTCGGGGACGCTGGAGCGCATCCATAATCCCATCGGGCTCCAGATCGGCGCGGAGACCGTCGAGGAGCTCGCGGTGTCGATCATGTCCGAGGTCATCGCCTCGAACCGCCGCGCCCCCTCGTGAGCCTCTTCTCCGGGCATCTCGTCGTCGTCCGCGGCGGCGGGGACATCGGGTCCGGCGTCGCCTGGCGCCTCCGACGGGCGGGGTTTCCCGTTGTCGTCCTCGACCTCGCGCGGCCACTGACGGTCCGCCGGACCGTCGCGTTCTCCTCGGCGGTCTCGGACGGCCGGGTCGAGATCGACGGGATCGAGGGCGTCCTCGTCGGAACGCCGGAGGAGGCGGTGGCGACGGCACGCCGCGGCGCCGTGCCGGTGCTGGTCTCCGCGGACGTGCCGGAGTTCCCGGTGCCGTTGTCCGTGCTCGTCGACGCACGGGTCGCCAAGGAGGCGCTCGACACCCGCCTCGATCAGGCGCCGTTCGTCGTCGGGCTCGGCCCCGGCTTCGTCGCAGGGGTGGACTGCTCACGCGGTAGTCGAGACGATGCGCGGGTACCGCCTCGGGAGCGTGATCTGGAACGGGCCCGCGTTCCCCAACACGGGCGTTCCGGGCGAGCTCGGCGGCGCCTCGGCCGAGCGCGTCCTCCGTGCGCACGCGGACGGAGACCTCACCTGGAGCGTTGGCTTCGGCGAGATCGTCACGGCCGGCCAGCCACTGGGGGCGATCGGCGATTCCCCGGTCCGGGCCACGATCGGCGGGATTGTCCGCGGGATGATCGCTCCCGGTCGCGTGACCGTGGGGCTCAAGATCGGCGACGTCGATCCCCGATCGGAGCGTGACGCCATCGCCCACGTCTCGGACAAGGCGCTCGCCGTCGGCGGCGGCGTGCTCGAGGCGATCCTGGCCTGGCTGAACGACGGGAGCCGATGACCCTCTCCCTGGCGGAACGGCTCGGGCTCGGCGAACGCGAGCTGGTGTCGATCGTCGGCGCCGGTGGCAAGTCGACCATCCTGTTCACCCTCGGCCGCGACCTCGCTGCGGCCGGCGCCCGGGTCATCCTCACGACGACCACCAGGGTGGGAGCCGACCAGCCGGGCAAACCGATCTGCTGGTCCGCCGAGCCGGCCGTCGTCGAGGCGGCCTTGTGCCCGGACTCCCGCTGTTCGTCGCCGTGGATCGTGGGCAGGGCAAGCTCGGCGGCCCGCCGCCGGAGGCGATCGACCGCCTCTTCGCCGAGACGAGCGCTGCATACGTGATCGTCGAAGCCGACGGTGCCCACCGGATGGCGATCAAGGCTCCGGCCGACCACGAGCCGGTCATCCCGAGCGCCTCCACGACGGTCGTCGTGGTCGCCTCCATGGCCGCCATCGGCGGGCCGATCTCCGCGGTCTGCCCACCGGCCCGAACGCCTGGCGGGTCTCATCGGACGCGCATCCCGACGACCTCCTGACGATCCGAGGCGCGGCGGGCGTGCTGCTCCACCCGGATGGCGGGCTCAAGGGTATCCCGGCAGGGGCACGGGTCGTGATGGTGGCGACGAGCCCGAAACCGGCGCATGGCGGGCCTCGCGGCCGAGCTCGCCGCGATCCTCGCCTCGCACTCCAGGGTCGACCGCGCGATCACCCTCCCCTGAGCCATCACCGGCGGCGCAGTCGCGGGCGGCACCGCCGTCAGCGACGCCGCAGCTGCCGACGTCCCGCACTCCGTGATCTACTGTTCGGCACCTGGCCTGCGATGGGGAGTCTCCGGTGATCTGTGCAAGCTGCGGCGCCGACAACGATGCGACCCGCCCGCTGTGCATCGAGTGCGGGGCGCCCCTCGCAGCGGCTTCCGGGTTCGCCCCTCCGCGCCTGCGCCTGACCGACCTGACCGATTGCGGGGGCTGCGCCGCGAAGCTCGGCGCCGACGTGCTGGCCGGCGTGCTCGCCGGGCTCGGCGCGATCTCGGGCGCGGCGCCGGTCGACCTGATCGCCGGCCTGGATCCGCCCGATGACGCGGCCGTGTACCGGCTCACCGACGAGCTCGCCGTCATCGGGACGGTCGACTTCTTCCCTCCGCTCGTGGACGACGCCCGGACCTACGGGGCGATCGCCGCCGCCAACGCCTGCTCGGACGTCTTCGCGATGGGCGGGCGCGTGCTCTTCGCGCTCTCGGTGGCGGCGTTCCCCGAGGCACTGGACCCGGCGGCGATGGCCGCCATCGTCGAGGGCGCCGCGGGGGTCGTGCGCGAGGCCGGCGGGATGCTCGCCGGCGGCCACACGATCCGGGATCCCGAGCCGAAGTTCGGGCTGGCCGTCATCGGGCTCGTGCACCCGGACCGACTTCTCGCGCAAGGGTGGCGCGCGGCCCGGCGACGTGCTTCTGCTCACCAAGGCGTTGGGAACGGGGATGCTCGTCTCGGGTGCCCGTCAGGGCCGGACCGCACCCGACGACCTAGCTGCTGCCATCGCCTCGATGCGCACGCTGAACCGTGCTGCGGCCGACGTGCTCGTCGCCCACAGGACTCGCGGCGCCACGGACGTCACCGGCTTCGGGCTCCTTGGGCACGGGCTGGAGATGGCACGCGCGTCGGGGACGCGGCTCGTCTTCGAGGCGGCGGCACTGCCGGCGCTGCCGGGCGCGCTCACGCTGGCGGCCGCCGGCCTGGAGACGGACGGTGCCGGCCACAACCGCCGGTTCGTGGGCCCGCCCTGGTGGTCGCGCCCGGCGTCGATGGGGCACGCGTCGCGCTGGCCCACGACCCGCAGACGAGCGGCGGGCTGCTGGCCGCGATCGCGCCCGACCGCGTTGCCTCCGTCGAGCAGGCGTTCTCCGCCGCCGGTGTGGCCTCCTGGTGCGTCGGGCGCGTCGAGGCATCGGCGGAACCAGGAGTCGCCCTCGCCTGAGCGGGCACCCCGGGGCACGCCCGGTGTGCCCTCCGCGCCCTCGACGGGCCCGTGTCAGGCGGTCTTCGTGCCGGCAGTCTCGAACGTCATCGCCCGCTGCAGCGCCGCGGCGCGGAGGTCGGCGGCGATCTCGACCGGACCGCCCAGCGCGAGCGCGTTGATCGCCGCCTGGGCGGCCTCCTCGACCACCCCGCCGACGAGGACGGCCAGGTCCGGGGTGCGGTGGAACACGAGCACGCCGTGGTTGGCGAGCAGGACGGCCGGAACTCCCGGTCGCACCGCCGCGCGGATGTTGCCCACGGCCTGCTCGGATCCGCGCGGCCCGTAGGCCGCGACCGGCACGCCGTCGGCCAGCCCGAACATCGCGAGGGCCTCGATCCAGCAGTCGATCGGGCGGTTGGCCACGGCGAACGCGGTCGCGAACGGCGAGTGCGTGTGGATCACGCAGCCGACGTCGGGCCGATCCTGGTACATCGCCGTGTGCATCGCCACGACCGCGCCCTGGATGGAGGCAGGGTGCCCTCCAGCAGCGTCCCGTCGAGCGCGACGCGGGCGATGCCGTCCGGCCCCAGCCCGTTCAGGGACGAGGCGGAGGTGAAGTACATCTCCTCCGCGCCCGGAACGCGCAGGCTGACGTTGCCGTGCCCGTTCCCTGAGATCGCCCCGCTCGCAAGCACGGCCGCCGCGGTGTGCAACACCTGGTCGACAAGTTCCATGTTCACGGCCACCCCCCTCTCGCGCCAGATGCGCATTTCCGGTGGTTCGGCCTGGCCATGGCGGTCCGCGGCCCCCCGGATCGGCGGAGTATGCCCCCGGGCCCGAGTCCTGTCCCCGGCAGGATCCACGCCAAGGCGCTGGCTTGACCTTAAACTGACTTGAAGGTGTAGTCTCAAAGCATGAACGTGGCGGAGCTGGCGAAGCAGGCGAGCGTGACGGCCTCGGCTGTCCGCTTCTACGAGGAGACCGGCGTCCTCCCATCGGCAACCCGGCAGCCGAATGGGTATCGGTCCTATGGCCCGGATGACCTCGCCCGGCTGCGGCTCGTGGTCGCGCTCCGACGGCTCGGACTCAGGCCGCTGGATGCCGGACGGCTTGCCCGGCTGTGTCTCGAACGGGGCGACATCGACGCCGACCTCGCGCCGCTGATTGCCGAGCAGCGGGCAGCCATCGAACGCCATCGCGTCGAACTCGAGCGGCTCGACGCTGAACTGGGTGATCTCGATCAGACCGTTCGCGCCGCCGGCCGAGCCCATCGCCCCATGGAGGCCACCTCGATGCCGAGCAGACCGATCCGCGTCCTCTTCGTGTGCACCGGCAACTCTGCCCGCAGCCAGATCGCCGAGGCGCTCCTGCGGGCATATCGGCGGGCCGGAGTTCGAGGTCCACTCCGCAGGCACCGATCCGAAAGGTGTCAACCCGTACACCGTGCGAGTCCTCGCCGAGTCGGGATCGACTGGTCCCTGGCGCGGGGGAAGTCCGTCGCGGAGTTCCTAGACCAGCCGTGGGACTACGTCATCACCGTCTGCGACCGGGCCCGCCAGGCCTGCCCCGTGTTCCCGGGCGAGCACAACGCGCTCCACTGGGGCCTCGACGACCCGGCCGAGTTGGAGGGTCCGACGAAGAGAAGCTCGCGGCCTTCCGGGCGACCCAGGTGCAGCTCACAATGCGCATTCGACCGTTCGTCGAGCTTGCCCGTCGCGCGCGGCGGGAGCTCGCTTCGCGCTGATGCCGATACCCCGTGCCGGCCGGACCCGTCAGGCGAGCGCTCGGCGCATCGCGACGGCTGTCTCTGCGCAGGCCGTGGTGAACTCGATCGAGCGGCCAACGACCGCCGCTGCCTCGCCGCGCGGCACGGCCGCGTAGCCCAGGCGCGGGAACCAGCCAATCGCGGTCTCGGTGAGCAGGTAGATCTCGCGGATGCCCTCGCCCCGGGCGAGTTCTTCGGCAGCCGCCACGAGGTCGCGGCCGAGGCCTGCGCCCCGTCGATCCGGCGCGACGATGACCGACCGCAGGAGCCCGGCCGAGCCGTATCGCTCGACAGATGCGGCACCGACGACAGCCTCGCCGTCGCGAGCGACCACGCCCGTCTCGAGCGCCTCCGCTGCGCCCGCCAGCGGGAGCCCGGCCATCGTCAGGAGCGCCTCGACGGCCGGGACGTCAAACGGCTCCGCCCGCTCGATCCGCATCAGCAGCAGCCCTCTCCCCCGCAGCAGCCGCTGCTGACGACCGGCAGCTCGGGCAGCTTGAGGTCGATCATCGGCTTCGCGTCGGCTGGCTTGGTCGCCTTCACGATGGCGCTAACCATCCCGTCGGCGACGGCATGCATCGGCGTGACGGAGATGTCGCTGAGACCGACCGCCTCGAGCCCCGCCCGGAACTCCGAGAAGGAGAGCGCACCCGCGATGCAGCCGGCGTAGGAGCCGCGCGCGGCACGCTCCTCGGCGGTGAGCCGGTCCTCGGCGACGATGTCGGTCACGCCCATCCGTCCGCCGGGCCGCAGCACGCGCGCGATCTCCCGGAACACCGCGGGCTTGTCGGCGGCGAGGTTGATGACGCAGTTGCTGATGACCACGTCGACGGACTCGGCGGGGAGCGGGATCTCCTCGATGTGGCCGCGCACGAACTCCACGTTCGTTGCCCCGGCCGCGGCGACATTGCGCTGGGCCAGGGCCAGCATCTCGTCGGTCATGTCGAGGCCGATGGCGCGCCCGGTGGGTCCCACCCGCTTGGCGGACAGGAGCACGTCGATCCCCCCACCCGAGCCGAGGTCAAGCACGCGCTCGCCCTCGCGCAGCTCCGCCACGGCGATCGGGTTGCCGCAGCCGAGCGAAGCGAGGACCGCCGCCTCGGGCAGTTCCGCCCGCTCGAGCGCGGAGTAGAGCGCCAGGCCGATCGGCTTGGGCTCGCCCGAGCAGCAGCCGCCGGCGCTTGCCTGGAGCGCCGCGGCCGCATACCGGGCGCGGACCTCCTCGTGGATCGTCTCCGTGGTCATGGATCTCCTCTTCGCGGGCCCGGCGCGGCGGGTGGGCTCGGTCCGGCCACTCCGCTGCCACAGCCTAGCGCGCTCCCGGTGATCCAGCCGCCGGCCTGAACGTCCCGGCTGTACGCGTCGACGAGCGCTGGCCAACGCGGCCACGGTTCCTCGGCCCGAACCGCCGCGCTCTACCTGATGCCGCTCACGTGTTCCGGCTCTATCGTCAGGATCACCCGCACCTGGTCCCGCCCCCATACCAGGGATAGGGCCTGCCGGTTTACTTCATGGAGAGCATCTCGATGTGTTCGCCGCCGCCGTCGGTCGTCGTGCTCACCATCCGACCGCGAACCTGATAGTAGCGGGCAGCGACCTCCGGGCTCGAGATCGCGACAGCCACGCGAGGGTCGCGCTCGATGTTCCTGACCTTGAGGTGGGACTGGACCGTATTGATGATGACATGCTCGCCGTCCGTATCGACCCAGGCTCTGGGTCACCTGGGGCAAACCATCGGCCATCGAGGTAGCAAGGTAGCCGGTGCTCGGCCTGCGCAGCAGGGCGAGAGGGTCGCCGTTGAGTTTCACGATGAGCGCCGGGTGCGGGATGCAGTCGACCGTGGTTCGCGGCCGACGGCGGCACGGATTGGGAGCCCGGGTGATCCGGGTCCGGATCCTCGAGGTGAGCTCCGGCAGCATGGACCATACGAAGACGCTCACCAGGTTCATCCTGGGCCGTCTGTGAGGCCGGCCCAGACGTTCCGGTCGCAAGCGCAGGCGGAGGGAGATCACCGATGGCCAGGCGCAGAGGATCAGCTCCGGCGGAAGCTCCTGCCGTCGCCCGGCCGGCGCGGGCGGAGAGCCCCTGGCGGCGCACGGCCCGCCGGGTCGTGTACGAGAACCCGTGGCTGACCGTCTGGCACGACGACGTCATCCGGCCCGACGGCGCGCCCGGCATCTACGGCGTGGTGCACTTCGCCCATCGCGCGATCGGGATCCTCGCCATCGACGAGGGCGATCGGGTCGTCCTCGTCGGGCAGCATCGCTACCCGCTCGACGCGTACTCGTGGGAGATCCCGGAGGGCGGCGGTGGCCCGGGCGAGTCGGCTCTCGATGCGGCCAGGCGCGAGCTCGCCGAGGAGACCGGGTACCAGGCGGCGACGTGGCGGGAGCTCGGCCGGGCCGCGCTCTCGAACTCCGTGACGGATGAGCTCGCGGTCTTCTTCGTGGCGACCGACCTCGCCGCCGGCGCGCCTTCGCCCGAGGGGACAGAGGAGCTGGCGACGCAATGGGTGTCCTTCGACGACGCCCTGGCGATGACCATGGACGGGCGGATCACTGATGCCCTGTCGCTCCTCGCCATCCAGCGCGAGGCGCTCGTCCGCCGGGCGTAGCGCGCCGCCGCCGCCCGCTCTTCCGCCGCGGCCGGCCCGCTCTTCCGCCACCTGCTCTCCCGGTTCCCGTTGTGTCGGCCCTCGCCGTGGAAGAAGATGCGCGAGAGAGGCGTCGCGGACGCGGGTTCGGGCTCCCGGCAGCCGGGGCTCCCGGGCGCCGGTTCCGGGGCGCGTGCCCAGGTCAACCGATGGGAGGCAGGCGAGTGCCAGGCGAGTTCACCGGCCGGATCCTCCACGTCGGCCAGGCGCGAGGGCTTCGGCGACATCCTGGCGCACGGATCGCGGCGCGCCGCCGACCTGATCGGGAAGTGCCACGACCTGCTCGTCACGGTCAAGGGAGCCGAGGCGCCCGGCCACATGCCCCAGGCGAAGCGATCGCTCGCGGTCGTCTACGCGGTGAACCCGTTCGGGGCGGACCACCAGTCGTCCGAGCACGACCCGATGATCGAGGAGGGCGCCGCAGATCTCTCCCTCGAGCGGCTCAAGCTCCTCGGGTTCGACGCCGCGCAGGGGTTCCTGTCGCTCGGCCCGGACAAGGTCCGCTTCGCGCTCCGGACCCAGCAGTTCTACTTGTTCCTCGACACGGCCTCGCTGTGCCAGTTCGTGTGGGGCCCGGCCTGGACGCTGTTCGGGCCGCAGGAGACGGTCGATCTTGTGCGGGCCGTGACGGGCTGGGACGACTTCGACCTCGACGAGCTCATGGAGATCGTCGAGCGGCGCCTCAACATGCTGCGCACCGTCAACGCCCGGGAGGGCCTGGACGCAGCGAGGACTGCCTGCCCGCCAAGATGTTCCGGCCGCTCGCGGGGACGGGCCCCACGGCCGGTGTCGCGCTCGACCACGCGGAGATCGAGGGCGCCCTCGACGACTACTACCGGATGGCCGGCTGGGACGGCCGAACGGGCAACCCCACGCCGGACACGATCGCCCGCCTGGGGCTGGAGTGGACCGCAGCGGGCTGAGGCTCGACCCCGTCAGCCTGGAGGATGCACAAGGATGACCTATCTATCAGCACCCGAGCGCTACGACGTGATGACGTACCGGGCCTGCGGGAGGACCGGCCTGCGGCTTCCGCTGCTCTCCCTGGGCCTGTGGCACAACTTCGGCGACTACACGCCGATGGCGACGCAGCGGGAGATCGTGCGAACCGCCTTCGACCTCGGGATCACGCACTTCGACCTTGCGAACAACTACGGACCACCGTACGGCAGCGCCGAGATCAACTTCGGGCGCATCCTGCGCGAGGATCTCGCCGCTCACCGCGACGAGCTGATCATCTCCAGCAAGGCCGGTTGGGACATGTGGCCGGGGCCATACGGCCAGGGCGGCGGCTCGCGCAAGTACGTCCTCGCGAGCCTCGACCAGAGCCTTCGTCGCGTCGGCGTCGACTACTTTGACATCTTCTACTCGCACCGCTTTGACGTCGACACGCCGCTCGAGGAGACGATGGGAGCGCTTGCCACGGCGGTCCGCCAGGGCAAGGCGCTCTACGTGGGGATCTCGTCGTACTCCGCGACCAAGACGCGCGAGGCAGCCGCGATCCTTCGCTCGGAGGGCGTGCCCCTGCTGATCCACCAGCCGTCCTATAACCTTTTGAACCGGTGGGTCGAACCGGAGCTGCTCGACGCGCTCGAGGAGGTCGGCGCCGGCATGATCGCGTTCACGGCGGTCGCGCAGGGGCTCCTGACGAGCAAGTACCTCGACGGCATCCCCGCCGATTCGCGTATCAATCGCCCCGGCGGCGACTCGTTCGAACGGGAAATGCTGAGCGAGCAGAACCTGGCGCGCGTGCGGGGGCTCAACGCGATCGCCCTTCGACGCGGGCAGACCCTGGCCCAGATGGCCTACGCCTGGGTGCTCCGCGACCCGCGCGTGACCTCGACGCTCATCGGGGCAAGCTCACCCGCGCAGGTGCGCGAGAACGTCGCGGCGCTTGCGAACCTGTCCTTCTCGCCCCACGAGCTGGCCGAGATCGACCTCTACGCCGTCGACAGCGGCGTCAACCTGTGGGAGAAGCCAAGCACCGACCAGCGCGTCTAGGTCAACATGCGGCGGCGGGCCGGCCTACGAGGCCGGTGCCGACAGGACTCTGATCGTCCCCTCGGCCGCCACGACCCCGAGGTCACCGAGGTCGAATGTCAGTACCCGCCCGCCGCTGCCCTCGGCGCAGGCGACGACGGCGGCGTCGACAAATCCGAGAGACAGGTCCGCGTAGCGCCCGACGAGCTGCCGCGTGCGTGCCAGATCGGCCTCGCCACAGTCGAGCGTGTAAGCACCGGACTCGAGGTCACCGAGAACGAGGTCGAGCACCCGCAGTCCCAGCCGCTGTTCGACGAGGAAGGTGAGCTCCCCGAGCGTCGCCGCCGGCACGAGATACGGCCCGGATCACTCTCCAGCTCCTGCCCGGCCGCCTGGTGGGCCCGATCGCGCCGGTTGAGCAGCGCATCGAGCCAGGATGTGTCGAGCGAGATCAAGCAGGACCCCACCGTTCGCGGAGCCACGCCTCCGTGTCTCGGGCGTCCAGCGTGTCATCCTCGCCAGCCCCGATGAAACGCGGGCGGTTCGCGCCGGCTTGGTCGAGGTAGGCGTCGAGGGCCGAGCGGGTCACGTCGGCATGCCGCCGGCTACTGCGCCGGGCAACGCCACGCAGGCGGCGTCGAAGCTCCGGCGTCAGGTACAGCGTCGTCTTGTCCACGGCCGCAACCTGACGCCAAACATGGCGTATGTCAACGAACCGGGCGAAGGACGTCGCGCTTGTCGAGCCGCCCGGATAGGCGGCTGCTCAGAAGGGAAGGCCGAGACCGCTGGCTGGGTCAGGCACGATCTGGTAGGAGGGGCCAGTCTGTCCGACCCCGACGATCGCGGTCAGGACGATCATCACCACGATGACCGCGGCCACGATGAGGAGTGCCCGCAGGAAATCCGGGTTGAGTGCGGCCCTCTGCTCGCGGGTCGAGTGCTGGAGCGCCATGGTGCGCCTCCACCGGGTCGACGAGCCCAGCTTCGCCAGCGACCCTGCGCGGTTCGGCGACCCGATCGACCCGCGCATCAACAGGTCCTGGCATCGACACCCCGACTTCTGAACCATCGTCCCGTCGCCCCCCGCGTTCAAGGGCCGTTCGGCCGCAGATCGGGTGCCATCACCATCTACATGCCATGGTCCGTTAGGCCGTCGTCCATCCGGCGTGCAGCCGCGACCCATCGACGAGCGTGCGCGTCGAGGCCTGCACGCATTGCGTTCCAGTGGCACGCTAAGTGGTAGCCAGGCCGTTTCCGGCCGGCAGGGGAGAGGCGGCGCATGACGTACCGGCCGGGCGGCTCCCCCGAGGTCCGCCCCAACACTCTTCGTGACCAGCGAACTCCCAACACGTTCCGCAGCCAGGCCAGTCCCGGGGCGGCTGGCGCGCCTGATCTGAACAGCGGTGGTGGGACCGCGGCCCCTCGCCTGCGGTCGGCTCGACGTCGCCTCCCGCTCTGGGTCTACCTGGCGGTCGCGGTCGTCGTGGGTCTACATCGCCCTGCTGGTGTTGACCTCGGCGTCGTAGCCAGCATCGACGTCGATTCGAGGTTCCGCCTGTGCCCGCCTGGATCCCGCTCCTGGCGCTCTACGCGGCGATGTGGGGCGTGCTGATCTGGCACGTCGGGAGCCGGCCCGACCCGGACAGCCGCCCGGCGCCGTGGCCGGCCGGGGTCCAGGAGGGCGATCCGGTCCACTACGTGGTGGACGCGCTCTCGCCGCCGTCCCCGCCCGAGCGAGTTGACGCCGTGGCCACATCATCCGTCCGCGGGCACGTCGCTGCCGTTCGGCGCTGAGCGGGTCCGCGTCTCCCGCCGCTGCGGGAGAACGTTGGGCGCCGCGGCTACTCGGCGGGTGCCGTTATGGCTGCCCGGCCGCGACTTGGAGCGCCCGGGCCACGTCCGGCGCCAGGCCAGCGGTGTCGGGAATCCCGACGGGGTCGGCCCTGAAGATGCTCCTGTAGAGCGCGCACGCCGCGAGATATGTCCCGGCTGGGCTGGGGTGGCTTCCGTCCGGCTGCCAGAGTTCGATCGCCGGGTCGTCGCGCAGCACCGTCTGCCATGCGTCGCCTGCCGGTGCGACGGCGACCCCGAGGTCGGCGCCGAGCGATCGGTAACCCTCGCTGATCGCGGCCTGCATCGCAGCGCGGTCGAGGCCCTGCTCCGGCCATCCGTCGCGATGGGCCCACGTCTCGAGCAGGATCGGCGTTGCCGAGGCTGCTCGGATGGCCGCAACGAGCGTCTCCGCGGCGGGGAACATCTGGCTCCGCCAGACCGAGGCGAGCGCCGGGATCTCGCTCTGCTCCTGGAGCACGACGTACCGCCAACTCGAACCCCGGATCGCGTCGAGCGACACGGGCGAGACCGCGTGCTGCGCGAGCGTCTCGCCGCCGTTCGCGACCATGCCCGTCTCGACGTTTTGCCCGCCGGCCCGGGCGAGATCCCGGAAGACAGTTGGCAGGTCGTTGACGTACGTGTAGCTGTTGCCGAGGAACAGCACGCGAACGCACGGGGAGGATGCGAGCGGGCTGCACGACGCGCCGGCAGCGCGCGCCAGCCCGAAGGCCCCGAGGGCCAGAAGGATCCCCAGGCACAGCAGGAGGAGGCGCGAGGCAGTGCGGTTCATAGCGTGAGGACGGTCACCGTATGCTTCCGGCTCCTCGCTGGCCATCACCCGAAAGTGCCCCGCCCGCCAGCCGGGCGCCCGACCCCGCTCGGCTTCGCTCCGGCCGCGGCGGCCACGGTCATGATGCCGCGGCCCGGGTTTGATCGGGACTTTGGGCCCTGTCCGTCGGGCTCACGGTGCTCGACGATGACACGAAGCGACGAGTGCGACCGGGCGCGCTTCGCCCATCGTGGAGGTTCAACTCATGTCCGCACCCGCAACAGCCGATCTTCAGGCCAGCCTCGTCGAGCTGCTCGACCTGGCTCTGCAGGGTAAGCAGGCCCACTGGAACGTCGTCGGCCCGCTGTTCCGGCCCGTCCATCTCGAGCTCGATGAGATCGTCGAGTCGGCCCACGCTTCGGTCGACACCGTGGCCGAGCGCCTCTCCGCTCTGCGTGAAGTCCCCGACGGGCGCGCCGCCACGGTGGCCGCCGCCACCCCGCTCGAGCCCTTCCCGGCCGGGACCGTCGCGGATCGAGACGCAGTGAGCCTTATCGGGTCCCGCATCGACGTCCTCAACGCGCACCTTCGGGAGCGGATCGAGCGTCTCGGTGTCGATCCGGTCAGCCAGGGGATCCTGATCGGGATCGAAGAGATCTTCGAAAAGCACGCCTGGATGCTGCGCGTCCAGGTGCAGTAGGAGATCCCGGCCGCGCGGCGGACGCCTACGCGAGCGCCGCGCTGACCACCGCCTGCGCTTCCTGGATCACGCGGGCGAGGTGCTCCTCGCCGAGGAAGCTCTCGGCGTAAACCTTGTAGACGTTTTCCGTTCCGGACGGGCGCGCCGCGAACCAGGCGTGCTCCGTCACCACCTTCAGGCCGCCGATCGGCGCGCCGTTGCCGGGGGCGGTCGTCAGCTTGGTCGTGATCGGCTCGCCGGCGAGCTCCGTCGCGGCCACCTGCCCGGGCGAGAGGCGCGTCAGCACGGCCTTCTGCTCCGGGCTGGCCGGGGCGTCGATCCGCCGGTAGGCCGGTGAGCCGAACCGTTCGGTCAGCTCGCGGTAGGTCGTGCCCGGGTCCCGGCCGCTGCGGGCGGTCATCTCGGCGGCCAGCAGGCACGCGATCAGGCCGTCCTTGTCGGTGGTCCAGACGGACCGATCGCGGCGGAGGAAGGAGGCCCCAGCGCTCTCCTCCCCTCCGAAGCCGACGCTCCCGTCGAGCAGGCCCTCGACGAACCACTTGAAGCCGACCGGGACCTCCAGCAGGCGCCGCCCGAGCGACGCGACCACCCGGTCGAGCATGCTCGTCGAGACGAGCGTCTTGCCCACAGCGACCTCGTCCGGCCAGTCCCGACCGCCGCCGAACAGGTACGCGACCGCGGCGGACAGGAAGTGGTTCGGGTTGAGGAGGCCGGCGCTGCGCGTCACGATCCCGTGGCGGTCGGCATCGGTGTCGTTGGCGAACGCGAGGTCGAAGCGATCCTTGAGGCCCACGAGGCCCGCCATCGCGTAGGGCGACGACGGGTCCATCCGGATCCTGCCGTCCCAGTCCACCGTCATGAACGCGAACCGGGGATCGACGCGGTCGTTCGTGACGGTCAGGTCCAGGCCGTAGCGCTCGCCGATGGCGCCCCAGTAGGCCACGCTCGCGCCGCCGAGCGGGTCCACCCCGAGGTGCAGGTCCGAGGCGCGGATCGCCTCCATGTCGACGACCGAGCCGAGGTCGGCGACGTAGGCTCCCATGAAGTCGTGGCCGTGAGTGGCCTCGCGCGCACGCTCGAAGGGGACCCTGCGCACGCCGTCGAGGCCGTCGCCGGGGCCGCCGGCCAGGATCGCGTTCGCCTCGCGCTCGATCGCGCCCGTGATCGAGGCGTCGGCCGGCCCGCCGGTCGGCGGGTTGTACTTGAAGCCGCCGTCCGCCGGGGGGTTGTGCGACGGCGTGACGACGATGCCGTCGGCCAGGCCCTGGCGCCGGCCGCGGTTGTGGACGAGGATCGCGTGGGAGACGGCCGGGGTGGGCGTGTAGCCTGCCCCCCTGTCGACACGGACATCGACGCCGTCGGCGACGAGGACCTCGATCGCGGTCCGGGTTGCCGGCTCGGAGAGCGCGTGCGTGTCGCGGCCGATGAAGAGCGGCCCGTCGATCCCGGCGCGGCGACGGTAGCGGCAGATCGCCGCGCTCGTGGCGACGATGTGCGCCTCGTTGAAGGACGTGTCGAGCGACGACCCGCGGTGGCCGGACGTCCCGAAGGCGACCCGTTGCGATGGCACGGCGACGTCGGGCCGGCGATCGTAGTAGGCGGCGACCAGGCTGTCGACGTCCACCAGCAGCGACTGCGGTGCCGGTCGCCCCGCATGCTCGCTCACCGCCATCGTGCATTCCTCCGGGGGCCGGCGTGCTGGCACCCGCGGGGCCGGCCCTGGCCCCCTCCGCGGGGGATCCGTGTGCGGTGCGGATCAGCGCTCGGGCTGGATCGGCTCCAGGTCGATGGTGCGGACCTGGCGCGTGCGTCCCGCCTCGGTGCGGACGACGGCTGCCGGGATCGCCCCGTTGCTGAAGCGCTCGATCACGGCGGCCTCGCCGGCGTAGAGCCCCCTGCCCCCGATCTGGACGCGATCACCGATCGCGAGACCGGGCCGGCCCGCCCGGGCGGAGAGGTCGATCGCGACAACGGTCGGGCGGACGTACGGCTCGCCGGCAAGTCCCGGCGGCGGTGCCGGCCGGTTCGCCGTCCGGGCGGGCGGGTAGGTGATCTTGCGCTTGCGCGGCGGCACCTAGCGCATCCCCTGCGTCTGCGCCGGCATCGGCCGGCCCTGGGTGTCCTTCGTCATTCGTCCCTCGCTCGTGCCGCGATCGGGCGATCGCCAGGCACGGGCAGTGTACGGCAGTCGTGTTCGATGCCCATCCCGGGCACCCCGATCGGCAGCGAAGCCCGAGGTCGCGGTAGACTCATCCCGCACCGATCGCGCCGTAGAGGCGGCTCGATTCGGCCGCCATTCGGTGGTACACGTGTCTGGCCTTCGCAACGCCGCACGCGTGGGGGTCGGCGTTCGCGACCTCCGCATGCGGGCCGTGGGGCTGCTCGGCCAGCTGGACCCGGTCGTGCTTCGCGACCGGCTCTCGCTGGGCGGCATCGCCATTCTCGCCTGGTTCGCGGCCTATGGCGGCTCGTGGGTTGCCTATGACGCCTACGCCTACTGGGTCGTCAACCCGGCTGCGCCCTACCACTTCGACTTCAGCCCGGACCAGTACGGCGCGTTCCGGTACAGCCCCGCGATCGCCCAGCTCTTCTCGCTCTTCCATCTGCTGCCCTGGCCGGTGTTCGCCATCGGCTGGTTCGCCTTCCTCGCGCTGGTGGTGGCGTGGCTGGGCCGCCGGTGGTCGCTCGCGATCCTGGTCTTCTTCCCGATCGTCTGGGACGCCTACCTCGGCAACATCGAGATCCTCATGGCTGCGGCAATCGTGCTCGGGTTCCGGAAGCCGGCAGCCTGGTCCTTCGTGCTCCTCACGAAGGTGACGCCCGGCATCGGGCTGCTCTGGTTCGTCGCGCGCCGGGAGTGGCGGAACCTGGCCATCGCGCTGGGCGCCACGGCCGTCGTCGTCGGCATCTCGTTCGCGATCGCCCCGGGGCTCTGGCTCGAGTGGCCGCGCTCGATCCTGGAGGTCCAAGGCCGGCCCGCCCCGCTGATGACCGCCGCTCGCGTGCTGGGGGCCGCGCTCCTCGTGATCTGGGGTGCCCGCACGAACCGCCCGTGGACGGTGATCGTGGCCGGGACGCTGGCGCTCGCCTGGCTCGACCTCAAGACGACGGCGATGCTCGTGGGCCTCGCGCCGTTCCTGCCGGCCCTTCCGGGCGACGAGGGGGCGCCGGCCGTCCTGCGGGAGCCGAAGCGCTCGAAGCCGGGCGAAGCGCTGCCGGTCCGCGCCCGCAGCTGACCTGACGACGACCGGCGGCGAGGTGCCCATGACCGCGACCGACCGCCATACCCCCGCCGGCGGCACCCGCACCGAGTCGGATTCGATGGGCCCGATCGAGGTCCCGGCCGACCACTACTGGGGCGCCCAGACCCAGCGCTCGCTCCACCACTTCGCGATCGGTCGGGACACGATGCCGGTCCCGATCGTGCACGCGTTCGGGATCCTCAAGCGCGCCGCCGCCGAGGTGAACGCGGACCTGGGCCTGCTCCCCGCCGACAAGCGCGACCTGATCGTCCGCGCGGCGGACGAGGTCGTCTCCGGGTCGCTCGCGGCGGAGTTCCCGCTCCGCGTCTGGCAGACGGGCTCGGGCACCCAGTCGAACATGAACGTCAACGAGGTGATCGCCGGGCGGGCCAACGAGCTCGCCACGGGGGTGCGCGGCGGCAAGACGCCGGTCCATCCGAACGACGACGTGAACATGAGCCAGTCCTCGAACGACACGTTCCCGACCGCGCTTCACATGGCCGTCGCGACGGAGATCGAGCGGCGCCTCCTCCCCTCGGTGGCCGCGCTCCGGGATGCCCTCGACGCAAAGGCGCAGGCGTGGATGGGGATCGTGAAGATCGGGCGGACGCATCTCCAGGACGCGGTCCCGATCACGCTCGGCCAGGAGTTCTCCGGCTACGTTGCGATGCTCGATGGCGACCTCGCCCGGCTCCGGGCGGCCCTGCCCGGGCTGCACGAGATTGCCCTCGGCGGAACCGCGGTGGGAACCGGGCTGAACGCCCACCCGGAGTTCGCCGACCGGTCGGCCGCCCGGATCGCCGAGCTCACCGGCCTCCCGCTCGTCTCCGCGCCGAACAAGTTCGCCGCGCTCGCCGGCCAGGAGGCGACCGTGTTCGCCTCGGGCGCCCTTCGAACGCTAGCGACGAGCCTCATGAAGATCGCGAACGACGTGCGCTGGCTGGGGTCCGGCCCGCGCGCTGGCCTGGGGGAGCTGCGCCTGCCGGAGAACGAGCCGGGCTCGTCGATCATGCCCGGAAAGGTGAACCCCACCCAGAGCGAGATGCTCACCATGGTTGCGGTCCAGGTGATGGCCTACGACGTCGCGATCGGGATGGCCGGCAGCCAGGGGAACTTCGAGCTCAACGTCTTCAAGCCGATCATCGCCCACGACCTCCTGCACGCCATCGAGCTGCTCACCGACGGCTGCCGATCGTTCCGCGAACACTGCGTCGACGGGCTGGAGCCCGACGAGGGACGCATTGGCGAGCACGTCGCGAGCTCGCTCATGCTGGTCACCGCGCTCGCCCCGCACATCGGCTACGACAGGGCGTCGAAGATCGCGAAGAGCGCCCACCACGCAGGCTCGACGCTCCGGGCGGCCGCCATCGAGTCCGGCTTCCTGACGGCCGAGGAGTTCGACGCCTGGGTGAAGCCGGAGGAGATGACTCAGCCGACGCGCGCAGGCTGAGCGACCGCTCAGAGCGACGCGGCGAGGATCGCCGCGATCTCCGCGTCGGTCAGGGTCGCCGGGTTCGTTCGCATGCTGCTGCCGCGGCTCTCGGCGACGAGGGCCGGGAACGCCTCCTCGCTGACCCCGCAGGCGGCCAGCCGGGGGATCCGCAGCGCCGCCGCGAGCCGGTCCAGCGCGTCGGGCAGCGTCTCCGGGGCGGTGTCCTCGAAGGTTTGCGCGTGTCCGGGCAGCCCGGTGCCGGCAAGGAGGAGCCCGGCCTCCGCGTAGCGGCGCAGGGCCGGCGAGCCGGGGGACCGCTCCGCAAGCGCGGCGAGGTTCGCCCGGGTCGCGGCCGCCACGAGCGCGCCGCACCCCGCGCCGTGGTGGATCCCGAAGCGCGCACCGAGCGGCGCGACGAGGCCGTGAGCGGCGCCGAGACCCGCGTTGGCCAGGGCGATACCCGAGCAGAGCGCCGCCCATGCCATCGCGCCTCGCGCTGCGGCCGTCTCCTCGGCGTCCGCGCCGCCGAGCGCGGCGGCGTGCCAGGCCCGCAGCGCGCCGCCGATCACGGCCAGCCCGCTCCGCGCAGCTGCATCGCTGAAGGGGGACGCGCCGGTGCTCGTGAACGCCTCCAGCAGCTGCGTCAACGCGTCCATCCCGTCGCCGGCGATGACCTCCGTCGGGCAGCCGAGCAGCAGGTCGGGGTCGACGAGCGCGACCGCAGCCACCAGCCGCTCGTCGCGGAACAACTTCTTAAACGGCGGATCGGACGCGGCGGCACCCGGCAGCCGCCCCGAGATCACCGCGTTCTTCGTCGCCTCGCTGCCGGTGCCGGCCGTCGTCGGGACCGCGATGAACGGTGTGGCAGGCCCGGGGTAGGCGAGGCCGCGCCCGACGCCCTCGAGGTGGTCGAGGAGTGACGTCCCGCTCCGAAGGAGCCCCCCGATTGCCTTTGCGGCGTCGAGTGCTGCCCCGCCGCCGATCCCGACGACGACATCCGGGGGATCGCGGCGGCGATCGGCGACCGCGCGGTCCACCAGGTCGGGGTCGGGCTCGCCAGCGACGGCAAGGTGCTCCCACCCGACGCCGGCCGCGTCGAGGCCGGCGACGAGCGGAGCCCACGCGGGACCCTCGCGGAACGAATGGCGGCCCGTGACGAGGAGCGCCCGCTTCCCGTGCTCGGCGACGATGCCCGGCAGATCCGAGATCCGGCCCGCCCCGAAGACGATCCGCGGCAGGCGCGCCACTGCGAACGGCGCGAGCGCCGTCTCCCCGAAACCGGCCGGCCCGGTGGGTCGCGGCGCTGCGCAGGCCGCCGGAGCCTGGTCGTTCACGGCAGAACGGGCAGGAGCCCCGTGAACGGCTCGCCCCGCCGCGGCTCGGCCATCCAGACCGCGACCGCAGCCCGCCAGGCGAGGTAGTGCGGGGTCTCCTTGTGGGCGGCGGCTGCTGCGGCGTCGCGATAGGCCTCGTACAGGACGAACCGGGTCGGATCGTCGGAGGACTGCAGCACGTCGAAGCGGACACAGCCGGGCTCCGCGACGGCGCCGGCATGGTTCGGGCGGGTTGCTTCGATGAACTCGGCGAGGTGCTCCGGGAGCACCGTGACGTGGACCAACGTGACGTGCATCGACGTGACCTCCTCCGGGGAGCGTAGCGCGCACGCGCAGGCACTTCGCGCCAGAATCGCGGCATCCACCCGTCCGCATCGTGCCCAGGAGGCCAGCATGGCCGGTTCGCCCGTCCGCGTCGCGTACTACTACCGGACCCGCTGGGGCTCCCACGCGGAGTTCGTCGAGCTCTTCACCCGGAACCATTGGCCGATTCTGCGCGAGCAGCTTCACAGCGGTCGCTTCCTCGACGTCACCCTCGACGTGCCGCGCTTCCACGGCGACGGGCGGGCCGACTGGGACGTCCTGGTCACGATCGTCTACCGCGACTGGGCGGCCATGGAGGCGCACGCCGAGGCGGAGATCGCTGCCCGCCTCTTCCCGGACCAGGACGGATACCGCGCCGACGAGGAGCGCCGCTTCGCGCTCCTGGAGGCGCACTGGGACGTTCCGCTGGAGCGGGTGGCCTTGCCCGCCTGACCCGGCCGGCGCAGCTCAGGCGCCGACGACCGGGACGGCTTCGGCTTCGGGCAGCGGCTCGACGGGATCGGAGTCGCCGGTGCCCGCCGTCCGACGCCGTTCCAGGCCGACGAGGTTCACGAGGGCCCCGAACAGCAGCAGGCCGCCCGCGACCCGCATGGCGAGCTGGAACGCCTCCGTCGAGGCGGCCTGTGCCGCTGCCGCGAGGTCCGAGGGCGTGCCGGCCGGCACCGGCGCGAGCGGCTGGATCGTCGAGAAGGGGGGCTTGATGCGGTCATAGGCGGGCGCCTTCGCGGCGAGCGAGGGCGTGAACGTCGCCGTGATCGCGACGAAGAGGGCCGCGCTGACCAGGGGCGCGCCGACCCGCGAGACGGCGTTGTTAATCGCCGAGCCGAGTCCGGCCCGGGCCACCGGCACCGATGCCATCAGGGCCGTGGTCAGGGGCGCCACGAGCAGCGAGATCCCGACGCCGAACAGGAGCGTGCTCGGAAGGACGTCCAACAGGAAGTCGACCGGTGGCACGAGACTCGCGGCCGAGTCCGGCGCGGCCAGCCAGGGGGCGCTGGTCGCGGGGATGCGGGAGATCCAGAGCAGGCCCGCAGCCATCAGGAGCGGCCCCGCAACCATGAACGGGCGCGCCCCGTATCGGGCGGCGAGACGTGCCGCCGGCGTGGAGAGAAACGTCAGGAGCAGGCTGGACGGGACCCCGATGATCCCGGACGCCAGGGGTGTGTAGCCCAGGGTTCCCTGCAGGAACAGGTTCTGGAAGGTGAGGCTCACGTAGAGGGCGCCGTAGATCACGAGCGTCGAGAGGTTGACCACCGAGAAGTTGCGGGAGCGGAACATGCCCAGCGGCACGAGCGGGTTCGGCCGAACTGCCATCAGCACGGGAAAGGCGATCAGCGCCAGCCCCCCGATCCCGAGTGCCGCGAACGCCACCGGGTCGTGCCAGCCCTGCTCCTCGCCGCGTGTCGCACCGAAGGCAAGCCCGCCGACGGCGACGGCCGCGACGAAGGCCCCGAGCCAGTCCAGCCGGTTGCTCGCCTCCTCGTTCCTCGATTCGGGCACCGCCCGGAGCGCGATCAGGGCGACCACCACGAGCGGGAGGTTGACGAGGAACGCCGCCCGCCACGAGACGGCCTGGACCAGGAAGCCGCCGAGAAGCGGTCCAAGGGCCACGAGCGCCGAGGTCGCCGCGGCCCAGACGCCGATCGCGCGCCCGCGCTCCTCGCCGTCGAACGTGGCCGTAATGATCGAGAGCGCGCCAGGCACGAGGAGGGCCCCGGCTGCGCCCTGGAGGAGGCGGGCGAGGATCAGCACCTCCATCGTGGGCGCCATACCGCAGGCGGCCGACGTGATCCCGAAGCCGATCAGCCCCAACCGGAAGACGCGGCGCCGGCCCAGGCTGTCCGAGAGCGCCCCGGCAAGGATGAGGAGCGCGGCGAGCACCGCCAGGTAGCCGCTCGTCACGTAGGTCAGGCCCTCGAGCCGCCCAACGAGCGTCGCGGGCAGCTCTCGCCCGATCGTCGCGAGCGCGACGTTCACGATCGTCCCGTCGAGGAAGACGATCCCCGAGCCCAGCACCACAGCGAGCAGGACGGGGCCGCGGCGGATGCTCACCCTGTGGCGTCCCGCTGGCTACCCGGGCCCGGCCTCACTTCGGCGTGAGCGTCCGAACATGGGCGATCGCCCGGACGATCCAAGGGTCCAGGGCGACCGGGTCTGCGATGATCGCGGCCGGCAGCGTGACGTATCCGCGCATGGCGCGCCCCGCCATGGGCTCGAAGTCGCCGCCACCGAGATCGCGCAGGGCAGCTTCTTCGGCGGGAGCGAGCCGGACGATCCAGCTGTCCTGGTGGAGTGAGGACGCCATGTGGCCGCCGAGGAACGCGGCCGGGTAGCCGAACATCTGGCGCGTGGCGAGCTCCGGATGCGCGCGCATGGAGGCTGCGAACGCGGCCACCAGCTCCGGCGGCGACTTCTTCCACGACGAGCCGGCCATAGCGCCCCCTTCCGCCGCCGAGTTTACGCGAGCCCTCCGGATCGCCCGTTCGGGGCCTGGCTCCGGCGCGGGCGGCCGTCAGCCGGCGACGATGCCGGCGCCGGCCACGGCGTCCACGGCGTAGACGCGCGGCGTGAGGCCGGTCCGGGCCGGATAGTCGGCCATGACCCGGCGGGCCAGCGCCGAGACGGCGCCGCGCTCCGCCAGGTTGATCGTGCAGCCACCGAACCCCGCGCCGGTCATCCGGGCCGCGACGACCCCCGGCACGGCCGTCGCGATCTCGACGAGCGCGTCGAGCTCCGGCGACACGACCTCGAAGTCGTCCCGAAGCGACGCGTGGCTCGCGGCCCACAGCCGGCCAACCGCGGCGAGATCGCCGGCCGCGAGCGCGAGGATCGTCTCCTCGACCCGTCCGTTCTCGGTGACCACGTGGCGGCTGCGGCGGAAGGCGTCGTCGCCGACCAGGTCGCGGATGCGTGGAAGCATCGCCGGCGTCACGTCCCGCAGCGACCGGACCGCGGGATCCTCGGCCCCGAGCGCCGCGGCCGCCGCCTCGCACTGCGCCCGCCGGACGTTGTACTGCGACGTCGTGAGGCTGCGCGTCGAGCCGGTGTGGACGACCACGAGCGTGTGCGTCGCCAGGGGAAGCGCGATCGGCTGGAAGTCCAGCGACCGGCAGTCCAGGAGGACCGCGTCGCCCTCCACGCCGCAGGCGCTCGCGAACTGGTCCATGAGGCCGCAGTTCACCCCGACGTAGGCGTTCTCGGCGCGCTGGCAGATCCGGGCGAGGTCCAACGGCTCCAGGCCCCCGCCGGGCGCCTCGGTGAGCGCCCAGGCCGCCGCGAGCTCGAGCGCGGCCGACGACGAGAGGCCGGACGCGGTCGGCAGCGAGCTGGCGATGATCCCGCGCAGCCCGCGCATCGGGACGCCTGCCTCGGTCAGGGCCCAGGCGGTCCCGGCCGGGTAGTCGATCCAGGCCCCCCGTCGCGGGCCGATCGCGTCGAGGTCGAAGCCCGACCGTTCGCCGGTCGCGCCGCTCACCAGCTCCACGCGGCGATCGGCCGTGGGCACGAACGCGATGCGGATCTCCAGGTCGATCGCGGCGGGCAGCACGAACCCGAGGTTGTAGTCGGTGTGCTCGCCGATGAGGTTGACGCGGCCCGGGGCGCGCACGATCCGGATTGCCCACGGGTTCGCGGCGGCGAGGGGCTCGGCCGCGGCGAGCGCGGCGCGCATGGCGCCGGGCGCGAGATCCGCCGGTGTCGCGGCTGTCGGGCGGGCCGGGGTGGTCACGCCTGCGTCTTGACGGCGAAGCCCGGATGGGCCTCGCGTTGCGCGACCGGGATCGCGGCCAGCCGCTCCGCGCTCAGCTCCGGGAGCGTGTCGTTGATGAAGAGCCCCGTCGCCGTCTCGACCGAGGCCCGGATCTTGGTCAGTTTCTCGGACCGGTGGGGCGGGTAGAACTCGACCGCCAGATGCCAGTCGTCGGCGCCCGCCGGCGCCTCGTGGACGACGAGCATGTAGGGCAGCTCGAATCCGAAGAGGTTGTTGTAGCGCGCGACCACCCCGTGGAGTGCCTCGGCGAGCGAGCGCGCCTCGTCGGGTCGCAGGTCAGCCAGCCGTCGCAGCCCGTGCCGGATCGCCCGGACGTGCACCTCGAACGGCCAGCGTGGCGCGAAGGGCACGCTGATCGCCCAGTGCGGGCAGGAGGCGAGCAGGCGCGTCGAGGCGAGCTGCTCCGCGACCACCGCGCAGCTCAGGCACGTGCCGTGCGCGGCCCGGTGGTCGGCAAGGGCCGCGACCCGTCGCTCGATGCTGGGAGGCAGGTGCCCGAACGCGTAGATCTGGCCGTGCGGGTGCGACAGCGTGGCCCCGATCTCGGCGCCCCGGTTCTCGAACGCCATCACGAACGCGTGGCGCGGGTTCGCCCACAGCTCCCGCGTCCGGTCGGTCCAGACGGCGATGACGCGCGCCGTCTCGGCCGGGGTGAGCGTCGCGAAGTTCCCCTCGTGACGCTCCGTGAACATGACCACCTCGCAGGCGCCCACGGACGGGGCATAGCGAGGATCCCCGGGGTCCGGGTCCGGAGGTGGGTCGGCCACGAACGATGGGAAGCGGTTCTCGAAGACGGCGGCCTCGTAGCTAAAGGCGATCTCCGGTCCGCCGGGGCAGAGCGGGCAGCGGTAGCGCTCGGCCGGGCTGCCGGCGACCGTCCCGCTCCCGCTGGGAGCCGACGAGTGAGGCCGCACGTTGCGGGCGGGGCTCACGGCGATCCAGCTCGCCGTGAGCTCGTCGCGGCGCATGTGGAGCGCGGTCGGCTCGGAGCGCGGTGCGTCCTCCGGCGGTTTGCCGCGGACCTCGCCATAGACATGGATGCGGCGTCCGTCGGGCAGCCCGAAGGTCGTGCGCGGGAGCGGAAGCGGCGGAAGGGGCTCGGCCATCGGCCCTGAGTGTACGGCCCGTGGAAGGTGCTTCGCGGGCCCTGCGGACCACAGGGCGGGCCCCGCCGGGCCGCGGCCGCGCCCGGGGTGGGTTGCGCTCGGTCAGTCGTCGAGGTTCGGCGCCAACCAGCGGGCCGTCTCGGCGAGGGAGCGGCCCGTCCGGCGCGCGTAATCCTCGAGCTGGTCCGCCCCGATCCGCCCGATCCCGAAGTAGGCGGACTCGGGCCGCCACAGGTAGATGCCGCTGACCGACGCGGCCGGGCGCATCGCCATCGACTCAGTGAGCGTGATCCCGGCGCGCGCGGGAGCCCCGAGGAGCGAGAAGAGCGTCTCCTTCTCGGTGTGGTCGGGCAGGGCCGGGTAGCCGGGCGCCGGGCGGATCCCCTGGTAGCGTTCGGCAACGAGGTCCTCCATCGAGAGTGCCTCGCCGGGTGCATAGCCCCACAGCTCCCGGCGCACGATCTCGTGGAGGCGTTCCGCGAAGGCCTCGGCGAGCCGGTCGGCGAGCGCCCTCACCATGATCGAGTGGTAGTCGTCGTGGGCGGCTTCGTAGGCTGCCGCCATCTCGGCGACGCCGTGGCCGGCCGTCAGCGCGAACGCACCGACATAGTCCAGGACGCCCGAATTGCGCGGCGCCACGAAATCCGCGGCGGCGATGTTCGGCCGCCCGGGCGGCTTCTGCTGCTGCTGGCGGAGGGTGTGCAGGACCCCGACGAGCGCGGACCGGTCCGGGCCGTCATAGAGCTCGATGTCGTCGCCCTCCGCGTTCGCCGGCCAGAAGCCGACGACCGCGCTCGCCCGCAGTTGCCCGTCCGCGACCAGGCGCTCGAGGAGCGCCAGCGCATCCGCGTGGAGCGAGCGCGCCTGGGCGCCGACCCGGGTATCGGCCAGGATCTCCGGGTAGTGGCCCCGGAGCTCCCAGGCGGCGAAGAACGGGGTCCAGTCGATCCGCGGCACCAGGTCGGCCAGGGGGTGGTCGGCGAACGTTCGCGGCCCGGTGAAGGCTGGGACCGGCACCGGCACGTGCAGATCGACGTGCAGCGCGTTGGCGCGGGCATCCTCGATCGGGACCCGGGTTTCCCGGGCCTGGCGTTCGCCGCGATCGCGGCGGACGGTCTCGTACTCGGCGCGGATCCCGGTCGCGAACGTCTCTCGATCGTCACCGAGCAGCCCGCCCACGACGCCGACCGCCCGCGACGCATCCGCGACGTGGACTACCGGCCCCCCGTAGGCGGGCTCGATCTTGACCGCGGTGTGGACGCGCGACGTGGTGGCGCCCCCAACCAGAAGCGGGATCGTGAAGCCCTCGTGCTCCATCTCGCCGGCCACGTGCCGCATCTCCTCGAGGGACGGGGTGATGAGCCCGGACAGGCCGATCACGTCGGCGTGGACGTCGCGCGCGGTGGCGAGGATCTTCGCCGCGGGGACCATCACCCCGAGATCGATGACCTCGTAGTTGTTGCAGCCGAGGACCACGCCCACGATGTTCTTGCCGATGTCGTGGACGTCGCCCTTGACCGTGGCCATCACGATCCGGCCTTTGGCCTGGGGCGCGCGGCCGCCGGCCCGCTGCTCCGCCTCGATGTAGGGGACCAGGTGCGCGACGGCCGTCTTCATGACCCGGGCGCTCTTGACGACTTGCGGGAGGAACATCTTGCCGGCGCCGAACAGGTCGCCGACGCGGTCCATCCCGGCCATCAGCGGTCCCTCGATCACGTCGAGGGGACGACCTGCGCGCAGGCGGGCCTCCTCGACGTCCGCCACCACGAACTCGGCGATCCCCTCGACCAGCGCATGGGTCAGGCGCTCCTCGACCGGCAACGTCCGCCAGGTCAGGTCGGGGCCGCTTCCGTGGGCGCCGCCGCGAGCCGTGTCGGCCACGGAAAGGAGCCGCTCCGTCGCGTCGGGCCGCCGGTTGAGCACCAGGTCCTCGACCCGCTCCCGCAGCCCAGGCTCGATCTCCGAATAGATCGCGAGCGCGGCCGGGTTCACGATCCCCATCCCCATCCCGGCGCCGACCGCGTGGTAGAGGAAGACCGCGTGGATCGCCTCGCGAACCGGGTCGTTGCCTCGGAATGCGAACGACACGTTGCTGACCCCGCCGCTCACCAGGGAGTGGGGGAACCGGCGGCGCAGCTCGCGGGTCGCCTCCATGTAGGCCGTGCCGTAGGCCGCGTGCTCCTCGATCCCGGTCCCGATCGCGAAGACGTTCGGGTCGTGGATGACGTCCTCGTCGTCGAAGGCGGCCTCGTCGACCAGCAGCCGGTGGGCGCGGGACAGGATCTCCACCTTGCGTTCCACGCTCTCGGCCTGCCCGGATTCGTCGAACGCCATCACCACGACGGCCGCACCGTACCGACGCGCCAGCCGGGCCTGGGCGAGGAAGGGCGCCTCGCCCTCCTTGAGCGAGAGCGAGTTGACGACGGGCTTGCCCTGGACGGCTCGTAGGCCCGCCTCGATCACGGACCACTTCGAGGAGTCGATCATCACCGGGACGCGGGCGATCGCCGGCTCGCCGGCGATCAGGTCCAGGAAGCGGGCCATGGCCGCCTCGGAGTCGAGCATCGCCTCGTCCATGTTCACGTCGATGAGCTGGGCGCCGTTCTCCACCTGGTCGCGGGCGATCGCGACGCCGGCGTCGAAGTCTCCGGCGAGGATCCGCTTCGCGAACGCCCGTGAGCCCGTCACGTTGGTCCGCTCGCCCACGTTGACGAAGCGCGAGTCGGGTCCGATCTCCACGGCCTCCAGGCCGGCCAGCCTGGTCCGGCGCGGCAGCCTGGGAACGGCACGCGGCGCGATCCCTCGGACGGCTGCAGCCACCGCTCGGACATGCGCCGGGGTGGTCCCGCAGCAGCCGCCGACCAGGTTGACCAGCCCGTCACGAGCGAACCCGGCGAGGACGCTCGCGGTCTCCACCGGTGCCTCGTCGTAGCCGCCGAGCTCGTTGGGGAGGCCGGCGTTCGGATAGGCGGTGACGCGAACGTCCGCGACGCGGCCGAGCTCCGCGATGAACGGGCGGAGCGCCGTCGCACCGAGTGCGCAATTGAGGCCGATGCTCCACGGCCGGGCGTGGCGGACCGAGTACCAGAATGCCTCCGGCGTCTGCCCGGAGAGCGTCCGACCGGACAGGTCGACGATCGTCCCGGAGAGCAGCACGGGCAGCCGCAGCCCGGCCGCCTCGAAGACCTCCTCGAGCGCGAAGATCGCCGCCTTCGCGTTGAGCGTGTCGAAGATCGTCTCGACCAGGAGAAGGTCGGCGCCGCCGTCGATGAGCCCGCGTGCCGCGTCCGCGTATGCCGCCCGGAGCTCCTCGAAGCGGACGTTGCGCGCGCCCGCGTCGGCGACGTCCGGCGAGATCGACGCGGTTCGGTTCGTGGGTCCGAGCGCCCCGGCCACCCACCGCGGCCGTCCGTCCTGCGCCTCCGCCGCGTCCGCGGCACTGCGGGCAAGGCGAGCGGCCGTCTCGTTCATCTCCCGCGCGAGGTGGGCGAGCCCGTAGTCCGACTGGCTGATGGCGGTGGCGTTGAACGTGTTCGTCTCGATGACGTCCGCGCCGGCGTCGAGGTACGCCGCGTGGATCGCCGAGATGACGTCGGGCCGGGTCAGCGAGAGCAGGTCGTTGTCGCCGCGGAGGTCACGGGGGTGGTCGGCGAAGCGTGTCCCCCGGAAGTCGGCCTCGCTCAGCTGGTACTGCTGGATGAGCGTTCCCATCGCGCCGTCGAGGACGAGGATCCGCTCGGCCGCCGTTTCGTCGAGAAGTGGCCGGCGCCGGTCGCGGGTCAATGGCTCCATCAGCCGAGTGTAGTCCCAGCGTCAGGCTCGGAGTGGAGGTGCGACCCGGGTGGAGGCGTGCGGTCCGGCGGGGGCGAAGACCCGCTTCGGCTCAGCCGCGGTCGAGTGCCAGCTCCGCGGTCAGCCGCTCGCCGCTCTCCCAGTCCGGGGCGTGCTCCTGGACCATCCGGTGCGCTTCCCTGGCTGCCCACGCGGCGATCGACGGCTGTGCCTCGCGGAGCCCCTCCGAATGGGCGAAGCGCCGCTGGAGCGAAGCCAGCATCGCCGCGAAGAGCCCCCGGGGTGACATCTCCGCGATCCGCTCCTCCGCGCCGGGCTGGAAGTCGATCGGGACCTTCAAGCCGGGCGAAGAACGCGCCGACCTCGCCGGTGAGCGGATCGACGGACTGGCTATGGCCGGTGGAGCGCACGATCGGCGCGGGGGAATCGAAGACCACGATCGTCATGTCGGCATCGGTCGCCGCCACCGTAACCTCGCCGCCGAAGCTCAGGAACGAGTTGAAGGCCGCCACGCGGTCCACGACCCGGATCGCGCCCCACGCGTAGGGCTCGGTGCGGGGCGGCTGCGCGGTGCGCGTGATCGTCGCGAGGTGGCCGCGGCCCTGGCTCGTCACCCAGTGCTCGACCAGCTCCGCGTCGAAGTGCTCGAGCGTCGGCCGGCTTCGCAGCGCGACGAGGAGCTGGGACTCCCCGGTCTCCTGGGGCTGGGAGCCGCTGACGACGAGGAAGCCGAGCCGCGCGAGCCGCCCAGCGGCCTCGCGGACGTCGGGGCTGCCCGTCATCGGGTTGCCTGCTCGGTTCGCATGAGCGCCAGTGTGGACCGCTCCGACGGCGGATGCAGGCGCCGGATCGGCCGTTCGAGCGGGCCGGTCGGCCTGGACTGCGGGTAGCTGGCCAGGGACGTGACCGCGCGACGCGTCGCTCGACGAACCTATGCCCCGCCCGCGGGGCCGCCGGTCACCAGGCCGGGTTCCATGTCGGCGGGGACGGGCTCGGTCTGGAGCGTCATCGTCGGGTGCGGCACACCGGGCTGGATCCAGGGTGTCGCCGGGATCACGACGAGCCTCGCGATCCCCAGCAGGACCGCGTCGTAATTGACGCGCCAGCCAGCGAAGTCGCGCCAGCACTGGTCGCGATCGGGCTTGAGCGCGACACCGGCTGCCTGCAGGCGATCGTAGGCCGCGTCGAACTCCCGGCGCGGAATGCTGATCGGGTCGCCCTGCTTCGGATCCGCCGGGCGGGGCAGCTCGAAGAAATCGGCGATCGCGGTGAGGGCGAGGTATCCGGCCCGGATGCACGTTTCGACCTGGGGGTTGCGCGGCTCGTCGAGCGTGGAGGCGCGCAGGGCGGCCGCGTCGAGCACCGCGCCCGCCGCGCTGACCCACGACTGCTCGGCTCGGGGCGAGCGGAAGAACGCCAGCGCCGGGAGCGTCGTGTGGGTCTCCTCGAGCTCGGCGAACCAGCGCTCCCAGCGCTCCCAGATCGAGTCGAGGCGCTCGACCGCACCGATCCGGTGGGCGAGCTCGAGCATGAAGACCGCCGACGCAGGTGTGCCGGCGCGGACCGCGAGGAGGTTGACCTCCGTTTCGCGCCGCGTGAAGTCGGCGTACATCGAGGGCAGGTAGGCGATGAGGAGCGCCACGAGGATCAGCCCGAGGGCCGCTTCGGTGAACCCGATGAGCGTCATCGGCAGGTCCGGAGCGACCTGGAAGCCGAGCGTCAGCAGCGCCGAGCCGCTCTCCCGGACCGCGCCTTCGGGCGTCGCGCCGAGCCCCCAGTAGATGAGGGCGTAGCCGGCCAGCAGGAGCGCGAGGTTGATCACCGGGAGGCACAGGAGCGCGACGGGCGCGAAGTAGGCGAGCGAGCGATCGCGCACGGCGTAGGGCGCCCCCCGTCCGGCGACGAGGTCGAACACGCGCCGGACGTTATGGAAGACGAGCTGGACGATCCGGTCGCGAGCCATCCGCGGCAGCACGAAGGTCCGGATCACGCTCCGGATGGTGAGCGCGATCAGGAGCGCTCCTGCGCACGCCGCGACGACGCGGGCGATGGCTTCCATCAGCCGACGGTACCATGCCGGCGGCGCGAATCGCGTCCGTGAAGTACCCTCTTCCCATCGTGTCGCGGATCAACTAACGTGCACGCGTAAGCCCGCACGGCGGGCACAGGAATTCCGGCAGACACGATCGCTCCCACTCACGGACTCCCGCGAGACAGTCGGTCAAGGGTCGCGGGCGCCGGCGAGCACAGAGGAGCGGTTTTCTTTGTACAGCGACAAGGTGATGACCTGCGCGGATTGCAGCCAGGACTTCGTCTTCACAGCGCGTGAGCAGGAGTTCTACGCAACCCGCGGCTTCACGGAGCCCCGCCGTTGCCCGTCCTGCCGCGCAAGCCGCAAGGCGGCCCGCGGCGACACCGCGGCGGCAGCTACGGCGGCGGAACCGGTTTCGGAAACCGCAGCGGTGGCTACAGCGACAGCGGCGGATACGGCGGCGGCAGCGGCGGGGGCTATTCCCGCGGCCCGCGCGAGATGTTCACCGCGACCTGCTCCAACTGCGGCAAGGAGGCATCGGTCCCCTTCCGTCCCACGAGCGGCAAGCCCGTCTACTGCAGCGACTGCTTCGCCCTCCGCCGCGCCTGAGCGCCGGCGCGAGAGCGCAGCACCGAAAGGCCTCCGGCTTGCCGGAGGCCTTCTCGATTCGTGGAGCCGGTCGATGCCAGCGACATGTTTTCGCGCGGCCGACCGGCCCCGCCCCCGTGGTCCGCTCGGCCCTAGCAGGCCGCTTGACGCGGCAGCGACACTCAGGACAGAAGGACGACCGCCGGGCCCGTGGTCGGGAACCGGCTCGTCCGCGTCGGCAGAGATGCGGAGGAGCGGACGACCATGGACCGCACACAGGTCGTGATCATGGGCGCAGCCGGGCGCGACTTCCATGACTTCAACGTCGTGTATCGAGACGACCCAGGAGTCGAGGTCGTCGCCTTCACGGCCACCCAGATCCCGGGGATCGACCATCGCCGCTATCCGGCGGAGCTCGCAGGGCCGCTCTACCCGGACGGCATCGACATCGTCCCCGAGGTCGAGCTCGAACGGATCTTCGCGCGCCAGCAGGATCGACCGGGTCGTCTTCGCCTACAGCGACGTCGCCCACGAGTTCGTGATGCACCAGGCCAGCCGCGTCCTTGCAGGCGGTGCGAACTTCGTGCTCCTTGGCCCGGTCCAGACGATGATCCGGAGCACGAAGCCGGTCGTCGCAACCGGTGCCGCGCGCACGGGCGCGGGGAAGAGCCAGACGACCCGCTACCTCGCGCGCGCGCTCGAGGCGCAGGGCCTGAAGGTGGTGGTGATCCGCCACCCGATGCCGTACGGCGACCTCGTCAGGCAGCGCGTGCCAGCGCTTCGCGACCTACGCGGATCTCGACCGCCACGACACGACGATCGAGGAGCGCGAGGAGTACGAGCCGCATCTCGACGCAGGCCGGGTCCTCTTCGCGGGCGTCGACTACGAGGCCATCCTCCGCGAGGCCGAGAAGGAGGCCGACGTCATCCTGTGGGACGGCGGCAACAATGACTTCCCCTTCTACAAGCCGGACCTCTTCGTCGTGGTGGTGGATCCGCTCCGGCCGGGGCACGAGCTCCGCTATCACCCGGGCGAGGCGAACCTGCGGATGGCGGACGTCGTCGTCATCAACAAGGTGGACTCGGCCGAGCCGAGCGCGGTGGAGATGGTCCGAGACTCGGTCGCGACCTTCAACCCGCGGGCCGAGGTGATCCTGGCGCGCTCGACGCTCACCCTCGAGGGTGGCGAGATCACGGGCAAGCGGGTCGCGGTCGTCGAGGACGGGCCGACCCTCACCCACGGCGGCATGACGTTCGGGGCGGGCATCGTCGCGGCCCAGCGATTCGGCGCCGCCGAGGTGGTCGACCCGGTCCCCTACGCCATGGGCAGCCTGGCCCAGACGCTCGCAAAGTACCCCGCCCTCCAGCACCTCCTTCCGGCCATGGGCTACGGCCAGGAGCAGATGCACGAGCTCGAGGACACGCTCAACGCCATGCCCGCCGATCTCGTGCTCGCGGCGACCCCGATCGACCTGAATCGCGTGCTCCACCTCGAGAAGCCCGTGGTCCGGGTCCGCTACGAGCTCGAGGAGGTCCCCGCCGAGGCGGACGTCCCGACGCTCGGCGACCTTCTTGCCCCGATCGTCGCGCGTGCCCGTGGCGCCGCGACGGCCGGCACCCATTGAAGGGAGCGCGATCCCGTGGTTGAGCACTTCCTGACGCTCGACTCCCTCGGCCGCGAGGGCGTCCGCGAGATCCTCGACCTCTCGCACCGGTTCAAGCGTGAGCCGGGCCTCCATCGGGGGGCGCTGGCGGGTGGGCGAGTCGGCATGATCTTCGACAAGCCGTCGACGCGCACCCGGGTGAGCCTCGAGGATGCCGCCTGGGCGCTCGGGATGCTCCCGATCGTCCTCCGGCCCGACGAGCTCCAGCTGGGCCACGGCGAGACCGTGGCAGACACCGCGCGGGTCCTCTCGCGCTACCTGTCCGCGCTGACCATCCGCACGTTCGCCCACGCCCGGGTCGAGGAGCTGGCGTCCCACTCCAGCATCCCGATCATCAACGCCCTGACCGACGAGCATCACCCCTGCCAGGCTCTCGCCGACGTGATGACGCTGGAGGAGACGCTGGGCAGCCTCGGGGGCCGGCGGGTCGCCTTCGTCGGGGACGGCAACAACGTTGCCCACTCCCTGATCCAGGCGGCCGGGTACCTGGGGTTCGATCTTGCGATCGCCACGCCCGAGGCCTACCGGCCCGATCCGGCCATCGTGGCCGCAGGCCGCGCGCACGCCGCCGAGATGGGCACCGGGATCGAGCTGTTCACCGATCCTCTCGATGCCGTTCGCGGAGCGGACGCCGTCTACACCGACGTGTGGGCATCGATGGGCAAGGAAGCGGAGCGCGAGGAGCGCCGCAGGATCTTCGCCGGCTATACGGTCAACGAGGCCATGATGGCCGGCGCGGAACGGGCGCGATCTTCCTCCACTGCCTACCGGCGCACCGCGGCGACGAGGTGACTGACGAGGTCATCGACGGGCCGCAGAGCCGGGTCTGGGACCAGGCAGAGAACCGCATCTACACGGAGCAGGCGCTCCTGTACGCGCTCATCAGCGGCGACCGGCGGGGGGAGCGCCTGGGTTGACCAGGATCGCGGTCGCTCTCGGCGGGAACGCGCTCATCCGGCGCGGCCAGCCGGGTTCCACCGAAGTCCAGCGGGCCAACCTCGCGGTTGCCGCCCGGTCCCTCGTCGACCTCGCCGAGCGGAGCGGCGCAGAGATCGTGCTGACCCACGGGAACGGCCCGCAGGTCGGCTTCCTGGCGATCGCGGCGGACATGGCGGCGGCCGTCGTGCCGCCGCCCCCGCTGGACGTCCTCGGCGCCGAGTCGCAGGGCCAGATCGGCTATCTCCTGGCCCAGGCGCTCAACGACGCGTTCATGGCGCGCGGGATGCGGCGCGAGATCGCGGTGGTCGTCACCCAGGTCGTCGTCCGGGCCGAGGATCCGGCGTTCGGCGCACCGACCAAGCCGGTCGGGCCCGTCTACACGGAGGAGGTGGCGCGGGCCCACGCGGCGGACCAGGGATGGGCGATCGCCCGGGACGGCGAGCATTGGCGACGCGTCGTCGCGTCGCCCCAGCCCCTGCGGATCGTCGAGGCGCCGGCGATCCGATCGCTGGTCGAGGCCGGCGCCCTCGTCGTGGCTGCCGGGGGCGGGGGAATCCCCGTCGCGGAGCTGCCCGACGGCCGGTACGAAGGCCGGGAGGCGGTCATCGACAAGGACCTCGCGGCCGTCGTGCTCGCCCGCGCGGTCGGCGCGGATGGGCTGATCCTTCTCACCGATGTCGCCGGCGTGATCCGCGGCTGGGGGACCCCGGCGGCGGAGCTGGTCCGGCGCCTCTCCGTGGAGGAGGCGCTCGAGGGGCTGGCCGCCGGCGCATGGCCGGCCGGGTCGATGGGGCCCAAGGTCCGCGCCTGCGCCGACTTCGTCCGGGGCGGCGGCCGCTTTGCCGCCATCGGGGCGCTCGACGAGGCCGCCGCAGTCGTCTGGGGACTCGCCGGAACGCGCTTCGGCAGCGGCCGCCTCGGCCTGCCCCGCGAGGGGCGCCCGGCGGGAGCCGGGGCCGGCTAGGAGTCGCGCTCGACCAACGCGCGCGACGAATTGAACGGGCCGCGCCTCGCGGCGCGGCCCGTGACGATTCGGGTTCTGGACGCGCTCAGGCGACCGAGCGTGCCGCCTTGACCACCATGGACCCCACGAAGTGATCGTGGAAGCCCTGCTTCGTGGGGCTCTGGGCCGTGGTGTAGAGGAGGTAGATCACGTAGCCCAGAGCGACGAGACCGATGAGGACCCCGAGGAGGGGCAGCGGGTTCAGGGCCTGGGCGATCGAGATCCAGCCGCCGACGGCGAGCCAGCGCCGGATCGCCTGGTCCATCGTGAGCGTTGTGCCGTCCTTCTCGCTCCCGATCTGCATGCCGAGGACCTTCATCCCGACCGTGCCGCGCATCGCGGTCCAGGTGTAGATGAAGTAGGCGGCACTGATCGCGGCGCCGATGATGGCGTTGATGATCGCGGCCAGGTAGTTGTACTGGAAGCCATGCGCGAGGTCGAAGGTGACGACCTGCAGGCCGATGCCGCCCGTGATTGCGAAGACGACGGCGCCAACGATGCCGATCAGGATGACGTCGATGATGTAGGCGATGATCCGGTTGGGAAGGTCGGCGTAGAACAGCCCGGCCGGACCGGGCACGGGAGCCGTCGACGTCAGGCTCTGCATCCATGCCGGCTGCGGCGGCACCTGCGGCGGCGGGGTCGGGGCCTGCGGCGGAGGCGCAGGGGCCTCCGGGCTGCCCGACGGAATCTCGGATGGGTTGGGCTCCATCGGATCTCCCTCTTCGTGTGTCTCCCCGGCGCCCGCCGGCGCGACGCCGCGCACCGCCAGAGCGCCACACAGGACCCTTCCCTGCGATGCCCGCGAGCATAGCGACGCGACTCCCGGATGAACAGTCCGGTTTCGGTGCCCTTTCGGGAAGCAATCGGCGCGTTTCGAGCCCCGTCGCCCCGCCGGGGTAGACTCGCCGCCCATGGACGGCACGATCGCACTCGTCGGCTCGGGCGAGTTCACGACCGCGATGGACCCCGTGGACCGGATCCTCCTGCTCGCGACCGGCCGGGACCGGCCCCGGGTCGTCGTGCTCCCCACCGCGTCCTGGCCGGACGGGGAGGAGACGTTCCGGCGCTGGGCGGCACAGGGCGAGGCGCACTTCACGGCGCTGGGGGCGGAGGTCGAGCCGGTCCTCGTGCGCGGCGTCGAGGATGCGGACGATCCGGCGGCGATCGCCGCGATCGGCGAGGCGGACCTCGTGTACATGTCCGGTGGGAAGCCCGGTCACCTGCTCGACGCGCTCGAGGGCGGCGGGCTCGGCGTGGCGGTCCGGGCGGCCCACGCCCGGGGTGCGGTGATCGCGGGTTGCTCGGCCGGCGCGATGGTGCTCGCCGGCCACCAGCTCCGGTCCGGGGGGCGAGCGTTCGTCCAGCTCCCGATCGGCTGGCGCGACGGGCTCGGCCTGGTTCCCGGGACGATCGTGATCCCCCACTACGATGCCTTCCCGGAGGCGCTCTCGGCCGCCATGGTGCTCGCGGCTCCACCCGGCACGCTGGTGCTCGGGATCGACGAGGAGACTGCGCTCGTCGGGCGGGAGGCGGAATGGCGGGTCCACGGCCGCGGACGCGTCACGGTCTGGCGGGGCCGCCACCGCGAGCGACTCCGCGAAGGGGACATGCTCCGACTCCCGGGCGTGCCCGACGACGCCTGAGACGTGGCGCGGCCGGCGGGCCGCGGAGCGGACCGGGGCTCAGCCGGCCCTGACGTCGCGGAAGCAGTCCGAGCAGTAGACCGGCTTGTCCATGCGCGGCTTGAACGGGACCTGGGCGTTGTTGCCGCAGCGCGAGCAGGTCACCACGAAGAACTCCCGTTCGGACGAACCGCCGCGCTCATAGCCGCGCGGTCCGCCGATGCTCCGGGCGTCATAGCCGTCGCCACGGGCGGCCCGCCGGCTCGACCGGCAGCTCGGGCACCGCTTCGGGTCCGACGTGAACCCCTTCTCGGCGTAGTACTCCTGGTCGGCCGCGCTGTGGATGAACGAGATCCCGCAGTCGACGCAGAGGATGGAGCGATCGGTGTAGGTCATCAGGGTGCCTCCAGGTCCGGGACGCCCGCCGTCGGTCCGTGCGTCGGGTCCACGGCCCGCCCGGTCACCGGATCGCGGGGGAGGCAGGAAGCGCCAGGTGCCGCGGACCCGGATGACGAGCTGGTGTTGGACCCATCGGGGCGCGCACCGGTTGCGTGGCTCGGAACGATACCATCCCGACCCGACATGGGCCGTTCGCCTCGCTGCCCGCCCCTCGACCGGTGGCCGGGTGGAGCGTGCCGACAGCGCCCGGCGCGAATGCGGCACAATGCGCGAGATGCTTCGCCTGCTCCACACGGCCGACGTTCACCTCGGTTCCCGTCATGCGGACATGGGCAGCCAGGCCGCCGCCCAGCGCGAGCGCCAGTTCGCCGCGTTCCGGGCCACCGTCGACCTCGCCCTTGCAGAGCACGTCGACGGGTTGTTGATCGCCGGCGACCTCTTCGACTCGAACGTGCAGCCGCGGCGTTCCGTGGAGCGCACCGCCGCCGAGCTGAAACGGCTGACGGATGCGGCGATCCGCGTGGTCATCATCCCCGGCACCCACGACGTCTACGACCGGGCCTCGGTCTACCGCGCCTACGACCTCGCGGCGATGGCCGGGCTGCCGCCCGACTCGGACCGCCTTGCCGTCCTGACCCCGGAACGGCCCGACGTCGTCTTCGGGATGCTCGACCTCGCCGTCCACGGGTTCGTCTTTGCGACGAAACGGGCGCCGCGGAGTCCGCTCGCCGGCTTCAACGCCGCCGTCGACGGCCGCGCGCGCTGGCACGTCGGGCTGATCCACGGGTCCCTCGCGATCCCCGGCAAGACGGACACCGACGAGGTCGTCTTCACGGCCGAGGAGGTCGCGGCTTCGCACCTCGATTACCTCGCCCTCGGCCACTGGCACTCGACCCAGCGTGGGCAGGCCGGCGCGACGATCTGGGCCTACAGCGGCGCACCCGAGCCGGTCGCGGTGGACCAGGACCGGGCCGGCAACGTCCTGCTCGTCGAGCTCGACGAGCGAGCCGGGGCCCGGCACGTCACGCTGGAGGAGCGGCGCGTGGGCCGCACGCGCTTCGACCGACTTGACGTGGATGCGGCAACGCTGCCCAGCCAGCCCGCCCTCGTCGAGCGTCTCGCCGACCTCGCCGACCCGGACCTCGTCCTCGACGTCCGCCTGGTGGGCGTCCGGGGCGACGACCTGGACGTTGCCGCGGACGAGGTCGAGCACGAGCTCGCCGCCCGCTTCTTCGGTCTCCGGGTCCGGGACATCTCCGCGGCGGCCCTCCCCGACGGGCCGCTGCCCCCGCCCGACACGATCGCCGGCGCGCTGGTCCGCGACCTGCAGGCGTCGATCGCCGAGGCCGAGGCTGGGCACCGGCTCGAGGAATCGCTGGAGCTGCGTGACGCCCTCCGGCTGGCCCACCTGATGCTCGATAGGCGCGAGGTCACGCTGTGAGGGTCACGCGGGTCCGGGTCCGGAACTTCCGTGTCCACCGGGACCTCGACCTGGAGCTCGCGCCCGGGCTGACCGTGATCCGGGGTCCCAACGAGGCCGGCAAGTCGACCCTACAGCGGGCGCTGGAAGTCGGACTCTTCCGGCGCGTCACCTCGGGCGGATCGGAGATCGACAGCCTCCGCAGCTGGGATGCCGGCGACGAGGCTCGCCCGGCGGTGCACCTCGACTTCGTGCAGGAAGACCTGGAGGGAACCCGGGTCGGGAGCGTCCTCAAGGACTTCCGGGGTGCCCGGGGAACCGTCCGCCTCGTCCTCGATGGGCAGGCGACCACGGATCCCGCGCAGGCCGATGAGATGCTCGCCGAGCTGACCGGGATCCCGTCCGAGAAGTTCTTCCGCTCCACCGCGTCGGTCCGCCACCACGAGGTGGACGACCTGGCGCGCGACGAGGGCGCGCTGCGGGACCGCCTCCAGGCGTCCATCAGTGGTGCCGACCGTGGCACGAGCGCGGTCAAGCGGCGCCTCGACCGGGCGCTCCGCGAGCTGAACGCAAAGGGCGACAAGAACCCCGGCGCGCTGCGCGTGGCGGAGTCCGCGGTTGCCGAGACCGAGCTGGCCGTCAGGGACGGCGAAGCCCGGCTCGCGGGGCTCGAGCGCGACCGCGACGCGCTCGTGGTTGCCCGCACCCATCGCGCCCAGGTGGACGCGGCGCTGACGGAGCGCCGCTCGATGCTCGAGAAGGCCCGCCAGGCCGAGCGGCTCTCCTCCGAGCGCGAGGTCGCCCGCGAGCGTTTCGAGCGGTACCGCCAGGCCGCGGCCGTCTCCGACGAGATCGTCGAGCTCGAGAAGAGCCATCCCTCCGCGCACCCGCTGCCCGCCCTGCGCCAGGTCGTCGAGCGTCTGCGGGTGCTCGACCGCGAGATCGCCGAGCTCACTGCCCAGCTTGGCGACGGAGCAACCGCGGTCGACTACGAGATCGTCATCCCGGAGCCTCGCTGGCGGAGCATCGCGATCGGCGCCGCGGTTCTCGCGATCGTGGGACTGGCCGCGGCGATCGTCGGTGTCGTCACCGGAGAGTTCGCGGCCCTTGTCGGGGGCCTCGCTGCGGCCGTGGTCGGCCTGGGGCTGGCTGCCTACGCACGGACGAAGCGACGCGAGGCGTTCGACGTCCGGCGCCACAAGCAGCTCCGCGACGACGAGATCAACCGGCGGCTCCGAGGCCGAAGCCAGCTGGAGGATGACCTCAAGCGGCACGTCGCCGACCGCGACGCACAGCTGGGCTCGTTCCAGCTCGCCGACCTTCCCGCGGCCGAGGACCTCCTGACCCGCGAGGACGCCCACGCCAACGCCATCGGACGCGCCCGGGCGCAGCTGGAAGGACTCGTCGGGAAGGCGCCCCCGGAGACGCTCCCGGCGCTGCGCGACGCCGCCGCCCTGGACGTCGAGCAGAAGACCGGTGCTCTGGAGGCCCTCGGTCCGATCGCGAAGGAGCCCCGCGCCCGCGAGCGGCTCGAGGTGGAGGTTCGGGACCAGGAGGGCGCGCTCGAGCGGGCCCGCGACGACGAAGCGGCCGCCCGTGCGCGCGTCGAGCAGAACCCGGTGGACGCCGAGCAGGTCGCCCTGGACGTGGAGCAGCTCGCGTCGCGCCGGGACCACCTGGTGGCCATCGAGCGCCGGATCCGCGTCTACCAGCTCGCGCTCGACGCGATCGTACGTGCTGAGCGCTCGACGATGCGCACGGCGACCCGATACCTCGAGAAGCGCATGCACGGCGACCTGGAGAAGATCACGGGGATGCGCTACCGGCGCGTGCGGGTGGACGACACCACCCTCGACATCCGGGTGTTCGCTCCGGAGCGCGGCGACTGGGTCGCCGCGGAGGAGCTCTCCCAGGGGACGCTCGACCAGGTGTACCTGGCTGCCCGGCTCGGGCTGGTCCGCCTCGTCACCCAGGATTGCCGCCCGCCGCTCATCTTCGACGATCCCTTCGTCACGTTCGACGACGACCGGGCCACCAGGGCATTCGCGGTCCTGCGGGAGCTGGCTGGCGACTTCCAGGTCATCTACCTGTCGACCTCTCCGCGCTACGACGCCCAGGCCGACCGCGTCGTCGTCCTGCCGGGCCCCGGCACGGTCGACGCCGGGTCCGACGAGCCCGAGGAAGCGGCAGCCGCGGGCGTCGCCTGACTGCCGCCTGCGAATCCCTGCGCCCGCCGCCACCTCCGCGCCCATCTTGACTCGCTGTACATGCCGCGCACCGCCCTGCTCTGGTATCGCCGCGATCTCCGCGTCCACGATCACCCGGCGCTCCAGGCGGCCGTCGCGGAGGCCGACGCGGTGGTCCCCGTCTTCGTGTTGGACCCGCGCCTCCTTGTCGGGCACCGCGCCTCGTCGAACCGGACCTGGTTCCTCCTGGGGTCGCTGCGCGAGCTCGCGGCCGATCTCGCGGCGCTGGGCGCGCCGCTCGTCGTGCGGAGCGGCCGGCCGGAGGCGGTGATTCCCGCGCTTGCGGCGTCGTTCGGTGCCGGCGTCGTCTTCGCGACGCGCGACGTCAGCCCGTTCGCGCGCGCCAGGGATGCGGCAGTCGCCGCGAGCCTCACCGCCGGCGGCAGCAGCCTGCAGCTCCTTCGTGGCCTCCTCGTGGCCGAGCCCGAGGATGTGGTGGCTGACCGCGGGCGCCCGCTTACCGTCTTCGGGGTGTTCGCTCGCCGGTGGGCGTCGATTCCGCGACGTGACATCATCCCGGTGCCTCGGCGCATCCCCACCCTGCAATCGGTGATCCAGGTCCGCGAGCCCTTGCCGGAGGTGCCCGCGCCGTCTGCCGACCAGGCTCTCCTCCCTGCGCCGGGTGAGGCGGCCGCCCGCCGGCGCCTCGCCGCGTGGGTCCGCTCGCCGTCGCTCATCGCGTACGCGGCCGGCCGGGACCGGCTTGACGCCGACGCCACATCGCGCCTCTCCGCTGACCTGAAGTTCGGGACGCTGTCGCCGCTGGAGGTTCTCCTCGCCGCCGGGACGCCGGATGAGGGCGGCCGGGCATTCGCGTCCGAGCTGTGCTGGAGGGACTTCTACGCCCACGTCCTGTGGCATTTCCCGCACGTCGTCCGTGCCGCCTTCCAGCACGCGCTCGACAACGTCGCATGGCGGGACGACCCGGGCGGCCTTGCCGCCTGGCAGGATGGGCGGACCGGGTACCCGGTCGTGGACGCGGCGATGCGCCAGCTTGCCGCCAGCGGGTGGATCCACAACCGTGCCCGGATGATCGCCGCCAGCTTCCTCACGAAGGATCTCCTGGTCGACTGGCGCCGCGGCGAGGAGCACTTCATGCGGCACCTGGTGGACGGCGATGTCGCGGCGAACAACGGCGGCTGGCAGTGGACGGCCGGGACGGGGACTGATGCCGCACCCTACTTCCGGGTCTTCAACCCGGTCGTGCAGGGCCGGCGCTTCGACCCGGACGGCAGGTTCGTGCGGCGCTGGGTTCCCGAGCTGGCCGGAGTCCCAGTCTCCTACATCCACGCGCCATGGACCATGCCGCCGCAGGTCCAATCGATGGCTGGATGCGTGATCGGGCGCGACTACCCCGAGCCGATCGTCGATCACGCCGTGGCACGCGGACGCGCCCTCGCCGCGTACGCGTTCGTCCGCGTGGGCTGACAGCGAACGCCCCGACCCGCATGGCAGACTGGGCAACATGCCCAAGCGCTGCCCGAAGGTCAGCCTCGAGGGAACGCGCCTGACCCACAAGACCGACCTGGCGCTCGCCTGGCGCTCGCCCTGAACCGTCATCCCCGGATCGTTGGGCCGCGCCGCTACGAGTACCCGCCTCCGCTCGTCTCCGCCGAGTGGTGCGGGTTCTCGAACCAGCCGTGGGGCCGCGGCCTGATCAACTACGAGCCCCAGGACGAGCTGCGGGCAATGGAGACGTACGCGACCTGGGCGCGGCTGTTCGAGCTGCTGCCGTGCTACAACTGGATCGTCGACCGGTTCCATCTCTCGACGCGCGCGGAGCAGCGCCGGCTGTTCGGCAACGACCCCGATTTCGGCTGGCTCGAGGCGCGCTTGGCGCCCCTCGGCTTCCGGATCGTGCTCTGCACCCGCCGGGACGAGACGTTCGCCGCGGCCCGGGAGGTCCGCCTGCCGGTCTCCGGAAAGCCCGACCAGTACGATGATCTCGGGGTATTCGTGCGGGAGCAGGCACGCCTGCGCGAGTTTGCCCTGGAAACCCGGCTGCCCGTCCTGGAGATCGACGTGTCCGACGACGACGTGGCGGGTGCCGCCGACCGGGTCGCCGATTGGCTGGAGGCGACCGGCGGGATCTTCCTGCCCGACGGGCTCTGAGGATCACTCGAGGTCGAGCTGGCGCCAGGTCCCGGGGTCCCTGAACCCGAGCGACGCGTACAGGTGTTTCCCGTCGTCGCTCGTGCGGAGCAGCAGCCGCCGGCAGCCCAGGGCCCGACCGTCGGCGATCACGGCCTCCATGATCGCCCTGGCCACGCCCCGCCGCCGCCAGGTCGCGTCGGTCATCACGTTGAAGACCATCGCCTCGGGCGCACGTCGTGAGCGGGGCTGGGGCGGGCGGTCGATGACCACCAGGCCGGCCATGCCCACGATCTCGCCGTCGGCATCGGCGACCCACACGCGGAAGCTTCCGTCCGGGACGTGCGAGCGGATGTAGGCGTCGACGCGGGTGCGATGCTCGGCCTCATCGCTCGGCGGGATCTCCCCCGCAAGCTCACGGTCGAACGCGAGCCGCAGCTCCACGACGGCCGGGATGTCCGCCGGAGTGGCGCGACGAACCGTGTAGGAGAGGGTCCTGCTCACCGGCGCATGGTGCCACGCGCCCGCGCCTCCTGCCCCGGCTGCGTCGCTACACTCCCGCGGTGACAGTTCGAGCCATGCCGACGGCGCCGACCCCCGTCGGCTCGGGCCGCGACGGCACGCCCGCGCCCGACCACCGCTCCGTCCAGGGTTGGCGCAGCCTGCTGTTTGTGTACGCGATCACGTCGGTCGTGGAGTCGATGGGCGTTGCCCAGGTCTTCGCGTTCCTCCCCAGCCGGCTCAGCCAGGTGGGGCTGCCCGATTCGCAGGTGCCGACGTTCACCGGCCTGTTCAGCAGCCTCATCTTCGTGTTCGGCATCTTCCTCGTCCCGTTCTGGGGCGTCTGGGCGGACAAGTACAGCCGGCGCGCGGTGATCATCCGGAGCGCCCTGGTGGAGGCGATCGTCTTCGCCGGGGTTGCCCTCGCGAGGGAGCCGTGGCAGCTCGCGGCAAGCCTCCTGTTGGTGGGGCTCCAGCTCGGAAACACGGGCGTGATGCTGGCCGCGCTGCGCGACGTGACACCGCGGGCGCGGGTCGGCACCGCCACCGGCCTCTTCGGCGCGACCGGCCCGCTGGGAATGGCGATCGGGCCGGTGCTCGCGGCGTTCATGATCGACGGCCTGCACCTGCCGCTGACCGACGTCTTCTGGCTGGCGTTGTTCCTGTCGCTCGCGGTGATCGTCCTTCTGCTCGTCGGCTCGCGCGACATCCGGCCGGTCGTGGCTCCCGTCGGCAGCGCCCTCGGGCTCGCGCGGCGCGCGATCGCGGGTGCCATCGGCGATCCGGCCGTGCGGCGGATCTTCCTGATCTTCGGGGTCTCGATCCTGGCCAACCAGATGAGCCGGCCCTACCTGCCACTTCTCGTCCAGGACCTCCAGGACGGGCGGCCGAACCTAGCTTCGGCGATCGGGCTGGTCACCGGGGTTGCCGTCCTTGCCGGTGCGGTCCTCTCGACGGTCGCCGGGCCGCTGGGCGACCGGATCGGCTTCCGAGCCGTCCTCGCCGGTGCGTTGCTTGGCGCGGGGCTCGCGCTTCTTGGTATGGCGGCCGCTCCATCGGTGGCCGCCCTGGCGGCCGTGGTCGTCGTGTACGCGGCGCTCCAGGCGGCGACCCAGGCGATGGTCTTCGGGCTCGTGGCCGTGGAGGTGGCCCCGGAGCGCAGATCCGCGACCCTGAACCTGGTGCTGCTTCCTCTCTACGTCGCGGGGATCATCGGGCCGACCGTCGGAGCGGCGGCGGCCGGTGTCGGCGGAATCCCGGCTCCCTTCCTCGTGGCGGCCGCGGTCTTTCTGGTCGGCGGTACGGGCTTGGCAGTCTCGCTGTGGCGCGGGCGGGCGGCGCGTCTCCCGGCGCCCGGCTGACGGCCTCGCCCCGCCCCGGCCCGTCGCGTCGAACCGGGGCACGGCGGCGCCCCTACTTCGGGAGGTCGCGCTCTTGGATGCCGATGTACCGGGCGTCCGGCCGGATCAGGCGATTGGCCGACGCCTGCTCGAGGACATGGGCAGTCCAGCCCGCGTGCCGTGCGAGGGCGAACGTCGCCGGGAACAGGTCCGGCGTCAGGCCCACGCCCTGGAGGACGGCGGCCGCGTAGAACTCGACGTTGGTCTTGAGCGGCCGATCCGGGTACTTCTCCTCGAGAACCCGGAGGACGACGTCCTCGACCTTGATGGCCAGGTCCAGCCAGTCCGGCCGGGTCGGCATCGCCTCCACAACCTTGCGCAGCGCCGCCGCCCGCGGGTCGTAGGCGCGGTAGACACGGTGGCCGAACCCCATCAGCCGCTCGCCTCTGTCGAGCGCGTCGCGCACCCACTCCTCGGCGTGCTCGGGCGAGCCGACCCTGTGGATCTGCTCCACGACCTCGGACGGCGCCCCACCGTGGAGCGGCCCCTTCATGGCCCCGATCGCGCCGGTGACCGCCGAGGCGATGTCGGACCGGGTCGAGGTGATCACGCGGGCCGTAAAGGTGGACGCGTTGAGGCCGTGCTCGGCGCCCACGATGAAGTAGGCATCCAGTGCCCGCGCGGTCGACCTGTCGGGGCGCTCCCCCGTGAGCTGGTAGAGGAATCCGGATACCAGGTCAAGCCTGGGATCCGGGTCGATCGGCTCGAGATCCTGGCGGAGGCGCGCGAACGCGGCGAGGGCCGACGGCGAGAACTCGGTGAGCGCGCGGGCCTGGATCTCGGTCGGCGGCCAGTCGAGCACCTGGGTGGCGCCCCAGACGGAGACTGCGGTCCGGAGCGCGTCCATCGGCTTGGCCGTGCGGGGCAGCGCCCGGAGGGCGGACATCACGGCCGACGGGATGCGGCCGGTGCTCATGCGGGCCTTCGGGTCCCACGTGCCGGTCCAGAGCAGGTTTGCGACGGCGGCATACGTCCCGTGCGTGACCAGGTCGCCGATGCGGTAGCCGCGATACATCAGACGGCCGTTGGCGCCATCGACGAGGCCGAGCTCGGTCTCCGCTGCCAGGACGCCTTCGAGGCCGGGCGAATAGGGGCGCCCGTCGACGGTGTGGGCGGCGACCGGCTCACCCGGACTGGCGATCGAGACCACGGGAACAGCCGGTGCGACGGGGGCTGCGGGGGCTGCTGATGCGGCGGGCTTGTCGGCCATCGTGAGCGCTCCTCGAAGGCTGGGGTGCGGGCCTGGTGAGGGAAGCGGGGACGGAGACCAATCGTACCCCTCGCCGCGATCGGCCGGGTTCCGGCGCAGGCGGCCCCGGCGGGCGCCGGGGCGCCGCGGCCGACCTCAGCGGCGGGCTCGGCCCGCGCGGGTGCGGCCGGTGCGGCCAGAGCGGCCGCGTGGCGGCGCGGCGGCGGCGAGCGCAGCGGCCCGTGCGCGGCGAATCCGTTGTGCCTCGACGACGTCCGACCAGGCGCTAAAGACGATGTAGGCAATCCCGGCGAGGACCATCACGAGCCGATAGACGCCGGTCGAACTCAGGGACGTCCCTTTCTGCAGCGAGTCGACGACGAGCTCGATCCCGTGGGTCGAGCTGAAGATGAGCGCGCCGGCGAGCATGATCGCGATAAGCGACGGCGACCGCTGGCGGGGCGATTGCTCGGGTGAGACACGCCGCCCGAGCCATCCGAAGACGACCAGGAGGGCCCCGACGATCGCGGGGATCTCGACCGTGTCGCCCGGGGTGGCGCCGATCGCCGCCGCCAGGCCGCTCACTGCGAGGACCGCGAGGCCGAAACCGATCGTGACCCGGGAGAACACACGCGCCTCGCCGTACCTGACCGGCCCACCGGTCGCGCCGCGTCCAGCCGGACGCGATCTCGAGACCGGATCATACCGGTGGCCCGTCAGGCGCGGGGCAGGTTCCCGGCGGCAGCCGCGTCGAGGACCAGGTTGCCCCCGATCGCCGCGCCCGCTGGGCCGGCAGCCGCCGCTGGTCGCGGGGGCCGTCCAGGATCCGGGCCAGGATCTCCGCCTTCGCGGGGCCGAAGACAAGCGGGAGGAGCGATTCCGTCGCGTCGAGCGCGCCGGGCGTGAGCGACACGCGGGCCCGGTGAGGCTCGACGTGCGTCGGGGCAGGGACCGGGACCACCCAGCCGGGCGCGTCGAACGCGGCGCTGCCCGGGAAGATCGACAGGAGGTGGCCGTCCGGCCCGATCCCCGCGACGATCGCGTCGAGGATTGGCCGTCCCAGGGCGTCGGCCGGGAGGGCAGCCCGAAGCTCGGTCTCGTATGCCGCGGCGGCCTCGGCAGGCCCGCCGCCGACCGCAAGCGTCGCGTCCACGGGGATCGGGGTGCACATTCCCGGATGGCAACGGCGCCGGGTCCAGGCCGGTTGCAGGGTCGCCGGCGAGCAGCACCGCGTCTACCGCCGTGAGGTTCGAATCCGGGTCCCGCCGTGCAACGAAGCGGTCGTCGCCGAACCACAGGTGAAGGTGGTCCCAGGCGATACCGTCGCGAAGCGGCCGGGTGAGGAGGGCTCGGTAGAGTGCCGGCGCCGTGGACCCGCCGGTGACGGCGATGTCCGCCCGGCCGCGCCGGCTGATCGCGGCGGCGATCGTGGCGGCGAGCCGCTCGGCAGCCAGCGCGGCGGCGCCCGCCGGGGTGGAGCCGATCAGGATCTCCGGCTCGCCCGGATCGCGCGCGGGGTCGCGATCGCCGGTTCCCTCGGCCAGCGGCGTCACGGCGTGCCTGCGACGTGCGAGCCGTTGGCGGGGCTCGCGGTGTCGGATGTCGCGCCGCGGCTCGCTGGCCCGACGAGCGCTGCTGCCATCGTGGAGGCGCCCTGGGCCACGGGATCGCGGCCGCCCGCCTCGATCGCCTCGGCGAGCAGGTCGACGTCCGTGCGGCGCGGCGCGATGAACGAGCGCTCGAGCGCCTCGACGCCGTCCTCCCAGACCCGCACGTGGACCCGCTCCGCCTCTGCGGTGACCTCGGCGCGAAGCTCCGTGCCGCGGCGCTCTGCCAGGATCTCCACGCGCAGCGTCGTGCCGCCGGGCAGGTCGGAGATGACCGGGCGGATCACGACCTCGACCTCCGCGCCGCGTGCCCACGCCAGGTGGGCGCGCATGCCGCGGCCCGGGTCGAGTCCCGCCGCCGGGCCGGCCGGCCGGGCCGGGCCCGTCCTCCCGCTCCGCTCCAGCGGTCGACTCACGAGGAGCTCCAGGCGCGATGCGAGCCAGGCGACCTGGTAGATCGGCTTGACGATGTTCGTGCGAACCTCGGCGTCCCGCCCACCGCGGGTCCCGTAGGTCACGGCGATGCGGCGGATCGAGCGGAGGTACGGACGGAACTCGGGAAGGTCGAAGACCGAGGCGACCGCTTCGCGCCAGCGCGCCTCGCGCATCAGGGCGAAATCGGAGACCGCGAGCGAGCCGTCGCCGAGCGCGGCGAGCGCGCGAAGGCGGTCGAGTCCGTCGCCGCCCCAGCTCGACCCGTCGACGACCAGGCGGTCGGCCATCTCCAGCAGGTCGCGGGCCAGCGGCGTTCCGAACGGCGGCTCGCCCGGCCACCAGAGCGTCACCGGCAGGTCGTGGACGAGCAACGGCGCCACGATCGCCCCGAGGTGGCGACCTGTCGCCCCGCCGGCCGCGGCGTAGATCTGCTCGGCGCAGGTCGCCGGCGCGCCGGGGCGGGGGACCATGCAGTACGCCTTGACCTGGGCCCGCAGCCACGCGGGACCATCGGGGTCGGTCGGGACCAGGATGATGGTCCGGGACGGGTGGCGGCCGGTCAGCATCGAGATCGTGGAAGCCGCTCGCTCGCCGAGCTCCGTGCTCCTCGCCACGACCACCAGGTTGAGCACGCTCGTCCGCGCGGCGATCGTCTGCTCCGCTTCGCCGCCCACTGCCGCGCGCGCCTGCGGAAGCGCCCAGAAGCGGGCCAGCTCGCGCTCGATCCCGGAGACCGTGGTCGCCTGGCTGGACCAGCTCAGGATCGGACCGCCCGGCGCGCCGGGCGTCGCGGACGCCGGTGCGAGCTGCGCGGGCCGCCCGACCGCCGGCCCGCTCAGATGCGCCGCCACCGTCGTCCGTCGCGCTGGAGCAGCTCCTCGGAGGCGTCCGGTCCCCAGCTCCCGGCGGGGTAGTTCGGGAAGTCCGGCGGCGGCCCGTCGGCCCACGCCTCGATGATCGGGTTTACGATCGCCCAGGCCTTCTCGACCTCGTCCGCCCGCGTGAACAGCGACGGGTCGCCCAGGAGGGCGTCGAGGATGAGCGTCTCGTAGGCGTCCGGGCTGTCGACGCTGAACGCCGACCCGTACGTGAAGTCCATGTTCACGGCCCGAACGTCGACGCCGAGGCCGGGCACCTTGGCGGCGAACCGGAGGAGGATCCCCTCGTCGGGCTGGATTCGGAGGGCCAGCAGGTTCGCCTCGGGATTGGCGCTCGACTCCTTGAAGAGCGCGTGCGGGACCTGCTTGAACTGGACCGCGATCTCGGTGGCGCGCTTGGGAAGGCGCTTGCCGGCGCGCAGGTAGAACGGCACGCCCGCCCAGCGCCAGTTGTCCACGAAGAGACGGGCCGCGATGTAGGTCTCGGTCTCGGACTCCGGGTTGACATCCCGCTCGTCCCGGTACCCCGCCACCTGTTCGGCGGCGACCCAGCCTGCGCCGTACTGGCCGCGCACGACGTTCGCCGCCACGGAGTCGGGGCGCATCGGCTCGATCGCGCGGAGCACCTTGACCTTCTCGTCGCGGAGCGCCTCGGCGTCGAAGGTGGCCGGCGGTTCCATCGCGACAAGCGAGAGCAGCTGCATCAGGTGGTTTTGGAGGAAGTCGCGCGACGCGCCGGCCTCCTCGTAGAACGAGCCGCGCTTCTCGATCCCGATCGACTCGGCGACCGTGATCTGGACGTGGTCCACGTAGCGGCGGTGCCATATCGGCTCGAAGATCCCGTTTCCGAAGCGAAAGACGAGAATGTTGCGGACCGTCTCCTTGCCCAGGTAGTGGTCGATCCGGTAGACCTGCGATTCGCGGAATACCTTGCCCACCTCCCGGTTGAGCCGGATCGCCGAGACGAGGTCGCGCCCGAACGGCTTCTCGATCACGATCCGTCGCCAGCCGGCGCCATGCTGCTCGTGGTCGAGCCCGGCCCGGCCCAGCTGGGCGATGATCTCGGCGAACGCGGACGGTTGCGTGGCCAGGTAGTAGAGCCGGTTGCCCGCCGTCCCGCGCTCGCGGTCGAGCTCGTCGAGGAGCGCGACGAGTTGGTCGTACATCTGCGGGTCGTCGAAGTTGCCGCGCTGGTACCGGATCCGAGCGGCGAACTCGTCCCAGACCGCCGCCTCGACGGGCAGCACGCGGCTGTGCTGGTCGAGGGCGGTCCGGAGCTCGGCCCGGAAGGCCTCGTCTGAGTACTGGCGCCGCCCCACGCAGACGAGCGCGAACTCGTGGGGCAGGAGGTTCGTCCGCCAAAGCTGGAAGAGCGCCGGGACCACCTTGCGGTGGGCGAGGTCGCCGGTCGCGCCGAACAGGACGAGCGCCGCGGGGTCCGGGACTCGCTCCAGGCGCAGCCCGTCGCGGAGCGGGTTGTGGTTCGGCCTCGCAGCCGGCCGGCGCTTGCCCAGGCGGGCCAGGCGCAGCTCGCGCGCGCTCCGGGGACTGTCGTCGGCTGCCCGGCCCGGGTGCGCGAGCTCCTTCGTCTCGTCCGTCATGTCGCCCTGCCTGTGCGGCTCACCTGGGATGATGGGGTGTCGGGCGTGACCGTCGACGAGCGCTTACGCAACAGCATCGCGGAGCGCGCGCTCCAGCGCAGCAAGACCCTGGTCGACGTCCGCGCTCAGGTGGACCCGCAGGACCGGGAGGCCGTGCGACTCGAGCGCCTCGAAGTCGCCGACCGCCTGGGCATCGACGAGCTGACCGAAACTGAAGGGGCGGCCCGGGATCTCGACATCGGCGGGATGGTCCGCGGTGATCTGGACGAACCAGCCGATTGGCGCACCGCCCTTGTGGAGCTGGCCCGTCGAATGGAGGAAGCGCGGTCCGAAGCCGCTCGTCGTCGCCCGGCGGGTGGCATCGCGGAGCAGCGCCCGGATGCGATCGAGCGCAGCTGCCCGCGCCGCGGTGGGGGCGATGAACGCCTGGAGCGCGAGGTACGCATCGGGGCGTGCCCGGGCGAGATGCCGTCGCAGCGCGTCCGACGGCGTGCCGGCGCCGAGCGTTCGGTCGCCCACGAGCACGAGGCCGTCGCCCTGCGCGATCGGCGCCGGCGCCGGGAACGCGCCGGTTCGCTCGAGCTCGGCAAGCACGCGCTTCGTGTTCTCCTTGGACTCAGTGACGTTCGGCTCGTCGAACGGGTTGATCTCTAGGAGAACCCCGGCAAGCGCAGTCGCGACCTCCCAGCGGACGAACTCGGCGGCGAGATCGATCGGGTCCGACAGGCGGATCCGGATGACCGGGTGGCCGGCGGCGGCGAGCGCATCGAGCAGTTCGTCGGCGGACGTGCCGCCCGGCGTGGGCGCCGGCGGCGCCGCGCCGTCGAGCACCAGCCGGACGAACAGGCGGTCGGGCCCATACGCGGCGACCTCTCCGAGCGGTTCGCCGGCGATCGGCACGATCCCCACACCGTGCTTCCCGGTGCTCTCCGCGATGAGCTGTTCCAGCCAGGCCCCGAAACGCGCCACCGCCGGGTCGGCGACGAGCGTCAGCTTGTCGCGACCGGCCCGGCAGAGGACGCCGAGGACGAGCGCCGAGCGCGGCGCCCGGGTTCGTGGCGGCCGAGGTTCCGTGCGTCCGTGCCAGCATCCCGACGGCCGAGGCAAGGAAGGCGTCCAGGTCAAGGCCGAGCAGCGAGGCCGGGACCAGACCGACGTAGGTGAGCGCGGAATAGCGCCCGCCGACGTCCTCCGGGTTGAGGAAGACCTCGCGCAGGTCGTCGTGATGGGGGATCGCCTCCAGGCTGCGGCCAGGGTCGGTGACCGCCACCATCAGGTCGCCGGGGGACTCCCGCCGCTCCCCGGCGGCACGGAGGGCGGCGTGGATCCGGGCCCACGCATCCGCCTGGAAGGCCAGGCTCTCGGTGGTCGTGCCGGACTTCGTGGCAACGATCACGAGCGTCGCCAGTGGATCGAGACCGTCCCAGGCCGCGTCGACGGCCGCCGGGTCGGTCGAATCCAGGACCCGGACGGCCAGCCAGTCGGAGATGTCGCGGAAGGCGTCTGCGAGCACGTCCGGGGCAAGGCTGCTGCCGCCCATGCCGGCGACGAGCGTGGCGGTGAAGCCCGCGGCGCGGATGCTCTCGCCGAATGCCTCCAGGGCGGGGACCTGCTCCTCGAAGTCGACCGGCGCATCGAGCCAGCCGAGTCGGCTGGCGATCTTTGCCTGGACGTCCGGGTCCGCGGACCAGAGCGTCGCGTCCCGATCGTGGAGCCGCTCGACCCAGCGCTCGGCGTCGGCGCGCGCGAGCGCCGCCTCGACAGCCCGGACGAGCGCGGGGTCGACGATCTGCACCTCGAGCGCGTCGGGGGCGAACATGGGGAGCGGCTCTGCCATCGACTGCCTCCTGATCGGTGCAGTGTAGACGCGGTGCGCGGTCGATCAGCCCCTGCCGAGCTCCTCTGCCTCGATCGCGAGGACCTTTGCGACGCGCCGCGCATGGCGATCGGCGCCCGAGAACGAGGCCCCCAGGAACGCGCGGGCGCACTCGGCCGCGGGCTCCACGCCGATGACCCGGCCGCCGAGACAGAGCACGTTGAGGTCGTCGTGCTCGACGCCCTGGTGGGCCGAGTACGTGTCGTGGGCCACCGCGGCGCGAATCCCCCGGACCTTGTTCGCGGCGACGGACGCGCCGATGCCCGACCCACAGACGAGGATTCCCCGCTCCGCCTCCCCCGTGCGGATGGCATTCGCTAGGCGGAGCGCGATGTCCGGGTAGTCGTCCGCCGGGTCGCTGCCGTCGCCGCCGAGATCGATCAGCTCGTGTCCGGTGTCGGCGAGCCGGCGGAGAAGCTCATCGCGAAGCTCTGCGCCCCCGTGATCCGCCGCCAGCGCGACGCGCATCACGCCGCGCCTCCGGCGTGATGCGACGGGACAAGGGTCGCGACGCGACCTCGCAGGCCATCCCGCACCACGCGTCGGCCGATCTCGGCGACCCGCTCGACCGTGAATCCGAAGTGCTCGAAGATCGTGGTCGCCGGGGCCGACGCCCCGAAGTGGTCGAGCGCGAGGATCGCGCCCTCTTCGCCGGTCCAGCGCTCCCAGCCCAGGGAGACGCCGATCTCGATGCTGACGCGCTTCCGGACCGCCGCGGGGAGAACAGACTCGCGGTAGTCGGGGGCCTGGGCCTCGAACGCTTCCCAGCAGGGAAGCGACACGACGCGCGTTGCGATGCCGACGGCCTCGAGGGCGTCCGCCGCGCCCATCGCCAGCCCGAGCTCGGAGCCGGTGGCGACCAGGATGAGCGCCGGCGTCCCGCCGCCTGCCTCCGACGATGCGGCCCGCAGCACATAGCCGCCCCGACGCACTCCCTCGCGGGCCAGCGCCGCGGTGGCGGCAAACGTTGGTAGTTTTTGCCGGGACAGGGCGAGGGCGGTCGGGCCCTCGGCACGCTCGACCGCCAGCGCCCAGGCGGCAGCCGCCTCGTTCGCGTCGCCCGGCCGGACGAACCACAGGTTGGGGATCGCCCGCAAGGCTGCGTAGTGCTCCACGGGCTGGTGCGTGGGTCCGTCCTCGCCCAGGCCGACCGAGTCGTGGGTCCAGGCATAGACGACGTGCAGGCCGGAGAGCGCGGCAAGGCGGATCGACCCACGCATGTAGTCGCTGAAGGTGAGGAACGTGGCGGCGTACGGCAGGAAACCCCCGTGGCACGCGATGCCGTTGACGATCCCGCCCATCCCGTGCTCACGGACGCCGAAGCGGAGGTTCCGGCCCGCCTCTTCGGCGCTGAAGTCGCCGCCGCCGCGGACGTCCGTCAGGTTGGACTCCGAGAGGTCCGCCGAGCCACCGAAGAGCTCCGGCAGGCTCGCCCCGATCGCCTGGATCGCTGTCTGGCTCACCTGGCGGGTTGCGAGCTCCTCGCCGGCCGCGTAGACCGGGATCTGCGCGTCCCAGCCGCCCGGCAGCTCACCCGCGAGCCGCCGGCGCAGCTCCCTCTCCTGGGCCGGGAACGCCGCGGCATACCGCCGCATCCGGTCCTCCCAGTCGTTCACAAGGTGCTCGCCGTAGGGGATCGCGCGGCTGAAGAGACCCTCAACGTCGTCGGGCACGTAGAAGGTCCGGTCGGGGTCCCAACCGTAGGCTTCCTTCGTGAGGCGGACCTCGTCGGCCCCGAGGGGAGCGCCGTGGGACGCGTGAGAATCCTGCTTGTGCGGCGATCCGAACCCGATGTGCGTCCGGACCGCGATGATCGATGGGCGCCCGTCGGCGTGGGCGGCCCGGATGGCCGCCTCGATCGCCGCGAGGTCGTTGCCATCCTCGACCTGCTGGGTGTGCCACCCGTAGGCGTCGAACCGCTCGAGGACATCCTCCGAGAAGGACATCGAGGTGGGCCCGTCGAGCTGGACGTGGTTGTCGTCGTACAGCAGGACGAGCTTGCCGAGGCGGAGGTGGCCCGCCAGCGACGCCGCCTCCGAGGCGATCCCCTCCTGCAGGTCGCCGTCGGAGCAGGCGGCGTAGGTACGATGGTCGATGACGGCGTGGCCCGGGCGGTTGAATTCCGCGGCGAGGCGCCGTTCCGCGATGGCCATTCCCACTGCGTTCGCGACGCCCTGGCCGAGCGGGCCCGTCGTCGCCTCCACGCCCGGGGTCAAACCGCGCTCCGGGTGTCCGGGCGTCCGCGAGCCCCACTGGCGGAAGTGGCGAAGGTCGTCGAGCGAGACGTCGTAGCCCGTGAGGTGGAGGAGCGAGTAGAGGAGCATCGACGCGTGCCCGGCGGACAGCACGAACCGGTCGCGGTTCGGCCAGTCGGGGTGCGTCGGAGCGTGGTGGAGGAAGCGCGTCCAGAGCGCGTAGGCCATCGGGGCCATCCCCATCGGGGCACCCGGATGCCCGGAGTTCGCCTGCTGGACCCCGTCGATCGAGAGGGTGCGGAGCGTGTCGATCGCGAGCCGGTCGAGCTGTTCGGCGGTGAGGGTCATGCGAGCGGGCTCCTGGGCGGTGGAACAGGGCGCGAGATGGACACCCAATTGTAGGCGCCGCTCCGACGAGGGCCCCGGCGTATCCTCGAACGCATGCCCCAGCCGATCTCCCGTCCGCGACGGATCCGGGTCATGGTTCTCGGCGATCTCGCGCTCGACGTGGCTCTCGTGCCCGAGCGCCCGCTCCGTCACGGGACGGATGTTCCGGGCGTGGTTCGGCTGTCCCAGGGTGGCTCCGCCGCCAATGTCGCCCGCTGGCTGGCCCGGCTCGGGACGCGCACGTCGCTCGTCTGCGCGGTCGGACGTGACGGCTCCGGCCGCGCGCTCGTGGCAGCGCTCCGGGAGGACGGCGTGCTGGTCCGTGCCGTGCGACCCGCCGGCGCGCGGACGGCCCGGATCGGGATGCTCGTCGACCCCGCCACGGGCGACCGGTCGTTCGTCGCGGAGCGCGGGGCGGCCGACCTGCTACGTCCGGCCGACCTCGATCCGGCCTGGTTCTCGGGCCTGACCCTGCTCCACCTGCCGGCCTACTCGCTCCTCGGCGCGCCGCTCGGCGAGGCCGGACGCGCGGCCGTCGGGCGCGCGCGAGCCGCCGGCGCACGTGTCAGCCTTGATCTCGCGTCGGCGGCCCCTCTCCTCGCCGATGGCCGAGCTGCCGCGCACGCGCTCGTTCGAGACGTCGCGCCGGATCTCCTCTTCACCAACGCCCATGAGGCCGCCGCGTTCCTGGGCCGGGCCGACCCGGGGCCCCTCCTGGACTTCGCGCCGCTCGCGATCGTCAAACGGGGCGCCGGCGGTGCGACCCTGCTCGCGCGCGTCCCGGATGGGGCGTCTCCCGGTGTGCGACTCGAGGTTGCCACTCGGCCCCGGGTCGGTGCGGACACGACGGGTGCCGGCGACGCGTTCGATGCCGGGTTCCTCGCCTCGTGGTTGGCCGCCGGAGCCGCCACCACGACGGACGTCCTGCGGCGCGCCGTCGTCGCCGGTCATCGGGCTGCAGGTCGCCAGGTCGGGACGGCACGTCCGGAGCTTTCGCTCGGGTAGCCGGGCGAGGTGCGGGAGGGCGCGCCGCCCTCTACGGCTTAAGGAAGCGGTCGAACCAGGCGAGCACGCGCTCGTTCCGGTCGATCCGCCGGTCCATCCTGCCGGTGATCGCGAAGGTGTGCCAGCTCTCCGGGTAGAGGATGTACTCCACCTGGCGGCCGAGATGTCGCAGCGCCACGAAGAGTTGCTCGTTGTCCGCCGCCGGGCAGCGCAAGTCCGACTCGCCCTGGAGCATGAGGAGGGGGGTCCGAATCCGCGTCACGTTGCGAAGCGGCGACTGGCGCCAGAGCCGCGCAACCCCCTCCTCGCTGAAGGGGTCGCCGAGCAAGGCCATCCGGTCGTACTCGGGGCCCGAGTCGGAGTTGGACCAGGCGTTGAGCTGGTTGGACACGCCGTTCTCGCTGACCGCGGCGGCAAAGCGGTCGGGCGCCGCTCCGACGAGCCAGTTCACGAGAAACCCGCCATACGAGAGGCCCAGGATGCCGAGCCGTCCGGGATCGGCGAGGCCCAGCCCCACCACGTGATCCACGGCAGCGAGGACGTCGGCCGCGTCGACGCCGCCCCAGTCGCCGAGCTGGGGCCGGATCCACGCTCGCCCGTAGCCGGCGGAGCCCCGGATGTTGGGGAGGATGACGCGGTAGCCGTGCGCCGCGAGGAGGACGTTCTCCGTGGACGGAGCGGGCGACCACGCGCCCAGCGGGCCGCCGTGGACATTGACGACGGTCGGGAGTGCGGCCTTCCCGGCGCCGGCCGGCGAGGCGATCCAGGTCTCGATCGGCCCGCCCTCGCCCGGAACGAGGACCCGCCGCATCTCCGGCCACGGCGTCCGGCGCCGCCAAGCGCCCCCCATCGTCGTCCAAGGGCGAAGCGCGGCTTGGCGGCGCGCCGGGCGGAGCGAGAGGAGCTCCATCGGACGGTCGTCCACGGTGGCAAGGATCGAGACCGTTCCCCGAGCCACGCCGAGGCTCCACGCGGCGATGTCGCCGTCGACGAGCCGCGCGGGGGTTCCCGCCGGCCGCCCCGTCTCGGGGTCCACGGGGAAGCGCCACGGGCGGACGCGTCCGGCTTCGCTGACGAGCGCGACTAGGGAAGCTGGGCCATCCCAGGTGGGCCCGGTTCGCGGCGAGGACATCCAGCCGCTGAGGTCGGTGTCGTTCCACGCGCCGATCGGGCGGTCGAGGTCCGGCCCCAGGGCGACGGCCTTCGGAGGCGCGGCCGGCCCGACGATGGCACGCTCGGCGCTCGATGCCCGGCCGATGATCGCGCCGCCGGCCGTCCTGCCCGGGACGGGCGCCAGGAAGAGGCCCGGCTGCTCGTCGTCGAGCGGATCCTCGACGTCGACGCCCGCGCAGGCCAGCCAGCGCCCGTCGGGCGAGAAGGACGGCGAGCCGGCCTGGCCGGCAAGACGGATGGCTTCCCGTGGCCTGCCGCCCGATGCCGGCACGACCCAGATCGACGGCCGCGGCCGGATGTCCGCGTCGAGCCGCGGGTCGCCGGCATAGGCGATCGAGCGGCCGTCCGGCGCCCATGCGATCGACCGCGCGTCGGTCTCGTCGCGGGTCAGGCGGCGCGGCCGCGCGCCTGGCCGCGCGGCGACCACCCAGACCTGGACCCACCGGTCGCGGTGGCCAACCCCATCCGCTCGCCAGTCGGCGCGCACGATCCGTCGCGCCGTGACGACCCGTCCCTTCGCTTCGGGTCCGACGATCGACCTGGCGGGATCGCCGGGCGCCGCGAGCGCGAGCCGGGATCCGTCGGGCGACCAGGCGATCTCGCTCACCCCGTGTTCCGGCGCCCAGAGGACCCATTCCTCGTCGCCGTCGAGGGCCGCCACCATCACCGCCGTCGAGCGATCCGGCTCGTGCGGGAAGGAGCGCAGGAACGCGACCGCGCGGCCGTCAGGGCTGACGCGCGGCGCATGGTCGCGAACGGCACCCGCCGTCAGCAGGCGCGGCCGCCTCGGCCCGCCGAAGAAGACCAGGGCGAGGTGCGAGCGATACGTCTCGGCGTGCACGAAACGCCGGACGACGACGGCCCCATCGCCGCCCGGAAGGGGATCGTGCTCCTCGAGGACGACCTGGCGACGGAGGAGCCCGGCCGGCGTGATCGACGCGCGCGTCCCTTCGGGCATCGGGCCAAGCCTACGCTTCCGCCCGCCCCTGGGTACCCCCGTGGCGCCCGGACCGGGCCGGCGCTACGCTCGACGGATGCACGAGCCCATCGCCAGCGGACTGCGCGATCGCCTCCTGATCGCCCCCGAGGTCGCCGGCGCGCTCCGGGACGGCCGCCCGGTGGTCGCCCTCGAGTCCACGCTCATCAGCCACGGGCTCCCATACCCGCGGAACATCGAGGTCGCCGGCGCCGCCGAGGCGGCCGTTCGCGAGTCCGGGGCAGTGCCGGCGACGATCGCCATCCGCGCGGGGCGGCTTCTCGTTGGGTTCGACGCGGCCACGCTGGCCGAGCTGGCGACCGCTGCCGCCGTCCGAAAGGTGGCCCGGCCGACGATGGCCGGCGCGCTTTCGGCCGGCGTGCTGGGTGCGACCACGGTCTCGGCCACCATGCTCGCGGCCGACGCGGCGGGGATCCGCGTCTTCGCGACCGGCGGCATCGGGGGCGTCCATCCGGGCGCGTTCGAGGCCGTCATCGGCCGGGACGGACGGCGGCGACCGCCCAGCCTCGACGTCTCCGTCGACCTCGAGGAGCTCGCGCGAACGCCGGTCGTCGTCGTGTGCGCCGGCCCGAAGGCGATTCTCGACGTGCGAGGGACGCTCGAGGTGCTCGAGTCGCGCGGCGTGCCGGTAGTCGCGGTCGGAACGGACGAGCTGCCCGGCTTCTTCTCCCGCGCGTCCGGGATCCGGGCTCCGCAGCACGTCGCCGACCTGGCCGGAGCGGCCGACCTCGCCCGCACCCACCTCGCGCTCGGGCTCGGCTCCGGGGTGCTGCTCTGCGTCCCGGTCCCCGCCGCCGACGAGCTGCCCCGCGAGGCGGCGGAGGCGGCGATCGGGCGCGCGACCGGCGAGGCAGATGACGCCGGGATCCACGGGCCGGCCCTGACCCCGTGGGTTCTCCAGCGGGTCGCGGAGCTGACCGACGGCAGGTCGATCCGGGCGAACACGGCGCTCATCGTCAACAACGCGAGATTCGCCGGCCGCCTGGCGACGACGATCTGAGCGGCGGCTGCGCCGACCCGGCGATGGTCCTCCCCGCCTTGTGCAGCGCAGGTGGCGTGCGTACACTCGTGAGTTGGACGACCTCCATGCGTTCGCGCGCCTCGCGAGCGCGGCCCGCTCGACCAGATGGCCGGCGGCTGAGGCCGGATGCGTCCCCCGGGACGCGGGCTGCGGCGACGAGGAGGGACGATGCGGATCTACGAGGGGAGCCCGCGACAGGACTTCGAGGAAGTGCTGCGCTCGATCGGCGCGTTCCTCGACCAGCGCGGCATGCACGATGTCCTGCTCGTGGAGGCTCCCGACGGCTTCATCCTTCAGGGCCTCGCGGTCGAGAGCAGCGGCGGCACCTGGTCCGAGACACCCGGCCACCAGGCCAAGGAGACGCTGACGTTCCTCGATGACGACATCGCCCGCTTCATGGACGAGGCGATCGCGCGTCGTGCCGCCGGCACGCCTGCGCCCGACTGGGCGGCCGGGGGCTACTATGAGAACTCGTTCCGCGTCCTCGGACGCTGGATGGACGAGCAGAAGCCGCACGACATCTTTTTCTTTGAGCAGGGCGGCGCGTTCGTGGTCCGTCTTCACCGCGTGGGAGCCGCCGGCGGCTACCACGAGCTCGCGGAGTTCACCAAGGACGACATCGAGGCGATGATCAAGGCGGCGCCCCAGGCCCGCAAGGCGTAGCGGGCGGGGCGTCTCACCGAAGGAGGCACGGCCCATGAAGGCACTCAAGATCGTGGCGACCGCGCTCGGGGTGACGCTCGCGGCGCTCGTCGTCATCCCGCTCGTCGTCCTTGCCGGCCTCTTCATATGGCTGAAGCTGACCGAAGAGAGCGACGAGGAGACCCTCGAGCTCGAGCAGGAAGGCGGCTGAGCCCCGGCAGATCCTGCCGCTCCAGGCTCCGATGGCCCCGCCGACGAGTGTCGACGGGGCCGTTGCCGTTTCGATCGGCGCATTCCCGGCGACTATCGAGGCCGCCCGCGCCCGTCGGCTGGCGGAGCTCGGGGCGCTGGCGGTCATGGTCGCCTGGTCGTTCAACTTCGTCACGGTCAAGGCTGCCATCTCGGCCGTGCCCCCCGTCGGCTTCGCATTCATCCGGTTTCTCCTCGCCGGTCTCCTGCTGCTTGCCATCACGCACTTGCGCGAAGGCTCGGTCGGCCTGCCGCGCCGGGTGGCGATCCGTGTCGGGCTGCTCGGCGCGCTCGGGTTCGGGCTGTACCAGCTACTCTGGGCGACCGCGCTCTCGCTGACGACCGCAGGCACGAGCTCGCTGCTGGTCGCCACGACGCCGATCTTCACGCTCCTCGCGGCGGTTGTGACGCGCGCCGAGCGGGGTCACCGTCTCCGCTATGTCGGGGCGATCGTCGCATTCGCCGGGGTCGCCCTCGTCGCGGCCGGCAGCGGGCTCCGGGTCGACGGTGCCGGGCTCGGTGACGTCATGACGATCGGTGCGGCCGCGTGCTGGGGCTGGTACCTGGCGCTCTCGGCGCCCCTGCTCGCGACCTACTCTCCGCTCCGCTTGACGACGTGGGCGATCCTGGCCGGCTCGGCCGTGCTCGCCGTCCCGGGGCTCGCGGAGCTCGCCACCGGTGATCTTTCGGCGGCGGGTCCCCGGCACATCGCCGCGGTCCTCTACTCGGGGATCGTGGCGGGCGGGCTGGCGAACGTCGTGCTGTTCCGGGCGATCGCGCTGCTCGGTCCGAGCCGGATCGCGAACCTGCAGTTCCTGGTCCCGGCCCTCACGATCGTCCTCGCCGCGATCCTGCTCGGCGAGCCGATCCTCGCGGTCCAGGCAGCCGGGCTGGCGGTGATCGTGGCCGGGATCGTCGTCGCCCGGCGTGCCCCCTCCGGGACGGCGGCGGGCCGGGCGGGCCCCGAGCCACCACCGCTTATCGAGGCGTAGATCGGCTGCGAGCTGCCGAAGGAGGCCGCTCGAATCCGACCGGCCGACCCGCCGCACCATGGCCGGGGGTCTGGCGCGATCGGCCGATTTCCGCTAGCATCGGAAAAACCCCGGAGGATCACGCCCCATGGCGAAGTATGTCTTTGTGACCGGAGGGGTCACCTCCTCCCTCGGGAAGGGCATCACCGCCGCCAGCATCGGCCGCCTGCTCAAGGCGCGTGGGATCTCCGTCTCCGTCCTCAAGCTCGACCCGTACATCAACGTGGATCCGGGGACCATGTCGCCGTACCAGCACGGCGAGGTCTTCGTGACGGATGACGGCGCCGAGACGGACCTCGACCTGGGACACTACGAGCGGTTCATCGACGAAAACCTGTCGCAGCTCTCCAACGTGACGACGGGCCGCATCTACCAGGCCGTCATCGCCAAGGAGCGACGCGGCGACTACCTCGGTGGAACCGTCCAGGTCATCCCCCACATCACGAACGAGATCAAGGATCGGATCCTGCGCGTCTCGCGCGACGGTGGAGCGGACGTCGTGGTCGTGGAGGTGGGCGGCACGGTCGGCGACATCGAGAGCCTGCCGTTCCTCGAGGCGATCCGCCAGATCCGCAAGGACGTCGGCCGGCAGCACGTGCTCTACGTCCACGTCACGCTCCTGCCCGTCCTTGCGGCGACCGGCGAGCCGAAGACGAAGCCGACACAGCACTCCGTCAAGGAGCTCCGCGGGATCGGGATCCAGCCCGACGTGATCGTCCTTCGGGCCGACCATCCCGTGTCCGACGAGATCCGCGAGAAGATCTCGCTCTTCACGGACGTCGCTGTGGACGCCGTGATCCCGGCCATCACCGCCGACACGATCTACGAGGTGCCGCTCCTTTTCGAGGAGGCCGGGCTCGGCGACCTGCTCGTCCGCGATCTCGGCCTCGGCGAGGTCGCGCGTCCGCCGGACCTGGAACGCTGGCGCCGGCTGGTCGAGCTCATCAAGCGCCCGAAGCCGGAGTTGGAGGTCGCCCTCGTCGGGAAGTACATCGAGCTTCCCGACGCCTACCTGTCGGTGACCGAGTCGCTCAAGCACGCCGGCTGGGCGAACGGCGTCGACGTGAAGGTGCGCTGGGTCAACTCCGAGACGCTGACCGATGCGAGCGTTGCCGAGGCGCTCGACGGAGCGGCCGCGATCCTCGTCCCGGGCGGCTTCGGCCATCGCGGGATCGAGGGCAAGGTCCTTGCGGCGCGGTATGCGCGCGAGCGACGCGTCCCCTACCTGGGCCTCTGCCTGGGTCTCCAGTGCGCCGTCATCGAGCTGGCGCGGACGGCCACGGGCTCGAACGATGTCAACTCGACCGAGTTCGACATGTTCACGGCGCACCCGGTGATCGACTTCATGCCGGACCAGCGGGACATGGAGGAGAAGGGCGGGACGATGCGGTTGGGGCTCTACCCGGCGCGTCTGACGCCCGGTTCCAAGGCCCACCTCGTCTACGGGGACGAGGTGGTCTACGAGCGCCATCGCCATCGCTTCGAGGTGAACAACCGCTATCGTGCGCTGCTCGAGGCGGCGGGCATGATCCTCTCGGGCCAGTCGCCGGACGGACGGCTCGTGGAGATCATCGAGCTGCGCGATCACCCGTGGTTCGTGGCCAGCCAGTTCCACCCGGAGTTCAAGAGCAGGCCCGAACGGCCCCATCCGCTGTTCGACGGCTTCATCGCCACGGCAGTCGCCCTGCGGGACGGCCGGCAGCCGATCCTCAGGTCGCATGCTGGCGGCCCCGCGGTGATCGACCGCGCGGAAGCGTCCCGCGGTGACCGAGCCGGTTCGGTCTCGGAGGCCGACGCGCACTGACCCATGCGCGGCGGGTCAGGTCGACGCGCCCGCCCCATACAATTGACGCACCCCTGCCACCGCCTGGAGGTCCCCATGAAGCTCTTCCTCGATACCGCCGACATCGATGAGATCCGCACGGCGGTTCGCTGGGGCGTCATCGACGGCGTGACGACCAACCCCAGCCTGTACGCGCGGGTCGGCGGCTCGTACGACGACGTCCTGCGCGAGATCTGCAAGCTGACCCCGGGACCGGTGAGCGCCGAGGTCGTTGCCGACGACGTGGACGGGATGCTGGCCGAGGGCCGCCATTTCGCCAAGCTTGCCCCCAACATCGTGGTCAAGGTGGCGATGAGCGAGAACGGCCTCGAAGCGATCAGCCGCTTCGCCGAGGAAGGCATCAAGACGAACTGCACCCTGATCTTCAGCGCGAACCAGGGCCTCCTCGCGGCCAAGGCCGGGGCCAGCCTCCTCTCGCCGTTCGTCGGCCGCCTCGACGACATCAACGAGGAAGGGATGATCGTCATCCGGGAGCTGGCGGACATCGTGAACCTTCACGAGCTCGACAGCGAGGTTCTCGCCGCGTCGATCCGGCATCCGCGCCACGTGACGGAGGCCGCGCTTGCGGGCGCGCACGTGGCCACGCTCCCGTTCAAGGTTCTGCGCCAGATGATCCACCACCCGCTCACCGACAGCGGGATCGTGCAGTTCAAGGCGGACTGGGCAAAGGCCCGCGCGGAGGCTGCTGCCAAGAGCTGATCCCACCCCGCGCTGGCCGGGTGTCTTCCCGGCCAGCCGGTTTCGCCAGCCGGCCGGCTTCGCCATTGACGGGCATCGACCGCGGCGCGTATGCTCCAGGCGTCCCACACGCACCGTCCGCCGCGGCTCGATTCCGCGCCGGTGCGCAGTCCCGGGCCGCTCGCCGCGGCCGCATGTTTCAGGTGACCCCTCTCCCATGCCCTCGAATCCTCCCGATCCGCGCACCCGCAACCGCCGTCCTCGACGGCGCCCGCAGGGGCTGCGCCCTGCCGGCCTGCCGGACTACGAGGAGCTAAACGGGACCGCCGACGGCCCGGAGATCGGCGCGGCCGAGCTCCGGGAGATGAGCCCGGCCGAGCTTCGAGCCACGGCTGCGGAGCTCGAAGTCGACACGGTTGCCGCGGACCGCCGTGATGACCTGGTCGATCGCATCCTCCAGGTCCAGTCCGAGCGGCTCGGGCAGGACTACGCGACGGGCATCCTCGACGTCGTCGACGAGGGCTACGGCTTCCTGCGCCGGCACGGGCTCATGCCCGGGCCGGACGACGTCTACGTCAGCTCCAGCCAGGTCCGCCGCTTCGGCCTGCGGATCGGCGATCGCGTGAACGGGACGGTCCGCGCGCCGCGCGAGGGGGAGAAGTACTGGGGCCTGCTTCGCGTCGACACGGTCAACGGCGTCGACCCGGACACCGCTCGACGACGGCCGCACTTCGGCGACCTGACGCCGATCCACCCGATCGACCTGCTCAATCTCGAGTGCGACCCGAAAAATCTCTCGCAGCGCCTCGTCAACCTCGTCAACCCGATCGGCAAGGGGCAGCGCGCCCTTATCGTCAGCCCGCCGAAGGCCGGCAAGACGATGCTCCTTAAGAACATCGCCAACGGGATCAGCGAGAACTACCCGGAGGTCCTCCTCATGGTCGCGCTCATCGGGGAGCGGCCCGAGGAGGTCACCGACATGCGGCGGTCCGTCAAGGGCGAGGTGATCTCGTCTACGTTCGACGAGCCGACGGAGAACCACACCCACGTGGCGGAGATGGCGCTCGAGATCGCCAAGCGCCAGGTCGAGACGGGCCGCGACGTCGTCATCCTGCTGGACTCCATCACGCGCCTCGCGCGGGCGTACAACCTGGCCCTGCCGCCGTCCGGTCGGACGCTCTCGGGCGGCATCGACCCGATCGCTCTGTATCCCCCGAAGCGCTTCTTCGGCGCCGCCCGCAAGATCGAGGAGGGCGGGTCGCTCACTATCATCGGCACGTGCCTGGTCGACACGGGTTCCCGGATGGACGACGTGATCTACGAGGAGTTCAAGGGAACCGGGAACTCCGAGCTGATCCTCGACCGGAAGCTGGCCGAGAAGCGGATATTCCCGGCCATCGACGTCCAGCGCTCCGGGACGCGCCGCGAGGAGCTGCTCCTTGAGGAGCCCACCCTCCGGATGGTTTGGACGATGCGCCGCATGCTCTCCGCGGTCGGGACGAACGAGGGGATCGAGCTCCTGCTCAACCGCCTCGCCAAGACCGAGACGAACGCCGGGTTCCTCGCCTCGCTCCAGAAGAGCGCCGACGCCAGCGCCTGACGGGCCCTCCGGACAACCTTTGGCCCCCGGTTCGGGGGCCGCCGGCGAGGTTGCACCAGCGCCAGGCGTCTGGTAGGGTTCGGCCAGACAGGTCCACACCCGGCCTTGGGGGAGACGGGTCAGCCGCGCGCTCTGGAGAACACTAGCTCCATACCGCGACCACGGACGGCAGTTCGCCCGGGCCTATGCTCGCCCCGGCACCACGTGCCGCCGCCCGTCGATCAGGAGACCGTATTGCTGAAGGCGACGGTCGCCGTTCGCCGCGCGATCGCGCGGCGCCGCGGCGACACGACCAACCCGGAACCCCGAGTCCGGACCCCGCGGGGACCACGTGATGGGTTCACCCGCCGAGCGGCCGCCGTGCTTCGGGCTGCCGTGGGTCCTTCCGGTTCAACCGGCACCTCCACTTCGCCGGCCTCGCGCGAGCTCCTTCAGGCGACCCGCCCCACGTGGCGGCTCGGGCGGCTCTTGCGCCTCGACTCGCCGGAGCGCGCGGTCCCCGTCCTCGTCGCGGTCTTCCTCCTCGTCGCCTCGCTGACTGCCGCGCCCGGCTTCGTCGGCGCGGCCACAGGCGCGACCACCTCTGCCGGCAGCGCGCCGCGCCTGGTGATCGGCGGCGCCGGCGGCCCGAACGACGGCCTGGAGGGCCCGGTCGACGCGCAGGGCGACATCCAGGCCGGCCCACCGGATACGACACCGAGCGGCCCCAACGACGGGGCGGGAACCGTCGGGGACGGGGTCGCAGGCGCCGGGGTCGGGCTGAACGTGAGCCCGGGCAGCATCGACGCGGCCGCGCCAGCCCCGACGAGCGTGGCGGGCCAGTTCCTCGAGGACGGCACGCTTCTCAAGCCGGTCGTGGTGGACACCACGGTGAACGACGGCCGGGACCAGCTTCGAAGCTACACCGTGCGCTCCGGCGACACCCTCACGGGCATCGCCAGCAAGATGGGCGTCTCGATGATGACCATCTGGTGGGCGAACAAGCTCCAGGCCAAGGACCAGCTGCACGTCGGCCAGAAGCTCGTGATCCCGCCCGTGAACGGCATCGTGGTCACCGTCGGCCCGAACGACACGCTCGCCTCCGTCGCGGCTGCCCACAACGTGGACCCGCAGGACATCGTGTCGACCAACCAACTCACGGACACGACGCTCGTGATCGGCCAGGTGCTGATCCTGCCGGGCGCCCACGGCGCCGCGATCCCCACTCCCAAGCCGGTCGCGCCCACGGACGTCGCCTCGGTGAGCAGCTCCTCCGGCGGCACGGGGTCCACCGTCCAGCCGGTCTCCAACTACAGCGGCGGGAGGTTCGCCTGGCCGGTCCCGGGCGGCTACATCAGCCAGTACTTCCACTACGGCCATCCGGCCCTTGATATCGCGGCGGCCTGGGGCTCTCCGATCATCGCCGCGGCGGCGGGCGTCGTCACCTTCTCCGGCTGGCGGGACAACGGGGGCGGCTACCAGATCTGGATCTCGCACGGCAGCGGCCTCTACACGACCTACAACCACCTGTCGTCGGTCGCGGTGTCGGCGGGGACGTCCGTCGAGCGGGGCCAGTTCATCGGAAAGGTCGGCGCGACCGGCAACGCCACGGGCCCCCACTGCCACTTCGAGGTCTGGATCGGCCCGATCTGGGACGGCGGCGTCCGCGTCAACCCGCTCGGCTACTTCTGACGCCCGCCGCCGGCCTCGGCCGCGGCGCGTGCGACAATCGGCCGCGATGTTCCTCGACCGCGTAACGATCTGGGTCCGCGCCGGTGACGGCGGCGACGGCGCAGCCACGTTCAGGCGCGAGGCACACGTGCCCAGGGGCGGGCCGGACGGCGGCGACGGCGGCCGGGGCGGCTCGATCGTGCTTCGCGTGGACGCCGGCCTCACGACGCTTCGCGACTTCCGTTTCACGCACCACTTCCGGGCGGAGGCGGGGGGACGCGGCCTGGGCGCGAAGCGCCACGGGAAGTCGGGCGACGACCTGGTGATCTCGGTGCCGCCCGGCACGGGCGTGCTCGACGACGCCACGGGCGAGCTCCTCGCCGATCTCGTCGCGACCGGGCAGGAGGTAACGATCGCGACCGGTGGCCGGGGTGGCCTCGGCAACGTCCATTTCGCCACCTCCACCCATCGCGCGCCACAGCATGCCCAGAAAGGCGAGCCGGGGCAGGAGCGGAGTCTGCGCCTGGAGCTGCGGCTCATCGCCGAGGTGGGCCTGGTCGGTCTCCCGAACGCGGGCAAGTCCACGCTGCTTGCGGCGCTGACCGCGGCCCGGCCGAAGATTGCGGCCTACCCGTTCACGACCCTCGAGCCGAACCTCGGCGTCCTGGACCTCGGCGATGCAACGGATCGGCGTCCCACGATCGCGGACGTGCCCGGGCTCATCGAGGGCGCGTCCTCGGGAGCAGGCCTCGGGCACGCCTTCCTGCGCCACGTCGAACGGACGCGCGTGCTGGTCCACGTGGTCGATGGCGCAGACCGTGATCCGGGCTGGGATCACGACGTGATCCGCGAGGAGCTCCGGCTCCACGACCCGCGACTCCTCGAGAAGCCGCTCGCGGTCGTCTTCAACAAGATGGACCTGCCGGCCGCGCAGATGGCGTGGCCCGCGTTCGAGGCCGCCCGGCGCGCCGAGGGCCTGAACGTCGTTGCGGTGAGTGCCGAGTCGGGCGAGGGCCTGGAGCACCTGCGGGCGATGATCAGCGAGCTCCTTCCCGGCGCGGACGACGAGATGAACCTGCCGGAGCCGTTCGGCGTGGTCGTGCATCGGCTCGATGCCGCCGGCGACGGCTTCACGCTGGAGCGGGAGGGCGACGCGCATCGCGTCCGTGGCCGGCGGATCGAGCGGCTGGCGGCCCAGACCAACTTCGACGTCGAGGAATTGGCGGAGCGATTCCAGCGCGCCCTCGCCCGGATGGGCATCGACGGGGCACTTCGGAAGGCGGGGATCGTGCCCGGGGATCTCGTCCGGATCGGTGCGGTCGAGCTCGAGTGGGGCCCTGATGCGTGGGAGCACGACGGGGAGTGAGTGTCTCCGGCGGTCGACTCGGAATCCTCGGCGGCACGTTCGACCCCATTCACGTCGGGCACCTCGCGCTGGCGGAAGAGGTGCGCGAGACCCTGGATCTGATCCGGGTCGTGTTCGTGCCGGCGGGCGATCCGTGGCAGAAGGGCGGGACCGGCGTGACGCCTGCCGACGTCCGCTACGCGCTCGTCGAGCGCGCCATCGCGGACAACCCGTCGTTCGCCGCGAGCCGCCTCGAGGTCGACCGGCCCGGGCCGACGTACACGGCGGACACGCTTGCCGCCATCGCGGACGCGGAGCGCGCGGCTGGGCGCGAACCCGACCTCTGGTTCATCCTGTCCGCCGAGGCGCTTGCCGGCCTGCCGACGTGGCGTCACCCGGAGCGGATCCTTGCGCTCGCTCACCTCGCCGTCGTGCCGCGCGTGGATGATGGCGAGGACCTGGCCGCGGCATCGGCACGCTTCGCCGCCGACTTCCCGGGGCAGGGCGAACGGGCGGTCTTCCTGTCGGGCCCGCGCCTCGCGATCTCCGGCACCCTGGTGCGGGCTCGCGTGGCGGCGGGCCGTTCGGTCCGCTACCTCGTCCCCGACGCGGTTGCCGCGGCGATCCGGGAGTACGCTCTCTACCTGCCCAACGCCGCGCCGGCGGCGCCCGAACCCTAGAGGAGGCCGATGGCGACTGAGCCCCAGGATGTCGAGATCACGGAAGAGCCTGCCGCCGCGACCGGGATCGTCGCGCCCGTCGACCAGATCGGTCAGGCGCCGCGTCGCCCGGGCCTGCCGGCGCGGACGTCACCGCCGCCGCCGAGCGAGCGCCCACCCCTGGAGGTTGCGCGCCGCGTCGTCGAGCTCGCGGAGGACAAGAAGGCGGCGGACATCGTCCTTCTCGAGATCGCGCCGTTCACCACCGTGGCGGACTACCTGGTGATCTGCTCCGGCGGATCGGAGCGCCAGCTCGATGCGATCGCTGACGCGATCGCCGAGGGGCTGAAGCACGACGGGCTGTCGATCGTCGGCCGGGAGGGCGAGCCGGCCTCGCACTGGGTGCTCATCGACGCGGGCGCCGTGATCGTCCACGTCTTCGCGCCGCCCGAGCGCGAGTACTACGCACTCGAGAAGCTCTGGGCAGACGCGCGGACGGTCATCTCGGTCCAGTGACGCGTCGGCCATCGCGCCCGGCGCCGGTCGCGCGTGCCGATGTTGTACCCCCGCGGCCGGTACCTGCGGGCTATGCCCCTCGCGCGGGCGGCATCGCAGAATGGCCCGGACGGCAGCCGCAGACGCGACCCGTCACGAGGCCCGAGGTTCGATCTTCCGATGGCCAGCCTTCGAGACTGCTGCCCCGAGTGCACGCGCCTCCTCGTGACCACGCGGTTCGACGCAACGTTCCGGCTGCCTGACCGGACCGAGCGGCTCTGCTTCGGGATCCCAGGCGGCCTGTGCGAGGACTGTCACCAGCTTTACCTCGACCCGGGGCTGATCGAGATGCTCGGCCTGCGGGACGGACGCTGCGTCTTCGCGATCGAGAGCGACCTCGTCCTTCAGGAGCAGGCCTGGTCGAGCGCCGACTGAGACCGGTCATGCCCTCGGACGAAGCCCCGGGCGATCGGTGGCTCAGCGGGCGGCGCGCTCCGCGACCCAGACCAGGAAGGCCAGGCGCCGGCGGCGCGCATCGGCCGCGCCCTCGCCCTTGAGCGTCGCATCCAGCTCGAGCAGACCTTCGAGGGCAGCGTCGAGCTCATCGGCCGCGCCAGGCGCGGGCCTGCTCCCAGAGCTTCCGCGCCGGGTACTCCTTCAGCTTCATCGCGCGCGCCGCGTTTTGGAGCGACTCGCCCCGCGATTGCGCGTCGAGGATGGCGATCAGGTCGCGGATGCGTCGATGGAGGAAGGTGAGGATGACCGGTTCGGGTGTCGTGACCAGGACTCGGTCGAGCAGGTCGGCAGCGTCCCGGGTGCGCCGCGATCCCACCGCGTCGAGCAGTGCCCACGACGATCCCGGGACCGCGTCCGCGACGAGCGCCTCGACATCGCCCTGCCGGATCACCGCGTCGAGCCGGTAGAGGGCGAGCTTCTCGAGTTCGGCGACGGCCAGCTGGCCCTGCCGGCGCCGGTCGACGTCACCTTCGCGGACGAACCCGCCGATACGGCGTGCGAGCAGCTCGGCGGCCGCCGGTTCGATCGCGATCCGCCGCTCCGCGGCCCGCTCGCCGATCCAGCGCGCCATCCCTCCCTCCTTCGGCGCCACGAGTTGGCGGACCTGCCCCCCGGCCGCCGAGACGGCCGCCGCGAGCTCTTCGAGGGCCTTCGCACGACGCTGCGATCCGTCGGTCGGCTCGAGGAAGACGAGCGCATTTCCGGGGGCCACCGCGCCGAGCGTTGCGAACAGCGCGTCCCGATCTGCGCGCGCCCGAAGGAGCGCCGCCGGATCCTCGACCACCACGAGCGTGCCGCCCCCGAAGAACGTGGCCGTCGACACGTGTTCGGCGACCTCGCCGACGCGGGTCGTCGCACCCGACACGTGCCAGGGCGCGAGGGGCGGCCCATCGCCCGCCACGTTGCGGCCGACCGCAGCAGCGGCGACGTCTAGGCCGTACCCGTCGTCGCCCCAGAAGTAGCCGAGGGGCGCGCGGGGCTCCGTGGTCACCCGTCCGCCCGGGCAGCAGCCAGGGCGCGGCCGGTCCACCGGAGGCGCCGGACCGCCTCGGGCGCCACCTCGGCGAGCGCACATGCCTCGGCCTCGATGTGCTCGGCGCGACGCCGCACGGCCGCCGCCTCGACACCGCTCCAGCCGTGCCAGCCGGCGGTCTCGGGATAGCGGCGCGTCCAGTCGGCGAAGCGAACCGCCATCGGCACGAGTCGCTGGTGCGCCCGCTTGTCGGCGTAGGCGACGAGGATCTCCTCGGGGCTCGCGCGATCCAGCCAGGCATCCGCGTCGGCCGCGGCCAGGCGGGTGACTGGGTGCCCGGCCACCGCCGCGGCTAGCTCCGGATGGCCCCGAGCGGTGAGCCACGCGGCCGTCCCCGCGCCGTGGGGGAGCGCCCGGAGCGGGTCGCCGGGGGGCAGCACCTTGTCGACGTCATGGAGGAGGGCCGCGGCCTCGATGAGCGCGCGGTCCAGCGGGTGTCCGGCGGCAGCAGCGCGCAGCGCCAGCCAGCCAGCGACCTCCGCAACCGCCTGGACGTGACGAAGATGCCACGCTGGCGGCTGGATTGAGAGGAGCAGAGCGGCGGCGCTGACGCGCCCGGGAACGGACATCCGCCCGATCATACGTGACGGCCGATCCCGTCTCGGCGGATCCCGGGTCTCGCGGCCGGACCGGCACACTGGCCAGGACCGCCGCGGGGGTGCCGGGGGTGCCGGCGTGCGCCCCGCCGGCGGTCGCCGCCGACCGATTCCGGCCCGTGCCGACGCTGAGACTGCGCACCTCCAGGTCGACGTCGAGCGCTCCGTCGAGGTCCGTGCGGTAGGTCCGGACGCCGGGCGCCGCCAGCCGGGCGAGGGGTTGGCGGCGCCGGATGCCCGAACGTGTTCCCGGCCTCGACCGAGATCAGCGCCACGGTCGGCGTCGTCGCCTCGAGCAGCGCGTCGGTCGGGCCCGTATCGGACCACCAACGTCAGCATCGGGCTAGAGCACCGCGTTGATGCTAAAGCGACGGGCGGGGCGACCCCCGGGAGGACCATGCGAGCTCGCTTCGACCTGGACCGACGGGCGGCGACGGAGTGGGCGACGTATGCGCTAATGATCCCTGCCCTCGCGCTGCTGGTCGGCGAGCTCTACGTCACGGCCGTAGTGCGCCGCCCGGATCTGCTGCATCCGACCTCGCTCCGAAACGATGCTTCCACGTACGTTGCGGCGGGCGAGCGCCTCAACGCGGGCCATCTGCTGTACGGGTCGCTCCTGCCCGGGGACCGCACGGTGGGCGGGTATCCGCGCGACTACCCGGCGCGCTCATCGGTGGGCAACCGCTCCACGAAGCGCATCTCGCCCGCCTCGTTGCTGCCCACGCCACCCTGCTCGCGACGGGCGTCGGCCTCGTCCTTGTGGTCCTCCTGCGCAGGCATCCCCGAGCCGCGTTCGCGGCGGCGATACTGACCGTCATCTACAGTTCGTCCGTCGTCAACCAGGGCAACTTCGCCTGCTTCTTGCCCTCGCTGCGCCGTGGTCGATTGTGTCAGCGAGGCCCGTCGACGCCCACGCCCGTGGCGCCTCGCCGGGTACCCGCGAACCAGCCCCGGTAATTCCTTGACGCACCCGCGGAACGGCGGATGGCCCCTCGAGTGACGAGCTACGCGGCGGCATCCCGACGGTCCTGCCCGTCGACGAGCCGCTCGGCTACTACCTCCGCGCCGAGCTCCTGCCCGATGGCCGCTGGCAGATGACCTGACGGGGGTTCGAGTAGGCGTCGACGGTCAGAGCATCCCGGGGTTGGGCACGAGGCGCGCGGGGTCGACCAGCCCCGGGTCCGAGGCCATGAACTCGTCGCGGTCCGTGATCCTGAACCCCGCCGCGAGGAGCACAGGGAGAACCGGGCTCGGACCCGCGACGCGTGCCATGACTGCGCCGCCGCGCCCAGCGTGCCGGATCGCGGCGACCGTCGGTCTGACCGGCTCGCCGTCCGGCCGGACCAGCAGCCGGTCGAGGTCCGGGCCACGCCCATCTGGCGGGCCCGGGCGTAGCCGAGGGCCGTAGGCTCCCCGGCGTCGAGCACGACGAACCCCTCCGCGTCGGCCTGCGAGGCCCAGAACCGGTGGTCCGTGCTGCGATCGCACCCGGTCCAGGCCCGCTCGAGGCTCGCTAGGCGGGTCGGATCGGCGGGCTCGACCCTGGCCGATGGACCGGGCGCCGGCAGCGCGGCAGCCATGCCCTCCAGGTAGAAGCTCGGCCAGAGCGGCGCCATGCCCGCGCGCACGTACCGCGGGATCGCGCGGGGATCGGCGGACGCGAAGGTGGTCCGCTGCGCCGCGTCACCCATTACCGCCGCCAGCAGGGGGCGCCCAATGCCCCGGCCCAGGAGGTCCGACCGGACGAACAGGTCAGCGAGGTGTCGCGCGATGCCCGTGTCGATGGCCGCACCGTAGGCGACCAGCTCACCGTCGCACTCCGTCACGAGCGCGATCGCGTGGCGGATGAGATGGCCAAGATAGGGGCCGACGATGTCCACGCTGGTGACGGGGCTGTCATTGTCGTGTGCGGAAGAAGCGCCCGGATGGCCGGCACGTCCTCCGGAGTCGCCCCGCGAATCACGAGACCGCCGATCGTCATGCGCATCCTCACCTTGTCCACCGGGTCTGGCCCGGGCGCTCCGATCCGCTCGCGGGATGAGCGCTCCGGTGAGGCCAGGGGCCTGCCCGCTGATAGCCACCGACTAGCTCAGGGACCGGAGTCGGAACACGACCGCGAAGAGGACGATCACCGCGCCGACGACGAGGACGATCGGCCCGCTGCTTGGGGCTGCGGCTGTGCCTCCGTTGACGAGCCCACTGACCGCCCTGCCAAACGAGTCGGACAGGCCCCCGATCGAGGAGTCGAACCCTCAGAGCCCAGAGCCCAGAGCCTTCCCGAGCCCGTCCACGCCGCCATTCTGCGCGGCCGACGCAAGACTAACGGAGCGGCTCTGCCCGGTGGATGGAGCCGCACGGCACCCCGGAGGCCAGCGAGCGACCATCGTCGGCGCCGAGACTCGTCGCCGACGGTCGGCCGGCTCTGTCTCACGCTGAGCGCCCGACCGCACGGCCCCTCGATCATCTCGATCCGAGGGCCGTGTGGTGCCCCCGGCGGTTCTCTGACGCTGGCCCCCGGCTACCCCCCGGCGCTGCGGTCCGCCCGTGCCCTCGCAGCGGATGCGATGTGCACCCGGCTGCCAGGGGCCGTTCCCTTCGGCTCTCGACAGAAGGACTCTGCCCAGCGATTATCGGGACGTGCGGCGCAGCATGGCGGCACTCATCCTGGTCGCGGCCCTCGTCGCCGCCTGCGGGTCAGGCGCGCCGGCGTCCCTGATCGTCGAGGCGACGTCGGGACCGCCGACCACGACACCCGCGCTGACGCCAACGCAAGCGTCGGCGCCCGCGACCTCAACGCCGACGCCGACGCCCACACGCGCGGCAGCGCCCGGCGTGATGTATGTCCCGTCGACGGGTATCGAGGCGTCGGCCGACACCGTTTCCCACGGGGACGAGTGGGACATCTCCCTCACCGTGGGCAACAAGGGCAAAGTGCCGACCGATACCGTCTCAGCAGACGTCCGGCCGATCCCGCCTCCCTCGCCGACCGTGAGCCTCACCAGCGTCTTTGGCTTCATCGGCTGCACGCCCACGTGCACATCCGATGACGACGGCATGGGCGGCTGGTTCGTCCATTGGGCCCCGCTGCCACCCAACACCAAGGTGACCCTCAAGATCCGATTTCGGGGTCACGACCATCGCCACCGGCGTGTCCGTGAACATAGGGGTCATCGTCTTCGAGGGGACGAGCACGGACATCTCTGCCCAGAGTCCGCAGGCCAAGGGCGTCGACTACTTCGGCGTCAACCTCCAGTAAGGGGTCTCGGCCCCGGCCCCGCGCCGGGGGCCATTCTCTGAGTCGGCTATCCTGTCCGTGGCCCCCGGAGCGTCCCTCACTCTCTCCCCGGGGGCCGGCCCGTGTTCGGCTGGTACGCTGGCCCTGGCCCCCGGTCCGACTTGATCCATCTGCCTAGGGGCCGCTCTGTGCCCGTCTACAATCGCCCATGAGCCGCTAGGACGGTCCAGGAGGCGATCAAGGCGGGGGACGTGTGCGCCTGACCGCGATTGTGGCCGTGTGTAGGTTCGCCTTGCGCGTTGATTGCACAACCGGCGCACCAGACGTTGCCGGAGAGTCTAGCCCGGCCGACTTACCTGCCGCTTATCGCGAACGGTCCGGACGTCGGGCGGCAGGGCGCGGCGACGGGCAGGATGGTCAGGCGGGGACGCGCTCCCACTCCACCCAGCGCGAGCCGTCCCACCAGCGGTGCCACGTCGCGCCGTCGACGCCGCGGGCGAAGACCGACAGGCGATCCGCACCCCAGGACGCGGCGGCGGGGACGACCGACGAATCGAGCGAGCCGCCCAGCGATTCCCATGCGTGCCAGCTCGTGCCGTCCCAGTAGCGGTCCCAGAGTGCCCCGTCGGGGAAGATCGCGAAGACTTCCATCTCGTCGGGCCCCCATGTCACGATACACGGCGCGGAGGCGCAGCTCCCGCCGAGATCCGTCTCGTCCGTCCAGATCCCGTCGACCTGGCTCCGGTGGCGGAGGGTCCCATCGTCGGCGACCCGGAACAGGTCAAGCCGGCCCCGGCCCCACGAGCACGCGGCGAGCCCACGCCCGAATGCTAAGAGTCCGCTCACGCGGTCTTCTCGAGCATCGGCTTCACCTCGGTCGCGAAGCGGATCATCGACTCCTCGTCGTAGTCGGCCGGGAAGCCCGCGACCAGGTGGCGATAGCCGAGCGTGACGTACGGCGCCAGCCTCTCGGCCACGTCCTGCGGCGTGCCGACGGGCTGGTCCTCCCAGTGGCGTGCCACCCGATTGCGGTCAAAGGCCGCGCGCATCAGCCGCTGCGCCTCGGCGCGGTCGTCGCGAATGAAGACGGTCCCGATGCCGGTCGTGCGCTCGATCTCCGACGGGTCGCGGCCCACCGCGGCGCAGTGCTCCAGGAGGACCGCCTCCTTGCGTCGCACCGCCTCGATCCCCCCGCCGACGTTGTTCATGTCGGCATACTTCGCGACCAGCTTGAGGGTGACCTTCTCGCCGCCGCCCCCCACGCAGATCGGGAGGTGTGGCTGGATCGGCCGGGGATCGTTCCGCACCTGCGACGCGGCGTACCGCGGGCCGGCAGCGCTCGGCTCGGCGCCGTCGAGCATGCCCCGCATGATCGGGAGCGCTTCCCCCAGCCAGCGCAGCCGCTCGGGAAAGCCCGAGCCGAAGTCGAACCCGAAGTCGTGCGCCTCGCCCTCGAACCAGGCCGCGCCGATGCCGAGGATCGCGCGGCCGTTGCTGACGTGGTCCAGGGTGGTGGCCATCTTGGCGACGAGGGACGGTTCGCGGTAGGGGTTCGCGCCGACCATCAGGCCGATCTGGACATGCTCCGTCCGAGCCGCCCAGGCCGTGATCGTCAGCCACCCCTCGTAGTTCGGCCCGTGTGGGTCGCCGACGATCGGGTAGAGGTGGTCCCAGGTCCACAGGCTGTCGTAGCCCAGTCGGTCGGCCCGGGTGCCCGCCTCGAGAAGGGCGGGCCACGTCGTGTACTGGTTCCAGCACAGAGCACCGATCTTGACTTCGCTCAACGCTCGCTCCTTGTGATCAGGAAGTCCGCCCGTCCGGAACGGCAGGGTGGCAACGCGTGGGGGTCGAGGGCGATTCACTCCTGCCCGACGATATCGACCGAGATCTCCACCGCGGGAGCTGTCCCCCGGTTCTCGAGCCAGTGCGTCGTGTTCCGATCCTCGGGCCAGCCCACGCCCGGCCCATAGTCCGTAGCGACCCCGTCTCGATGGTCGGTGATCGTTCCCTGCAGGATGTACACGATTCCCGGTCTGCCCTTGTGGTTGTGAACCGGACCGAAGACGCCTCCGGGCTCGATGGTCACCATGCGCATGCGAAGCTGGCGCCCTGCCATGCCCTCGATCTCAGGGCCAAGGTCGACCGTCGCAAGCACCTCCGCCGCGACCCCTCTCGTCTCGGGTGTGACCTGTCCCTCGCTCATGGTGCTTTCCCCTCGGCGGTAACGGTGACCGAGGAATGATCCCATCACGACCGGCCGGAGGTCGAGCGCGGCTTCACCCGTCGACGCGGCCCGCCGGACGTGGCCGGGAGGCACCCCCCGCATGTGTCGGTCGGCCCTGCCGGGCCGCGAGCGAAACATGGCACGCTTGTCGGCGACTGCGAATTCGATCGCGGCCGCCACGCGACCGCACCCATCACGCCGCCCGAAATCGTCGCAAGGAGCCGCCCTGTGCTCGAGTCTCCCGCCGCCGCCTCCAAATCGACCGGCCTGCCATCCGATTCCGCAGAGCGACCGTCGCGCCCGGGCACGCCGATCAGCGACCGCTCGAGCGACGCGCTCGGCTACGAGCGCAACCCGCTGGAGTTGTTCTTCTCGCCGTCCTCGGTCGCGGTCATCGGTGCGACGGAGAAGGAGGGCAGCGTCGGCCGGACTGTCTTCTGGAACCTGATCAGCAGCCCCTTCGGCGGCACCGTGTACCCGGTCAACCAGAAGCGAGCCAGCATCCTCGGCGTCCGGGCCTACCCGAACCTCGCAGCGCTCCCCGAAGCTCCCGAGCTCGTCGTCATCGCGACCCCCGCGGTGACCATCCCCGCGCACCATTGAGGAGTGCGCGGCCGCTGGCGTCAAGGCCGTGGTCATCATCTCCGCCGGCTTCAAGGAGGTCGGTCCCGAAGGGGCGGAGCTGGAGCGCCAGATCCTGTCGACGGCGCGCGCTAACCGGATGCGGATCGTCGGACCGAACTGTCTCGGCGTGATGCGGCCCACGACCGGCCTCAACGCCACGTTCGCGGCCGGCATCTCGGCGCCCGGGACCGTCGGCTTCGTGAGCCAGAGCGGCGCCCTGCTCACGGCGGTGCTCGACTGGAGCGCCCGCGAGAAGGTCGGCTTCAGCGCGGTCGTCTCGCTTGGCTCGATGCTCGACGTGGGCTGGGGCGACATCATCAACTACTTCGGCAACGATCCGGCGACCCGGAGCATCGTCGTCTACATGGAGACGATCGGCGACGCACGTGCCTTCCTCTCGGCCGCTCGCGAGGTGGCGCTCTCGAAGCCGATCATCGTCATCAAGCCCGGCCGCACGACCCAGGCGGCCAAGGCCGCGGCCTCCCACACCGGATCGCTGACCGGCTCCGACGAGGTCCTCGCTGCCGCGTTCCGCAGGGCGGGCGTGCTCCGTGTCGACGCGATCTCGGATTTGTTCAACGTTGCCGACGTGCTGGCCAAGCAGCCGCTCCCGCGCGGGAAGCGCCTCACCATCGTCACCAACGCCGGAGGCCCCGGCGTCCTCGCCACAGATGCCCTGATCACCGGTGGCGGCGAGCTGTCCGAGATCTCGCCCGCGACGATGGAAGAGCTCAACGGCTTCCTCCCGGGGCCATGGAGCCACAACAACCCGATCGACATCATCGGGGACGCCGCCCCCGAGCGATATGCTAGGGCGCTCGAGGTCGCGGCCCGCGACGAGGGGAGCGACGGGCTGCTGGTGATCCTGACGCCCCAGGCGATGACCGACCCGACAGCGACCGCTCGCGAGCTGGTCCGCTTCGCGAAGATCGAGGGCAAGCCGGTCCTCGCCAGCTGGATGGGCGGCACGGACGTCGCCGAGGGTGCCGCGATCCTGACCGAGGCCGGCATCCCCACGTTCGCGTACCCGGACCAGGCCGTCGAGATCTTCAACGACACTTGGCGTTTCGCCAGCCACCTGCGCCACCTCTACGAGACGCCCACGCTCCCGTCCGACGAGGAGCACCCGGTGGATCGGGCCCGGGCGGAGGCGCTCATCGCGGCGGTCCGCGCCGAGGGTCGGACGCTTCTCACCGAGGACGAGTCCAAGAGCCTGCTGGCCGCGTACGGCCTCCCGATCACCGAGACGGTGGTCGCCCCGACCCCCGACGAGGCGGTCGCGGCCGCGAACCGGATCGGCTACCCGGTGGTCGTGAAGCTGTACTCGCACACGATCAGCCACAAGACCGACGTCGGCGGCGTCCAGCTGAACCTGCAGGACGCAGCGGCAGTTCGCGCCGCCTACGAGTCCATCCAGGTCTCGGTGACCGAGAAGAAGGGCGCCGAGCACTTCGAGGGCGTGACGGTCCAGCCGATGGTGAACTGGACCGGCTACGAGCTGATCCTGGGCTCATCGATTGATCCCCAGTTCGGGCCCGTCCTGCTCTTCGGGCTCGGGGGCCAGCTCGTCGAGCTGTTCAAGGATCGCGCCCTTGCCCTGCCACCGCTCAACACCACCCTCGCCCGGCGGATGATGGAGCAGACGAAGATCTACACGGCGCTCGGCGGCATCCGCGGGCGGCGCGGCGTGGACCTGCCGGCCCTGGAGCAGCTGCTGGTCCGCTTCAGCCAGCTCGTCGTCGAGCAGCGCTGGATCAGTGAGATCGACATCAATCCGCTCCTTGCCTCGCCGGAGCGCCTGATCGCGCTCGACGCGCGGGTTGTTCTCCACGAGCCGTCGATGACCGAGGACCAGCTGCCGCGGCTCGCGATCCGCCCGTACCCACTCCGGTACTCGAGCACGTGCACCTGCCACGACGGCGAGGTGATCCGCGTGCGGGCGATCCGCCCGGAGGATGAGCCGCTCATGGTGGAGTTCCACCGGACGCTCTCCGAGGAGACGGTCTTCCAGCGCTACCTGGGCCACCTGGGCCTCAGCGAGCGGACAGCCCACGAACGGCTCATCCGGATCTGCTTCTCCGATTACGACCGCGAGATGGCGCTCGTCGCCGAGCACGACGACCCGGCCACCGGCCGGCCGACGATCGTCGGCATCGGCCGCCTCAGCCGTGTCTTCGGGACCGACGACGCCGAGTTCGCGATCCTCGTTACCGACACGTGGCAGGGTCGCGGCCTTGGCACGGAGCTGCTTCGCCGGCTGGTGGAGATCGCGCGCGCCGAGGGCGTCGCGCTGATCGGTGCCCAGATGCGCTCCGAGAACCTGGCGATGCGAAAGGCGAGCGAACGGCTCGGCTTCACGATCAGCGCCGGGCCGACGGACGACGTGGTCCGGGCGGAGATGCAACTCTAGGCACCCGGAACGCCCCCTCGGGGCGGCGACCCTACTCGCAGGGCGGGAGCGTCGCCTCGGGGGCCGGCAGCGTCGGCGCCGGGGTGACGACCGGCGTGCCGACCGTGAACGTGATCCGCCCACAGGCGAGCGTCGCCGTCGTCGTCTCGCCGCCCCCGCCGGCAGGCGCGCGATTGACGTGGAGCGTGATCAGCGTGGTGCCGGACGACGAGCGCCCGTCGACCGTCCAGGGCGGCCCGCCGTGGCCGTTCGCTGGGACGGTTGCGTCGTGGGCGCCGGCGGCGCCGGTGGCGCCCGCCGGGATCGTGCCGACCCAGTCGCCGTTCACGTAGACGAGAAGCGGAAGGTCGAGCGAGCTGTCTACGTGCAGGGTCAACGCCGGGTGCGTGGTCCAGCCCGCGCACCCACCGAGGAGCGAGGCCGCCAGGGCCAGCGCCGCGACCCCCGTGAACCGGTGTGGCATCCTGAGCCCGCGGCTCTGCACGCTATCCCCCGACGACGATGTTCACGATCCGTCCGCCACCGGCGTGGATCACGCGGAGCGGCCTTTTCCCGGCGAGGGCGGCGAGGACCTTCGGGCGGGCGAGCACGATGGCCTCGACCTCGGCCTCGGACAGGCCGACGGCGACGTCCACCCGGTCGCGGACCTTGCCGTTTACCTGGATCGGCAGCTCGCGCGTTTCGATCGCGGCCGCCGCCACGTCGACGGCCGGCCAGGTCTCGGTGTGGATCGACCGCCATGCCTCGCCCCGCGCGGACAGGCGGCGCGACCAGAGCTCCTCCGTCACGTGCGGCGCGGCCGGGGCGAGCATCAGCAGGAGCAGTGAGATCGCTTCTTCCCACGCCGCGCCAGCCGCGACCTCCGTGCCGCGGTACCGAAAGAGGAGGTTGGAGAGCTCCATCAGCCGCGCGACCATGGTGTTGAACCGGAAGGCCTCGTAGTCCGCCGTGACCGCGACGAGCGTGCGGTGGGCCGCGCTCCGGATCGTGCGCCCGGCCGCTGCCGCGTCCTCGCCGGCCGGCAGTGACCCTGAGGTTGGGTCGCCGGGCTCGGCACCGTGCGGATCGAGGGCAAGCGTCCAGATCCGCCCGATGAAGCGTGCGACCCCGCCGATGCCGGACGGGCTCCACGGCCCGCCCTGGTCCCAGGGTCCCATGAACATGAGAAACAGGCGGACGGTGTCGGCGCCGTAGCGTGCGATCAGCGCGTCGGGATCCTCGACGTTGCCGCGGCTCTTGCTCATCCGCTCGCCGTCGGCGCCCAGGACCTGGCCCTGGTTGAAGAGGCGCTTGAACGGCTCGCGCTCGCCGATGAGCCCGCAGTCGGCCATCGCCTTCGTGAAGAAGCGGCTGTAGAGCAGGTGCATGACGGCGTGCTCGGCGCCGCCCGTGTACTGGTCCACGGGCGTCCAGCGGTCCACCAGCTCGCGGTCCACCGGACCGCCGTCGAAGCGCGGCGAGAGGTAGCGGAACCAGTACCAGGACGAGTCCATGAAGGTGTCCATCGTGTCCGTCTCGCGCGTGGCGGGGCCGCCGCAGCGCGGGCAGACGGTGTTCAGGAACGCCGCGTCCCGGCGCAGCGGGTTCTCGCCGGAGCCCTGGTAGTCCACCGTCTCGGGCAGCCGGACCGGGAGCTGGTCGGCGGGGACGGGGACGATCCCGTCGGCCGCGCAGTAGACGACCGGGATCGGCGTGCCCCAGTAGCGCTGGCGGCTGACCAGCCAGTCGCGGATCCGGTAGGTGACGGCGAAATCCGCTTTCCCGTCGCGATTTCAGCCACTCCACGACAGCGCGAAAGCCGGCCGGGGCGGCCAGGCCGTCGAAGCGATCCGAGTTGACCATAACGTCGGTCTCGGACTTCGACACGTACGCTTGTGGCAGGCCGCCGTCCGGGGCCGACGCTTCGGCGGCTCGGATGACCTCGACGATCGGGAGCCCGAACTTCGTGGCGAAGGCAAAGTCGCGCTCGTCGTGGGCCGGAACGGCCATGATCGCGCCGGTCCCGTAGCCGGCCAGCACGTAGTCGGCGATCCAGATCGGGATCCGCGTCGCCGTTGACCGGGTTGATGGCGAACGCGCCGATCGGGACGCCGGTCTTGTCGCGCTCCGCCGAGAGGCGCTCGATGTCCGTCTGCGCCCGCGCCGCCGCCACGTACGCTTCCACGTCCGCGCGCCGATCGGGCGCGGTCAGCGTCGCGACGAGCGGGTGCTCGGGGGCCAGGACCATGAACGTCGCCCCGAACAGCGTGTCGGGCCGCGTCGTGAACACGCGCAGCTCGTCGCCACCGGGCTGGTGACCGTCCGCGGCCGTCGTGAAGACGATCTCCGCGCCCTCGGACCGGCCGATCCAGTTCGTCTGCATGACCCGGATCGGCTCGGGCCAGTCGAGGCCGCCGAAGTCGAGGAGCTCGTCGGCGTACTTCGTGATGCGCAGGAACCACTGCTCTAGGTCGCGCTTCTCGACCTTCGCGCCGCATCTCCAGCAGCGCCGCTCGGTGCCCTCGACCTGCTCCCGGGCCAGGGTGCCGTCGTTGGGGCACCAGTCGACCGGCGCCATGGCCCGATAGGCCAGACCGGCCTCGAGGAAGCGCAGGAAGAGCCACTGGTTCCAGCGGTAGTAGGCGGGATCGGCCGTGACCACCTCGGCGTCCCAGTCGAACGTCGCACCCATGCTCCGCAGCTGGCGGCGCATGTTCTCGATGTTCGACCAGGTCCACTGGGCCGGGTGGATCCGGTTCTTGATCGCCGCGTTCTCCGCCGGCAGCCCGAAGGCGTCGAACCCGATCGGGAAGAAGACGTTGTCACCGTGCATACGGTGATACCGCGCGATCGCGTCGGTCGGCGTCTTGATGTACCAGTGCCCGACGTGGAGGTCGCCGGACGGGTAGGGGTACATCGTGAGCAGGTAGAACCGCGGCCTCGTCGTGTCGTGGAGGTCGGTCCGGTATAGGCCCATCTCGGCCCAGCGCGCCTGCCAGCGCGGCTCCACGGTCGCGGGGTCGTAGCGCTCGATCCGGGTCCGTTCGGTGGTCACGACATGGGCCTCTGTATGCGAAACGACCCCCCGCCGCACGGGCGTGGGGGTCGTGTCTCCGCCGTTGATCAGGGGGCTGGTGGAGCTACGGGGGTTCGAACCCCGGACCTTCTGAATGCCATTCAGACGCTCTTCCAGCTGAGCTATAGCCCCATTCGTCCGGAGGCGGAGTATAGCAGGCGATCACGGCGTGCCGGGGTCGGCGACCCGTGTGGCAGGATCCACCCCATGACATCCCGCCGCATGGTTCGTCGTGACACCGCCGTCGAGACGCCGGAGCGCGTCTCGCTGGTCGGTGGCGAGCTGGCGTACACGCTGCGGCGATCCTCCCGCGCGCGCCGTCTCCGGGTGACGATCGACCCGCGGCGCGGGGTGATCGTCACGGTCCCGAGCGTCTGGACCTCCGAGGCGCGGGTCCGGGAGCTCGTCGAGTCGTTCCTCGCGGAGCGCGAACCATGGCTTCGCCGGCACCTCGCCCGCCAGGCAGCGGCCGCCTCCCTTGCCGCCGCCGCGGGTCCCGTGCGTGACGGCTCGCTCCTGCGCTACCTCGGCGAGCTTCACCGGGTTCGTGTCGTGCCCGGCGCGCCGGGAAGCCGCCGCTCGCGCGTCGAGCGGGTCGGCGGGGACGACGAGGATCAGCTCCTCGTCACGCTCGCGGCGACCGAGGACCGCCCGCTTCCGGCCGTCCTCGAGGCGTGGCTGCGGGTCCGGGCACGCGATGCGCTCGAAGGTGCCATCGCTCGCCACGCCCCGGCGCTCAGCTTGACGCCGGCCCGCGTCACCGTGCGCGACACGCGCAGCCGGTGGGGGAGCGCGTCACGCGCGGGGCGCCTCTCATTCTCCTGGCGGCTCGTCCTCGCACCACCCGCGGTCCTGGAGACGGTGGCCGTCCACGAGCTGGCGCACCTGCGCATCTTCGGCCATGGCCCGAGCTTCTGGGCGCTCGTCGCGGGCCGAAGGCCCGATCACGTGGCGCAGCGCCGCTGGCTGCGGCTTCATGCGGTGGAGCTCCACGCGGCGCTCGGCGAGGAGGGCTGAAGGGGAGGGGTGCGGGGGCGGGGCACCATGCACGTCGGGCGGCCGGATCCGTCGCGCCGCCGGATTTCGATGAGCCGGCCTGATGAGCATCAACTCCGCTCATGGGATCGAGGCCATGCACGCTCGACTCTCCGGCGAAGCCGCGTTTCGCCGGCGAATTCGGGCTCGCGACCCCGGATCCCATGAGTCGGCTGATCAATATGACGTCCGACAGGGGGTACGGGGGCGGCCTCGCCGCCATCCCGGTACGATCCCGGGATGGACGGGCGCGTGATCGACGCGGCTTCCGCACCGGCCCACGCGGCGCGCCGGGGAGATATCGAGGGCCTGCGCGCCATCGCCGTCATCCTCGTCGTCCTCTTTCACGCCTCGATCGACGGCTTCACGGGCGGCTTCGTCGGGGTGGATGTCTTCTTCGTCATCTCGGGCTTCCTGATCACCGGGCTGCTGCTGCGCGAGCAGACTGGCCAGCGGGACGATCTCCCTGTCCACGTTCTACTCGCGCCGCGCGCGCCGCCTGCTCCCGGCGGCGATGCTCGTCCTCCTGGTCACCCTGGTTGCCTCGATCATCGTGCTGCCGCCCCTCCTCGTGCCCGGCGTGGCGACGGATACGGCGGCGGCCGCCCTCTACGTCTCGAACATGCGCTTCGCGGTCCAGGCTACGGACTACTTCGCCGCCGGCCAGGCGCCGTCGCCGATCCTCCACTTCTGGTCGCTCGGCGTGGAGGAGCAGTTCTACCTCTTCTGGCCGCTCATCGTCCTGCTCGTGGCTCGAGGTGCGACCCGGCCCGTGCGCCGCGTCGGGATCGTCCTGGCGGCCATCGCCGGGACCTTGTTCGTGTTCTCGTTCTGGCTGACCTCGGCCGCGCAACCGTGGGCGTTCTTCTCGCTGCCCGCGCGGGCCTGGGAGCTGGCCCTCGGCGGGATCCTGGCCGTCGCCGGGACAAGGCTGAGCCTCGTCCCAGAGCGGGTCGCCGCCGTCGCCGGCTGGATCGGCGTCGCGCTTCATCGTTCTCGCCGGGACGGTGCTGAGCGAGACCACGCCGTTCCCCGGGTCCGCCGCGCTGCTGCCGACGGTGGGTGCCGGCCTGGTCATCGTGAGCGGCGCCCGGCGGACCGCGTTCGGACCGGCGCGGCTGCTCGACACGGCGATCCCGCGCTTCTTCGGGCGGATCTCGTACTCGCTCTACCTGTGGCATTGGCCGGTTCTCGTGCTGCCCGCGGTGGCGGCAACCGTCCCCCTGCCGCTCACGGAGCGGGCCGGGCTCGTCGTCCTCGCCGTCGTCCTCGCTGCGGCCACGCACCGCTGGGTGGAGGACCCGCTGCGGCGTGGTCGCTTCATCGGCGCGATCCCCCGCCGGAACCTCGCGCTGGCCGGCGCCTTCACCCTGGCCGTCGCCCTGCTGTCGATGGGCGTCAACCTCTCGAGCACGGCAAGCCTGGGCGGCCGCGCGTCCACTGCATCGGCTGCCACCAACACCCGGCGGCTCGACGCGATCCTGAACGCCCTCGGGAGCGAGCAGCCGACGCCGGCCCCGACCGGCACAGCGCCGTCGGCGGCGGCCACGGGTGCCCCGGCCGCCGGCACGTCGAGCCCGGGCAGTGCGACCCCGGGTGCGCCCATCCCGGCGCCGAGCGGGCTGCCCGCGCGGCCGGCGACACCGAACGGCCCCGTGCCTTCGAACCTGCAGCCCTCCCTCGGCGATGCCCGGAACGACTACCCCGCCTCTTACCTGGACGGATGTCACACCCAGACCGAGCAGCCGCCCTCGACCGCGCCGTGCCTGTACGGGGACCTGGCGTCCACGACGACGACTCGCGCTCTTCGGCGACAGCCATGCCCTCAGCTGGTTCCCCGCGGTGGAGCGCATGGCCGAGGAGCAGGGCTGGCGGCTCCTCAGCCTGACGATGTCGGCCTGCTCGCCCGCCGACATGCCGGTCTGGAACCCGACGTTCAACCGGGTCTCGACGGCCTGCGCGAACTGGCGGAACCTCGCGATCGACCGCCTGGTCAAGGCGCACCCGGCCCTCATCCTCGTGACCGGGTCCCGCGGGTTCGCCGTTGTCGACGGCTCCGGCCACCTGCTCTCCGGCGACGCGCGGACGAGCGCCTGGGAGGCAGGCATGCAGCGCACCCTGGCTCGCCTGATCCCGGCGGCGGGGCGAGTGATCATGCTCGCCGACACGCCGCTGTCGCTGGTCGACCCGCCGGTCTGCCTCTCGGCCCACCCGACGAGCGTCCTTGCCTGTGCGACCCCGGTCAAGTCCGCGATCAGCGCCGCCTGGCTGCAGACGGAGCAGGACCTCGCCGCCCGGGAGGGCGTGGGTTTCATCGATCCCACGCCCTGGGTGTGTCCCTCGAGCCCGTGTCCGGTCGTCCTCGGGAACCTGCTCGTCTACCGCGATGCCGGGCACCTGACCGCGACCTTCGCGGGGGCGCTCACCGACCGCCTCGAGCAGGCGGTGCTGGCGGACCTGGCGGAGGTGACGGATCTGTCGCGCCGGCGGCCGTTCCCGCAGTAAGGCGGGCGGGAAGGCGGGTCATGCCGGGCCGCGGCTGTCGTGGAAGTGGTGGAGATGAGGGGACTCGAACCCCTGACCCCCGCGATGCGAACGCGGTGCTCTTCCAGCTGAGCTACATCCCCACGCGCGGCCGATCGCACGCGCCGGGGGGCGATCGCCGGGCGAGAGTGTAGCACGGCCCCCGGCCCCGGCGGCCGGGCCAGCCGGGATGCCCCGGCGGTCACGATGGCCGGCGCGGCGCCCGGTTTGCCCCTTCACATAGTCGAACATATGTTCTATTATTGGCCGTCCGATGGACCGCAATCCCGACCGCGCCGCCGCCCTCGCCTCTCTCCGGGATCGCTGGGGCGCGGCAGCTCCGCGGCCGGCGACGGAGGTGTTCGGCGCGCTCGCGGTGGCGCCCCGTCCGGAGGTGGAGCAACCGGCCCCGCCGACGGACGCGCCGATGGACACGCTGGTGCCCGGTCCCGCGTCCCCGCCTCCCGAGAGCCGGCCGGCGCTGTTCCCGCTGCCCGACGCCGGGACGCCGAACCCGGTTCCCGTCACGACCCGCCCCCGCCTCGCACCAGCCGCGATCGACCGGACGATCCCGACGGGATTTCCCGCGCTCGACGCGCTTCTCGCTGCCGGCGGTCTCCCGCGGACCGGGACCGTCGCGCTCGCGGGCGCGGGCTCCAGCGGCGCGACGACGCTCGCGCTCCGCGCCCTCGCCGAGGCGCAGGCCGGGGGTGCGCTCGCCGCCTGGGTGGATCTCCCGCGCGCGCTTGACCCGGTGGAGGCGGTGGCCCGCGGGGTCAACCTCGAGTGGCTCGCCGTGCTCGTGCCCGACGATCCGGCCCAGGCGCTGGCGATGGCCGGTGCGCTGCTCCAGGCGCGGGCGGTGGACGTCCTGGTGCTGGACGTGGGGACGGCCCGGGGCGGGCGGCCGGCGCCGGTCCCAGCGTCGGTCCAGCCGGTGTCGGCCGTCTCCACGCCTCCCACTGCCCCCGCGCGCCGCGGCCCGCGTCCGCCCACCCTCGCCGACCAGCTCGCCCGGCTTGCCGCGTTCGCCCGGCGGGCCGGGGCCCTCCTTCTCGTCCTCGAGCCGGCCGGGATCCCCGCATCGCTGCGTTCCGCGCTCGACGAGGGCGCCGGCCTGCGCCTGGAGCTCCGCCGGAGCAGCTGGATCCGGCTGGGTCGCGAGGTCGTGGGACAGCGGACGGAGGTCCGCGTCGCGAAGGACCACCACGGGATACCGGACCGGCGGACCACGCTGCGGATCCTCTACGCGGAGGGGGGGCCGCGGGACCGCTGCCTGGCCCGCGACGAGCTCCTGGCGGAGGAGCCCGTCGCGGGGGCGCCACTCGGCATCCTCCGGCCGGACGCCGCGCCCTTCGAGCCCGCTTCCGCCGCCCCGCCTCGACCGCAGCACGAGTCCCACCCATCGACCGATGCGCCTCCTCCACCTCTCCTGGCCGCACCTCGCGCTCCGGCTCGCCCGCCGGCGGGCGCCCGGGGACCTGCCCGACGGGCCGCTGATCCTCGGTGGGCAGCCGTGGGATGACGGCGTCGTCCTCGACGCGAACCAGGCCGCCCGGGATCTCGGCGTCCGGCGGGGGATCCCGCTCGGGCAGGCGCACCGGCTCGCCCCGGAGGTCGTGTTCGTCTCGCCCGACCCCGCGTCGGACGCGGCGGCCGTGGAGGCGGCGCTCGATGCGCTCGCAGCGTTCAGCCCGGGCATCGCCGGTTCGGTCGATGCCGCCGATCCCGCGTTCGGGACGCTCGAGGTGGAGCTCGACGGGCTGGAGCCGCTCTGGGGGCCGGAGCCGATCATCGTCACGAAGATCCGCGCTGCGCTCGCGGAGCTCCTCCCGGGGACGCCGCGGGCGGGGATCGCCGGGACCCGGTTCGCGGCCGCGCTCGCGGCAGTCACCGGCCCGGGCCCGTCCGTCATCCCGTGCGTCTGCGTGCCTCCCGGCGGGGATGCGACATTCCTCGCCCCGTTCCCGGCCGCAGCCCTCTCGCGCGACCCGGACGTCCGGGCCCGGCTCGACCGGTTCGGCCTCGCGACGATCGGGGAGGTCGGCGCGCTGCCGCGCTCGGCGCTCGTGGCGCGCTTCGGGACCGACGTCGGCGCGCGGCTCCACGATCGGGCGAACGGCCGCGAGACGGACCCGTTCCGCCCGCGCCGGAGCCCCGCGCGGCTCGTGCTGGGGCTCTCGGCCGACGAGCCCATCGTCGGCCTTGAGGCGGTCCGCTTCGTCCTGCGGCGGGTCGCCGGGGCGCTCGCGGCGCAGCTCGACGCACGGGGCTGGGCGGCGGGGCGTGCCCGGCTGACGCTCACGCTCGACCCGACGTTCCGGCCGGGCCGGCTCCCGCTCCCCGGTGGGGATCTTCCGAAGCGGATCGTGGAGCAGCGGTTCCCGGAGCCATCCGCAGACCCGGAGGCGTTCGAGCGGCTTCTCCTGACGCGGCTCGAGAAGGACCCGCCCATTGCGCCGATCGCGCGCCTGGACCTGGAGTTGCTCGACGTCACGCCCGCCGCCGGCCACCAGCTCGCGCTCTTCGTTCCCCAGGCGAACGCGGCCGCCCGGCTCGGCTGGCAGCTCGCCCGGCTGGCCGTCCGCTACGGGGAGGGCAGGATCGGCCGGCTCTCTATCGCCGACCCCGAGGCGCCGCTGCCCGAGACGCGCTGGACCTGGCGGCCCGTCGCCGTGGACGGCGGGGAGCCGGCCCGATGACGCGCCTCCTGCGTGAGCACCCGGTCATGGATGCGGAGCTGGATGACGCCGGCCGCCTCGTCGCGATTCGCTGGGCCGGCCGCCGCGAGCCCGTGGAGGTCTGCACGCGCTGGCGCGTCGACGAGGCGTGGTGGGGCCGCCCGATCGCGCGCGACTACTTCAAAGTCGTCGGGCGCCAGTGGCTCGCCCTCGTCTACCTGGACCGCGTGGACGGCTCGTGGCACCTCGAGCGCCTGTACGACTGACCCGCAGCTCCGAATCAGGCGAGCAGCTGGACGAGCGCGGCGGGCTTCGCGCCGGACGCGCCGGCCGCGACGAGCACGATGACCAGGGCCACCAGGATCAGCACCAGGAGCCCGGCACCCAGCCACTCGCGTCCCGTCGGTCCCATCGTCGCGCTCCTTTGCTCCGCAGCCGGTCCAGGGCCAGGCACTTCGCACTCATGGTAGACGGTCGCGAAGCGCAGGCACCTGCGCCGTTTGGGTCTTGACGAGAGTAGAACATCTGTTCTATATTTGCCCTGCTCCCGCCGGCCGTTACGGCCGTGTCGCCGTCCTTCCTCGACGCTGTCCACCGGGTCGTGCCATGCCCGCGCCGCCCTATGCCGAGCTCCACGCGCACACGAACTTTTCCTTCCTCGACGGCGCCTCGCCGCCCACGGACCTCGTGGCGCGGGCGGTCGAGCTGGGCCTCTCAAGCCTTGCCGTCACGGACCACGGGGGCCTGTACGGGGTGGTCCGTTTCGCGACGGCGGCGGAGGAGGCCGGCCTCCACCCGGTGATCGGGGTGGAGGTCGAGCTTGCCGATCCGCTCGTCCCGGATCCGGACGGGCTGGTCATCCCGGGTCGCCGGCCTGCCCGCCGGGGTCGCCCATCCGCCGCCGGGGACGCCCTGGACCGGCGGCCGCTCGGAGGCCTGCCCGCCCGGCCGCGCCCGGAGCGCGCACGCCTGCCCGGCCACCGGCCGGCGACGAAGGAGGACCACCGCGGAATCGGGGCGCCCCAGCGGGGTCCGCATCTCGTGCTGCTCGCCCGGGACGCGGTCGGATACCGGAGCCTCTGCCGACTGCTGAGCCGCGCCAACCTGGCCGGGACGAAGGCCGCCCCCCGGCTCACCCAGGCGCTGCTCGCGGACTACGTCGAGGGGCTCGTGGCGCTCTCGGGCTGCCGGGAGGGCGAGCTGGCACGACGGCTTCGGGCGGGCGACCGGGCGGGGGCGCGGGAGGTGGCCCGCGTGTACGCGCGCAGGTTCGGCGGCCCGGGCGAGACGATCGCCGGGGCCGGCTTCGTGATCGAGCTTGCCCACCATCTCCTCCCCGACGACGACTGGCTCGTCGCGGAATCCGCGCGCCTGGCCGCCGAGCTGGGCCTCCCGGTCGTGGTCACGAACGATGTGCACTACGCCCGTCCGGAGGATCGCGAGCTCCACGACGTCCTGGTGGCGATCCGCCACGGCCGGAGCCTCGAGACGCTGGCCGACCTGCGCACGCCGAGCGGCGAGCACCACCTCAAGTCCGCGGCCCAGCTCGCGGCCCTGCCTCCCGGTGACCCGGCCACCTCGGACCGGCACACGGCGCACGCCTGGTCGGAGGGGATCGCGAACGCGGGAACGCTTGCGGCTGCCTGCACGGTGGACCTGGGCTTCGAGCGATACCGCTTCCCCGGCTTCGCCGTCCCCGGCGGCGAGACGCCGTTCTCGTACCTCGTGGAGCTGTGCCACGCCGGGATCCGGCGCCACTATCACCCTGTGACGCCGCCCGTCGTGCGCCAGCTCGCCCACGAGCTCGACGTGATCGAGCGGACTGGCCTGGCCGAGTTCTTCCTCATCTGCTGGGACCTGATGCGGTTCGCCAGGGAACGCCGGATCCCTGCCCAGGGTCGGGGGAGCGCCGCGGACTCGATCGTCGCCTATGCGCTGGGGATCACCCGGGTGGACCCCATCCGCCACAACCTCCTGTTCGAGCGGTTCATCAACGAGGGTCGCACCACCTACCCGGACGTGGACATCGACTTCTCCTCGGCCCGTCGCGAGGAGGTCATCCAGTACGTCTACGAGCGCTACGGTCCCGAGCACACCGGGATGGTCTGCAACCTCGTGACCTACCGGGCCCGCTCGGCGGTCCGGGAGGTCGGTACCGCGCTCGGCTTCCCGCGGCCCCTCGTGGACCGGGTCGCCAAGGCGCTCGAGACGTACGACTCGGTGATGGTCCGGCGGGACCTGGAGGCCGACGGCGGCTTCGCGGAGTTCTTCCGGCGACCCGGCGAGAGCCCGGACGGCGATGCCTCGGCGATTCCTCGGCCGCCCGCGCCGGCGCGCGCGGGCTCGTCGACGAGATGGGGCAGCTCGACCATCCTCGCGGCGGGCGGCTCCACGCAGGCGGCGGCGGGGGCACTGCCCGCAGGCGCCCGCCCCGCGATCCGGGCCGGAGGGCCGTCGGACGACGAGGGCGGTCCCGGCGACTCGCCCGCCAGCGTCGCGCGGCTCGCTCCCGGGGCCGCCGCGGGGTCGCCCCGGCCCCTCGGCGGGAGCGTCGCCGGGCTCTCGCCGTGGGAACGCTGGCTGGAGCTGTGCGCCCGGATCGACGGCTTTCCGCGCCACCTCGGCATCCACAGCGGCGGCATGCTCGTGACGGCCGCGCCGCTCATCGACATCGCGCCCCTGGAACGCGCGACGATGCCGGGCCGGGTCGTGGTCCAGTTCGACAAGCGGGACGTGGAGACCCTCAAGCTCATCAAGCTGGACCTGCTCGGCCTCGGGATGCTCGCCGCGATCGACGAGACGCTCGCGCTCGTGGAGCGCGACTGCGCGACGTGCCCGGACCTCGACCGGCTCCCGGAGGAGATCCCCGAGGTCTTCGCGATGCTCCAGGCGGCCGACACGGTGGGCGTCTTCCAGGTGGAGAGTCGGGCCCAGATGCAGACGCTGCCCAAGTCGCGCCCCAGCTGCCTCGACGACCTGGTGGTGGAGGTCGCGATCATCCGGCCCGGCCCGATCCAGGGGAACGCCGTCCACCCGTACCTGCGCCGCAAGCAGGGCCTGGAGCCGGTGACGTACCTGCACCCGTCGCTCGAGCCGATCCTCCGTGACTCGATGGGCGTGATCCTCTACCAGGAGCAGGTGATGCGGGTCGCGATCGAGGTCGCCGGGTTCTCGCCCGGGGACTCGGACGGCTTCCGCCGCGCGATGGGAACGTGGCGCTCCAGCGCGGAGATGGAGAAGCTCCATGCCCGGTTCGTCGACGGCTGCGTCAGCGTCCAGGGGATGCCGCGGGCGGACGCCGAGGAGCTCTATCGCGGGGTCGCCGGCTTCGCGAGCTTCGGGTTCGCGAAGAGTCACGCCGCCGCCTTTGCCCGGACCGCCTACGAGTCGGCGTTCCTCAAGCTCTTCTACCCGGCCCAGTTCCTCACCGGCCTCGTCAACGCCCAGCCGATGGGCTTCTACCCGGTCGAGGTGCTGGTGAACGACGCGAAGCGCCATGGCGTCGCGGTCCTCCCCGTGGACGTCAACGCGTCCTATCACCGGACCACCACCGAGTGGGCGGGCCGGCCCGGCTGGGCGCTCGCGGGCCCAGACGGGGACGACGGGCGCCACGACGGCGACTCCCGGGGAGCCGCTCCCCGCCGACGCGGGGATCGAGGCGCGGCCGCGCCCGGTCCGCTCGCCGGCCTGCGTGATCCCGGCCGCCGCGGCGCGCGAGCGTTGGGCCGCCGAGAGTGCCGTGGGCTGGGGCGTCCGCCTGGGGCTGCACCTCGTGAAGGGAATCGGCGAAGAGCACGCCGCGCACCTCGACGCCGAGCGGGCGCGCGGCCCGTACACGTCGCTCCCGGACGTGGTGGAGCGCACCCACCTTCCCGAAGAGGTGCTCGAGCGGCTCATCCGGGCGGGCGCGCTCGACTCGCTGGGCCGGCCGCGCCGGGAGCTGCTCTGGCAGCTGCGGGAGGTTGCACGGCCCGCGAGGGGAGCACCCCGCGGTGGTGGCCGGGCCGCCGGCCGGCCCCTGGACCTGCGACTCCCGCCGACGCCATCACCGGACCTTCCGCCGATCAGCGAGCTGGAGCGGCTCGGCGACAGCTACGCGATCCTCTCGCTCGACGCACGGCGCCAGGTGGTGGCGCTCTTCCGCCCCGCGCTGGAGCGGCTCGGTGCGGTGACGAACGCCACGCTCGCGGAGCGGCGACCCGGCCGCGTTCGGGTCGGCGGGCTGGTCGTGACCCGCCAGCACCCCATGACGGCGAAGGGAACCGTCTTCCTCGCGCTCGAGGACGAGACCGGCATGGTGAACGTCACGCTCTGGCCGGACACGTGGGCACGCCTCCGGGGAGTCGTGCGGCGCAACGCCCTGCTCGTGGTGGACGGGAGCCTGCAGCGCGAGTCGAGCGTCGTGAACGTCGTGGCCCGCGAGATCAGCCCGCTCGTCCAGGTGGCCCGACGCGCCGGCGGCCCAGCAGCGCCCGGCGGCGTCCGCCAGCTCGGCCATGCCGGCATGCGTCGGCTGGGATGAAGAGCCCGCGGATCAGCCCGGCATCACCCTGCCACCCGCGGGCACCATGTGCGGCCGGTCAGCGGCGCTTCGTCTTGGCCGGGGCCTGCTGTCGGGCCGGGCTCGACATCGCCAGGAAGCGGCGGTAGAAGCCGGAGAACGCCCCGACGAGGATCCCGAACGGCACGGACGTCGCGACCGCATTGATGACGACCCCGATCTTCTGGTCCGTGGTCATCACGTAGGTGAACCCCAGCCCGGTTTGGACGGAGTTCGTGAAGACCCCGAACAGCAGCGAGTACGCAGCCGCGTTGGCGAGGCCCACGATCCCGCCCACGAGCCAGGCCCCCCGCGGCGCGAGCATGCCTCCGAGGAAGGGCAGGATCATCGGCGGCGGCTGGAGCGCCAGGCTGCCCAGCAACACCACGAACGCGTTCGCCGAGACCGAGGGAATGAAGAACAGGACCGTGATCGCGACGATCAACGCCCAGCGGTACCCACAACGCCTTCGAGTGGAGCGCGACCGCCGGCAATGCGCGCACGTCGGTGAGGATGTCGGCCGGCGCCGCTGCGCGACGAAGCCCCGCGATGAACCCCGGCCGCGGGCCAGCCGCCTCGCGTCGAGCAGTCGAGGTCGCTACGGGCGGTCTCGCGCGAGCACCGCCCCTGGATGCCGGGCGTGGCGGTTCCGGGGCTTCGGTTTCGCTTCGTCGACCTCGAGATCCGTGTTCTTGGCAACTCCGACCTCGGAGCGGTAACGGCGGCGCGCCTCGGCACGCTGGATCCTCTTCGCGCGGGCCACGAAACCTCCTGGGTCGGCTGGTCGGGGCGGCGGGATGTGCCGCGCCGAGCATCGTAGCGCGGCCGCGGATAAGCGATCGATGAGCCGTGCCCGGTATACCCCCGGCATCGCCGCCGCCCGCGACGCCCGCCGGCATGCTCCGCCCCAACCTGCCCGCCGGGAGGTCGTCCATGCGCGTCCCGAGGAGCGCCGCGCTCGGCGCGAGCAGCCAGCCTGCTCCTGCTCGCGACGTTGACCGGCGGCCCGCCGCGTCCGGAAGCCACGACCGCGACGGACGTGAACCTGCGTCCCGCGGCCGCGGTGGCATGGCATCCGTCCACCGGGCTTCTCCTCGCGGAGGTGGTCACCGGTGGCACCTCCGCTTTCGACGAGTACGTCGAGATCACGAACGCAGGGGCCCTCCCGGTCGACCTGGCTGGCATGGAGCGGGTCTACGTCACGTCGTTGGGGTCCAGCGTGACCCGGAAGGTCGCCTGGACGGACGTCACGAGCCTCACCGGCTTCCTTGGGCGCTCGGTGCGGGTTGGTGGGCTCGTGGTGACGGTGGATGCGACAAGCCTCGCCCTCGACGACGGGACGGGTACCGCGCGGCTCGAGCTCGCCGGCGACGCGCGCCCGCTGCTTTCGCTGCTGAGTCCCGGTGACGCGATCGGGGCGGCCGGAATCGTCCAGACGGGATCGCCCACGAGGATCCGGGTGGCCGAGGCGGCCGACCTCGTGCGCCTCGGTGACCTCGGCGAGGCCGTGCCCTCGCAGGCGACGACGCGGCGGACGCTGACGCAGCGTCGCCGGCGACAGCGGGTGCGGGGGACGCGACCGCGGCCGGCTCGACACCGCCGGGCCTCACCGGTAGACCAGCGGCTGCGCCGATGACCGCCGGGGCCGGATCGATCCCCCGCTCGCGACGGGCGGAGCGGCCCTCTTCGCCGTTCGCTGTCGCCGCGACCGGCGCCAGGTCCGGCTTCGCCCGCGCGACGCCTCCCCGAGCTGGGCGCTCCGTTCGCCGTGGCGGCGGGCTCCCCGCCGGCGGGCTCCGCCGACGTCACCTTGGCGGCCGCACCATCTGCGCAGCTCGCACGACCGGATCCGATCGTGGGTGACCCGGCGCGGATCGTGCGGGAACCGGCTTGACGCTCCGAGGCGGCGCGGACTACCGTTGCGCGAGTTCGCGCCGCCTCGGATCTGTCGGCTTCGTGAAAGCTGTACCAGATGGCTGCGCCGAACCAGCATCGCTGGTACAGGATGAGCGCCGGGCGAGGGGTCCGTCGACGTCCACCGTGACGAAAGGGAGGCTCCTGGAGTGGCCGAGGCGTACTGCGTCAAGTGCAAGGCGAAGCGCGAGATGAAGAACGCGCAGCACATCACCATGAAGAACGGCAAGCCTGCCGCCCAGGGCACATGCCCGGTCTGCGGCACCAAGATGTTCCGCATCGGCGGCTGACCGCACCGCGATCGACCGAACCGAGCCCCCGCCGGAGACGGCGGGGGCTCGGTCTGTTTCCGGGCAGTCCGAGACCTCCGGGCGAAGGCCCGCTCACGTGCGGGCCGTTCGGACCGCGTCGGTGGGACGGTCGGCCCGAAGGACCGGCAAGGGTGCTTGGTAGAATGTGTGTGGTTCCCGCCGCACTCGCGAGGTCCTGTGTCCCCACGGCCCGTTTCCACCCCCGCCATCGGGGGTCTGCTGCCGCGCGCCAGCGCTGATCGCCCCGCCTGCCCGGCGGCGGGCGAAGCTCCAGCCATGGTTCCGGGTTTCGCTCGGCGGCTCGAGAGGGGCATCTCACGGTTCGGCGCGACAGACGCGCGCCCGCGTCCTTATGCATCCCGCCTCCCTGCGCCCGGCGCGGGGAGGACCCATCGATCCATCTAACCGCAGAGCGGAGGTTCGAGACATGTCCGTACGCGTGGGCATCAACGGGTTCGGTCGCATCGGCCGGCAGTCGCTCAAGGCGCTCATCGAGCGCGCGCCCGACATCGAGGTCGTGGCGGTCAACGACATCGTGGACGTTCCCACGAACGCGCTGCTCTTCAAGCACGACTCGACCTACGGCGCCTACGCGGGGACCGTGGAGCACACCGACGACGCGATCATCGTCGACGGGCGGGAGATCAAGGTCCTCCAGGTCGCCGATCCGTCCCAGCTCCCGTGGAAGGCGCTCGGCGTCGATATCGTCATCGAGTCGACGGGCCGCTTCACGGACGCCGACAAGGCTCGTGTGCACATCGACGCCGGCGCGAAGAAGGTCCTCATCAGCGCCCCGGCGAAGAAGGAGGACGTCACGATCGTCCTCGGCGTGAACGACGCTGCCTACGACCCGTCGAAGCACCACGTGATCAGCAACGCGAGCTGCACCACGAACTGCCTCGCTCCGGCGGCCAAGGTCGTCCACGACGGCTGGACGATCCGGCGCGGCCTCATGAACACCATCCACTCCTACACGAACGACCAGAAGATCCTCGACGTGGCGCACAAGGACCCGCGCCGCGCCCGCGCCGCCGCCCTGAACATCATCCCGACGACCACCGGCGCCGCGAAGGCGCTCGCGCTGGTCATCCCGGACCTCAAGGGCAAGTTCGACGGCTTCAGCCTTCGCGTCCCCACCCCGACGGTCTCCGTGGTGGACTTCACCGCCGAACTCGAGCGCGAGACGACGGTCGAGGAGCTCAACGCGGCCTTCAGGGCCGCGGCGGCCGGCCCGATGAAGGGGATCCTCGGCGTGAGCGACGAGCCCCTCGTCAGCTCCGACTTCCGCGGCGACACGCGCTCATCGATCATCGACAGCGCGAGCACGATGGTCCTGGGCGGCAACTTCGTGAAGGTCATCGCCTGGTACGACAACGAGTGGGGCTACAGCTGCCGCGTCGCCGACCTCGTCAAGATCATCGCCGAGCGGCTCTGATCGCCGACGCGATCAGCCTGCGCCGACACCCCCAGCTAGCAGAGGCAGAAGCCTGCCATGGACAAGCGATCGGTTCGCGACCTCGACGCGTCGGGAAAGCGCGTCTTCGTCCGCGTCGACTTCAACGTGCCACTCAAGGACGGGCAGGTCACCGACGACACCCGCATCCGGGCGGCGCATCCCCACGATCAAGTACCTGATGGACCAGGGAGCGCGGGTGATCCTGGCGAGCCACCTGGGCCGGCCCGACGGCAAGGTCCAGGATGGCCTCCGCCTTCGCCCGGTCGCTGAGCGGCTCTCGACCCTCCTGCGTGTCAGCGTCCCATGCACCGGCGACGCGCTGGGGCAGGGGACGGAGGATGCCGTTCGCCGGCTCAAGCCGGGCGAGGTCCTCCTGCTCGAGAACCTCCGCTTCCACCCGGAGGAGGAGAAGAACGACCCGGAGTTCGCCAAGGCGCTCGCCTCGTACGCCGACGTCTACGTGAACGACGCGTTCGGGACCGCCCATCGGGCCCACGCGTCGACGCACGGGGTCGCCCAGCTCCTGCCGGCCTACTCCGGCTTCCTGATGGAGAAGGAGATCACCTATCTCTCCCGTCTCGTCGAGGACCCTGAGCGGCCCTACGCGGCGATCATCGGGGGCGCGAAGGTCTCCGACAAGATCAAGGTCCTCGTCAACCTGCTCCAGAAGGTGGACGTCCTGATCGTCGGCGGCGGGATGGCGAACACCTTCCTGCTCGCCCAGGGCAAAGCGGTCGGCAAGAGTCTCGCGGAGCCGGACCGCGTCGAGGACGCGCAGCGGATCATGGCGGCCGCCCAGGCGGCAGGCGTGAAGCTGATCCTGCCCATCGACGTGGTGATCGCCAAGGAGGTCACCCAGGGCTCCGAGTACAAGACCCTCTCGACCGACAAGCTCCCGGCGAGCTGGCACATCGTCGACGTCGGCAAGGCCTCCCTCGCCGCGATGGCCGCGGCGCTCGAGGGCGCTAAGACGATCTTCTGGAACGGACCACTGGGTGTCTTCGAAATTCCGGCCTTCGCAACCGGCACGAAGGCGATGGCGAGCCTCCTCGCCGAGATGGCCGAGCACGGCGCGACGGTCGTTGTGGGTGGCGGCGACTCCGTCGCTGCGGTCACCCAGCAAGGCCTCGCCTCCAAGATGACCCACATCAGCACGGGTGGCGGCGCGTCGCTCGAGCTGCTCGAAGGGCGGACGCTGCCCGGCATCGCGATCCTCCCGGATCGTGATCCCGCCGGCGCCGCCGGGAGTGCATCGTGAACACCGAGATCGAACTGATTGAAGCGCGCGAGATCCTCGACTCGCGCGGTAACCCCACGATCGAGGTCGACGTCGTCCTCGCCGACGGCTCGGTCGGCCGGGCGGGTGTCCCGTCCGGTGCCTCCACGGGCGTCCACGAGGCAGTCGAGCTTCGGGACGGCGACAAGGCCCGGTTCGGCGGCAAGGGCGTTCTCAAGGCCGTCGCGAACGTCCGCGAGACGATCGCCCCGGCCCTGCTCGGCGCCGACGCGGCCGACCAGCCCGGGATCGATGCCGCGCTGATCGAGCTCGACGGGACACCGAACAAGGCGAACCTCGGCGCCAACGCCATCCTCGGCGTCAGCCTCGCGTGTGCCCATGCCGCGTCATCGGCGCACGACCTGCCGCTCTTCCGCTATCTCGGCGGAGCCGGGGCCCGCATCATGCCGGTCCCGTTCTTCAACATCCTCAACGGCGGCAAGCACGCCGTGAACTCCACGGACTTCCAGGAGTTCATGGTCGCGCCGATTGGCCGGCCGACCTTCGCGGAGGCCTTCCGGGCCGGCGCGGAGGTGTTCCACGCCCTGCGGGGGATCCTCCACGACGGGGGCTACTCGGTCGGACAGGGAGACGAGGGCGGCTTCGCCCCGTCGCTCCCGTCGAACGAGGCGGCCGTCGAGGTGATCCTGAAGGCGATCGAGAAGGCCGGCTATCGGCCCGGCGAGGACGTCGCCATCGCACTCGACCCGGCGACGAGCTCGATCCTGGTGGAGGGAACCGGGGTCGAGGGCGTCACCGGCCGCTATCTCCTGGAGCGCGAGGGCAGGACCCTCGACTCCGGCGAGATGGTCGACCTCTGGGAGCGCTGGATCGCGAAGTACCCCATCGTCTCGCTCGAGGATGGCCTCGCCGAGGACGATTGGGCCGGCTGGAAGGAGATCACCGCTCGGCTCGGTGGCAAGATCCAGCTCGTCGGCGACGACATCGTGGTGACGAACCCGACGATCATCGCCCGCGCCATCGAAGAGAAGGCGATGAACTCGGTCCTGATCAAGCTCAACCAGATCGGGACGATCACCGAGACAATGGCTGCGATCGAGATGGCCCGCCGGGCCGGCTGGACCGCGATGGTCAGCCACCGCTCCGGCGAGACCGAGGACACCTCGATCGCCGACTTCGTCGTGGCGATGGGGACCGGCCAGATCAAGACCGGTGCTCCGTCGCGGTCGGAACGCGTGGCGAAGTACAATCGACTCCTCCGGATCGAGGAGGAGCTCGGCGACGGTTCGGTCTACCTGGGCCGGTACGCCCTGGCAGGCGCGCCGCCGGTTCGCGCGTGACGTTGGCGCTCCTCCTGGCCCCGGCCGGCTTGCCGGCCGGGGCCAGCTCGCTCCCCGCGGCGTCCGTCGCGTGGCGCGCCGGCACGGGCGCAGCGTGACCCGGCTCCTGGGCCGGTTCGTGGACCCAGGCGCGATCTTCGCGGGCTGGGTCGGCGTGGGAATGGCGATGACGATCGCCGTCAGCTTTCTGCTGGTCATCCCGATCGAGCCGGTGTTCTGGCTGATGGCGCCTTTCGCGGGGCTGCTGATCGGCTACTACGCGAACGCGCGGTCGGACAGGCGCGCCGGGCCCTGGCTGCGCATCATGTCCAACGGGATCTACGCGGCGATCCTGACGACGCTGACCCTCGCCCTCCTCTTCCTTGGCACGAAGGCGATCTTCTTCTACGCCGACGACGGCTATCGCGATGCGAGCCAGGGCGGACCGATCGCCGGTTGCGTATCCGGCGCGGACTGCGTGTATCACCGCTATCTCGCCGAGGAGGGCAAGACCGCCGAGTTTGCGGCGGCGGGCGTCACGGACGTCACCTTGTTCACCGCGTTCTACTGGCGCGAGGAGCTTGGCACGGCAGGGACCGTGACGATCCTCTGCCTGGCCGGCGGCGTGCTCGGTGCCGCGATGTACGGCTTCGCACGACCGAAGGCGCAGCCTCCTTCCCCGGCATCGGGGGCCCCGACCGCCTGACCCGGCGATCCGCAGCCCGGTCTGCCGCACACGCGGCGCCGGCTCCCTGCGATCCCCGCCCCGGGCGTGCGGCAGGGCCCACCCTCCGCCGTCGCCGTTTCAGCTGCCGATCGCGAGGAGGACCGCGCCGACGGCGATCGAGCCGGCCCCGCCGAGGCGCCACGCGGCACCCTCCCGCTCGCCCAGGCGGATCACGCCCCAGCCGGCGGCGAGAACGGTCGCGGACTCGCGCAGGGGTGCCACGCCGGCGAGCGGAGCGATCGCGAGCGCGGCAAGGACGAGCGTGTACCCGGCGACCATGAAAAGGCCCGAGCCGAGCGGACGCCACCATCCTGGGTCGCCCGTGCTCCCGCGCGCCGGTGAGGGGCCGACGATCCGGAGCGGGGCCACGGCGAGCGCGGCGGCGAGCAGAACGCTCCCGAGCGCAAAGATCAGCCAGCCGTAGAGCCACGAAGGCCCGGTCCGCGCGCCGAGCCGGTCGAGGAGCGTGTAGGCGGCGATGACGGCCCCGATGGCCAGGGCCGGCTTCATCGATCGCCGGGCGGCCCCCGGGACGGCGGAGGCGAGCGTTCCCGCCACGAGAAGCGCGACGCCCGTCAGCTGGAGCGGCGCCAGCCGCTCGCCGAGGACCGCGATCCCGAGCAGCGCCCCGAGCAGCGCGGCCGAGCCCCTCGCCACCGGGTAGACGGTCGAGAGCGCACCGGCTCGGTAGGCGAGCCCGAGCGCCACCCAGTAGACGACCTCGAACGCCGCCGATGTCGCGCCGATCGGCCAGGCTTCGACGTCGAGACCCGGGCGCCCCTGCGCGAGCCAGGCCGCCGCGGCGAACGGGGTCGCGGCGAGGGTGCCCAGCCAGACCGCCCGCGCGGTCGCGCGAAGCGGATCGCCGGACGCTTTGACAGCCGCGTTCCAGGTCGCGTGCAGGAACGCGGCAACCAGGACGAGGGCGGTCGCGGCGAGCGGCATCGGGCGAGTGTACGGGTATCGGGAGCACGTGCTCGTGGCCCAAAGCCACCGCGGCGGGAATCGTTCGACCCCGGGCAGGGATGCCCGGGGTCGAGCCTGGATGTGGAGCCCGGTGCCGGGATGCCCGGCGTCGGCAGGCCTACTCGGCCTTCTTCTTCGGTTCTGCCTTGGTCTTCGCCGGCGCCTTGGCGCCGGGCAGCCTGATCGAGGGCAGCTTGATGGCCGGCCCCTTGGCCTTCGCGGCCGGCGCCTTGGCCTTGGCAGCCGCCGCTTCCGAGCCCGCAGCTTTCGCCTTCGGCGCCGCCTTCGCGGCAGCCTTTGGCTTCGTGGCCGCTTTCGACGCCGGAGCTGACGTTGCCGCCGTCGCCTTCGCGTCCGCGTCGGCGGGCGCTGCGGCGATCCGGGCGCGGGTCCGTGGGGCGGAAGCCGGTGCTGCCGGTGCTGCCACCGTCCTGGTCATCTCGATGTCGGTCCGGCCGGCGCGCGCGATCGCCGCCTTGGCCTTTCCTGCCGCCGTCTGGGCGCCTTTCGCCTTCTCGGCCTTGCCGGCCGCGATGCGCGCCTTGGCGGCCTTCGCCGCGGCCGCCGTGCCGGTGGTCTTCGTGATCTTCGCGGCCGTCTGCACGGTCGCGCCGCCAGCCGCCGCCGCCACCTTCCGGGCGAGACGCGACTTGCGCCGCGCCGCCGTGTTCGGGTGAAGCGCGCCGACCTTGGCCGCCTTGTCGAGCGCGCTCATGGCCTCGGCAAGGGAGACGTTCGCGTCGCCCTCGACGTGGCCGGTCGCGATCCTGAGGGTCTTCGTGACGAGGGTCTTGGCCTTGGTTCGGCGCGGGGCGTTGATCGCCTCGCGACGTTCGGCCTGACGGACCCGCTTCTTGCCGGATGGCGTCCGTGCGCCGGTCCAGCCGCGGGGCGAGTGAGCCACTGGCGTTCTGACCTCTGGTGGAAAAGGTTGTCGAGGATCGGATGCCGCGCAGCGGGAGAGGACACCGCGTCGGCGCGACCGCGAATGGTACCAGACGCACTGGCGTCCGGCCAGCGGCTGTGGGCCATCCCCGCTGCGCGGCCGCGCCCCACGCTGCCCGGCTACACTCCAGTCCCGTGGCAATTCCCCAGGCGCGCCTGCGCAACTTCTCGATCATCGCGCACATCGACCACGGCAAGTCGACGCTCGCGGACCGCCTGCTCGAGCAGACCCACACGATCGATCCGCGGCAGATGACGAGCCAGGTGCTCGACTCGATGGATCTCGAGCGCGAGAAGGGGATCACCATCAAGGCGCGCGCCGTCCGGCTCGAGTATCTCGCCCTGGATGGGCTGGTCTACGGCCTCAACCTCATCGACACGCCGGGCCACGTGGACTTCTCCTACGAGGTGAGCCACAGCCTCCAGGCCTGCGAGGGCGCCATCCTCGTCATCGACGCCTCCCAGGGGATCGAGGCCCAGACGCTCGCCAACGTCCATCTCGCGCTCCGGGCGGACCTCGTGATCGTGCCGGTCATCAACAAGATCGACCTGCCATCGGCACAGCCGGACGTGGTGATTGACGAGCTTGAGAACGTCCTGGCGATTCCCCGCGAGGAGGTGCTGCTCGCGTCAGCGAAGGAGGGGACCGGCATCCTCGAGATCCTCGAGGCTATCGTGGCGCGCGTGCCAGCGCCGAAGGGGAACCCGACGGCGCCGCTTCGCGGGCTCGTGTTCGACTCCCACTACGACCAGTACAAGGGCGTCGTGACCTACGTTCGCCTGGCGGAGGGGACGATTCGCGAGCACTCCCGGATCCGTCTCATGGGCTCCGGCGCGGAGACCGAGATCCTGGAGCTGGGCGTCTTCCGCCCCCAGCTTGTTCCGGTCCGCGAGCTCTCGGCCGGCGAGGTCGGCTACATCGCCACGGGCCTGAAGAGCGTCCGCGATGCCCAGGTCGGCGACACGATCACGGACGCCGCCGTGCCCGCCCTCGAGCCGCTCCCAGGCTACTTGCCCGCGAAGAGCCTCGTGTTCGCGGGGATCTACCCGATTTCGGGCGAGGACTACCCGCTGCTCCGCGACGCGATGGAGAAGCTCCACCTCAATGACGCGAGCTTCACGTTCGAGGCCGAGAGTTCGATCGCGCTTGGCTTCGGGTTCCGCTGCGGCTTCCTGGGCCTGCTGCACATGGAGATCGTCCAGGAACGCCTCGAGCGCGAGTTCTCGCTCGAGCTGATCGCCTCGGCCCCGTCCGTGGAGTACCGCGTCACGCCGGTCGGGGGCGGCCCGGTCCTCGCCGTGGACAACCCCGCGCTCATGCCGTCCGCCGGGGAGATCGAGGCGATCGAGGAGCCGTGGGTCAAGCTCTCGGTGATCACGCCTGCAACCTACATCGGGCCGCTGATGGAGCTGTCCACGAACCGGCGCGGCACCTTCAGCGGCATGGAGTATCTCGACCCGACGCGCGTGCTGCTCAGCTTCGAGATGCCGCTCGGGGAGCTGATCATCGACTACTTCGACCAGCTCAAGAGCCGCAGCCAGGGCTACGCGTCGATGGATTACGAGGAGATCGGCTACCGCCCAGCTCGCCTCGTCAAGCTCGACGTCCTGGTGAACGGCGAGCCGGTGGATGCCCTGTCACTCATCGTCCACCGCGACAAGGCGCAGACGGCCGGCCGGCAGCTGACCGAGAAGCTCAAGCAGCTCATCCCACGCCAGATGTTCGAGGTGCCCGTGCAGGCGGCGATCGGGTCGACGGTCGTGGCCCGCGAGACCATCCGCGCGATGCGCAAGAACGTCCTGGCCAAGTGTTACGGTGGCGACATCACGCGGAAGCGGAAGCTGCTCGAGAAGCAGAAGGAAGGCAAGCAGCGCATGAAGCGCGTCGGGTCGGTCGAGATCCCGCAAGAGGCCTTCCTCGCCGTCCTGCGCATGGGCGATTCCGGCTAGGCGCGGCACCCTCCGTGGAGGCGCTGCTCCGGGATCTCGTCGCGCTCGGCCTGACCGGACTGCTGTGCCTTCTGCGCCTTGAGGCTGCCTCGTTCGGTGCTGCCGAGTACGACGAGCCCACGTTCAGCGACAGCCCGAGCCCCCTTCGGACGCGGACCGCCTGGTACGTGCTCGGTTTCGGGCTCGTCGCCGCGGTGCTCCTCGTGCATCCCGCGCCGGCCAGGGAGCTCAAGTTTGGGCTCGGCGATCGGGGAGGAGCGCTGCTCGGCGGGTTCGGGCTCGGTGCGATCGGGGCCGGGGTCGTCATCGCGTTCGCCTGGATCCGCTACGGGCGGCTGCGGATGCCGCCGCCATGGTCGTACCCGGGCGCCCTCGTGAATGCGATCGGCACGGCGTTCATCGACGAGGCGACCTTCCGCGGCTTCATCCTCGGCTTCCTTCTCCTCGCCGGTCTCGATGCGCTTCCCGCGATCGTCATCCAGGCGATCCTGTACGTGCTGGCGACCCGGACCGGCGCCCCCGGACGGAGTCGCCACGTCTTTGGCCTGGCGCTCTTCATCGGGATCGGCGGCGGCTGGCTGACAACCTTGACCGGCGGGATCGGCGCGGCGTTTCTGGGGCACGCGATCACGCGGATCGCCCTTTTCGTGTGCACAGGCCACGCCGGCCAGCCGGCGCCACGCGGGCAGGAGCCCGAGGACCCCGGGGAATTCCGGCGCTCGCCCGAGCGATGGCGCCGGGCGGACGCGTCGGCCGAGGACCTGCGAGCCGACCGATGACGGCACGCGACGCGCCGGTGCCCGCGGCGCCGGTGGCGCTCTATCTCCATGCACCGTTCTGCCGCTCCCTCTGCCCGTACTGCGACTTCGTGGTCGTCGCCGGCGCGTCCGCGACGGGACCGCGAAGTCGCGTCGCCCGCTACCTGCGGGCGGTCGCGGCGGAGCTCGACCTGCGGGCAATGGCGCTGGACGCGGCCTTCGGCGAGCCGGGCGCGCTCGGACGCCCGGCCCTCGAGTCGGTCTATCTCGGCGGCGGAACGCCGTCGCTCCTTCCGGCACAAGCGGTCGCGGATCTGCTCGCCCATGTCGCGGCCCGCTTCGGGCTGGCTGCCGACGCGGAGGTGACGCTCGAGGCCAACCCGGGACCGGACGACCGCGGCGATCTCGCCGGTTTCGCGCGCGCGGGGGTCACGCGGCTCTCGATCGGCGCCCAGAGCTTCCACGCCGGTGAGCTGCGGGCCCTCGGCCGGCGCCACCGACCGGCCGACATCGCCGACACCGTCGCCCTGGCGCGCGACGCCGGGATCGGCAGCGTCAGCCTCGACCTCCTCTACGACGTCCCCGGGCAGACGCTCGCGAGCTGGACCGAGACGCTCGAGAACACCCTGGCACTGGCGCCTGACCACGTCTCCGCCTACGCCCTGACGCTCGACGACCCGGAGGCCGAGGGGCTCACCGGGCCCTCCGGGGATCATCTCGCGGCGACCCCGGGCGCGCGGCGCTGGCGCGAGGCCGCGCGCGCATCGCAGGACGAGGATCGCGCCGCGGGTGCGTACGGTCTGGCCGACGCGATGCTCGAGGGGAGCGGCTATCCCTGGTATGAGCTCTCGAACTGGGCCCGCCCGGGCCACGAGAGCCGCCACAACCGTGCCTACTGGGAGCGCCGGCCCTACGCGGCCGTCGGCCCGGGGGCCCATGCGTTCGATGGCGCCGCGCGGTCGTGGAATGCCGCGCCCCTCGAGGCCTGGATGGCTGCCCTGACCCCGCCCCCTGGCGGCGCCGAACCGGCCCTGCCGCCGGGTGGCTCGGAGCGGGTGGACGCCGCGATGGCGGACACGGAGGCGATGTTCCTCGGCCTCCGCCTGGCCCGCGGGATCGCCCGCCGAACCGCGCTCGGCCGGTTCGAAGCCATCGCCTGGGCGGCCGAGAACGGCCTGGTCGAGGACGCCCCCGGGGACAGGGTGCGCCTCACGCTGCGAGGACGGTTGCTGTCCAACGAGCTGTTCTCTCGCCTCATCTGAGGCGAGAGCGGCGCCGGGTCACGTCGTCGGCCGATTGACACCCCCTCGCCCGTCCTGGTACGATCCGGGCGAAGAGTTAGCACTCTATGGATGAGAGTGCTAACGATGACTGGCACTCACCAAGCGAGAGTGCCAGCAGGAGCGGCCACCGAATGACACGAGGGATTCGACTGAGCACCGGCCCGCTGGATCAGCGAGCCCAGTCGATCCTGCGCGCCGTGATCGAGGAATACATCACCAGCGCGGCCCCTGTTGGCTCGCAGACGCTCGTCGAGCGCCATCGGCTGCGGGTCAGCTCCGCCACCGTCCGGGCGATCCTCGCCGAGCTCGAGACCGAGGGCTTCCTCATGCACCCGCACACGTCGGCGGGCCGCGTGCCGACCGACGCCGGTTACCGCTTCTATGTCGAGACCCTCACCGGCGACGTCCCGCTCCCGGCTGTCGAGCAGCTCATGATCCGCCACCAGTTCGGGCAGGTGGAGTACGCGACCGACCAGTGGTTCCGCCTGGCCGCGTCGACGCTCGCCGCGGAGACGCGCTCCGCCGGCATCGCAACCCCGGCCAAGCCCCGGGCGGCCCGGATCCGGCGTTTCGAGCTGATCCCGATCGGCGACCGGATGGCCAGCCTGATCATCGTCCTTAACGAGGGCACCCTGAAGCAGACGCTCTTCACGCTGGACGCCGGGACGAGCGAAGCGGATCTCGACGAGGCGGTTCGTCGTCTCAACGTCTCGTGCACCGGGCGGAGCGCCGCGGACGTCGCCGAGCACCTCCGCTGGTTCGACGAGGCGCCCGCCGCCGACGCCGTCTTCGGCCTGGTCCGCCGCGCCGGGGACCGGGCGTTGCGGCTCCTCCGCGAGTTCGACGCCGCGACGGTGGAGCAGCTCTTCAGCGACGGCCTCCTCAACGTCATGGCCGCTCCCGAGTTCGCCAGCTCGGAGAAGCTGCGTGGCGTCTTCGAGGCGCTCGAGAACCGGAGCTACTTCGCCGAGCTCTTCGAGGCCGTTACGAGCCAGGGCGACCTGCAGGTCTACATTGGCCGCGAGAACCGGCCCGACGAGATGGCCGACGTCAGCCTGGTGCTGGCGCCGTACGGGCGACCCGGCGCCGCGGTCGGCTTCGTGGGGGTGCTCGGGCCGACGCGCCTCCGGTATCCGGAGGCGATCGGGACCGTGCGCTTCGTGTCCGGGATCATGAACGACCTGGTGGATCATCTCTATTCCACGAGTCCGGGGTAGCCGAATGCCGAATCACCCTGACCAGCCCACGCCACGTCGCAGGACGCGCGCGGAGGATCGGATCGCCGAGCTCGAGACGAGCCCGACCGCACTCCTCGCGCAGGTGGCCGCGCTGACGGCCGAGCGAGACGCTGCGCTTGCCCGGGCCGAGGAGAACCTCATGACGGCCCAGCGCGCGGCGGCCGACTACGCGAACCTCAAGCGCCGGTCCGAGGCCGACCGGGAGCGCGACCTCGATCGAGCCCGGGCGGCCCTCCTGACCCGCGTCGTCGAGCTCGTCGACGACTTCGATCTCGCCCTCGAGCACCTCCCTCCCGAGGCCCGGGACACCCCGTGGCTGGAGGGCATCGTGGCGATCGACCGCAAGCTCCGTGCCCTGCTCGAGCGCGAGGGCGTGACCCCGATCGAGGCGCTCGGGCAGCCATTCGACCCGAACGAGCACGAGGCGCTGAGCCACGTCTCCGGGAGCGGAGCCGCCGAGGGCGATGTCGTGCTGGAGGTCCGGCGCGGCTATCGACTCCGTGACCGTGTGCTCCGGCCGGCCCTCGTCGCCGTCAGCGACGGAAGCCCGCGACCCAACTGACCACCCAACCACCCTAACCCTCAGCCTCGACACCAGGAGAACCACACGCAATGGGCAAGATCATCGGCATCGACCTCGGCACCACGAACTCGGTCGTCGCGGTCATGGAGGGTGGCGAGCCGACCGTCATCGCGTCCGCCGAGGGCGGCCGCACCGTTCCGTCGGTCGTCGCGTTCACCAAGACGGGCGAGCGCCTCGTCGGCCAGCTCGCGAAGCGCCAGGCGGTCACCAACCCCGCCAACACCGTCTACTCGATCAAGCGGTTCATGGGCCGCCGCTGGGACGACCCCGAGGTGAAGCACTCGCGGGCTCTCGTCCCGTACACGGTGGAAAAGGACCCCTCGATCCGACGGCGTCCGCGTGAAGCTCGCCGACGGACGCTCCTACACCCCGCCCGAGATCTCCGCGATGGTCCTCCAGAAGCTCAAGGCGGACGCGGAGGCGTACCTCGGCGAGAAGGTGACCGAGGCGGTCATCACGGTCCCGGCCTACTTCGACGACACGCAGCGGCAGGCCACCAAGGACGCCGGGCGCATCGCCGGCCTCGACGTGAAGCGGATCATCAACGAGCCCACCGCCTCGTCGCTCGCCTACGGCCTGGACAAGCAGAAGGACGAGAAGATCGCCGTCTACGACCTCGGCGGCGGCACCTTCGACATCTCCATCCTGGAGCTCGGCGAGGGCGTGTTCGAGGTCAAGTCGACGAACGGCGACACGCATCTCGGCGGCGACGACTTCGACATCCGGGTGATGGACTGGCTCCTGGCCGAGTTCAAGAAGGACCAGGGGATCGACCTGCGCTCGGACCCGCAGGCGCTCCAGCGCCTCAAGGAGGCCGCCGAGAAGGCGAAGATCGAGCTGTCGTCGTCGATCTCGACCGAGATCAACCTTCCGTACGTGACCGCGGACGCACTCCGGCCCGAAGCATCTCGTCGTCACCCTGACCCGGGCCAAGCTCGAGGATCTCGTCGGAGACCTGATCGAGAAGACGAAGGGCCCGGTCGTGCAGGCGATCAAGGATGCGGGGCTCAGCGCGTCCGAGATCAACGAGGTCGTCCTGGTCGGCGGCATGACCCGGATGCCGGCGGTCATCGAGGCCGTCAAGGCCATGTTCGGGGGCAAGGAGCCGCAACCGGGGCGTCAACCCCGACGAGGTCGTGGCCGTGGGCGCAGCGATCCAGGCAGGCGTCCTGGCGGGCGACGTCAAGGACGTGCTCCTGCTCGACGTCACGCCGCTCTCGCTCGGCATCGAGACGCTCGGTGGCGTCATGACCAAGCTCATCGAGCGGAACACGACGATCCCGACCTCGAAGAGCCAGGTCTTCTCGACCGCCTCCGACAACCAGCCGCAGGTGGAGATCCACGTCCTGCAGGGCGAGCGAGACTTCGCGGGCGACAACAAGACGCTGGGCCGGTTCATCCTGGACGGCATCCCGTCTGCGCCGCGCGGCGTGCCCCAGATCGAGGTCACGTTCGACATCGATGCCAACGGGATCGTCGAGGTGCGTGCCAAGGACCGCGCCACCGGCAAGGAACAGAAGGTCCAGATCACCGCGTCCTCGATGCTGGACAAGAAGGACGTGGACCGCATGGTCCGAGAGGCCGGCGAGCACGCGGCGGAGGACAGGAAGCGTCGCGAGGAGGTCGAGACCAGGAACCAGGCGGAGGCACTGACGTTCCAGGCCGAGCGCACGATCAAGGATCTGGGTGACAAGGTCTCGCCCGAGGATCGGGCCGCCGTCGAAGGCAAGGTCTCCGACGTTCGCAACGCCCTCAAGACGGAGTCGGCCAGCGTTGTCCAGGCGCGCGCGACCGAGCTCGCCGAGCTGCTCCAGAAGGTCGGCACGGCCGCGTATGCGGCGAGCGCGGCATCGGGCGGCACGGCCGGCGGATCGTCGGACGGCGAGACGGGCGGCGAGCCCGGCCCGGCACCCGCGGCGGACGACGAGACGGTTGAGGGCGAGTTCAAGGAGGTCTAGTCCCGGCGGCCGCCGGCGTGCGCAACCGGCCGCCTCCGCCCGGAGGCAGCCGGTACACTCGGCGCCCATGGCCGCTGCGTCGACGCCACCGCTCATCCGTGCCCGTGCGCTGACCAAGCGTTTCGGGGCGCTCACCGCGGTCGACGCGATCGACTTCGACGTGGCGTCCGGCGAGTCGTTCGGCTTCCTGGGGCCCAACGGCGCCGGCAAGACGTCCGCGATGCGGATGATCGGGTGCGTCTCGCCCGTCTCGGACGGAGAGCTGTCCGTCCTGGGGATGAACCCGCGAACCGATGGGCCCCGGATCCGTACGCGCCTGGGAGTCGTGCCCCAGCAGGACACGCTCGACGGGGAGCTGACGGTATCGGACAACCTCGCGATCTACGGCCGTTACTTCGACCTCCCTCGGGACGTCATCCGGAAGCGCGTCGCCGAGCTCCTCGACTTCGTCCAGCTCAGCGAGCGGGCGCGCGACCAGGTCGAGCCGCTCTCCGGGGGGATGAAGCGACGCCTGACGATCGCCCGGAGCTTGATCAACGAGCCGGACCTGCTCCTCCTCGACGAGCCGACCACGGGCCTGGACCCGCAGGCCAGGCATCTCCTCTGGGACCGGCTCTACCGGCTCAAGCAGAAGGGCGTGACGCTGGTCCTCACCACGCACTACATGGACGAGGCCGAGCAGCTCTGCGATCGTCTTGTGGTGATGGACAAGGCGAGGATCGTGGCCCAGGGCTCGCCGCGCCAGCTCATCGAGCAGCACAGCAGCCGGGAGGTCCTTGAGATGCGCTTCCCGGTGGGTGTCCAGGAGACACTCGACGGTGCGCTCGACGGACTCGGGGACCGGGTCGACCGGCTGCCCGATCGCGTCCTCGTCTACACGGAAGACGGCGACGCTGCCGCGGCCGTTGCCCACGAACGCGGCCTGCGGCCGGAGATGAGCCTTGTCCGGCGGTCCTCGCTGGAGGACGTCTTCCTGCGGTTGACGGGCCGGAGCCTGATCGACTGAAGCTGCGATGAGCACGCCGCCCGCGGTCCGCGTGCTCGAGCACGAGCTGCTGAAGTACCGGCGCGCGTTCCGGGGCACGCTCGTTAGCTCCTTCCTGAACCCGACCCTCTACCTGGCCGCGATGGGTGTCGGGCTGGGCGGATACGTCGCGTCCAGCCGCGCGGGCCCCGCGGGGTCCGTGGCCGTTCTCGGCGGCGTGAGCTATCTCGCGTTTCTGGCGCCCGGGCTGCTCGCGTCGACCGCGAAGCAGATTGCCGCTGGCGAGGCGACGTTCCCCATCATGGGTGGCATCCTTTGGGACCGGGCGTTCCTGGGCATGCTCGCGACGCCGATCCGCGTCAGCGACATCCTCGCCGGCAAGCTGATCTACATCTCGCTGCGCCTGGCGCTCGCGACCAGCGTGTTCTTCGGGGTGATGACCGTCTTCGGAGCGGCCGGGGGTCCCCAGGCGATCCTTGCCATCCCGGCGGCGATGCTCACCGGCCTTGCCTTCGTGACCCCGATCATCGCCTACTCGGCGAGCCAGAAGAACCCCGGCGGATTCAACGGTCTCTTCCGTTTCGGGGTGATCCCGCTCTTCCTGTTCTCCGGGACGTTCTTTCCCGTCAGCCAGCTGCCCGGCTTCCTGCAGCCCGTGGCGTACGCCACGCCGCTCTGGCACGGCGTCGACCTGTGCCGAACGCTCGCCCTTGGGACGGCGACCCCAGGCGGCGTGCTGATCCACGTCGCGTACCTCGTCGGGGTCGCGGGCCTGGGTCTTCTGCTCGCGTCCTTCGCGCTGCGGCGCCGGTTGCGATCGTGAGCAGCCTGGTGCGACTCCGGGGCGCAGTCCGGTTCGGTGGCCGCCGCGCGGGCCGCCTCATCGAGCGCAACGTCCTCGTCTACCGGCGCACGTGGATGGTCATCGTCTCGGGCTTCTTCGAGCCGCTTCTGTACCTGCTCTCGATCGGCCTCGGCCTCGGCGCTCTCATCGGCGCCGTTCCGTTCGGTGGCCGGGACGTGCCCTACACGGTGTTCGTCGCACCCGCCCTGATGGCGTCGTCGGCGATGAACGGTGCGATCTACGACTCGACGATGAACGTCTTCTACAAGCTGCGCGAGGCGCGGACCTACGATTCGATCCTCGCCACCCCGATCGGTCCTGGCGACGTGGCGTTGGGCGAGATCGGCTGGGCCCTGATCCGCGGCGCCATCTACGCGACGACGTTCCTGCTCGTGATGTTCGTGCTGGGGTTCGTCCGGAGCCCCCTGGCGGTCCTGGCGATCCCGGCCGCGATCCTCATCGGTTTCGCGTTCGCCGGGGCCGGGATGGCCGCGACCACGTTCATGCGGACGTGGCAGGACATGGACATGGTCCAGCTCGTCATCCTGCCGCTCTTCCTGTTCTCGGCGACCTTCTAGCCGCTCACCACCTACCCCGACGCGCTGCGCCTGCTCGTCGAGCTGACGCCGCTCTACCACGGCGTGGACCTGATCAGGAGCCTGACGACGGGGTCCGTCGGGCCCGGCATGCTCATCCACGTGGTGTACCTCGCGGCGATGGGCATGCTCGGCCTCGCGGTCACCGCGCGGCGGCTCGACCGGATGCTCCTGAAGATAGCGTGGCCCCGCGGGACGGCCCGCGCGTCGCCGCCGTGGCCGGCGCGCGGCCGACGACCCCGGCACGGGCCAGCGGACCGCCGATCCCCAGCGTATCCTGCGACGGAATGAGCCCTCGAGCCAAGCGCCCCGAACCAGCCGCCCCCCGGACCGCGATCGGCATCGATGTCGGCGGAACCGGTGTGAAGGCCGCCGTCGTCGACTTGGTCACCGGAGAGCTTGCTTCTCCCCGGCTCCGGGTCAAGACGCCGCAGCCGGCGACCCCGGAGGCCATCGTCGCGGCGGTCGGCGGGATCGTGGACCAGCTCGTGGCCGACGGGCATGTCGCCTCGGGCATGCCGGCAGGGGCGGGCCTGCCGGGTGTGGTGAAGTCAGGGCGCCTGATGACCGCAGCAAACATCGACAAGTCGTGGATCGACGCGCCCGCCGAGGCGATGCTCATGGCCCGCCTCGACCGGCCGGTGCGCCTCGTGAACGACGCCGATGCGGCCGGCCTCGCCGAGGCGACATTCGGGGCGGCGCGGGGCGTGCCGGGCACGGTCCTCCTTCTCACCATCGGGACCGGCATCGGGAGCGCGCTCTTCATCGACGGCCGGCTCCTGGACTCGACCGAGTTCGGGCACGTGACCTACCGGGGGAAGGACGCCGAGACCCTGGTCTCGGGAGCCGCCCGCGAGCGGCGCGGGGTCGGCTGGCGGAAGTGGGGCCGGGAGTTCAGCGAGTACATGGCCCTTCTGGAGCGCTGGTTCTGGCCCGACCTGATCATCCTCGGCGGCGGCGTCAGCAAGGAATACGCGAAGTACGCCAAGTACCTCACCGCTCGCGCCCCGATCGTCACCGCTCAGTACCTCAACACGTCCGGCATCGTCGGGGCGGCTCTCGCCGGGGCCGGAGTCGGGATCGCCGCGGCGGTGGTCGCCCGGGAGGAGGCCTCCCCGCCTACCACCGGCGCCCCCGGCCAGGCGGCCCCGAGGGCACCCGGGTCGAAGGCGAGGGACACGGAGGGCGCCTCGCCGCTTGTCATCGAGGACCACCCCTCGCGCTGATCCCCGGGCAGGTGCCGGTCCGCTGCGGCCCGGCCTCCACGGGGGCGCGGGCGCCCGATCGCGAACCTCCCGTAGACTGGCGGGCGCATGGCCACCGAACGCGACTACTACTCGATCCTTGGCGTTCCCCGCACGGCGACGGACGCGGAGATCAAGCGGGCTTTCCGGAAGCTCGCCCAGCAATGGCACCCGGATGTCAACCGCGACCCGGAGGCGGACGAGCGCTTCAAGGAGATCAACGAGTCGTACCAGGTGCTGTCGGATCCGCAGCGCCGGCAGGCCTACGACATGTTCGGGATGGCCGGTGTGAACGGGTCCGGCGGGTTCGGGGCGCAGCAAGGGTTCGGCGGCTTCTCGGACATCTTCGATGCGTTCTTCGGCGGAACGGCGGCGGGCGCCGGAGGCGCGCGCCGCGGCCGGGCCGCGGCCGGCTCGGATCTCCGCTACGACATGCGGATCAGCTTCGAGGAATCGATCCGCGGCACGGAGAAGGAGATCGAGTTTCCCGTCCTCGACCGCTGTGCCACCTGCTCGGGGAGCGGGGCGAAGCCCGGCTCGACCGCCACCATGTGTCCCCAGTGCCAGGGTCGAGGCGAGATCCGACACGTCCGCCAGACCATGCTGGGCCAGATGGTCAACGTGGTGGCCTGCCCTCGTTGCCGCGGCGAGGGCAAGGTCGTCGAGGCGCCCTGCGACGCGTGCGGGGGCGAAGGGCGGCGGGAACGGACCAAGAGGCTCCGCGTCAGCGTGCCGGCCGGCATCGACGACGGCCACCAGATCCGCCTCGCGGCGGAGGGCGAAGTCGGGCCGCGGGGTGGCCTGCCGGGAAGCCTGTACGTCGCGATCCACGTGACGCCCCACCCGTCGCTCAAGCGCGAAGGGACGGAGCTCTTCCACGATCTCTCGCTGTCGATCGCCCAGGCGACGCTCGGGACGACGGTGCGGGTGCCGACCGCGGACGGCGAAGAGGACGTCGAGATCAAGCCGGGTACCCAGCCGGGGACGGAGATCCGCCTCCGCGGCCGTGGCGCACCCCATTTGCGGCGTGCCGGTGCGCGCGGCGATCTTCACGTCCTCGTCGACGTCAGGATCCCCACGAAGCTCACGAAGGAGCAGCGCGAGGCCTTGGAGGCGTTCGCGGCCGCCTCGGGCGAGACCGGGCTCGGCACCGGCAAGACCGGCGTCCTCGACCGTCTCAAGGAGGCGCTGGGGTGATCGGGGCGTTCGCCGCCGATCCTGCGGCGGACGGGCTCGTCGGCGACGACACGTGGCTCGAGTTGGCGGTGACCTGCGATCCGGAGGCCGTGGAGGCGGTGAGCGAGATCCTCTCCCGGGTCGCGCCGGGAGGAGTGAGCGTCGCGCCCGGGTTCAGGCTGACCGACGAAGGCCTCGGCGCGATCGCTGACCCATCCCAGGCCGCGACCGTGCGCGGCTACCTGCCCGCCCGGGACCCATTGGTGGTCCGGGCTGCCGTCGCCACGGCGGAGCGCGCGCTCGGGCACCTCACCGCCTTCGGCCTCCGCGACATCGGCGAGCTCGCCACTGCCGTGGTCCACGAGTCCGACTGGGCGAGCGCCTGGAAGCGGCATTTCCATGTGCTGCGCATCGGGCGCCGGATCGTGATCCGGCCGACCTGGCGGCGCCACCGAAGGCGGCCCGGGGACATCGTGATCGCGATGGACCCCGGGATGGCGTTTGGCACGGGTCTCCACCCGACAACGCGGCTCTGTCTCGCCGGGATCGAGCGCTGGGCGGACGACGGCATTCTCGCCCGCGGGGCCGCGCCGAGCGGGAGCGCCCGGTTTCTCGACGTCGGCTGCGGGTCCGGCGTGCTCGCGCTGGCGGCGGGACTCCTCGGCGCCGGCGAGCTCGTAGGGGTGGACACGGACCCGCTCGCGATCGAGGCGACGCTCGCGAACGCCCGGCGCAATCGCCTCGCCCGGCGCATCCGGGCGTGGCAGGGCTCGCTGCCGTCGGGCGCGGGCCCGTTCGACCTGGTCGCGGCGAACCTCATCGCGTCCGTGCTCGTCGCCCTCGCGCCGGCGCTCCGCGCCGAGCTGCGGCCGGGCGGCCGCCTGCTGGCGCTCCGGGATCTTCGTCGACCGCGAGCCGGACGTCCGCTCGGCCTTCGCGGGCGCCGGCCTCGCGATCCTTGGCCGCGAAGTCGAGGGCGACTGGGTTGCCCTCGATGCCGAACGCCCCGCAGGCTGACCCCGGCCGGGCACACGCGCGCCATGGTCGCCCAGTTAGTTTCGAGCAGCCCGCGACCGGTCCGGCGGGCCTCGATCACGAACCTCGGGTGCAAGGTGAACCAGGCCGAGATGGAAGCCGTCGCGCGATTCCTGCAGGCTCGCGGGATCGATCTCGTGGCGGAGGGCACCCCCGTCGATCTTCACGTCCTCAACACGTGCAGCGTGACCGCCGTTGCGGATGACAAGTCGCGCAAGGCGCTCCGTCGGGCCCGGCGCACCAGCCCGGATGCGACGCTCGTCGTCACCGGCTGCGCCGTCGCGCTGGACCCGGCCGGGTTCGCGCACGAGGATCCTCGCGCGCTGCTCGCGACGAACCTCGCCGCCGACGGATCCGGCGCCGAGATCGAGCGGCTGCTCGGCTCTTCCGCCCATCCCCGCGGACGGATCCGGCGCCGCGTCCCGGGCGCGCGTCGAGGCGGCGCTTCCCACGCTCGGTGGTGTCGAGGTCACGCTGGGAGAGGACGCCGCGGCCCGTATCGACAGGACGCGCGCGTTCGTGAAGGTGCAGGACGGCTGCTCGTTCCACTGCACCTACTGCATCATCCCCCGGGCACGCGGCCCGGAACGGTCGATCGCCCCCGATGCCGTGCTCGCCGAGGTCCGCCGGGCGCTTGCCGCCGGGCATCGCGAGATCGTCCTGACCGGGATCAACATTGGCACGTACGACGGTGGCTGGTCCGAACGGGGCGCTCGTGGCGCGCACGCCCGCAGCGCGGCCACGCTGGCCGGCGCTGGTCCGGCGGATCCTTGCCGAGACCGACGTCGAACGCATCCGGCTCTCCTCGATCGAGCCGCAGCACGTCGATGACGATCTGCTCGAGGCCTGGCGATGGGAGGGTGCCGGACGCTGCCTGCCGCACTTCCACCTGCCGCTCCAGTCGGGCGACGACGGGGTGTTCCGACGGATGGGCCGTCGCTACGACACGGCCCGCTACGCGGCGGTCGTGGCGCGGATCCGCTCCGTCTTCCCCGGGGCCGCCGTCCATGCCGACGCGATCGTCGGCTTTCCGACCGAGGATGACGCGGCCTGGAACCGCTCGCTCGCGTTCGTGCGCTCGCTCGACCTCGCCGGGATCCACGTCTTCCGCTATTCGGAGCGGCCCGGCACGCGCGCCGCGCGGATGGCCGGCCACGTACCGGAACCCGTGCGTCGGGCCCGCGCCGCCGAGCTCCTGGTGCTTGCCGCGGAGGCGCGGCGGACCTTTGCTGCGCGCGCGATCGGGGAGGAGCGACGCGTGCTGTTCGAGCAGCGCGACCCGGCCGGCGGCTGGACCGGGCATGCCGAGGACAACATCCTCGTGCGCGCCGTGCCACCCGGCGATGCGGTCGCCCTCGCCGGGGAGCTCGCACGCGTGGCGTCGAGCGCGTCGATCCGTCCGACCCGGGCCGCGTGATCGGCCGCCTGCTCGAGCGTCTTCCGCCGTTGCCCGCACGATCGGCAGGCACCGCCGGCGCGGAAGCCGTCGTACGCTTCGGCCCCGGGGTTGGTGGCCCGGAGACCCACGTCCCCTTCAGCGGAGGTCCTGCGTGAGCACCGAGTGCCTGTTCTGCCGGATCGTCGCGGGGGAGATCCCGGCGACGAAGGTGCACGAGGATGAGCTGATCGTCGCGATCCGCGACATCCATCCGGCGGCGCCGGTCCACCTGCTGCTCGTGCCGCGGGAGCACATCGACTCCGCGCTCGACCTCACCGATCTCGACGCTCGCCTGGTCGGGCGCCTCGTCGCGGTCGCGGCGAACCTCGCGCGGTCCGCAGGGATCGCCGACGGCGGCTACCGGCTCGTCGTCAACGCGGGCGTCGACGGCGGACAGACCGTCAACCACCTGCATCTCCATCTGCTCGGTGGCCGGGCCATGCAGTGGCCGCCCGGATGACGAGCCGCCGCGGTTCCAGCAGGGTCCCTTCGATCGACCGCCGGACGCTCGCCGCCGTCCTCGTCGGCGCTGGCGCCCTGCTCGCTGGGTGTGGCGGCGCCGCGACCGTCCTGCCCACGTCCCAGGCGCTCGCAACCGCGCAGCCGACCGCCCCCGCCATCGTCGAGGCGACGCTCGGGCAGCTCGAGAGCGCCGCCCGCGCCACGGGGCTGGTCGTGGAGCCCACCCTGACCGAGGTCCGCCCGGCCGAGCCACCCTCGTTCGCCGCCGTCGCCCGGTGGCCGTTCCACGCGCTCCTCCCGGACGACCCGGCGGGCGGTTTCTTCGTGATCTATGCGTTCCCGAGCGCCGCCCTCGCGGCGGACGGGGCCCGCGACCTGGCCGCCTACATCACGAGCGGGCCGGGAAGGGTGCAGTTCCCGCCCGATGTCCGCTTCGTGCTGCGCCAGGTGGATGCGACGCTCGTCTTCTACCCCTGGTCGCCCGCGTCGTCACCCGACCCGAAGACAGCCGACCTGGCGGCCGCGATCGCCACGGTGGGCACGGAGGTGCCGATCCCACCCGGGTGACCGCGGTACGGCCGCCGGTTGCCACGTTCTACGCGTGCGGCTACGAGCCCTCGGACACCGGGAGGGGCGCCGAGACCGCCGCCCAGGCGCGGACCTGGTCGCGCTTGACCTTGAGCGTCAGCGTGCGCGGGAAATCTGCCTCGGGCCAGAACCGCCAGGCGGCGACCCTGGCGTTCACGGCGAGGGTCGCGTTGGCGGCCTTCACGGCGGCGTCCGTCTCCGCCCGGGCACGCGTGGCCGTGGCCTCGTCGTCGAACGCGCCGGCCGGCGACCCATCGACGCTCCCGCCGGCGCTGCCCTGCCCGGCCAGCGGGGCCAGGATGATCGCCTCGATCCGTCCGGGCGCGGTCTCGAGCACGATCGAGTCGCGGACCCCGGCGACGTGGAGCGCGTTCTCGACGTCCTCGGGGAAGACGTTGAGCCCGTTCGGCAGGACGATGATGTCCCGCTTCCGGCCGTGGAGGACGAGCCGCCCGCGCTGGTCGAGCCTCCCCAGGTCGCCCGAGCGATAGAAGCCGTCCTCCGTGAACACGGCCGCGGTCGCAGCCGGGTCCCGCCAGTAGCCCTCGGGTGACGCTCGGACCCCGGAACAGGATCTCGCCGTCCGCCGCGATGCGAAGCTCCATCCCGGGCACCGGGCGACCAACCGTGCCGCGGCGGGTGGTCCCGCCAGGTCGTGCAGGTGCCCGACCCGGTCTCCGTGGAGCCGTAGCCCTGCATGACGACGATCCCGATCTCCTCCCATCCCTGCTGCACGGCCGGCGGGAGGAAGGCCCCCGCCGACACGAGCAGCCGCAGGTGCCCGCCGAGCTGCCGATGGATCCTGCGGAAGAGCAGGCGCCTGGCCGCCATCGGCAGGCGACGGGCGACCGTCCGGGCGCGCCGGAACTGGGCCGCCTGCCCCTGTCGCTCGACCTCGCGCTCGACGGCCGACCAGAAGAGCTCGAGCAGTTGCGGCACCAGGATCATCGCCGTCGTCCGATGGTCGCGGATCGACTCGAGGATGACCCGTGGGTTGCGGGTCCGGACGTACACGATGTCGGCACCGAGGTCGAGGACCAGGTAGAGCCCGATCGCCTGCTCGAACAGGTGGGCGAGCGGCAGCACGGAGGTGACGCGGTAGTCCATGTCCGGGACCAGCTGGTGGAACCCGTCGATGCCGGCCAGCGTGTTCTCGTGCGCCAGCACCACGCCCTTCGGCGTGCCCGTCGTGCCCGAGGTGAAGACGAGCAGGTAGGGGTCGCCCGGCTCCGGGCGCGCCCACGTCTCCAGCGTCGCCTCCCAGTCCGCCGGGAACGCGGCATCGGACTCCGCGCACAGCTCGTCGAGCGTGACGGACGGCATCGCCTCCAGGTCCGCCCCCGCGGGGTCCGGGGCGTCGCGTCCGGAACCGACCGCGAGCTGCACCGCCCCCGAACGTTCCGCGATCCGGGCGATGGTGGCGGGAGCCATTCGCAGGTCGAGCGGCACGAGGATCAGACCCGCCCGCATCGCCCCGAAGTAGGTGGCGGCAAGCTCGGGGCCGGATGCCGACCATGTCAGCAGCCGGTCGCCCGGTCGCAGCCCGCGGGAGCGGAGCCGCCACGCGGCCAGCCGGCTCCGACGGTCGAGCTCGCGGTAGCTCCACGCCTCCGTTTGACCGTCATCGCGGCGCAACGCGAGCGCGGGCCGCTCGCCGTAGCGAGCCGCCGCTCCGTCGAGGAGGTCGACGAGGGTCCGGCCGATCTGCGTCATCGGCCCATCGTGGAGGACCGTCACCCGCTGCGCAACGGGGTACCCGTCTCGGTCGGCGAGTTTGCAACCCCGCCGCTCCCGGGCTACACTCCGGCGGGCCCGGAGGCCGCGTTCGCGCGTGCCCACGAGCACGTGCGCGCCGACACTCGCCCGGCGGCGTCACGAGCCAGACGACCCCTGGGCGGAGGAGGTGATCCCGGCATTGGCAGAGATCCGCGTTGGTGAGAACGAGACCTTCGAGAGCGCGCTTCGCCGTTTCAACAAGAAGATCCAGCAGTCGGGCATTCTCGCCGAGGCTCGCCGTCGCGAGCACTACGAGAAGCCGAGCGTGAAGCGGAAGCGGAAGGAAGCAAAGCGCAAGAAGGCCGCCCGCCAGCAGGGTTAGCCGCCGGGACCGGCGGCGCGACGGTCAACCGGCTCGACGTGGCCGATCGACCCTCCCGCACGAACGCCGGTTCCACCTGCTTCCCCGGCCCGAGACCCGGGCCCCGGAGGCCCCCAGCGCACGACGCAGTGCCGTCCCCCACATCGAGGGTGGGCCTGCGAGGGTGCGGGAGGAGCCACCGCCGGTGTCCCTTCGAGATCGCCTTCACGACGAGATGACGGCCGCCATGCGGTCGGGTGAGGTGCTGCGCCGCGACACGCTCCGGATGGCGCTGAGCAGCATCTACGGGGTCGAGAAGCGCGAGCATGCGCAGCTCTCCGACGAGGCTGTCGTGGCGGTCCTCGTGCGGGAGGTGAAGACCCGCCGCGAATTGGTCGAGGCCTACCGGAACGGGGGCCGGGAGGACCTTGCCGCGAAGGAGGAGGCGGAGATCGCGATCCTCTCCGTCTATCTTCCCCAGCCGCTCACCGAGGAAGCGCTGCGCGCGCTGATCGCGGACGCGATCGCCGCGACCGGCGCGACGTCCCCGCGCGATCTCGGCCGGGTGATGGGCCACCTCGCGGCGGCCACCCGCGGCCGCGCGGACGGGAAGCACGTCAGCGCACTCGTCGGCGAGGCCCTTGCCGGGTCCGCACGCGGCGGCGGAGGCTGAGCGGATGCTGTCCCGGCGCTTCGACCGCGTGACACGGTTCACCCGGAACGATGCCGTCCGGCTCGCGGTCGCCACGATCCTGCTGGTCGGCGGCGCTGACCGCGATCCTGTCCATCGGCGACCTTCCGCAGGCGTACAACGTCCAGGTCGGGGGCATCGCTTCCCAGCAGATCCGGGCCCCCCGGGCGATCCAGTTCGAGTCGGCGGTCCAGACAGCCGCCGCCCGCGCGGCGGCCAGCGCGGCGGTCGAGCCGCAGTACGACTTCAGCGCGGATACCGCCTCGTCGCTCGCCCGCCGTCAGCTCGACACGCTCACCGGGGAGCTGGCGCCGGTCGATGCCGCGTTCGCCGCGTCGCTGACCCCGGACGAGCGGGTCGCCGCGCTCGATGCCACCCTGAGCGGGATCTCCGCCGCGGCCCGCAAGACGCTCGAAGCGATGTCGGTCGACCGCTGGTCGCTCGTCGCGGCCGAGGCGACGCGGGTGCTCGGCACGCTCCAGCGCATCCGAGCTGCGCGACTCCGAGATGGAGGCCGCGCGGGGCGACCTGAGCGGGCTCTTCTCGCCTCAGCTCACCGATGACGAACGCGGCCTCGCAACGGAGATCGTGAGCCCGCTCCTGGTCCCGAACTCGACCTACAGCGACGTCCTCACCGCCCAGGCGCGCCAGGCGGCCGCCGACGCCGTGGCGCCGATCCAGGTCCAGATCGCCAAGGGCCAGGTCCTCGTCGACGCCGGGGACGTCGTGACCGCCACCGACATCGAGACGCTCCAGGCGCTCGGCCTGACCGAGGCCCATCTCGACCTCGCCCGGATCGTCGGCTGGCTCCTGCTCGCCGCGCTCGTGGTGATCCTCTACCTCGCCTGGCTGTGGCGCTACCGGCAGGAGGTCTGGCACCGGGCCCGCACCCTCGCCCTCCTCGGGGCGATCCTGCTCGTGACCGCCCTCGTGTACCGGATGACAGCCGGGCGCTCGGTCCTGCCGTTCTTCGTCCCCGGCGCCGGGGCGGGGATGCTCGTCGCGATCCTGCTGGGAGCGGGGCCGGCGACGGTCCTGTCGTTCTTCCTGGCGATCATCGCCGGACGCCTCGAACGACCTTTCCCTCGAGCTCGCGACCTACGTCTTCATCGGCTCGCTGACCGGCATCCTGGCCGTCCGTCGCGGTGACCGGGTGGCCGTCTTCCTGCAGGCCGGCCTCGCGATCGCGGTCGCCAACGTCGCCGTCGTCTCGATCTTCTCGCTGCTCGGCACGCGCGACATCACCGGCGTCCTCCAGCTCTACGCGGCCTCCGCCGCCGCGGCGGCCGGGGCGGCCGTGGCGACGGTCGGCACGTTCCAGGCGGTCGGCAACCTGTTCGGGATCCTGACCGTCTTCCAGCTGCTGGAGCTGGCCAACCCGTCGCAGCCATTGCTCCGGCGCCTGCTCCTCGAGACCCCGGGCACGTACCACCACGCGCTGATGGTCGGCAACCTCGCCGAGCGCGCGGCCGAGGCGATCTCCGCGGACCCGCTGCTGGCACGTGTCGCCGCCTACTACCACGACGTCGGCAAGCTCGACAACCCGTCCGGCTTCATCGAGAACCAGGCGGGCGGCGACAACATCCACGATCACCTGTCCCCGCAGGCCAGCGCCCAGCTGCTCAAGACGCATGTCTCCGGCGGGATCGACATCGCCTACCGGGCGAAGCTCCCGAAGCCGCTCATCGCCTTCATCCCGCAGCACCACGGGACGACCCGGATGAGCTACTTCTGGGCCAAGGCACGCGAGGAGGCGGCCGCGCCGCTCGGGGGCCTCGGGTCGGCCGCCGGGCTGCGCCGCCGCGGACGCGCTCGACGAGCGACCGTTCCGCCACACGGGTCCCAAGCCCCAGACGAAGGAGGCGGCGATCCTCATGCTCGCCGATGGCGTCGAGGCGTCGGTCCGGTCCCTCGCCAGCCACGACGAGCCCTCGATCCGCGCGATGGTGAGCCAGATCATCACCGATCGCCTCGAGGACGGCCAGTTCGACGAATGTCCCCTGACGCTTCGCGACATCGAGCAGATCCGCGAGGCGTTCGTGGCCCAGCTGCTCGGGATGTACCACCAGCGGATCGCCTATCCGCAGAACAAGATCGTGGAGCTGGAGGCCCGACGCGGGGCGGGTGCCGGCGGCCGGGGCACATGACCCCGCTGACGTCGAGCCCGGTTCGTCGCCTCTACCTCCCTCCCTTCCGCGTCGATCTCGAGCTCCGCGCCGGCGCTGCCGCGTCTCCTGCCGGCGTCGGTCCTGGCGCGCGTCCTGCGGTGCGGCGCTGATCGCGGGCGGGGCGCCGGAACCGGCCTCGGTCGGGCTCGTCCTCGCGGGCGATCGCGAGCTCGCCCGTCTCAACCGCACGTTCCTCGGCGCCTCAGGGGCCACCGACGTCCTCTCGTTCCCGCTCCTGCCGCCCGCGGCGTACCCGCCCCATCCGGGCGCTCCACTGCGGCCGCCGGTGGCGACTCGGCGATCGTCCGAGCCCGCCTTCCTCCTGCCGCCCGGCGCGCGTCTCCACCTCGGCGACATCGTGATCTCGGTCGAGCGCGCGATCCGCCAGGCGACGGAGGGCCGTGGCGGCCAGACCGGCGACGTCGGCTGGGCACCGGCCGACGAGCTCCGCCTTCTCGCCGTCCACGGCGCGCTCCACCTGTGCGGCTGGGACCACGCCGAGCCCGGGGAGGAGGCGGAGATGCGGTCCCTGGAGCGGACGATCCTCGCCGGCGCATGAGCCATCCGGACCGGGGCGCGTTACCATCCCGTCGAGGCCCGGTCCAGGAGGATCCGGGCCGTTCGTCGTGGGCGACGGAGGATTCGTGAAGATCGTCGTCGGGCTCGGGAACCCGGGCGAGCAGTACGCGAAGACGCGCCACAACATCGGCTGGATGGTGGTCGATCGGCTCGCCGACCGGGCCGGCTGGAGTGGTCGCGGGCGCACCCGCGACGCGAGCGCGGTGGTGCAGGGCCGGTTCCGCGGCCTCGATCTCGTGCTGGCGAAGCCCCTCACCTTCATGAACGACTCGGGCCTCGCCGTGCGCCGCGCTGGTCGCCCGCGAGCGCGCCCCGCTTCACGAGATCCTGGTGGTGACCGACGACTTCAGCCTGCCCTTCGGGAAGATGCGCTTCCGCGAGGGCGGCAGCCACGGCGGTCACAACGGCCTCCGCTCGATCATCGAGGAGTTGAACACGGAGGCGTTCCCCCGGCTCAGGATCGGGATCGGCGAGCCGGGCCGGGATGCCGTGGACCATGTCCTCTCCGTCTTCCAGCCGGCGGAGCGGCGTCGCCTCGACGAGCTCCTGGACGCCGCCGCGGACGCAGTGGAGGCGTGGGCGCGCGACGGTCTCAGCAAGGCCTCGAACCGCTTCAACGCCTTCCAGCTCCGGCCGGCCGACGAGGCGCGGACCGCCCCGCCCGGCGAGGTCGACGGGCCGCCGGGCGCGGACGGTGTTCGCCGGACGAAGACCGGCTGGCGGAGGACGCGTCCGGACGGCCCGGACGAGCCGCGCCAGTGAGCGGGCGGAGGCCCGGTGAGACTGCCCGAAGGGCAGCCCGACCACGGGCGGCCGGAGCCGGCCCGGGAGCCGACGACCGAGCATCCCGCCACCGCATCCCGGACCTCGCGGTGCTGCCGCCCCTGCTCCACCCCACGCGGCCGTTCCGGGCGCTGAACGTCGCGTTGGGCCCGGGTGGCGCCGCGCCGGGCCGGCAGGGCCGGCACGCGGCCGTGACCGCGGTCCCTCACGGTGCGAAGACGTACCTCGCGGCGGCGCTCGCCCTCGCCGGACGAGAGCGGGTCTGCTGGATCGCGCGGGACGCCGAGATCGGCGACCGTGTCGCGGACGAGCTCGTCGCCTGGCTCGGGGATCCCGGCGCGGTGGTGGTTCTGGAGCCGCGGACCGCTCTCGCGTACGAACGGAGCGAGCTCGTCCGGGACGAGTCCGCGGCGCGTGTCGCCGCGCTGGCCGCGTGGCGGGCCGGGCGAGCCCGGGTCCTCGTCGCCTCGGTCCAGGCGCTCCTCCAGCCGACCCTCGGCCTGGACGACCTGCCGGCCCGGCCCCGCTCCGTCCGGCGGGGAGACCGGCAGGTCCAGGGCGCGCTCCTTGCCGACCTGCTCCGGCTGGGCTACGAGCCGGTCCTCGAGGTCGCCGGGCGCGGCGAGTTCGCGCGTCGGGGCGGTCTCGTGGACATCTTCGCCGCGGGCGCCAACCTGCCCGTGCGGATCGAGTTCTTCGGCGACGAGATCGACAGCCTCCGCCGCTTCGACCCCACCGACCAGCGCAGCGTCGGGCCGGCCGAGGCCGTCGACCTGCTGCCCGCCAGCGAGTTCCTGCTCCCCGTCGACGGTCCCTCGGGGATCCGCGCGCGGCTCGGCGACCTGGCCGCCCGGCTCCCGGAGCGGCTGGCCGCCGATCTCGCCCGCTTCGAGGGGGCGGATGCCGGTTGGCCGCCGGCATCGGGCGCCACGCGCGCCCTGGAGGCGGGAGACGCGGCCGAGGTCTGGGCCGCGATCCTGTGCCCGGCGTCCGGGCTGGACCATCTCGCGCCGGAGACGCTCCTGGTCATCGACGAGCCCGGAGACGTGGGTTCGGCAGCCGAGTTCCTCTGGGAGCAGGCGGCCGAGCGACGACGCGACCTGGTTGCCGCGGGCGATCTCCCCGCGGAGTGGCCCAGCGCGTACGTCGCGCCCCGAGACTGGGCTGCCCGCCTCGCCCGCGGCCGAACGCTGGAGCTGACCTGGGAATCCGGGCCGCTCGTGGCGATCGGCGGAGCGGCCGCCGCGGAGGACCCGTTCGGCTGGCGCGAGCCGGTGCTGCCGCCGGGTCGGAGCGCGAGCCTCGCGCGCGCGATCGAGCGCTGGCGCACGGGCGGGCCCGCCACGATCCCGATGGCGGACGAGGAGGAAGGCGCGGCCGGCCGGCCGGCGGACCCGGCTGGGTTCGTGCAGTCGCGGCTGGCGCCGGCGGCAACGCTTTCGCCGGTCCCACGGATGGTGATCACCTCGGACCAGGCGCCTCGCCTCTCGGAGCTGCTGGGCGAGGCCGGGATCCCGGCCGGGGTCACGCTGCACCCGCTGGACCCACCGCCGCCGGGGGCGGTGACGCTCGTCGGGCGGAGTCTGAACGCCGGCTTCGCTGGCGGCCCGGACGGGCTCGTCCTGGTCACGGACCGAGAGCTCTTCGGGACCGTGCGCGTCCGCCGGCCGAAGGCACTGCGGCGCGTGGTCCCGCGCGACATCCTGGAGCGCCTCACGCCGGGCGATCTCGTCGTTCACGTGGACCACGGGATCGGCCGCTACGCGCGGATGCTCCGGCGTGGCAGCGACGGCGAGGAGCGCGACTACCTGGAGATCGCCTTCGCAGGCACCGACGTGATCTTCGTGCCGGTCGAGCAGATCACCCGGATCAGCCGCTACGCGGGGGCGGAGCGGCCGGGCCTCTCCAGGCTCGGGGGCGGCGAGTGGGCCCGGACGAAGGCCCGCGTCCGGAGGGCCGTCACGGATCTCGCGGAGGAGCTCCTGGAGCTGTACGCGGCGCGGGCCGCCGCAGAGGGCCACGCATTCTCGCCGGACACGCCCTGGCAGCAGGAGCTCGAGGCGTCGTTCCCCTACGAGGAGACACCGGACCAGGGACGCGCCATCGATGAGGTGAAGGCGGACATGGAGGCCGGCCGGCCGATGGACCGGGTCGTCGTGGGCGACGTCGGCTATGGCAAGACGGAGATCGCCCTTCGGGCGGCGTTCAAGGCGATCCAGGATGGCCGCCAGGTGGCGGTGCTCGTCCCGACGACCGTCCTCGCCGACCAGCACCTGCGGACGTTCACGCAGCGGTTCGCCGCCTTCCCGACCACGGTCCGGCTGCTCTCGCGTTCCGTCGCGCCACGCGAGCAGCAGGCAACGCTCGCCGGGCTGGCGGCCGGGTCCGTCGATCTGGTCGTCGGGACCCATCGGCTCCTGTCGAAGGACGTGCGGTTCCGGGACCTCGGCCTGCTCGTGGTCGACGAGGAGCAGCGCTTCGGCGTCGCCGCCAAGGAGCGCCTCAAGCAGCTTCGGCGGGAGGTCGACGTCCTGACCCTCTCGGCGACCCCGATCCCGCGCACGCTGAACCTGGCGCTCGTCGGCGTCCGCGACCTCTCGGTGATCGAGACGCCTCCCGAGGACCGCCTCCCGATCCAGACCCGCGTGGCCGAGGCCTCCGCCGGGCTCGTCAAGGATGCGATCCTCCGCGAGCTGGACCGCGGCGGCCAGGTCTTCTACGTCCACAACCGCGTCGAGACGATCGAGGCGCAGGCCGACCAGCTCCGCCGGCTCCTGCCCGGCGCGCGGATCGTGGTGGGCCACGGGCAGATGGACGAGGGGCGCATGGAGGGCGTCATGCGCACGTTCGCGGGAGGCGAGGCCGACGTCCTGGTCTGCACCACGATCATCGAGTCGGGGCTGGACATCCCGAACGCGAACACGATCGTCATCGACCGGGCCGACACGCTCGGCCTCGCCCAGCTCTACCAGCTCCGCGGGCGGGTGGGGCGCAGCTCGCGGCGGGCCTACGCGTACCTGCTCTACCGGCGTCGCGACCATCTCTCCGACGAGGCGCGCAAGCGGCTCCAGGCGATCTTCAACGCATCCGAGCTGGGCGCGGGCTTCCAGATCGCGCTGTCCGACCTCGAGATCCGCGGCGCCGGCAACATCCTGGGCGGCGAGCAGTCCGGGCACATGGCCGCGGTCGGCTTCGACCTCTACACGACGCTGCTCGCGGATGCGGTCGAGGAGCGCAAGGCGCGCTGGGAGGGCCGGCCGGCGGCCCTTGCCCCGGCCGGGGCGACGGTGGACCTTCCCGTCGACGCCCACCTCCCGGACGCGTACGTTCCCGACGAGGCGGCGAAGCTCGAGCTCTACCGCCGCCTGGCGCGCGCCCGCACGCCGGGCGACCTGGCCGCGTTCCGCCAGGACGTCGCGGATCGGTTCGGGCCGCTCCCCGCCGCGGTCGTCCGGCTCGTCGAGGTGGCCGAGCTGCGTCTCGCGGCCGAGGCCGCGGGCATCACCTCGCTCGCCCGCGAGGAGGGCCAGCTCGTGGTCCGTTTCGGTTCGGGGCTCTCGCGTGGCGAGGCGATGCGCCTGGTCGCGGGCGCGCCGCTCCCCGGCGTCCGACCCGGCGACGTCACGTTTGGGGCAAGCCAGGTCCGGATCCGCGTACCGCACGACGCCGCGCGTGCCTGGGCGCTCACGCAGGCGATCGTTGCGCGCGTGGCCGCTGCCCGCGTCGCCTCGACCCCGGACTAGGACGGATCAGGCTTCGTCCGGCGCGCTGCCGGCCGCGCGGAAGCGGTAGCCGACCCCATAGCTCGTCTCGAGGAAACGCCGTGCCGGCGCCGCATCGGCGAGCTTGGCTCGAAGGTTGCGCATCGTGACGCGCAGCAGGTGGATGTCGTCGCGGTAGCCCGCGCCCCAGACCGCGGTCAGCAGCTCGGCGTGGCCGACCACGGATCCCGGGCGCTCGGCGAGATGGCGGAGTAGGCGGTACTCGGTCGGCGTCAGGTGGATCTCGGTTCCCTCGGCAGTGACGCGATGGCCGCGCCCGTCGATGACCAGTCCGGGGTGCCTGATCTCGTCGCCGGCGATGGCGGCGGACCGGGCGTTCGTCCGTCGGAGGACGGCCTCGATCCGGGCCATCAGTTCGGGGAAGCTGAGCGGCTTCGTGACGTAGTCGTCGGCGCCCAGGCCGAGCCCGCGGATCTTGTCCTGCTCGCCGTCGCGCGCGGTGACGAGGAGGATCGGGACCATGCTCGATGCCCGGATCCGCTCGATGACATGCCAGCCGCTCAGGCGGGGGAGGCTGACGTCGAGCAGGATCAGGTCGGGCGGAGCGGCCTCGAAGCTCGACGATCGCCGTGGCGCCGTCGCGCGCCACGCGCGGTCGCCAGCCGTGGCGCTCGACCCAGAGGGCCAGGAGGTCGGCGAACTCGGGCTCGTCCTCCACGATGAGGATCTCGGCACCCCGTCGCGGCTCCGGCATCACGGCAACACCGGGAGGCGGAACGATATCGACAGGCCGCGCCGGGTTGCGTCGAGCCGGATCCAACCCCCATGTGCCTCGACAAGGCGGCGGCACACGTGCAGGCCGAGCCCGCTCCCGGGGATCCGCGACTCGCGGACCCGCTCGCCCCGGAAGAACCGGTCGAAGATCTGGGCACGCTCATCCGGGTCGACTCCGACACCGTCGTCGGCGAACGACACGACGACCGAGTCCGGCCCCAGGTGGCGGGCACTGATGGTCACGGACGCGCCCGGGCCCGCGTACTTCAGCGTGTTCGCGGCCAGGTTCGCCAGGACCTGGCGGATGCGGCGCGCATCCACGTCCACGAGGGGCAGCGGCGGGACGTCAAGCGTGATCGGCGGTGCGCCGGGCATCTCCGCCTGCTCGGCCGCGAACGCCCGGAGCAGCGCCTCGAGGTCGACCGGGGCGCGCTCCAGCGCGAGCTGATCACTCTCCATCCGAGACACGTCGATGACGTCGTCGACGAGCCCGCTCAGCCGATCCACGGCGTCCCCGATGCGCTCGAGGTGGTGCTGGCTCGTGGGCGCGTCGAGGCCGAGGTGGAGCAGGCTCTGGGTATGCCCGCTGATGAGCGCCAGGGGTGTCCGGAGCTCGTGCGAGATCGCGGCGACGAAGCTCGACTTCAGCGCGTCGAGCGCGCGCGTCTCGCGGAGGTCTCGCAAGACGGCGACCGCGCCCGGTGGCGAGCCGGACATCTCGGCATAGCTCGCCGCAACCGGGATCGCCTCGGCTCCGGGGCCGGCGACGACCTGCTCGCGGACGAGCGGCCGGCCATGGGCCAGGACCTCGCGGAACGGACAGGTCCGGCCGCAGCCGCGCCGGCCGCTCGCCTCCTGCACGCAGCCGAGGAAAGCCTCGCAGGTGGCCCCGATCCCCTCCCGCTCCGCCGCGCCGACGAGCCGTGCCGCGGCTCCGTTGAGGCGGGTGATCCGGCAGTCCGAGTCCACGGCGATGATCGCGTCGCTCGCGCCGTCGAGGATCGCCGCGAGCGTTGCCCGTTCACGGGCCAGTGCGCCCCGGAGCTGCGCCGAGCGAAACGCGAGCGCGAGCTCGCGCCTGACCAGCCCCAGGTAGCGCGCATGACCTGGGTCGAGCATCCCGCCGCGCGGGGGCCGGACGGCGAGGTAGCCGAGCGCGACGTGGCCGGCCCCGCTCACGCCGAGAGCCCGGCTTTCCTCGAGCGGGACGCCGAACCAGCCGGCTCGGGCGGCCCATCGCTCCGCCGCGCCCGCGTCCGTGAATGCGCCCGGGACGTCGGTGGCCCGGGCGGTCTCCCCGGCGGGCGCACCTGGAGGTGTTGCGTCGGCGATCGCCAGGAAGGCGATCCGATGCAGCGTGCGCCGCGCGGGAGCCGCCAGCCAGAGTGCCGTGGCCGCCGCTCCGACCGTGCGGGCGATCTCCGCCAGAACCGCCGGCGCCAGCTTGTCGAGATTGTCGCCGGAGGCGAGGAGCTGGCTGAGCTGGTACTGGGCGAACATCGCGTCCGCCTCGCGCTGGGCCTCGTCGAAGGCGCGCCGCCGCTCGTCCTCCAGGGCGGCCACCCGCGCCCTGAGCGTCTCCTCGTCGCTCACCGGCGCCGCCGCGACGTGCGCCACCCGGGCCGTCCGTCGAGCATCGAGCGGATGAGGAGAAAGCACGACGTGGCGCCGGGGTCGCGATGGCCGCGCGAACGCTCTCCCAGGCGGAGGGCGAGGCCGCGCCGCGCGATCATCGGGATCGTGGCCCGGACGCCGTCGCGGGCGGCGCTGGCGGCCCGCACGAAGGCCTCGTCCGGGGGAAGCCCTGCCGCAGCCCCGGCCAGGAGCGCGTGGACGGCGGGCTCGAGGGCGTCGAGGATCGTCTTGTCGCCGACGGCGCAGCGGCCGCGCCGGGCGAGACCGGCCCGGCCCGCGTCGAGAGCGCTGGCGAGCGTGACCAGGTCCACCCCGCTTCGCCCGTCGAGCGCAAAGCCCGCCTCGATGAACAGTGTTCCGTAGAGCGGGCCGCTTGCGCCCCCGACGCTGCCCACCAGGGTGTGCCCGATGCGCCGGAGCAGCGCTCCCATGTCGAGCGGCCCGACCGCGTCGGCCGGTGCCTCGTCGGCGAGCGCCCGGACGACGGCCTGCAGGCCGGTCGACATGTTGGTGCCGTGGTCGCCGTCGCCCAGCGCCGCGTCGAGCCGGTCGAGGAGCGCCTCGTGGCGCGCGATCGCCGCCGCCGCGCGCCCGATGAAGGCGACGACGTCCTCGGCGGTGAAGATCACCGCGGTGGCGCCATCACCCACCGTCCGTCTGGCGGGCCGTCCTAGACTCATCCACGGCAGAGTCTACCCTCCGTCGTGGGCCACCGCGGTGGAGGGGGGCGTGGACGCCCCATGCGCGGAGGTGCTCGATGGTCGCGCTCGTGCTGGTCGGCCACAGCCCGCTGCTGCTCCGTGGGCTCCGCGCGATGCTCGCCCAGGCGGCGCCGGGTGTCCCCGTCGGCGTGGCGGGCGGCACCGATCTCGGCGCCCTCGGCACGAGCGCGCCGATGATCCTCGCCGCGCTGCGGTCCGTCCTCGGCGAGGCGGCGGACGGAGCCGTCGTGATGCTCGACCTCGGCAGCGCGGCGCTGGCGCTCGAGATGGCACTCGACGATCTGGCGCCCGCCGACCGGTCCCGGGTCCGCGTCAGTCGCGGCGCGCTCGTCGAGGGGGCGGTGCGAGCCGCCGTGGAGGCTGCCGGGGGCGGTGGGCTGGCCGGGGTGCTGGCCGCCTCGGAGACGTCGCCCGGGACCGACAAGCTGCCTGTCGACTGGCCGGCCAACGGGACGGCCCCGCGTTGACCGGACGGGGCCCGCGGTCGTGAGCGGCGCGCTCGTCGCCGGCTGGCTCCGCCTCGCCGCCGCCCGCATCGCCGCCGAGCGCGCTCGGCTGACGGAGCTCGACGCTGCGATCGGGGACGGCGACCACGGCATCAACCTCGATCGCGGCTTCCGTCTGCTTACGGGGCGCCTGGCCGCAAGCGACGTCGAGACGACGCCGCCCGGGGCATTGCTGGTCATGGCGGGCCGAACGATCACCGGGACGGTCGGAGGCGCCAGCGGCGCGCTCTACGGCCGCGCGCTCATGCGGGCTGGCGCGACGCTGGACGCGCGGCTGGAAGCGCGGCCGGCAGCGTCCGCGATCACGTCCGCGCAGCTCGCCGGCGTCTTCTGGGCGGCCGTCGACGGTATCGCGACGCTCGGCCACTCACGGCCCGGCGAGAAGACGATGCTCGACGCTCTCGTGCCGGCTGCCGTCGCCTTCGAGGCGGCTGGCCTCGGTGGGGTCGACCTGCCGGCCGCAACGCGCTGCGCCGCGGATGCAGCAGAGGCCGGCGCGCTCCGCACGGTGCCGCTCGTGGCGACGAAGGGGCGGGCCAGCTACCTGGGTCGGCGCTCGATGGACCACCTGGATCCCGGTGCCGTCTCGAGCGCCCTACTCGTCCGCGCGCTCGCGGACGCGGTCGCTGGGGTCGCCTGAGCAGCGACCGGCCGGTCCGAGCTGAAACGCGTCTGCAACCTAGACGTTTCCTTGACGTTTCGCACCCCGCCGCTGGCGTACCGTCTTGGCAACAGTGCTCGAGGGCACTGTGGCGTCGGCGTGATCGGCCGCAACGTGACCCGGGCCGGGGTCGCCATCGCGTCAGCGGAGGGATCGAGCGAGCGGGCTCGCAGCCGGCGTTGGTGTCCAACCCAATTGAGGGAGTGAGCATGACTGCAGAGAAATTCGTAGCCGACCTGATCGGGACCATGATCCTGATCCTCCTGGGCGACGGCGTCGTCGCGGGCGTCCTGCTCAACAAGTCCAAGGCCAATGCCGCGGGCTGGGTCGTCATCACCTTCGCATGGGCGTTCGCGGTCTTCTCCGGCGTGGTGGTGTCGGGCCCGTACAGCGGCGCGCACCTGAACCCGGCGGTTACCCTCGGTCTCGCCATCAAGGGCGCGATCACGTGGGACGAGGTCCCGGCGTACTGGCTCGCCCAGATGATCGGCGCCATGATCGGCGCGACGCTCGTCTTCCTGCACTACTACCCGCACTGGGCTGAGACCGAGGACCCGGGCCTGAAGCTCGCCGTCTTCTCGACCGGCCCGGCCATTCGCAACCCGCTCTGGAACCTCGTCTCGGAGATCATCGGCACGTTCGTCCTGGTCTTCGTGATCCTGTGCTTCGGCAAGAACACCGCGAGCCTCGGCCCGTTGGCCGTCGCGCTTCTCGTCCTCGTCATCGGCATGTCGCTCGGCGGCACGACCGGATACGCGATCAATCCCGCCCGCGACCTCGGGCCGCGGATCATGCATGCCGTCCTGCCGATCCCCGGCAAGGGCAGCAGCGACTGGGAGTACGCGTGGATCCCGGTGGCCGGCCCGCTCATCGGCGGCGCGATCGCCGCTGCGTTCTGGGTCACGGTGTACCGGAACTACATCCTGAAGGCGTTCACGAACTGACCCGATCCCCAGCCGGGATCTTCGCGATCCCGAGCGCCGGCGGTTGCGGCCCCGCCCGCCGGCGCTCCGAAGTCTCTACCCGACATTCCCTGAGCATCGGTCGTTGACTCGCCATTGGAGGAGCGCATGAAGAAGCTCATCAATACCCCCGAGCGCGAGGTCGACGAGGCCCTCGCCGGCATGGCTGCGGCGCACCCCGACCTGATCCGGGTCGAGGAGCCGAACATCATCGTCCGCAAGGACGCCCCCCGCCCCGGCAAGGTGGGCATCATCTCCGGTGGTGGCTCCGGTCACGAGCCGATGCACGGCGGCTTCGTCGGGCTTGGCATGCTCGATGCTGCCTGCCCCGGCGCCGTCTTCACGTCGCCCGTCCCCGAGCAGATGCTCGCCGCCACGAAGGCGGTCAACGGTGGAGCCGGCGTCCTTCACATCGTGAAGAACTACACCGGCGACATCATGAACTTCGAGATTGCGGCCGAGATGGCGCAGGCGGAAGGGATCGAGGTCGCCTCGGTCGTGATCGCCGACGACGTCGCCGTGAAGGACTCGCTCTACACCGCGGGTCGCCGCGGCGTCGGCGGCACGGTCCTCGCCGAGAAGATCGTCGGAGCGGCCGCCGAGGCCGGTGCCGACCTCAAGACGGTCACCGCGCTCTGCCAGAAGGTCCAGGACAACGTCCGTTCGATGGGCATGGCCCTGACCTCCTGCACCGTCCCCGCCGCCGGCAAGCCGACCTTCGACATCTCCGACTCGGAGATGGAGATCGGGATCGGCATCCACGGCGAGCCGGGCCGTCGTCGGGAGGCCCTCAAGCCGGCCGACGAGATCGTCGAGATGCTCGTCACGCCGATCCTCGAGGAGGGGATCTTCGGGAGCGGCGACCGCGTCCTCGCCTTCGTCAACGGGATGGGCGGCACGCCGCTCATCGAGCTGTACGTGGCCTATCGCAAGGTCAACAAGATCCTCACGGGTCGCGGGATCACGATTGCGCGCAACCTGGTCGGGAGCTACATCACCTCGCTCGAGATGGCGGGCCTGTCGGTCACGCTGCTCAAGCTCGATGACGAGCTGCTCCGCTACTGGGACGCGCCGGTCAAGACCCCGGGACTGCGTTGGGGAGTCTGATCGCCGTGATCTCGACGGGCGACTTCTCGCGGTTTCTCGAGACGTTCGCCGACCGGATCCGCGCCGCCAGGGAGGAGCTGACGCAGCTCGACTCCGCCATCGGCGACGCGGATCACGGGATCAACATGGACCGCGGGATGACGGCCGTCATGGAGCTCCTCCCCGGGCTCCGTGACGGCGATGCCGGAACGCTCTTCAAGCAGACCGGGATGAAGCTCATCTCCACGGTCGGAGGGGCCAGCGGGCCCCTCTACGGGACCTTCTTTCTTCGCCTCGGCACATCGTTCGGGACGGCCACGGAGATCGGCCCCACCCAGCTTGCCGCAGGGTTCCGGGCCGGGCTTGAGGGCGTCATCGCCCGCGGCAAGGCCGGCCTCGACGACAAGACGATGGTCGATGCCATGACACCCGCCGTCGTGGCCCTCGAAACGGGCATCGACGATCTCCCGGCCGCTCTCGACGCTGCCGCGGTAGCGGCGGCGCAGGGGCGCGACCGGGTGACCCCGCTCGTGGCCCGCAAGGGCAGGGCGAGCTATCTCGGGGAACGCTCCGCGAACCACCAGGATCCGGGTGCGACGAGCACCACGATCCTGTTCGAATCCCTTCGCGACGCTTTGCGCGCCGGCTAGATCCGGCGGGCGCCACCTAGATCCGCATGGAGAGACACATGACAAAGTACGTCGGCGCGCTCGACCAGGGGACGACGAGCACCCGCTTCATGATTTTCGACCACGCCGGAGCGGTCGTGGCCGTGGACCAGATGGAACACGAGCAGATCTATCCGAAGCCCGGCTGGGTCGAGCACGACCCGATGGAGATCTGGGCCCGCTCCCAGGACGTCATCAAGGGAGCGCTCGCCAAGGCCGGGATCACGGCTGCCGACCTCGCGGCGGTGGGCATCACCAACCAGCGCGAGACCACGGTCGTCTGGGATCGCCACACCGGCAAGCCGGTCTACAACGCGATCGTCTGGCAGGACACCCGGACCGACCAGATCTGCGCCGCCCTGGCGGCGGATGGCGGCTCGGATCGCCTCCGGCCGAAGACCGGCCTTCCGCTGGCCACCTACTTCTCCGGCCCCAAGGTCAAGTGGATCCTCGACAATGTCGCGGGCGCCCGGGCCAAGGCCGAGGCCGGCGACCTCCTGTTCGGCAACATCGACACCTGGTGCATCTGGAACCTGACCGGCGGCGCGTCGGGCGGCGTCCACGTCACCGACGTCTCGAACGCGAGCCGGACCCTCCTCTTCAACTACACCACGCTCGACTGGGATCCGGAGATCCTCGGGCTCCTGGGCATCCCCAAGGCGATGCTCCCGACCGTCAAGGCCTCGTCCGAGGTCTATGGCACTGCGGTCGGCTCCCTCGCGGGCGTTCCCGTCGCGGGCGACCTCGGCGACCAGCAGGCCGCCCTGTTCGGCCAGACGTGCTTCTCCCCCGGCGAGGCGAAGAACACGTACGGCACCGGCTGCTTCATGCTCCTCAACACGGGCACGAAGGCAGTTCCCTCGAACAACGGCCTCCTCACCACCCTGGGCTACAAGATCGGCAAGCAGCCGGCCGTGTATGCCCTCGAGGGGTCCATCGCGATCACCGGCGCCCTCGTGCAGTGGCTCCGCGACAACCTCGGGATGATCGAGAAGTCCCCCGACATCGAGGCCCTCGCCGCCACGGTCGAGGACAACGGTGGCGTCTACTTTGTCCCGGCGTTCAGCGGCCTCTTCGCGCCGTACTGGAAGAACTCCGCGCGCGGCGTCATCGCTGGCCTGACCCGCTACGTCAACAAGGGTCACATCGCGCGTGCCGTCCTCGAGGCGACCGCGTGGCAGACCCGCGAAGTCCTCGACGCCATGAACGCCGACTCCGGCGTTCCGTTGACGGCCCTCAAGGTCGACGGCGGCATGGTGTTCAACAACCTGCTCATGCAGTTCCAGTCGGACGTCCTGGGCGTCCCGGTCATCCGCCCGAAGGTCGCCGAGACGACGGCCCTCGGTGCGGCGTACGCGGCCGGCCTCGCGGTCGGCTACTGGGCCGAGGTCGAGGACCTTCGCGCCAACTGGGCGAAGGACCACACCTGGGAGCCCAAGATGGACGCGAAGCTCCGCGACAAGGAGTACGCGCTCTGGAAGAAGGCCGTCACGCGGACCTTCGACTGGGCCGAGTAGTCCCGCTCGCATCGCACACCGGGGCCCCTCGGCAGCGCCGGGGGGCCCCGGAACACGTCAGGCGGGCGCGGCCCGCACGCAACATCGCACACGCATGGGAGCAAGGCAGATCGAGGTGAGCAGCATGGGTGAGTCGCACGCCTACGACGTCCTCGTCGTCGGCGGGGGTGCGACCGGGGCCGGCGTGCTCAGGGACCTGGCGCGGCGCGGCCTGCGCACGCTGCTCGTCGAGCGCGGCGACTGGGGCACCGGGACCACGGGGCGCTATCACGGCCTCCTGCACTCGGGCGGACGGTACGTGGCCAAGGACCGGCTCGCGGCGCAGGAGTGCATCTCGGAGAACCGCATCCTCCGCCGCATCGCGCCGGCCAGCATCGAGGACACGGGCGGCTTCTTCGTCGCCACGCCGGCAGACCCGGACGACTACGTCGAGGCATTCCCTGCGGCCTGCGCTGCCGCGGACGTCGACTGCGAGGAGATCCCGGTCGCCGAGGCGCTGCGGCGCGAGCCGGCCCTGAACCCGGGCATCCGGCGCGCCTTCAAGCTGCCCGACGGGTCCGTGGAGCCCTGGCAGCTCATCGAATCGAACATCGCGGATGCGCGCGCGCTCGGCAGCGACGCCTGGTCGTACCAGCGCCTCGTGGGCATGGAGCGTGACGGTGACCGGATCGTGGGAGCGACCCTCCACGACGAACGTTCGGGGAGCCTGACGCGGATCACCCCCCGCTTCGTCATCTCGTGCTCCGGGGCATGGGCGGGCCAGATCGCCGCCATGGTGAACGTGTCGGTCACGATGCACCCCGGCAAGGGCACCATGCTCATCTACAACCAGCGCATGACGGACACGGTGGTCAACCGCTGTCACAAGTCGTCCGACGGCGACATCATGGTTCCCGTCCACACGGTCGCGATCCTCGGCACGACGGAGGTGCGGGTAGAGGACCCAGACCGGTACGAGATCCCGCGCGCCGAGGTGGCCGCCCTGATCGCCGAGGGCGAGAAGCTATTCCCCGACCTCGGCCGGATGCGGCTCCTGCGCGCCTACGCCGGCGTACGCCCGCTCTACCAGCCGCCCGCCGAGGTGACCGCGGACGCGCTCAAGGACGGCCGCCAAATCTCCCGGGCGCACACGGTGCTCGACCACGCCTCGCGCGACGGCGTCGAGAACTTCGTCACGATCGTCGGCGGGAAGCTCACGACGTTCCGCAGGATGGCCGAGGACACGGTCGACCTCGTTTGCGAGAAGCTCGGGGTCACGGAACCCTGCACCACGGCGACCGAGATCCTGCCGAACCAGGTCCCCGGCAAGACCTACTGGCTGGGCCACCGGCTGGCCGAGCACGAGGCGGAAGGCGGCGGCGACGCCGGGTTGCTGTGCGAATGTGAGTTCGTCACGCGGCCGATGCTCGACGCGTTCCTCGACCGGCACCCGGGCTGCTCGCTCGACGATGTCCGGCGGGGCACGCGCCTCGGGATGGGACCCTGCCAGGGAGGCTTCTGCACGTTCCGCGCGGCCGGCGTCGTCGGCGAGCGGGCGGGCCAGTCAGGCGCGGAGGGAGTCGCCGAGCTCGCGGACCGGGCGATCCTCGGGTTTCTCCGGGAGCGCTTCAAGGGGACGCGGCCCATCGCTGCGGGGCGCCAGCTGCAGGAGCAATGGATGATCTCCGGCGTCTACGGAGGGGGGCTGGGCGTCGAGTCGCTGATCGAGCACGGGACGCCCGTTGCGTCCGGGGAGGTGGCCGGTGCCCAGCGCTGACGTCGTCGTCATCGGGGCGGGCCTCGCCGGCCTGACGGCCGCCATCTCGGCGGCCGAGTCGGGCGCCCGCGTCCACGTCCTTGCCAAGGGCCACGCTGCCACCCACTGGGGACCCGGCGGGATCGACGTGGCCGGCATCCCCGCGGCGTCGACACCGCGGGACGGCATCGGCCGCCTGGCCGCGCTGCCCGGCCACCCCTACGCGTTCCTCGGCGGCGACGTGGCCGCGGCCCTGAACTGGGCTCTCCCGCACCTCGCGGCCGGGGGAGTCGAGTACGCGGGCGACCTCGACACGCCGCTGCAGCTCGTCCCGACCTCCATCGGCGGGACCCGCCGGGCGGCGATCCTCCCGGCCGCCCAGGCCGCTGCGGTCTCGCCATGGGCGCCCGGAGAGCGCCTTGTGATCTGCGGGATCGCGGGGTTCAAGGACTTCTGGCCCGCGGCGATCGCGGCCAGCCTGTCGAGGGGGCGCGTGTGGGAGGGCGGCAACCGCCCGGCCACGGTGGTCCCCGTGAGCGTCGTCCTGCCCGGGCTTGCCGCCCGCCACAACCTGAACGCGCTCGAGATCGCCCGCCGCTTCGACGACCCCGCCTGGCGATCGGGCGCGATCGATGCGATCGCCCGCGCGATCGCCGCGGCGCCCGGCTCGGGTGGCCGCGTCGGGCTGCCTGCCGTCCTCGGGATCCGCGACCACGCGGCGGTCCTTACGGCCTTCCGGCAACGGCTCGCGGCAGCTCCATTCGAGATGCCGCTCGTCCCGCCGAGCGTCCCCGGCCTGCGCCTCTACGCGGCGCTCCGCGCGGCGCTCATCCGGGCGGGCGGACGCATCCAGGTCGGCGAGATGGTCGAGCGGGTGGAGCACGACGGACGTCGCGTGACGGCCGTGGTTTCCGCCGCCGCTGCCCGGTCGTTCACCGTCCGGGCCGGCTCGCTCGTCATTGCCACCGGCGGGATCGCCGGCGGTGGCCTCGTCGCAGAGCGCGACGGCCGGCTGCTGGAGCCGCTGCTGGGGCTCCCGGTCGAGGCGCCGCCGGCCGACGAGTGGCTTTCCGAAGACCCCTTCGACCCGGCGGGGCATCCGCTCGAGAAGGCCGGGATCCGGACCGATGCCGAGCTTCGGCCGGTCGGCGCCGACGGGGCGTCCGTGTTTGACAACGTCCGCGTGGCCGGAAGCCTTCTCGCCGGCCACCGGTATATCCGGGAGCGATGCGGCGATGGCGTCGCACTCACCAGCGGGTGGCGGGCGGCGCGATCGCTGTCCGCGGTCCCGGCTGGGAGTGCCGCTGGGCCGGGGAGCGAGCGACCGTGACGATCGCCGAGTTCATCAGGGAGGCGTCGGAAGAGGCCGTCGGGTACTCGTCCGACGAGTGCCTCAAGTGCAACGTGTGTCAGACCGTGTGCCCGGTCGCCAGGGTCACCGACCTGTTCCCGGGCCCGAAGTACGTCGGTCCGCAGGCCCAGCGATTCCGGTCCGGCCGGGCGCAGCCCGTCCAGGTTCCGGGCATCGCGGTCCTGGCGTCCCCGGATGCCACCGTCGACTGGTGCTCCGGCTGCGGCTGGTGCACGACGGCCTGCCCGGCCGGGGTGAAGATCGCGGAGATGAACAGCCAGTCCCGGGCGCGCATGAAGGCCGGCAAGCGGCCCAAGTTGCGCGACTGGGGCCTCGGCCAGACGGACCTCGTGGGCCAGGTCGGCGTGCTGTTCTCGCCCATCTCGAACTGGGCATTGGCCAACCGGCCGATCCGGGCCATCATGGAGGTCACCGTCGGGATCCATCGCCAGGCCCCGTTCCCCAAGTTCGGCCGCCGCACGCTCCAGTCGACCTGGAAGCGCCGCCAGCGGCGCCGCGGGTCGGCCGCCGTGCCGGGCCCGGACCGCGCCGTCGTCTACTTCCACGGCTGTTCGGCCAACTACTACGAGCAGCACCTCGCCGACGCTGCCGTCGAGATCCTCAAGCGCAACGGCTTCGAGACCATCATCCCCGAGCAGGTCTGCTGCGGGTTGCCGCTCATTAGCAACGGGATCTACACGGAGGCGCGCCAGAAGGCGCACAAGAACCTCTCCGTGCTTGCCGGCTATGCCCGGGCGGGCTACAGGATCGTGGGGACCTCGACGTCGTGCACCCACACGATCAAGGCCGAGTATCGCGAGATGCTCGACATCCGGGACGACGACGCGACCGTGGTCGCAAACGCGACCTGGGACATCTGCGAGTTCCTCCTCGACCTCCACGAGCACGGCAAGCTCGACACGGGCTTCGGGACGCTCGACGAGGACCTGCCCTACCACGCCCCCTGCCAGCTCCGTTCCCACGGCATCGGGCTTCCCGCGCTGGACCTGTTCGCGCTCGTGCCGGGGCTCCGGGCGGCCGACATGGACCACGACTGCTGCGGCATCGCCGGCACGTATGGCATGAAGAAGGAGAAGTACCCGATCGGCATGGCCGTCGGCGCCCCGCTCTTCGAGAAGATCAGGGCGAGCGGCGCCGCCGAGGCCGCCTGCGACTCGGAGACGTGTCGCTGGCAGATCGAGAAGGCGACGGGAACGCGCACGCGGCACCCGATCGAGATCCTCCTCGACGCCTACCGGGCCGGGGATGCCGCCGCCAAGAAGAACCGCGCGCCGGTCGCGCCGGCGGAGACCTGAGCGTCGTGGCGGGCGTCGACGGAGCCGAGGCACTCGTCGGGCTCGTCATCGTGTCACACTCGGCGAAGGTCGCCGACGGCACGCTCGAGCTCGCCTCGCAGATGGCCGGCGATGACGTGCGCATCGTTGCCGCCGGCGGGCTCGAGGACGGCAGCATCGGCACGGACGCAACCCGCATCATGGCCGCCATCGAGAAGGCGGATGCGGGAGCGGGCGTCGTTGTGATGGTCGATCTCGGGAGCGCCGTCCTCTCGGCTTCGACCGCGCTGGAGCTCCTCGACCCGGCGCAGGCCGCCCGGGTCCGCCTGAGCCGCGGGCCCGTGGTGGAGGGCGCGATCGTCGCGGCGATCCAGGCCAGCATCGGCGACGACCTCCTCTCGGTCTGCGATGCCGCCGATGCCACGCTCAGCCAGGACAAGCTCGCGGAGTGACCCCGTCCCTGCCCGCCGGGCCGAGCCCGAGCGTGGTGATCCTCGGGGGAGGCGCGGTCGGCTCGTTCGTGGCGGCGCTGCTCGCTCGAGCCGGCGAGCGCGTCACGCTCGTCGACAGGCCCGGAACCTTCCGGGGTCCCGCCGAGATCGTCGTCCGCACACCTGCCGGTGAGCTGCGGCACGCCACCGTGGAGCGGACGGACGGGACGGCCGCCCTAGACCGTCCGGCCTACGTGGTCCTCGCCGTCAAGATGCCCGACCTCGGCGCCGCGATCGCGGCCTGTGCCGCATGGCCGAACGTCACGCTCGTCACCCTCGAGAACGGGATCGGTGCCGAGCAGACGGTCGTGGCCGCCCGCCCGGCCGCGCCGCTCCTTGCGGGGTCGCTCACGGCGCCGGTGGACCGGAAGGCGGACGGCACACTGGCCTGGCGGAAGCACCGCGGTCTGGCCCTCGGCCACGTGCAGGGCGATACGCACGCTACCGAGGCCGCGATCCTGGGGGCGCTGGGCCAGGCCGGGCTGCCGGCCGCGGTCGTCGGCGATTGGCACGCCATGAAGTGGTCGAAGCTGCTCACGAACATGGTCGCGAACGCGGTGCCGGCCCTCCTGGACCGCGACGCGGCAGCCGTCTACGCCGACCGGCGGCTGTTCGCCGTCGAGCGGGCAGCGGTCCTCGAGGCGCTCGGGGTGATGCACGCGCTCGGCTTCTCGCCGGTGCGCCTCCCCGGTGCCGACGTCCGCTGGCTCGCCGCGGGATACCGGGCTCCCGCCGCCCTCGCGTACCCCGTCCTGCGCCGGGTGGTCGGCGGCGCGCGCGGCGGGAAGGCGCCGTCGCTGCTGCTCCATCTGCGGGCCGGCGGCGGGCCGTCGGAGGTCGCCTGGCTGAACGGCGGCGTCGCCCGGGCCGGCGAGTCGGCTGGGGTGCCCGCACCGGTCAACGCGGCGCTCGCCACCCTGGTGGAGGCCGCCTCCGCCGACCCGTCCGCGTGGGAGCGGACGCGCGGTCGACCCGTTGCGCTCCTGTCCGAGATCGACGATCGTTCGTCCACCTGGAGGAACCCATGAAGACGATCCGGCTCACGGTCCGCAACCCGTCCGGCATCCACCTGCGGCCGGGCGCCACGTTCGTGCGGGCCGCGGCGGCCCACCGCGGCACGGCCGTCCGCGTCAGCAACCTCAGCACGGCGTCGGCGTCCGTGGATGCGCGGAGCATGCTCGCCGTGACGGCGCTCAAGATCAAGCAGGGCCATGAGATCGAGGTGAGCGCGGATGGTCCGGACGAGGACGCGGCGCTCGAGGTGCTTCGCGCGGCCGTGGAGAGCGGGCTCGGGGAGTCGCTCGCCTGACGGCGATGCGGGCCGGCGCGGATCGATCTGCCGGGCGTGACCCGCGGCGCCGATAATGCCGGGCGTGGAGCCTGGATCGGTGCTTGCGGCCGTGATTACGGCGGCGGCCGCGTATTTCATCGGCGGGATACCGTTCGGGATCGTCGTGGCGCGCCTCGTGGGCGGGCGGGACCCGCGGAGCATCGGCAGCGGGCGCACCGGTGGCGCGAACACACTTCGCGCGATCGGGCCGCGGTGGGCGCTCGTGTCGGGGCTCCTCGACGCCGCCAAGGGCAGCGTCGCCGTGCTCATTCCCCGGTTGCTCGGCTTCGGGCCGGAGTTCGAGGTGCTGGGCGCCCTCGTCGCGATCGTCGGGCACAGCCGCTCGCCCTACATCGGTTTCGGCGGCGGGCGCGGCGTCTCCGTTGCCTGGGGCACGCTCGTCGTCATCCAGCCGCTCGTTTCCCTCGCGATCCTGCCGGTCTTCGGGGGGGTGATCCTCGCGACCCGGATCTCGTCACTCGGCTCCCTGGCCGGCTCGCTGTTCGGCGGGCTGCTGATGATCGCGCTCGTCGCGCTCCAGGGCCTACCGGCCTCATACGACGTGTACGCGATCGGCTCAGTCGCCCTGATCTGGATCTTCCACCACGACAACATCGCACGCCTCCTTCGCGGCACGGAGCGCCGCATCGAGTGGCGCCGCTGACCGGAGGCTGACCATGCACGCGCTCACCGGGACTCCCGCGTCCGCCGGCGTTGCCGTCGGTCCGCTCGCCTTGATCCGGCCGGCCGCCGTTCACCAGGGTGGGCGGATCGAGGCCGGGCAGGCCGACGCGGAGATCGCCCGGCTGGTGTCGGCCATGGAGGCGGCCGGAGCCGAGCTGGAGGCGCTCGCAGAGCGCCTGGGCGCGGAACACCCGGCCGAGGCGGAGATCTTCGGCGCCCACGCGATGCTGGCCCAGGACCCGGCGCTGGCGGAGTCGGCCGAGGACCGGATCCGCGCCGGCGACGATGCCGTCGCAGCGATCCGGGCCGCGGGCGAGCAGTTCGCCGCCGAGTACCGGGCCATGGACGACGAGCTGCTCGCGGCGCGGTCGACGGACATCCTGGACGTCACGGGCAGGATCGCGGATCGACTGGCGGGCCGCAGCCACGCCGGCCCGGCGCTCGAGCGGCCCTCGATCATCGCCGCCGCGGACCTGACACCGTCGCTCACGGCGACGCTCCCGCGCGACCGCATGCTGGGGATCGCCCTCGCCGAAGGCTCGGCGACCGCGCACGCGGCTATCCTCGCCCGGGCCTACGGGATCCCGGCCGTGGTCGGCCTCGCGGGCCTGCTGGACGCGATCGTCGCCGCCGGCGGCGAGACCCGCGAGCCGAGCATGGTCGTGGCGCTCGACGGGAGCACCGGGGAGGTCGTGCTGGACCCGGACGCCGACACGGTCGCGCGGTTCGAGCGAGCCCGTCAAGGTGCGGCGTCGGCGACCGCCCGGGCGCTCGAGGAGGCCGCCCTTCCGGCCGTCACCCGCGACGGCCTGGAGGTGACGCTGCTCGCCAACATCGGCGGGCCGGGCGAGTCCGCCCGTGCCGTGGAGCTCGGGGCCCACGGCGTCGGGCTCTTCCGCACGGAGTTCCTCTTCCTCGAGCGCAGCGCGCCGCCATCCGAGGAGGAGCAGCTGACGGCCTACCGGGCGGTCGTCGAGGCATTCGCCCCGCACCCAGTCACCATCCGCCTCCTCGACGTGGGCGGCGACAAGCCGATCCCGTACGTCCCAATCGCGCCCGAGGCAAACCCGTTCCTCGGAGTACGCGCCCTCCGTCTCGGCTGGGACCAGCCGGAGATCTTCCTGACCCAGCTGCGAGCGATGATGCGCGCCGCAGCCGGCACGCCGGCGGGGACCGTCGGGGCCATGGCGCCGATGATCGCCGACGCCCGCGACGCCGACCTTTTGCTGCGCCTAGCCGGGCAGGCCCGCGAGAGCCTCGTGGCGGTCGGTGTCCCGCATGGCGAGATCGCGCTGGGGGTCATGCTCGAGATCCCGTCGGCCATCCTGGTGGGGGATACGTATCTCCCGCGCCTCGCGTTCGCGAGCCTCGGGACCAACGACCTGCTCCAGTACACGGTGGCCGTCGACCGCGGCAACATGGCGCTGGCCCGCTACCAGGAATCGCTCCACCCCGCCGTACTTCGCCTGATCCGCCGGTCCGTGGAGGCGTGCGCCGCCGCCGGCGCCACGCTCTCGGTCTGCGGCGAGATGGGCGGCGACGCGGTCGCGGCGCTTGCGCTCGTGGGGCTGGGCGTCCGCAAGCTGAGCATGGCGGCGTCGAGCCTGGCCGGCGTCCGGCGCGCCATTCGGTCGGCGGACGCAGCCGCGCTCGAAGAGGCCGCCCGGATCGCGCTCGCCGGCCCGACGGCCGCCGACGTTCGCGCCGGCCTCGTCGCGCTCGCGGCGAGCCTCGCCGACCGGGAGGGCGCCGCTCTGCGGTAGACTCTCGCGGGCGCCCACCTCGTTCGAACCGCATGCGCGATCGTGCCCGCACCGCGCCATCGGAGGTTCCCAGCAGCAATGACGCCGGACGAGCTTCGCGCGAAGATCCGCGAGATCCCGGACTTCCCGAAGCCAGGCATTCTCTTCTACGACATCACCACGCTTCTCAAGGACCCCGTCGCATATCGCGCGGCGATCGACGCGATGCTCGCGCCCTACACGGGCAGGGCGATCGACGTCGTGGTCGGGATGGAATCGCGGGGCTTCATCTTCTCCGCCCCGATGGCGTACCAGCTCGGCGCCGGCCTCGTTCCCGTACGCAAGCTGGGCAAGCTGCCGGCCGAGACGATCAGCGTCGAGTACGCGCTCGAGTACGGCTCCAACACGCTCGAGGTCCACCGCGACGCGATCCAGCCCGGGATGAAGGTCCTGATCGTGGACGACCTGCTCGCGACCGGCGGAACGGTGAACGGGACGGTGGAGCTGGTCCAGCGGCTGAAGGGCGAGATCGTCGGGCTGGCGTTTCTCGTGGAGCTCGGATTTCTCAAGGGCCGCGACCGGCTGTCCGGCCAGGCGGTCACCTCGGTCATCACGTACTGACGCGAGCCCGAGCGGCGGCGGGTCGGTGACCGAAGAGCGACGCCCCGTGCCGGAACCGGTCACGCCGGGGACCTCCGCTCCGGCGGATGGCGCGTCCATCGACCCGGACGACGCGCGGCGGCTCGACCGCCGGCGGTTCTTCCGGTCGTTCGCGGCGGACGCGATGCGGACCGCGGCGACGGTCGTCGGGGCGGCGAATGCATTGCGCGACCAGTCCGCCGAGATGGCGGGTGCGCTGCTCGGCGCCTCGCCGTCGGCGTCGGCCGCGGTCGGCGCCGACGAACGGACGGCCGCCGGACCGCCTGCCGGGTTTCGAAGCGCCTTTCGCTTCGAACCGGAGGTCCTCATCCTGCTCGACCAGCGTCGCCTTCCCGAGGAGCTTGTCGAGCTCGCGTGCGTCTCCGGGTCCGACGTGGCCCAGGCGATCCGCGAGTCCGTGGTCCGGGGCGCACCGCTCCTGGGCCAGGTGGCCGCGTGCGGGCTGGCCCTCACGGCCGCTCGCTCGGTTGCCGCCTCGCCCGCGGCTCGCCGCGCGATCCTCTTCGGCACTGCGAACGCCCTTCGCAACGCCGCCCCGACCGCCGCGCCCGTCCGTAACGCGATGGACCGGATGCTCCGCCGGTTTGCGTCGCTTGCCGAGCCGGAGCCGGAGGCGGCACGGGTGTCGGCGAGCCTGCGCGAGGAGGCCGAGGCGATCATCGTCGAGGCGACGCTGGCGCACGCTCGCCTGGCCGCCCACGGCGCGGCGTTCCTTGCGGACGTCCGGCGGGCGGCCGGCGGGCCGCTCCGCGTGCTGACGATCGGGAGCACCGGCGCGCTCGCGGGCGGCCAGGTCGGCACCGCGCTCGCGGTCGTCCGGGCGCTCCGCGACGACGGGCTCGACGTCCGGGTCCTGCTCGCCGAGGGCCGGCCGTGGCTGGCGGGCGCCCGGCTGGCCGCCTGGGAGCTGGCCCAGGCCGGGGTTCCGTTCGCGCTCGTCGGCGACGGGGCCGCTGCCGGCATGCTGGCGCGGGGCGAGGCGGACGCGGTCATCGTCGGCGCCGACGCGTTCGCGCGCGACGGCGACGTGGCCTGTGACCCGGGCAGCTACGGGCTCGCCGTCGTCGCCGCCCGGCAGGCCATCCCGTTCCTGGTCGCCGCGCCACTGTCCACGCGGGATCGAGAGGCCGCCGGCGGGGCTGAGCTGCGCTCCGAGCCGCGACCGGCCGAGGAGTTCCTCGCGCTGCGCGGATGGCGGATCGCGCCGGAGGGCACCGCGGCGCTGAACCCGTCCGTCGACGTCATCCCGGCGGCGCTCGTGACCGCGATCGTGACGGAGGCCGGCCCGCTGCAGGCCCCATATGCGGCGGCGCTCGCGAACGCGGCGGAGCTCGCCCGGGGGGAAGCCTGATGGCCGTACCCGCCACGCACACCGATGCCGGGCCGGGCCTGGTGGTTCGGCCCTCGGTCGATCGCGCGCTCCTGCGCAGCTTCCTCGAGCGCGACCGCCTCTACGCGGCGTACGCGCTCTGCGACCTCGACGACCGCGAGTTCGGGCGAACGCGCTGGGGCGTGGCGTTCGCCGGGTCGGACCCCATTGCGGTCGTCCTGGAGTACGCGGGCCTCGCGCCCCAGCCGGTCTTCGTCATGGGCGAGAATGCCGGGATCGCGGCGATCCTGCGCGTGCTCATCCGGCCGAGGGCCGCCTACCTGGCGGCGCGGACCGAGCACCTCTCGGCCATCGGCGGCATCTACCGCGCCGAGCCGGGCCCGCTGATGGTCCGGATGTGGGTCGACCGCAGCATCTTCCGGCCGTGCCCGGCGGAGGTCGCGCGACTCCTGCCCGTGGAGGTCGGCGACCTGAACCGCCTGTACCAGCTCGGGTTCACCGCGTGGCTCCCGCCCACGGCGGTCGCCGAGGGCGTCTATTACGGCATCCGCGTGGGTGGGCGCCTTGTGAGCGCAGCCGGCACGCACGTCATCTCGGCCGAGGCGCGGCTCGGCGTGGTCGGGAACGTCATGACCCACCCGGACTTCCGCGGCCGCGGCTATGCGACGGCGGTCACCGGGGCGGTGACCGCGGACCTGCTTCGCTTCTGCGACCAGGTCGTGCTCAACGTGCGCTCGGACAACCCGCCGGCCCTCCAGGCCTACGCGAAGCTGGGCTACCGGGAGCACGTTCGCTTCGAGGAGCGGCTGATCCACCGTCAGGGCGGCCCGGCCGGACCGCTGGCCGCCCTCCCCGGCCCGATCAGGAGGCTGCTGGGACGCAGCGAGACCTGAGCGCGCCGAGGGGGGCCGCCGCCCCGAGGTCGGGCATAATCAGTGGCCACGACCGCGCTCGCGCGGCCGACCGCCCATCCGCACCCCGGAGACCCAGCCCGCCATGACCATCCCGAGCTCCCTGCCGCCCCACGACGTCACCGATCCTGGGCTCGCCGCCGAAGGCGTGCGGCGGATCGAGTGGGCGGAGCGGGAGATGCCCGTCCTGCGTCTGATCCGCGAGCGCTTCGCGCGCGAGGTGCCGCTCCGCGGCCTCCGGATCGCGGCGTGTCTCCACGTCACGACCGAGACCGCGAACCTGGTGCGAACGCTCGCCGCGGGCGGCGCGGACGTCGCGCTCGCAGCGAGCAACCCGCTCTCCACGAAGGACGACGTGGCGGCCGCGCTCGCTGCCCACTACGGCATCTCCACCTATGCGCGGCGCGGCGAGGATCGCGCGACGTACTACGCGCACCTCAACGCGGTCGCGGACACGCACCCCCAACTGACCATGGACGACGGCTGCGACCTGGTCTCGCTGCTTCACGCCGAGCGGTCTGGGCAGCTGGGCGAGGTCATGGCCGGGACCGAGGAGACCACGACGGGCGTGATCCGCCTGCGGGCGATGGCGCGGGACGGGGCGCTGCGGTTCCCCGTCGTCGCGGTCAACGAGGCGGAGACCAAGCACCTCTTCGACAACCGTTACGGGACCGGCCAGAGCACGATCGACGGGATCCTGCGGGCGACGAACATCCTGCTGGCCGGTCGGCATGCGGTCGTGGCCGGCTACGGATGGGTGGGCAAGGGGATCTCGTCGCGGCTGAAGGGGATGGGCGCCCACGTGGCCGTCGTCGAGGTCAACCCGGTGCGGGCGCTCGAAGCCCTGATGGATGGCTTCGAGGTCAAGACCGTGGACGAGGCGGCCCCGTGGGGCGAGCTATTCATCACCGCCACCGGCAACGTGAACGTCTTCCGGCGCGAGCACTTCGTGGCCATGCCGGACGGCGCGATCATGGCCAACAGCGGTCACTTCGATGCCGAGCTGGATCTCAAGGCGCTCCGGGCCCTCGCCGAGGGCCATGTCCGCGAGGTCCGCGAGAACGTGCAGGAGTTCGACCTCGGGCCCAGGAAGCTGCACCTGATCGCGGAAGGGCGGCTGGTCAACCTGGGCGCCGCCGAGGGTCATCCGGCGGCGGTGATGGACATGAGCTTCGCCAACCAGGCCCTCTGCGCGGAGTACGTCGCCCGGCACCACGCCGATCTCGAGAGCAGGGTGTACGTCGTCCCGGAGGCGATCGACCAGGAGGTCGCCCGCCTCAAGCTCGAGGCGCTCGGCCACCACATCGACGGGATGACGGCCGAGCAGGAGGCCTACACGAACTCGTGGAAGAGTGGGACGTAGGCCGGCGATGACTGTTCGATCGACGGATGCGTTTTCGGCAGCCGACGGAGCGGTCGCGCGGGTCGTGGCCCGCTACGGCAGTTGGCGGTCGCCGGTGGCCCTCGAGCTGGTGGCAGCCGGGTTCGTGCGACTCGCCGAACCGCGCTGGGACGGCGAGTCGATCACCTGGCTGGAGGGTCGCGGCGACGACGGCGGCCGGCAGACGCTGGTCCGCTGGACTCGCGACGCCGGCATCCGCGACGTCAGCCCGCCCGGGATCAACGTTCGGACACGTGTCCAGGAGTACGGGGGCGGGGCCTACCTTGCGGCCGGCGATCTCGTCGTCATCTCGGATTTCGCCACCGGGCGCCTGATCCGCCTCGACGCCGAGCGGGCATCGACGCCGATCACACCCGACGGGCGCTGGCGGTACGCGGATCCCTGCCTCGATCTCTCCCGCGGCCGGCTGATCTGCGTCCGCGAGGATCACACGCAGGATGGCCGGGAGGCCGTCAACGAGCTCGTGGCCATCCCGCTCGACGGCTCGGCCGCGGACGATCCGGCCCGCATCGTGGTCCTCGCCGGCGGCTCCGACTTCGTCGCCGCGCCGCGCCTCTCCCCCGACGGCGGGCACCTGGCCTGGACCCGCTGGAACCACCCGAACATGCCGTGGGACGGAACGGAGTGCGTTGTCGCGAGGGTCGGGGAGGACGGCCGGCTCGGCGCGGAGACGGTGGTCGCAGGCGACGCGCGGACCTGGGTGACGCAACCCACCTGGTCCCCGTCGGGCGTGCTGCACCTCGCCGCAGAGCTGGACGACTGGCTGAACCTGTACCGCGTCGAGCTCGACGGAGCGGCGGCAGGCTCCCCGCGCCTCATGCTGGTGGCACCGATGCGCGCCGAGATCGGCGGACCGGAGTGGAACCTGGGCTACTCCGACTTTGGCTTCGCCGCCGACGGGACGATCGTCGCGGCTGCCCGCTCCGACGGGCGCGATCGCCTCTTCCGGATCGATCCCGGCAGCGGGCGCGAGCCCCGGGAGATCCCCCTCGAGTTCACCGAGCTGGACTACCTGGGCGTCCACGGCGACCGCCTCGTCTGCCTTGCCGCCGCACCGGCGGCCTTCCGGTCGGTCGTGGTGGTCAACCTCACCGACGGATCGGTCGAGGTGCTGCGCCGCGCATCCGAGGCCGAGCTCGATCCGGCCGACCTCTCGGCACCCGAGCCCGTCGAGTTTCCGACGACCGGTGGACGGGTCGCCCACGGGATCTTGTATCGGCCGCACAACCGCGCCTTCCGTGCCCCGGATGGCGAGCTACCGCCCCTCCTCGTGACCAGCCACGGCGGCCCAACGGCGGCCGCCTACTCGGGGCTCGCGGTCACCATCCAGATCCTGGCGACCCGCGGGATCGCCGTCCTCGACGTGGACTACGGTGGCAGCTCGGGCTACGGCCGGGAATACCGCAAGCGACTCGAGGGCAGCTGGGGGATCGTCGACGTCGACGATTGCGTCGCCGGCGCGCAGGCCCTGGCCGTCCGCGGGATCGTGGATCCGGCGCGGCTCGCGATCGAGGGCGGGTCCGCCTCCGGGTTCACGGCGCTCGCCGCGCTCGCCTTCCGGGACGTCTTCCGGGCCGGGGTGAGCTACTTCGGGATCGGGAACCTCGCGGCGTTCGCCGCCGAGACCCACAAGTTCGAGTCGCGCTACGTCGACGGCCTCGTCGGGCCCTACCCGGCAGCCCGGGCGGTCTACGAGGCGCGCTCGCCGATCTTCCACGCCGACGCGATCCGCTGCCCGGTCCTCGTGCTCCAGGGCCTCGACGACCGGATCGTGCCCCCGGCAGAGGCGGAGCGGATCGTGGCGGCGCTGCGCGGGAACGGCGTGCCCCACGCGTACCTCGCGTTTGAAGGCGAGGACCACGGGTTCCGCAAGGCCGCCTCCATGCTCCGCTCGATCCAGGCCGAGCTCGCCTTCTACGGTGCGGTCTTCGGCTTCGTCCCCGCCGACGTGTTGCCGGAGCTGCCCCTCATGGGGGCGCTGCCCGGCGTCGGGCGCGCGCCGGCCTGACGGCCGTCCGGGGGCGCTGCGCCGAGGTGCTACGCTGCCCAAGATCACCGCAGGGGAGTTCCCGCCAGCCATGACCTCGATCCTCGACGCGTCCGGCTACCTGTTCACCTCGGAGTCCGTGACCGAGGGGCACCCCGACAAGATGTGCGACCAGATTTCGGACGCCATCCTCGACGCGATCATCCTCGATGACCCGGACGCCCGCGTCGCCTGCGAGACGGCCACCACGACCGGGCTCGTGCTCGTGCTCGGGGAGATCTCGACCTCGACGTACATCGACTTCCAGGCCGTCGTCCGCGACACGGTCAAGGAGATCGGTTACACGCGTGCCGAGTACGGCTTCGACTACCTCACCTGCGGGACGCTGGTGAGCGTCAAGGAGCAGTCGCCGGACATCTCCCAGGGAGTCGATGCGGCGCTCGAGGTCCGGGAGGACGGCACGGCGCTCCACGAGCTCGGCGCGGGCGACCAGGGCATGATGTTCGGGTTCGCCTGCCGCGAGACGCCGGAGCTGATGCCCCTCCCGATCGCGCTGGCGCACCGCATGGCGCGCCGGCTCGCCGAGGCACGCAAGTCGGGCCAGCTGCCCTACCTGCGGCCGGACGGCAAGACGCAGGTCACCGTCGAGTACGAGCGCGGCGCGCCGGTCCGCGTGCGGACCGTTGTGGTCGCGTCGCAGCACGACCCCGACGCGCGCGCGGAACGGATCCGGCGCGACATCGTCGACGCGGTGATCCTGCCCACGATCCCGCTCGAGCTGCGCCCGACCGACCCGGTCATGCACGTCAACCCGACCGGGCGCTTCGTGACCGGCGGGCCGATGGGTGACGCGGGCCTCACCGGGCGCAAGATCATCGTCGACACGTACGGCGGGATGGCCCGCCACGGCGGCGGTGCGTTCTCCGGCAAGGATCCCACTAAGGTCGATCGCTCGGCGTCCTACGCGGCGCGCTGGATCGCCAAGAACGTCGTGGCGGCCGGGCTCTCGGATCGCTTCGAGATCGAGGTTGCCTACGGGATCGGGATCGCCCATCCGCTCTCGGTCTCCATCGAGACGTTCGGCACGGGCCACGTCCCCGACGAGACGATCCGCGCTGCGATCGACCGGCACTTCGACCTGCGACCCGCCTCGATCATCGACGCGCTGGATCTCCGGCGGCCGATCTACCGGCAGACGGCGGCCTACGGGCACTTCGGCCGGCCCGACCTCGACCTGCCCTGGGAGCGGACCGACAAGGCGGCCCCGCTCGCCGCCGACTGCGGCCTCCCCGAGCCGGTCCTCGGCTCGTTCGGCCCCGCCTGACCGCCGGCCGCGCCGCGGGCGGGCGCCGGGGGTCAGGCGCGCCCGTACAATCGACCGATGTACGCGGTGATCCTGGCCGGCGGCGGTGGCACGCGCCTCTGGCCGCTCTCCCGGCCCGACCTCCCCAAGCCGTTCCTCCGGCTCCTCGGCGACCGCTCGCTCCTCCGGGCGACCTTCGAGCGGATCGTCCCCGCGCTCGTCGGGCCGGGCGACGTGTTCGTGGTCACCGATCGCCGGTACGCGGCGCTCGTGCTCGACGAGCTGCCCGAGCTGGACCGCTGCCAGGTGCTCGGCGAGCCAGCCGGACGGAACACCGCGCCCGCGATCGCCTATGCGGCCGCAGCCATCGAGCGGCCGCCGGCGGAGGCGATGCTCGTCCTGCCGGCCGACCACCTCGTGGCCGACGAGGAGACCTTCCGGGCGCTGCTTCGGGAGGCCTCCGCCGTTGCCGCCGACGGCCGGCTGGGCGCCGCCAGCGGTCCCCTGGTCACGCTCGGGATCGCCCCGACCGGCCCGGAGACCGGATACGGCTACATCGTCGCGGTCGGGCCGCAGCCCGGCGCGCCGGCGGCCCTGGCGGTCGCCCGGTTCGTCGAGAAGCCGGCGGCCGACGTCGCTGCCGCGCTGCTTGCCGGGCCCGCCCCAGTCGCCTGGAACGCGGGCATCTTCGCCTGGCGCCGCGACGCCATCCGGTCGGCCCTCACGGCGCATGCACCGGAGCTTAGCGCGGCGGTCGCGGCCGGCGTCGATGCCCTCGACCGCGATCCAGCGGCGCTGGAGGCCGTCTACGCGACGCTCCGCCCGATCTCCATCGACTACGCGGTCATGGAGCCGGCGTCGCTCGCCGGCGATGTTGCGATGCTGCGCGCCGACGTCGGCTGGAGCGACCTCGGCAGCTGGGCCGCCCTCCGCGACGCCCTCGTCGCGAATGCCCGCGCCGCCGGCGCTCCGGCCAACACGGTCGGCTTCGGGGTGCGTCGTGATCTCGGCTCACGGTCCACGCTCGTCATGAGCGGCACCCGGCTCGTGGTCACGATCGGCCTGCAGGATACGATCGTGGTCGACACGCCCGACGCGCTCCTCGTCTGCGCCGCGGACCGCTCGCAGGACGTGCGCGCCATCGCCGAGGAGCTGGCCCGGGACCGGGAGGAGGACAGGTGACCATCGCGGAGCGCCCGCAGCCCACGAACATTGTCTTCGGCACCGATGGCTGGCGCGCGAAAGTCGCCGACGACTTCACCTTCGAGAGCGTCCGCCGCTGCGCCGAGGGCGTCGCGCGCTACGTCGCCGACCGCGGCGAGCAGGCGAGGGGCGTGGTCCTCGCCTACGATCGCCGCTTCGCATCGGAGCACTTCGCCGCCGCCGCCGCCGAGGTCCTTCTCGCATACGACATCCCGGTTGCCTACCCGAGCGTCGCGGTCCCGACTCAGATGTCCAGCTTCGAGGTGGTCCAGCGCGGCGCAGCCGCCGGCATCGTGATCACGGCGAGTCACAACCCCTGGACCGACAACGGCTTCAAGGTGAAGTCCCCGACCGGCGCCGCCGCGGGACCGGAACTGCTCAAGGTGCTCGAGGCGACGATCGCCGGCAACGGGGGCGCGGCGATCCCCCGCCGGCCGTTCGCGGACGCGGAGGCCGCCGGCCTCGTCGAGCGCTACGACCCATACCCCGGCTACGAGCGCTTCGTCCGGCGCACGGTTGACCTCGACGCCCTCCGGGCGGCTGACGTCTCGATCCTCGTCGACCCGATGTGGGGCGCCGGCGCCGGCTGGGTCAGCCGCCTCCTTGCCGGAGGCACGATCCGGGTCACCGAGCTGCACACCGAGCGCAACCCGTACTTCGGCGGCGTCAACCCCGAGCCGATCCGGCCCAACATCGATGAGGCGCTCGGGATCGTCGCGAGGGGCGGGTTCGACCTGGGCCTCCTGCTCGACGGCGACGCCGATCGGGCGGGTGCCGTCGACGAGCAGGGCCGCTTCATCCACCAGCTCCAGGTCTACGCGCTGCTCATGTACTACCTGGTCGAGCACCGCGGGATGCGGGCACCGGTCGTCAAGAGCGTCAACACGACGTCGATGGCCGAGCGCCTCGGCGAGCGCTACGGGATCGCGGTCCACGAGACGCCGGTCGGCTTCAAGTACGTGGGTCCCCGGATGATCGAGACGGGGGCGATGTACGGCGGCGAGGAGTCCGGCGGCTACGGGTTCGGGATGCACCTGCCCGAGCGCGACGGCATCTACGCGGACCTGCTTCTGCTCGACCTGTTCCTGCGCGAGCGAGCCGCTGGCCGCTGGCCGGCCTCCCGCGCCATCGAGCACCTCCACGAGATCGCCGGCCCCTCGTACTACCACCGCGTGGACGTCCACGTGGACCGCGCGGTCTATCCCGCGGTCAAGGAGCGCCTGCTCGTCGAACTCGTCGAGAAGGCTCCCGCCGCGCTTGGCGGCCAGCCCGTCACGAGGACGGTCGCCCTGTCCACCGGCGACGGCTTCAAGTTCTTCGTCGCCGACGGCTCGTGGCTGCTGGTTCGCTTCAGCGGGACAGAGCCGCTCGTCCGCGTCTACACGGAGGCGACCTCGCCGGGGGCCGCCGACGCCTGCGTCGAGGCCGGCGAGGCGCTTGTCCGGGGCTGACCGCGCGGACCGCCGTTGGGGCGGTGCGGAGGGCCGAACGGCAGGCCGCGATCGGGGGCCGGGCCGTCCATCCGGGACGTCCGGCCCCGTACCCTTCTTGGCGGCTGGTTGTACAGTCTTCGGAACGGCCGTGACCGGTCGACGGACGATTCATCGGGCCTCGGCCACGTGAACCACGTCACAAACGGAGGGATCGCCGCGATGCACAGCTCTCTCATCGGCAAGGTCGAGAAGGCGAACCGATACGCCCGCGAGCAGGACCGCGTCGAGTTCGATCGCCTCAGCGTCACGTTCCGTGGGGACAACGACACCCACCAGGTGAGCCTCGACGCCGGTGTGTGGCACTGCACGTGCCATTACTTCGAGAGCTGGCAGAGCTGCGTCCATCAGCTCACGCTCCAGAAGATCCTCGGCCCGATGCTGCGCGAAGATGCACAGATCTCGATCTTCACGACGCCGGTCGCCGAGGCGCTCCCCGACTGACCCGCTCGCGCCGGGCGCGGGCGTCCCGGCGCGGCGTCGTCTCGGTAGCCAGGTGAGCCATCCCCGCGGACGCGGAGACCAGTGGCGCGATCCGGGTCGTCGCGCGCCACGGCCCGCCTTCGCGCTCGTAGACCGCGACCCGGCTGGCTCCCGGGTCCCCCTCGTCGACCGCGACCGCGAGGGATCGCCCGTCGCTGCTGAGCGCGATCCCACCACTCACGCGGTCCGTAGCCGGCATGCGAGGTCCGGCAGCCGGGGCGCGCCGCTCCGCGAGCACGGCCGCCGTCGGGCCGACGACGACTCGTTCGTCGATCTGGGAGGCCCAGGTTTCCCCGGCGGGACATGGCGGGCTGGCGGAAGAACCGGAGCGCCGGCGGCAGCGAGGCTGCAGGAGGCGTGAGGCGAGTGAAGGCAGTCGGGCGACGGGCCATGCACGCGGCCTGATCGCCCCGGGAGGCCCGCTGGCGGCCGGCGCGTGACAGGCTGCCGGGGCACCCGGCGTGTGATAGCCTCCTCACGTCACCACCCGCCGCGTGGTCGCGAAGCCGGTGCGATTCCGGCACAGTCCCGCTACGGTGACCGCCGTTCGAGCAACGGCGGAAGTCCGGTCGCCGGCCCCGCGGCAGAGCCGCACGAACCCTCGCGAGAAAGGGGCAGGCAGGCATGATCCCGACCGGCTGACCCTCGCCCGCGCTGCCCTGCGTCCGCGGCGGCCTGCCGTGGCCGCGACGTGACACTTCCCAGCCCGCGCGAGAGGTCCCGTGTTTCCAGCCCGAGCCCGCCGGCGGCATGCCCGCCTCGTCCCCCTCGCGGCGTTCGTCGCCGTCATCCTCGCCGCCTGCGGCACGGCCGCAACAGCCGCGCCCACGCCGGCAGGTCCGCCTGCCGACGGCGGTGATCGCGCCCGCCCGCGACCGGGTCGGCCGTCACGTCACCGCCGGCCGTTTCCCCGAGCGCGTCTCCGGCGGCCGCGAGCTACCCGCTGACCCTGACCGACGACGAGGGCACCCCGGTCACGATCGCTGCTCGGCCGACGACGATCGTCTCGCTGACCCCGGCGACCACCGAGATCCTCTTCGCCGTCGGCGCGGGGCCGCGCGTCCGTGGCGTGACCGATGCCGACGACTTCCCGCCCGCCGCGAAGCAGATCACTCAGGTCGTCAAGCTCGGCACGGTCGACATCGAGAAGATCGTGGGTCTCGGCGCCGACCTCGTGATCGCGGGCGGGAACGGCTTCAACAGCCCGGACGCCATCGCGAAGCTCCGTTCGCTCGGGATCCCCGTGGTCGTCGTCTACGCGTCGAACGTGGCAGGCGTCTTCCACGATATCGACCTGGTCGCGACCGCAGCCGGCGAAGGCGCCGCCGGCGCGTCGCTCGTGGCCTCGCTGCAGGCCCAGGAGGATGCGGTGGTGGCCGCGGTCGCAGCGGCCGCCGCTCCCCGGCCGCGCGTCTTCTACGAGCTCGACGCGACGAAGGAGATCTACACGTTCGCCGACGGGATCGAGCAGGACGACCTGATCCGCCTGGCGGGCGGCGACCCGATCACGACGGGCAGCCCGACCGTGTTCAGCATCCCGCTCGAGAAGCTGATCGTCGCGGATCCCGAGCTCATCCTTCTCGGCGACGCCGCCTACGGCACGACGGCCGCCCAGGTGAAGGCGCGCCCGGGCTGGGAGGTCATGACGGCTGTCAGGAGCCGGCGCGATCCGCCCGATCGACGACACCATCGTCTCGCGCCCCGGGCCGCGGGTGATCGACGGGCTGCGCGCCCTCGCGGAGGCGATCAACCCGTGCGCTCGTCCTGCCGCCTCGCGCCGTCCGCGAGCACGGCGCCGTGAGCCGGCGCCGCACGGGCCGTCCGGCACGATGAGCATCGGCGCGCGCACGCTCGCCCTGACCCGTGCCCGCGTCGGGCGACCGGCGCGGGTCCCGGGCACGCTCGTGCTCGCGCTCGCCGGCCTCGGCGTGCTCCTCCTCGCCGTCGTCGCGGCGGTGGCGATCGGGTCGGTCGCCGTCGCCCCGGGCGACACGCTCGGGATCCTGCTCCGCTCGATCGGCCTGCCCGTGGCCCGGACGTGGTCGCCCGCGGACCAGACGATCGTCCTCGAGCTGCGGTTGCCGCGCGTCCTGAGCGCGGTGACTGGTCGGCGGGGGCCTGGCGGTCGCCGGCGCGGCGTTCCAGGGCCTCCTGCGCAACCCGCTGGCCGACCCGTACGTGCTCGGCACCGCCTCGGGAGCGGCGCTCGGCGCCGCGATCGCGGTCCTGATCCCCTTCCGCGCCGCGTTCCTCGACCTGGGGCTGCTCAACGTCCTCGCGTTCGCGGGGGCGCTCGCCGCCGTCGCGCTCGTCTATCGGCTCGGGCGCGGCCGGGGCCCGTTTGCGCCGCTCACCGGCCTCCTGCTCACCGGGTACGCGGTGAGCTCGCTGTTGGCGGCCGGGCTGGCCATGACGATGTTCATGTCGGGCTCGAACCTGCGCCAGATCTTCGCGTTCCTCCTCGGCGGGCTCGAGGGATCGAGCTGGCTCCGCCTCGGGTTCGCCGCCCCGCTCATCGTCGGCGGCTCCGTCGCGATCATGGCGCGCGCCCGCGTGCTCAACGGGCTCCTCCTCGGTGAGGAGGCCGCCGCCCACCTCGGGGTGGAGGTCCGGCGCGAACGCGCGGTTCTCCTGGCCCTCGCCAGCCTGGTCACGGCGGCCGCGGTCGCGGTTGCCGGCCTGGTCGGCTTCGTGGGCCTCGTGGCACCGCATCTCGTCCGGCTGGTCGTGGGGCCCGACGCCCGGCGCGTGCTGCCGCTCGCCGCGATCCTGGGCGCCATCCTCCTCGTCCTCGCTGACCTCGGAGCGCGCCTGCTGGGCGAGATCCCGGTCGGCGTCGTCACCGCGGTGGTCGGGGCCCCGTTCTTCCTCGCACTCCTGCGCGGGACGCGCTCGGCGTACGAGCTGTGACCGCGCCGATCGCGGAGCTCGCCGGCGTCACGGTCGTCTACCGCGGGCGAGCCGTGGTTCGCGGCGCCGACCTTGCCATCGCGCCGGGCGAGCGGGTCGCGCTCATCGGGCCGAACGGGGCCGGCAAGTCCACCCTCCTGCGGGTCCTCGCCGGTCTCGTCGTGCCGAGCGACGGGCGGGCCTCGCTGGGCGGCGATCCCGTCACGCGCCTGCCCCGCGCGGCGATCGCCCGACGCCTGGCCGCCGTGCCCGGCCAGGCTGCGCTGCCGTTCGCGACCCGGGTGGAGGAGGTCGTCGCGCTCGGCCGGCTCCCGCACGAGGATCCGTTCCGCGGAGCCGGTCCGGCAGACCGGGTGGCGGTGGACGCCGCCATCGCCCGGGTGGGGATCGGCGCCCTCCGGGGGCGCGACGTCCGCGAGCTGAGCCTCGGCGAGCGTCAGCTCGTCCTCATCGCGCTCGCGGTCGCCCAGGGAGCGCCCCTCCTCGTGCTCGACGAGCCGACCGTCCACCTCGACCTGCGCCACCAGGTGGCGGTGATGGAGCTGATCGCCGACCTGAACCGGCGCGACGGCGTCGCCGTGCTCGCGGTGCTCCACGACTTGGCGCTGGCCGCGCACTTCTTCCCGCGACTGGTGCTCCTCGACGGCGGGCGGGTCGTCGAGGATGGCCCGCCCGAGCGGGTGCTCACGCCGGAGCGGGTCTGGAGCACGTTCGGCGTCGACCTGGCGATGTTCGCCCGGCCGGCCGCACGCGATCGCGCCGTGCCATGGACGCACCTGAGTTGACCGCCGGCACCCGGGACGGCTAGGCTCGTGCGGTGACCATCCCGTCTCGGCCAAGGGCGTGCCGAGTCCGCGTTCCGACTCCTCGCCCTGATCGGGATCGCCGCGCTCGTGGCTGCCTGCGGTGCATCGAGTACCACGGCCCCAACCGCCGCCGGTTCGCCGTTCCCGTCGGCCGAGGCGTCGATGCAGCCCAGCGTCGTTCCCACCGCGAGCCCGGCCGCCGGTTCAGCCGAGCCGAGCGTGGAACCCGGCGGGTCGCCGTCGCCACAGGGCAGCGGGTCGCCGTATCCGGCGGCGAGCCCGTCGCCCCGGCCGGGTTCGTCGGACGCTTGCAGCGGTACCGCCGAGAACCGCGACTTCTACTCCGCTCTCTCGGAGAGCGTCGCCTGGGATGTCTACTGCCCGGTGCTGCCTCCCGGCTGGTTCGTCGCGAGCGGCTCGTACCGGCTCTCGAACGGGGGCCAGCTGACCATCACCTACCAGGGCCCGGCCGGCGCCACGCTCGAGGTCCGGGAGGGCGGCTACTGCAGCGGGCAGCCCGACTGCATCCCGACGGGAACCGACGCCGGAAGTGCGAGCTTCGGAGACCTCGCTGCCCGGCTGGTCGACCTCGGCAACGGGTCGTGGCTTGTCGTGGCCGCCCCTCCCGGGGGCGACGCCTCGTGGCAGGCGACCGGCACCGGCATGGACGGCCCGACCCTGGCCGGCTTCACGGCAGCCTTCCTGCGCGTCGACCAGTAGCCCTCCCGGCTGCCGGCCCGTGAATGGCCGCGTGCCAGACTCGGCACACGACGTTGCACACCGTGTCGCACACGGAGGCCCGGATGCCCCTCGTTCGCACGAACATCACGCTGCCTGCCGAAACGCTCGCCATCATCGACGAGTTCGCCGGCCCGCGCGGCTGCGGCGCCCATATCGCCGAGGTGCTGCTCCGCGAGGCAAAGCGCGACCGCATGAAGAAGGTGTGGCGAGCGAATTTTGGCAACCTCAAGGGATCCACGACCTGGGGGACCACCCCGGAAGAGGTGCTCCAGACGCTGCAGGAGATCCGCCGGAGCTGGTACCGCCCGTGGGTCGACGCGCTGTGGGACGAAGGGAGGGCGAATGCCCCGGATCCTGGACACGACGATGCTGATCGACTGCGCGAATGGCCGGTTCGGCGCCGGCGCGACACTGGAGCGCCTGTTCGCGGAGGCGGATGACCTGCTCGTCTGCGACGCCGTTGTCGCGGAGGCGCTCGCCGGGGGCACGCCGGACGAGCGGCGCGCAATCGCGAGCCTGATCGCGACCGTCGAGTACGTATCGACCACCCCGGAGTCTGCCGCGTGGGCCGGCGAGGCCCGCCGCCGGCGCGGCGCGAGCGGCCCGCAAACCCTGGGCGACGCCATCGACGCCGGCGTCGCGTGGTCGCCCGGCGCCACCGTCGTGACGCGCAACCCGGACGACTTCGTGCGCATGGGCGTGCCCGTGCTTGTCTACGACGTGGACGCCCCCGCCTGACCCCTGGAGGTGTTGCGGCCGGGGGAGCGCGGGACCGGCGCAATCCCCGCCGCCGGCTTCTGCCGGTGGCGGTTCGTGCACAATGCGCTTCACGGCTGGGGTCGTCCGGCCTTGTTCCGGCTTCGAGCGGAGGAGCACACCACGTGACGGTCGGGACCGCCTTCCATCCGCGCACCGCGGCCCTCAACGCGCAGCTCCAGTGGAGGGCCTGGTCCGGCTTCTTCGCCGCGAGCGCGTACCACGACTCGCCCGTCATCGAGTACAACGCGATCCGCGAGGCGGCCGCGCTCATCGACGTCAGCCCGCTCTTCAAGTACGAGCTGCGTGGCCCCGACGCCGTCCGCCTGGTGGATCGGCTGATCGTCCGCGACGCGTCGAAGCTCGTCCCTGGCCGCGTCTTCTACACGCCCTGGTGCGACGAGCACGGCAAGGTCATCGACGACGGCACGATCCACCGCCTCGACGACGAGGACGGGGCGCAGGCGATCCGCTGGACGGCCGCGGATCCGCAGATCCGCTGGCTGCGGATGAACGCCCACGGCCTGGACGTGAGCGTCCGGGACATCAGCGAGGCCGTGGCGGCGGTCGCGCTCCAGGGGCCGCTCAGCCGGGCGGTCCTCGAGGCCGCGACAGGCGCCTCGTTCGCGGATCTCGGCTACTTCCGGCGCCGCTGGGCGACGCTCGCGGGCATCCCGATCGACGTCTCGCGGACCGGCTACACGGGCGACCTCGGCTACGAGCTGTGGATCCCGGCCGAGCGTGCCGTCGAGGCATGGGACGCGCTCGTGGCTGCCGGCGAGCCGTACCGCGTCCGTCCGGCGGGGATGCTCGCGCTCGACCTGGCGCGCCTGGAGGCGGGCCTGGTCCTCATCGAGGTCGACTACACGAGCGCGGTCCACTCGCAGATCCCGAGCCAGGCCTACTCGCCCTACGAGATCGGGCTGGGCAGGCTGGTGAACCTCGGCTCGGGCGACTTCGTCGGGCGCCGCGCGCTCGTCGCCGAGATGGCGGCGGGCGGTCCCGCGCGTCGCCTCGTGGGCCTCGAGATCGAGTGGCCGGAGATCGAAGGGCTCTTCGCGGCGCAGGGCCTGGCGCCCTCCGCGCCCCCGATCGTGAGCCGCGCGCCGGTCCCGATCTTCGCCGGCGGGCAGCAGGTCGGCCGGGTGACGAGCACGGGCTGGAGCCCGATCCTCAAGAAGTTGGTCGGGCTCGCCTCCGTCGGGTTCGCCCACGCGCGACCCGGGACGCGCCTGGCGATGGAGTGGACGGTCGAGGCCCGACGGGGCACGGTGACGGCCCGCGTGGTGGACCTTCCTTTCTTCGAACCACCGCGCAAGCGCGCCTGACCGGGCGAACCCCGTGATCCCGGAGCCCCGGATATCGAACCAAGGAGGGACCCGCGTGGCACAGCGCTACGACGCCGTGATCATCGGCGGCGGCCACAACGGCCTCACGACGGCCGCGTACCTCGCGAGGGCGGGCTGGAAGACGCTCGTGCTCGAGAAGCGCCACCTCCTCGGCGGTGCCACGACCAGCGACGAGGTCGTCCCCGGCTACACGTTCAGCGTGCTCTCCTACGTGGTCAGCCTGCTCCGCCCGGAGATCATCCGGGAGCTCGAGCTGGCGAAGCACGGCCTGGAGATCCTCCCGCTCGACGGCACGTTCACCCCGCTCCACGGGGACTTCCTATGGCGGCGCGACGACCACGCGGCCACGCTGCGCGAGATCCGGCGCTGGTCCGCCACCGATGCCGACGCGTACGAGGAGTACGGCCAGCTCATGGCCGAGATGGCCCGCTTCATCAAGCCGATCCTGGGCATGGTCCCGCCCGACCCGACCAGCATCGACCCGCGCGACTGGCTCGGCGTGGTGGGCCTCGGTCGCGACTTCGCGCGGCTGCCGGAGCGCCAGCAGGCCGCCTTCATCGGGCTCATGACGATGAGCGCCGCCGATTTCCTCGACCAGTGGTTCGAGACGGAGCCGCTCAAGGCCACCATGTCGGCGTCGGGCATCATCGGCACGTTCCTCGGCGTCCGCTCGCCGGGGACCGCCTACGTCCTCCTCCACCACTACATGGGCGAGATCGACGGCGCCTTCCGGGCGTGGGGCCTCCACAAGGGCGGGACGGGCGCGATCAGCGCGGCGATCGCGAACGCTGCCCGGGCGCTCGGCGCCGAGATCCGCACCGGGGCGGGCGTCAGCCGCGTGACGCTCACGCCGTCCGGCGACCGCGCCACGGGCGTCGTCCTCGAGAGCGGCGAGGAGATCGCGGCGAACGTGGTGGTCTCCTCGGCCGACGTCCGGCGGACGTTCCTCCAGCTCCTGGAGCCGCGGGTGCTGCCCGCCGACTTCGAGGCGCAGGTTCGGCGCTTCAAGTTCCGGGGCAGCTCGGGCAAGGTGAACCTGGCGCTCGACGCGCTGCCCAGCTTCACCACGAACCCGGGCGGCACGGAGTACCTGCGCGGCGCGGTGAGCATCAGCCCGTCGCTCGAGCACATGGAGCGCGCCTACGACGAGGCGAAGTACGGCCGTTTCAGCCGCCGGCCGTACGTCGACATCGTCTTCCCCAGCCTGGTCGACCCGTCCGTCGCGCCGCCGGGCAAGCACGTGATGAGCTGCTTCGTCCAGTACGCGCCCTACAACCTGGCCGAGGGCCCGGCGGACTGGGACAACCAGAACGAGGCCTTCGGGAACGCGGTGATCGACCTGGTCAGCGAGTTCGCCCCGAACCTGCGGGACGTCATCGTCGAGAAGCAGGTGGTCTCGCCGCTGGACATGGAGCGGGACTGGGGCCTCACCGAGGGCAACATCTTCCACGGCGAGCTCTCCCTCGAGCAGCTCTTCTTCAGCCGGCCGATCCCGGGCTGGGCCCGCTACCGGACGCCGATCCGCGACTACTGGATGTGCGGCTCGTCCACCCATCCGGGCGGCGGGATCATGGGCGCGAACGGGCGGCTCGCCGCGCTCGAGCTGCTCAAGGCCCGGAAGGCGAAGGTGGCCTGAGCGATGTCGAGCCAGCCTTCCGCCCGCTACGACGCCATCGTCGTCGGCGGCGGCCACAACGGCCTCGTCGCCGGCGCCTACCTCGCCCAGGCCGGCCTCCGGACGCTCGTCCTCGAGAAGCGGGCGACGCTCGGCGGCACGGTCGAGACGCGCCCGCTCGCCGACGGGAAGCGGGCGCCGGGCCTGTTCCACACGGTCGGGCGGCTGCGGCCGTCCGTGGCCCGCGAGCTCGGCCTGCGCGACCACGGGCTGGCGCTCGTCGCGCCCGAGGTCCGGGCGTTCGCGCCCGCAGCCGGACGGCCGGGCGGTCACGCTGTGGGCCGACCCGGCGCGCACGGCCGCCGAGCCTGCGCGCCTGGTCCCCGGCCGACGGGGCGGCCTGGGTCGAGTTCGACCGCCACGTCCGGGCCCTCGCCGCGTTCGTGGCATCGCTCAACGACTCGACCCCGCCCGCCACCACCGGCGCGGGCCTCGGCGACGCGATCACGGGCCTGCTGCTGGGCCGCGCCTTCAAGAAGCTCTCCCGCGACGACGCGCGCCAGATGCTGCGCGTCCTGCCCATGGCGATCGCCGACTTCGTGGCCGAATCGTTCCAGTCCGAGCCGGTCCGCGCCGCCGTCGCCATGCGGGCGGTCGCCTTCTCCGCGATGGGCGCCTGGTCGATGGGGACGACGGCGGCGCTGCTCGCCGACTCGGCCGGCAACGACGGCGGGGCGGCCGGTCAGACGGTCTATGCGCGGGGTGGCCCCGGCGCGCTCACCGCTGCGCTCGCGGCGGCCGCGCGCGGGTTCGGTGCGGAGATCCGGACGGGGGCCGAGGTCGTCGGCGTGCGCACCGCGGACGGCCGCGTGACGGGCGTGACGCTCGCCTCCGGCGACGAGATCGCCGCGCCGATCGTGGCCTCCGGCCTCGACCCGAAGCGGACCCTGCTCGGGCTGCTGCCGCCGCTCGAGCTCGGCCCGAACCTGCGCTGGCGGGCCGGCAACATCCGCCAGCCCGGCCGCGTCGCGCGGGTCAACCTCGCGCTGGCGGCGCTGCCCGTCTTCCCGGCGGCGGGCGAACGCGACGAGGCAGCGCGCCGGCTGCGCGGCCGGATCCTCGTGGGGGCCACCGGGATCGACGACATGGAGCGCGCCTTCGACGCCTCGAAGTACGGCCGCGTCTCCGACGCGCCGCTGCTCGAGGCGACGATCCCGACGCTCGTGGACCCCTCGCTCGCGCCGGGCGGCGGGCACGTGATGAGCGTGATCGCCCAGTACGTCCCGTACGGGCTCGCGGACGGGACCTGGGACGCGGCGGCACGGGAGGCGCTCGGGGACCGGATCGTGGCCCAGCTCGAGACCGTCGCCCCCGGCATCTCGGGGCTCGTGACGGCCCGGGAGGTCATGACGCCGCCCGACCTGGAGGCCGAGTACGGGCTGACCGGCGGCCACCCGTACCACCAGGAGCCGGGCCTCGACGCGTGGTTCGCCTGGCGCCCGCTCGTCGGCCACGCCCGCTACCGGATGCCGGTCGCGGGGCTCTACCTCGTGGGGCCCGGGGCCCACCCGGGCGGTGGCGTGACCGGCGCGCCCGCGCAGAACGCCGTGAAGGAGATCCTGGCCGACCGCCGCCGGCGGCGGTAGGGGCGCCCGGAGGAGCCGCCGCGAATCGCCGGCTTGACGTGCGCCGCCCACGCGGGCGCGCCCCGGGCGCGGCCGTCAGCCGGGGAGCGCCAGGTTCCAGCCCCGGAGGCGCTCCAGGGAGCGGTCGGCCGTCAGGTCCAGCTGGATCGGCGTGATCGAGACGCGGTCGTGGAGGATCGCGTGGACGTCGGTCCCCGGGATCGCCTGGCCGGTGGGCGGCGGTCCGCCGACCCAGTAGTAGGGCACGCCGCGGGGGTCGTCGCGCCGGATCAGCTCGTCCTGGTAGATCCGCTTGCCGAGGCGCGTGACCTCGATCCCCGCGCAGGCCTCGAGCGGGATCGCCGGGACGTTCACGTTGAGGAGCTGGGCCGGCTCGAGGCCGCGCTCCAGGATGGCCCGGGCGACCATGGTCGCCGCCGCGGACGCCAGCGCGAAGTCGTCCGGCGCGAAGTCGTCGTGGCTGATCGCGAACGCCGGGCAGCCGGACATCACCGCCTCCATCGCCGCGCTCACCGTGCCGGAGTAGGTGATGTCGTCGCCCAGGTTGGCGCCGTGGTTGATGCCGCTCGCGACGAGGTCGATCGGCCCCGGGAGCAGGCCCAGGAAGACGAGCCCGACGGCGTCGGACGGCGAGCCGTCGATCGACCAGGCGGGCGTCCCGTCGGCGAGCTTCCGCTCCCGGACGCGGAGCGGGCGCCACATCGTCCGCGAGTGGCCCACCGCGCTCTGGTTCGTGTCGGGCGCGATGACGAGCACCTCGCCGAGAGCCGACATCGCCTGCGCCAGGACGAGCAGGCCGCGCGACTCGATGCCGTCGTCGTTGGTGACCAGGATGCGCGGGCGCCTGGCGGCCGCCGGCTCCGGCAGGCTCACTCCGGCGTCACGTCGGCGGCGGGATCGGGCTCCCGGGGAACCCGGATGCGGCGCCCCTCGCGGGCCTCCAGGCGGCGAGCCGCACGGACCGCGACGCTGCCCTGGTCGGTGAGCGAGCGCCGCAGCGAGTACATGAAGACGGCGCTGATGACGGCCGCGACCGGCAGGCCGAAGATCGCCCCCGGCACACCCGCGACCCTGGATCCGATCAGGACGCTCGCGAACACGACGATCGGCGGGATCCCGACCGCGTCGGCCATCACCCGCGGCTGGACGATGTTCATGACGACGAACCAGCCGATCGCCATCAGAACGAGCGCGCAGCCGCGTCGCGTCCGGGACGCTCACGAAGGCGACGAGGACCGGCGGAACCCAGGAGACGAACGGTCCGAAGAACGGGATCGCCATGAGGATCCCCGCCGTGGCCGTGATCACGGGGACGTACGGAAGGCCGAGCACCTCGCTCACGACGAGCGCGATCACCGCGTACAGGAACCCGATGATCGCCTGGCCGCGCAGGAAGCCGCCGAACAACCGCCCGATGGCGCGCTCCAGGAGCCGCGCCTCTTCGGCGTAGCGCGGAGGAACGAGGCGGAGGATGAAGTTGAGCATCGCCTCGCTGTCGATGACGATGAACACGGAGAGGATGAAGACGAACAGGACGTTGCCCAGCACGCCGATGCTGGCGACGGCCGCTGCCTGGAGCGGTCCGACGAGGTCCTGGGCCGTGGACGCCAGCCCGTCGAGGAACGACGTTGGCCTGCCCGACGAGGTCGACCTGGCCGAAGCCGAGCGCCGCGAGACGGTTCGACCACGGCTGGAGGATCGTGGGCAGCTGCTCGCGCACGGTGGGCACGTTGCGGATGAACTCGAGGAGCGAGTTGAACAGGGCCTGGGCCAGGACCACCATGATCGCCAGGAGCGCGACGACCAGGACGGCGTAGACGGCGACGACCGCGACGACGCGCGGCAGGCGCGGCACGAGCCGCAGGAGGAGCCGGACCGGCGACGAGAGGATGAAGGCGAGCAGCCAGGCCAGGAAGAAGGTCAGGATGACGTCGGCGAAGAAGTTCCAGTACGTCGTGAGGTAGGAGAGGATCACCAACCCGAAGGCGACCGAGCCGAGGACCAGGAACGACGTCAGCCAGCGCTGCTGGCGCTCGTTCAGGGCTGGCGGCGGCTGCTCGGACATCGTCTCAACGCGGCTCCCGGCGGCCCGTCCCGCCCGTCGCGTGGGCGGGCATCCCGGCGGTCGGGCCCCCGCCGGCGCCCCTATCGTACGCGCAGGATCGCCTCCGCGATCGGCGTTGCGCCCTCGTCCGCTGCTATCCCGGCAGCCGTGGTGGCCCGAGCACGGTCCGCCGGCGCTGCTCAGCGCAGGCCCATCTTCTCCCGGACCTCGGCCATCGTCGCCTCGGCGAGCGGGCGCAGCCGCGCGGCGCCCTCCTCGAGGACGCCGTCCACGACCGACGGGCTGGCCATCAGCTCGGCGTAGCGCTCCCGGGCCGGGCGCGTAGTGGCGGAGGATCCGCTCGACGAGCAGCTTCTTCGTGTCGACGCAGCCGGTCCGGGCGGTCCGCTCGCCCTCCCAGACCTCCGCGTAGTCGTCGCCGAAGAAGCGGTGCAGCTGGCAGACGTTGCAGACCTCCGGGCGGCCCGGATCGGTTCGCATGATCCGCTGCGTGTCGGTGACCATGCTCATCACCTGGCGCCGGATCTCGTCCGCCGGGGCGAAGATCTCGATCGTGTTCCCGATCGACTTCGACATCTTCCGCACGCCGTCCGTCCCGAGCACGACGGGCGCCTCCGTGTAGACCGCCTGCGGCTCGGGGAACGTGCGCCCGTAGCGATTGTTGAACGCCCGCACGATCTCGCGCGACAGCTCCAGGTGGGCAGCCTGGTCGCGCCCCACGGGCACGACGCTCGCCTTGTAGAGGACGATGTCGGCCGCCTGGAGAACCGGGTACGTGAGCAGCCCGTGGTTGAGGTCCTCGGGCTGGTTCTCCCGCTTCTCCTTGTAGGTGGGCGTCCGCTCGAGCCAGCTGACCGGCGTCACCGTGGAGAAGAGCCACATCAGCTCGGTCACCTCGGGCCGGTGGCTCTGCACGAAGAGGGTGCACTTCGCCGGATCGAGCCCGAGCGCCAGGAGGGCGGTCGCCATCTCGCGCGTCCGGCGCCGCAGCACGTCCGGGTCGTGCGTGCTCGTGAGCGCGTGGAAGTCGACGATCGCGTAGATCGACTCGTAGCGATCCTGGAGCGCGACGTAGTTGCGGATCGCGCCGAGGTCGTTGCCGACGTGTGGCGCCCCGGATGGCTGGATGCCGCTGAAGCAGCGGATCCTCGGCGGGGCGGCCGCCGCGGGCGGGGATGGCTGGACGGGGGAGGCGGTGGGCTCGGACATCGCCCGCGAGTGTACCGGAGCGTGGAGACTCGGCGTGGTGTCGGCGGCCCGCGCGGCGTGCGCGGCGACGCGCGGCCGGCCCACGTGTCCGTTACGATCGCGGCATGTCCGATCCCGCCCTCCCTTCGCGTCGCCGTGCTCGGCGCGGGCACCGTCGGCGGGCCCGTCGTCCGTGCCCTCCTGTCCCGGCCGGAGAAGCTCGCGCCGTTCGACGGTGTCCGGCTGACGCTCGTCGGCGTCGCCGACAAGTTCATGGACCGGGTGATCGCGCTGGGCGTGCCGGCCGACCTGGTGACGGATGCACCGGCGCACCTCGTCGCCGATCCCGGGCGTCGACGTAATCGTCGAGCTCATGGGCGGCGACGAGCCCGCCCGAACCCTGATCGCGGCCGCCCTCGCCGCGGGCAAGGCCGTCGTCACCGCCAACAAGCACGTGGTGGCGCACCACGGCCCCCAGCTCGAGGCGATCGCGCGCGAGCACGGCGGGACGCTCCGGTTCGAGGCGTCGGTCGGCGGCGGGACGCCCGTGCTCACGCCGCTCGCGGAAGGTCTCGCGGCCGACGACGTCCTCCAGGTCCGCGGCATCGTCAACGGGACGACGAACTTCATCTTGACCTCGATGCGTGAGCAGGGGAGCGCCTACGCGGACGCGCTCGCGGAGGCGCAGGCCCGCGGCTACGCGGAGGCCGACCCGCGCGGCGACGTGGAGGGCGACGACGCGGTCAACAAGGCCGTCATCCTCGCCCGGCTTGCCTTCGGGGCTTGGATCGCTCCCGCCGATGTCCTGTCGACGCCGCCGACCTTGCGTGGCGCGGGACACCCGGGCGTCACGGGCGTCACGGCCGAAGAGGTCGCCGCGGCCGGCGCGCTGGGGCTGACGCTCAAGCTGATCGCGCTCGCCGAGATCGGCCCCGACGGACGCCCGACGGCGTCCGTCCTCCCGAGCGCGATGGACCGCGCCGGCCCCTTCGGGCGGACCGACTGGGTCCTCAACCGCATCGAGGTCGTGGCCGACCCCGTGGGCACGGTCGCCTTCTCGGGCCCGGGGGCGGGCGGCGACGCCACCTCGTCGGCGGTGCTCGGCGACCTCGTCGCGCTCGCGCGCGGCCAGGGCAGCACGTGGGCCGGCCTCCCGCCGGCCGGCGGCACTCCGTCCGCTCGAGGCCGGCGCTCCGGCATCGGGCCCACGTCGGGCGCGCCCCGGCGCCGCGGAGCCTGCCGGGCCGCTGGCCGGCCCGAGCGCCATGGTTCGCGTTCCTGCCGGGAGTCGCGGCCGCGACGGTCCGGGCCTCGGCCGGGGCAGCGCTCGACGCGACGGCGGACATCGCGGGCGGCACGGCGGTCCGCACGCGGTCGATCGGGCTTGCCGCCGCGCGGGCCGCGCTCGCCGCGCCGGCCGGACTGCGGACGCGACGCTCTACCGCGTGGTGGAGTGATCACCATGGCATCCGGCAGCGACATTCCCCGCCCGCGCCTCCTCGAGCGCTATCGCGCGTTCCTCCCGCTCACCGACAGCACTCCGATCGTGTTCAGCTTCGAGGCGAGCAGTAATCGGTAAGCGTGGTGCAGCTTTTTGATACGATTTTTGGTGAATCCCCTCCGCTCCAGGCCCACGGATTTTTAGGCCGTAGGCGCGGGTGCCGCGGTCAGCTGCTGTCTTTGAAAAGGGCAGCACGTCGCGCGTGATGGTCACGCCCCCGCCGATGTAGGAATGCGCCCCGATGCGCACATATTGATGTACCGGGCAGAGCGCGCCGACGCCAGCCCAATCTTCGACCGTCACATGTCCGCCCAGGGTGGCGGCGTTCGCCATGATGATGTGGTTTCCGATACGGCAATCGTGTCCGACATGCACATAGGCCATGATCAGATTGTGGCTGCCGATCTTCGTCAGCTCATCTTTACGCGGTTGCCAATGGCCGGCGCCGATGATGGTCAGGCGGAGGTAAAAGAGGGCCCGCACGATGGGGCTTGAGGGTACGTCATGCTCCATCATGAGGAAGGCTCCCTTTGGCCTCAGGATACGAACAACTTCTTGCAACACGCGATCCCGAGTTCCCCGCTTGAGCTCGTAGAAGGCGTGTGAACAGGTGACGGCGTCGAAAGTACCGGTTCTAAAGGGAAGGCGCCCCGCGTCGGCTTCCACGAGATGGACATTGGGCAAGCTACGGGTCTTGGCGTTGGCCATGTTCAGCATGCCGCGAGAAAAATCCACGCCGACAACTAGCCCGTTGCGGCCGACTTTCTCCTGGAGATGTGAAAGAAGAGCACCCGTACCTGTACAAACGTCGAGAACCGAGCCCCCGCTCTGCACGGTTGCCTTATCCGCGAGGACCTTCCTGGCTTGGCCCTGCGGGTCGCGGGAATGGAGGGCGACGAAGCGGTCGTAGAACCTTGAAAACTTGTCATAGTACGCCCTTCGCAGGCGTCTCATCCAAGTCTCCTCCCGAAGCAGGCCGGTCATTTGGCGCTACTTGGGTCGGTTTCCTCGCGGCCGGGTCTGCGCGCATGAAGCCACATCTATCAAAGCCTAACCGCGTGCAAGCATATCCTGAGCGATCTCAACCGCGTCGCGGACCAGCCCTGCGCATCGCGTCTGGAAAAGCCCTTGCTGGCGGGTCTTGGCATGCCCCCCGGGTGTGCTGATGTCGCAACCCAGCAGGTCCGCGCACAGCGTCGAGCCGCTACGCTTTTCAAACGCCAGCATGAACCGCCGGCACAGCTCATAGGTTTTCTCTTTCTCCGCACGATTCACTTCGGGGCTGACCCCGCGCTGCGCCAAGCCAAGCGCCATGATCGCCCCTGTCACACAGCCACACGTCCGTGCTGAGCGCGCTATCCCGCCGCCAAATCCTGCCGCGATTCGCAATGACACTTCAGGATCAATATTCCAGCGCTGAGCCAGAGCCGAAAAGACTGATTGCGAACACGAATATCCCTCCCGGAACCTTGCTGCCGCGATATCTGTCACGTCCATGTCAATCTCCTCTTTACGCCAATGTCTATGAGCCGCCTTCGGCTGGGACTTCCAAGAACGTTGCCCAGGCGTGCGCTCTCTCCACGCTGAGCTCGTCTCGGAGTTCCGCTTCCACCCGAATGTAGCGTTTCCGTTTCTTGACCACCCACCCGCGAACTACCAGCGACTCGCCAGGCGCCACAGGCCGGTGGAGCCGCACCTCCAAGTGGCAGGTGAAGGCGGGCTTCGCGGCTGCGGCGACCGCTTTGGACATTGCCTCGTCGAGAACGGTCGAAACGATTCCCCCGTGAATGATGCCCTCAAATCCCTCCCAAGTGTTTGACGGCGTCCATTCTGCGGTCACTGAGCCGTGGCCGTTCGGGTGGAATTGCAGCTTCAAGCCGTTCGGGTGATTGGCGCCACACGCAAAGCAAACCGGCTGGGGGCGGGGTACAGGAATTAGAGCGGCTCTCTCTCCGTGATTAACCTTCAAAATGTATTCCCCCCATCGGTGCCTCTGCAACGTTTCCCAGGACAAGTGTGCACGATTTGCAGCCGGGCTTCGACGTTGTCCCATACGACGCGAATGTCCGCAGCGCAACCGTCCCGCTGGTACTCGATCACCGTCTTCCTTCGAATCTGGGCTTCGGTCACGCCGGGATCGTAGCGTACTTTGCCGGCAAGGCCCAGTCCCATTTGGCGAGCGCTCGCCTCGATCCGCTGGCAAACCTCCGGGTTGAGGTCCCATTTATTGACGCAAACGAGCGTCGGAATTCGGAAGTGCCGGGTCAAGGCTGCAACCCGTTCGAGGTCATGCAGGCCGCTAGGCGTCGGCTCGGTTACCACCAAAACCAAGTCCGCGCCGGTGACGGAGGCGATTACGGGGCAGCCGATGCCTGGCGAGCCGTCAATCAGCACCAGATCCATCCCGCGCTCTTCGGCCATGTATTTGGCATTCGAGCGCACCGTGCTCACCAGCTTGCCGGAGTTCTCCGCAGCAATTCCCAGCTTGGCGTGAACCATTGGCCCGAAACGGGTTGCTGAAATGAACCACTCGCCGTTTACCACGGGACCAAACTCGATTGCCTTTAAAGGACAAATAAATGCGCACACTCCGCAGCCCTCGCAGGCTAGCGAGTCCACGCGATAGGTCTTCGCAACGAAGTCGTTTCCCGGGCCGTCTAAGAAAACTGCATCGAAGCGGCAGTTCTCTTTGCACTTGCCACAGGCGGCGCACTCGTCCGGCCGGATCCTGGCTCGTTTGCCACCCGTGAATGGCTCACGCCGAAGAACTCGCGGCTCGAGCACCAAGTGCAGATCGGCGGCATCAACATCACAGTCAGCCAACACGCTGCTTTGTGCCAAAGCAGCGAAAGCGGCGACCATCGAGGTCTTGCCTGTTCCTCCCTTGCCGCTGATGACGGCAAGTTCTTTCACCGGCTTGCCGCTTGGCGGCCGGATGGTGACCAAATCGCTCACTGACGTGCCTCCTGTCGGGTTGTCATCGGCGAGTCCGGGCTGAATTCGCCGAGTCGTGCCAAGAGAGCCTCCATTTGCGCCCGGAACTCCGGCACCGCCTCACACGCCAGCATGCCGCGCGAATACGCCTCGGCCACGCGGCGATCATCCGGGATTTCCGCGAGAACCTCGAGGCCCTGGTGACGGCAGTATTCTTGAGTCTCTTCGCCGTCCAGGCCTGCGCGGTTGATGCACACTGCAACCGGCAACTTCAGGGCACGAACCACCTCGACTGCGAGTTTCAGGTCGTTCAAACCAAAAGGAGTGGGCTCCGTGACCAGCAGGACGAACTCGGCTCCCCTTATGCTCTCGATTACCGGGCAGGACGTCCCCGGAGGCGAGTCAACAATCACGAATTCTGCTTCGGGCGCAGCGGCTTTCACCTGCCGGATCAGCGGGGCGCTCATGGCTTCCCCGATGTTAAGCACACCATGAACAAACTGGATCGGCCCTGCAGCGCCCGTTTCGAGCTTGCCCGTCTCGCGCGGCGCCTCGGCGATCGCTCCGGGGCGACAAACCAGCGCGCACCCGCCGCAGGAGTGACACAGCTCGGGGTGGACGAGTACCTTCTCACCGATGCAGACAATGGCGCTGTACTGGCAGATCTCCCCGCACAGGCCACAGTGCGTGCACTTCTCCTCATCCACCACGGGGTGCAAACGCCCGACCGGCGCGCTTGAAGTGATTTCAGGGTTGAGAAAGAGATGGCCGTTTGGCTCCTCTACGTCGCAGTCTAGATAAGCGACGCGCCGCCCCTCGGAAGCGGCGACCCACGCCAGGTTCGTTGCAACCGTGGTCTTGCCCGTTCCGCCTTTGCCGCTCGCGATAGCTAGTTTCATCTTATGTTAAAACGGCGTCCTCCGCCGGACCACTTCGGTACTCCCTGACCGTCTCGCAGGGTGAAGTCCTTACCGTTCTCCTTT
>CAVYIV010000014.1:0-321506 GCA_963768675.1 uncultured Chloroflexia bacterium | reverse complement strand
GCGCGACCTCGACGCCGGGCTCCTCGCTCCACGGCCGGGCCCATCGGCGGCAGCGCCGAGCCTCGGGCGCCCCCTGGGTCTGGCATTCCGGCTGCAGCGGGGATCGCTGCTCGGATGGGGTGCCGGGTGTCTTGTCCATCGGCATCGCCTACGGCTGGATGGGGCCCACCGTCGACACCTTGATCGGCGGGAACAAGGCCCTCACCGAGTTGATGGCCGGCACCGGAGGGGGGAATGTGACGGACCTGTATTTCGCGAGTTCCTTCCGATTGATGGCGCTCATCGCCTCGGGTTTCGCCATCGGATCGGCCCTGCGAGTGCGGAGCGAGGAAGCGTCGATGCGCGCCGACTTGGTCCTCGCGACGCCCGTCTCGCGCTGGCGGTTCGCAGCGAGTCACCTTGCAGTTGCGTTCGCGGGCAGCGTCTTCCTGCTCGCCGTCGCCGGCTTGGCCACGGGCCTCACCTACGGCCTCGCGGGCGGCGGCATGGGAAGTGTTCTGCGCCTGTTAGCGGCTGCCCTCGTCTACGCGCCGGCGATATGGATCATGGTCGGGCTCGCCATCGCACTCGACGGACTGGTGCCGCGCTGGGTCGGCGTGTCGTGGGCGATCCTTGTGGCCTGCATCGTCGAGGGATTCCTAGGGTCAGTCCTCGGCATCCCGCGCTGGCTCGAAGACCTCTCTCCCTTCGAGCGCGTGCCGCAACTGCCGGCTGCGAGCATGACCCTCCTGCCGCTCGTCGTGATGTCGGCCATCGCGGCCGGCCTCACATACATCGGGCTGACCGGGCTGCGGCGACGCGATATCGGCCGGATCTGACCGCGTGGTGCTGGGAGGCGCCCCACGGACTCGGAGCGGTCTTGGTAACCTCGACCAAACGGGGCCGAGGTCACCGAAGAATGGCTCGTCGACTCGAGCTCGTGGTGGCGGGCGTCTACCCGGCAGCCATCGCCTGGCACTTCGGACAGTAGGTGTCGGCGAAGGTGCCCTTTCGGATGTGCCCGCATGGCCCGCCTCGACCGCGACGCAGTCCGGGCAGCTGGTGTCCGCGAACGAGCCATCCGGACGTGCTCAGCGTGAACCGTCTCCTGTCCTTCGCTGAAGTGCCCCGGGGAGTCGGCGTGTGGGGGAGGGTCCGCTGACCCTCGGCGAACGAGGCGACGCGCTCGTGCTCCGAGTCGCTCATCGAGAATTCCCTTCTGGGTCCCATCCGGGCCCGGCGCTGGACGCCCCCGTCACGCCACGAAAAGTGACGCCCACCGTGGAGCACGTCGTGTGCGCAAATGTGCCGGTCGATTGTTACGGCAGTGTTACCGGGAGTAGCGCGAGGGCTTGTTCTGGCGCGCCCGGAGGGCGTCGGACGCTCCAGCTACCCGGGACTATTCCGCTCCTCCGTCGGGCGCGCCGCGAGCTCCGTACTCGAACCTCAGGACCTCGGGCACGTCAGCGTTGTTTGCCAGGACGGCCCGAGCGGGCAGGAAGGCTGCCGCGACCGCGAGACCGGCGACGGCGAACGCTACGCCGACGAGGCAGGTCCAATCCATGCGCCCAGAACGCGTCCCGCGCGGCGTCCAGGAGGGGGACTCCAGCCTGGTTGCCCGCCTGCGCGGCGACGGCCGCCGCGCCCGCGAACGAGGCCTTGACGACCTGCGCAGGCCCGGCCGGGAGGTTCGCCGCGGCACCGGCCACCCGTGCGGCGTACTCACCCTGCCAAAGGCTGCCGAGGATGGCGACGCCGAGCGCTCCCCCGATCTCGCGCGTGGTGTCGTTGACGGCGGACCCCACCCCGAACTTGTCCGGCGGGACGGCGCCGATGATCGCGTCGGTCGCGGGCGTCATCGACAGCCCGATGCCGACGGCCGCGACGAAGAGGATGGCGACGATCCGGGAGTCGCCCGACGAGGCGCTGAGTGTCGCCCCAGGCCCATCCCGACGGCGATGATTGCGAGGCCGAGCGACGCCGTCAGCCTGCGCCGTAGCGGACGGTCATCCGCGCGGCGACCGGCGAGGAGACGAGCACGCCCGCCGCGATCGCGATGAAGCGGTAGCCCGTACCGAGCGGCGAGAGGCCGCGGACCTGCTGCAAATACAGCGTCAGCATGAACAGTGCGCCGTTGAGGGCGAAGAACGAGAGGGTCACCGACAGGCAAGCCGCACTGAAGCGGGGATTGCGAAACAGCCCGATCTCGAGCATCGGGTAGATCCGGCGCTGCTCCCAGGAGACGAACGCGAGGCCGATGACGGCGGCAAGGGCGAGCGAGCCGACAATCTCCGGGTCGGACCAACCGTGGCCGGGCGCCTCGATGATCCCGTACGTCACCGCCACGAGAGCAACGATCGAGAGCAGGGCCCCGACCGGGTCCATCGGGATTTGCCCCGGCGCCCGCGACTCGGGGATGATCGCCCTCGCGGCAATGCTCCCGACCAGCACGACCGGCACGTTGATCACGAAGACGGCCGGCCAGGCGAAGTGCTCGAGCAGGAGACCGCCTAGGATCGGGCCGGCCACGATCGCGAGCGCGGCGGTCCCGCTCCACACCGCGATCGCCGTGGGTCGCTCGCCCTCGTCGAAGATGTCGGCGATGATGGAAAGCGTCGGCGGCATCGCGAGCGAAGCGCCGAGGCCCATGAATGCGCGGAGCGCGACCAGCTGCTCCGCGCTGCCCACCAGCGGCGTCACCGCCGAGCCCAGGCCGAAGAGACCCAGCCCGAGGACCAGCAGCCGGCGCCTGCCGTACCGGTCCGACAGGGCGCCCGAGACAAGGAGCAGGCTCGCGAAGACGAGCGTGTACGCGTCGACCATCCACTGCAGCGCGCTCGTATCCGCCCGCAGGTCCGTCGACAGGACCGGAAAGGCCACCATCAGGACGGTGTTGTCCATGCCGATACCGAAGAGGGCGAGGACGAGGACGAGGAGGATCAGCCAGCGGCGCGGGTGCCCATGATGCGGCGCGGTCATCGCTCGCTCCCTTGTTCGCTCGACCCTTTCGCGTGTGTCGCACACCGTGCCATCGCTCGCACAATGTTTCAGCAATTCTGGTGGCTGCGCCATGCGCCTGTCAAGTACACTGTGCGAGACAGTGCACAGCGTACGAACGCGCGCACCAATGGCGCCGGCGCGACCGCGAAGTGGAGGGACCGATGACGGGCGACGGAGCGGGCGAGAGACCTGCAGGGCTGAGCTGGTGGCCGGCGGAGCGTGACCGGTCCGGTGAGCGGCAGCCGCTCAGCCGGAACCAGATCGTGGCAGCCGCGATCAGGCTCATCGACGCCGACGGCTTCGACGCCTTCTCAATGCGCCGGCTGGGCCATGAGCTCGGGTCGGGTGCGACGTCGGTCTACTGGCACGTCAAGGGCAAGGACCAGCTGATCGACCTCGTCCTCGATCAGATCGTCACGGAGATCCAGCTCGACGACGACCCTGACCGGTCATGGCGGGAGCGTGCTGGCCACCTCGCCCGCGAGTTTCGGGCCGTGCTCAAGCGACACCGCAACCTGACACCCCTGTTCGGAGCCCGGATCGGGGTCGGTCCGAACACGCTTCGCGGGATGGAGCATCTGCTCGCCGTGCTCCGCGCGGGAGGCTTCGAGGGCGACCGCCTGACGCTCGCCTTCTCCGCGATCCTGTCCTATGCGCTCGGCAGCGCGGTGATGGACACGCGCGAGATCACCGGCCCCGGATCGGAGGGCAAGTGCGCCCCGGAGCAATGGGCGATGTACACCGAGATGCTCGCGTCCCTGCCGACCGACGTGTACCCGAACCTCGTCCGACTGATCACGGAGAGCAGCCCTGCGGTTCTCGACGACGACGTCCAGTTCGACTACGGGCTCCAGCGCATGTTCGACGGGATGGAGGCGGAGGTGCACCGATCGACGGGGAGTCAGTAGTCGCCTCCAGAGCTCATGGCGGCCCTCAACGAGCTCAACAGCGAGCTGCTCTTCTGTCGGGCGCTCGTCGTCAACGGCGAGGTGATCGTGGCGACCGAGCTGCGCGGAGCCGGGATGACCGCCGACGATGTCGCCTGGGGCTGCCTTGTCGTCGGGACCTGGGTCGAGCGGATCCGCGCCACGCTTTCCGAACGCCTCGGGCCCGCCGGGGGGCCGGTGCCCGGGCCGGGTTCGAAGCTGCTGAACTGAAGGGGACGAGATGTCGAAGCGACCGGTCGACCCGCTCGGGGTGATGCCGCTCCCCCACGGGTCGCTGCTCTACTCGCGCCGCCTCCTCGACGCGCTCGAGGTGGCAGCGGTGATGTTCGCGGCCACCCGGCGCAAGAAGACGAAGGTCCCCTATCTCGCCCACCTGCTCGGCGTCTGCGCGATCGTCCTCGAGAACGGCGGCTCGGAGGACGAGGCGATCGCCGCGCTCCTCCACGACACGCTCGAGGACATCACCCCGACGAAGCGCGCCCGCAGGACGGTCCGGGCGTTCGGGGACGACGTCTACGGGATCGTCCTGGGCTGCACCGACGGGACGCCGAACAAGAAGGGGAAGAAGGCGCCCTGGCGCGAGCGGAAGGAGGCCTACATCGCGGCGCTCGAACACGAGCCTGGCCCGGTCCTGCTCGTCTCGGCCGCCGACAAGCTCCACAACGCCCGCGCCATCGTGGCCGACCTCCGGACGACCGGCGACAAGGCCTGGAAGCGCTTCAACGCGCCGAAGGACGACATCCTCTGGTACTACGGCACCCTCGTCGAGGCCTTCCGGGCGAACCCGGCCCACCCCCGCGCCCTCGTCGACGAGCTCGAGCGGGTCGTGGCCGAGATGCGGCGGCTCGCCGCCGACGTCGAACAAGCGGCAGGGCCGCGTGGCTGATTCGCTCGGGGAGATCGCGCCCGACGTGTACTGCCTGGGCCCGCGAGGGCGCACGCAGACCAACATCTACTTCGTGCGCTCCGGATCGACGTGGGTCCTGGTCGACGCCGGCTGGTCGAAGGATGAGCCGTCGATCAGGCGGTCCGCGGAGGCGGTGTTCGGGGCCGGCGTTCGGCCGTCGTCGATCCTGCTCACCCACTTCCACCCCGACCACGCCGGCTCGGCGCTGCCGCTGGCCCGGGCATGGGACTGTCCCGTCTACCTGCATCCAGACGAGCTGCCGCTCGCGGGTGGCGACTTCGCGGCGATGACGAGGTACGCCGGCCCGCTCGACCACTGGGTCATCCTGCCGCTGATGCGCGCGATGGGCCAGCGGCGGCGCGAAGCGATGCTCGCCGGCTCGAGCCTGCGCGGCGTCGCGCGCCCGCTCGAGCCCGGCGCGGGGGTCCCGGGCCTGCCGGACTGGGAGTCCGTTCACACGCCGGGCCACACGCCGGGCCACGTCGCCATCTTCCGGGCACGCGACCGCGTGCTGATCACCGGCGACGCGGTGGTCACGCTGATGGTCAACTCGGCCGCGGGCTTCCTGTGGCAACGCCAGGGATTGTCCGGGCCGCCTCGGTACACGAGCTGGAGCTGGCAGGCGGCCAAGGGGTCGGTCGCGACGCTCGCCCGGCTCGAGCCGAACGTGCTCGCGTGCGGCCACGGGGCACAACTGGCCGGTCCCGGCACTGCGGAGGCGCTGCACGCGTTCGCCGCGCGGTTCTCCAGCCAGACCTGATCAGGAGTCCTGACTCACGGGCTCTCCCGGTGCCCACCAGGATCCGTGACGGCAGCACACGACCAGATCGTGTCCGAGAGCGCCGCGGACCCTGCGGCTATCCCCACCTGGAGGATGCCGGGTAGCCGGCTGGGCGCCGGAGGCCGCCGAGGCTACCGTCCCTGACATGAAGGTCGTTCCACACTTGGAAGGCCGTCGCAGCTTGCAGGAGACACGCTCATGACAGCCCCGCAGGTCACGTACGCCGCCCGCCTGGATATCGACTACCCCGAGAAGCTGGACCGCTTCACGACGCTCGTACGGCTGATCTGGGTCATCCCGATCGTCATCATCCTGAGCCTGCTGACGGCCACCGGGAACGGGAGCGTGGTGACCGAGAACGGCCACCGCGTCGCGAGCACCGGTGGGGGCCTCGGCGGAGGGCTCTTTCTCGCGACCCTGCTGATGATCGCCGTCCGGGTCCGCTACCCACGCTGGTGGTTCGACTTCGCCCGCGAGCTGACCCGTTTCGGGGCGCGCGTCGGTGCCTACCTCGGCCTGCTTACGGACCAGTACCCCTCGACCGTCGAGGAGCAGGCCGTGCACCTCGAGATCGACTACCCGGACGTCGAGCACGGCCTCAACCGCTGGCTGCCGCTCGTGAAGTGGCTCCGGGCGATTCCCCACTACGTCGTGCTCGTGTTCCTCTGGCTCGCCGCCTTCGTCGCCGTCGTCATCGCCTGGTTCGCCATCCTGTTCACCGGACGCTATCCGCGGGCCCTCTTCGACTTCGTGGTGGGCGTCGCTCGCTGGAGCCTCCGGGTCGGTGCCTACGCCTTCCTGCTCGTCACCGACCAGTACCCGCCCTTCAGCCTCGCGTGACCACGCGCAGGGCCGGCCGGACCAGTCTCGTCGCTCCGAGGTGGGTCTTGACACGCCTATTGATCACATGTCATTATGAATTTACACGTGAAGGAGTGGAATGACGGAAGACCGGACCGGCGACCGGCTGCTCCAGATGCTGAACGCCCTGGCAAACCCTCACCGCCTGCGGATTCTCGCGGCGCTGAGCGAGCGCCAGAGCTACGTCAGCGAGCTGGCGCGGGAGCTCGGCATCGGGCGTCCGTTGCTTCACATGCACCTCCAGACGCTGGAGCGGGCGGGTCTCGTGGTGGGACGCCACGAGATCTCCGAGGACGGTAAGGCACTTCGCTTCTACGAGGTGGCGGACTTCGACGAGCACCTGACGCCAGGGCGCGTCACCGAGGCAACGAAGACGCTCAGCTCGGACGGCGAGCCCACACGGAAGGTGAGAACGCGATGACACTCGAATGGCCGGCGGCGATCCTGATCATGTTCCTCGTCTTCGTTGTGCTCGTTGGCGCGAGTGAGCCCACGCGCCGGCGCCACGAGCTGCAGATGGCCCAGGTCAAGGCGACGGGGCACGAGGAGTACCGGGCCCTCGCCGAGAAGTTCGAGGCGCTCGCCCAGGAGACCCGCGATGGGCAGGCGGCGATGCAGGCCGACCTGGCCGCCGTTCGGGCGTCGGTGGCATCGATCGAAACGATGCTGCGCGACGTCTCGTGAGCAGCTCGCTGTCGGCCGTAGTGACGAGCCCCGTCGGGCCTGCCGCGAAGGTGGGGGAGAAGAGCGTGGATACGAACCGAAGGATTGCCATTGTGGCGGGCGTGATGTTCATCATCGCGACCGTCGGGGCCTTGGCCAGCACGGCGCTCCTGGCCCCGATTTTGAGCACTCCGGACTACCTGACCAAGATCTCGGCGAGCGAAGGCCAATTCCTGTGGGGAGTGTTCTTCCAGTTCATCGGGGGCGCGGCGTGTCCTGCGATCGCGATTGCGCTGTACCCGGTCCTGCGGCGACACGATGAGGGCTTGGCCCTCGGCGCTGTCGGGTTCCGACTCATCGAGGGAGCGCTCTACGTCGTCCTCGTGGTCGTCCTGCTGCTGCTGGTGACCTTGAGTCGGGAATCAGTGAATGCCGGAACCGCGGCAGCGGCGGCCTACGCGGTCCCAGCCATGCTGTTGATGGCCGCACGTGATTGGCTGGGCCCCGTGGCGGGGGTGCTGACCTTTGGCCTCGGGGCTCTCATGTACTACTGGGTCTTCTTCCGATCGCGACTCGTCCCTCGGTGGCTGTCAGCTTGGGGCCTGGCGGGCATCGCCTTGGTCATCGCCTCCGCCACGCTGGTGCTGTTCCGGGCTGTAGCTCCACTTGGGACGACCCAGACCGTCCTGGCCCTTCCCATCGCCGTGCAGGAGATGGTTCTGGCTGTCTGGTTGATCGCGAAAGGCTTCAACACACTTGCCATCGCTGCCGAGTCAGCCGGTGAGACATCGCGGTTGCGGGCCGTTGCGGGCGTTGGATCGGCGGCCTGAGTCGAGGCCGTGGCCCTCGCGCGACGGCCATTGCGAGCAGCAAATCCGCACCATGCCGGCCATTGTGGGCCACAAACGGCCACAGACAGCCACAGCGAGCACGAGGCGCTGCCGGTGCCCAGGGTGATGATGCTGGAGGCTGGCCGCCGCATGATCGCGGAGGCGAGGGCTCTCGACCGGGCGGCCAGGGCCAGGCCCAACGCCGTCGCGGCGTCCACGACCGCGCCTGCCAGGTGCGAGGCTTGAACCAAACGCATGCGTTGCTCCTCCTCCTCGGACGCGGCGCTGACAGGACGACCGAGCACAGCGTTCGAGAGAGGCCTCCTTGACCCGGTGCCATCCGCGGATGGCGAGACTACTGCGGGGTCGCAGCGCCCACGACGGGCGGCCCAACCGCACCGGGAGCTTCGGCTCTGGTCGCGCGGCGGTCGAGCGCCGCAGGCTGAGCCGCCACCTTCGGAGGGAGAATGTCGATGCGCGCGCTCGTCGTCTACGAGTCGATCTACGGCAACACGCACGCGGTCGCCGACGGGATCGCCGCCGGGCTCCGGCCCCACGGTGAGGTCCGGGTGGTCCCCGTCCACCAGGCGACCAGTGAGCTCGTCGCCTGGGCCGACCTCGTGGTCGTCGGGGGCCCCACGCACGCCCACGGCATGACCCGAGCGTCCACCCGCAAGGGCGCCGTCGAGGCCGCCGCGAAGCCCGACGCCGACCTGGCCCTCGACCCCGACGCGGCCGGAACCGGGGTCCGCGACTGGCTGGGCGCGCTCGGCCGGGTCCACGGAACGCGAGCGGCCGCGTTCGACACGCGGGTCAACGGGCCCGTCATGTTCACCGGGCGCGCCTCCGCCGGGATCGCCAACGAGCTGCGCCACCGTGGCTTCACGCTCGCGGCCGAGCCCCGGAGCTTCCTCGTCGACCGCCACACCCGCCTCGTCGCGGGGGAGGCCGAGCGCGCGGCGAATTGGGGGAGTCACCTCGCCGAGGCCCTCGCGCCGGCCGGCTGACGCCTCGAGGGGAAGACGGCAGGATGACCGCGCTCGACCGAGTCGACGCTTTTCTCGGCCGTCCGGGCCTCGATGGCTGTCACTGCGCCACGAGTTCGCTGGCCAGGATCTTCAACTTCCACGGCCACCGCTCTCCGAGGAGATGCTGCTGGGTCTCGGGGCGGGCGTCGGCTTCATCTACTGGCGCATGAAGTACTGGCGCATGAAGCTGCCGGGAGCCCAGCCCGAGGGGCCGGAGTGTCCGCGCGACGCCCGTTCAGCGCGCGGCAACAATCGGTAACTAATCGTTCACCAGACCCGTTAACACGGCGATCACCCGGCCGTCCGATCGTCCTTCCTACACGCCCCAGCCCAGAGCGCGCGGTTCAAGCCGCGAGCCGGGGGACGCTGCGTTGAATGAAGGAGGACCACGTGAAGGTAGGGCTTCGAAAGCGGCTGCCACTCGGAGTCGCCACCTTGGCGATCGCCGCGCTCACTGCGGCGCCGATGATGGCGGCCAGTCCCGCCCCGACCATTCCGAACGGCGCCCATGGAGCTCTCGCTGGCCAGGGAGCGACGTTCCCCTCGCTCCTCTACAAGTCCTGGATGGCGACGTTCTCGCAGGAGAACCCGGGTGCGTTCGACCAGACGGGCAACAGCTCGAACGGCCTGGTCTTCAGCTACAACGCGATCGGCTCTGGCGCCGGCAAGGCCGCCTTCTACGGCTCCGACGCCCGAAAGCCGAACCAGCTCTTCAGCGCCAGCGACGCACTTCTGAGCGCCTCGGACCTGTCCAATATCCAGTCCAAGGTCGGCGCCTTCCAGATGCTCCCCATGGCGCTCGGCCCGGAGGCGGTCGTCTACAACCTGCCGAACCTGCGCCAGAAGATCAGCGCCACCAGCACGACGACGCGCGCGGCGACCCTCTACCTCGATGGGCCGACGCTCGGCAAGATCTATGCCGGCACGATCAGCCGGTGGAATGACCCAGCGATCAAGGCGCTCAATCCGCTGATCGTCAACCTGCCCAGCAGCCAGATCCGGCCGGTCTACCGCTCCGACGGCTCGGGGACGTCGTTCATCTTCACCACCTACCTGCTGAAGGTCAGCCCGCCTTGGGCCACTGCCCTCGGCGGGAAGCCGTCGCAGACCATGGCTGACAAGATCAGCACGCTGCCGTCGAAGTCCCGCGCCATCGGCGCCCCCGGCAATGAGGGTGTTGCCTCGACGGTCGCGTTCCAGAAGTACTCCATCGGCTATGTCGAGTTGGGCTACGCGCTCCAGCTGGGCATGAAGTACGCCTGGATGCGGACCGGCGACGCGCACAAGTACTTCGTGCCGCCGACCACGTTCGGCGCCCAGGCAGCCGCGGCGGCCGCGTTCGCGGCCGGCACCGCCAGCGACCCGGTCAACCCGCCAACGTCCGACGTGAACACCTTCTTCCAGCCCGTCAACCAGAAAGGCGCAACCGCGTACCCGATCAGCGGCTACACGTGGGTCCTCCTGTACGGCGACTACGGAGTCGGGAATCTCGCGCCCATTCAGGACGCGCAGGCGATCGTGGCCTTCTGGCAGTGGGCGCTGACTTCGGGCCAGAGCCTGATGAGCCGGCTGGGCTACGCTCCGCTGCCGCCGACGGTGGCCGCCGAGTCGCTCGCGCAGCTGCACACGATCCAGTACAACGGCACGGCCATCTGGCCGTAGGCTCCGTCTCGATCCGCCACCCGCGCTCTGGCGGGGCATCGGCCCCGCCAGAGCGCCCGTTTGCCTCGCGTCCCACATCCCACGCCCCCTGATCCAGAGGACGGCCCGTTTGTCGTGAGTGAGACCTCCGCCAAGCCCGCGAGCCGCAGCGCGTCACCGGCGGCCATGCTCCAGGACCCTGGGCGCTCGGAGTTCGCCGAGGTCCTCTTCCGCCGGGGGACCCTCCTCGCCGTGCTCGCCGCCGGCGCCCTGCTGATCCTGCTCTTCGTCGTCCTGGTCGCCCAGTCATGGAACACGTGGACCAACTACGGGATCGTCCGCTTCCTGACCACTGATACCTGGGCCCCGAACTACGTGGACCCGGCGACGGGTGCCACATCCGTTCGCATCGGGGCGCTCCCGATGGTCGCTGGCACCGTCATATCCGCCCTCATCGGTCTCGTCCTCGCCGCCCCGGTCGGCATCCTAGTGGCGGTCTTCCTCGTGGAGTTCGCCCCACGCCGGCTGGCCCTCGTGCTCACCTTCGTGGTCGAGCTGATCGCGGCGATCCCCAGCGTCGTCATCGGGATCTGGGGCCTCTACGTCTTTGCCCAGTTCAGCCGCGACACGCTCCAGTGGTACCTGGCGTCGACGATCGGGCACGTCATCCCATTCTTCAGCGAGGATCCCACGAGCCCGGCCACGTTTTCCGTCTTCACGGCCGGGATGGTCCTCGCGGTGATGATCGTCCCGATGGTCGTGGCGATCTCGCGGGAAGTGATCCGCTCCGTGCCGATGTCGCTCCGCGAGGCACATCTGGGGATCGGGGCGACCCACTGGGAGGTGGTCCGCCACGTGATCCTGCCGACGGCGCGGGTGGGGCTCCTCGGCGGCGTGATGCTCGCCTTCGGGCGGGCGATCGGGGAGACGATTGCCGTGACGATGGTGATCGGGAACATCGACCAGGTGCCCTCGAGCGTCTTCCAGCCCGGTCAGACCATCGCGAGCAAGATCGCGGGCAACCTGGGCGACGTGAGCGACCCGGTGGAGCTCTCGGCGCTCCTTGGTCTCGGTGTCGTCCTCCTCTTCGTGAGCGTCGGGTTGTCGGTCGTCGTCCGGCTCGGCGCGCGCCGGTTCGCGATCTCGAGCACGCGAGGCTGAGATGACCGAGCACGTCCTGTCCGCCGGCGAGCGCCTGCTCGCACCGGCGACTGCGATCGACCGTCGTCGCGGCCTGGCCGACAGGTTCTGGAAGCTGCTCAGCCTCGTCGCGACGATCGTCGTGATCGCGCCGCTCGTGGCGATCATCTACTTCGTGATCGTCCGGGGCCTGCCGACCCTGACGCCGGACCTCGTCTTCAACGCGGCAGGCAACACGACGAAGCCGGGTGCGCTCAACGCGATCGCGGGCTCACTGCAGATGGTGCCCCTGGCGCTCCTGATCGGCGGAGGCCTCGGCTTGGCGGCCGGGATCTACATGGCCGAGTTCGCCGGGCCGCGCCTCGTTGCGATCGGCGCCTTCGTCGTTGACGTCCTGTTGGGCGTCCCGTCGATCATCGCCGGCTTGCTCATCTACGCGACCGTCGTGACGTACGTCACCGGCTCGAGTGCGCTCGCCGGATCGCTCGCCCTCGCGGTGATCATCTTCCCGATCGTCATGCGCTCGACCGAGGAGGTCCTCCGGCTCGTCCCGGAGGCGGTACGCGAGGCCTCCCTGGCCCTCGGCATCCCCAAGTGGCGTACCACGATCTCGGTGGTCCTCCCCGTCGCCCGGGCCGGTCTGCTTACGGGCCTGATGCTCGCGTTCGCACGCGGGTTCGGCGAGACCGCGCCGCTCCTTTTCACGGCGCGCGGCTCGAACGCCCTCAACATCGGTGACTTCAGCAGCCCGATGTCCGCGCTCCCGCTGTTCGTCTACCAGAACTCGCGACTTGCGTCCGACTTCTTCGTCGGACAGGCCTGGTCGGCCGCGATCGTGCTTCTCGCGGTCGTGCTCTTCATCAACATCCTGGTGCGCGGCCGAAGCATCGGCTCGCGCGTTGAGTAGGAGGCGCGCGTGACGTCCGCTCCGCAGACCAACGGCAGCACCGCGAACGGCCACCCGCCCGCGCCGGGAGCGCCTGCTGCCGGAGGCGCAACGAGCGCTGCAGCCGGCAACGGGAACGGACCCGACGAGACCGGCGGGGTCGAGTTGGACAAGGTCAGCGCCTATTACCGATCGTTCCGGGCGGTCCGCGACGTCTCGCTGCACATCCGGCCCCGAGCGGTGAGCGCGCTGATCGGCCCGTCGGGCTGCGGGAAGAGCACGCTCCTGAGGGTCATCAACCGGATGCACGAGACGATTCCGGGCACGCGCGCCGAGGGCTCGGTCCGTCTCGACGGGGTCGACATCTACGGCTCGACCGTGAGCCCGGTCCACGTGCGGCGGACGATCGGGATGGTGTTTCAGAAGCCGAACCCCTTCCCGGCCATGTCGATCCGCGAGAACGTTTCGGCCGGCCTGCGCCTGGCCGGCGAGCGATCGCGAACGGTCATCGACGGGACGGTCGAGGACTGTCTGCGACGCGCCGCACTGTGGGACGAGGTCAAGGACAAGCTGCGCCAACCTGGAACGTCCCTGTCCGGAGGCCAGCAGCAGCGGCTCTGCATCGCCCGCGCGATCGCGACGGAACCCGAGGTGATCCTAATGGATGAGCCGTGCTCGGCCCTGGACCCGCGGGCGACACTCCAGATCGAGGAGCTCATGGCGGAGCTGAAGCAGCGCTTCACGATCATCATCGTGACCCACAACATGCAGCAGGCGGCCCGGGCGTCCGACGACACGGCGTTCTTCACGATGGGCGACGACCGTGCGGGTTTCCTCGTGGAGACCGGCCCGACCGCCCAGATCTTCTCGAGCCCGAGGGAGAAGCTGACGGAGGACTACGTGACGGGGCGTTTCGGGTGAAGGCCAAACCACGCACCGGTGCCCGCGGGCTGGTTGCGGTCTCCGTCATTCTGCTCGTCGTAGCGGGCTGCCGGCCCCAGATCGTGGATACCGGCGGCGCCACGACGGAACCGAACGGGTCGCCCGCGCCGGCCGCGACCGTCTACGCGACGGACACGCCCCCGCCCGCCTACGCGCTCAAGCCGGCGACCGTGACCGAGATGGAAGTGCGGCTCTTCCGGGCCCAGGGCCCGGCGGACGCACCGCTCCAGTATGCGCAGGCGCTCGACTCGTTCCGCCAGGTCAACCTGCAGCTCAACCTCGTGCCTCCCATCACCGGCTACGACGTGTTCGCCGTGACGCCGGCCGAGGGAACAGTGACGGCGTGGATCGGGACCGTCGCCGACGTGGCGGCCGCGCCCGCGGCCCTGGGGCTCGTCGCGGTCGGCGAAATCGCCGGCCGCGACCCCACGGTGGTTGTTCGACCTGCCGCCGACAAGGGCAAGACGCTCGCGACGCTTCGCGGGCCGGTCCTGGCCGACTCTCCGGGCGCGGCGGCATCCCTGCGCGCGGCATTCGTCGCGGCTGGCGTGGCGAAGCCACCGGTGCTCAACCTGCCGGACGACCCCACGGCGCCCTTCGATCCAACCCCGCTCCTCGACGGGACCGACAAGTCCGCGGTTGGGTCCGTGTTCGACGGCTGGGCCCGGATCGAGGAGGCCGTCGCGGCAGCCGGGGGCAATCCCGCGGACTGGGTCGAAACGGCCCTCACCCCGCCGGACAGCGCGCTGCTCGGCGAGCTGATCTGGGTCCGCCAGGCGGACTTCACGGACCCGGGCGGGCGCGCCGCCATCAACGCCTTCCTCGGCGTCGTGGCCCAATCGCAGATCGCCTGCCGTGACGCTGTCCAGGACTGCGCGGGTAGCCTGGCTGCACAGAGTGATCGGACCCAGGACAGCCTGGCCTGGTCGATCGACCAGATCGACCGGCTTCTCTTCCCGTCCGCGGACGGGATCGTCCACATCGACCCGGCGGCCTGGACGCGGACGCTCTCGGCGATGACCGCGGCCGGCATCGCGGGAGCCGGCGCGCTGACGTTCACGAACGAGGCCGTGGACTCCGTGACCAAGGCCTTTGGGACGAGCCTGGACCTGACCGGCAAGGGCTGGACGCCGCCACCGCTCACGCCGCTGATCCCGGGATCCTGATCGGGAAGAGGCCGGCTGCAGGCGAGCCGCCGGCCGACTTCCCTCAGCCGAACCAGTAGAGAAGGTCCGTCTCCGTGACGGTGACCGCCGCATTTGCGTGAGCTCCACGATCAGCCCGGCGGTCGTCTTCGGCGGGTGCCGGAGATGGTCTGGCATCGCTGCCTTCGACGATCGTCTCCGCGGTGGTGCTCGCCTCGCGGGATGATTCCGGGGCCGCCCGACGCACGGCGCGGCTGGCGTCGTCTGGCAGCTCGCACCAATCGTTCAGCATGGGGGCAGCGTGCGCGGCTTCGGTGAACGGACCGTTTTCGGCAGGTTGACAGTCCGCCGCACCAGTTGACAGTCCCCGCGACAGCGGGACCGAGCTGGCTAGGTGATGGGCACGAGGCGATGCCGCCCGCCGGACGATCTCTCGAAGTCGAAGATGAGGTCCGGGAAGAACCAGGCGAACGCGTCCAGGACGCCGAGGTCGCGCGACGACGGGACGACCACGTCGGCGCAGGCCTGCACGTCCAGCCCTGCCGAGCCCATCGCGGCTGAGCGGCCCGCAATCCGCAGCATTTCCATATTGTTCGCCGCGTCGCCGACGGCAGCGATCTCCTCGCGCGCGATGCCATGCATCGCGGCTAGCCAGCCGACCGCCTCGCCCTTGTGCGTGCCCGCCCCGAGGATTTCGATCCCCGTGTGATCGCTCCACACGATCGATGCCCGTCCCGCGAACCGCGAGACGGCCTGCCGGCGGACGGCGCCGTGGCGCTCCGGGCCGGTCGGAAGGAAGACCCGCATCGGACGCTCGTCGACGAGGCGCTCGAGGTTGTCCACATAGCGGAAGCCGCGGCCCTCCGTCAGGGGTGTCACGAACAGCTCGCCGGTCTCTGGGAGGCGTTCCGCGCGGTGCCCATCGAGCAGGGCCACGATCGCGTCCAGCCCAAGCTCGTCGGCAAGCCCGATCGCCTCGCGGTAGATCACCGGCGGAAGCGGACGCAGGCGGTGGACCTCGCCGGTCGCAGGCACGGATACCAGGGCGCCCTGCATGGTGACCTGGGGACCCGCAAGCCCGAGACGGGCGGCCAGCTCGACGATCCCGCTCCAGGGCGATCGGCCCGTGGCCAGGACGACGTGGACCCCCGATCCCGCGATCGCCGCGATCGCGTCCGCGATGGGTTGCAGGAGGACCCCGCGTTCGTCGAGCAGGGTTCCGTCGATGTTGCAGGCAAGAAGGCGTGGCCGGGCCGGTGCTTCGTGGGCAGGCCGAATTCGGGCTTCGATCACGGGGCTCCTTGTCGCGTCAGTTGGTGGCGGCGGGCACGCCTGAACCGGGCGCGTCGCGCGCCGCCTGAGCGAGCCTCAGCAGGGTCAGCGCAGTGGAGCGAGAGCCGCTGTTCCCGCGGCGGTGGTCGGGGCCGGCGCTTCAACCGGGCTTGCCGGCCCACGGCGCCCGGTCGCGAGACGACGGCAGCGGGCGCACGCCATCACGAGGCGACCATGGTCGTCACGCAGCGGCGCAATCTCCTGGGACGGGCGGTAGCGCCCGCACGAGTCGCAGTCCACCTATCAGACCTCAGCAGCGTCGATGTGGGATCTCCCGGCACCCGTGGCCGATCGGCTGACACCGCCGGCGCGGGACATCCATATCGAACCATCGATTGGGTGTGGCGGTCCACCTTCATTGGGTTAACCGATGGTGAACATCGCGTGCTCGGCGGACGTTCGACCGCCTGGCGCTCGGCGGGCAAGGGCGCAATTGAGAGATGTTCACACGCCGGAAAGGCGCCGCTATCGATGGGCACACACGCTTGCGGTCCATCGATCGCAGCAGGAGTCCATGACGTGACGACGTTCCTTCTGGCTTACCATGGCGGCGGGATGGCCGAGACCGAAGAGGAGCTGGCGCGCGAGATGGGCGCCTGGCAGTCCTGGTACGAGCGCCTGGGTGACGCGGTCGTCGATATGGGGAACCCGATCGGCCAGCACACGACGATCCTCCCCGACGGGTCCACGAGCGACGACAACGTGCCCGACCCGGTGACCGGCTTCACGATCGTCGAGGCGGCCGACATGGCCGCCGCGATCGCGATGGCGCGTGGCTGCCCGGTCCTCGCGAGCGGCGGACGGATCGAGGTCGGCGAGACCTACGAGGCGATGTAGGCGGCGGCCGCCTCCGGAGCGGCGAGTCCGTCAGTTACCGGCCTGCGTCCCTGGTCGGGTCGCAGGTAGATCCGGAAGCGGATCGTGTGCAGGCCGAACAGCGCACCGACCGCGGCCCGGCGGGCGACCTCGAGCGGGTCCGGCCGCGCCGCGGTCGCGCGCGTGGCGGCGTCCGAACCGCGCACCAAGCGCAATCCCAGGCCGGCCGCCGCACCGGCGGCGACCATCTCGAGCCAGAGCAGCAGAGCCGGACCGCGCCGCAGCCGGGAAGGGACGCCAGTCGCGATCATCGCCGCGTCGCGGACCGCCAGGCCGACACAGACGGTCTCCGTGACGATTGCCCCACGCCATCCGAGCCGCCGGATGGCGAGCTGCGTGAGCGCAAAGCCGGAGCCACTCAGCCCCAGCACGGCTTGCCCGAGTCGCGGACCCATGGAACCCTCCTGCTGACCGGCGGACGCGCGCCAATCATCGGCCCCCGGGGTCGCGAGCCAAAGAGCCGAAGCGACCGAGTCGCGCCGATGGAGAGCCACGCCGTCGCCGGCCGCGGGTGGCACACTGTCGGGCACCGGCGATTGGCGCGAGAACCGCCAGACCGGTCGAGGAGGGGGTCACGATGGGCAAGGAATTTGGCAAGCGGAGCGCGCGCAAGCGCGTCGCGGAGATCGCGACTGCCGCACGTGAGGACGAGGAGAAGTTGCAGCGCGCTGCCAAGCGACGTCTCGCCAAGCTTGAGAAGGACCTCGCGGCGGCGCACAGGATGCAGGAGCGGCATCGCTCGCGCCTGGACGCCGCGACCGCAGAGGCGGACCAGATCCGCGCCGAGATCGCGGAGCTCCTGCGGCGCGCCTCGGAGCCGGCGGCGGACGGAGCGAGGAAGGTCGGCCGCGCCGCGGGGGAGCTGCTCGACGAGGCGGCCGTCGTGGTGAGCGACGCCGCCGTCGCCGTGAAGGACGCGGCTGAATTGGTGGTCGGCGCTGCCCGTCGAGCCCGGCCGAAGCGCGCCGTCGCGAAGGCGCCGGAGGCGGCACAGGAAACTGAGCCGGGCACCCCCGCACAGCCGGCGTCAAGGCGACCGCGACGCGCCCGTGCAACGACGCCACCCGCGTCGGGGCCGAGCAACGTCTGATATCGAGCGCCGCACCGGCAGCCTGATCTGCGCGGCGGTCGACGTCGGCACGAACTCCGTGCACCTTCTCGTCGGGAGCGTGGACGTGAATCGCGTCGAACCGTTCCGCGACGAGTCGGTCCTGCTCGGGCTGGGAACGGACGTCGATGCGCGGGGGCTGATCCCCGCCGAGACCCGCGACCGGCTCGTCACGACGCTCGCCGAGTACGCGGCCGCGGCGCGCGAGCTGGGTGCGGCGAGGATCGCGTTCGTGGGGACCGAACCGTTGCGCCGCGCTGCCGACGCCCGGGCCATGGTGGTCGCGGTCGAGACCGCGACCGGCGTCCCATTTCATGTGATTGACCATCACGAGGAGGGGTTGCTGACGCTGCTCGGCGCGACCTCCGGCCGAGCGGTCGAGGCCGATCTCCTCGTGGTGGATGTAGGTGGAGGCAGCACCCAGGTCGTGGTCGCTGGCCCATCCCGAAGGGCAGCGGGGGCCGGGCTTCGTGTCGGCGGTGCGCGTCTCACGCAGGCCCACGTGGTGCACGACCCGCCAACCGAGGAGGAGGTCGCCGCCCTCCGCGTAGCCGCCGTCGAAGCCCTGCGAGACGGCCCGGACGCCGCGCCGACCCGGATCGTGGTCGTGGGCGGGACGGGCTCGAACCTCGCGAAGATCATCCCCGGAGCGCTGGACGACCGGATCCTGACTCCGGAGCGGCTCGCCGCGGCGCTCGAGACGCTTCGGACGGCGCCGGCGGACGACATCGCAAACCGGTTCGGGATCCGGCCGGAGCGAGCGCGGATCCTTGCCGGGGGCACCGCCATCCTGGAGGCGGTCATGGCGCGCTACGGCGTGTCGCGGGCTGCAGTGTCGGAGGAAGGGATCCGCGAGGGGCTCGTGCTTGCGCTGGCGCGTGCCGGGGCCGGGTGGCGGGATCACCTCGATGCGCTGGCCCATGGCTGGGGCGGGGACGCCGCGATCTCCGCCGGCTGAACCGCGCGGCTGCCACGGTCGCGGCCGGGACCACCGCCGGTAGACACGCCCGGAGCGTGGCCTCAGATGGCGGTCGCGGCCGCCGCCACCGCGTCGCGCCCGGCCCCGTCGAGGATGAGGCAGGCGTCGGCGGGGAAGGAGAACGTGATCGCCGACTCGCGCGCCGGCACGGCGAGGTGCGGGTTGTTAAAGGTGTCGACGGACGCGACCCCCGCGTCGCCGGGAAGCTTGATCCGCACGCGCACGACCGCGCCCAGGAAGGTGACCTCGTCCACGGTGCCGAGCAACCGGACGTGGCCGGGCTCGCCGTCGCCCAGCGACAGGATCTCGGGCCGAAGCGCGAGGCTCACCGTGGAACCGGCGCCCGAGCCCACCGCGCCTTTGGCGCGCATCTCCTGGCCTCCCACGTCCAGCCGGCCCGCGGCCGCGTCCAGGACACGCGCGTTGAGCACGTTGAGCGTGCCGACGAAGCGCGCGACGAACGGCGTGCTCGGGAAGTTGTAGATCTCGAACGGGGTCCCGATCTGCTCGATGTGCCCCTCGCTCATCACGACGATCCGGTCGGACAGCGAGAGCGCCTCTTCCTGGTCGTGTGTCACGTAGACCGTGGTGATCCCGAGCGCGCGCTGGATGGCCCGGATCTCCGCGCGAAGGCTCACCCGGATCTTCGCGTCGAGCGCGGAGAGCGGCTCGTCGAGGAGCAGGACCTGGGGCTCGAACGCGAGCGCCCGCGCCAGGGCCACGCGCTGCTGCTGGCCGCCGGACATCTGCCACGGATAGCGGTCGCCGGTGCCGGGCAGGCCGATGAGCTCAAGGAGCTCCGCCGTTCGCTTTGCGATCGAGGCCTTGTCGCGCTTGCGGACCTTGAGCCCGAAGCCGATGTTGTCGGAGACGGTCATGTTCGGGAACAGGGCGTAGGCCTGGAAGACCATGCCGACGTTGCGGCGGTTGGGCGGCCGGTCGGTGATGTCCGTCCCGTCGAGGACGACGCTCCCCTTGGTCGGGTGCTCGAAGCCGGCGATCATGCGAAGCGTCGTCGTCTTGCCGCAGCCGGACGGCCCCAGGAAGGAGACGAACTCGCCCTTCTCCATCGAGAGGTCGAAGTCCTGCACGGCCACGAACCCGTTCGGGAACCGCTTCTGGATGCCGCTGAGGTTCAGGTAGCTCATGCGCAGGGGGTCTCCGTGGTCGTCATCGATCAGTGGGCGCCGGTCAGCTCGACCTTGGCCTGGCTGCCGCGGCCGACGAGGGCAATCAGGCCCATAGCAGCCCAGGTGATCCCGAAGCTGACCAGGGCGACGGCGGCGGGTTCGTAGGCGAGGTTGCCGGAGATCAGCTGGAGGTACGTGGCGAACATCGGCCGGGCCAGGAAGTTCGCGATCGTGAACTCACCCACGACGATCGCCAGGGTGAGGAAAGCGCCGCTCAGGATGGACACGCGCAGGTTGGGCAGGATCACCCGCCAGAGCAGCGTGAACCAGCCGGCGCCCAGGCTCTGCGAGGCCTCGGTGAGCGTCCGGATGTCGATCGTCCGGAGGCCCGCGTCGATCGCGCGGTACATGTAGGGGAACGAGAGGACAACGTAGGCGCAGACGAGCAGGACGTCGCTCCCAGTGTTCGTGCCGGTGAACGGCAGGGGTGGCCCGCTGTACGTCGAGATCAATCCGAAGACGAGCACGATCGGCGGGACCACGAACGGAAGGAGCGTCACGAACTCGACGACGGGTCGCAGCCTCGGCAGGCGGAGCCGGACCCAAAACGCGGTCGGGACGAGAAGGGCGATGCTCACGACGATCGTGATGATGCCGATGGCGAACGAATAGGTCAGGCTCGACCAGATCTGGGGGTCTCGGACCATCTCCGCGTACGCCGCGAGGAACGGACGCTCCCGGAGGGAGAACAGGAGGGTTCCGACCAGGGGCAGGAAGAAGTAAGCCAGGCTCAGGAGCAGGATGACCCAAGAGCCCGCGGTCCGGCGCCCGGTCCCGCGCCGGGACCTGCGGCGCGGCGGGCCCGTGAGTTGCTCCAGTTCCTCGTGGAGCCGGTCGACCTCACCCGTCATCGCTGCCAGCGCTCCGCGCGGCGCGCGAGCCAGGAATAGGCGATGAGCGTCACGCCCATGATCGCCACCATGCCCATCGCCAGCGCGTAGCCGAGGTTCTGGTTGCCCAGGGTGTCACCTGAGAGCTGGCTGCCGATGAGGATCGTCACGAGCGGGATGAAGCCGCCCGTGAGCGCGAAGGCCGTCGCCTGCGCCCCGAACGAGTTTCCGAACAGCAGGATCATCGAGCCGAGGAGCGACGGCAGCAGGATCGGCAGCGCGATGTGGCGCCAGTACTGGAACGTGCTCGCCCCTGCGTTCTCCGAGGCCTCGCGCCATTCCTTCTTCAGGCCGTCGATTGCGGGCGCGATGATCAGGACCATAAGCGGCAGCTGGAAGTAGAGGTAGACGATCTCGAGGCCGAGCTTGGAGTAGATCGTGAAGCCGGACCCATAGACGTTCCAGCCCAGGACGTCATTGAGGACGACCGAGATGAACCCGGTCCGGCCGATCGTGAAGATGAAAGCGAGCGCGAGCGGAACGCCCGCGAAGTTGGAGGCAACCCCGGAGAACGTCATGACGAGCGTCCGGAGCGGGCCGGGAAGACCGCCCGAGATCACCGCGTAGGCGAGCAGGAAGCCGAGAACGCCGCCGAGGATTGCGGTCACCAGGCTGATCTCGATGCTCGCCTGGTACGCGTTGGCGGTGATGGGCCGGGTCAGGTCCGCGTAGTTCTGGAGCGTGAAGTGGCCTGCCTGGTCCCGGAAGCTGCCGACGACGAGGTAGCTGGTCGGGATCACGAGGAACATCGCCGCGAACACGAAGAAGGGGACGATCCCAAGGAACGTCCAGCGGAATCGTCGATACCCGGACCGCACGGGAGGAGCAGTCCGGGTATCGAGCGTCGTGACCGTGCCTGTCACGACCGGGGGGATGGCGTCGCCGCCTCTACTACTTGACCGTGACGCCGACGGTGGTCGGCCAGCCGGTCGTGATGAGCGTGTTGGCCGCCGTGATCTGATCGAGAGTCGGCAGGACGGCGCCGCTCGTGTCCGGAAGCTTGGCCGCGACGTCCGCCGGGACGGCATTCGCCTTGACCATCGCGTCATACCGGATCGGGGTGCAGTAGCCGTTCAGCCAGCCAAGCTGGCCCTCGTTGGAGTAGAGGTACTCCATCCAGAGCTTCGCGGCGTTCGGGTGCGGCGCGAAGGCGCTGATCGCCTGGACATACATGCCACCGAGGCGGCCGGTCTTCGGGACGACGACCGTGATCGGCGGGTTGCCTGCGAGGGAGTCCTTGTCGGCGAGCGCGTTGTAGGTCCACGCCAGTCGGATCGGGGTCTCACCGGAGGCGACGGTGGCCGTCTTGCCGATGACCGGGACGAAGATCCCGGCGTCGTTGAGCTTCTTGAAGAAGTCGAGGCCGGGCTGCGCGTTGTCGAGCGAGCCGCCGCTGCCGAGCGCGGCCGCCCAGACGGCGGAGACCGCCTGGTTCGACCCGGTCGGATCGCCAGCCAGGGAGACCGTGTTCTTGCCCTGGGTGAGGAGGTCGGACCAGTCCTGCGGGACGTTCTTGATGACCGAGGTGTTTACCTCGAACGACATGACGCCGTAGTAGTCGCCGTACCAGTAGCCGTTGGCGTCCTTGGCGGAGGCGGGGATGTCGGCCCAGGTGGAGACTTCATAGGGTGCGAGCAGGCCCGCGGCGACGGCCTTCGGGCCGTACGACAGGCCGACGTCGATGACGTCCGGCGCGGCGGGGCCCTTGTTGCCCTTGTTGGCCGTGATCGCGTCCAGCTCCTGCTGGGAGCTGCCGTCGGGGTTCAGGTTGTTGATCGGGATGCCGTATTTGGCGGTGAACCCGTCGAGGAGCGCGCCGTATCCGCACCACGAGCGCGGGAGCGCGATCGTGGTGAGGCCGCCCTCGGCCTTCGCCGCGGCGATGAGCGAGGTCAGGTCGGTGCCGCTCGACGCCATCGCGGAGGGGGCAGCCGAGGCTGCCATGGACGCGGCGGCCGCGGACGGCGCAGCAGCAGATGGAGCCGTCGTTGCCGCCGACGAGCAGGCGGCCAGGGCGAGTGCCGCGATGGCCCCGAATGCGGCAAACCGGGACAGGGATCGATCGGTGCGCAACTTGCTCCTCCAGCGCTACCGTGAGATGGCGCCGCGGTCCCTGATCTCGGACCGATCGGCGATCGCCGCCACCAGCCGGCGCGGCATGGACAGACCGCCGGGCGGCCCGCACCACGGAGTCCATTTGATCGGAGAGGCACCGGGCCGTCTATCTCCGCGGCGTTGGCAGTTCGTCAACCCGTGTTAACGGCCCGATCGGGCCCGTCAGAGGCCGCTGACTGCCCGCCCGAGGAGGCGCCGGAAGGCGAGCCCGTCCACGCTGCGCCAGGGTTGGCCGATCGTGCGCCGAAGGTGCTCCAGCTCGCGCTCGCGTCCCCGCAGGTACGCGGCGATCACCTCGGTCTCGTCCGGACCCAGCCGGCTCGCGTTGGCGACGAGGAACTGGCGGGTCAGCCCGATCGTGACGTCGGCGTCGTGAAGCCAGCCGAGGTGGTCCTGAAGGGCGACCACCCGGGGCACCAGCTGGTCCACCTCCGTGCCGAGCGCCTCGCGAAAGAACTCCAGCGTATAGCGCAGCCACTTGGACGCGATCCGCAGCTGGTGGATCGTCTCGATGTCGGCCCAGCGCAGGATGCTCTCGTACCCGCGCACCTGTTCGTAGGCCAGCCAGATCCGCGACCCGGCGGTATCTCGCACGCGGTGCGGCGCGACGGGGCTTGCCGGCGCCAGGACGCCCGCGCCCTCCGTCGTGACAAAGATCCGGTACTCGTCGACGAGCCGCGTGTAGGCGCCGGAATCGAGCTCCCGGACCAGCAGCCGTCGGGCGACCTCGCGGTCGTCGGACCAGGCCCGGACCAGCGGGGCGAAGGCGGCCGCTTCCACCTCCGGCAGCGCGGCACGATGCGCCTCGGCTGCCTCGATCAGGACGTCGAGGTCGCGCACGGCGCCCAGCCGGGCGGCCAGCTCCCGGAGCCGGCCCCGCATGCGCCGTGTTCGGTCCAGCCGGAAGCCATCCCCGAAGACCCGCCACGCCGCGCGCATCCGGCGCGTGGCCACGCGCATCCCGTGAAGATCCTCGATCCGCAGCCCAGTCCTCGTCCCTTCCTCGCGGGCCAGCATTCGCGCCAGGTGAAAGCGCAGGACCTTGCGGCCCGCCTCGGCGAGGAGGTCGTCCCGGGTGACGCCCGGGGTCTTGCCGACGACAAGGGCAGGGCGCGCGGCAGTGGAGTCCCCGTCCCCCTCGTCGGGTGTCCCGGCCGGCGCGTCGATCGCGGCCGCGTCGACGGCCGAGACGGGCGCCACGCCCCCGGTCTGCGTCGCCGTGGCCGGCACGTCGGGCTCGGTCGAGGCGGGCGCGGCGGCCTTACTTTCATCGGCCGTCGGGGTCGTGGCCGGATGCGCACGCCCTCCGCGCTTCTTCCGGCCACCGGCCAGGGCCGCCATGGCGCGCTCCAGCTTGGAGCTCGTGACCGGCTCGAGCGCGGGATCGGCCCGCAGGATCGCCGCGAGGTCCTCGAGGCCGCTCTCGTCGCCCGCCTTCAGTTCGACCTCGAGCTCGAGGAAGCGGTCGATGACGCGCCCGCGCGCGACGACCTCGACGTCGTCGACGCTGAGCTCCACCTCGAGGATCCCATCCGACAGGTTCCGCGCCCGTCGCAGCTGGCGGATCGTGACGATCTCGACGAGCGGGGAATCGCCCGCGTGCTCCATGACAAGCGACCGAGCGGCGGACGACGGCCAGGCATGCGGGTCGAGGGAGACGTCCGCCGGGCCTTCGAGCTCCTCGCGCCGGTGAAGGGCCGTCCCTTCGGCGTTCAACGCCTTGACCGAGAGGATCGTCATCCGCGGTCCGCGCCGAAGGCGGGCGGCATAGCCGGCCCGCGAGAGTGCCCCGTCGGCCGTGTCGAGGTAGCGGTCCTCGACCTGGACTTGCCGGGGTCGGCCCACGACGCGCAGCCCGCCGAGGGTCCGGAGCGCGCCGAACCGCGCGGCCGCGGCCTCGTCGAGGATGCGGTACTTAAGCTCCACCTCGATGCCCTGCCGGGTGATCGTCATGGGCGGCCCCCCTTCGACGCCATCAGGCGCGCGGATCCAGAGAGCCGGCCGTCAGTGCAGGCCGGCGCGGCTCGTGGGCCGCGACCCGCGCCAGCTCCGCCCGCTCCTTGAGCGTGGCGAAGGTGTCGATCGTGCCGGCGGCGGACCTGATCTCCTCCGTGCGGCGCCAGGTCCCGTCCGCGCCGAGCTGCCAGGAGCGCCGGTCGTCGGCGAGCATCACGTCGACGATCTCCTCGAGGCGGGCCTGCGCCTCGAGGTCCTCGACGGGGAAGACGGCCTCGATCCGCCGGTCGAGGTTGCGCTCCATGAGGTCGGCCGAGCCGGTGTACCACTCCTGCCGGCCGCCGTTGAGGAAGCCGAAGATCCGGCTGTGCTCGAGGAACTCGCCGACGACGGAGCGTACGCGGATCCGGCTGCTCACCCCGGGGACGCCGGGCTGGAGCGAGCAGATGCCGCGCACGATGCACTCGACCTCGACGCCGGCCTCGCTCGCGCGATAAAGCGCCTCGATCATCTCGGGATCGACGATCGCGTTGCACTTCACGACGATCCGGCCCGGACGTCCAGCCCGGGCATGCTCGGCCTCCCGGTCGATCAGCTCGCGGAGGCGCGGCCGGAGCGAGACTGGGGCCACGAGCAGCCGGCGGAACTGGGTCTGGCGCGACAGGCCGGTCAGGTAGTTGAAGAGGTCGGTCGCATCGGCGCCGAGCTCCGGGCGGCACGTGAGAAGTCCAAGGTCGATGTAGATGCGGGCAGTCTTGGGGTTGTAGTTGCCGGTCCCGAGGTGGACGTAGCGGCGGAGGCCCGAGCCCTCGCGGCGAACGACGAGCGAGATCTTGCTGTGGGTCTTGAGGCCCACCAGGCCGTAGACGACATGGGCGCCGGCCTGCTCGAGCTTGCGCGCCCAGACGATGTTCGCCTCTTCGTCGAAGCGGGCCTTGATCTCGACGAGGACGACCACCTGCTTCCCTTGCTCGGCCGCGCGGATGAGGTCCCGGACGATCGGCGAGTCGCCGGAGGTCCGGTAGAGGGTCATCTTGATGGTCAGCACGTCCGGATCGTCCGCGGCCTGGGCGATGAACCGCTCCACCGACGCGCCGAACGATTCGTACGGGTGGTGGACGAGGAGGTCACCCTGCCGGATTGCCGCGAACACGTCCGTCGCGTCCCCCTCGTCGCGGGGAACGAGCCGGGCCGGGACGACCGGCGTCCAAGTTGGGTCGCGCAGCTCGGGGATGTCCAGCGTCGCGAGCTGCCAGAAGCACGTCGCGTCGAGCATCCCCGGCACGGCGTACAGGTCGTCCGGGCCGAGCCCGATCCCGCCGAGAATGAAGTCGCGCACGCCAGAGGGCATGGTGTCCTCGACCTCGAGGCGGACCGCCGACCCGAAGCGCCGCTGGCGCAGCTCGTGCTCGATGGCCGAGACGAGGTCCCCCGCCTCGTCCTCTTCGACGTCGAAGTCGGCGTCGCGGGTGACGCGGAAGGGGTGCGACTCGACGATCTCCAGGCCGGGGAAGAGGACGTCGAGGTTCGCGGCGATGACCTGCTCCAGCGGGACGTAGGCGTGCGCGTCCGCGGCGACGAGGCGCGGCAGGATCGGCGGGACCTTGATGCGGGCGAACCGCTGCTCCGCTCCCTCTGGATCACGAACGACGACGGCCAGCGACAGGCTCAGCGTGCTGATATAGGGGAACGGGTGGCCTGGCGCCACGGCGAGCGGAGTGAGGACCGGGAAGATCTCTTCCAGGAACCGCTCACGGAGCCGGGCATGGTGCTCCGGGATGGCCGCGTGGTCGACGACCGCGACGCCCTCGAGCGCCAGCGCGGCGCGTACTTCGGCAACTAGACCTGCGTGCTCGAGGACGAGCCCGTGGACGCGGGCGCGGATCGCGCCCAGTTGCTCGGCGGCGGTGCGCCCGTCGGGGGACTGTTTTGGGCTCCCCGAGGCGACCTGATCGAGCAGGCCCGACACGCGAACCTGGAAGAACTCGTCGAGGTTGGATGCGAAGATGGCCAGGAACTTCGCCCGTTCCAGGAGCGGGTTGCGATCGTCCCGCGCCTCGTGCAGGACGCGCGCGTTGAAATCCAGCCACGACAGCTCGCGGTTGATGTAGGGGAGCGCCGCAGGACGCCGCCGGGCCGCGGTTCGCGGGGAGCGGACGCGAAGGGTCGTCATGCGAGGCTGGCTCCAGGGGCGATCGTCACGGCTGACGGGGATGTTCGAGGACACGGCGGGCAGCGGCGCTCGGCCAGAGATCGTAGCACGGCCCCGCGCAGGCTCCGTCGGGGTGCGCGGACCGGGGTCCTACTCCTCGGCGCGGTAGCGCCGCTCACCGCTTGCCGGGTCGATCCAGACCCGCATGCGGCGCCGACTGGAAGGATCCTCGAAGACCTCGTCCGTGCGCCGGAAGCGCGGCTCCATGGGTCCGTCCAGGATCTCCCCACCTCCCGGTCCGGGCGATGCTCCGGCGCGATCCGCCTGCTCGCTCCGGTAGCGCTGGCGCTCCAGCGCCACCGCGAGCAGCAGGACGCCGCCGACGATGACGGGCCAGAGGCCGACGGCAGACGCGTCGCCACCCCCGACGACGACCGCCAGCCCGCCGGCGAGCAGGAGCGCCCCGACGAAGGCCATGACTCCACGCACGATGCCGAGGCCCATGCTTAGGTGCCGCCCGGCCTGGCCGCGGACGTTCCGCCCGGGGTCCGCGGGGTGCCCGGGGTCCGCGGGCCCGCGGCCGGTCCGCGACGTGCCCTCTCGGCCGCCCAGGCACGGCCCGCGTTTGGCATCGCTACTCGACTGGCGTCGTCGGAACCGTCTGCGACGCGTCCACCTCGACCACGACCGCGGTCCCGTACGCGACGATCTCGGACATCGTGCCGGCGAGCTCCGAGCTGTCGAAGCGCATAGAGAGGACCGCATTGCCACCGGCGAGCGTCGCGTTGTGGACCAGCCGGTCGATCGCCTGGCGCCGGGTGTCCTCGAGCAGCTCCGTGTACTCGTGGATCTCGCCGCCGCCGATCGAGCGCAGACCGGCCATGATGTTGCCGCCCAGACCGCGGCTGCGGACGACCAGGCCGAAGACCATGCCCTTTGTCTCGACAACCCGGTAGCCGCCGATGTATGGCGTTGTGGCGACGATCATCGTGGTGCTCCTTTCGGTGCTGGGGCGTCGGGGTGTCCGGCTGCGGCGCGGGCGGTCGCACATGCGGGGCACGGGCAGAGCGTGCGAAGCGAGGCGTAAGTGTAGAAGCCGGTGTGGTGGCCGTCGCCCCACAGGGGCGCGATGGCGTACCCGCCCACCGGGTCGATCGAGACGAGCCGGGTCTGTTCGCCGGAGAGGACGGGGTTCGAGTCCAGCCAGCCCGGCTGGCCCATCTCGCCGCGGCAGTAGGCGCATGGGCAGAGCCACCGCAGGCGGACGAAGTCGTAGGTCGACACGTGCCCGTCGGCCCACTCGATCCGGAGCGTCGCGGCCTCGCGGTCGGCGTGGATCCGGACCGGGGCGATCAGGTCGTCACCCCGCAGGTAGCTCGATGTCATGGCCACAGTTTAGGCGCGGTCCCTGCCAATGCGCGATGGCGCCCCGGTGTCAGCCTGCGGGCTGCCCCGGATCGCGGGCCGGATCGCTAGTATCGACTCGAGCCCGTCCCGCGCCGCCGGGATCCCCCACGCATGAGGCATTCCATGTCGCGTCCGCCGCAACCCGAGGACCTGTACCGGTTCCGTATCCCGACCGACCCCCAGCTCTCGCCGGACGGCGGGCTGGTGGCGTTCACGGTCCAGGTTGCCGCACCCGGCAGGGAGGAGTACCGGCATGCGATCTGGCTCGTGCCGGCCGACGGCAGCGCGGCGCCGCGCCAGGTGACCCTGGGAGTTCGGCACGACACCCACCCGCGCTTCTCGCCGGACGGGCGCACGCTCGCGTTTCTGTCCGACCGGCGGCCCGTCACGGAGGAGGAGCCTGGGGTTCCGAAGGACCGCGAGGATGGAACGCAGGTCCACCTGCTGCCGCTCGAAGGCGGAGAGGCGCGTCGGCTGACCGACCTGCCGCGGGGTGTCGACGGGTTTGCCTGGTCGCCGGACGGACGGTCGCTCGTCGTGCGGAGCGCCTCGCGGGCCGCAACCCGCGCTGCGGACGCCCGGGCCCGCGGCAAGACCGCCGAACCGTCGCGGCCGGGCACGCCGCCGACCTCCGACTACCGATATATCGACCGCCTCCAGAACATGCTCAACGGGCCGGGTTTCATCTACGACCACGTGAGCAACCTCTGGCACGTGGACGTCGCGACGGGTGCCGCGCGCCGGCTGACCTCGGGCCCCACCAACCATGAGGACCCGGCCTTTTCCCCGGACGGCACGCGCGTCGCATACGTTGCCCAGGGCGGGCGCGATCCCGACCTTGACTGGCAATTCGACGTCCGCGTCGTGGACGTCGCAAGCGGTCGCGATATCCGGATCACGGACGGTGCCGGCTCCGCATTCGGCTCGCCGACCTGGTTGCGCGACGGCCGGACCGTGGCCGTGCTGGGCCATCGCTACCCGCGTGCCGGCGGGAGCCGCAATGACATCTGGCTCTTCGCTGCGGACGGCAGCGAGGCGGGCAGGGGCGAGGGCCGCAACCTCTCCGGCCGGCACGACCTCATGCCGGGCTCCGGGATGGGGAGCGACATCACCCCGGGTGAGCCCGCCCACCTCTGGCCGGGGCCGGATGGACGGAACCTCCTCTTCACGGCGCCGGTTCGCGGCAGCTACGAGCTTTGGCGGATCGACCTCGACGACGGCGAGGTGGAGCGGCTCACCGACGGGCACCACTACCTCTCCGGCTGGCATGCCGCGCCCTGCGCCGACGGGGCCATCCGGGTCGCCGTCATCCGGTCGGATCCGGTTGCGCTCGGCGACATCCACGTTGCCGATCTCGGCGCGGAGGGCCGGTCTCGATCCGCCGACGGAGTCGAGCTGCGCCGGATCACGCATCTCAACGACGTGGCCCTCGACGAGATCGAGCTCTTCCCGGCGAGCGAGCGCTGGGTGACCGTGGACGGGCGCGAGATCCAGGGCTGGCTGATCGCCTGCGCCGACGCTCACACGGGTAAGCCCGCCCCGCTCGTGCTGGAGATCCACGGCGGGCCGCACACGCTCTACGGATGGTCCCCGTACTGGGAGTTCCAGGTGCTGGCGGGATCCGGCGTGAGTGTCCTCGCCACGAACCCGCGCGGGTCGGAGGGCTACGGGCGAGGACTTCAACGCCGCGAACCTGCCCGATTGGGGGGCCGGCCCGACGCGTGACGTGCTCGCCCATGTCGACGCGGCCGTCGAGGCCGGCATCGCCGACCCGAAGCGGCTCGGCGTCACGGGCGGGTCCTACGGCGGGTATCTCACGAACTGGATCGTGGGTGCGGACCAGCGCTTCGCCGCGGCGATGACATGCCGAAGCGTGACCGACCTCGCCACGCTCATGCTCACCGGTGACCTTGCCGGCGGGATCTTCGGGAAGATGGATTTCGGCGCGCAGCCCTGGGAGGATCCCGAGCTGTACCGACGCCTCTCTCCGCTCACCTATGCGGACAGGATCCGGACGCCGCTGCTCATCCAGCACGCGGAGAACGACCTTCGCTGCCCGATCGGCCAGGCTGAGGAGCTGTTCGCGGTCCTGCGGACGTTGAAGCGGCCGGTCCGCTTCATGCGCGTTCCTCACGAGTCACACGAGCTGACCCGTTCCGGCGCGCCGTTCCGCCGGGCGGAGAACCTGGCCCAGGTTCGCGCCTGGTTCGGGCACTACCTCGTGGCCGGCAGGAAGGGCCTGCCGCCGCTGCCGAAGGACCGGGCAGGCAAGTAGCGGTTCAAAACGTCGGGCGCTCAGCCTGCGGCGACCCCGCGCCGAGTGGCACGGCCTCCGGGAGCACCGGGCGGCCGGTGCGATAATCACGCTATGCAGAGTCTGCGCCGACCGACGGGGCGGTAAGTGTGGCTGCCCACCTCGAGCAGCACCTCCCGCGCGGGGCCGTCGAGCGCCGGCTGTTCGTCGATGCGTCGCCGGACGTGGTCTGGGTCGCGCTGCACGACCCCGGCTGCAAAATCTGGCGCGACGTCCGGCTGCTCCTCGATCCGGCGGGCCCGGACTGGCCGGCGGCAGGAGCGCGGCGCCACGCCCGCTTTCGGGTGGGCCCGGTGGCAATCGGGACCACGCTGGAGAGCCTGGAGGCCCGGCCGGCCCGCCGCTTCCGGGTCGGCATCGGGGGCCGGGATATTCGCGGCGAGCGCCTCTGGGAGCTGACGCCCGCAGCGGGCGGGACGCGCGTCGCCGGCTCGGTGCTCTTGGAGGGCCGCTCACGGCTGGCGCGCGCTCTGGTGCGCTTGGATCGGGGCGGGATGGGTCCACGCCTGGAGGCGGAGCTCGCCGCCCTGAAGGAGAAGGCGGAGGCGAACGGGTCGCGACCGGCCTGACGCTCTGGTCAGGGTCGGATCCAGCGCCGGAAAGAGCGTACCGTCAGTTGGGGATCGCAGTCGAGGGCACGGCATGAACGTCATCGAGACCGAGACGCTGACCAAGTCCTACGGCTCGCACCGCGGGATCGTTGAGGTCGACCTCGCGGTCGCGCAGGGTGAGGTTTTCGGCTTCCTTGGACCGAACGGCGCTGGCAAGACGACGACGATCCGGATGCTGCTCGACCTGATCCGGCCGACGTCGGGCGTGGCCAAGGTCTTCGGGATCGAGTCGAGCGCCGACCCCGTCGCCATCCACCGCCGGATCGGCTACCTGCCCGGCGAGTTCGCCCTGTACGACCGACTGAGCGGCGGCCAGACGCTCGAGTACTTCGCGAACCTCCGGGGCGGCGTGGACAAGGCCTACCAGGCCGGGCTCATCGAGCGGCTCGACCTTGACCCGTCGCGCCGCTTCCGCGAGTACAGCAAGGGCAACAAGCAGAAGGTCGGCCTGGTCATCGCGCTCCAGCACCGGCCGGAGCTCCTTGTCCTCGACGAGCCCACCGCCGGGCTCGACCCGCTCGTCCAGCAGACCTTCTTCGCCACCCTGCGCGAGGCCGTCGCGGCCGGCGCCACCGTCTTCCTCTCGAGCCACATCCTCTCCGAGGTCGAGAAGAGCTGCGACCGGGTCGCGATCATCCGTGAGGGCCGGATCGTCGAAGCTCGACACGGTCGAGGGGCTGCGCGACCTCGCCCACCACCAGGTGGAGCTGCGCTTCGCCGGGCCGGTCCCGGCGGCCGCGTTCGCGGCCCTTCCCGGCGTCAGCGACGTGCACGCTCGACGACCACGTCCTGCGCCTGCGCGTGAGCGGCGCGATCACTCCCGTTGTCCAGGCGGCCGCCCGCTACGAGTTGCTCGACTTCGTCTCGCGAGAGCCGAGCCTGGAGGAGACGTTCCTCGCCCAGTACGGGCAGCAGGCCGTCGAGGTGAACGACCATGGCCGCTAGCGCTGGCACGCCGCGCATCGCGGCGGCCTTCCCGCCGATCCCGCTCCGCCGCCGGCTCTACGGCTTCGGGAGCATCTACGGCAAGACGATCCGGGACTCGCGACTCGCCTTCATCATCGCCGCGGGACTCCTCGGCGGCCTGTCGCTCGTCCTGGGCGCCGCCATCGGACAGGTCTTCCCGACCCCCGAGGCCCGGATCGAGGTGAACAAGCTCGTCACGAGCATGCCCGCCTCGATGGTCAACCTGTTCGGCAACGCCACCCTGATGGGCCCGAAGCTCGGCACGCTCGGCGGGTACTTCACGTGGAAGTACGGCGCCCTCTTCGGCCTCGGCACCGCGCTCTGGTCGATCCTGGCGTTGTCGGGGACGCTCGCCGGCGAGGCCGCGCCGCGGCAGCCTCGACTTCGTCGCCTCGGCGCCCTTCGGCAAGCGTCGGATCGCACTCGAGAAGCTGGCCGCGCACCTGACGGTGCTCTGGCTGGCGATGGCCTTCATCGCGGTCATGATCATCGTCAGCTCGAACGCGTTCGGCGACCCGAAGCTCGGCGACCCGATCCCGCTCGATGGTGCGATCGGCTTCGCGCTCTGGATCGGCTTCATCGCGATGTGCTTCGGCGGCCTCGCGCTCGCCCTCGCGCCGATCCTGGGGCGCGCCGGGTCGGCCGGCGTTGCCGGGCTCGTGATGGTCCTCCTGTGGGTGGCCAGCGGCCTGAACGTCGGCGGTCCGCTCGTCGACGTGAGCCCGTTCCACTGGACCGCCGACCACATGCCGCTTGTGGGCTTCTACGACTGGCCCGGTCTCGCCGCCGTGGGAGTGGTCGCGGTCATCTTCCTCGTCATCGGGGTCGAGTTGTTCAGGCGCCGCGACCTCGGGGTGACGGCAGGCCTCTCGTTCCCCTCCCTGCCGAAGGACGTCCTCGGGGTCCGCGGGCCGGTCAGTCGGGCCTTCGGCGACCAGCTGCCGCGGGCGCTCGCCTGGGGGATCGGCTTCGGCCTGATGGGCGCGCTCCTCGCCTCGCTCGTCGGCGCGTTCGCGAACCAAATCGGGGGTGATTCGAGCCTGTTGAAGACCTTCTCTTCGATCTTCCCTGGCTTCGACTTCGCAAGCGCCGGCGGCTGGCTCCAGCTGTACGCAGAGCTCTTCTACATCGCCGCCGGCCTGGCTGCCGCGACGTTCGTCTCGAAGTGGGCGTCGGACGAGACCGACGGCCGTCTCGAGGAGATCCTGTCCGCCCCGATGTCGCGCGCCCGCTGGGTTGTCGCCGGCGGCGTCGGGGCGATCCTGGCGGTCGTCGTGATGACGGTCGTGCTCGCGCTGGGGATCGGGCTCGGCGCAGCCGCGGCGGGTGCGACGGCAGGAGATGCCATCCTCGGCTCGGCGTCCCTCGGCCTGTACGCCGTCGCGATCGTCGGGGTCGGCGTCGCGATCGGCGGGCTGTGGCGGACATCGCTCGCGGCCGAGATCGCCGCCCTCGTCGTGGTGGCGACGTACCTCATCGACCTGCTCGCGCCGCCGCTCAAGCTGCCGAACTGGTTCCACCAGCTCGCGCTCACGGCGCACGTGGGCCAGCCAATGATCGGACAGTGGGACATCGCCGGCGTCATCGCCTGCCTCGTCATCGGAGTCGGTGGCATCCTGCTTCGGCGCGTGGGGAGTGACGCGGCGCGACGTCGACTGACTCAGTGGATGCGGGGCCCCAGGCGCCGGCCGGTCCGCGGGCCGACCGCACGCTCGCGATCGGCCCGGACGGGGTCGTCCGCTGCGCCTGGGGCATCGAGGATGACCCCGTCTACTGCGGCTACCACGATCACGAGTGGGGCCGGCCGTCCCGCGACGGACGGCACCTCTTCGAGATGCTCGTGCTCGAGGGTGCCCAGGCCGGCCTGGCGTGGTCGACGATCCTGCGCAAGCGCGACGGCTACCGCCGGGCGTTCGCCGGGTTCGACGTGGCCACCGTGGCGGGCTTCACGGATGCGGACGTCGCGCGACTCCTCGCCGACCCCGGGATCGTGCGCAACCGCCGCAAGGTCGAGAGCGCCGTCGCTGCGGCGCGCCTCGTCCTGGGCCTGGATCGCTGCCGGCGAGTCGCTGCCCGCGCTGCTGTGGGGATTCGTGGGTGGCGTGCCGCTCGACCGGCGCCCGGCGGACCTCGGCGCGATCCCGGCCGAAACGCCGGAGTCACGCGCCATGAGTCGCGAGCTGGTGCGGCGCGGGTTCCGCTTCGTCGGCCCGACGATCTGCTACGCGTTCATGCAGGCGACGGGCATGGTCAACGACCACGTGCCCGGCTGTGCGGCGGGGGAGGAGATCCGGGCTGCCGGCTGACCCGCAGGATCCCGGCGACGGATAAGCGCTGCGCCCGGCCGCGCGCGTCGCGTCGACCCGAGCGCGGCGGAATATCGCTCATCGCCATCGGGTGAGGATCGCCTCGCGGGCGAACAGCCAGGTCCCGGCCCGGAGGCCGGCGAGCGCGAGCAGGAGCGACCGCCAGCGCCGCGAGCGCGTAGCCGGTCCCGTCGACGAGCACGCGCCCGGCGGCCTGGGCGATCACCGCGGCGACGAGCGGAACGACGATCACCGCCCCGACCTGCTGGGCCGTCCGCGGGTCGTTCACGCGCGAGCTCACCAGGACGCCGAGCACCACCGAGAGCAGGGCGATCGCCGGGCCGAGCAGGAAGGTCGCGGCCAGCCAGTCCGGCGCGCTCACGATGCCGAAGAGGGCGGGCCCGTAGAGCGCCCGGACCAGGGCCGCGAACGACGCGTAGGCGAGCACCCCGCCGGCGATCGCGGGAACGGCAGCCGCGATCGCCTTGCCGGCGAGGAGCTCGGCCGTCCGGATCGGCGTCGCCAGGACGGCCTCCAGGGTCCGGCTCTGTTTCTCGCCGATGATCGAGAAGGTCGCGATCGAGAGCGGGATGAACGCCGGCAGCATCAGGAAGAAGAGCAGGAACTGCTGGAAGCTGTAGGCGGCGGCGAGGTCGCCGGGATTCAGCGACGCCCATGCCGGCCGGCCTGCCACGAGCGATGCCGCGAGCCCGGCCGGCAGCGCGCGGCCGGCGACGAGCTTCCCGAGGATCACCGGTCCGACCACGATGGCGATCGGCGGACCGAGGATGGAGAGCAGGAGGAGCCGGTTGCGCAGCAGCTCGGCGACCTCGCGCTGGAGGACGGCTGCGACCCACGAAAGGCGCATCAGGCTGCTGCCGCGCCGTCGACCGCGTCGTCGGCCGGCGCGCCCATGACCTCGAAGTAGACCTCCTCGAGCGTGGCAGCCTCCCGCCGGACTTCGAGGATGGCGGCGCCGGCCGCGACGAGCGCCCCGACGAGCGCCGGCGTGTCCGCGTCCACGTCCCGCAGCTCCGCTACGAGGCCGTCTGCGACGCTCCGGACAGCTGCGACGCCCGGCGCCGCCAGCGCGGCCCCCACGAGCTCCGGCCCGGCCGGGACGGCAAGGCGCACGTGCAGCCGGACGTCCCCGCCCGCGCTCCGGAGCCGGGCGGGCGTGTCGACACGCAGCAGGGTCGTGCGCAGGAAGCCGATCCGGTCGCAGAGCCGCTCGGCCTCCGGAAGGATGTGCGTGCACAGGACGACCGTGCGGCCCTGGCCGCGGAGCGCCGAGATCGCGTCACGGACGACGGCGGCCGCCTCCGGGTCCAGCGCGGCGGTCGGTTCGTCGAGGAACAGGGCCGGCGGGTCGTGGAGCAGCGCCCGCGCGATCGCGAGCTTCTGCTTCATGCCCTTGCTGAAGGTCCCGGTTGGCTCGTCGGCGCCGTTCCCACAGGTCGAACAGCCGGAGGAGCCGCTCGATCCGCTCGGCGCGCAGCTGCCGCCGTGAGCCCGTGGAGCTTCCCGAAGTAGTCCAGGTTGCTGCGGGCCGACAGCTTCTCGTAGAGGCCGGGCGATTCGGTCAGGACGCCCACCCGGGAGCGGACCGCGTCGGCCTGGCCGGCGAGGTCCAGGCCGACGACGCGAGCGTGCCCCGCCGATGGGCCGATGAGCGCGGAGAGGAGCCGGATCGTGGTGGTCTTGCCGGCGCCGTTCGGTCCCAGCAGCCCGAAGACCTCGCCGCGGTGGAGCTCGAGGTCCAGGTCGCGGACCGCCCATCGCTCGCCGAAGCGACGCCCGAGGCCCTCGGTGGAGACGGCAACATCGGGGGAGGACGGGAGGCTCGGGACCACCGGCGGAGTCTGCCACCGACGGGAGCGTGATGCCGGATGGGCCGCGGCCCGGGGCGTCGCCGGCCCGCCTGGCTCCTGGCCCTGCCGGTGCCCGTACCATTGCGGGCACATGCGAGCAATTCGTGCCGTCTTCCTCGCCAACGGCATCTCCATGGGCGTCTTCTTCCCCTTCGCCGCCGTCATCCTCTCGACGCGCGGCTTCTCGCCGGCCGAGATCGGGCTGATCCAGGCGCTGTCCTCGGCCGCGTTCACGATCGCCGTCCCCGCCTGGGGCCACCTCGCGGACGTGGTGCTGGGCCGCCGCAACGCGCTCGTGATCTCCGCCCTGACCGGGGCCGCGGCCGTGCTCGCGGCAGGGATCGCCGATCCCCGCGCTGGGGGTTGCTGCCTGTTTCGTGGCATTCAGCCTCTTCGAGTCGGGCTGGGGACCGCTGGGTGACGCGCTCGCCGTGAACGCGGTCGCCGACCGGACCCGCGACTACGCCCGCGTCCGGCTCCTCTCGTCGGGGGGCTTCGCCGTCTCGTCGGGGCTCGTCGGCCTCGTCTACGACCAGACGGGGTACGGGCCGGCCTTCGCCCTGTGCGCCGCCTTCGCGGTCGGCCTGGCGGTTGTCGCGCGCCTGACGCCCGGACGTGCCGCGAGCGGACCTGGCCGCCCATGGATCCGGCCGCCGTGGCGGGTCGATGGCCGTCGCGCTGCGGGTGCAGCCTCGCCTGCGGGGTGTGCTCCTGGCGGTCCTCCTCGTCAACATCGGGATCATCGCCGGCTTCACGTTCCTGCCGCTCCGGATGGTCGCCCTCGGCGGTAGCCCCTCCGACGTCGCGCTGATCGCCTCCGTGGGCGCCTTCGCCGAGATCCCGGCGATGCTCGTGGCCGGGGCGGTGGCGGCGCGGATCGGGCTGCGCGGTCTCGTCGCCGGCAGCGCGCTTCTCTACGCGGCATGCTTCGTCGGATGGGCCGTGCTCGACTCGCCCGCCCTCATCATCGCGACGCGCTTCGCCAGCGGGTTTGCCTTTGCCGGGCTGTGGGTGGGCGCGGTGCTCACGATGGCGGTGCTGCTGCCGCCGCGGCTGCAGGCCACCGGCCAGGGGCTCTACCAGGTCACCGGCTTCGGGATCGCCGCCGTGGTGGCCAACCTCGTGGGCGGGCAGGTCTACGCAAGCCTCGGCGCAGAGGTCCTGTTCGGCGGCGCGGCCGCGCTCGCGGTTGCCGCCGCGATCGTGGCCCTTGTCGTCTTCCCGCGGGCAGGCGAAGCGGGGGTCCCGGTGGACGATCTCGCGGCCTCGCTACCATTCGCGGCACCGACGCTGGGGTAGGGAGGCGGCCATGCGGCTCTGGGGTGGACGATTCGCCGGCGAGACGGATCCGCGGACGGCCGATTTCACGCGCTCGATCGCCGTCGACCAGGCGCTCGCGCTCGACGACCTTGCCGGCTCGGTCGCCCACGTCCACGGCCTGGGTCGCGCCGGCCTGCTCGACGACGCGGAAATCGCGGCGCTCGTCGCCGGGCTGGACGCGCTGCGTAACGACGTGGAGGCGGGCACGCTCGCCTGGGACCCAGCCCTCGAGGACGTCCATCTCAACCTGGAGGCCGCGCTCGCCGCGCGGATCGGCCCGCTGGCCGGGAAGCTCCACACGGGCCGCTCTCGGAACGACCAGGTCGCCACCGACCTGCGGCTCTGGACGCGCCGGACGGTCGACGCCATCGACGGCCGGATCCTCGAGATGGAGCGCGCCCTGGTGCGCTTCGCCGGGCGGGAGGGTGACGCGGTCCTGCCGGGGATGACCCACATCCAGCCAGCGCAGCCCGTGCTCCTGGCCCACCACCTGCTCGCCTACGTGGAGATGCTCGAGCGCGACCGCGGCCGCCTGGCCGACTGCCGCCGGCGCGCCAACGTGTCACCGCTCGGCTCGGGGGCGCTCGCCGGGGCCGGCTATCCGCTCGACCGGGAGGCGACCGCCCGCGAGCTCGGCTTCGACGGCGTGACCGCGAACTCGCTCGATGCCGTGTCGGACCGCGACTTCGTGGCCGAGCTGCTCTTCGCGGTCACGCTCGGCATGCTGCACCTGTCGCGCTTCGCGGAGGAGATCACGTGGTGGTCCAACCCGCGCTTCGGGTTCGTGCGCGCGGCAGACGCCTTCTCGACCGGCTCCTCGATGATGCCGAACAAGAAGAACCCCGACCCCGCCGAGCTGGTCCGGGGACGCTCCGCGCGGGTGGTCGGCTCGCTCGCCGGATTCCTGACCCTGCTCAAGGGTCTGCCCCTGGCCTATCAGCGCGACCTCCAGGAAGACAAGCCGCCGCTCTTCGAGGCCTGCGCCGCGTTCGACGCCTCGCTCGGCGTGATGGCTGGGATGGTCGAGACGCTCTCCGTCGACCGGGCTGCCATGCGCCGGGCGGCCGACGAGGGGTTCACGACCGCGACCGCGGTCGCGGATGCGCTGGTCCGCCGCGGCGTGCCCTTCCGCGAGGCCCACCACGTGGTCGGCCGGCTGGTTGCTGCCGCCGAGGCGGCGGGCGTCCCGCTGACCGAGCTGGGCGACGGAGTGATCGTGGCCGCGCTTGCCGAGAGCGGCGACACCGGGGTGATGGGGCTGGCCGGGGATCCGGACCTGCCCGCCTCGCTGCGCGCCGCGGCCACGCTCGAGGCCGCGCTCGCCTCGTGCGATGTCGTTGGCGGGACCGCGCCGGCGCGCGTCGCGTCCGCCCTTGCCGCAGCGCGGGCGCGCCTCGAGGACGCCGCGGGGTAGATCCGTCCCGGCGGGGCGCGGCGCGGACGTCGCGCGGCACCCACGGCCCCCTCCGCTCCGGGTACCATCGCCGGATGCTGGACGACCGGACCATCCGCCGCGCTCCCAAGGTTCTCCTCCACGATCACCTCGACGGCGGCCTGCGGCCGCGAACCGTGATCGATTTGGCGCGCGAGGCGGGCTACATGGCGCTCCCCACCCACGATCCGGACGAACTGCAGGCGTGGTTCACGCGTGGCGCCGACCGCAAGTCGCTCGAGCTCTACCTCGAAGGCTTCGTCCATACCGTCGCGCTCATGCAGGCCCGCGACGCCATCGAGCGCGTGAGCGCCGAGTGCGCCGAGGACCTCGCCGCCGACGGGCTCGTGTACGCCGAGGTCCGCTACGCGCCGGAGCTCTCCACCTCGGCCGGGCTGACGCTGGACGAGGTGGTCGCGGCCGTTCTCGCCGGCTTCGAGCGTGGCATGTCCGCGGCCGCGGCAGCCGGCCGGCCGATCCTGGTCCGATTCATCTGCACGGCGATGCGCCAGTACGCGCGATCCGTCGAGATCGCCGAGCTGGCCGTCCGCTGGCGCGATCGGGGCTGCGTGGGCTTCGACATCGCGGGCCCGGAGAAGGGGTTCCCGCCGACCCGCCATCTCGACGCCTTCCACCTGGTCCAAGCGGAGAACTTCCACTCGACGATCCATGCCGGCGAGTCGTTCGGGCTCCCGTCGATCTGGGAGGCGCTGCAATGGTGTGGCGCGGCCCGCCTCGGTCACGGGGTCCGGATCGTCGACGACATCTCGATCGACGAAGCCGGCCGGCCGCACCTCGGCCGGCTCGCTGCCTACGTCCGGGACATGCGGATCCCGCTCGAGATGTGTCCCACCTCCAACCTGCACACGGGCGCCGTGGCGACGCTGGCCGACCATCCGATCGACCTGCTCCGCCGCCTCCGCTTCCGGGTGACGCTGAACACGGACAACCGGCTGATGAGCGGCGTCTCGCTCTCCAGCGAGTTCGCGGCCATGGCCGAGGTCTTCGGCATTGGGCTCGACGAGATGGAGTGGCTCACGCTCAATGCGATGAAGTCGGCGTTCGAGCCGTTCGACGGGCGGCTGCGCCTGATCAGCGCGGTGATCAAGCCGGGCTACGCGGTCCTTCGCGGAGAGGCAGCCGCGATCGCCGCCTCCTGACCGACCGCCCTAGCGCGGGTCGAGGTCGAGCGTGCCGATCGTGGCGTGGAGCAGCTCGGCCGAGTGCCGAAGGCCGGACGCCTCCTCGGCGGACATCGCGAGCCGCAGCGTCCGCTCGACGCCCCGCCGCCCGAGGACCGTCGGCACCGATAGGTAGACGTCGTCGATCCCGTAGTAGTCGCAGATCAGCGAGCTCACCGAGAGCACGGTGGACTGGTCGCGCAGGATCGCCTCGCAGATGCGGATCAGGCCGGCGGCCACCGCGAAGGACGTGGCCCCCTTGCGCTCGATGATCTGGTAGGCGGCGTCGCGCGTCGATTCGAAGATCTGCTGGAGCGAACCCTGGTCGTGCCCGATGCCGTTAGCCCGCCCGAAGTCGGCGAGCGGCATGCCGGCGATGTTGGCCGACGACCAGACGGGCACCTCGGAGTCGCCGTGCTCCCCGGCGATGTAGGCGTGGACGGAGCGCGGGTCCACCCCGTAGTGCTCCGCCAGGAGCATGCGGAAGCGCGACGTGTCGAGGATCGTCCCGGACCCGATCACCCGCGCCGAGGGGAGCCCGCTGATCCGGTACGTCAGGTAGGACAGGACGTCCACCGGGTTCGTGGCGACGACGATGATCCCGTCCGGGTTCGCGCTCGCGACCGCCGGCACGATCTCGCGGAAGATCGCCGCGTTCTTGCGGACCAGGTCCAGCCGCGTCTCGCCCGGCTTCTGGGCAGCCCCGGCCGCGATGACCGTGATCGCCGCGCCGCGACACTCCTCGAGCGGGCCGGACCAGACCCGGGCGGTCTTCGCGAAGGGCACGGCGTGCAGGAGGTCCATCGCCTCGCCCTCCGCGCGCCGGGCGTTGGCGTCCACGAGCAGGATCTCGGCGGCGAGCCCCGAGAGGAGCAGGCCGAACGCGAAGGTCGACCCCACGGCGCCGGCCCCGACGATCGCGACGCGGGTCGGGTGCGGCTCGGCCGGCACGGTCGGGGAGGGGAGCGGGACCTCGCGCGCGTCGGCGCTGGACGCGCGGGCATCCGTGGACCCAGGGCTGGCGATGGCGTTGCTCGTTTCGGACATGTCCCCATTCTGCCGCGCTTTGCCCGCGGGCGCCGACGGGCGGCCGCGGGCGGCCGGCTTCGCGAAACGCGACCCGCGCGCAACTGATCCGCACCCCGGCGTCACGGTCGGCGCGCTGGGCGCCGCCGGGCGCTGCCTCCACCATCGGGAACACGGGTCTTCGGGCTGCCGCGCGCCCGGTCGGACCGCCCATGGACGAAGGAGACGAGATGTCGAGCACTCCCGCCCCCGAGATGAAGCGAACGCTCAGCCTCACCGGGCTCACGGTCAACGCCATGGCGTTGATCGCGCCCGGCGCGTTCCTCTGGACCACCTTCCAGTCGCAGACGCTCCAGTCGAACGGCGGAGTCACCACCGCGTACGACATGGTCCCGGGCCTGGCCTTCGCGCTCGTCCTGGCGTTCCTGACCGCCTGGAGCTACGGCGAGCTCGCGAACCTGTACCCCGACGCCGGGGCGGGATCGTCGTACTACTTCGCCGAGGCCGCCTTCTTGGAGCGCGAGGAGGCGCTCCACTACAAGTTCGCGCGGCTCGCGAAGTTCGTGGTCGGCTGGATCTCGCACCTGTACTACTGGATCTACCCGGGAATCATGGTGGCCTTCACGGGGATCCTCGCCGTCTACATCCTCGGGCTGTTCGGGGTCACCCTTTCGACCCCCTTCGAGATCGGCCTTGTCTTCGCGTTCGCGGCGGTCACCGGGCTGATCGCCTTCCGCGGCATCTCGGGTTCCACGATGACCGCGATCGTGATCAACGTGATCCAGCTCACCGCGCTGGTGGCTGTCAGCGCCCTCGCGATCGCCTTCCGGCTGACCCATCCGGACCTCGGATACGCCCACAAGGACATCGTCTCGGTCGTCCTGCCACACAACCTGGCGAACGTCCTGTTTCAGGGCACCATCGCGATCCTGTTGCTGGTCGGGTTCGAGTCCGTCACCGCGCTCGGCGCCGAGGCGCGGAACCCGAAGCGCGACGTCCGGCGCGCGGTGCTCCTGTCGCTCGCGATCCAGGGGATCTTCGCCTACATCATCCAGTACGTTGCCGCAAACTTCGCCGTCAGCGATGCGCTCACCGGCACCGTCACGAGCGCGTCGGGGGCCACGAGCACCGTCACCGGCTACGCGGCTGCGGCGGCGTCCGGCGCGCCGATCGGCGATCTCGTCAGGCTCATCGGTGACACGATGCTCGGCGGGACGGGAACGGCGCTCGCCCTGATCCTCGCCGCGACGGTCCTCGTGGCGCTCATCGGCACGACCCTGGCCTGCCTCAACACCGGCGTGCGCATCACCTACGTGATGGGCCGCGACCGCGAGGTGCCCGGCATCCTCGGGCTCCTGCACGGCAAGTATGCGACGCCGCACTACGGGATCCTCGTGCTTGCCGCGATCTCCGCCCTGTTCGGTGCCTACGGGATCCTCAGCGCGGACAACCTGCTCCAGATCATCCTCGCCTCCAACGTGGGGACGTTCCTGGTGTACGGAACGACGAACCTCCTCGTGATGATCGCCTTCTGGGCCCGCCCGGAACGCTCGGCGCTCAAGCACATCCTGGTGCCTGCCCTCGGCCTGCTCGCCAACCTCGCGCTCCTCGGCGCGATCCTCGTGATGAGTATCTCGTCCGGCGGGTCGACCCAGACGGACACGCTGATCGCCCTGGGCGTCGTGAGCGTCTGGGTGGTGGCCGGCGCGGTCTGGCTGACCCTCAACTCGCGATCGGCGGGCCGGCCGATCCTCGTCCGACGCTCTGGCGGCGAGCCAGTCGAGGTGACCGTCCAGTAGGCCCGGGAGCGACCGTGGCAAGCCCGCCCGGCGAGCGCCTGCCCTCGGCCACCATGGCGACGGCGCCCCCGGGGGCGCCGTCGCCGCTCGGCGCCCCCGGGCCCGGGGTGCCGCCGGGCTCCGGGTGGGTTCGCCTTCGGATGGCGGTCCTGTCGGTCGTCGGGCCCGTCCGGACGGCGAACGAGGATCACCTCGGGTGGTTCGATGCGGCCGGCGTCGACCTGGCCGGAACACCCGGGGAAGCGATCCGAACCGTCACCCTGGCGGGACCCGCGGTCGGGGTCATGATGGCCGACGGCCTGGGCGGACACGGACACGGCGACCTGGCCAGCCGTACGGCGATCCGGGTTGTGATGGAGGCCCTTGCCGCGGCCCCGCGGCCCGGCCCGGGCGAGCTGCGGGAGGCCCTGGAGGTCGCGAACGGCGCGCTCCTTGCCGGCGAGCTCGACGGCGCACCGGATCGCCGGCCGGGCCCGCAGACGACGGCCACGGTGCTGGTCTTCGCGGGCGATTCCGTCCAGGTCGCCAACGTCGGCGACACGCGCCTCTACCGCCGGCGTGACGAGGTCGTCGAGCTTCTCACGAAGGATCATTCGCAGGCGGCGGAGCTGCTCCGGATGAAGGCGATCACGCCGCACCAGGCGCGCAACCACCCGGGCCGCCACCTGCTGACGCGCTCCGTCGGCGCCGACCTCACCCTGCGGCTCGATTTGGTCGCGCGCGGCGTGCAGCCCGGCGACGCCTACGCGCTCTGCACCGACGGCTGCTGGAGCGGCCTCTGGCCGGAGGACCTGGAGCCGGCGCTCTCCGCCGATCCCGCGGTCGGCGCCCGCCTGCTCGTGGATCGGGCGATCGAGTTGGGCGGCGACGATAATGCCAGCGTGGCCATCATCCACGTGGATGCGGTGGGAGCGTCCCGCGACGCGGACGTGTCCGAGCGCCCGCTCTGGCGACGGATCTTCGGCGGCCGGTGAGCCCCGCGAGGCGCGCGTGATCGCGCCGGGCCGCGCGTGAGCGACGTGCTCGTCCCGGGCGAGAAGCTCGACCGCTACACGATCGTCGACGCGATCGGCCACGGGGCCTTCAGCGACGTCTACCTGGCCAGCGACGCGGACGGCGCGCAGGTGGTCCTCAAGTGCCCCCACGAGGGGATCATCGGCGACGTCGCGACGTTCGACCGCTTCCGACGCGAGATGGAGATCGCGCGGCGACTCGACCACCCGGGGATCCAGCATTCGCTCGATCCGGGCGGAGACCGGACGCGACCGTACCTTGTCATGCAGTACGTGGAGGGCGAGACGCTCCGCGAGCACCTCGCGCGCAGGGGGCGGCTGCCGATCGCCGAGGCCGTCGCGCTGGTGGACGGCCTTGCCGCCGCGATGGGCTACGCCCACGGCAAGGGGGTCACCCACCGCGACCTCAAGCCCGAGAACGTGCTCGTGACGCCCGATGGCCGCCCGATCGTGACCGACTTCGGCATCGCCCTGATCACCGGCGCCCGCCGCCTGACCTGGCGCTGGCTGACGTCACAGATGGGCACCCCGGACTACATGGCCCCCGAACAGATCCAGGGCGAACGCGGGGATGCGCGGACCGACGTTTACGCGCTGGGCGTCATCCTCTTCGAGCTCCTCGTCGGGCGGGTCCCCTGGGAGGGAGACAACCCGCTTTCGATCATGAACCAGGCGGTCACCCGGCCCGCGCCGTCGCTCCGTGAGCTGGACCCGACCATTCCGCCGCCGCTCGACGCCATCGTCCGTAAGTGCCTGCGCAAGGACCCCGCCCAGCGCTACCCGGACGCCGCGGCGCTCTCCGCCGACCTGGAGTCCTGGAAGGACCTGGATCTCGCGCAGTTCGTCTTCACCGCCGAGGAGAAGCCGTCGAGGCTCCCGGGGCGGCGCGGTCCGATCCTGCTGGTGGCCGGGATCAGCCTGGGCTTCCTCGCCGCGAGCGCGCTCTTCCTGATCGCGGTGGCGCTGCTCCAGCATCACTGAGCCAGCCGACCGGCGGCTCGGGCTCGTGATCAGCCCCGGCGGGCCGGCTGCCCGCGATCCGGAGCGCATAGCCGCGGCCGCGGACGTTGCGCAACCCCGGGTGCCCCTCCGCGACGAGTTTCGCATTGACCCTCGTGAGATGGCTCCGGAGCGTCTCCGGGTCCGCCTCCGGCCGGCCGGGCCACGCGGCGCGGAGCAGGGCACGATGGTCGACCAGGTCGCCACGCCTCGCGACCAGGACGGACAGCAGCTCGAACTCGGTCGGCGTGAGCGCGAGGCCGCGCCCCTCGACCGAGGCCTCGCGGCGACCCAGGTCGAGGCGCAGCCCGTCGAGGCTCGGTTCGTACCCGCCGCTCGACGAGAAGCCGCGCCGGACGGACGCGTGGACCCGCGCGACGAGCTCGGCAACCCGGATGGGCCTCCCGACGACGTCGACGGCGCCGGCATCCAGCACGGCGACGACCGCCGCCTCGTCGCGGAGGTCCGCGATCACGATGATCGGGGCGTCCGTGCGAGCCCGAACGCGGGACACGATCGCCACCCCGTCCGCTTCCGGCAGGTTGGGGTCGAGGAGGACTACGTCGGGACGCTCGTCCGCCAGGCGCGCGAGGACCGTCTCGCCGCGGTAGGCGGTCACGACCTCGTGGCCGGCGTTGCCGAGCGCGCTCGCGATCGCCCCGACGTCAGCCGGCAGGGCGGCCGCGACGAGGATGCGCAGGCGGGTGGGCTGTGTCGGGGATGGCACGCCCGGGATCATCCCACGGGTCGGCCGCGGTGGCGGAGGCTCCGTGACGGCCCTCACGCGACCGGCGCCCCGGTTACTCCTCGGTCGCCTCCAGCCGGTAGCCCACCCCGCGCACGCTCGTGGGCAGCGGCGCGCCGGCTTCCTCGAGTTTCGCGCGGAGCCGCGCGAGGTGCGGCTTCAGCCATTGCGGGTCCGGGTCCACGTCGCCCGGCCAGCCCGCGGCGAGCAGGCGGTCGTGCGCGACGACCCGGCCGCGGGCGACGACGAGCGCGGCCAGGAGCGCGAACTCGGTGCGGGTGAGGGCGAGGACGTTTCCCTCGACGGACGCCTCGTGCCGCCCGGTGTCCAGGGTCAGCCGGCCCACGTGCAACCCGCCCGCAGACGTGTCGCCGGCCTCGTGGCGCCGCATGACGGCGCGGATCCGGGCGAGCAACTCCTGCTTCCCGAACGGCTTGGTGACGTAGTCGTCGGCCCCGGCGTCGAGCGCCTCGACCTTGGCCAGCTCGTCCGCCTCGCCCGTCAGGATGATGATCGGGGTCAGGCTGGTCCGGCGGATCTCCCGGCAGACGTCCACGCCGTCGCGGCCCGGCATCGCGAGGTCGAGCAGAACGAGGTCGGGGCTGTCCTCCCCGAAGCGGCGCAGCGCGGTGTCGCCGTCGTACGCTGTGATCACTTGGTGGCCGGCGGTCCCGACGAGGGCCGTGATCGCCCCGACCATGGCCGGCTCGTCGTCGACGACGAGTATCCGCAGCCCGGCTGCCTGCGTGAGCGTCATCCGTCCCTCTCCCCTCGACCCGGCGCAACGGCCGGGAGCGCGACCACGAAGCGGCTTCCTCCGAAACCGTTCCCCTCGATCCAGATCCTGCCACCCATCGCCTTCATGAGCCGGCGGGCGGCGTACAACCCGATCCCGGAGCCCCGGCCCCGCCGCCCGGTGGCCCGCACGAACGCCTCGAAGACCGACTCCCAGTCCTCGGCGGGAACGCCGGGCCCGTCGTCGGTGACGTAGGCGCGGATCTCGCCGGCCTGGCGCCACGCCCCGGCGGAGACACCCCAGCTTCGCGGAGCGTACTTCGCCTCGTTCTCGAGGAGGAGTTCGAGCACCTGGCGGAAGCGTGCCTCGTCCCCCTGGGCGACCAGGGTCTCCTCCGGTGGATCCCAGCGCAGGCGGTGGTAGCGCAGGAGCGGCCGCAACAGCTCGACCGTCTCGCCCATCGTCCGGCCCAGGTCGAACGGCGAGCGGGCCAGCACGCCCAGGCCGTCGCCGCGGACCGAGACAAGGATCGAATTGACGAGCCGGTCGAGGCGGCCAATCTGGTCGATCGCCGCGTTGCGCCAGTCCTCGCTCGAGGCGCGGGCGGGCGGTTCCGGCAGGCCGGCCGCTGCATCGGCGAGCAGGTCGACGTATGCCCGCACCACCGAGAGCGGCGTGCGCAGCTCGTGGGTGACCACCGACAGGAGCTCCGCGCGGGCCTCGTCCAGCGCCTGGAGCTCGCCGAGCTGGCGCTCCTGCTCTCGCTGCAGGCGGCCCTTTTCCACGATCCCGGCCAGGAGCGCGGCGATCGTGGCCATGAAGTTGATCTCGTCCGGCGTAAAGCGCCGGGTGGCGACCGTCTGCACGTTGAGCACGCCGACCACGCGGTCGTTCCAGGTCAGGGGCACCGAAAGCATCGAGGTCAGACCCGCGAGGTCGAAGCCGCGCAGGTACTTGAAGCGGGGGTCCAGGCGGACGTCGGGCACCTCGATCGGCCGGCGGGCGACGGCGGCCGCGCCGGTGATGCCCTCGCCGGTCGCCAGGCTGACCCGGCCGACCTGGTCGCGGTCGAGGCCATTCGTCGCGGCGAGCGTGAGCCGGCCGGTGCCATGGTCCAGCAGGTAGAAGGAGCACACCTCGACGTGGAGCGCCTCCGTGGTCCGCTCCACGAGCGTCCGCATGAGCTCGTCCCAGTCCCGCGCCTGGGTCGCCAGCCGGGCGAACTCGTGGAGGAAGGCGAGCTCGCTGAGCGTGCGTGCTGACCCGCCGTCGGCGCCCGCAGCGAGGGTTGCGACGGGCGCGTCGGCGGTGGGGGCCGGAACCGGCTGGCTGCTCATCCTCTCGATTGTGGCGCGCGCGCACATATCGTGCGCCGGCGCGCCCTCCGGCGGTCGAGCGGCGCAGCTGTCCGCGCGGCGCGCCCCTCCCGGCTGGTCCCTCCCGGCAGGGCCGTCCGGGTCAGGAAGACGCGGCTGGCGAGCCTGGAATCGGTGACGTTCGCCTCCAGCCGCTGGAGGAGCGGGTCGGTCCAGGACCATGCCGCCCCGTAGTGGGCACCGACTGCGCCGTGGCGCGCCGCCTCCGTGCGGAGCGGGAGGCCGAAGATCTCGATGAAGCCGACCGCGGAGGCGTGGTCGAACGAGTCGCCCGCGTCGTATGTGGCGAGGTTCTTCTCGTAGAGCGAGAGCGGCGAGCGTCGCCCGGTCACGACCGCGCTGCCGTGGTCCAGCCGGACCCGCACGTCGCCGGAGACCACCCGCTGGGCGCTCGCGACGTAACCGCGCAGGTCGCGGTGGAGCGCGCTAAACCAGAGGCCGTCATAGGTGAGCTGGGCGAGCTCGTCGGCCACCCGCCGGTTGAAGCGCAGCGTGTCCTTGGTGAGAGTCATGGATTCGAGCGCCGCATGCGCCGCTAGGAGGACGGTGGACGCCGGCGACTCGTAGACCTCGCGGCTCTTGATCCCCACCAGGCGGTCCTCGACGTGGTCGATCCGGCCCACCCCGTGGGCTCCCGCCAGCTCGTTCAGGCGCTCGACGAGGGCGACCGGCTCGAGCCGCTCTCCGTCCAGGCTAACGGGGATCCCGCCCTCGAAGCCGACCACGACATCGGCCGCCGCCGGGGCGTCGCCGGGCGCCACGGTCCAGGCATACGCATCGGCCGGTGGCGCAGCCCACGGGTCCTCGAGGACGCCGGTTTCGCACGAGCGGCCCCACATGTTGACGTCGATGGAGTACGGGCTTGCCTTCGTGATCGGCAGCTCGATGCCGCGGGCGGCCGCGTAGTCGATCGACTGGTCGCGCGAGAGACCCATCCCCGCGCGCATGGGCGCGACGACCTTGAGCGCCGGGTCGAGCGCGTGGACGGCGACATCGAAGCGGACCTGGTCGTTGCCCTTGCCGGTGCAGCCATGGGCGACGGCGTCCGCGCGCTCCAGCTGGGCCACCTCGACGAGGAGCTGCGCGATGAGCGGCCGGGCGAGTGCCGTCGCCAGCGGGTAGACGCCCTGGTAGCGGGCGTTCGCCTGCAGGCTGGGCCAGCAGAAGTCGCGCACGAAGGTCGAGCGCGCGTCCACCACGTAGGCGCGCGATGCCCCGGCGGAGATCGCGCGGGCGTCCACGCCGCTCCGCAGCGAGCCGCCGCCCACGTTGACCGTGAGGGTCACGACCTCGACTCCAAACTGCTCGCGGAGCCAGGCGACCGCCACGGACGTATCGAGACCGCCCGAATACGCCAGGACTACCTTCTTCATCTGCGTGCTGTCTCCATTGCCGGCGCGCGAACGCCGGCGCTACGGGTAGGTGCTCGTGAGGTCGGCCGGGGGCGTCCCGGCTTCCGCCTGGGCCACGAAGGTCGCAAAGCGAGCCCGCCAGCGTTCCAGGGCCGGTTCGTCGGCGAAGAGGACCAGCAGCGTGTTGTCCCCGGCGAGCGTGCCGACCTGCTCGTCGAGGCCCGACTCGTCGATCGCCTGCGCGATTGCCGCGGCCGTGCCCGGCGTGCTGACGAGGACGAGCGTGAGGCCACTGCGCGCGACACGGACCGGGTAGTCGGCGAGGACGCGCCGAAGGCGCTCCTCCCCCGGACGGGGGAGGGGATGGGCTGCCGCGGCTCCCCCGGTCGCGGCCCCGACCGCCGCCGTCGCCTCGTCCGCCAGCGTCCGCGGCGTCACGTAGACGTGGTGGTCGCCGCGCGGCACCTTGACGAGGCCGAGATCCGCGATGTCCCGGCTGACGGTCGCCTGCGTCACCCCGAAGCCCCGCAGCCGCAGGAGGGCCGCGAGCTCCTCCTGGCTGCCGATCGAGCCCGCAGCGACGATCTCCAGGACGGCGCGCCGGCGGGCGATCCGAGCCGCAATTCCGGGGCGGGTCGGTGTCTCCGCGGTCATGCCGCGGTCCTCGTGATCCGGGTCCCGAACGTGGCGTCGTCGAGGGCGCGCGCAAGGGCCCCCGGCGCGGAGGCATCGCAGATGACGGCCTCTGCCCCGGGCGCCGTGATCCCCGCCAGCGCCGCGCGAACCTTGGGCACCATCCCCCCGCTGATCGTCCCGGCCGCGATGAGCGCTGCCGCGTCGGCCGCGCTGATCGTGCCCAGCTTCGCGCCGTCGGCGCCGCGGATCCCATCGACATCCGTCATCAGGATGAGCTGAGGCGCTCTGAGCCCCGCCGCGAGCCCGGCCGCCGCGTCGTCCGCGTTGACGTTGCACACGATGCCGGTCTCATCGCGCGCGAGCGGGGCGACAACGGGAACCTGGCCGCCCACGAGGATCGCGTCGAGCAGGTTTCGCTTGATCCCGACCACGTGCGCGACCAGGCCGAGCCCACTGACCCGCTCGCCGACGAGGAGGCCGCCGTCCACCCCGGAGAGGCCGACCGCATCGACGCCGACGTCGTGCAGGGCGGTCACCAGCTCGCTGTTGACGACGCCACGCAGGATCGCCGCGGCGACCTCGATCGCGGCCGCGTCCGTGACGCGTAGGCCGCCCTCGAACCGGGTCGGGACGCCGAGCCGGTCCAGCCACTCGGTGATCCGCTTGCCGCCGCCGTGGACGATCACGATCGGCCGCCGCCGGGCGACCGCGGCCACCTCCTCGAGCACCTGGCGCTGCTCAGCGAGCGTGGTCCCCCCCAGCTTGATCACGACGATCCCGCTCATGGCGCGCGTCGGCTCACGTCGTGTACTCCGCGTTCTCCCGGACGTACGCCTCGGTCAGGTCGCAGCCGAACGCCTCGCCGGTCCCGTCGCCCAGGCCGAGGTCCAGCCGGATGAGCACCTCCCCGGCACCCATGGCGGCACGGGCCGCGTCGCGGTCGAAGACAAGCGGGCCACCGCCGTAGACGGGGTGGCCGGCGACCGTGATCCGGAGCCGGTCGGGATCGACGTGCACTGGCGTGCCAGCACGCGCGCGGGCGTCGGCCGGCGAGAGGCCGGCAGCCTCCAGGACCCACGACTCTGCCGCGTGAGCATTGCCGATCGCGCCCGCGATCCGGCCCCAGTTCGGGTCGCGGCCGTGCACGGCCGCCTTGACGAGGCTGCTCGAGACCACCGCCCGGGCCGCACCGCGCGCGTCGACGTCGTCACGGGAGCCGGTGACCTGGCAGGTGATGAGCGTGGTCGCGCCTTCGCCGTCGGCCGCCTGCTGCCGGGCCAGGGATCGGGCCACGGCCTCGATCGCGTCACCGAGCGCGTCGGCGCCCGGCTCTCCGCTGTGGACCGGCGCCGCGCCGGAAGCTCCCGACGCGAGCAACAGGACGCTGTTGTTCGTGCTCGTGTCGCCGTCGACGGAGAGTTGGTCCCAGGTTCGCGCCGCGGCTCCCCGGAGGAAGGCGTGAAGCGTGGCAGGATCCGCGGCAGCGTCGGTGAGGATCGCCGCGAGCATCGTCGCCATCCGCGGGTGGATCATCCCGACGCCCTTCGCGATCCCGCTGACCGTGACGGGTACGGGTGCCCCGTCGGGGCCCGGGAGCGCGATGCGCACGCTCGCCCACTTAGGGCGGGAGTCGGTGGTCATGAGAGCGCGGGCGGCGTCCATGAGCGCCTCGTCGGTGGCCGCGAGGTAAACGGGGACCCGCTCGGCGATGGCCGCGGCCACGCGGTCCACGGGGAGCCGTGTCCCGATCACGCCGGTGGAGAGGGCGAGCGTCCGGGCCGGGGCCGTTCCGAGCGCAGCCGCGAGACGCTCGGCGAGGCCGACCTGGTCGGCGTCGCCCGCGGCGCCCGTCGCTGCATTCGCGGAGCCCGAGGTGGAGAGGATCGCGTCGGCCCAGCCGGAACCTTCCGGGCCGTTCCCGCCCGTCTGCCCGAGGTGGGTGCGGGTGAGCCGGACCGGGGCCGCGGCGAACGCGTTGCGGGTGAAGACGCCGGCCGCTGCGGCAGGCCCGCCGGTCGTGGCGATCACCGCGAAGTCCGGACGGCCCGAGCGCTTGATGCCGATCGGCGCGCCGAGGGCCCGGAACCCGGCCGGCATCACGGCCCGCTCGTCGGCGTGCGGGAGCCCGCTCGGGAGCGGCGCCAGCGGACCCTCGGCGCGTCCGGGCCCGTTCCGATCCGCGGCCGGAGGCGCCGCGCCAACCATTCTCCGCGAGCCGCTCATGGGACGAGCGCGTGCTGCTCGAGCCCGGCCGTCTCGGGGAGACCATGGACGAGGTTGAACGCCTGGATCGCCTGGCCGGCCGCGCCCTTGACGAGGTTGTCGATGACACCGATCGCGAGGACCCGGCCGGTCCGCTCGTCGAGGCGGACGTGGACGCGGCAGGTGTTGCTGCCGAGGACGTGTTTCGTGGCCGGCGGCTGGGCGACCACGTGCACGAACGGCGTCGCGGCATATGCGTCGCTATAGAGCCCGTCGAGCTCCTGCTGCGTCACCGGCCGGCTGGGCCGCACGTGGCAGGCCGACAGGATCCCGCGCGTCATCGGGACGAGGTGGGGCAGGAAGTCGATGCCGCGGGCACCCGGGTTGACGGCCGCGGCCGGCTCGCCCGGAAGCACCCCCTGGCCGCCGAGGCCCGCGAGCTCCTGCTCCATCTCCGCGACGTGCCGGTGACCCCCGACGCCGTAGGCCTTCACGCTCTCGTTAACCTCGCCGAACATGAGGTCCTGCTTGGGCTCGCGGCCGGCCCCGGAGACGCCGGACTTGGCGTCGACGACGAGGTCCGCGATCAGCCCGGCCCGTGCGAGCGGGGCGAGGGCGAGCAGCGTCGCGGTCGGGTAACAGCCGGGCACGCCGACGATCGCGGGGCCGATGTGCCGCAACGCGCGAAGGGCGTCCCCGTGCAGCTCGGGGAGCCCGTACACGGCGCCCGCGAGCAGATCCGGCCGGGGATGCGTGAAGCCGTACCAGCGCGGGTAGTCGGCGGGGTCGTGGAGCCGGAAGTCCGGCCCCAGGTCGATGATCGCGGCGCCGTTGGCCGCGAGCTCGGGCACGATCTCCGCCGCCGCCCCGTGCGGGAGCGCGAGGAAGACGGCGTCCGCCTCCGGCACGGTCGCGTCCACGTGAAGCCCCGTCCGGTCGAGGTGGATGTGGGTGCCCCCGATCGGCTCGCGGCTGCGGCTGCGGCCCACCAGCCCCTCGATCTGGACGTTGGGATGGCGCGTCAGCAGCCGAACCAGCTCGGCGCCGACGTAGCCGGTTGCCCCGACGATCGCGACGCGGATGCGCGGTCCGGTTGGCTCCGACCCCACGCGGAGCATGCCACCGCGTGGCAGTTGCACGGCGTGCCCGCTCGACCCGGCGGCCCCGATGCCCAGGCTCGAAGGCAGGGGACCGCTCACCGGCGCGCCTCAGCGTGGGCCAGGGGAATCGACGTTGTCCGGTCTGCGGCGCTCTGCATGGCGCATGACTATACAGGTCCTGTGCATAGTCATGCAAACGCCCTCGCCAGGGCTGCGCGATGCCCGAGCGGGTCGGCTCTCAGCCGGCGGTCGAGACGGCGGCCTCGGCCGGGGCGTGCTCCTCCAGCCAGCGCTCCGCATCGATGGCTGCGCGGCAGCCGTCCCCGGCGGCGGTCACCGCCTGGCGGTAGCGATGGTCGTGGACGTCGCCGGCGACGAAGACCCCCTCGATCCGCGAATGCGTCTCGGAATGGACGGCGAGGTAGCCCGCCTCGTCCTTCTCCAGCCAGCCCTCGAACGGCCCTGTGTTGGGGCGGTAGCCGATCGCGACGAACAGCCCTTCCACGGGCAGCTCCAAGCGTGCGTCCGTGCGGGTGTCGCGCAGGCGCAGGCCCGTGACCGAGGCGTCGCCCAGGATCTCGTCGATCACGACGTTCCGATGGATCTCGATCTTTGGGTTGTGTTCGACGCGTGCCTCCATGATCCGGCTGGCACGGAACTCGGCCCGCCGGTGGAGCAGGTGGACCTTCGTGGCGAAGCGGGTCAGATAGAGCGCCTCCTCCATCGCGGTGTCGCCGCCGCCGACAACGGCGATCTCCTTGCCGCGGAAGAAGAAGCCGTCGCACGTGGCGCACGCCGACACGCCGCGCCCGCGAAGCCGGTCTTCCGATTCGAGGCCCAGCCAGAGCGCCGACGCACCGGTGGCGACGATCACGGCGTCGCCGCGGAACTCGACCCCCTCCGCCCACGCACGGAACGGTCGGCTGGAGAAGTCGACCTGGTCCACCTCCACGTCAACGATCCGGGCGCCAAAGCGTTCGGCCTGGGCGCGGAAGCGCGCCATCAGCTCCGGGCCCTCGATCCCGTCGGGGAATCCGGGGTAGTTCTCGACCTCCGACGTGATCGTCAGCTGGCCGCCCGGCTGGTAACCGCCAAGGACGATGGGCGCGAGGTCGGCGCGAGCGGCGTAGATCGCGGCCGTCAGACCGGCCGGTCCGGAGCCGAGGACCAGGACCTGCGTGCGCGCCGGTGGCGACGAACGGTCGACCGCGGACACGGCAGCAAGAGCCGACCGGGCGTCGACCGCCGGGCCTTCGGCCGGCGCCGATCCGGTTCCGAAGTCGATCGAGAAGCCGCCGAAGGGGGAGGTGGTGTCGGGCATGGAAAGCTCAGGTCTCGTGCTGGCATGGACCGCGGAATTGCGCGGAACGGAACCATATCGTAGCACCAGAGCGATACCCCCGGGGAGTATCCAGTTCGGCCCTACGTCGTCGGGATCGCGTGAACCAGCTCGGCGAGCCGCGCCGCGAGGCCGTCCACGCCGGGCTGCTCGATGTTCCCGATGCCCAGGATGACGTGCTGGGCACCCGCTTCGGCGAGCGCGGCGAATCGCGCCGCGGCCGCCTCCGGCGTCTCGGTGCCGGTGCCGCCTGAGGCGGAGAGCCGGGTGCTCTGGAGGGTTGATCGCTCGATCTCAGCGTATGGCCGGCCGACCGCCTCGCAATGCCCGCGCAGAACCGCGTACTTATGGGCGATCATCTCCGGGCCGCCGAAGACGTTGGTCGCGTCCGCGTACCGGGCGACCAGGCGAAGCGTCTTCTGCTCGCCGCCGCCGCCGATCATGATCGGCACGCGTGGCCGGCTGATCGACTGCGGGCTGTTGAGCAGCCGGCCGGCTGTGTAGCGGGCGCCGGCGAAGGCCTCCGGTCCCGCGCTCTCCCTGCCACATCGCGTGGACGATCCGGAGCGTCTCCTCGAGCATCTCGAAGCGCGTCCCGAGGGGCGGCATCGGGAACCCCAGCGCCTCGCCTCCTCCTGGTTCCAGGCGGCGCCGATGCCGAAGCAGGCACGGCCCCCGGAGAGGACGTCGAGCGTCGTGGCCGCCTTCACCCACAGCCCTGGCAGCCGGTAGTGAACGCCGCCGACCATGAGCCCAGGCGACGCGCCTCGAATTTGCCGCCATGAAGCCGAGCGCCGTCCAGCCTTCGAACATCGGCTCCTGCGCCGGCCCGATGCCCGGATCTGGAAGAAGTGGTCCATTACCCAGAGGGAGTCGAACCCGGCGTCGTCGGCCGAGCGGACGATCCGGGCGAGCGTCGGGCCGATGGCGGGCGTGCCACCCGGCCAGTCGAAGCGGTTGATCTGGAGGCCGATCTTCATCGCGCGTCCTTCTCTACGTGTAGGCCATTCGCCCGGAGGCGACCGCGGATGGCGGTGCGGGCCGGCCGCTCGTGCCCGGGCCCCGTCAGCGGAACAGGTCGAACTCGGAAGGCATCAGGACGTCGGCCGCGATGCTGCCGTCGCCGGGGGGAGGGGAGGCGCCCCGCACGAGCGCCGCGGGCCGGCGGGCCGTCTTGCCGAGCACCAGCTCTGCCGCCGAGGCGATCTCGTCGGCGACGGAGCGAATTGTGGCGCTCATCCGGCGCCCGTCGGCGTCCTCCGTGCCGCGCAGATCCTCGTTCGGCCGGAAGCCGGCCACGCCGATCGCGAGGTCCGTGATCCCGAACCGCCACGGACGGCCCAGGCTGTCGCTCACCACGACGCCCGGCGCGATCCCGAAGCGCCGCTTCAGCGCCTCCCGGATCCGTCGCGCCGACGCGTCGGGATCGTCCGGGAGCAGGAGGACCGTGCCCGCGGCTCCCGCGCCCACGTTGCTCGCGTCGACGCCGCCGTTCGCGAGGATGAAGCCGTGGCGGGTCTCCACGATCACCACGCCATTGTCCATCCGCACGACCCGCACGGCCTGGCGCAGGACCACCTCCACCTGCCGGGGGTCGCGGCCCCAGCGCTGCGCGAACGCCACCGCCTCGGGGCGGGGCTCGATGCCGGCGAGGTCGACGGACGCGCCCTCGGCCTTCGAGACCACCTTCTGGGTCACGACCAGGACGTCGTCTCCCAGCAGCGGCAGCACGCCGGCCGTGCGTTCGAGCGCGTCGCCAAGGAGGTCCCCAAGGTCGTCGCCATGCGCGACCTCGGGCATTCCGACGAGCGCGATGACCTCCAGGCGGCCAGGCAGGGTGGCCCCGCCGCTCATGGCTCGTCGACGGCCGGGCGGCCCAGTCCGGCGGCCTCGGCGGCAAGCAGGTCGTCCGGGGTGTCGAGATCCCGGTCCAGCGGGCCGTCGACCTCCAGGTAGGTCGCGCCGCGGGTCGTGGCCGCAAGAGCGTGGGCGATGCGGCTCCCCGGGCCGAACCGGAAGGGGATCGCCCCGGGCGGCGACAGCAGCAGCAGGTTCGTGCCCTCGCCGCCCCGATCCGGCACCAGCGCGACGAGAGCGGCCGCCGGCGTGCCCGCGGCCCGGGCGACAGCCAGGCGATTCCGCGCCGCGACGAGGACCCGGCGCAGCTCGCCAGCGCCGATCGCGGGAAGGTCTGCCGGCACCACGAGGAGCGCCGTCGCGCCTGCCTCGCGCGCCCAGGCACGGCCGTCCGCAAGGCCCTCGTTGAGGCCGCCGCCCCCCTGGGGCAGGGCCACCGCCCCGGCATCCGTTCCAACCGCGAGCGCCTCGGGGTCCGGGCTCACCACCGCGACCGCGCGGATGCCGGGTGTCGCCATCGCCGCCCGGATCGTGCGGCGCAGCAGCCCCTCCACCAGCGCCCGCCGCTCCTCGGGGTCGAGGGCCTCGCCGAGGCGGGTCTTCGCCCGCTCCAGGCCCCGCACCGGGATGATCGCCACGACGCGTCCCAGGTCGGCCGGGCCGGGTTCCCCGCGAGGATCGGGATCCTGCATCGTTTGATCGTAGCCGCTGTGCCGGGCCGGGTCGTGCGGCTGCGCGCGGGTGGCAGCACGGCCTTGCGGGAGCGGCAGCCGCATCCGGGTCAGGCGAGGCAGGCGTCCAGGACGGTCCGGGCGAGCGACGCCCGCGATGCGTCGTCGGTCATCACGGTCGCTGTCACCACCGCACGCATCCCCAGGCGCTCCACCGCGGGGACGAGCGCAGCGTCGGCCTCGTCGACCACGAACACGTCGACCAGGTCGATGTAGCGGCGTGCCACGCCCACCGCGCTGACCTCCTCGCCGAGCGCGGCGAGCATCCGGTCGGCCGGTCCGCGGAGCGCCCTTCCGCCGACGATCGGGGAGACGGCCGCGACCCGCACGCCGCGCCTCCGAGCGGCCGCGATCCCGTCGCGCATTCCCCCGACCGAGAGAATCGGCGCGATCGAGACGAGCGGGTTCGACGGGCAGATCACGATTGCGTTCGCGGCGGCGAGGGCCTCGTCGATCTCGGGCGTCGACCTTGCCCGCTCCAGCCCGTCGAAGGCCACCTCCAAGACGGCCGGCTCGGCATGCAGCCGGGCGAACCAGTCCTGGAACGCGAGCCAGCCCTCGGCAGTGCGCACCCGCGTGCGGACCGGCGTGTCCGCCATCGGCAGGAGGCGGGTCCGGACGCCGAGCCTGGCTGCGACGTCGAGGGCGATCGCCGTCGGCCGCTCGCCCTCGCGGAGCCGCCGGCTGCGGTGCACGTGGAGTGCCAGGTCGCGGTCGCCGAGCCGGAACCAGGCCGGCTCACCGAGCCGCGCGAGCTCCTCCGCGGCTGCCCATGTCTCTCCGGCGCGGCCCCAGCCGCGCTCGCGGTCGGCCAGGCCCGCCAGCGTGTACAGGACCGTGTCGTGATCGGGCCACACCTGGAGGCCGTGGAACTCGGCATCGTCGCCCGTGTTGACGATGACCGAGAGGTCGCCCGGCGCGAGCACGCGAGCGAGCCCGTACGCCAGCTTGGCGCCCCCGACGCCGCCGGCGAGCGCAACGACGCGAGGCATGCCTCGGGGGCCTCAGCCGGCGAGCGCGGCGCGGACTTCGCCGATCCTGGCGAGCGTCTCGCGGTCGTACGGCGCCGGCAGGCGCACGATGATCGTGCTGAACCCCAGGTCGACGTACGGCCGGATCGCCTCCGCAACCGCTGCCGGCGAGCCCAGGAGCGTGGGCACCTGGCCCGCGTCGGGCGTCCCGTTATGGGCGCACAGCGCCGCGAACGCACGCGCGGCGTCCGCCCGGTCGTCGCGCAGAACGATCGGGAAAGAGACCGTCCGCTCGATCGCCGCCGGGTCGCGCCCAACCTCCGCGCAGTGCGTCCGCAGGATCCCATCGCGGGCCGCCACTTCGGCCACGGTCCCGGCCGTGTTCCAGGCGTCGGCGTACCGTGCCACCGTGCGCAGCGTCTTCTTCGGCCCCGATCCGCCGACGAGGATCGGCAGGTGCGCCTGGACGGGAAGCGGCGCGACCAGCGCGTCGGTGAACGTGTAGAACCGGCCCGCGTGGCTGAAGCGCTCCCCGTCGAGCAGGCGCCTGATCAGGCCGACGGCCTCGTCGAGGCGGTCCAGGCGTTCCCCGACACTGCTGCCGAAATCCAGCCCGAAGGCCTCGTGCTCGCGGGCGAACCACGCGCCCCCGATGCCGAGCACCGCCCGGCCCCCGGACAGATGGTCGAGCGTGGTGGTGATCTTCGCGGTGTGACCGGGGTTGCGGAAGGTGTTCGCGCCGACCATCAGGCCGAGGCGGACGCGTGACGTCCGGGCCGCGACGGCGGCGAGCGCCAGCGGCCCCTCGAACAGCGGCTGCTCCCACGGACCGAAGATCGCGTGGAGGTGGTCCCAGGTCCAGACGGAGTCCCAGCCGCCGGCCTCGGCGGCGAGCGCGGCTTCGAGGAAGCCCGGCCAGTCCGTCGCCTGGCTCCACAGCTGGGCGCCGAAACGGATTGCGCTCACCGGTCCAGGTGGTCGTGGAAGGAGACGACCCGCAGGCGGAAGGTCACCCGCCCCTGGGTCCGGAAGCGCGCAATGCTCGCCTCCCTGCGAGCGGGGTCGTCGGGGTGGTAACGCAGGGCGAGGTCGGCGATGTCCGCCTGTGCGACGGACTGGTCGTCGATGACCTCGGCGACCTCGGCGTCGAGCCCCACCCAGCGGTAGCCGTCGCCCGCGTCCGCGATCGCGACCGCCAGACGGCCGTCGCGGCGCAGGTTGGCCGGCCAGCGCCGGCCGTTGGCGCTGTTGACCATGAGCGTGCCGTCGGGTTCCAGCCGGTACCACACCACGACCTGGCGGGGTGAGCCCTCCGGGTCCAGCGTGGCGAGCGTGGCGAACCGGCCGGGCGCGGCGATGAACGCGCGGATGTGCTCGGGAAGCGCGAGCGCAGATGGCACACGACGATGGTACGCGAGGTGTGCGGCCGGCGGCGTATGCTCGGCCGCAGGAGGTGGTCATGCGGCTCGATGGGATGCACGTGGGAGTCCTCGCCGGCGAGGGAGTGGAGGACCTGGAGTTCTGGGTCACCGTGATGCGGCTCCGCGAGGAGGGCGCCCGCGTCACCAGCATCGGGCTAGCTCCCGCCACGGTGCACGGGAAGAACGGGCTGGCGGTGGCGGTTGATGCTGCCGTCGGGGACGTCGACGCGGCGAGCCTCGATGGGCTGGTCGTGCCCGGCGGCTGGATGCCCGACAAGCTGCGCCGCTACCAGGCGATCCTCGACCTGGTCCGGGCGGTCCACGCCGCCGGCCGCCCGATCGGCATCATCTGCCACGGCGGTCTCATCGCGATCTCGGCCGGCATCGTCGCCGGAGGCCGCGCGACAGGCTCCCTCGGGATCCGCGATGACCTGGTCAACGCGGGCGCCACATGGGCGGACGAATCGGCATTTCGCGATGGGACCCTGGTCTGGGGTCGAGTGGTTGAGGACATCCCCGCCTTCTGCCGCGAGCTCGTCGGCGCGCTCGCGGAGAGCCGCGCCCGGTAGTCGAATCTCAATCCGGCCGAAATCGCGGTCCGCCTCCGCGTCCGGCATGCTGGCGGCCCCTTCGCAGCCCAGCAGGAGCCGATGACCCGCCGCGACCGCCGCCGCCCCACGACGCGCCGCCCCGAGTGGCAGGACGCCCCGCCCCGCAGCGGGGGGTCGGCACCCGGCCGGCCCGAGGTCCCCGCGATGGAGCCGGCGGTCCGGCGCCTGTACATGGCCCTGCTGCCGCTGCGCTTCTTCGCCGGCGCCACCTTTCTCTACGCCGGCATCGACAAGTTCCTCGATCCGCGCTTCCTGGCCGCCACCGGCCCGGGCTCGATCGGCGAGCAGCTGACCGCCTTCACCCGCGACAGCCCGGTGGCGTTCCTCGTGACGGCCGTCGCCCTGCCGTTTCCGGTCCTGATCGGCGTGCTGATGGCCCTCGCCGAGATCGCGATCGGCCTGGGCGCCCTGACGGGCCTGCTCTTCCGGGCGAGCGCGGCGGCCGGGGCCGCGGTCTCGCTCCTCTTCTTCCTGACCGCGTCGTGGGCGGTCCACCCCTACTACTACGGACCGGACCTCCCGTATGCCGCGGGCTGGCTGACGCTGGCCCTGGCCGGCAGTGGCGGGCTGGCGGTCCTCCGCCTGCCGTTCCCCGCGCTCCTCGCACCCGACGGGGATCCCGCCGAGGCGTCGCCCGAGCGGCGCGCGATCCTCCAGGGCGGCCTCCTAGCGGCCGCGGCGCTCGGGGTTGGGGCCGTGGCGGGCTTCGGCGGCCTCCTGCGGGGCCGCGCTCCGGTCGCCGCGCTCGCGAACGCGGCACCGACGCCGTCGCCCGGCGGCGGCGCGAGCCCGGGCGCGAGCCCGGCGGCAACCCCGCCGACCGCCTCGCCGGCTCCCGGCGCATCCGCGGCCCCGGTCGCCGGGCAGATCGCGACGCTCGGCAGCCTGCCGCCGAGGACGGCGCTTCCGTTCACCGACCCGGCGAGCGGCGATCCCGCGGTCCTCATCCGGCTTGCCGACAGCAGCGTCGTCGCGTTCGACGCGGTCTGCACGCACCAGGGGTGCACGGTCCAGTACGACCCGCCGTCGGGGCTGCTCTTCTGCCCCTGCCACGGCGCGGTCTACGACCCGACCCACAATGCCGACGTTCTCCAGGGCCCCGCGCCGGCCCCCCTCACGCCTCTGCCCATCGTGGTCGACAAGGCCACCGGCACCATCACCCTCAAGGGCTGACCGAGCGGCGTGGCGCCGGTGGCGGCAGGCCGGCCCGCCCGAGTCGCGCGCCCGCCCTATCGCAGCCGCTCGCCCGCCTCGATCGCGATCGCCAGGCGCGACTCGGGTGGCGCCAGCGGGCATGCCCAGCGAGAGTCGAATGCGCAGGATGGCTGGAAGGCGAAGTTGAAGTCGAGGACCAGGCGGCCGTCGGCTGTGGTACCGAGGTCCGCGCCCTTCGCGGTGTCGAGTAAGTATCGCCCCGCGGCATAGGTGACGCCCCCGTTCGTCGCGTCCCCGAACGGCAAGAAGACCCCGCCGGCGTAGTCGAGCAGCCGCATGACTGGCAGGCGAGCCGGCCCACCCAGAAGCTCGAGCGACACGCTCCCGGCCAGCTCGAGGGGCGGCGGCCCGCCCGTGCTGGCGGGCATGATGAGGATCGCCGGCCGGTCGTCGGGGCCCTCCTGGGGCCGGACTGCCGCCGACTCGAGGGCAGCTTCATGGCGCCATCTATCCCGGTACGGCCAATGATGCGCGCGGAACGCGTCCCGCTCGGCCGAGGGCACGGGTGAGGCCGGGTGTCCGCGGTAGAGCGCCTCGCGCTCTGCGCGCCACGTCGCGTGCGCTGCTGCGGGATTGGCCAGGGAGACACGGCGAACCTCCGCGTAGAGCTCGGCGACCCGGCGGCGCCAGTCTGTCAGGGCGAGGAGGTCGGTTTGCGAGATCATCTCCCCTCCTGGTGGCCGTCTCCGGCTCTCGCGGGGCGCCATCTGCCGGCGGAGCACCGTGCAAACTCGCTTGTCGCAGTCGTAGGCTAACGTTGTACTCTGACACGGTCCAAGTTTGGGCCCTGGAAGCCGCGCCCGGCGGCGATCAACGAGGAGCAACCTCGGGGAGAGACCAGGAAGGCTCGCTGGCATTTGGCTCGAATCGCGGTCACTGCGGCCGCACGAGCCATCCGCGTGCCAGGCGATCCAGAGACAGCAGGAGGAGACACACACAACATGAAGGCTCGCGCAACACTTCTGGCCGCGGTTGCCACCGTGGCGATCATTGCCTCTGCGTGCAGCAGCTCGGCAACGACGGCTCCGGCCGCCTCCGCCGCCGCGCCCAGCGCCGCGACGTCGACGATCGGCGTCACCTCGTTCGACGCCTCCTTTGGGGCGATGGCGCAGCTGCAGAGCGTCTATGCCGCCGGCAAGGGCCTGGTCGGCGTGATCCTGCCCGACGCGACGACGTCGGCCCGCTACACCAGCTACGACCTCCCGTACCTCAAGCAGGCCTTCACGGCCGCTGGGTACGCAGCCTCCGACTGGAAGATCGACAACGCCTCGGGCACCGCGACCACGGAGCTCGCGCTCGCCCAGGCGGACATCACCGCGGGGGCCAAGGTCCTGCTCGTCGACCCGCTCGACAGCACGACGGGTAACCAGATCCAGGCGGCTGCCGCGGCAGCCGGCGTGACGATGATCAGCTATGACCGCGCCACGTTCCAGGGCACGAACACCTACTACGTCAGCTTCGACAATGTCCAGGTCGGCGAGCTGATCGGCAAGGGCTTCCTGCAGTGCGTCACCGACTGGGGCGTCACGAGCCCGCAGGTCTTTACGGTCGACGGCGGCCAGGACACCGACCCGAACGCGATCGACTTCGCCAAGGGCTACAACGATGCCGTCTGGGGCCAGAAGGTCGCCCAGGTCGCCGCTGGCGCCACTAACAACGGCGCGACGCTCGTCGGCGAGCAGCTGGCGCCAGGATGGGACAACGCCAAGGGCGGCGCCATCTTCCAGCAGGCCTACACGGCCAACCCCAAGATCAACGCCACCATCGAGGCCAATGACGGCCTTGCCGGCGCGGTGATCACCGATCTCAAGGCGGCCGGCGTCCCGGCCAAGAAGATCCCGACGACCGGGCAGGATGCGACGCTCCAGGGCATGGAATACGTGCTCCAGGGCTGGCAGTGCGGCTCGGTCTACAAGCCGATCTACCTCGAGGCCCAGGCGGCCGTCGCCCTGGCCACCTTCCTCCGGGCCGGCCAGACGCCGCCCGCCGCTCTCGTGAACGGCACCACCACGGATCCGAAGAACTGCGCGACCACCGAGCCGGCAGTTCTCCTGACCCCGATGTGGGTCAACGCCGCCAACATGGAAGCGACCGTGATCAAGGACAACTTCATCAAGGCCAGCGACCTCTGTGCCGCGGTCGGCGCCGGCGTCTGCACGGCGGCTGGCATCCAGTAGCACACACGCCCGGAAGGGCGCGCACGTGAACGCGTAACGCGCCGTCGGCAATTGGCCGCGCCGCACCCGTCACGGGGGCGGCGCGGCCCCTTTTTGTGCCGCCACGAAGGTGCGGGCGCGATTCCCGTGCTGTAGAGTTCGAAGCCAGCCCACGTCATGAGGGACGACGCGATGGATGTGATGGCCGATTCGAACAGGCCTGCCGGGACGCTCCCGACGGCGGGGCAGGCGCCCCCCGTCGCTGCGGCGGCCGAGGAGCCGCTGCTCAGGCTGCGGGGCATCAGCAAGCACTTCGGGGCGGTCCAGGCCCTGTACGGGGTCGACCTCGACCTCCCGAAGGGGCTGGTGACCGCGCTCTGCGGCGACAATGGCGCCGGCAAGTCCGTTCTGACCAAGAGCATCGCCGGCATCCACGAGGTCGACGAGGGCGAGATCTTCTGGGAGGGGCGGAAGGTCCACATCACGCAGCCCGAAGGATTCGGCGGCGCTCGGGATCGAGACGGTCTACCAGGACCTGGCCCTCGCGGACAACCTGGACATCGTCCAGAACATGTTCCTCGGCCGCGAGCGCATGAGCAGCGTCCTGCTCGACGAGGACAGCATGGAGCGCGCCGCGGCGGAGACGCTGGCGAGCCTCCACGTGACCACGGTGCGATCGATCCGCCAGCCCGTCGCCACTCTCTCCGGCGGCCAGCGCCAGGCCGTCGCCGTCGCCAAGGCGGTGATGTGGAACTCGAAGCTCGTCATGCTCGACGAGCCGACCGCGGCCCTCGGCGTGGCTCAGACCAGGATGGTCCTCGACCTGATCCTCCGGCTCAAGGACCACGGCCTTGCCGTCATGGTGATCTCGCACAACCTCAACGACGTCTTCGAGGTCGCCGACCGGGTCGCGATCCTGCGGCTCGGGCGGATGGTCGCCCAGGACTCCATCTCGGCCTTCGACCGCCAGAGCGTGGTCGACTACATGACCACCGGCAGGTCCGGTCGCGAGGTCGCTGCCCCCGGCGCCAGCCACGGGAGGGACTGAGAGCATGTCCGGTACGGAGATCGAGCCGAAGCTCGCCGCGGCGAGCGCGATCGCGGCCGACGCCGACGCGGCCGACCTGACAGCGGCGGCAGTCGAGGTTCCCCCGGCGATCGTCGCGCAGTCCCTCGGCCAGTACTTGCGAGCGTGGTCTGCCCGGGTCAGGGGTGGCGATGCCGGGGTCCTGCCGGTGGCCTTCGCCCTCGTCGCCGTCATGGTCGTCTTCACGGTCGTGAGCAAGAACCATGTCTTCCTCTCGGCCGGCAACCTGGTGAACCTGTTCGACCAGAGCGCGGTCTTCATCGTGCTCGCGATTGCCGAGGGCTTCGTCCTGCTGCTGGGCGAGATCGACCTCTCGATTGGCTACGTCGCGGCGATCGGCGGGATCGTCGCGGCCCAGCTCGTCCAGCCCCAGTACAACTGGCCCTGGTGGGCGGCGATCGTCGCCGCGCTCGTCGTCTGCGGGGCGATCGGGGCCATCCAGGGGACCATCATCACGCGCCTGCGGATGCCCGCCTTCATCGTCACGCTGGCCGGCTACCTGATGTGGTTCGGCGTGATGATCTACATGCTCGGCGCCGCGGGCGGCGTCGGGATCACGAGCACCCTGTGGGCGGGCCAGGTGGGCCTGTACGGCATCGTCTACAGCTACATCGATCCGCTGGTCTCAGCTGGATCGGGCTCATCGCCATCGTCGGGGTGCTCGGCACGATGATGTGGCGGCGCGACGCCGGGAGGCGCCGCAACGGCCTGGTGGCCCCTCCGATGGGCCTGACGATGGCCAAGATCGCGTTCGTGGCTGTCGCCGGGATCATCGTGGTCGCCATCTGCAACGTGAACCGGGGGAGCTTCCTCCCGATCGTCGGCGTCCCCTGGGTGGTGCCGCTCGTCCTCATCGTGCTCGGGGCGTGGACGATCCTGCTCGAGCGGATGCAGTTCGGACGCCACATCTACGCCGTTGGGGCAACCCGGAGGCGGCCCGGCGCGCCGGCATCAACGTGCCCCGCCTGCGCACGATCTGCTTCGTCATCTGCTCGATGACCGCGGGGGTCGCGGGCGTCATCTACTGCTCGACGCTGGGCGGCATGACCACCAACATCAACGGCGGCCAGCTGGTCCTGTACGCGGTCGCGGCAGCGGTCATCGGCGGGACGAGCCTCTTCGGCGGCCGGGGACGGGCGATCCACGGCCTGCTCGGCGGCCTGGTCATCGGGGCCATCTACAACGGGCTCTACCTGCTGGGGCTGGAGATCCAGTGGCAGTTGATCGTCACCGGGCTCGTGCTCCTCGCGGCCGTGAGCGTCGACTCGCTCTCCCGCAAGTGAGCAGCGGCCTCGGCCCACGACGGACGCTGAGGTTCCAGGGGGTGAGCGCCTGACGGCCCCGGTGGATCGGTTCGCCGTTCGCGGTCTTCGTCAACCTGCGCGCGATCGGCGTCTCGTACGCCTGGTTCCGTGAGCAGTCCCTGCGGCTTGAGGCCGCGGGCTACGACGGCGTCGCGATCTGGGACCACTTCGTGAGCCGCGGGAACCGGCGCGACCCGGTCTTGGAGTGCTGGACGACGCTCGCCGCGCTGGCGGGGAGCACGAGCCGGCTCGGCCTGATGACGTTCGTGCTCAACGTGATGAACCGGCCGCCGTCGGTCGTCGCCCGGATGGCAGCGACGCTCCAGGAGGCCAGCGGCGGCCGCCTCGTGCTCGGGATCGGGATCGGCGGGCACCCCGCCGAACACCGCGCGTACGGGATCCCGTTCCCGGAGGCCGCCGAGCGGGTTGCCCGGCTGGAGGAGGCCGTCGCGGTCCTGCGGGCGCTGTGGACCGGCGGCCCGCTGAGCCGGGCGTCGCGCTTCTACCCCCTCGAGGAGGCCCACGCGTTCCCGATCCCCCGTCCGCTCCCGCCGATCATCGTGGGAGGCGAATCGGCCGGTGGAGCCGCGCTCGCCGGGCGACTCGGCGACGGTTGGACGGTGCCCGCGGGCCTGCTCGTCGAGCGCCTTCCCGCCTACCTCGAGGCGCTCGCGGCGGCTGGCCGCGACCGGTCCGCCATGCGCGTCCTCGCGGCGTTCGATCTCAGGGCGAGCGACTCGCTCGCCGGGAGCCCATGGGTGGACGACCCGCCGGGCGCCGCATCTGCCTGGCGAGCGGCCGGTGCGGATGGCGCGGTGATCGCGGCGCGGAGCAGCGATGACGTCGACCTTCTCGTCCGGGCTGCGGCAAGACGTTGAGCGGTCACGCGTGCGAAGATCGCACGCGTGACACCAACGTCCGGCGGCGCTACGGTCGCTCCCGCCCAGACCCACGCTTGCGTTCGGTGCGGGGCGCCGATCCCGCTGACCGATGGGCTCTGCGCGGCCTGCAATCCCGGCGGGCTGGAGCAGCCGTCGGCATCGCAGGTGCACGGAACCGTCTTTGCGGGCATCGGTCTGGCGGTGGTCGCCATGCTCGTCGCCGCGACGGTCCTGGTCGGGGGTGAGGGTCCGTTCACGGGACAGCTGGCGGCCGTCTCGCCGGTCGACGGCGGACTCGAGCTGACCCTCAGGGTCGCCAACGCCGGCCGCAGCGACGGCCAGGCCACCTGCCGGGTCTGGGACCCGTCGTATCTCGGCAACCCGCCGGTCCAGACGCTTGTCCGGACGCCGTCGATCCCTGCGGGCGGGTCGCTGGCGTTCCAGCAGCGCGTCGCCGGGCTCGGGACCGAGGTGAAGGCGTTCGCGGTGGACTGCTCCCGGTGACGTGGACGCTCGCCGCGATGGAGGCCGCCGCAGTCGATGCTGCCGCGCCTGCCCGCTCGTGGAGCGTCGAGCTCGCAGCCGCGGTCGCGATCGTCGAGCAGGCCGGCCGCCTCGTCGCGGAGCGCTACGAGGACAGCGGCCCCGTCACCTACAAGGGCGCCCGCGACATCGTGACGGAGGTCGACCACGCCGCCGAGGCCCTGGTCCGGCACGGCCTCGCCGCGCGGTTTCCGGACGACGCCTTCCTCGGCGAGGAGTCCGGCCGCGACGCGACGGCGGCTCCCCGGGTGTGGGTCTGCGACCCGGTCGACGGTACGATCAACTACGCAAACGGGCTGCCGTTCTTCTGCGTCTCGCTGGCGCTCGTGGCGGACGGGAAGCCGGTCGTCGGGGTGGTCCACGATCCGCTTCGCCGCGAGACGTTCGCCGCGGCGGCAGGCGGTCCCGCGACGCTCGGCGGCCGCGAGGTGCGCATCTCCGGGAAGGCGCGGCTCTCCGACGTGGTGATGGCGCTGACCGTCGGGGGCAGGGCTCCTGCCCGCCGGGTCGCCCGGGTGCGCAGCGAGATCCGCGTCTCGCGCAACATGGGTTCCGCGGCGCTCGCCCTGGCCTACGTGGCGAACGGCCGCTTTGACGCCTTCTGCCAGACCATCGGACTCTCGACGTGGGACGTCGCCGCGGCCGGGTTCATCGCGCAGCAGGCCGGTGCCGTCGTCACCGATCTCCGCGGCGAGCCGTGGTTCGATCTTGACGCACCAGGCGGCCGCATGGGCGTCCTCGCCTGCGCCCCCGGCGCACCACCCGCGCCTGCTCGCCCTGCTCGGCGAGGGCAGCCGGCCTGCGCCCGCCCGCCGTTCAACCGTTCGGACGCCAGCGGTGCGGCCGCGCGAGGAGGCCGGGTAGACCCCAGCGTTCGCAGAACGCCGGCCACGCCATCGGGTCGGCCCCCTGCCAACGGAGCGTCTCCGGCCCGGGCGTCCCGAGCGGCACGTTCGTCCGGAGCGTGGCGAGGTCACGGAACAGGAGCGCCTCGGGCCACCGTTCGCGCAGCGTCGCCGCGAGCCGGTCGGCACCGCGCACGGCCCTCGGCCACGTCCCGGGCGCGGCGTCTCGGATCCCCTCGAGGCTCCCGAACGCCCGAAGCAGGGCCGACGTGCTCTTCGAACCAAAACCCGCCAGCCCGGGGAAGCCGTCCGCCGCGTCGCCGACGAGCGCCAGGTAGTCGGGGATCGCCGCGGGAGGAACGCCCCACTTCGCCCGGACCCCGGTTTCGTCGTAGGTGATGTCCCGCCGCCGGTCGCGGAGCACCACCCGGTCGTCGCGGACGACCTGGGCGAGGTCCTTGTCGGGGGTACACACCAGGATGCGCTCCACCCCGTCCACGCCCGCCCATGCCGTGGCCGCCGTGGCGAGCGCGTCGTCTGCCTCGCACTCGACCATCGGCCAGAGCACGAACCCGAGCGCCGCGATCGCCTCCTCGGCGACCGGGAACTGCGCGAGCAGCTCGGGCGGCACGCCGGCCTCGCTCTTGTAGGCCGGCCAGAGATCGTTCCGGAAGGAGCGGATCACCCGGTCGTGGGCGCACCCGACGTGGGTCGCGCCCTCGAGGCGGACGAGGGCGAGAAGCGTCCCAGCGAGGCCGGCAACCGCGCCGAGCTCCATCCCGTCACGGCCCCGAACGGGCGGCCGCGGGGCATGGTGGGCGCGGAACAGCTCGTAGGTCGCGTCGACGAGGTGGAGGTCCATGGCGCAGATCTCGGGCGTCAGGTCGCAGGAGCGTTCGGCGCCGCCGGATCAGCCGGCGTCGGCCCCCGCGCCGCCGGTCGCCTCAGCGTGACGCGCCTCGACCATTTCCTTGAGCCGTTCGAGGTCGGCCTGGAAGATCGCGCCGAGGATCGGCTTCTGGACCAGCTGGCCCAGGTTCGGGAGGATGGGCGGGACGAGCCGCTCGTCCCACCGCACGAGGGTCCGCCCGGCGTCGAGCGCCTCGAGGGCGATGCGCCCCGCCCCGGAGAAGACGCCGACGTGCCGGATCCCGAACGCGGTCGGCGGCTCGAACTGGTCGACTTCAACCTCGTCCACGACGCCGACGAGGAAGACCCGGACGTCGGCCTCGCCGCGGGTCCCGATCCCGAGCCGGCCCGGCGTGAGAAGGCGAACTGACTTCATCTCGTGCATCCAGATCGGCTGGCGCTCGATGTCAGACACAGCGTCCCAGACGGCCCCGATCGGCGCATCGATCGAGATCGCCATCTTCATGGCGGGATCCGGGCCCTCGCCGTTTTCGATCAGCCACCCGAGCCACCGCTCTGCCGCGACGGCCCCAGCCACGCCCGCCAGGGCGAGCAGCAGCACGTTTCGAAGGCGGCTCATTCGACCGCCCCGATCGCGGCCGCGACGGGCTCGATCAGCTCGACGCCGGCGTCGGCGAGCTCGCGCAGCGCTCTGGCGCCGTCCCCCGGCTGGAGGTCGACGGCGCGCACGCCCTCGAGGAGGACCACCGTTCGATAGCCGAGCGCGACGGCGTCGAGCGCCGTCGCTCGAACGCAGTAGTCCGTGGCGAGCCCGCAGACGACGACCCTCCGAATGTCGCGTGCCCGCAGCAGCCCCACGAGGGCGGTCGCCGCCTCGGCGCCGGTCCCGGGATCGCGCATCGTGAAGCCCGAGTAGCCGTCCTCGCCGCCCGCGCCCTTGCGAACGGCCGGGCCGGCGTTCGCGACGAGCCCCGGGTGCAAGGCGGCGCCCCACGTTCCCGCGACACAGTGGATCGGCCACGGGCCCCCGTCCTTCGCGAAGTGCGGGGTCGAAGAAGGATGCCAATCCTGGGTGTAGACGACCAGCGCGCCGGCCGCCAGCGCCTCCGATATCTGCGCGTTGACGTAGGGGACGACCGCGTCGCCGCCCGTCACGGAGAGGCTCCCGGCCGGATCGGCGAAGTCGTTCTGGAGGTCGACGACGACGAGCGCCGTGGTCGGATCGTAGCCCGGCTGCATGGCGCGACTCTACCCCAGCCGTTCGGGCAGCGTCCGGCCGCACGATGGGCTACGCTCCGGTCACTTGCCCCGCCATCTCGTCGCCCGGTGCACAGTGCGTGCCCGGGCAATCCGTCGGACGGCCAACGCCGCCCGGCCCGCGCCGACGCCAGGAGTGCTCGCGATGTACTCGGACGACTTCAAGCACCAGCTGCCGGATATCGATCCCGCCGAGACCGCCGATTGGATCGATTCGTTCGACCAGCTCGTCGCGCAGGACGGCGCCGACCGGGCTCGCTTCGTGATGTACAAGCTCCTGAAGCGGTCGCGCCAGCTCCACGTCGGGCTGCCCCCGCTGACCCAGACGCGCTACATCAACACGATCAGCCCCGAGCAGGAGCCGCATTTCCCGGGCGACGAGGAGATCGAGCGCCGCATCCGGCGCCTGGTCCGCTGGAACGCCGTCGCGATGGTCCTGCGCGCGAACGGTCGCTCGCCGGGCATCGGCGGGCACCTGTCCACGTACGCGAGCTCCGCGAGCCTCTACGAGGTTGGCTTCAACTGGTTCTTCCGGGGCAAGGACGAAGGCGCAGGCGACCAGGTCTTCTACCAGGGTCACGCGGCCCCCGGGATGTACGCTCGCGCGTTCCTCGAGGGGCGGCTGAGCGCCGATCAGCTCGACCACTTCCGACGCGAGGTGGTACCGGGCCGGGGCCTGTCCTCTTACCCGCACCCACGCCTGATGCCGGACTTCTGGGAGTTTCCCACCGTCAGCATGGGCCTCGGCCCGATCGCGGCGATCTACCAGGCGCGCTTCAACCGCTACCTGCAGCACCGGGGCATCGCCGACACCAGCGGCTCGCGGGTATGGGCCTTCCTCGGCGACGGGGAGATGGACGAGCCGGAGGCCCTTGGTGCGCTCTGGGTCGCCGGTCGCGAACAGCTCGACAACCTGACCTTCGTCGTCAATTGCAACCTGCAGCGCCTCGACGGCCCGGTCCGCGGCAACGGCAAGATCATCCAGGAGCTCGAAGGGATCTTCCGCGGCGCGGGCTGGAACGTGATCAAGGTGATCTGGGGCCGCGAATGGGACGAGCTGTTGGCCCGGGACACCGACGGGGTGCTCGTCAACAAGATGAACGAGACCGTCGACGGCGAGTTCCAGAAGTACTCGGTCGCGGGCGGCGCCTACATCCGCGAGCACTTCTTCGGCCCAGACCCGCGCCTCGGCCGCCTGGTGGCGCACCTGTCCGACGACGACCTGACCCGTCTCCGCCGCGGCGGCCACGACTATCGCAAGCTCTACGCCGCGTACCGGCTTGCCACCGAGTTCAAGGGCGCGCCGACGGTGATCCTGGCCAAGACGATCAAGGGCTGGACGCTCGGCTCCAACGTGGAAGGCCGCAACATCACCCACCAGGCCAAGAAGCTCTCCGAGGCCGAGCTGCGGATCTTCCGCGACCGCCTGGAGCTCCCCATCCCGGACGATGAGATCGCCGAGGCGCCGTACTACCACCCGGGCCCCGGATCCGAGGAGATGCGCTACCTCATGGAGCGCCGGCGTGCCCTCGGTGGCGGGCTGCCACGGCGGGTCGTACGAAGCCGGCCCCTGCCGGCGCCCGTCCCGGAGACCGACCGCGAGTTCGCGGCCGGCTCGACGTCCGCGGTCAGCACGACGATGGTCTTCGCCAAGCTCCTCCGGAACCTGATGCGCGACCCGGGCTTCGGCCGCCGGGTCGTCCCGATCATCCCTGACGAGGCGCGCACGTTCGGCATGGACCCCCTCTTCAAAGAGGCCGGGATCTACGCCAGCCGCGGCCAGCAGTACGAGCCGGTCGACTCGGACCTGGTCCTCTCGTATCGGGAGGCGATCGACGGCCAGGTGCTGGAGGAGGGGATCACCGAGGCGGGTTCGATGGCGTCTCTCCAGGCAGCCGCGACGTCCTACGCGACTCACGGCGAACCGATGCTGCCCTTCTACATCTTCTACTCGATGTTCGGGTTCCAGCGGACCGGCGATCAGGCCTGGGCGCTCGCCGACGCGCGCGGACGCGGGTTCATGCTCGGCGCGACCGCGGGCCGGACGAGCCTCAACGGCGAAGGCCTCCAGCACGAGGACGGGCAGAGCCAGCTCCTGGCATCGACCGTCCCGAGCATCCGGGCCTACGACCCGGCCTACGCGTACGAGCTTGCCGCGATCGTCCGCGACGGTATCGAGCGGATGTACGGCCAGGGCGAGGACGTCTACTACTACATCACGCTCTACAACGAGAACTACCCGATGCCGCCCGCGCCGGATGGCGTCACCGAAGGGATCGTGCGGGGGATCTACCGGACCCTTGGCGGGCCGGAGATCGCGGGCGGCCCGAAGGCGCTGGTTCGTCTGGCGGGCTCGGGCGCGATCCTCGAGCAGGCGGTCGCCGCGCGGACGCTCCTCGCGGAGCGGTTCGGCATCGCCGCGGAGGTCTACAGCGTGACGTCCTGGCAGCAGCTCCGTGTCGACGCGCTCGAGGTCGAGCGCTGGAACCGGCTTCACCCGGACCAGGCCCCGCGGACTCCGTACGTGACGTCGGTACTGGGACCGGAGGGCGGCCCGGTCGTGCTGGTCTCGGACTGGATGAAGGCCCTGCCGGACCTGCTCGGCCGCTGGCTGCCCGCGGGCTTCGTGTCGCTGGGAACGGAGGGGTTCGGCCGCAGCGACACCCGCGAGGCCCTGCGGGCACTCTTCGAGATCGACGCAGCGCATGTCGCAATCGCGGCACTCAACGCGCTGTCGCAGGGCGGCGTCCTGCCCGCCGGCGACGTCACGGCCGCGATCGCCTCGCTGGGGATCGACCCAGAGAAGCTCGACCCGCTCGCGTTCTGAGCCGCGGCCCGGCACGCGGGCGGGCCAGGCCACACGAGGAACCGGGTCCACGCAGTGTGGTCGCCCCGAGCCGCCATCCAGCGCGCGGTTCGGCGGCCTCCGTCTTCGGGGAACCACGGGCCCTTCGTGCACGTCGGGAATGCGAACGCGCCGCCTGCCGCCCGGCAGCCGCCTGAAGGAGCCTCGCCATGACCATGAACACTGGGTTCACTGCCCGACCGCGCCTCGGCTGGCTCGCCGCCGGCGCGCTCGCCGGCCTTGCCCTCGCCGTCGCCTTCGGCCCGGCCCTTGGACCGCGCGCCGCCCGCGCTGTCGACTCAACGACGGCCCCGGAGCACACGATCAGCGTCACGGGCACGGGGCGCGTGACCACGGTCCCGGACGTCGCCGATGTCAGCGTGGGTGTCACGCTCACCAGGACCACTGTCACGGACGCCCAGGCGGCCGCCGCCACTGCGATGACGGCGGTGATCGCCGCGATCAAGGGCGCCGGGGTGGCAGACAAGGACATCCAGACGACGCAGCTCTCGCTGCAGCCCGTCTATGACTACTCGCCGAACGGCAGCGCACCGAAGCTCACCGGCTACCAGATCGTGAACACCGTGCAGGCGACCGTCCGCAACCTCGGCAGCATCTCGAACGTCATCGACGGTGCGCTGGCGGTCGGCGCCACCACGCTCAACGGCATCACGTTCCGCGTCGACGACCCGTCGGCGGCCCTGGCCCAGGCGCGCCTCCTTGCGATGAAGGACGCTCGCTCGACCGCCGATGCGCTGGCCGGCGCGGCCGGCGTCACGATCACCGGCGTCCAGTCGATCACCGAGCAGTCGAGCAACCCCCCGGTGCCCGTGGCGTACCCCGCGGCGGCCGGGGCGAAGGCGGCCGACCTGTCCACGCCCGTCCAGGTGGGCACCAACGAGGTCGACGACTCGGTGAGCGTGGTCTACCTGATCCCCTGACCGTCGGTCCGTTGACGCCGGTCCATTGACCGGCAGCGCGTTCGCTATCCTGCGGGGAGTGACACTCCCCGCAGGTCTTCCCGTCTACGTCGTCGACGCCTTCGTGGCGCCCGGGCTGGCCGGCAACCCGGCCGGCGTCGTCCTCCTCGCCGAGCCGCGGGACGACGCCTGGCGAGCGGCTGTCGCGGCGGAGCTCGGCTACTCGGAGACGGCATTCCTGGAGGCGGCCGGGTCCGGGACGTGGAAGTTGCGCTGGTTCACTCCCGCGGTCGAGGTGGACCTGTGCGGCCACGCGACCCTCGCCAGCGCGCACGTCCTTTGGGAGAGCGGCCGGCTGGCCGGGGACCGGGCCGTGCACTTCGCGACGCGGAGCGGGGAGCTCGTGGCCGCGCGCTTCCCGGATGGCAGGATCGAGCTGGACCTCCCCGTCGATCCGGTGCAGCCTGTCGAGCCGCCCGTTGGCCTCGTTGCCGCGCTCGGTTGCCAGCCCGTCTTCGTGGGGAGCGGGACGGGCAGCCTGCTCGTGGAGCTGGCGTCCGCGGCCATTGTTCGGGGGCTGGCGCCCGACCAGGCCTGGCTGGCGGCGAACCTCTCGGACGGCCTGATCGCGACGGCCCGATCCGACGTGCCCGATGCCGCGGTCGTCTCGCGCTACTTCTGCCCCGCGGCGGGGATTCCCGAGGACCCCGTCACCGGCTCCGCCCACTGCGCGCTCGCCGCCCACTGGGCGCCGCGCCTGGGTTCGACCTTCCGGGCGCTCCAGGTTTCACGGCGTGGCGGTCTCCTCGACGTCACGCGGCGCGGCGAGCGGGTCGGCGTGGCCGGCCGCGCGGTTACTCGCGTCGAGGGAACGCTGCGGGGCTGAACGCTGGAGAAGGCCTGTCGCATGGCGCGACCGACACTGGCGCGCCCCTCAGGGCCGGACCCGCGTTCCCGCCTCGGCGCTCGCGTGGACCGCGTCGGTGAATGCCATGTAGGCGACGCCCGTCGCGAAGTCGTTGAGCGTCACCGTCTCGCGGCCGCGGATGGCGGCGATGAACGCCTCCTCAACCCTCCACGCGCCGCGCTCTCCGGGAGCGATCTCCACGGTCTCCGCGGGAGCCGCGGCCGGACGGGCGAGCGTTATCTCCTGCGTCGTGAGGTCCACGATGAGCCCGCCCTCGGTCCCGTGGATCGAGACCGCGTTGGGCGGCGTCGATCGCGCGTAGGCGGACACCTCGAAGGTGCCGACGAGGTTCCCCGGGAAATGCGCGATCACGATCGCGTGGTCGGCGACGTCGGCCGGCACCGGCGACCCGTCCGGGCCGTCCTGCCACGGCGCGAAGTTCTCGAGCACCGCGCTGACCTCCTCGGCGTGGCCCAGCCAGCGAGCGACCGACTCGTAGAGGATGCCGAGCGTCATCACGTTGTTGCCGCTGAAGCGCCGCTCGCGACGCCACTGGTCGTGTCCGGTCGCTGCAACGCCACCGGCCCAGGTTGCCCGGAGCGTGCGCGGCGTCCCGATGGCGCCGTCGCGCAGCAGCCGCCGGACGGCGTCGTCGGCGAAGAACGTGAAGGGCCCCGGCACGAGCATGGCGACGCGATCCGGCCGGGCCTGTGAAGCGGCCAGCATCGTCCGCGCCTCGGGGGCGTCCATCGCCATGCGACCCTCGCAGAGTACGTGCCGGCCGGCAGCCAGGGCGGCGATCGTGACCGGGGCGTGGAGATTCGGCCAGGTGGCGACGACCACGGCGTCGATCGCGGGGTCGGCGACGAGCGCCTCCCACGTCGGGTATGCGTTGGGGATGCCCAGTTCGTCGGCGGCACGCTGCGTGCTCGCCGGGGAGCTGGCCACGACCCCGCGCACCTCGACGCCGTCAATCGCGCGGAACCCAGGCACGTGGCGGGAGCGGGCGATCCCGCCGGCACCGACAAGCCCGACGCGGATGGTCTCGGTCATGCGTGCTCCTCTCCCGGGGCTTCGGAATCCTGCCCGGCAGCGTACTCCGGGAGTCTCGCTGCGAGGGAGCGCGCGTACCCGGGTGTCGCGCCGGCCTCGTCGTGACGGAAGAACGCGTAGGCATCACGCCCGTCGGCGAGGAAGGGCTCGAGGCGGTCGGCCCAGGCGTCGAGGTCGGCCGTTCCGTACCGGGCACGTCGGAGGCGCAGGTAGGCGAACGATCCCGTCATCGTCAGGGGTGGATCCGGCGCTTCGTCGGTCTCGGTGCAGACGACTGATGCACCCGCCTCGGCGGCGATGGCGTAGACCTCGTCGACCTGCCATCCGGGATCCTGCAGCTCGAGGGCAAGCGGCACGGAGCGTGGCCACGCCTCGAGGAATGCCGCCAGGCGTCCGTCGTCGCGGGGCCGTTCGGCGGGAATGCGCACGAGCGCCGTGCCCAGCCGGGAGCCGAAGCCGGCGAGGGGCCCGGTGAGCCAGGCGAGCGTCGTCGCGGCATCGCCCGCATAGGCCCGCAGGGTGCCCGACCGGAGGAGCTTGACGCTGAACCGGAAGCCGGCGGCGTCCGGGCGGACCACGCGGCTGCCTGGGCCTCGGATGGCTGGCGGTAGTACGTCGTGCTGAGCTCCACGGCGGACAGCCACCCCGCGTAGGCCTGGAGCAGCCCGTCACGACGCGTGCCGGGTGGGTAGAACGCCGGGATCCAGGCGGGGTATGCGAAGCCACTCGTCCCGACGCGGAGGACGCCGCTGCTCACGGCCGATCGATCGGGCAGGGGAGCGCCCCTCAGGCGCGTGGCGACCCGACGGAGGGCTGCTCCTCCCGGATCGGTGCGCCCAGTGACTCGACCACCGTCTCGAGGGCATGGATGAACGCTTCGCGGTCGGCCTCCGGGATCCGGGCGAGGAAGTGGGTCTCGACGCCGCGGAAGTGTGCCGGCGAGGCTTCGCGCACGCGCGCCAGGCCGGCATCCGTGAGCGTCGCCCACGAGACGCGCGCATCCTCCCGGCACGCCGCGCGGACGACCAGGCCGGAAGCCTCAAGCCGGTCGACGAGGCGCGAGACGCCGCTGCGCGAGAGGAGGACCCGTTCGGCGAGATCGCTCATGTGGAGCCGGTGGTCGTCGGCGAGCGCGAGCTGGATCAGCGCGTCGTACTCGGCCAGGCCGAGATCGCGTTCGGCACGCAGCTCGGACTCCAGGCGGCGCGTGACGCCGGCGTGGGCCCGCAGGAAGGCGAACCAGGCGCGAAAGCGGGCGTCCTCGGCGCGGGGGAGCGGAAGCCCGGAGAGCGATTGGTCAAGCGTCTCGGTCACCTCAGCATGCTACGCGGTCGCGTCCGATCGGGGAACCCCCACAGCCAGGACCCGTGCCGGCCCGAAGGATGACTTGCAGCCGCAACTATATGCTGATATGGTTGCACGGTCAACTACATGCATGGCCGTTCGCGCTCGCCGGCGGCCACAGGAGCAGGGAAACAGGAACAACGGAATGCACACCTGGCAGCTTGACACGGCACACACGACCGTGAGTTTCACCGCCAAGCACATGATGATCACGAAGACTCGGGGTCTCTTCAAGGGAGTGACCGGCACGATCGAATACGACGAGGCCAACCCGGCCGCGTCCTCGGTCAACGTCGAGATCCCGGCTGCGACCGTCGACACCGGCATGGAGCCGCGGGACAACCATCTCCGATCGGCCGACTTCTTCGACGTCGAGAACTACCCGACGATCTCGTTCCGGAGCACCAGGATCGAGCCAAAGGGCGGTCGCTGGGCGATCGCCGGCGACCTGACGATCCGTGGCGTGACGCGGCCGGTTGTCCTGGACGCCGAGAGCCTGGGCATCGTGACCGCGATGGACGGTCGCCGTTACGCGGGCTTCGAGGCGACCACGCGGATCAATCGCTCCGAGTGGGGCCTGACCTGGAACGTGGGACTCGAGGCCGGCGGCTGGCTGGTCTCGGACGATGTCACGATCGAGCTCGAGGTCGCGGCGGACGAGCTCGCGGCATCCCCCGCTCGAGCCGCGTCCGCCGGAGTCGCCGCCTGACGGCTGTTCGCGTCGGGGCGCGCCGGCCCGTCCCGGCAGGCGCGCCCCGCTCGGCCTCCCGCCTGGTGCCCGCCCTCGGTCAGGGGCTCGGCAGAAGCGCGGTGCTGATGCAGTCCGCCACGCTCACCGGCTTGGCAAGAAGCTTGTCCGGCAGGCCCGCCATGAAGGCGATCGAGCGGTCCCAGAGGGCGGGGTCCACCGCACCCAGCCCGTTCGCCCGCGTATAGTCGCTCTCCCAGAGGGCGATGGTCGCCTGCAGGACCGCGAGCTGCGCCGCACGGGCGGAGCCCAGCGCCGGGACCTGGGCGATCGACGCGTCGACGCCCTTCTCCGGATCGGCCTCGATGTCGCGCATGGCGCGCTGGGTCGCCGCCACGAACGCCCGGAGGGCATCCTTCTTGGGACCGTTCAGCGCTGACGCGGCCACGATGAGGCCCGGACCGGGAAGCTGGTTCGCCGGGGGCAGGGCGAGCACGTTGGCCGTCTCCCCGCCGAGCGCCATCTGGACGGGCTCGTTGTTCGCGTAGCCGGTGGCGGCGTCGACCGCACCCTGCTGCAGGGCGGCCAGCTGGCCGAAGTCGGGAAAGAGCACCAGCTGCACGTCGGCGGTGGTCAGGCCGGCCCCGGCAAGCAGCGCCTCGAGCTGGATCCAGCTCGACCCGAACTTGCCCGGGATACCGATCTTGCGTCCCCGGAGCGCGGCCGTCGTCGTGATCCCGCTGGCCGTCTTCGAGAAGACGACGTTCGGGAACTGGGCGAACACGGTGAAGACGTACCGGATGGGTATGCCCTGGCTCACCGCGGGGATGACGCTCGTCCCGTCCGAGATGCCGACGTCGACGGCGCCCTGCCCGACCAGCGTCACGAGCTCCGGGTCGGTCTTGTTCTGGAGCTCCACCCTGAGCCCGGCGTCACGGTAGTAGCCGGCCTGCTGGGCCAGGTAGAACTGGGCGAACTGGACGTTCGGGATGTACCCGAGCCCGACGACGAGGTTGACCGGGCCGGCCGACGATCCCGTCGGTGCGCCGCCGCAGGCGGACACGACGAGCGCGAGCGCGACGAGCAGGGCGGCGACGACCCCGTGCCGGACCACCCGCCGGGGCTGCCCGCGGGTCTGCCCGCGCGAGCCCGCCGGGCTGATGGAGATCTGGCTCGCCTGCATCCGGCCCTCCGTGAACGGCACGTCCCCGGGGCCCAGGAAATGCTCAGGGTCGCGGGGCGCGTGGGTGTCGCGACCTACCTTCTCTCATCCGGACTCTGACCGTCGGCCCCCGCCGAGCGGCACGCGCCGCCCCGGGATCTGCGACCGGCTGTCGCCGGGTCGCTCGTGGGCTCGCCCGACGACATCGCGCCGAGCCGGACCACCGGTCGGGGATTGCACCCTGCCCCGAAGGCGCGGGAAGCGTACCACGGGCGCCAGGCCGCCCCGATGGGGCGATCAGGATGTCGGGGTCGCGAAGTGCCTCTCAACCAGCAGGACGGCGCTGTACAGCGCGACGCCGATGATCGCGACGGTTAGGAGCGCCGCGAACAGGAGCGGGATGTCGAAGAGGCTCCCGCGGGCAAGGTTGATCAGCACGCCCAGCCCCGTGTCGCCGCCGGTCCACTCCGCCACGATCGCGCCGACCACGGCCAGGGTCACGCCGATCCGAAGCCCGCCGAGGATGCCCGGCAGCGCGGCGGGCAGCTCGACCATGCGCAGGCGCTGACCGCGGCTGACCCGGTAGCTGCGGGCCATCTCGAGGAGGCGGCGGTCGACCCCCTGGACAGCCACGAGCGTGCTGATCGCCACCGGGAAGAACACGATCAGGGCCACGATCATGGCGTGGGCGAAGAGCCCGCTTCCGAACCAGAGCGCGATGAGCGGCGCGAGCGCCAGGATCGGGACCGCCTGGGCGGCGACGAGGTACGGCGAAAGGACCCGGTTCGCAAGCCGGGAGCGGGCCATCACGTAGCCACCGAGCATTCCCGCGAGCGCGCCGCCAACGAACCCGAGCCCGATCTCGGCCAGCGTCGTGACCACGTGCGGCGTCATCGTCCCGTCGCGCCAGGCGCTGACGAACCGCTCGCCGACCACGAGCGGTCCGGGGAGGATGAAGGCGGGGTAGTTGCCGACCACGACGAGCAGTTGCCATGCGGCGAGAAACGCGACGAGCGCGACGGCGGGTGGCAGGACCCGGTCGCGGCGGATCATGGGATCGCCTCGTCGGGCTGGGGGTGAGCCGGCACGTCGCCGGTCGCCACCGCGAACGCGTCGTCGGTCGCGCCCTCGAGGTGGGCGCGGATCTCGGCCGCGGTGCGCGTGACCGCGGCCGCGTCGAGGTCGTCCGGCCGCCGGGGACGCGGCAGGTCCACGGCGACATCAGCGACCAGCCCGGCAGGGCGGGGGGAGAGGACGATGACACGGTCGGCGAGGAAGACGGCCTCGGCGATCGAATGCGTCACGACCACGATCGTGGCACCGATCCGTTCCCAGAGGCGCAGGAGCTCGACGTTGAATCGCTCACGGGTGAGCGAGTCCAGCGCGCTGAACGGCTCGTCGAGCAAGAGGACCGCCGGCTCCAGGGCGAGGGCCCGCGCGATCGCGATGCGCTGGCGCATCCCACCCGAGAGCTCTGCGGGCCGGGCGCGGCTCCAGTCGCGCAGCCCGACCAGGCCCAGCAGCTCCGTGACCCGGCGCTCTCGCGCCTCGCGCGCCCGGCCGGCGACCTCGAGAGGAAACGCGATGTTCGCGAATGCCGACCGCCATGGGAGCAGGCGCGGCTCTTGGAATACCAGCCCGACCCGTGCGTCGGGGCCGGTGACGGGTCGTCCCTCGACCTCCACCGTGCCCGTGTGGGCCCGAAGCAGGCCGGCGATGACCCGCAGGAGCGTGCTCTTGCCGCAGCCGTTCGGTCCCACCACGGCCACGATCGAGCGCGGCGCGATCTCCAGGTCGAGCCCCGCGATGACCTCGGTCTCGTGGCCGCCGATCCGGAACCCAAACCGAACCCCGTCGAGGTGAATTGCCGGCACCTGCCCGGCGCCGGTCATGAGACCGGGGTCGCGGGCCGCGCGGCCGGACTCGGCGGTCACGATCACCTCTGGCGAGCGGGCGCGGGCGGAAGAGGTTCCCGCGTGCACGTCCCGGAGTCTACAGCGCGCGCCTCGGCGGACATGAAGTGACCCGAAGGGACCGTCGGTTCCGGCTGTCCAACGCGACTCCTTGCGGAGCGCGGGCCCCCTTGCGGGAGCGCCGACGCGCCTTGCGGCACGCCGGCCGTCCTTGCGGACGGGGTTCCCGTCATTGTTGCCGACGACGAGTCAGCCGGCGGATCGCGTGCCTCCCTTGCGGGAGGGGCGGCGCCCCTTGCGGAGCACCCGGCTCACCTTGCGATGAGCCCGGCCGCCTTGCGACGGCCTCGCGACCTGTTTCTTCGGCCCCTTCGGGCTGACAGGATCATCGCCCCGCGACGGACCTGGGCACAAGGGACCTGTCCACGAGATTCGGGACGCGCCGTTCACTTATCCACGCGCCGTCCACGGGGACCGCGATGGTGGCCTGTGGACGGTCGCCGGCAGCGTCACGCCGACCGGCGGACGGGTCTAGCCGATGGTGCGGCGGAATCCGCAGATCGGGCAGCTCGCGACACCGGTCTGCGGGTCGAGAACCAGGTGAGTGGTGCATCCGTTCGTTCCGCAGTAGAGGCGGTCGTCGGCGAAGGCGCGTCGGCGAAGCCGCCGGCTGTCCGCCGAGCGCGCTGCCAGCGCGATGGGTCCGCCGGGTCGGCGGAGAGTCGAGGTGTTGAGCATTGTGGCGAGATGTGCCTTTCCGGGCCGGGTGCGCCAATGGCGGGCCGGCGTATCTGGATTCACTGGTCGCTCGACGGCGAAGCAGCCGGAGCGACCGGGGGCGTCCGTGTGGCGCGGGAGCGGGTCGTTGGGTGCTCGAACCTGCGCCGGGCGCGTCGCCCTCCCGCCAAGGATGGCTCATCCGGGCTGGTTCGTCAAACGCGCCCTGCCGGCCGACGCCGGGCGCCCATTCGCGTTCCTGTCAGCCGCGACCGAATTGGCTCCGCCGCCGACCCGTGGCCTGACCCGGGCGCTGCGGTGCCGACCCGGGCCTGGCGACGGGGTGGCTTTCGAGGAGCTCCCGGATCTCCGCCGAGTACGGACGTCCGATGGGGGTCCGCGCGAGCCACAGCAGGTAGTCCGGGTCGGCCGAGGCAAGCTGGCCGAGCGACCAGCCTGCATACCTGCCGAAGTCGAGGATGCTGCCGGACTGCTTCCCGGGTGGCGGCGTGAAGGAGGGCGCCGGCTGCTCGCGGACGGGGGCCGGTTTCGGCGCCTCGGCAGCACGCTTCGCCTCTGCCCGCGCCTGGTCGAAGGCCGCCCGGCGGGCCGCGTCGCGAAGGATTGCCCACGCCTGGTTGAGGCTGGCCATCCGCTCCTCTGAGGCCTGGGACAGGTCTGGGTGGTACTTGAGGGCGAGCGCCCGATACGCCGCGCGGATGACCTCGGGCTCGGCGTCCGGGTCGACCTGCAGGACCTTGTACGGGTCGGTGATGGCGAACATCGGGGCGATTGTCCACGGCCAGCCCGCCGCGCGAATAGCACCTAACCGTACCGGTACCCCCTGGCGACCCGCGGCTCGTCGGACGGCGGGCCCGCCGGGGAGAGCGCCTCCGCCGTGGCGGGTGATACCCTCGCATGCCGTGACCGACGAGGACCCCCAGCCGGCCGTTGCCCGCCCCAGTGGCGCTCGCCGCCGCTACGTTCCCGCGATCCTGGACGCCGTCGTGCCCGGGCTGGGCCACCTGGCGGCCGGGCGAGCCGCGCGGGCTGCGCTCTTCGCCCTCCCAGTGGTTCTCGTTGCCGGCCTCCTGGCGGGCGGCATCGTCTCGATCGGACCGGTCCGGCTGGCCAGCCTCGCGCTCGACGACACGTTCCTGCTGGGGCTCCTGGGGCTCCAGGCGCTTCTCCTGGTCTGGCGGCTCGTGGCGGTCGGCTCGAGCTTGCTGGATCCGCGTCTTCCGCGCCTGCGGCGCCGGGACGTGATCCCGGTGGCGCTCCTGGCGGTCATCGTGATCGGCCCGCAGGCCTACCTCGGCTACGCGACGAACGTGGCCCGCGATCGAGGTCAACCTCGTCTTCGCACCCTCGACTGCCGGAAGCGGCGCCTGGAACCCCGAGCCGACACCTGGCCCGGGCGCCTCGGCGGAGCCAGCGGCGAGCAGCGCGCCCACCGCCGTGCCGGCCCTCGGGTCCTCCCGGGTAAACGTGCTGCTGATCGGAGTGGACGCGGGCGTGGGCCGCACCACGTTCCTGACCGACACCCTGATCGTCGCATCGTTGGACCCGGTGGCCGGGACGGTCTCGCTCATCTCGCTGGCGCGCGACACGGTCGACGTCCCCCTTCCCGGCGGCGGCATGTTCTCAGGCAAGATCAACTCGCTCCTCTCATACGCCCGGCTGCACCCGGACGAGTTCCCGGGCTCCACGGGCGACGGGCACGACGTGCTCATGGCGGCGATCGGGACGCTCCTCGGCCTCGACATCCACCTTTATGCCCAGGTCAACCTGGGCGGCTTCGTGGCCCTGGTCAACAGCGTGGGCGGCGTGGACGTCAACGTGGCCAACAGCTTCTGCGATCCGACCTACCGCGAATACGGGTTCCCGAACGGCTTCGCGATCACCGCCGGCAGGCACCACCTCGACGGGGACGAGGCGCTCGCGTACGCGCGGGTGCGCAAGGCTGCGGGCGAGTCGGACTTCACCCGCCAGGCCCGCCAGCAGGAGATCCTTTCCGGAGTCCGGGACGCGGTGGTGGGCGGCGGGTTCCTGAACGACCCGATCGGCTTCCTCAAGGCCGTCGGGCAGACCGTCGAGACGAACATTCCACGCAGCCTGATCGTCCCCCTGGCGGACGCTGCCCGCCGGGTCGACCGAACGAGGACGTATCGGGCGGTGATCACGCACCCGCTCGTCGTGCCGGGCTTCGACATCCGCGGCTCGATCCAGATCCCGGACGTAGCGGCGATCCGGGCGCTCGTCGCGAAACTCTTCCCACCTGCCGGAACGCTGCCGGAGCTCGCGCTCGCGGCGCCACCACCGGTCTCCACGGCCGTGGCGGGAAGCGGCGTCTCGTCGTGCCTTCCCGCGGCCACCCCCAAACCGACCGCGACGCCCACGCCTCGGCCTGCGCAGACGCCGGGGATGTCGCCCTCGCCGTCGGCCTCGTCCGGCGAGGTGGCATCACCCAGCCCGGGGTCGTCTTGCCAGCCCGGAACCTTCGGCCAGCGCCGCGCCCTGACCGGCATGCGACGCGGTCTGCGCGTCCTGACCGCGTGACCGGCGCGCCTACCCGCTGAACGCGATGTCGAGCGCCGCGCCGCCGGCGGTCCAGGCGCGCGCACCGGGTCCCCGGCTCGTCCCTTCGGAAGCGGGGTTTCGCGCTCCGGGCGGCACCGGATCAACCGGCAGATCGAGCACCAGGTCGCCGGTCCAGGGGTCGCGTGCCGCGGCCGCGCTCGCCACGAAGGGCTCCTCCGCGTCCCAGCGGGTGCCGATCGCCCACGCCACGACAGCAGCCAGGTCATCGACGGGGCCGTCGATGCTGGCGCGCTGCGCCGGTGCAGCACCTGCGCCGGAGAGGCGGCGAACCGCGAGGTCCAGCGACGCGGCCGGCGGGAGCGCGTCTCGAAGCGTCCGCACCTCGAAGCCGCCGCCCGCATCGGGCCGCGCGAGGAGGCGCCGTCGCGTGGCTGCGATCGCGACCGGGCTCACGTCTGCGGCGAGCCATCTGCGGCCCAGGCGGGCCGCGACCACGGGGGTCGTCCCAGACCCTGCGAAGAGGTCGGCGACCAGGTCGCCGGGCTCGCTCGAGGCGGCGACGAGGCGCGCGACGAGTGCCTCGGGTTTCTGGGTCGGGTAGCCCGTGCGCTCGGACTTGCGGGCATAGTCGGCTGTGAACCAGTCGCGGGGCAGGCTGCCGGCCGGGACCGGCTGGCGGTAGGTACGGCCCTCCTCGTCGCGGTGTGCGAAGCCGCCGCCGTCGCGATACCGGATGACGTAGGGCAACCCGGCCTCGTCCACGTGACGGGAGAGTGCCCGCCGGGAGCTCTCCCGCAGCGGCTCGAGGATCCGCTCCGGGTGGAAGGTCCAGCTCCGTCCGCGGGTGTAGAAGAGGATGTCGTCGTGCTTGGCGTTGAAGTGCCGGCGCGCAAGCTCGCGGCCGGCGTAGACCCAGGCGAGGTGGTTGCGGAAGTTCGCGGCGCCGAAGATCTCGTCGCAGAGGAGCTTTGCGGCGTGCACGCTCCGCGCGTCCAGGTGGAGATAGAGCGAGCCGGTCGGGGCGAGCAGGTCCCGGATCAGCTCCAGCCGCGGCGCCAGCATCCCGACGAACCCCCCGAGCCCACCCGGGAGCCTGTCCGAATACGCGGCGACGCCGCGCCGGGTGCCGGCGGCGAGCTCGTCCCGCTCGCCGGCGGCCGAGCGGCCACCGGCGGTCCCGTATCGCGGCGCACGCACGTGGTAGGCGTCCCCGGTGCCGAAGGGTGGGTCCAGGTACACGAGGTCCACCCGCCCGGCGAACATCTCGAGCAGCGCGGGCAGCGTTCGGAGGTTGTCGCCGGCGACCACGTGGTTCGGCGCGTCGCCGGAGGGACCGGGGAACCGCTCGATCGCTCGCAGAGGCTCAACCTCGCGGACCGGCCCGCTCCGCGACCCATCCGGTTCGTACTTGCCGGGCCAGACCAGCTCGAGATCGGGCCGCGGCCGCTGGCCGCGCCGGTCCGGGGTCGAGTCGCCTGCGCCCGGTCTCACGCCGCCGCCCGACTGGCGTACGCGTAGAACAGCGGCACGTCGAGGGCGGCGTGGACCGCGAACGGAAGCAGCAGAGAGCCCGAGCGGGCCGCGACCAGGCCGGCGACCGCGACGCTCGTCGCCATCCCGAGCCAGAGGAGGGGACCAAGACCCGTGATGGCCGTCCCGAGGTGGGCGAAGCCGAAGATGGCGGCCTGCCCGACGATCGCCCCACCCATCCCGAGGGCGGGCGCCGACCAGCCCAGCAGCGATCCGCGGAGCTCCACTTCCTCGAGGCCCGCGTTCGCGACGGCGAACATCGCCGCGGGGACCAGCGTCCGGAGCTCCCCGGTCGCGAGGCCGACATGGCCGAAGAAGGGCTGCGCGAAGAGCGGCCCGATCCAGAGGGCGCCCGGCAGGACCACGAAGGGAGCCAGGAGCGCGACCGCCGACACGCGCCGGTTGGCAGGCATGCGGATGCGAAGTGCGTCGCGGTCGCCCGAGAGACGCGCCGCGAGGGCCGCCGTGCCGAGAACGGGGCTCGCCTGGACGACCCGTGACACGGCGGGCAGCGCGAACGGGTCGCTGCAGTGGGTCGCATCGGGAAGGGGCATCGGTGTCACCATGATGCCTGCCCATCCAAGCCCGACCGCGGCCGGGAGCGTGGCGAGCCATCTCCAGCCATCCGGGTCCGGGCGCGCGCGCGTGCGATGACGGCCCCGGCTCCCACGGCGAGGCCGGCGAGGACGAGGGGGCGGACGGCCGGGATCGCCGCGCCGACCGCGAGGGCGGCCAGCGGAGCCCAGGCGCGCGGATGGATCGACGGGGTGAACGCCGGTCGGGCGGCCATGGCGGCATGGTGCACCACCGCGGCAAGGATGGTGGGCCGGTGCCGTACGGGACCCTGGCGCGTCGCGGGCCGGCCCCCGCGTGGATGTGCAAAACCGCCGTGCAGAGCGCCCGAAACCCCATTACCGTCCCGTTCTATGTCCACCCGCTCTGCTCACGGCTTCGGCGCGCGGCGCGGCCTTCACAGGGTCGTCGTGCGAGACCTGGGGATGCGGATCGTCCGGGGCCAGCTCGGCGAAGGTGCCGCGCTTCCGCCCGAGGCGGACCTGTCGACCGAGCTCGGAGTCAGCCGCACGGTCGTCCGCGAGGCGATCAAGGTTCTCGCAGCGAAAGGGCTCGTCGAATCGCGACCACGGACCGGGACGCGAGCCCTTGGCCGCGGGTACTGGCGCCTCGTCGATCCCGAGGTCCTGGCGTGGCAGATGGAGGCCGGTCCCGACCCGGGCTTCTTCGCCGATCTCGTCGAGGTCCGCGACATCATCGAGCCGCGGGCAGCCGAGGCCGCCGCGGAGCGAGCGACGCCGGAGGAGCGGGCCGCGCTGCTGCGGCTCCAGGACGAGATGGAGGCTGCCGCGGCCGACCCATCCGCCGCCATCCGGATCGACCTCGCGCTCCACGCAGGGATCGTGCGGGCTGCGCACAACGGGCTTCTTGCCCAGCTGGCCGGGGCGGTGATCGAGGCACTCGAATCCGGACCCTCGACTGCCTTCCCGGGCGTACGCGATCCGCAGGCGGCGAACCGCGCCCACCGGGGGGTGGTGGAGGCGATCGGGCACGCCGACGCGGCCGGCGCTCGCGAAGCCATGGAGGCACTCATCGCGTCCACCGCGCATGACGGTGGTCGCTCCAGCGTTGGTCGGTCGTCGACCGGGAGGAACTCGTGATCGGACCGGGCCCCGCCTTCGGGTCGCTCGAGACTATCGCTCTCGACAACGACCGGGTCAGGGTCGTCGTCGTGCCGGCGCTCGGTGCGCGCGTGATCTCGTTCTCGGACCGCTTCGCGGCCCGAGAGTGGCTCGTGGCGGGCGAACCCCCGGCGAACCCCGGAGCGTGGGCCGGCCAGGAGGCGGTCTTCGATGGCGACGTCGCGTTCGGCTGGGACGAGTGCCTGCCGACCGTGGTCCGCTGCGGGGACCCGCTCGACCCGAGTGCGGCCCGATTGCGCGACCACGGCGACCAATGGGGTCGGCCCACGCCGGTCATGGCCCAGGGCGAGGTGCTCGTGGCGACGTGGAGCGGCGCAGCCTGGCCGTACCGGTTCACGCGACGGCTTCGTCTCGACGGCCCCCGCCTCGTGGCGGAATACGAGCTGGAGAACCACGGCGACCGCGAGCTGCCGATCCTCTGGTCGATGCACCCGCTCCTGGCCCTGGAGCCCGGCGCTCGCGTGGACGTGGAAGGGCTTGCCTCCGTGCGGGTGACGTCGGCGGTGGGTGTCCCGATCGGGCCCGTGCCGGGGCACGTGGCGTGGCCGGAGACGCCGGGCACGGACGGCCCGATGATCGCCCTCGATGTCGTCCGCGAGAGGAGCGCGGGCACCGCGCTCAAGCTCTTCGGTGGCTGGGAGCTCTACGGCAGCTGGGATTCGGTCAGTGGAGAGGGGCTGCCGGGAGTTGCGGCCGTCCACCAGCCGGACGGATCGGCCCTCGAGCTGACGTGGTACGCGCCGATCGCCCCGAACCTGGGCCTCTGGCTCGATGACGGTGGCTGGCCGGCCCCGCCCGCCACGGCCCGAACGCAGCACGCACTGGAGCCGACGACCTCGCCCGACGACGACCTCGCCTCCGCGATCGCAACGGGCGGGCCCTGATGGTCGCGCCCGCCGAGCGCGTCGCCTGGTCGGCGACGTTGCGGGTCCGCGCCCCGGGAGAGCCGCGCACCTAGCCCGGCGCAGGGCCGGGCGGCGTTTGCCCAGCCCGCGGCATCCTCCGGTCCGCCGGTGCCGGCGATCCGGCGGCACCCGTCCGCCGAAAAGGACGTAGGATCGCCGGAACAAACCGACCGGTCGGTCGGTTTTGACACGCCAGGCGAGATCGGTGATGAGCGACGACAGGCGCGGCGGGGCGCAGGCCGAGAAGAGCCGCACGCGGCGGGAGCAGATCCTAGACGCGGCGTTCAACACGTTCGCCCGGCGCGGTTACCGAGATACGGTGATGGACGAGATCGCGACCGCCGCCCAGACGAGCAAGGGCGGCGTCTACTTCCACTTCGCGACGAAGGAGGCGATCTTCCGGGAGCTGATGCGCTCGACGGCGGACCGCCTCGCGGCGAAGGTGGACCGGGCGGTTGCCGCGGAGACCGACCCGATCGCCAAGGCCGACGCCGCCTTGCGAACGGTCTTCTCGACGTTCGCGGGCCACCGCACGATGGCCCGGCTTCTGTTCCTCGACGCGCTGGGGGCCGGGCGCGCGTTCAACGACGAGACGAACGAGCTCCACGAGCGATTCGCGCGGATGATCGCCGGCTACCTGGACCAGGCGGTCGTGGAAGGCGCGATCCCTCCGCTCGACACCCGGCTCACCGGCATCGCTTGGTTCGGCGCGCTCAACGAGGTCGTCGCGCGCTGGCTGATGGCCGACGAGCCTGCACGGCTGGACGAGGCCTACCCGCCGCTGCGGGCGCTCCTGCTGCGGAGCGCGGGTGTCCCGGAGGAGCGGATCCGCGGCACGGGGTCCACGACGTGACGGTCGTCGAGCGGCCAGGGACCGCCCTGGACGGCACGCGGCCCGTTGGAGGACTGCCGGGAACACGCAACGATCTGCCGCCCGGCGGGCTTCAGGTCACGACGGTGCCCGTGCCGGTGGTCGATCCGATCGGCCTCTTCGCCGCCGCCCGCGAGCGGGACCTGGAGGCGGCCCTCTGGCTGCAGCCGTCCGCCGGCTTCGCCCTCGTCGGCATCGGGCGTGCCTGGTCGGTGGAGGCAGCAGGTTCGGCGAGGTTCAGGCGCTCGGCGGCCGCCTGGCAGGAGCGTCTCGCCACCGCCGTGGTCGACATCCCGGCGGGCTCGCCGCGCGGCGCCGGACCCGTACTCCTCGGCGGCATCGGCTTCACGGGCGAGCTGCCCGGGGCTGACGATCCCTGGGGTCCGTTCGGGGCGTCCTCGCTCGTCCTGCCGGAACTGACCGTCGCTCGCGCGCACGGGGCGACCTTCCGCACGACCGTGGAGGCGGTTCCGGCGGCCGGTCGGGCCGCTGGCCCCGGCGATCTTGATGCGCGTGCCCGCGATCGCCGCTGGGATGCGCTCGTTGCGCGGGCCGGTGCACTCAGCCCGGGTGCCGGCGGAGTGGTCGCCCGGCCGGCCGATCAGCTGCTCGCGCTCGTCGGCGAGCGACCGGATCGGGCCGCCTGGGATCGGGTCGTGGGCCTCTTCGCGGGCGCGGTCGGACGGGGGCGGCTCGACAAGGTCGTGCTCGCCCGCCGGGTGAAGCTCCGATCCTCCGTCGACATCGACGTGGAGAATGCGCTCCGTCGACTCGCCGCGGGCGCCCCCGAGGGGACGATCTACGCCTTCGTCCGGGGTGGCCGGACCTTCCTCGGCGCGACGCCCGAGCGCCTCGTTCGCACCGCCGGGCGGGACTTCGAGACGGTCGCGATCGCCGGCTCGGCGCCACGTGGGACGACGCCCGCAGAGGATGCGGCGCTGGCGCGGGCGCTCTTCGCAAGCGGGAAGGAGCGCGAGGAGCACGCCGTGGTGGTGGAGATGCTCCGGAATAGCCTGGCCCCCTTGGCCGAGCGCCTCGACGTCGGCGGGACGCCGGGGATCCTGCCCCTCCGCGACGTCCAGCACCTCGTGACCCCGGTGCGAGGCAGGCTGCGCGACAAGGCAGGGCTTCTCGGCCTTGCCGAGCGCCTGCATCCGACGCCTGCCGTGGGCGGCGAGCCGCGCCGGCAGGCCCTCGAGATGATCGCCGAGCACGAGGGGATCGAGCGCGGCTGGTACGCGGGCCCGATCGGCTGGCTGGGCGCCGACGGGGACGGCGAGCTCATGGTCGCCCTGCGCTGCGGCGTCGTCGCCGGGCGCGACGCGACGCTCTTCGCGGGCTGTGGGATCGTCGCCGATTCCGACCCGGCGCACGAATGGGAGGAGTCGCGCATGAAGCTGCGCCCGGTCGTTTCGGCCATCGGCCGCGAAGCGGAGCCCCGCTGATGACGGACGTCGTCGCACTTCGCGGGTTCGTCGACGAGCTGGTGCGGGCGGGCATGCGCGACGTCGTCGCCTGCCCGGGATCGCGCTCGACGCCGCTCGCGCTTGCATTCCGGGCGCACCCCGGGATCCGGGTCCGCGTCCTGCTCGACGAGCGGGCCGCCGGCTTCTTCGCGCTCGGCCTCGCGCGCGCCTCGCGCCGTGCGACGGGCGTCCTGGTCACCTCCGGGACCGCGGCGGCGAACCTCCTGCCGGCGGCTGTCGAGGCGACGCTGGGCCGCGTTCCGCTCGTGATGTTGACGGCTGATCGCCCACCGGAGCTGCGGGACCGGGGCGCACCGCAGGCGATCGACCAGGTCGGCCTCTTCGGCGTCCACGCGAAGTGGCAGGCCGACCTCCCGCTCTTCGACGCGACGCGGGAGACACGCGAGCACGTCCGCTCCGTGGCGAGCCGCGCGGTGGCCACGGCGCTGGCCGGGCCTAGTGGCCCCGTCCACCTCAACATCCCATTCCGGGAGCCCCTGGTGCCCGACGGTGACCTGCGACCGCGCCAGCCGGACGGCGCCGAGCCGCCGCGGCCGTTCACCGACGTCCTCGCCGGTTCGCGCACGCTCGGGGACCGGGATGTCGCCGGCCTCGCGGGCCGCGTTGCGGGCGCCCAGCGCGGGCTGATCGTCGCCGGGCCGCAGGACGACCCGGAGCTGCCCGCGGCGCTCGCCCGGCTGGCCGTCACGACGGGTTTCCCGATCCTGGCTGACCCGCTCTCCGGCGTCCGCTGCGGCCGGCACGGGCGGTCGCACGTGGTCGCCCGCGGAGATCTCCTCTGCCGCCCGGGGACCTGGCGAGACGCGCATCGGCCGGACCTCGTGCTGCGCTTCGGGGCGATCCCGACCTCCAAGGCCTTACTGGCCCTCCTCGCGGATTCGGCTCCCGTCCAGGTCGTCGTCGACGGGGACGGAGGCTACCGGGAGCCCGTGCTTCTGCCCACGACGTTCGTCCACGCGGATGCGGCGGTCACGGCAGTCGCCCTTGCCGATGCGATCGAGGCCGGGCTGCGGCTGCCGTCGCCATCCCGGGATGCCTGGCTGGGCGACTGGGTTGCAGCCGACCGGGTCGCCGACGCCGCGCTCCGCAAATGGCTGGCGGGGGTGGAGTTCCGCGGCGAGGCGTTCGAGGGCGCGCCCTTCGCCCATCTCGGCGAGCTCCTCCCCGACGGTGCGATCCTGTGGGCCGGCAGCTCCATGCCCGTCCGTGACCTCGACGCTTGGCTGGCCGGAAGCGAGCGTGCGATCCGGCCGCTCGCGAACCGGGGTGCCAATGGCATCGACGGCGTGATCTCCTCCGCGCTCGGCGCCGCCGCGGCAGCGCAGGGGCCGGTGGCGCTCGTGGTCGGGGACGTGTCCTTCCTCCACGACATGGGCGCGCTGGTTGCCACGAAGCTCCACGACCTGTCGGCCACGATCGTGCTCGTCAACAACGACGGGGGCGGGATCTTCTCGTTCCTGCCCCAGGCCGCGGCCGACGCCCCGTACGCAGGTCTGCCCGCCCACTTCGAGGAGCTCTTCGGGACGCCTCACGGCGTCCAGCTCGGCCCGCTCGTGGAGGCGCTTGGAGCCCGCCATCGGACGCTGGGAGCCGGTGAGCTGCGCGCCGCGCTCGCCGAGAGCCTTGCGACGCCGGGGGTCGACGTGCTGGAGCTTCACACGGAGCGCGGGCGGAACGTGGAGCTGCACCGGGAAGCGGCGGAGGCAGTCGCAGCCGCCCTCGCGGGGCTCGACCAGTGATCGCGGCACCCGTGCGCATCGATATCGACGGGCTCGGATGGGCCGTCCGCGTCGCCGGCTCGGGGCCGGCCCTGCTCCTGCTCCACGGGTTCACCGGGAGCGGCCGCAGCTGGGACGGCGGGCTGGCCGACGCCGCGGCCGAGGCCGGGTTCAGCGTGATCGCCCCGGACCTTCCCGGCCACGGCGGAACCGGGTGGCGCGCCGGCCGCTCCTCTGGCCCCGTCGATGGGGTCGACCCGGACGCCCCCTCGCTGGCGTCCATCGAGCGGACCGCCGACGACCTGGCCGAGCTGCTCGGCACACTCGGTCGGCGCTCGGCGCACGTCGTCGGCTATTCGATGGGCGCGCGGGTCGCGCTCCGCCTCGCGATCGCGCACCCCGAGCGCGTCGGCCGCCTCGTCCTCGAGGCGGCCTCCGCAGGGATCGCGGACGACGCGGAGCGGACGTTACGCCGGGCGGCCGACGAGGCGTTTGTCCAAGTCCTCGAGCGCGAGGGGATCGTCGCGTTCGCGGACGCTTGGGAGCGCAACCCGGTGCTGGCCGGTGAAGCGGGGCTGCCGGCCTCGACGCGGTCGGCGCTCCGCGAGATCCGCCTGGGCCATGACGCGGCCGGCCTCTCGGCGAGCCTTCGGGCTGCCGGGCAGGGCGCCATGGAGCCACTGCATGGACGGCTCGGGGAGGTCGCCGCGGCGACCCTCGTGATCGTCGGCGCGACCGACCCGGCCCGCCAGCGTGCCGCGACGGTCGCGGCGGGGATCCCCGGCGCTCGCCTCGCCGTCGTCGACGGCGCAGCTCATGCCCCGCATCTTGAGGCGCCGGGCGCCTTCCGTCGCCTCGTCCTCGAATTCGTCTCGGAGGGCCGCGCCGCATGACCGCACCCGTCAGTTGGACCCGCGTCGCGGAATTCCGCGACATCCGCTATGAGCACTCGGGCACAGGGATCGCCAAGGTCACCATCGACCGACCCGAGGTCCGCAACGCATTTCGGCCCGAGACGGTCAGGGAGATGATCGACGCGTTCGCGAGGATCCGCGACGACCCCACGATCGGCTGCGTCCTGCTGACGGGGGCGGGCGACCTCGCGTTCTGCGCCGGCGGCGACTTGAACTTCAAGAGCGCGGCCGGCGGCTACGTGGGCGGCGACGGCCTAGCGCGGCTGAACGTGCTGGACCTCCAGCGCCAGATCCGCTCGCTGCCGATTCCGGTGATCGCGCTCGTCAACGGCTTCGCGATCGGTGGCGGCCACGTCCTGCACGTGGTCTGCGATCTCACCCTCGCGAGCGAGAACGCGGTGTTCGGCCAGGTGGGCCCGCGGGTCGGCAGCTTCGACGCCGGCTTCGGAATCGGCCTGCTGGCCCGGCTCGTCGGCGACAAGAAGGCCAAGGAGATCTGGTTCCTCTGCCGGCGCTACACGGCCCAGGAGGCGCTCGCGATGGGACTCGTGAACGCCGTGGTCCCGCTCGCCGAGCTCGAGGCCGAAGGCGTCCGCTGGGCGGACGAGATCCTGGCGATGAGCCCCACGGCGATCCGCTTCCTGAAGTCCGCCTTCCTCGTCGCGACCGACGGCCTCGCCGGGCTGCAGGAGTTCGCCGGCAACGCGACCGGCCTCTACTACACGACCGACGAGGCACACGAGGGCTCGCGGGCATTCCTCGAGAAGCGTGCCCCGGATTACGCGAAGTACCCGCGCCGGCCGTGACCGCCCTCGCCGCGCGTCCGTCTGCCGTCCGAACGTGGCTGCTCGCGATCCGGCCGGCCACGCTCCCGGCCGCGGCGAGCGGCGTCGTCGTCGGGCTCGGGGCTGCCCTCGCGGTACACGTCGCGTTCCGGGTCGATACGGCGATCGGCTGCCTGGTGGTCGCGCTCCTGCTCCAGGTCGTGGCCAACATGGCCAACGATCTGTCCGACTTCCACCGGGGGGCCGACACACCCGACCGGGCCGGCCCCACGCGCGTTGCGGCAGCCGGTCTCGTGACCCCGCGCCAGCTCGAGGTCGCGATCGCGATGGCTATCGGGGTCGCTGGCCTCGTCGGCCTGTGGCTGACGTGGATCGGCGGGCCCGTCGTCGTCGCCCTCGGGGCGCTCGCCATCGTGGCCGCGCTCGCATACACCGGCGGACCGTGGCCCTACGGCTACCGCGGCCTCGGCGAGGTCTTCGTGTTCGTCTTCTTCGGGCTGGTCGCGGTGGCCGGGACGGCGTACCTCCAGGCCCTCCGCTTCGAGCCTCTCTTCGTCGTGGCCGCGATCCCAGTGGGCGCGCTGATCACCGCCGTCCTCGTCGTCAACAACCTGCGCGACATCCCCACGGATGCGGCCGCCGGCAAGCGGACGCTGGCGGTCATCCTGGGCCGCCGTGCAACCTCGGCCGAGTACGGGATCCTGCTCGCGGCCGCCTTCGCCGTCCCCGTGGTGCTCCTCGTCGCGGGGTACGGCGTCGCCGAGGTCCTGCCGCTGCTCTCGGCGTTCCTCGCGTGGCCGCTGCTGCGGACGGTCCGGGACTTCTCCGAGCCGCGCCAGCTCAACGCCGTGCTCGCCGGGACGGCGCGTCTCGCGCTCGTCTTCGGGCTGCTCTTCGCGGTTGCGCTTGCCTTGCGGGGGTGGCCGGGATGATCGAGCTGCGAGCCGCCCTCGAGGCGGTGCCCGTCCGAGGCCTGTCCGCGGCGCGCGTGCGGGTCCCGTTCCGGCGGCCGTTCGCCACGGCGACCGGGATGTGGCTACACCGCGAGGCGTGGATCCTGTTCGTCACCGGGCCGGACGGGCGGGTCGGCGTCGGCGAGGCCGTGCTCGAGCCGGATGCGTCCGAGGTCGAGGAGACACTGCTGGCGCGGCTGATCCGCGAGGCTGCCGACCGCGCGCGCTCCGGCGACGTGCCAGATCCGGAGGAGCTCGAGCTGCTGGGCACGCCGGGCCGGGCGTTCCGTGCGGCGATGGACGCAGCGCGCGTGGACCTGCTGCCCCTGGCTGACGTCGAGCCGGGGGACCCGGGGAGCGCCGCGTGGCCGCCGGCGGGAGGCGTCCCCGTCAACGGTACGATCAGCTTCGGGGGGCCGGCAGCCGGTGCCGAGGCCGCCCTCCAGGCGATCCAGGCCGGCTTCACGACCCTCAAGCTCAAGGCGGGGGCCGAACGCGAGACGGTCGACCTGGTCGCCCGGGTACGGGCGATCCGTGCAGCCGTCGGGCCCGACGTTCGCCTGCGCCTGGACGTGAACGGCGCCTGGGACCTCGCGACCGCCCAGGAACGCCTGGAAGCCGTCGGTCGATTCGGGATCGAGTACGTGGAGCAGCCGCTGCCCGCCGACGACAGCGCGGGCGCCGCGGAGCTGCGCCGCACGGTCGACATCCCGGTCGCCGCGGACGAGGCGGCCGCGTCCCTCGTGGCGGTGCGGCGGCTCCTGGCCGAGGGCGCGGCGGATGTCCTAGTGGTGAAGCCCGCCCGTGTCGGGGGTCCGGTTGCCGTGTCGGAGATCGCCGCGGCGGCCGGCGCCCATGGCGTGCCCGTCGTGATCAGCACGCTCTTCGAGACGGGGATCGGGATCGCGGCCGCGCTCGCCTCGGCCGCGCAGCTCCGGCCCCTGCCGGGCGCGCGGTTCGCCGCGCCGCTGGCGCACGGCCTGGCGACCGCCGGGCTCCTCGAGCACGACCTTCTGGAGGAGCCGCTGGTCGTGGAGGCCGGACGCATGCACGCGCCGGGCGGCGGCCGAGCCGGTCGACTGGGGATCACGGCGAGCCGCCGCGTCGTGGAACGGTTCGCCGCCGAGTTCGTCGAGGGACCGGGGTGACGGCGGCGCAGTCCTTGCCGGCCGCGCTCCACCAACACGCGGCGACCACGCCAGACGCGCCGGCGATCGCGGAGCCCGACTGCACGTGGAGCTTCGCGGCGCTCGACGCGCAGGCGGACGCGCTGGCTGCCGGCCTCGCGGTGTCGGGAATTCGGCCGGGAGATCGCGTGGCGCTCCTGGCGGCGCCCTCGGCACCGGCGATCGCACTCCTTGCCGCGGCCGGGCGGATCGGGGCCTGCCTCGCGCCCCTCAGCACGCGGCTCACCCTCTCCGAGTTGCGCGTGGCCGCCGCGGAGATCGCGCCATGTCTGGTCGTGCACGACGGCGATCACGCCGCGCCGGCCGAGGAGACGGGCATTCCGGCCGTCGGCCTCGAGGCACTGGCCGCGGGCGGCGCGGGCTTCGCGATCCCGGCGCGCGCGACGGACGAGAGCGCCCCGGCGGTTGCCGTTCTCACGTCCGGCACGACCGGCCGGCCGAAGGCGGCGCTGCTCTCGCATCGTGCGCTGGCCGCGAGCGTGGCCGCATGGGCAGCCGCCCTGCCGCCGGCGACCGGCTGGTTCCTGTGCCTGGGCCTCGCCCACGTGGCCGGCCTCGGCGTCGCCTGGCGGTCCATCACGGCCGGGGTGCCGCTCCACCTCCTGCCCGCCTTCGATGCCGAGGCCGTGCTTGCCCGACTCCGGGACGGGCCGGCGAGCCACGTCTCGCTCGTGCCGACCCAGCTGGTCCGGCTCCTGGACGCCGAGGACGCCGCCGTCGGCACGTTCGCGACGCGCGGCGGGGCGGGAGCGTCCGCGGGCGGTCAGCGCGAGGATGCGCACGGTGCCTTGCGCGCCGTCCTGCTCGGTGGCGCCCCGATCCCGCAGGCCCTGGTGACCCGGGCGCTCACCGCCGGCTGGCCCGTGGTCCCGACCTACGGCTTCACCGAGGCGGGGTCCGGTGTGACCGCACTTGCCACGGTGGACGCGGCGGCGCGGCCCTGGTCGGCGGGGCGGCCGCTGCCGGGCGTCGAGGTGCGGATCGTGAGCGGTCCCGGAGACGGCCCCGGCGACATCGAGGTGCGGACGCCGGCCGCGTTCTCGGGCTACCTCGGCTGCCCAGGGGCGAGCACGGCGGACAGGACGTCGGACGGGTGGCTGCGGACCGGCGACACCGGCCGGCTCGACGCGGAGGGCTACCTCCAGGTCCTCGACCGGCGGGACGACCTGTTCGTCTCCGGCGGCGAGAACGTCGCACCTGCCGAGGTCGAGGTGGTGCTCGGGCTGCATCCGACGGTTGCCGAGGCGGGCGTCGTGGGCCGGCCGGATCCGACCTGGGGGACCGTCGCCGCCGCGGCCCTCGTGCTCCGATCGGGTGCGTCCAGGCCGACGGACGCCGAGCTGCGCGCGTTCTGCCTCGCCCGACTCGCGCCCTACAAGGTGCCGGCCGACTTCCGCGTCGTCGCGTCGTTGCCGCGCGGGGAGTCCGGCAAGCTCCAACGGCGCGACCTGCGCCCGTTGTTCGCTGAGGCGCCCGTGACGCCCGCGACTCTCGAGCCCCGGGTGCCAAGGTGACGGGTACGTCGACCCGCACGATGCGCACCCGAGACGGCGCCCGGCTTGCCTACCGTCCGTTCGCGGCGGCGCACGGGACGGAGGGCGACGTTCCGCTCGTCCTGCTGCATGCGACCCTTTCGGCATCCGCGCAGCTCGCAGGTCTTGGTCGACTGCTTGCCGCGCGCGGCCCCGTCCTCGCGCTCGACCGGCGGGGGAGCGGGGAGAGTGCCGTGTCGTCAGCACGGCCCCTCGACGTCGGGGTCCACGTCGCGGATGTCGCCGCCCTTCTCGACGCGGAAGGGATCGGCGCCGCGATCCTCGTCGGTCACAGCTTCGGCGGGGTCGTGGCACTCGAGGCCGCGGCGCGGATCCCGGAGCGCGTCATCGCAGTGGTGGCCTGGGAGCCGCCGTACGGGCCGCTTTCCGACGCGGGGACACGCGCGGCATTCGCTGCCGTCGCCGCCGCCACGGCGCGCGCCCACGCGGCCGGAGGCGCTCCGGCCGCCGCCGCGGCGTTCCTCGCCGGGGTGGCCGGCAAAGGTTCCTGGCAGACGCTGTCAGCGCGGGCTCGGGCCTTCATCGCCGCGCAGGGCAACGGCGCGTTCGCCGACGCTGGCATGGCGGGGCTCGATCCCGCCGGCCTGGCGCGCATCACCGCGCCGGTGACGATCCTGGCGGGCACCGCCAGCGAGACGTTCTATGCACCGATCGCCCGCGCCCTCGTCGAGCGTGTCCCCGGCGCACGCCTCGTGACGCTCGACGGGCTTCGGCACACGGCACCGATCACCGATGCGGGGCCGGTGGCGGCTGCAGTCCTGGACGCGATCGCTGCGGCCGGCATTCCATCCCACCTGGAGATGAGCCAATGACGCACCGGGGCACGGGCACGCCTTCGGGAGCCGCGAACGAGCGCGGGAACGCGGCACCGAGCGCCGAGGTCGGGTCGATGTTCGACGGGATATCGGGCGTGTACGACGCGATGAACGTACTCATCAGTGCGTTCCAGGAGCCGCGCTGGCGGCGGCGCGCCGTGGCGCTCACGCAGCTCCGGCCGGGCGACCGGGCGATCGACGTCGCGACCGGCACGGGCAAGGTTGCCGCCGACCTCCACCGGCGCGTGCAGCCCGGCGGCGACATCCTGGGCGTGGACATCAGCCCGGGCATGATCGGCGTCGCGGTGCGCCGCTTCGGGGCCCGGGAGGGGCTCGCGTTCGTGGTCGGCGACGCGCTGGCCCTGCCGGCCGCCGATGCGTTCTTCGACGCCGCGACCATCGCGTTCGGGATGCGGAACCTGCCCGACTATCGGCAAGGTTTCGCGGAGATGGGGCGGGTCGTGCGTCCCGGTGGCCGCGTGGTCTGCCTCGAGATCGCCCGACCCCGGAGCCGGCTGGCCCGGATCCTGCGCGCCTGGTTCGACGGGATCGTCCCGATCATCGGCCGCCTTGCCGGCAAGGGGAGCGCATACGCGTACCTCGTGCAGAGTGTCCGCAACTACCCGGCGCCGGAGACGATCGCCGGCATCATGCGCGACGCCGGCCTCGTCGGTGTGACGTGGACGGGCATGTCGGGCGGGATCGTCACGCTCCACGTCGGGACGGTGCCGCCCGCCGGGTGATCCGGGGCCCGCCGCAGCTCAGTACCAGGGCCAGGGCACGGCCGGCCAGTCGGGGTGCGGCTGGGGGAAGGTGCCGGATTCCAGGAGCCCCGCGAGGCGCGCCCGGGCCTGCTCGATCTCGGCCTCGTCGAGATGCTCGGCGAGCGAGGCGGCGAGGGGCCCGCCCGCCGCAAGCCTCGAGCGCAGCCCGGTGAGCACGGCCCGTTCGGCCGGGGTGATCGGCGTGCCCCGCCAGCCCCACAGGATGGTGCGGAGCTTCGGGTCGACGCTGAAGGTAACGCCGTGGTCCACGCCCTGGACAAGACCATCCGGCCGCACCAGGAGGTGGCCGCCCTTCCGGTCGGCGTTGTTCACGACGGCGTCGAAGAGCGCGATCCGGCGCAGGCGCGGGTCGCCCGCCCGGAGAAGCTCCAGGATGTCGACGTCATCCCGGGTCTCGACCCAGAGCTGGAGCATGCCCGGTCCGAGCGGGCCGTCCGCCCGGAAGACCGTGGGGGGCACGATCCGCCAGCCTGTCGCCTCCGAGACGGCGTGCGCGGCGACCTCGCGGTGCGCCAGCGTTGCCTCGGGGAAGTCCCACAACGGCCGCTCGCCGCGGATCGGCTTGTAGACGGCGGCTGCGGTGGTCGAGCCGCGGCCCGGGACGTCGCCGGTCGCCGTGACCAGGAGCGTCGTGTTCGAGGCCTGGACGAGCCGGCCCACGACCTGGAGTACGCCGTCGCGCAGGAACGGAAGTGCAAGGTCGGGCGCGAGGTCGACGGCGGGCGGGAGCTCCGGCCTGGGCGCGTCAGCCGGCTGAGCCGCGCCGCCAGCCTCGAACCCTTCGGGCATGCGCCGTCGCCTGGCCGTCCGGCCCGGCTCGCCCACACCACGGCCTCTCAGTGCACGTAGCCGTTCTTGCGAGGACAGATGTGACCAGTCGATTCCAGCGGAAGGCCGCAGAAGGGGCACGGCGGCCGTCCCGCCGCGACCGTGCGGAGCGCCCGCTCCGTGAATGCTCGCGCCGCAAGCGGCGTCAGGCGAACTCGCACGAGGTCGGGCCCGTCGGGGTCGCTGTCGTCGAACTCGAGCGTCGCCGGCTCGTCGCCCTCTTCGTCCTCGTCCTCGTCCTCGTCCTCGTCCTCGTCGTCGCTCGTGTCCTCGTCCTCCTCTTCGTCGGCTTCCTCTTGGGCGCGAGCCTCGATGACGACCTCTTCGCGCTGCGGGTCCCAGCCGAGCGTCAGGGTCCCGACGCGGAAGGCCTCGACGAGCGGCTCGCCGAGGGGCGCGGTGTCGTCGTTGGCAGGTGCCAGGGCCTCCGGTACAGGCGCGCCGCGGCGCGCCACCTCCGCGAGCAGGAGCGCGAGGCGCTCGGCGAGGGCCTGCACCTGTATCTTCTCGAGGACCACCGAGACGAGCGCGCTGCCTTTCCGGGCCTGCAGGAAGAACGTGCGGTGACCTGGCTCGCCGACCGTGCCGGTCACGAACCGGTCCGGGACTCCGAAGTCGAAGATGTGACGCGGCACGAATGGATCTCCGGGTAGGTGGGATGTGACGCGACTCTAGCGCGCTCGCGTCCGGTTCGCCTGCCGGGGCTCCGGCGGCATCGCCGCGCGCTTTCGGCTCTGAGCGGAGACGTTGCCGGCTAGCCGCCGGCCCCGCCGCCGACCGGGGCGTCCGATGCGGAGTCCGGCCCGGGCCCACGTCGCCCGCGGCGTCGGACGGGCGGGTGCGGCAGGAGACCATCCACCCCACCGCCGGTGTCGTTGACGCGGACCACGAACGGACGCAATTCGGTGTACCGGACGACCGAAAGCGCGCACGGATCGACGACGATGCGCTGGAAGCCGTCGAGGTGCACCCCGAGCGCGTCGGCGATCGCGGCCTTGATGACGTCGCCGTGGCTCACGATCGCGTAGATCGCGTCCGGCCCCAGCCGCTCGTTCCACTCCCGGACGGCGGACGTGGCTCTCGCAGCCATCGCGGCGAGACCTTCGCCCTCCGGGAAGATCGCCGCCGACGGGTGACCCTGGACGACGCGCCAGAGCGGCTCCTTTCGAAGGCCCTTCAGCTCGCGGCCGGTCCAGCTGCCGTAGCGGACCTCGCCGAAGCGGTCGTCGACGTGCACCTCGGGCACCGGCGAGCGACCGGCGAGCAGGCACTCCGCCGTCTCCCGGCAGCGCTCCAGTGGCGAGCTCACGATCGCTGCCAGCGGGACGGGGCGGAGTCGCTCGCCGAGCGCCACGGCCTGGGCGCGGCCACGCTCGTCGAGGTGGATCCCGGGCGTCCAGCCCGAGAGGACCGGGCCGGTGAGGGCCGTCAGGCCGTGTCGGACGAAAAGGACGGTGGTCACGCGGGCCCGCTCTCGCCGGCCGGCGCATCGGCCTCGAGTTCGAGCGCCCCGTCGGCGGGTGGCAGCGCCTCGCCCTCGTGGTCGTCGCCGCTCCAGGACATGTCCGGGTTGGATGTCACCCGGGCCCCGCTGAAGAGCGCGAGGCCGCGGATTTCCAACAGGGGCGCGGCGTCATCACGGTCCATCTGGTCGAGGTCGACCTGTGTCCCACCAAAGATCGAGCGCACCCGCGAGCGCACCTGCCAGCCGTCCGGCACCGCGATCTGCGTACCGCCGAACAACACGCTGAGCTCGAGGATCGCGCCGCCAGGGTCGAGCGCGGCCCCGCGCAGGTCCACGTCGTGGCCGGCGAACCACGTGACGACGCGGCCGCCCCGCAAGGCAGGCGCGCGGCTCGCGAACCGCCCGCTTCGGAAGATCGCGGCGATCGTCGGCTCGTTGGAGGTCACGTCGTCCGTCGTCGTTATGCGCCCGCGGGCGACGGCCGCGTACACGGCCGACCCGGTCGCGAATGCCAGGATGCCGATGACGAAGACCGCGAGGGCGCAGATGACGCCGCGGACCAGCCGACCCATGGACCACCTCCCGGCGGCGATGCTACTCCGCCGGCGTGGTTGGTCGCGCACCAGCACCGGGCGGACGAGGTCTGGGTCCGCGACAATCGACCGGTGGCTAGCGGACGCGTCCTGGTGGTCGGCTCGGTGAACGTCGATCTCGTCGTCGCCGCGCCGAGCCTGCCCGTGCCCGGCCAGACGGTCACGGGCGGCGATGTCATGCGCTACCACGGTGGCAAGGGCGGGAACGAGGCGACCGCGGCCGCGCGGCTCGGTGCCGCGGTGACGATGATCGGGGCGGTCGGCGCGGACGACATGGGCGTGGCGGCCCGCTCCGCCCTGGAGCTGGAGGGGATCGACACCCGGGGGCTGGTCACGAGCGACCGTCCGACAGGAGTTGCCCTGATCATCGTGGACCGCCGCGCCGAGAACGTGATCGCGGTGGCGCCGGGTGCGAACGGCGAGGTGCACGCGAGGCAGGTCGAGGCGGCCCTGCGGCAGCTCGTGCCGGGACCGGGTGACGTGGTGCTGGCATGCCGCGAGATCCCGGCGGACGGCGTCCGCGCCGCGCTCGACGCGGGCCGCCGGGCCGGCGCGACCACGATCCTGAACCCCGCTCCGGCCGACGACCTCGACGGCGCGACGATCGCGTTGGCCGACATCCTCACGCCGAACGAGACGGAGCTGGCGATCCTCGCCGGCAGGAATCCGGGAGAGGCCCCCGAGACAGCCGCGCGACGGCTGCTCGACGGTCGCGGAGCGGCCGACACACACGATGCCGAGGTCGGGGCGCTGGCGGCCGGCGACCCAGCCGCTCGTCGCGTCCCGGCTTTCGTCGTGACGCTGGGCGCGGCTGGCGCCCTGGTCGTGGAGGAGGGGACTGCCGGCGTCGCGGTGCCGGCCCCGGCTGTCCACCCTGTCGATACGACCGGCGCTGGCGACACGTTCAACGGCGCGCTCGCCGCGGGGCTGGCCGGCGGGCTGGACCTCCCCGAGGCCGTGCGGCGCGCGGTCGTGGCCGCGGCGCTCTCGACGACCCGACCCGGCGCCCGAGGCGGGATGCCGACCCGGGTCGAGCTGGAGCGATTCCTGGACGACGGCTGACCCTTCGGCCGGACCGGCGCGGCGGTCTCGACAGAGCGCCGGCGGCGGAATTGAAAGGCCCCGGCGGACCGGGGCCTTCGTGCGGATCCGTCGCGCGTGCGACGGGGTAGCAGACCTAGGCGGAGCGCACCTGAGCGGCGCGCGGCCCCTTCGGGCTGGCCTGGACTTCGAACTCGACGCGCTCGCCGCCGGAGAGCCGGTCAAAGTCGAGCGGGGGGGTGAGCTCGTTGCGGTGGAAGAAGTACTCCTTGCCGTCTTCGGCGGTGATGAAGCCGAAGCCGCGGTCGGAGACGACCTTCTTGACGGTACCCGTGGTCATGGTGACCCTCTTCTCTTCCCGAACCAAACACAGACGCACGGTCTGTTCGAGAAGGAACGGTCGACCACGCGAGAGCCGCCCAAACAATGGCGGCCCGGACACTATACGCGACAAACACCGCGGGCGTACGCGGAGCCTCCGCGTCGCGGCGGGGCGACGGCGACGCCGGGTCGGACGCCCCACGCGTTCGGGCACTTTCGCACTGGCGACCTCCCTTCGCCTCGCGACACTCTCGACGCGAGCCATCGCGCAGCGCCCGGCCAGGGCCCGCGAGCTCGCTGCTGCGGAGGGATCCCGTGGACGTCGCGCAGGCCGTCGTGACCTGGATCCATTCGCTCGCCACGGTCGGGCTGCTCGGCTACTACGCGGTCCTCGGGCTCGTCCTGGTTCCCGCCCTGCGGCAGACCGTCGACGCGCCGACCATCGGCCGAGTGATCCCGGGGATCGAGCGGCGCGCTCTCCCCATGATCCTGACCGCGATCGTCGTGTTCGTTGTCACGGGGACGTACCTGCTCGTGACCGACTCGCGGTTCCTTGGGCTCGGCCACACGTTCGCCAACACGTGGTCCACCCTGATCGTGGTTAAGCACGTCGTGGTGGTCGGCCTGGTCGGCATCGGCGTCTACATCGACCTCATGATCATCCCGGATATCGCGAGGCCGATCGACGAGGCGTTCCAGGCGGCCGCGGTCCGCCGGCTGGGCCGCAGCGCGGCCGCGATCGCGGTCCTGGGCACGGTCGTGCTGCTCCTCACCGCGGCAGCCCAGGCGAGCTGAAGAGGCCCGCGGCCGGGCGGGGCCGGTCGGCGCCGGACCTCGCGTCCGCACCCGGTCCCGGCGGCCGGCTCCGCGTCACTCGGCCTGGGCGGCCGCCTCTTGGAGCTCGAGGACGAGGGCCATCAGCCGTTCCACCGAAGGGTTGAGCTGCTCCCGCAACCCTGGGTCGACGTCACCGAGATCTCGAATTCCGCCCGGCACGTACATCGCCTAGGCCCTCCCAAGTGATTCCCAGGAGCCCCACGATCTTTCGCGCCGCGTCCTGCTCCTCGCTCGCGAGACCGAAGGTGTCCGCGACGTGGGCGATCTCCGCCCGGATCGCGGTGCTCGACTGCTCCATCCGTTCGCACTGCACACCGGAATACGGTGCTCGACTGCGATGGTGGAGGCGTCCACCTTCGGCCTCGTCCATCAGGCGAGCGATGGTCGCAAGCCGTTCTTCGAGCAGCCGCATCCGGACGGCTGCGGCTCGCTCCTGGTTCCTGTTGAGGCTCACGCGACACCCGTGATCGCGGTCGGCGAGCTCGCCCTCCGTCGGCGCTACCGTATCCGTTTCGGGACGGCAGCGAGCGGGCCCGGGACTGCCGGCCTGGATGGTCCGCGATGCGGGCGCGATGCAGAGTGTCAGATCAGCCGGCTCGGCCCGGGGGCCCCGGACGGCATCGCACCATGTTTGACGCGACACCGTGGGCGATCTACGCTCCGGCCTGCCGATTGGCGATGGTGTGCGCCAAGGCGCGAAGCGCCTGAACTGCCCGCTCGGGCTGATGGCCCCTGGACTGCACTTCGCAGACCCGGGGCTTTTGTCTTTCCCCTGGGAAGGAGTGGCGTGGACAAGAACGATCCTGGCACTGCCGTCGCGCCACAGACCGCCGCGCCGCCCCGCGGACGAACGGACGGCGAGCGCTTCCGCGACGCACTGGAGCACGCGGTCGGGGCCGCGGTCGTGGACCTGCAGCGTCCGCTCCGGCTCCTTGCCGTCGCGCTTCTCGCCGACGGTCACGCCCTGATCGAGGACGTGCCGGGAACCGGCAAGACCACCCTGGCACGGGCCTTCGCGCGGGCGCTGGGATTGTTGTTCGCCCGCGTCCAGGGCACGCCCGACCTCCTGCCCGGCGACGTGACCGGCAGCAGCGTGTACGAGGCGGGGACGTTCCGGTTCATCCCCGGCCCGATCTTCGCGAACGTGCTGCTCGTCGACGAGATCAACCGGGCGACGCCGCGCACCCAGTCCTCGCTGCTCGAGGCGATGCAGGAGCGCCAGGTGTCCGCCGACGGGGAGACCCGGCCGCTGCCGAACCCGTTCTTGGTCCTCGCAACCCAGAACCCGATCGAGCTCGAGGGAACCTTCTCGTTGCCGGAGGCGCAGCTCGACCGGTTCCTCGTCCGGGTCGACGTCGGGTATCCGACCGAAGCGGCCGAGCTCCAGATCGCCGGTCGCTACCAGGATGCGCCCGATCCACTGGACCACGTGTCGCCCGTGGTCGACGCGTCCGGGGTCGTGGCTTTCCGAGACCGGGTACGCAAGGTCAGGCTGAGCGACGACGTGTGTCGCTACGTCGTCGGAATCGTGCGGGCGAGCCGATCTCATCGCGACGTGCGCCTCGGTGGCAGCCCGCGAGCCAGCGTCGCGCTCTACCGGGCGAGCCAGGCGTGGGCGTGGCTTGACGGGCGGGACTTCGTTCTCCCGGACGACGTGCGGGAGATGGTGGGCCCGGTGCTCGGACACCGGTTGCTGCTGGACGTGGACCGCGAGCTCCGTGGCGCGAGCGTGGAGGCCGCGATCCGCGATCTGCTGGGCTCCGTCCCGGTGCCCATCGCGGAGGTTCCGTGACCGGACGCCGGGTGATCGCGCTCGCCCTTGTCTTGGGCGGCGCGCTGCTCGGTGCCGCGGGCGTCGCCCTGATCGGCGTCCTCGCCCTCCTCGTCGATTGGCTCGCCACGCTCTGGACGAGGCACGGCCTGGACAACCTCACCTACGAGCGCACGCTGGAGCGCGACCGTGCCGTGTGGGGAGACCTGGTCGAGGTCCGGCTGGACGTCCGAAACGCCAAACTGCTCCCGATCCCATGGCTCGAGGTCGAGGACTTCGCGACCGACACCCTGACGATCGTCGATCGCCCGCTCGAGTCGAGCGACCGTCCAGGCCTCGGGGTCGTTCGCACGAGATGGACCGTCGGCTCGTTCCAGCGCGCCTCCCGGACGGCCCACATCCTCGCCGACCGGCGCGGCATCTTCCGGTTTGGGCCCGTTCGCCGCCAGGTCGCCGACCTCTTTGCCCCCAGCTCGGGACACGCGGAGGACGCTCAGCCTGCATCGCTCGTGGTTCGACCCCGGACTGTACCCGTGCTGGCGCAGGATCCGGGCAGGCCATTCATGGGCACGCTCCGGTCGCGTCGCAGCCTGGTCGAGGACCCCAGCCACTTCGCGGGTGTGCGGCCGTTCCAGCCGGGCGATCCACGCCGGCGCATCCACGCCCGGGCCTCGGCGCGGCTCGGCACGCCCGTCAGCCGCCGGTACGATCCGGCGATCACGCGCACGGTGCTCGTGGTGCTCAACATCCAGACCCAGGACGGGCCGTCATGGCTCCTCCAGTACGACGATGACCTCGCCGAGTGCCTCATCGTGACCGCGGCCTCGCTCGTGCGGCACGCCCTCGCCGGCGGCGCGGCGGTGGGCCTGGTCGCCAATGGATGGACTCAAACCCGAGCGCGGTTCGCATCTGTCGACCCGGCAACCGGGACGGGCCAGCTCTCGCGGATCGAGGATGTCCTCGGTCGCCTGAGCAGCACGCCGTCACTGCCGTTCGCCCGGATGCTCGCCGGCCTGCCGGCCCGCGTGCCGGCGGGGTGCCTGCTGTACGTCGTCTCGAGCGGAGATCCGGAACCCGATTGCGAGGTCCTTCGACGGCTCGATGCGAGCGGGCTCGAGGTGCAGTTCGTCGCGCTGGGGCCCCGTCGCGTCGAATGGCAACGCCGGGCCCGCGCCCACGGCCTGAGGTCCACAGCGGCCGCGCTCGAGCCGGACTGGCGCACGAGCCGAGCAGTGGTCCTGGGGGCGGGATGAGCGCCGCATCGATCCGTCGTCTTCGGGGATTCCTGGTCGCCGTGGCAGAAGGCGGCTGGGTCGCCGTCGTCTACGCGGCGCTCGACGTCGGCCTGTTCCGCCGATCGGCCGGCCTGGGCCTGCTCGTGCTCGTCGTGGCGGCGGGCATCGGCGTGCTGGTCAACAGGTCGGGCGACCGCGGCCGTGTCGCGAACCGCCTGGTCGGATACGTGGTGCTTGGCTTCGCCGTCTTGGCTGGCATGCTCCTCGAACACCCCACTACGATCGGCGACGGCCTGCTCCTGCCGGGGCCGTGGTGCGTTGCCCTCGCCGCGTGGCGCGGACTTCGCCGCGGCGACGCGAACCACGACGATGTCGCGATGTCCGATCTGCTCGCGCGCGGCGGCCCGGTCCTCGCGCTCGTCTGGCTGGCCGGCTCGGTTGCCGCGGCAGGAAGAACCACGTTCCTGGCTCCGGCACTCGTCGGAACCCTGGTGTTCGTCGCGGCAGGCCTCGCGGCGATCGGGCTCGCCCGGCTGGAGAGGCTCGAGCTCGACGGAGCTGCGGATGCGGCCGAGTCGGGACTCTGGCTCCGGCTCCTCGGCCTCGTGGTCGGTGGGACGCTGATCGCCGGGCTGCCGGTCGCCTGGCTGGTCGGCGTGCCGCTGCGGGCCCTTGGCGCGGCCATCGTCGGACCCGTCGTGGACACGCTCGCCGCCGTCGGGCGCCGAGCCGGAGGGCTCCTGCCGTCGGCCGGGGCGGCGCACGGGTCGGTCACGTTCACCCCTGCCCAGCCCATCGGCCCCGCGGCGGCCGCCAGCGGGCTGGACTTCCTACCCCTCTGGGTCGTGGCCGGGGTGATGCTCCTCGCGGTCGTGGCCATCGTCCGCGACCGGGGACGCACCGCCCGCGTCCCTCAGCGGAGGTCACGCGACGAGCCGGAGCGACGGTTCGAGAGGCCGCATGTCGCGCTCCACCTGCCCCACGTTCGGCCGCCCGGGTTCCTGCACCGACGCGCGCGGCCCCGGACCGCGACTGACGCGTACCTCGTGGTGCTCAACCTGGTCGCCGTGGAACCGACGCTGGCGCGGGAGCCGTCGGAGACCGTCCGAACGCACGCGCGACGGATCGCTCCGACGACGGGGTACCGGCTGAACCTCCTGGCCGCCGACTACGAACGCGAGAGGTACGGCTCTGGGCCCGTCTCTCCCGCGGAGACGCGGCGCGCCCTTCGGCGGGCACGCGACCTGGCGACGCGAGCGTCGCGGCCTGCGAGGACGACCCGCTGATGACCGAACGGACCCGCGTGCGCCCGTGCGCGTCCGGGCGCATGCTGGACCTCCACGAGGAGACCTGAGATGAGCACCGAATCCGATCCGACCCAACCCGCGCCCAGCCCCGCCGCGCACGGTCGCAGATACAAGCGGCGCGAGGTCCAGCTACCGGAGGGCGGCAAGCTCGTCCTGGGCGCCGACGGTTCCATCGCCCAGCACGAGGCGGACGGCACGCTGGCGCACACGTGGGCGCCCGACGACCCCGAGTGGGCTCGTCACGCGATCCGGTTCGGGCTGTACCCGCGCGACGCCACCGTGCCGCCGACTGGGCGCTACCGGGACGACATGCGGCCGCCCCGGCGGTGATCGGGCAACCCCGGCGCGACGCGCTGCTCCCGCGGATCGTCGAGGCCGCGACGCTCGGCGAGGCCTGGATGGCGGCGTCCGCGCTGGTCGTGCACGAAGGCGGTGCGGCCCGCTGGGGCGCCAACCCGACCCGCGAGATCGCCCTTCTCACGATCGCCGTCACTGATCCCGACCCGGACGACCCGCTGATCGCCCGGCTGGGCGACCCCGGGTGGCTGGCCTGGATGCGCGCGAACTTCCGCGAGCCGGTCGCGGTTGCCGAGCTGTGCGGCGCCGACTCGTACGCCCGGCGGCTCCGCGACTACGCCGGGACCGGTCGCGACCAGGTGGTCTGGCTGGTCTCCCGGCTGGTTGCCGACCCGGGCGTCCGTGACGCGACAATCACGACCTTCCAGCCGGCCACGGACACGACCTACATCCCGTGCATCAGCCTCATCGACGCCTGGGCGCCGGACGGGCGCGTCCAGCTCGTCGCGTACGCGCACAGCCTGGATCTTGGCAAGAAGGCATACGGGAACCTGGTGGAGCTCGCAGTGCTGCAGCGGGAGATCGCCGCGGGGGCCGGTCTGCCGACCGGCGGGCTCGTCATCCACGTGAAGAGCGCGCACATCTACGAGCCGGAGATCGACGCGATGGCGCGGTTGGTCGCAGCGGCCGCGCCTGGGGTCGCGGCCGGCCGACCGGGCTGAGCCGCCGGCCGGTCAACGGGGGGTGGCGGCGCGTGTCGCACAGACCGCGACCGCGACCCGTGCCGCGCATCCGTGCAAGACTCTCGCAAGCGCCACGCCGTGGCGGGGGTTTCAGGGGGGCGACGAGATGTCCACCGGAACCGGCATCAAGGACGACCCCTGGGTCCTGAAGACCTCGCCGGGCACCTCGGACTACACGATGTACCGGGACGACGCGGCCGATCCGGCCGTGATCGTGTGTCAGGTCGGTGGCACGAGGCTTCTCTACGACGCCCGCGCAATAGCCGACCTGCACGCGATGCTCAAGACGCACGGAGACTGGATGCCGCTCGGCGGTGCCGATGAGCAGAAGCCGGCGCTCGACGGCTCGGTGGAGGCGTGGGGTCGCTCGGAGTCGAACCCGCTGGGGGGCTGGTACGGCCTGAAGAAGGGCCTGCGCGGTCGCTTCGGCGTGTACCTGCCGCCACTGTTGGAGGCGCTCGGGCTCGCCGAGGTCACCCACGACGCGAACAACAACCGAATGCGCGCGATCGGCTGAGGCCGCCCGGGACCGGCTGAGCTCAGCGTCATGCTCGCCCGCGCCCGCAACCGCCTCGCGTGAGCCGCCGACCCGCGTGACCGTATCGAGACCGGAGGAGCCGCCGAATGTGGACGCTTGGGACCCCGCCGCTGGAGCTCGTGGTCCGGGCCGCGATCATCTACGTGGTCTTCTCTGGTGCCCTCCGCCTGTTCGGCAAGCGCGAGATCGGCCAGTTCACGCTCTTCGACCTCGCCCTGGTGCTGCTCGCTGCGAATGCTCTTCAGCCCGCAATGACCGGCCCGGACGCGTCGGTACCCGGTGGCCTGATCGTGGTCCTCACGATCTTCATCATCAACCGGGGGGTCGCCGTTCTGCGCGTGCGGAGCGCCCGGGTGCGCCGGCTGCTCGAGTTCGGCCCGACGGTGATCGGGCGTGACGGTGCATGGCTGCTGCCCTCCCTGGTCCGCCAGGGACTGGATCTCGTCGACGTGGAAGCGGCGCTCCGCGAGCACGGGCTCGACACGGTCGCCGAGATGAAGCTCGCCACGCTCGAAGCGGACGGGTCGATCAGCGTCGTGGCGGCCGGCGATGTCGATTCCTCCGTAGCGAGGCGCCGTCGAAGCCGCTCCCGACGGCCGATCTGACCGCCGGGGTGAACTCCGTGCGGTGCGCGGCCGGCAACCTTGGGCGCGACGAGATCAGCGCCGTCATCCGGTCACCGGGCACGTCCCGGGGCCGCTACCATTGACCGGTGATCGACCTCGACGCCTATGCCGCGGACTGCCGCCTCTCGGGACGCGTGGATCTCGGGGAGGGTCGCCTGACCGACCTCCTCAACGCGACCGAGGAGCTGCGCATCGAGGACGCGCGCCTCGAGAGCCTCGAGGACGGCCACGTCGTCGAGGCACCCGAGATGACGCTGACGACCGATGAGTTGTGCGCCGTGGTCGGGAGCGGCCCCCGCGGGGACGCGGCGCGCCGCCTGCGCACCCACGCGACCCGGATCGTCGTCGAGCTCGGCCCGTACCGCGTGGTCGGCCTGGTCCACGGCACTCCGGCCTCCGATCCGCTCGCGTCGGCCCTTCGCCGCGCCGCCTGGTTGCCGCTCACCGATGCCACGGTCACCTACCGGCGTGGCTCGCTCGATGTCAGCGACACGGTGGAGACGCTGCTCGTCAACCGAACCCTGGCGACCTCGCTCCAGGCGCTCGAGGAAGAAACCGTCATGCTCCCGTGGGAGGCGCAGGCAACTCCCAGGGCGAGTGCGTCGCGCGCGCTTGACATGACCGGCACGCTCCGGGATGAGTCCGGCCCGGACGCTGGAGCGACGAAGCACCGGGGTGGGTCCGGCCCCGTCCTGTGAGTCGTGACCCGGCCCCTGAAGGCGGCCGGGCACAACTCAGGTGTACCAGAGGGCGGCCGACTCGAACGCGCTGAGGGCTCGAATCCGCGTGCAGGTCACGGCGCCGGCGAGGCGAACAGATTGCCGAAGGGGTTGGCGCCGCCGGACCCCGATCCCATGAGCATCTGGAGGAGCTTCCCGGCGTCCTGCGTCTGATCGGCAGGCGGAGCCTGGACCGTCAGGGCACCCGCGTGGGCCGAGATGGTCAGGGCCAGCGTCAGGGTGCTCTCGCTGTCGGAGATCGTGGTGCTGACCTTCGAGAGCTGGTTCGACTGGTGGTCGATCCAGAACGTCAGCGGGACACCGGGCATCGTCGGCGGGAGCGACGGCAGCGGCACGAGGCTCGAGCCGGCCATCGATCCGAGCGTGGCAAGCAAGGAGGAGATCGTCGTCCCGCTCACGGTCACCACGACGACATCCTGGTCACGCCCATCGAGCTGCTGGGTTCCTCCCGAGGTGATCTTCACGCCGGAATTCTGGAGATAGGGCGCCAGCATCGCGGACGGGTCGAGCGACGGCACCGCCGAAGGCACTGGCACCGTCGATGGGATCAGGTCCTCCGCCCTGGCGAGAGGGAGCGCGTACCAGGTCGCACCGATCGGGCTTGCCTGGACATATGCCGAGCCACCCACGATCCGCACGTCGGCCGTGATGTCGCCGGACGGCTGGACGCCCTTGAGGTCGAGGGTCAGCTCGCCCTGCTTGTTCGCCTGGTCCATCGAGACGACCAGCTTCGACCCGGAGATGTCCATGCTCGGACCCCCGGACTGGGCAAGCTGCCCGTCGATGGTGAGCGTGAGGTCGAGCGGCCCGGAAAGCTTCGCCGTCGATGCGAGGCTTCCTGTGAGCAGGGCCGACAGGTCGGGCGGCTGGGTGGGGCTGGGTGTGGCCGCCGCGCTGCAGGCGGCCAGCATGATCGCCGCGGCGAGAACGGCGCTGGGACCGCGAGAACGGCGGAAGGTCGGCAAGTGGGTCACAGATCTTCCTCCAGGTCGGCTGCGGCATGGTCGCGCGCAGCCTGTATCCCAGCCTGCCACACGCTGCCCGCACGTCAAGAGGTTCCGTAGGGGCAGGACCTCCCGCCTCCTTCAGGCGTTCGTCACCGCCGGCTGGAGTCGGTTCATCGTCTCGCGCACGTCGGGTGCGTCGGCCAGGAGCTCCATGAGCTCGAGCGCGAACTTGTTCACCGCACACGGCCCACTTCGGCGGGCCGCCGTCTCGATGACGTCGGACAGCCGCCGTGCGGCAGCAGCGTCGCGATCGCCGACCTGTGCGATGCCGAGCTCCTCCTCGACAGCCGCCGCCAGCAGCGATGCAACGCGCTCGTCGACCCTGGCGAGCCGCAGGCGGGTCGCCAGGTTGGGGGGTTGGGAGTGCTGGATGTCCATGACTCCTCCCTCGGGCATTCCGAGCGGTCCACCTGGCGAGACCGAACGACCTCGCCGTGTCGAGCCGCGCGCCCGATGGTTCAGGGTGCGTGAGTCCCGGCCCGCTGGTACAGGGCCGTTGGTCGCGAAGTGCCCTTCGGGTGAGTCCGACTTCGGCTGGCGACGAGTCACGGGATCCGGCCAGTACCATTGCCGGGTGTTTGCAGGGACCGGACTGGACGATACTTGCGGCGCCGAGCGGGAGGTGCCCGCGCCGGAGCGGGAAGGAGTGAACTTGCACCATGCGTGAACGGGTCACCGGGGTGCTCGACTGGGCACAGGTGGCAATGCTCAGGATCCAGAACGCGGTGCAAACGGGAATGGTCCGGCTCCAGCACGGTCAGGGTCTCGCCGAATACGCACTCATCCTCGCCCTCATTGCGATCGTCGCCATCGTCGCCCTGATCTTCCTCGGCGGGAAGGTCAGCACTGTCCTCAGCACCGTCGGCAAGTCGATCTAGGCCGCCCGCTCACTTCGCGAACATCCGGCGTGCTTCGGGCAACCGCGGGCGTTCCCGGGGTCCCGGCGGCTGCTACCCTGCCTCAGTGCAGCGTGCGTGGACAGCGAGCCGAAGACCGGAGTCCATCGTCGCGCTTGGCGCGTTCGGGATCGCGGCGCTCGTTGCCGCATGGATCGTGCGGCCGTTCCACGCCGGGATGCTCGGCTACGACGCGGCGGCGTCGGTCCTCTACTTCAAGCGCCTGGTGGCGGGCACGACCCTCGAGGCATTCGTCGGCGCGACGCCGAAGGCGCTTCTCACGGGCGTCTATGGGGTGGCCTACAGCCTGATCCCCGACTGGCGCGTGATCTCGTGGCTGGCGATCGCGGCCTATGCGGGGGCGATCGCAGCCTCGGCCGTCCTTGCCTGCCGGCTCTCGGGTGTGGTGGCGGCGGCGTTCGTGGTCGTCGGCCTTGTCGGATCGGCCGAGCTGCTGTCCGACGTCGACCTCGCCTACGCGGTCTCGTGGGCTCTCTTGTGCTGGGCGGTCGCGGGCCTGCTGGTGACCGCAGCCCGTCCGCGCTACGCGTGGGCCGGGATCGCCCTTGCGGTCGGCGGGCTCGCCAGGTACGAGACGCTGATCGTGGTCGGCGCCGCGGGAGTGCTGCTGGTGGCCGGCGCGGTCCTCGCCAGGTTCACCGCTCGACCAGCGGCGCCACTGCGGGCCCGCGCCCCGATCCTGCTCGGATTGCTGGCACTGCCGGTCCAGGCGATTCACGACTGGCTCCTGACGGGGAATCCTCTGTATGCCGAGAGCGTCCCGGTCCTCGCATCGGCAGGCCTGCACCTGGTCGGCGTCTCCGGGGTGCTCCGGGCGATCGGCAACCACTATGCGGCGGAGCCCGTCCTGATCGTTCTTGCCCTGCTCGGGCTGGCGACCCTGGTGCCGCGGGCACGCTGGGAGATTGCGGTCGGTCTGCTCGCGCTCGGGCCCGGCGTCCTCGCCTTCCTCGTCTTCCTCGCCATCCGAAGGATCTACGTCTCGGACCGGTACTTCGCGCCTGCTGACATCGCCATCACGTTCACGGCCGCGCTCGGGTTGGCGTCGCTCCGCGCGCCGCGCCTCGAGGCACCCCTGCGGCGGACGCTCCGGCGGCCAGGTCTGCTCGCGGCCGGGATCCTCATCGGGGCCGCGGCCGCGCTGGCCGTCGTGCGCCCGTTCGGCCCACTCGACCGCTCGACGCGCTCGTCCATCACCGTGAACGCCACCGTCCACCGGGACATCGCGCTCGTGGTGCCCGACCTTCGACGGGTCCTGGCGGGCGTGCCCGGGGTCCGCGCCTGGCCGACCGACGGGTCCCCGACGAAGGCCGTGGGTTCCCGGGCGGCTCTTCTCGCCCCGGTGCTCACCGTCCCCCAGCTGGCCGTGGAGTTGCAGCTGCCGCTCTCGTCGATCTCCGGGACGGCCGCCGCCTCGATCGCCACCGATGGAAGCTACCCCCGCCCTGGCCAGGTCGTGTTCCACCAGGTCGATCGCGATACGCCTGCGGCACCGTTCAGGCTGTTCGAGGTGAGTCGGCCCACCACGGTCGGCCGCATTACCCTCGACCCACTCCTCGTGGATCCCGCCCATCGCTTCTGGCTGCTTCGCATCGAGCCGTGAGTCAACGCGCGCCCCGGCCAGACTCGGCCACGATGGACGAGGCGCTCCGCAGGAACCGCGCACTCTGGGATGCCTGGACGAGGATCCACGTCGGGTCCCGCTTCTATGATGTCGCCTTGTTCCGCAGCGGCGAGCGCGGCATCCGCCTGGCCGAATACGAGCGCGAGGAGATCGGCAGCGTCGAGGGACGGACGCTCCTGCACCTGCAGTGCCACTTCGGTCTCGACACGCTGTCGTGAGCACGCCTGGGTGCGACCGTCACGGGGGTCGACTTCAGCGCGGAGGCGATCACGGCAGCCAGGCAGCTCGCCGCCGACCTCGCCATCCCGGCGACCTTCGCCGTGGCGAACCTCTACGACCTGCCATCCGTGCTTGACGGGCAGTTCGACGTGGTCTACACGTCCCGCGGCGTGCTCGGGTGGCTGCCCGACATCGTGGGCTGGGCACGCGTCGCCGCGCGGTTCGTGAAGCCGGGTGGGTTCCTGTACGTGACCGACATCCATCCGGTCGCCCAGGTCTTCGAGGACGAGGGGTGGCGCCCGGAGAGTTGCGCCTGGCGTACCCGTACTGGTCGCACCCAGAGCCGCTCCGGTTCGAGGTGCATGGCTCTTACGCCGAACCCTCGGCGCCGACGGACGGACTCGTCGAGTGCGGCTGGGATCACTCGCTCGGCGAGATCGTGACGGCAGTCGTGGGCGCCGGGCTGCAGCTCGACTTCCTTCACGAATTCGACTTCGTCGAATGGCCGCTGGCCTTCCTCGTCGAGGGCGAGGACGGACGCTGGCGACTTCCCGAGGACGCGAGCGGCAGCCTCCCGCTGTTCTTCTCGCTCAAGGCGACGAAGCCCGCTCGGACCGTTGGCCGCTGAGTCGGTTCCTGGACCAGCGCGCGCCGTTGTTCCTGCGAAGATGCGTCAGCGAACCTCGTCCACGAAGCCGAGCCTCAGGGCCTCCTCGGAGTCCATCCACCAGTCCTTGCGGCTCCAGTTGTCCTTGAAGGTCTCGAGGTCGATCTTGCCCTCGCACGCTGGACGAAGATGTCCGCCACGCGAGCGCACATCTTCTCGAGCATCTTGACCGTGTCCTCCATCTCGCCGACCTTGCCCGACGAGTCGGCTGCGACCTCGTGGACGAGCAGCCATGACTCACGCCCGATGACCCGCCAGCTTGCCGCCTGGAGGAGGATCGCCGCCATAGACGCTGCGTAGCCGAGCACGTGGATCGTGATGCGGTGGCCCTTCCGACGCATCTCGCCGATGTAGTCGAACAGGGCCATGCCCTGCAGGGCGTCCCCGCCCGGCGACGTGACGATGAGCTCCATGTCGCACGTCGGGTCCTCGAGGTCCCACTGGTGAAGCCGATCCATGCAGACACGGCACGACACGTGATTGATGGAGTCCGTGAGGTACCAGGTGTGGTGCATCTCGAAGCTGGCGCGCGCCTGGGCAGCCGAGCGCTCGGCGCTTTCGACGCTCGTCGCGTAGAGGCGCTCCTTCAGGCGCTCGACGGCGGTCTCGGCACGGATCTTCTCTTCCTCCACCGGGAGCAGAGACCTAGCCACCATGGTCTCCATCTCGCGCGGTCTCGAAGTGCGCGTGCTTGACCTTGAGCGTCGCGCCATCCGCCAGCCAGTCGCGAATGAAGTCGGCCCACACCTGGTCCAGCCACTGGGAACGGAACTCCCACTCGAGCATGCCCGTCTCGATGATCACCACGGCGCGCTGCGAACCGGGAGGCGGTGCCTCCTTCTCATCCACCCATCAACTCTAGCACTCTGTGTCCGCGGCTTCGGACGGCGGGATGGGATACGCGACGGCGTCGCGGGGGCCAACGTTGATGTGTCCGAATCTTGACGCGATGGGGCCCGACTCTTGATCAGCGGTGCGGTCGCGCACCGCTAGCCTGGGAGGTGCTCGTCGCCCGTCTGCGAATGTCGTGGATGCGGTGGGTGACCCCAAGGGGTTGACGAGATGCGTCCCGGCTCAAGGTCTCCCGATAGCACCCTCCCAGAGCGACTCGTCCCCGCACCACCCGTGGCGGGTGACCCGGCGATGGAGGGCTCCGACCACACCCTGGAGCCCGACCAGGACGACAGGCCCGCAGCGACCGGCGAGCGGGCGTGGCTGGAACGGGACTCCATGGCGGCCCCGGCTGACTTCCGATCCGACTGGGCGTTCTTCGACTGAGGCAGATCGGCCGTCAACGCCGCCCGTCGAGCATCCTCCCCGGCCCTGAGCCTCTTGCGGAAATCGTGCGCGTACGTCTGGCCTCGGCATCAGCGCAGCACCCGGATCGCGGCCAGTGCCACCCAGACCAGGTACACGAGGGTGCTCCCGCGGTCTGGCCAGCCGATGCGCACGTCCGGCGCTCCCCGGCCGTCCGGTCGGGCGTGTCGGAGGTTCGCCCCGATGAACCAGGCAAGCGCGACCCAGGGAGCGACCGAGGCCCAGGCCAGGATGGGACCCACCGTGGGGTCACCCGCGGTGCTGATTCCGGCGACGGTCGCGGCCATCGGGAAGCCGAGGATGAACAGCGATCCGAGCGCGGCATGGACGTTGCTCCGCCTCGACACTTCCGCACGCGGCGTGGTGATCGGATCGGTGTCGACGAAGGCCGCCCCGAGTGGGCCGATGGCGACGAGGACGAGGCCGAGGCTCCCGGTCCAGGCGGACCGCGAGAGCGCAACCGCGACCGCGAAGACGCCCGTGCCCGCCGCGACGAAGGCAACCCGCATCAGCACGCCATAGCGTCCGAGGGAGTACTCGCTCATCGTGCGCCATGCCGGATCGAACTCCGGCTCAAGGACGTGGAGCTGCACCACCAGACCGACCGCGAGCGCGAGCGCGCCGAGGGCATAGACGGCGGCGACGGACGAGATCGATACCAACCGTCACACCGCCGGCGTACGCGGCACGTCGCTCTCGGATGGAGCGGGACCGCTACTGAGGCAGGAGTCGCGCCACCTCGCTTCGTTCACATCGTCGATGGTAGTTGCGGGCACACCCAAGCATCGTGAAGTCCTGATGCGGGATCCCGCCGCGACCCGCTGCCGGGCACCGCGAAACGGCCGTTTGTGAGAGGGATTTGGCTGGCGAGGAAGGATTCGAACCTTCAATCCCCTGATCCACTGGCGAGGAAGGATTCGAACCTTCAATCCCCTGATCCAGAGTCAGGTGCCTTACCGTTAGGCCACTCGCCAGCGATCGACCCAGTGGCGCCGGCTCGGGCCGCGAACCTGGAGACAGGTCGGCCCCGAGCCGCCCGGCCCCGGGAGTGTCCGCGAGGACATGCCCGGGAGGGTCGTGCGCGGCGGATTGTACCCCAATCGCCGAGCGCGACCTCCCCGGCCCGCGCCGGTCAGGTGTCCTGTCGACCCTGCGCCTGGAGCTTGACCCAGGCATCCTTGAGGGTGAGGGCGCGGTTGAAGACGAGGTGGCCCGGCGTCGTGTCGAGGTCGGGGGCGAAGTAGCCGAGCCGCTCGAACTGCACGGTCTCGCCGGCGGGCGCCTCGGCCACGATGGGTTCCACGAAGGCGCCGTCGAGCACCTTCTCGGACTCGGGGTTCAGATCCGCGAAGAGGTCGCCCTCCGCCCCTGGATCGGGCCGGCTGAAGAGGTGATCGTAGAGGCGGACCTCGGCGGGCACCGCGTGAGCGGCGGAGAGCCAGTGGAGGGTCGCCTTCGGCCGGCGCCCGTCCGAGGCGGCACCGCCGCGGGTTGCCGGGTCGTAGGTGCAGCGCAGCTCGACGATCTTCCCGGCTGCGTCTTTCACGACCTCGCGGCAGGTGACGAAGTAGGCACCCCGCAGGCGAACCTCCCGGCCGGGTGCGAGGCGGAAGAACTTCGCGGGCGGCTGCTCGAGGAAGTCGTCGCGTTCGATCCAGAGCTCGCGGCCGAAGGGGACAAGCCGGCTCCCGGCCGACACGTCCTCCGGGTTGTTGACCACGCTCATCTGCTCGACCTGGCCTTCGGGGTAGTTCTCGATCACCACCCTGAGCGGGTCGAGCACGGCGAAACGGCGGGGTGCGGTCCGGTTGAGGACCTCGCGCACGGCATGCTCGAGCATGCCGACCTCCACCACGCTGTCCGCCTTGGCCACCCCGATCATCGTCGCGAACGCGCGGATCCCCTCCGCAGGGAAGCCCCGGCGGCGCAGCCCCGAGATCGTGGGCATCCGCGGGTCGTCCCAGCCCCGGACGTGGCCCTCGTTGACCAGGCGGAGGAGAACCCGCTTCGACAGCACGGTATGGGTGAGGTTGAGGCGCGCGAACTCGTACTGCCGGGGCCGCGACGGCACGGGCAGGTTCTCGATCAGCCAGTCGTACAGGGGCCGGTGGGCCTCGAACTCGAGGGTGCAGATCGAGTGCGTCACGCCCTCGATCGCGTCGGACTGCCCGTGGGCGAAGTCGTAGGTCGGGTAGATGCACCACGCGTTGCCCGTCCGCGGGTGCGCCGCGTGGACGATCCGGTAGAGGACCGGGTCGCGCAGGTTGATGTTCGGGGCGGCCATGTCGATCCGGGCGCGGAGCACCCGCGCCCCGTTCGGGAACTCGCCCGCACGCATCCGCTCGAAGAGCTCGAGGCTCTCCTCGACCGGGCGGTCCCGCCAGGGGCTGTTGCGGCCTGGTTCGGTGAGGGTTCCGCGGTGCTCGCGGATCTCGTCCGCGCTGAGGTCGTCCACGTAGGCCTTGCCGGTCCGGATGAGGTGCACGGCCCACTCGTACAGCTGCTCGAAGTAGTCCGACGCGTGGTAGAGGTGATCGCCCCAGTCGAACCCGAGCCAGCGGACGTCCTCCTCGATGGCGTCGATGTACTCCTGCTCCTCCTTCGTCGGGTTCGTGTCGTCGAAGCGGAGGTGACAGCGGCCGCCGAACTCGCGCGCGATGCCGAAATTGAGGCAGATCGACTTCGCGTGGCCGATGTGCAGGTATCCGTTTGGCTCGGGCGGAAAACGGGTGACGATCGTGGTCTGCCGGCCGCTCCGCACGTCGGCGGCCACGATCTCGCGGATGAAGTCGCCCCGCTCGGGCGACGTTGGCGTCTCGGCGCTCACGTGGCGGCCACTCCCGGCTGGTCTCTCATCTGAACGCGGCTCGCGCGACACCTGGCGTCACGGCGGCGCCGTGAGCCTCCGCAGGACACGTCGAAGGCAAGCATCTTAACGGGGTTCGCGGCACGCACGCGGGATCCCCGGCAGGCGGGGCGTGAGGCTGGTTCCGGACCGACCCGACGGGCGCCCTCAGGCTCGGCTGCGGTGGTAGCGCTCCATGAGCGCGGCGACGGCAGCCCGGGCCTCGGCCCACTCGGGCTGATCGCCGAACACCTGGGCGTCGGCGCCCCAGCGGGCGATCTGCGTCATCGCCGTGACGATCGCGTCGTGTCGAGCGGCCCGCAGGCGACCCCCGTCCACTACGCCCGTGACGAGGTACCGCCGGACGATGTCATACGGGGCGAGCCAGCGGCCGATTCGCACCCGGGAGCCCTCGCGGAGCGACTCCAGCCACTCGTCGTCGCCGACTGGTGCGTAGTCGTGCTCGGCCTGGTGTGCGTGCAGTGGCACGCGGAGCCCGGGCGTGCTCGGGGAGGGGAAGCGGCCATCGTCGCCGGCCTGGACGTAGCAGATCGGACAGGTCATCAGCTCGACATCGGCGCGCGGCGCGTCGCCGAAGGCGAGGCCGCAGCGGCTGCAGAACGTCGCCCCAGGGTGGCGTGCGAGAGACCCGCACTGGAGGCAGACAGGCAGGGGTTCGATGGCCATCGGCGTCAGGCGAGGACCGGCTTTCGAGGCGCTGACTCGGCCTCACCGAGCAGGCGGCGGGGTCGGGGGCGCATGGGTGGATCCTGACGCAGCGAGTGGCGTCGACGCCATGGCCCGTGGGTCAGGGGGCTGCCGGTACTCCCAGCCGGCCGGCGGCCTGGGCGATGCCGCGCGCCAGGGCATCGCGGACCGGCCCGGACGGCCAGACGAGGTGCGCCGCCGAGTCGGCCACCAGCTCCGCGGGAGGTGAACGGTCGGGATCGTGCCCGGCTGCAAGGAGGTCCGGCCATCCGCGGCGCGCCACCTCGGCCAGGTACGCGATGTCGCCGAGCTGCGCGGCAGCGTAGTTGCGGTCCACGGGCTCGCCATGGCCGGGCACGATCGGGCCGTCGCCTGCGACGTCCATGAGCTGGCCGAGCGTCGCCGGCCAGTTGAGCGGGAACGCGTCGCCGAACGAGGGCGGCGCGCCCTCCTCGACGAGATCGCCGGCGAAGACGACGCCCGCGTCCGGCACGATCGCGACCACGTCGTGGTCCGTGTGGCCGCGCCCCAGGAACCGGACGTCCACGCGGCGGTCTCCGAGATCGAGCGTGGCGTGGCGCGCGAAGACCCGGTCGGGCGGGTCGATCGGCGAGGCGAGCAGGTCGGCCGCGATCTCCGGCATGGCGGAGGCGACCTCGGCGCGCCGGGCGAGGCCGAGGTCGCGCATGAAACGGGCGCAGCCGGCTTCCCCCCAGATCTCGCACGGCCTGAACGCGGCGTTGCCGAGAACGTGGTCGAAGTGGGCGTGGGTGTTGAGCACGACGTGCGGGAGCGCGCTGACGTGGCGCAGATCGTCGAGCAGCTCGCGCGCCTGGACGATGGTCGACCGGGTGTCGACGACGAGCACGCGATCCCGGCCGACCACGGCGCCGATCGTCTGGTCGAAGAACGCGAAGCGCCGAACGAAGACGCGGTCGGCGATCTCGCGCCAGGGGCTTGCGAGGCGGTCAGCCGGCGTGGATGGAGCTGAGCCCATCGAGCGCGGTCCTGGCGGCATCGATGTCGTCCACCACAAAGCTGAACTGGGCCTGGTCGCCCCAGCGCCCGATGAACAGGTGCCCGTAGATGTTCACGCCCGCATCCGCGAGCCGGCGCGCAACCCGGGCCATGCCGCCCGGCTGGTCGTCCACCTCCACGAGCAGGGACTCGCCCTCGATGAAGGCGTAATGGCCGGCCTCGAGCACGGCCCGCGTGGCGACGTCGTCCGAGGTCTTGAAAATGAGGTGGCCGCTGTCGCCGATGCCGCCGCCGCCGATGGCCCGGAGGTCGACGCCCTTCCCCGCGAGGGTCTCGGACAGGTCGGCCAAGGCCCCCGGACGGTTCGGAAGCTCGATCACGAACTGGTTGGCCATTCCCGTGGGCCCTCCCTGGTCTGGCTGCGCATTGCCGGCAAGTCTACGACCCCGGCGCGAAGGAGCGCGACGGCCCGGCGCGGAGGACGCCACAATCACACACCAGGAACTCGGCGCCAGCCGTCACCCGGAGGATCGACGCTCGTGGAACGCCCGGTCATCGACGAGCAGACCAGCGTCCTGGTACTCACCGGTGCAGGCATCTCCGCCGAATCGGGGCTGGCCACGTTTCGCGGCGCGGGTGGGCTGTGGGATGGCCAGCCGGTGGAGCGTGTCGCGACGCCCGAGGCTTTCGAGGCCGACCCGGTGCTCGTCTGGCGCTTCTACTGGGAGCGTCGTGCCGGGGCTGCCGCAGCGGTACCAAACCGGGCGCACCAGGCCCTCGCGGTGCTCGAGGAACGCCTCGGCGACCGCTTCCTCCTGGCGACTCAGAACGTAGACGGGCTCCATCAGCGGGCGGGCAGCCGGCGGGTGATCGAGATGCACGGGTCGGTCTGGCGGACCCGCTGCTCGCGGTGCCCGGCGCCGTCGTTCGAGGATCGGACCGAAGTGTCGCCGCCGCTGCCGCGGTGTTCCCGCTGCGGGGCGCTGTTGCGGCCGGCGATCGTCTGGTTCGGCGAGCTCCTGGACGCGGACGACACCCGCCGGATCGAGAGGTTCATCCTGAGCGCATCGCGCGGGGGTGCCCCGCTCGTGTTCCTGGCCGTCGGGACGTCGGGGAACGTCTGGCCGGCCGCCGGCTACGTTGGCCTTGCGCGGAGTTCTGGAGCCAGCACCTGGCTCGTCAATCTGGAGGCCGCCGAGAACGTCGGGGCGTTCGAGCACTTCGTCCAGGGACGCGCCGGAGAGGTCTTGCCTCCGCTGCTGGGCGTCGAGCTTCCCGGCTCGGCCGGGAAGGTGCCTTGAGCACGGACTCAATGTTCGCGGCGGGCAGCGCAGAGATCACGCCGGGAGAGGATCGCACGTCGTACCCTTAGCGGGGCACTGGTCGCGGCCGGGACCAGGTCCGTCCGTGCAGCGGACGAGGAGGGAACATGCGGCGTCGCTTGGCATTCCTGCTTGCGGGGGCGCTCGTCGTGGCAGCGTGTGGGGGCGGTTCCTCGTCGACGCCCGTTCCCTCGCCGTCGCCGACGCCCGCCCCGACCGATCTCTACGCCCAGTCTGCGGCCCCGAGCGCGGAGGCGAGCCCCACGCCCGAAGCCTCGGCGGCACCGACCGCGCCGACCGGCGAAACGACCTACAAGGTCAAGGCCGGCGACACCATGATCAAGATCGCCGCGAAGTACGGGATCAAGGTGGCTGCGCTCAAGGCCGCCAACCCCACCGTCGACCCGACCAGGATGAAGGTCGGGTCCATCCTCATCATCCCGGCGAAGTAGCGTCGCGGCCGCGCCGGCAGATCGCGCCGGGCCTGCCGATCTGATCTCAGGCGGCCGCGATACCCGGGGCGCCGGAGCGCCCCGGGTATGCTTCCGGTGTGGTACCGACCGCCCGCCCGGCAGGCGCCCCTCCCGTCGCCACGCGCGCCCTGCGCGCGGCCCTTCTCGCGTGGTTCGATCGCGAGGGGCGCAACCTAGACTTTCGCTCCGGAGGCCCGCCCGAGCCGTGGGCCGTCCTGGTCAGCGAGGTGATGGCTCAGCAGACGCAGGTCGGCCGGGTCGACGCGAAGTGGCGCGCATTCATGGAACGCTTTCCGACGCCGGCCTCGCTCGCGTCAGCGCCGACGGGTGACGTGATTCGAGCGTGGCGCGGGCTGGGCTACAACCGGCGCGCCATCGACCTGCAGCGAGCGGCCCGCGCGATCGTGGAGACCGGGAGCGGCGTCCCCGGGGACGTCGCTGCTCTCGAGGCGCTGCCCGGCGTCGGGCCGTACACGGCCCGCGCCGTGGCGGCGATCGCGTTCGGGCGGCCCGTCGGCGCCGTGGACGTGAACGCCCGGCGGGTGCTGGGCCGGCTCCTCTCGACCCGCGCGGGCCCGGTCTCACCGCGCGAGCTGCAGACTGCCGCGGATGCGCTCGTCGAACCCGCCCGGACTGCCGATTGGACGCACGCGATCATGGACCTGGGTGCCACGATCTGCAGTCCGGTGCGGCCGGCCTGCGCCGAGTGTCCGCTCCGCGTCTGGTGCGCGTTCCCGTCGGGGGCCGTCGCCACGACGTCCACGGGACCGCGCAGGCCTGCCCCGGAGGCGCGGAGACCGGTGCCGTTCGCAGCGACCACGCGCTGGCTGCGCGGCAGGATCGTGGAGCGCCTGTGCAGCGCGCCTCCCGGGACGAGCGTTGTATTCAATGGCCCGCTCGGCGTGCATCCGCCCGCCGCAGTCTCCGCCGCCCTGGCGGCGCTCGCGGTGGAGGGGCTGGTGGAGCTCGATGGGGTCGATGCCGCCCGGCTGGCGGGTGAGCGCGCGTGACGGGGCGGTCCCGGGCAGGCCAGCGGAACGCCGCCGTGCGCGCCGAGCCGCGCTCGGTCGGCAGCGCCGGCGCGCGCGACCCGATCGCCCGCGAGGTGCGGCTCCTCGGGGCACTGTTGGGGCAGGTGCTCGCCGAGCAGGAGGGTCCGGCCGCCCTGGAGCTCGTCGAGCGGGTCCGCGAGCGGACCATCTCGCTGCGCCGCAAGGCCGACCCGGCGGTCCGCGAGGCGCTCGACCGGGATCTCGGCACCCTCGGGACGCACGAGATCGCGATCCTGGTGCAGGCCTTCTCGACCTACTTCCGCCTGGTCAACCTGGCCGAGGAGAAGGAACGCGTGCGGCAGCTCCGCCGCCGTGCCCGGGCAGCCGGGAAGGTGCCACTCGACGACTCGCTCGGCGATGCCGTGCTCCGGCTCAAGCGTGCCGGATTCTCCCGGGAGTCCGTCGAGGAGCGACTGGGCGACCTCCGCATCTCGCCCGTTCTGACGGCGCACCCCACGGAGGCGCGTCGCCGGACCGTCCTCGTCGCGCTCCGCCGGGCCTACGCGCTGCTGGATCGCCTGGACGACCCGCGCCTGACTCCCGCCGACGATGGCGAGGTTCGCCGGCGGCTCCGCGAGGAGATCACGCTCCTGTGGCGAACCGCCGACCTGCGCCACGACCGTCCGACGCCGCTCGACGAGGTCCGGTCGGCGATGGTCTTCTTCGACGCCACGATCTTCACTGCGACGCCGGACCTGTACCGGGCGGCCGACGGGTCCCTGGATGCCGTCTTCGGCGCCCGGGGCGGCTCGGGTGGTGCGGCGAACTCGTCCCGTCCGACCGCGGACCAGGGGAGAACGGGGACCCGCCCGCCCGCTGTTCCGGCCTTCCTCGCCTGGGGCTCGTGGATCGGCAGCGATCGTGACGGTCACCCGTTCGTGACGGCCGAGACCACCATGGAGGCGTTCCGGATCCAGGCTGACCATCTTCTCCACGGCTACGAGGCTGTCGCGACGCGGCTCATGGCGACGCTGGCGGCCCGGCCACGCCCGGACGCCCCACTTCCACCGGCGCTCGTTCGCCGCCTGGCGCGTGATGGAGACGACCTGCCGGAGCTGATGCGTGAGATGGCGGCCCGCTTCCCGCACGAGCCGTACCGCCGACGACTGGGGGCGATCGCGGAGCGGCTCCGCAGGACGCGGTCCTACCTCGCGGTCCAGCCCGGGCCGACCGGGGGGCGCTACACCCAGGCGGGGGAGCTGTTGGCCGAGCTCGGCGAGCTCCGCGACGCGCTCGTCGAGGACGGCCTCGAACGTCTGGCATTCGGGGCGCTGCAGGACTTCCGCTGGCAGGTGGAGACGTTCGGGTTCTACCTCGCCTCCCTCGAGGTGCGCCAGCATGCGAGCGTGCACCGCGCGGCGCGAGCCGCGCTGGAGCTCGAGCCACCGGACCTTGGGAGCGAGGTCGCGCCGGGCGTCAGCGCCGCGGAGGTGCTGGCCACGTTCCGCGCGATGGCGGCGCTCCAGCGACGGGTCGGCGAGGCGGCGATCCATCGCTACGTGATCAGCTTCACGACCGGACCGGACGATCTCGCGACGGTTCGCTGGCTGGCCGCGCGGGCCGCGGATCCGGCAATCCCCGCCGGTGCGACGAGCGGCCTGCCGCCGGGCTCACCGGTCCTGGACATCGTGCCGCTCTTCGAGTCCGCCCAGGCCCTGGAGGCGGCCGCGACGATCCTGGCAGCGCTCGTCGCGGACCCGGCCTACCGGGAGCACCTTCGTAGTCGCGGCGACCGGCAGGAGGCGATGCTGGGCTACTCGGACTCGAACAAGGAGTCCGGGTACGTCGCGGCGAACTGGCTGCTCTACCGCGCCCAGGAGGAGCTGGTAGCGACGGCGTGGGCAAGCGGCCTGGAGCTGACCCTGTTCCACGGCCGCGGCGGCGCGATCGGGCGCGGGGGAGGACCCACACACCGCGCGGTCCTGGCGGCGCCCCCCGGAGCAGTGGACGGCCGGCTCAAGCTCACCGAGCAGGGCGAGGTGATCGCCGCCCGCTACGCGAACCCGGTGATCGCCCGGCGCAACCTGGAGCAGGTAACATCGGCGACCCTGCTCGCTGCCGCTCAGGTCACCGACGAGGGCGTCAGTGCCGGAGGCACCGGCGGTGTCGAAAGTGGCGTCCGATCCGATCGGGAAGCCGCGGCTGCGGGGCGAGCCGTGATGGAAGAGCTGGCAGCGGAGGCTCTTCGCGAGTACCGCGCTCTGGTCTGGGACGACGCGAGGTTCGAGCGGATCTTCGGCGCCTCGACCCCGATCACGGAGATTGCCGGCCTCCGCCTCGGCTCGCGGCCGGCGGCACGAGGCCAGGGATCCCCCGCCGCCGGAGCGTCGGCCGCCAGGGCCCTGTCGGCGAGCGAGGCGCCGCGCGTTTCGCTCGCCTCGCTGCGGGCTATCCCATGGGTGTTTGCCTGGACGCAGGTGCGGCTCAACCTGCCGGGCTGGTACGGGCTGGGGAGCGCGCTGGCGGCCTTCGAACGGGCGCATGGAGATGCGGGCCTGGCCGAGCTCGCGGCGCTGTACCGGCGCTGGCCGTTCTTCCGGGGCCTGCTCCAGAACGCGGAGGTGGCCCTCGCAGGGAGCGACATGGCGGTCGGTCGGCGGTATGCGGCCCTGGCTGGCGCGGAGGGCTCGCGGCTCGCCGAGCAGCTGGCGGCCGAGCACGCGCGTGCCGTCCACCTCGTGCTGCGGATCTCGGGTCATGCCGGCCTCCTGGACGGGTCGCCAGCCATGCAGCGCTCGCTGGCGCTACGAGCGCCGTACCTGGATCCGCTCACACGAGCTCCAGGTCCTGTTGCTGGGTCGCCTGCGCGGCCTGCCGGAGGGTCACCCGGCGCGGGCGGAGCTGGAGCGCCTGGTGGGGTTGACGATCAGCGGGATCGCGGCCGGCCTGCAGGGGACCGGGTAGGGGAGCGACGGGCGGCCGGGCGACGCTCCTTCTGGGCGGACCGAGATCCCATCGGGAACGGCAACGCCCCGCGATCCGACCGGCTACGCTGGCTGTCTCCCATGCCGAGCCCCGACCGTTCCGCGCAGCGCTCCGCACGTCGCCCGCCTCCCGGCCGACGACGCGTCACTCTTCGAGCTGGATCTCGCGGGGCTCGCCGCGCGCTGGGCGGAGGCGATGGCCCTGGCGCCGATGACCGCAGCCGCGATGACCGGGGCCGATGCCAGGGCACAGCGGCTGGGCGTCAGCGGCGCCCGCCTGATGGAGCATGCGGGGACCGCCGTCGCCGCCACCGCGTGGGCGCTGATCGCTGCCGTCGCCGCCAACGGGGCGGCGCGGCTCGAGCCGACGGAACGCCACCCGACGGGCCCGGTGCTGGTCCTGTGCGGACCCGGCAACAACGGCGGGGACGGCTTCGTCGCAGCCCGCAGGCTGGCCGCACACGGGATCCGGGTTGCGGCTGTGCTGGTCTCGTCGGCCTCGCGCCCGGGAACGCCCAACGCGGCCCGAAACTGGGACCGTCTCGGAGCGGCGCCGCTGGTGGAGCGGATCCACGCTCCGGTGGCCCGCGACCTCGCCACGCTCGGCCAGGGGATCGAACGGTCCGTGCTCGTGATCGACGCCCTGCTCGGGACAGGTGTTCGGGGCAGCCTGCGCGAGCCGGTTCGGACCGCCGTGGAGCTATGCATTCGCGCGCGGGCCGCTGGCGTGCCGATTCTCGCCGTCGATACCCCGACCGCGTGCGACCTCACCTCGGGTGAGCTGTCCGACCCGGTCGTGCGGGCCGATGTCACGGTGACCTTCCATCGGCCCAAGGCCGGGCTCCTGACCCGGCGGGGCCGCCTGGTCGCGGGCCGCGTCCTGGTTGCGCCGATCGGAATCCCCGCCGAGGCGGACCGTGGCTGAGCCGCCGACGGGTTCCGGTTGGCGGGACGCCCTGGTCATCGGGGGCGCCGTGGTGCTCGTGGTCCTCGCGGTCGAGCTCGCGAGCGACACGCTCGCGCCGGTCCACGACGCGTTCGCCCAGTTCCCGACCACGATCGTGATCCTCGTGGCCGGGACGCTGGGCATTCTCGGGGCCGCCATCCTTCGCCGCCCGCGGTAGAGGTCGAATCCGCCCCGCCCGGCATCCGGAGCGCGGCGGCGAGCGGAAGCGCGCGAATCCGCAGCCGCGAAGCGGCCCGGGCGAGGGCCCGGGCCCGACGGAGCGTGTGGACGCCGACTACGAGGCCGCGGGCGTGCCCCCGCTCTTGAGCGCGGCGAGGCGCGCCTCGACATCCGCGTCGGCCGATGCATCCTGCAGGTTGTCGAACTGGGCGTCGAGCGAGCTCGCGGCGACTTCCTGCATTCCGCGCACCTGGGCCTCGTCGCGGCGGATCTTCTCCTCGTAGCGCGAGACTTCGCTGGTGGGATCGGTGGCGTTGATGCTCTTCATCGATTCCTGGACCTTGGCCTGGGCCTCGGTCATCTTCGCCCGGGCGACGAGCTCGTTGCGCTTCTGAACCAGCTCCTCGCGCTTGGCGCGCATGCCGTTGAGACCGTCCTTGAGTTGGTCGGTGAGCTGCGTCTGCGAGGCGATCTGTGTCGCCAGGGTCTTGGCCTGCTCCTCGAAGCCGATCTGGCGCTTGAGCGCGATCTTGGCGAGGTTGTCGAACTTGTCGGCGTCGGCAGTGTTGCCGGCCGCCCGGAGCTCGTCGGCCTTCTTCGAGGCGGCGAGAGCCTTGCCGCCCCACTCGACGATGCCGGCCTGGGCCGTGCTGGCGTCGTCCTCGGAGAGGCGCAGGTTGCCGATCGTCTGGGCGACCGCCTGCTCGGCCTCAGCGATGTTGTTCGTGTAATCCCGGACCAGCTGGTCCAGCATCTTCTGCGGGTCCTCGGCCCCGTCGATCAGGGCGTTGACGTTGGCCCTGACCAGGTTCCCGATCCGCCCGAGGATGTTGTCGCTCATCGGCGTTCGTTCCTTCCCTTCATACTGCGTCGCCGGACATTCTGGAGACGCGAATGGTCTTCATCGAGGGCCTGCCGGGAGCGGGCCTCCCCGCGACCGGGATCCATGCTATCCGACGGACGCTACCAGCGACCGCCCCCCGACGACCCGCCGCCCCAGTGCCCGCCGCCGGATGAGCCGCCGCCCCAGCCGCCGCCGAACCCTCCGCCGCCGAAGCCGCCGAACCCTCCGCCGCCGAAGCCGCCGCGTCGGCCCCCGCCCATGAGCATGCCGCCGATGATGCCGCCGATCAGGGCCCCGGCGATGTCGCCTCCGGCACCCCCGCCGCCCCGACCGCCGCCGTGCCACGGATCGTCGTACCGGCCGTAGTCGTCCTGGGCCGCGGCGTACGCGGCGTTGGCCAGGCCGGTCGCCTGGTCGGCTTCGCTCGCGGCGCCCCCGGGGTCCGTGTCACCGGACGCCAGGGCCTGGTCCAGGTGGCGCTGCGCCTCGGCCAGGCGTGTGCGTGCCTCCGTGCCGACCGCGCCTCGCCGCGTGGCAACGAAGTCCGTCGCGCGCGTGAGAGAGGCCTGGGCGCCCTTGATGGAGGCGTCTAGGCGGGCCGCATCGCGGGCACGCTGCTCGGTGGCGGTGCGCAGCGTCGCAAGGATGTCGTCGGCGATCGCGTGGGCCTGGCTCGCCTGCTGGAATGCCGCGCCGACATCCGGCTTCGGGCCGGCGAGCGACGCGCGCGCACCACTGAGCAGCGTGTCCGCCTGCGCGAGCCGGGCGGCAAGCGCCGGATCCGGCGACCCGGCACTCGCCTTCCTGGCCTGGGCGATGTCGGCCTCCGCATCGGCCAGCATCTGGTCGACCTTCGCCTTCGCCTCGTCCAGCTGCCTGGCGAGACGGTCGATGCCGTCGAGGAACGCGGTCCCCTGGCCGAGGGCATCCTGTCCTAGCCGTGCGGCCCGCGCGGCAGTCTGCGCGTCGTTCGCCGCCAGCGCCTTCGTGCCGTGTTCCACCGCTTCGCGAACAGCGGCAATGCGCCGGCCCGCCTCGTCGACGTTCGGGGCGACGGACTGCCAGCTCGCGTCGGCGTACGCGCCGAGCCGGGTCATCGCCTGCTGCGCCGCGGGGATCCGGGCCTCGAGGGCGTCGGCCTGCGCCGGCAGCGCGGCCAGGATCTGGGGCGCCTTGGCCTCGATCTCGCGGAGTTTCTCGAACTCCTCCGTGACATCGTCGAGCCCGGCCTGCGCGTGGCGGCAGCCCCGCACCAGGTCCTCCAGCATCCGGCGGTGGGTGGCCGCGTCCTCGGGGACGGCGTCGTCGAGCTGCTGGCGGATCCTGAACGAGGCGGCCAGGTCCGACTTGGCGCCCGTGATCGCCGCCTGGAACGGTGCGATCGCGTCGTCGCCGAACTCCGCCTGGGCGAAGCCGAGCTCCTGTTCGCTGTCGCGGACTGCGTCGTCGGTGTCGACGAGGGCCTGGTTGGCGAGCTTCTCGAGGTCCGGGGTCTTCATCGTCGCGATGTCGTCGACCGGAACGCCGGACGCGGCAGCGCCCGACGCGGCAGCACCTGCGGCCTCGCCTGCGCCACGTGGGCTTCCTCCCGTACAGGAACCACCAGCCGGCGACCGCGAGCAGGCCGACGATGAGCAGGATCGCGACGAGCGTGCCGATCGGTGAGCCGCCGCCGGACCCGCCGGAGCCTGTGCCCGCGGCGGGGGCAGGCGTTCCGGACGCCGCCGAGCCGGAGGTGCCGCTAAGGGCGAGGTGAATGCCCGTCGCGGTCGCGAGGATGGCGCCCGCGTTGTCGCCGGACTGCAGCGACGGCTCGAGGTCCTTGCCCAGGATCGACTCCAGCTCGGTGCTCGTCAGGGGGATGGCGCTCGACTTCCAGTAGCCGTAGGCGTGGTCGGTCATGGCGATCACGAGCAGCAGGTCGTTGCCGCCGAAGCCGCTGAGCGCGGCAGTCTGGGTCGCAAAGTCCGGCGCGGACAGGGTCCCGGTCGTGTCCGTGAACCAGACCCAGAGCTGGACGTCGTCCGTCTTCTGGAGGTTGTCGAGCGGCTGCTGGAGTGTGCTCGCGGCGCCTGCCAGCGCGGAGACGTCGTCGGTGACCTGGGTCGCGAGGCGGCGCGGGCTCGCGCCGAGAGCGGTTGACGCCACCAGGACCATGAGCAGCAGCGCGCCGGCGAGCGCCCGGGCTCCGCGCACCGCATTGGCCCCGCGTGACGGTTGAAGGATGGAGATCGGCATGGTGGCTGCGTCCCCTGCGTGGACCGGCGTTCGCCGTGTTCGGGACCATTGTCGCGCGAGACGCCCGGCCGTGGCGGCCGCTTGGCCGCGGCGCCACGTGGCGGCGCGACGCGCCGGCCGCGCCCGCAGGTCGCCGGTCCCGTTTGCGCGCTCGTGATGGGCCCGCGTACCATCGACGGCGTGATCCATCCCCACCCGGTCGGGCCGCTCGGCCCGTGCCCGGATCGACGCTCGTCGCGTGCCGCGCCCTGGTGGCGGCGCCCGCCCGGCGCCCGAAAGGTGCCCTGACCCATGGCCGTCGGCTCGTCCAACTCGTTCGACCTCGTGGTGCTCGGCGCCGGAACCGGCGGCTACACGGCCGCCTTCCGGGCGGCCCAGTTGGGGATGAAGGTGGCCCTGGTCGATGCCGACAAGATCGGGGGGACGTGCCTGCACCGGGGATGCATCCCCACGAAGGCGCTCCTCGAATCGGCCGACTTCGCCCACCGCGTCCGGACGAAGAGCCGCGAGCTGGGGGTCATGATCTCGGGCGAGACGTCGATCGACTACGCGGCGATTGCAGCCCGCAAGGACCAGGTCGTCCGCCGCATGTGGACCGGGCTCAAGGGGCTGGTCGGCAAGAACAAGGTCGAGTGGGTCGCCGGGCGCGGCCGCCTCGAGGGCCCCGGCAGGGTCCGGGTCCGGCTGCACGGGGAGGACGGCACGCCGGGCACCGGCGGCGAGCGCGTGCTCGAGGCGACGGACGTGATCCTCGCCACGGGATCGCGCGTCAAGAGCCTGCCCGGGATCACCGCAGACGGCGTCCGCATCCTGACCTCGGACGACGTGCTGCGACTCGTCGAGCTGCCGGCCAGCATGCTCGTCGTCGGGGCCGGCGCGGTGGGCTCCGAGTTCGCCTCGTGCTTCCACGACCTCGGCGTGAAGGTGACGCTGCTCGAGTACCTGCCGACGATCGTGCCGCTCGAGGACCGCGACGTCTCGAAGGAGCTGGAGCGGAGCTTCCGCCGGCGGGGAATCGAGGTCGTCACCAGGGCCCGGTTCGACGTCGGGTCGCTCGTGGTCGGCGAGGACGGCGTCCGCCTGACCGTCGGGCCGGACGGCGGCGAGGCGAGGGAGATTGCCGCCGAGGTCATGCTGGTGGCCACCGGGCGCGCCGCAAACATCGAGGAGATCGGGCTCGAGACGACGCGCGTGGTGACCGACCGCGGGATCATCGTCGTGGACGGACACATGCGAACCGCCGAGCCGCACGTCTGGGCCATCGGCGACATCGTGGGCGGGCTCTGGCTGGCGCACACGGCAGCGCACGAGGGGCTGACCGCGGTTCATACGATCGCCGGCGACCCCGACGTCCACGCCATGGACTACGCGGCCCAGCCGCGGGCGACCTACTGCCGTCCGGAGATCGCGTCGGTCGGGCTGACCGAGCAGGAATGCGAGAAGCGCGGGCTGCCCGTGAAGGTCGGTCGCGTGACCTTCCAGGGGATCGCCAAGGCCCTCATCGGTGGTGAGTACGAAGGGTTCGCCAAGGTGATCGGGGACGCGGAGACGGGCGCCACGCTCGGCGTCCACCTGATCGGCCCGCATGCCACGGACCTGATCGCGGAGGCGTCCCTCGCCGGAACGCTCCAGGCGCAGCCGTGGGAGATCGGCGCGGCGACGCACCCGCATCCGACGCTCTCCGAGATCGTCGGCGAGGCAGCCATGGCCGTGGACGGGCGGGCGATCAACTTCTGAGCCCGCCCGCATCCGCGAGCCGGGAAGGATCCGGGCCCGCCAGAGGCCGCTGCCGGCCCGCACACGTGTACAGTCGCGGCGTGACGAACCTCCGGATGCCGGTCCCGCCGGACCCCGTCGGCCGCTCGGGGCTCCCCGCCGCGCGGCTCCTGGAGATCTACCGGCTGGTCGCGCTGGCGCGCGCCCTCGACGAGCGCGCCTGGATCCTGAACCGGTCGGGCCGCGTCCATTTCGTCATCAGCGCCCAGGGCCACGAGGGTGCCGAGGCCGGTCTCTGTGCAGCGTTGATGCCGGGCCGCGACTGGCTCCTGCCGTACTACCGCTCGCTGGCCGCCGTGCTCGCGTTCGGGATGACACCCCGCGAGGTGATGCTCGCGCAGTTCGGGCGGGCCGACGATCCGGGATCGGGTGGGCGCCAGATGCCCGCCCACTACGGTGGCGCGGCGCACCGGATCTACACGAGCTCGTCCCCGGTAGGGACGCAGGCCCTCCACGCCGCCGGGATCGCGCTTGCCGCGAGGCTTCGGAGCGAGCCGGGGGTGGCGGTCGCGATGATGGGCGAGGGCGCGTCCAACCAGGGCGACGTGCACGAGGCCCTCAACTTCGCGGGGATCCATCGCCTCCCGATGGTCCTTGTCGTGGAGAACAACGGCTACGCGATCAGCGTGCCCGCGGAGAAGGAGGTCGCGGTCCGCGACGTCGCGGTCCGGGCGGCCGGCTACGGCATGCCCGGCGTGATCGTGGAGGGGACGGACGTCCTGGGGTGCTACCTGGCCATGCGCGATGCGGTGGCCCGGGCCCTCGCCGGCGACGGCCCCACGCTCATCGAGGCCAAGGTCACCCGCCTGACCGGCCACTCATCCGATGACCAGCAGTCGAAGTACCGCACGGAGGCGGACCTGGCGGAGGGGCGCGGCCGCGACCCGCTGCCTGCCTTCCGCGACGAGCTCCGCGCGGTCGGCGTGCTGGACGCGAGCACCGAAGCGGAGATCGCGGCCGAGGTGCGGGCGCTCGTCGACGACGCCACGGACTTCGCGGAGGCTGCCGCCGAGCCGGACCCGGCCACGCTGACGCGCCACGTCTACGCGGAGCCGGCCGGGGTCTCGACACTCGCGATGCCCGTGACACCGTCCGGCCGGGAGCGCACCTGATGGCTGTCCGGACCTTCATCGAGGCGATCCGCGAGGGTGTCCGCGACGAGATGCGCCGGGACGCCTCCGTCGTCGTGCTGGGGGAGGACGTGGGCAAGAAGGGCGGTGTCTTCTTTGCGACGGACGGGCTGTGGGCTGAGTTCGGCGACGACCGGGTGATCGACACGCCGCTCACCGAGTCGATGATCGCCGGGGTGAGCATCGGGGCTGCGGCAAACGGCCTGCGCCCGGTCGCCGAGATCCAGTTCGCGGACTTCATCTTTCCCGCGATGAACCAGATCATCGAGGAGGCGGCCCGGATCCGCTATCGAAGCAACGGCACGTTCGGCTGCGCGATCACGATCCGGGCACCCTTCGGAGCCGGTGTCCACGGCGCGCTCTACCACAGCCAGTCAGTGGAGGCGTTCTTCGCCCATGTGCCCGGCCTGAAGGTGGTAATCCCCTCGACACCCTACGACGCGAAGGGGCTCCTGCGGTCCTCGATCCGGGACCCCGACCCGGTGATCTTCCTGGAGCACAAGAAGCTGTACCGGAGCGTGCGCGGCGAGGTGCCCGATGGGGAGTACGCCGTCCCGCTCGGGCGCGCGACCGTGACGCGCGAGGGGAGCCGCGTCACGCTGGTCGCGTACGGGCTGATGGTGCATTACGCGTTAGTAGCAGCAGATCGTGTGGCGGGGGAGGGGATCGAGACCGAAGTCGTGGACCTGCGCACGATCCGCCCGTTCGACACGGAGACGGTGCTGGCGTCCGTGCGCAAGACGGGCAAGTGCCTTGTCGTCCACGAGGACAACCGCTTCGGCGGCTTCGGGGCGGAGGTCGCCGCGCTCGTCGCTGAGGAGGCCTTCGACTACCTCGACGGCCCGGTAACCCGGCTCGCCGGCCCGGAGTCGCCCGCCACGCCCTATGCGAGCGTCTTGGAGGACGCCTTCCTGGTCACCCCGGAGAAGATCGCGGACGCGATCCGGACGCTCGCGGCCTACTGACCGCAGAGAGCGACGACCCGCGGCCGGTCGCCGCGAGCCGCCGCCGGTTCCATCAGCGGGTTTGATGCTCAGGAGGCCCACTCATGCTTTCCGGGTCCTCGAGCACGGACTCGCCGGTGAAGCCCGGTTTCGTCGCCGGATCGAGCGTGGCTCACCGCGATTTGATCAGTGAACTTGATCACGAGCAGGCGGTCGCATGCGGTCCCGCGCTGAGCGTGCGGCCGGGCGCGCAATCGGCGCGTCGCGGGACTACTGCCCGGATACCCGGATCCGCCTGCCTGCCACCGGTCCCGGGCGGGACCGCCGCGCATGCCCCCCGGCGCGAGATGGGCCAAACTAGCGGGGTGCACGCCGTCCCCGATCGGGCATGGCGGCCGAGCGCGAGACGCGGGACAGTGCAACCGAGGAGGACCGAGTGGCAAAGGTCACGATGCCGCAGCTGGGCGAGAGCGTGGCCGAGGGCACGATCGGCCGGTGGCTCAAGAAGGTCGGGGACCGGATCGAGAAGTACGAGCCGATCGTCGAGGTCGTCACCGACAAGGTCAACGCCGAGGTCCCGTCCCCGTTCGACGGCGTGCTGACCGCGATCCTCGCGGAGGAGGGCGCGACCGTCCCGAACAACGCGGAGATCGCCGAGATCGAGACGTCGGAGGCGGACTCGGCGCCTGCCCGGGCGGCCGAACCTCCGGCCAGCGTCGACCTGATGCCCGCGCCGGCAACCGAGCCCACGCCCCCACCGGCCCACGCGGCGGCGAGCACGCCGGTGCCATTCCCGGCGCCCCTGCCCGAGTCCGGCGACCCGGACGCACGCATGACCCCGGCCGTGCGCCGCCTGCTCCGGGAGCACGGCCTCTCGGCAGCCCAGGTGCCCGGCACGGGTGGTGGCGGCCGGATCACCCGCGATGACGTCCTCGCGGCCGTCGAGCTGCTCCGCACCGGCGGGGCACGGCCCGGGAGTGGCGGACCAGGACTGGGAAACGCGACTGCGTCGATGGCCCCGGCCGCACCTGGAACGGGTTCCGGTCCGGCGGCCGTCGCCTCGCCCGTCATCTTCCCGCCCGGAGCGGACGAGGTCCTCGTCCCGATGACCAAGATGCGGAAGGGAATCGCCGCGCAGATGACGCGCGCCCTGCAGGTGCCGCACGCGTACGTCCACGTCGAGGTGGACGTCACCAACCTGGTCCGGCTGCGCGACTCGGTCAAGCGGGAGTACCAGGCGCGCGAGGGCATCAGCCTGAGCTACGTCCCCTTCGTGATGAAGGCCGTCGTGGAGGCACTTCGGAAGCAGCCGACCTTCAACGCGGTGTGGACCGACGAGGGGCTCATGGCTCGGCGCCGTGTCAACGTGGGTGTCGCCGTCGCCGTTGACGACGGGCTGATCGTGCCGGTGATCCGCGACGTCGACCAGCTGTCGATCAATGGGATCAACCGGGCCATCGCCGAGGTTGCCGTCCGGGCGCGGGCCAACCGGTTCCGCTCCGACGACTTCGGGGGCGGGACCTTCACCGTGGATAACACGGGCTGGTTCGGCAGTAACCTGACGATGCCGATCATCAACGTCCCGGAGGTCGCCATCCTGACCATGGAGGCGATCACGAAGCGGCCCGTGGTGATCGAGACGCCGCTGGGTGACGCCATCGCGATCCGGCCGGTCATGAACATGGTGATCGGGATCGATCATCGCGCCAACGACGGTGCCCAGGCAGGCTTCTTCCTTCGCGACGTCAAGGCGTGGCTGGAGGGGATCGGCCCGGACACGGCGGTCTACTAGCAGACGATGAACCGCGAGCAGCCCACCCTCGCGCTGCCCGCCCTGGACGCGGCCGATCAGGGCGCGGCCGCCAGGCGCCACCCGGACTGGCTGAAGGCCAGGATCGGCTCGGGAAGCGAGTACCAGGATCTTCGCCGACTCCTGCGGACGCAGAACCTCAACACCGTCTGCGAGGAGGCCCGCTGCCCCAACCTCGGGGAGTGCTGGGACCAGCGCACGGCGACCGTCATGATCCTGGGCGACACGTGCACCCGGGCGTGTGGCTTCTGCGCCATCAAGACCGGCCGGCCCACGTGGTTCGATCCCGACGAGCCACGCCGCGTGGCGGAGGCGGTGGCGGCGATGGGCCTGGAGCACGTGGTCGTCACCTCGGTCGCGCGCGACGACCTCCCCGACGGAGGGGCGAGCGTCTTCGCGGAGACGATCCTCCGCCTGCGCGAGCGCTGCCCGGGGATGGGTGTCGAGGTCCTGATTCCCGACTTCAACGGGCAGGAGGCACCGCTGCGGGTCGTCATGGAGGCAGGTCCGGACATCCTGAACCACAACATCGAGACGGTGGAGCGGCTCCAGGGTCCCGTCCGGAAGCGGGCCCGCTACGACCGGAGCCTGGGCGTCCTGGCGCGGGCGAAGGCGCAGGCAGCCGAGCTGGGTCGGGCCGCCCACACGAAGAGCTCGATCATGGTGGGCCTGGGCGAGGAGCGCGAGGAGCTGTCGCAGGCTTTCCGCGACCTCCGGGCCGTGGACTGCGACATCCTGACCCTCGGCCAGTACCTGCGGCCCACCAGCGCCCACCTTCCGCTGGTCCGCTACTACCACCCCGACGAGTTCGCGGAGATGAAGGCCGAGGCGCTCGGGTTGGGCTTCCGGCACGTGGAGTCGGGCCCTCTCATCCGCTCGTCGTACCACGCCCGCGACCAGGTCCCGGGCGCCGCGCTGCGCGCGCTCCAGCGCCGGCAGGCGACGCTGGATGCCGAGGGGCGCGTGATCCCGGCCTGATCCCGGCTCGCGCCGCTCCGTTCAGAGGATCTTGGAGAGGAAGCTCTTCGTCCGCTCGTGCGTCGGGCTGGTGAAGAAGTGCTCGGGCGTGCCTTCCTCGATGATCTGGCCGTCGTCCATCATGACGACGCGGTCGGCGACCTCGCGGGCGAAGCCCATCTCGTGGGTCACCACGATCATGGTCATGCCCTCGCGGGCGAGCTCCTTGATGACCTCGAGAACCTCGCCGATCATCTCCGGGTCGAGGGCGGAGGTGGGCTCGTCGAAGAGCATGAGGGCGGGCTTCATCGCCAGCGCCCGAGCGATCGCAACGCGCTGCTGCTGGCCGCCCGAGAGCTGGGTGGGGTAGACGTTCTGCCTTGGCGGACAGGCCGACCCGCGCGAGCAGCGCCCGGCCCATCTCGATGGCCTCCGCGGTCGGCACCTTCCGGACGTGGACAGGCGCCTCGATGATGTTCTCGAGCGCGGTCATGTGCGGGAAGAGATTGAAGCGCTGGAAGACCATCCCGATCTCCTGGCGCTGCTTCGCGATGTTCTTCTCGCGATCCTCGACCAGCTTCCCGCCGACCTCGCGGTAACCGATGAGATGGCCGTTCACGAAGATCCGGCCGCCCTGGATCTTCTCCAGGTGGTTCACGCAGCGAATGAAGGTGGTCTTGCCGGAGCCGGAGGCCCCGATGACGACGACGACCTCCTGCCGCTTGATCGTCATCGAGACGCCCTTGAGGACGTGGAGCCTGCCGAACCACTTCTCGACGTCCGTGGCCTCGACCACGACCTCGTTCGGAGGGAGCGGCACGCCGCCGATAGCGCCGAGCAGATCGTGGGGCTGCTGGAGGGCCATCATCGTCCTCCACTGATGATCGGAACGTCCTCGGCGGCCATGCTGCCCCGGCCGAACAGGCGGTCCACGAATGCCCGGCCCCGCGTTGGCGCTGCCGGCCGTCCCCTTGCCAGCTTCCGCTCGATCCACGCCTGGATGACGCTCCAGATCGTCGTCAGCAGCAGGAACCAGACGGCGGCCGCCAGGTAGAACTCGAACGGCGGGAAGTTGTGGCCCTGCTTGCGATTGAAGAACGTCGTACAGCTCGGGGACGCGATCAGCACCAGCAGGGACGTGGTCTTGAGCATGTTGTTGAACTCGTTGCCGAGCGGCGGCACGATCACCCGGGCCGCCTGGGGCAGCACGATCCGGCGCATACCCTGGCCGTACGTCATCCCGAGCGACTTGGCCGCCTCCATCTGGCCGGGGTCGATGGCGATGATGCCCGGCCCGCACGATCTCGGCCATGTAGGCGCCCTCGTTGACGCCGAGCGCGAAGATGCCCGCCTGGATCGCGCCATCGATGTGGATTCCGAAGAAGTTGATGGCGGGCCAACCGTAGATGTGGGCGACGCTCAGGCCGAAGTAGAAGAAGACGAGTCTGGACCAGCGAGCGGGGTGCCGCGGAAGAGCCAGATGTAGAAGTTGGCGATGATCCGGAACGGCGCAACTTCGCCATCTTGGCGAGCGCCGCGAAGATCCCCAGGGTCGACCCCGATGAGCTGGCTCGACGATCGCGATCGTCACGGTCAGCCAGAGCCCGTTCAGGATCTGGGCGTCCGGGTGGAAGACCGAGTTGAAGAAGTAGTTCCAGTCAAGGTGGACGGTGCTCGATGCGTTGGACGAGCAGCCCGCGACAAGCACGGCGATGACGGCGATGCCCGACCGGCACGACGAGCCGGCCGGGGCCGCCGGAATCGCGGGCGACGTCGTCGGTGCTGGACATCCCGGCGGTTCCCTGGCGGGGACTACTTGATCTTGTTGATCTGCCCGGCAACGGCGGCCGTGACCCCGCCGGAGTCGTCGCCGTACTTCTTGAGGATGGTCGTGTACGTCCCGTCGTTGATCATGCGAGACCAGCGCCTGCCTGGACCGCGGTCACGAGGTCCTTGTGGCCGGCGTCGTTGGCGACGCTGATCCCCTCCAGCGCGGGCTGGAGCGGCGGGATCGGGGCGAGGTCGAACTGGTCGGCGTGCTGGACGGTGTAGTAGCCGGCGACCGGCGAGTCCGTGAAGTAGGCGTCCACCTGGCCGGCCTGGAGCGCGAGGAGGGCGTCGCTGTCCTTCTCGAATTCCTTGACGTTGATCGCCGTCTTGCCCGCCTTGGTGCAGGCCTGGGTCAGGCCGTTGCCCTTATAGTCACCGGTTCCCTGAGGTAGTCGATCTCCGTCGTGCCGGTCTCGGCGGCGATGTTTAGGCCGCACAGGGCGTCCGTGGAGGTGATCCCCTTCGGGTTGCCCTTGGCGACCACGAACGACTGGCCGGCATTGAAGTACGGGATCATGTCGACCTGCTTGATCCGGTCGCTCGTGATGTTCTGGGCCGACATGATGATGTCGCACTTGCCGCCCTGGAGCGCAGCGATGATCGTGTCGAAGACCGTGTTGTTCACGGCCATGGTCAGGCCCAGCCGGGTGGCGATCTCGGCACCGAGGTCGATGTCCGAGCCGGTCGGGTCGCCGTTCGCGTCGAAGAACTCCTGCGGCGGGTACGGGATGTCCGAGCAGATCGTGAGCTTGCCGGGGTCGACCAGCTCAGCCGCCGGGACCGTGGCGACCGGGCTCGGCGCGGCGGGCGATGGGGATGCCGCGGGCGATGGGGATGCCGCAGGAGCTGCGCTCGCGGCGACGGATGGTGCCGCGGCGGGAGACGGCGATGCAGCGGGTGCCGGGGTGGGCGTGGCGCTGCCGGAGCATGCAGCAAGGACGATGGCCATCGCGCCGGCGAGCGCGAGGACCCGGGTGCCAGACGCGGACATGGACTCCTCCTCGTGCGACGGCGGGGATCACCCCGACTTCGTCGCCTGTTCAAGATCGCTCGCTGAGACTCGGCCGACGACCTGATAACGGGGACGCGCAGGTATCGCATACCGTACCGCATGCCGTCGCGTCTGACACCTCGTGATATCGACCGAGAGCCCGCGCTCCCGGGCGGCCGTCGCCGCCGCCTCCCCCCGGCGATATCCTGTGGCCATGACCCGACCGCTCTCCCGCAAGACCCCGCTGGCCGAGCTCCATTGCCACCTGGGGGGCGCGGTCACGCCGGCGGTCATGTGGGGGATCGCCCACAGCCAGGGGATCCGGCTCCCGACGAAGGACTACTGGGAGTTCCGGGACATGATCACGGTCTCCCCTCGGCACGGCCATTCCTTCAACGGCTACCTGGACCTCTTCCACTGGACGGAGCTGATCCAGTCGTCGCCGATCGCCATCGAGCGCTCGGTCTACGAGGTGGTGGGCGGGGCCTACCGCAAGAACAACGTCACCACGATGGAGCTGCGCTTCAACCCCATGAAGCGGAACCGCGGCGGGGAGCAGGACCTGGACCACATCATCGCGGCCGCGATGCGGGGAATGGACCGGGCGGTGCTGGAGTACCCGATCAGGCCGGGATTGATCCTGTGCCTCGACCGTGCCTTCCCGTACCAGCTCAACGAGATCATCGCCGAGAAGGCCATCAGCGGACGCGACCGCGGGATCGTGGGCATCGACATCGCGGGTCCCGAGTCGTCCGGCTTCCGGGTGAAGGAGTACCACCGGCTCTTCCAGCGAGTTCGCCGGCACCACCTCGGGATCACCGTCCACACCGGCGAGTCAGGACCCGTGGAGGAGATCGCCGAGGTGATCGAGGAGCTCGAGCCGGACCGCATCGGCCACGGCGTGAAGGCCGCCTACGACCCACGCACCATGGGCATGATCCGCGAGCGAGGGATCGTGCTAGAGATCTGTCCGACGTCGAACCTGAACACCCGGGTGGTCTCCGGCTGGGACGAATTCCGCTGGATCTTCGACACGCTCCGGCGCAACGAGATCCGCTTCACCATCAACACGGACGGCCCGGAGATGCTTAAGACGTACATCCGCGACGAGCTGGCCACGCTCGGCCGGCTGGGGATTCTCAGCCTTGACGAGCAGGAAGAGGTTGCGCGGACGGCGATCCAGGCGTCGTTCGTGCCGAATGTGAGCGACGTGCCCGTGCCGCGCCTGGAACCGGCGACGCGCCTCCAGGTGGAACGGGAAGAGGCGTAGCGGCCGGGCCCTTCAACCCTCGCGGGGCTCGATCCGGTAGGTGCAGGACCGGTCGCCCGCGGCGATGTGGGACACCCGGGTGACGCGCGCCTGCAGGACCTCCTCGAAGAGGGCGATCTCCGCGCGGCAGGCGGCCGGGTGCCCAGCCGCTGCGCCGAGGATCGCGCAGTTCGCCTCCCGGAGCTCCAGCGGTCCCTCGAGCCCGTCCAGCGGCGTCGCCCGGCAGAGGTAGCCCGCCTCGTCCTGGATCACGGCGAGCTCGCGCACGCGGGTGGCAAGGGTCGGCGCAGGACCCAGCACGTTCGCGAAGCGCGCCTGGATCCGGTCCCGGAGCAGTCTGCGCCGGGCGTCGAAGACCTCCTCCACGAGTCGATCCCCGCCCACTGCGGCGATCGACTCGAGGAGCGTCGTGGCCAGGCCATCGTAGTTGGCGGGCAGGCTCCGCTGCGCCTGGGGCGTGACGTCGTAGAGATGGCGTGGCCGGCCCACACCGTGGCGCACCGCCTGGCGGACCACGGAGCCGTTCGACTCGAGCCAGCGGAGGCGATGCAGGATGCTCGCCCGGCTCGCCCCGACGCGCGCGGCGAGGCCGTCCGGAGCGCTGGCGCCCATGTCGCGCAGGGCGACCAGGATCGCCCGGTCCAGGCCGTCGTGGGATGCGGGAACGGCAGCCGGGGACATGGGCGCTGCGTGCAACTCGCTCTGCTCGGTCATCGCCCGAAGGCTAGCACCGGTGCCGGATCAAGGTGCTCGGGCGGCCATGCAGGCGGTCACGAGGTGGCCGTCGGGCCTGCACGATGGCCGTCATCCACCCACTGCCGCCCGCTGGAGCGCGGTCCTGAGCGCGGCCTTGAAGGCCGGTGCCCACGGCCCGTTGCCTGCCAGCACGTAGGGCGGCGCGTCCACGGAACCGTAGGACGCCGGATCCTTCACGTACGAGCGGGCGCACGCGTCCACGGATGCGCGCAGCTCGTCGTAGGTCGGCTGGTCCTTGAACGCGTACAGATGAATGCGGACCGTGGTCGCCTGGTCGATGCCGACGGCGTCGAAACCGATCGCCGTGTGCGCAAGCTGCTGGTCGTCGCACCCGGCATCGCCGCTCACGACGTGATCCACGGCAATGCCCACGATCTGGAGTTCCGCCACGATCCCGCCGAAGTCGGTTGGGCTGTCCTGCTCGGTGGTGGGCGTGAACTCGCCGCATGTGGCCGTCACGAGAGCGACGAGCGCGGCAAAGATCAGGATCCGGGCGGGTCCGGCGGCTCGCGCGCGCATGTCGTGAGGCTAGCACGTGACGGGACGGCCGGGGGCGGTACACTCTTGCGGGTGCCCAGACGCGGTCGTGACGCGCCGTCCGGCCGGGTTCACCCCCCGGTTTCATCTCGGTCCCCAGGAGGTCGCGTGCCCGAGATCCGCCCGTTCCGCGCCCTGCGCTTCAATCCCGACGTGGTGCCGGACCTGGCCCGCGTGGTCGCGCCGCCGTACGACGTGATCTCGGCTGACCAGCGAGCGGTGCTCGCGGCGCGCGATCCCCACAACGTGGTCGCCATTGACCTTCCGGTGGACCTTCCCGGATCCGCCGACCCCGACGACAAGTACCGCCTCGCGGCGCGGACGTTCGCGGGCTGGCGGTCGGACGGTTCTCTCGCCAAGGATCCCCACCCGGCGCTGTACGTGTACGAGCAGGCCTACGTTCTCCCCGGGTCGGACGTACGGCGCCGCCAACGGGGTTTCTACGCGCGCGTCAAGCTGGAGGCATTTGGACCCGGCGCCGGGATCCTGCCCCACGAGCGGACGCTGCACGGGCCCCGCGAGGATCGCCACAAGCTCATGCGGGCCTCCGGGGCGAACTTCTCGGGGGTCATCGGGCTCTTCTCGGACCCGACGGGAGATGCCTCGAAGCTGCTGGCCGACGCAACGGCGGGCGCCGCGATTGCCGACGTCACGGACGAGGAGGGTGTCCGGCACCGCCTCTGGATGCTGCCCGACGACGGCCCCACCGCTCGGCTGGTCGCGGCCCTGCGCACCGCGGCCGGGCGGACCCCCATCACGATTGCCGACGGTCATCACCGCTACGAGACTGCGCTGCGGTACCGGGACGAGCGGCGGCTGACGAGCTCGCGCGAGGAGGATCCCGCCTTCGACTACGTGCTCATGCTGCTGCTCGACGCGGAGGGTGGATCTCTCACCGTCCTTCCGACCCACCGGGTGGCCCGCGGGGTGCCGGACTGGGCCGGCGCTGCGCCGCGGCTGCGCGGGGCGCTGTTCGAGGTGACGCCGGCGGATGCCGCGGCCCTGCTCCGGGCATTTGGACCGGGCGCGGCGGCCCCGGGCGGAGCAGGCCGGTTCGGGCTCTGGACGCGCACCGGCGGGGCGATCCTCGAAGCGCGGCGCGAGGCGTTCGTGGGGCTGCTGCCGCCCGGCGGCGATGCGCTGCGCCGCCTCGACGTGACCCTACTTGCGGCGGCGCTCGAGCGGCTGACCGGGATCGATCGAGCCGCCACCGCCTCCGGCGGACGCGTCGCCTACACGAAGTCGGCGGTCGAGGCGATCGGCTGGGTGGACGCGTCGGTCGACGGTGCCGATGCCGCCTTCCTGCTGGAGCCGACGCCGGTCCGGGAGATCATCGCGGTCGCCACGGACGGGGACGTGATGCCCCAGAAGTCGACCTACTTCTACCCCAAGCCGCTGACCGGTTTCGTGTTCAACCCGCTCGAGTGGTAGGCGAGGCGATGTTCGACGATCCGCTGGACCGCGAGTTCCCCCGTCCGGCGCCGGCCGAGCCCGGAGGAGGGCCCGGCGGAAACGGTGGCGGGCGGCCGATCCGCAAGGACGAGGTCGAGCTCGAGGCGCGCGGGCTCTACATCGAGTCCTGGCTGCCCGAACGGCGCTCGCGGCGCCGGCCGCTCCTCTTCGTGCACGGCGAGCTGGCCGGCTCCTGGGTCTGGGAGCGCTGGCTGCGCTACTTCGCGGGACGGGGCTGGGAGGGCCACGCGCTCAACCTGCGGAACCACTACTGGTCCAAGACGGCAGATCCGGCGACGCTCAGCTTCGAGACCTACCTCGACGACGTGGTGGCGGCGATGGAGCGCCTTGGCCCCAACCCGGTCGTGATCGGACACGGAATGGGCGGCCTGCTCATTCTCAAGGCGGCGGCCGAGCGCGTCGGGGTCGCCGGGATGATCCTGGTCGACGCCGAGCTGCCGGCAGGCGTTCGCGCGCCGGCCAGGCCGCACGTGGTCCGCGACACGCCGATCGCGTACGGTCGCGAGCTCATCGGCTGGGAAACGCTGCCCGAGAAGCTGCAGCGTGAGAACCGCGACCTGACCCTGGACGACATCCTGCGGGTCCAGCACCTGCTGGGCCAGAAGCAGCACGAGTCCGGCCGAGCGCGGGCCGATGTCCTTGCTGGCGTTCCGGTGGCGCGGGCGGCGCTCGAGAACGTGCCGCGCCTGGTCGTGGGCTCCGGGCTCGACGGATCTGCCGCCGCGCTCGCCGCAGAGCGCCTCGCGACGTGGCTCGGCGCCGAGCACGAGCAGTACGGCGCCCATTCGCACTATGGGCTGTTGCTCGGCACGGAGAGTCATCGCCAGGTTGCCGACCGGGTCAGGGTCTTCCTCGAGGCCCATCACCTCTAGCGACCTCCCCACCGACCCGGGTCGGGTGAGGCGACCCGGTTTGCCAATGCAACCTCGGCTCTGCTAGCATCCACCACCGGTCGGGGCTCTGATGGGTCCGTGCGGGCCACCCTGCCGCATTCGTCTAGAGGCCCAGGACGCCGCCCTCTCAAGGCGGAGATCACCGGTTCGAATCCGGTATGCGGTACCAACATCGCACACTCCGACGCCCCCGGTCCGCGCCCCGGGGGCGTTACCTTTCCCGGCACCAGGATCCCGCGATAGCGAACGGCGGGCGGCCGCCTGCCGAGGAGGACCAATGGAGCCCAGCGCGCCACGCCGGCTGGTGATCCTGACCGAGGGCGAGTTCGGACCCCATCACGCCAAGACCGCCTGGGGCGTCATCCGCTACGGTCGCGACGAGATGGTGGCCATCCTGGACTCGACGATCGCGGGGCGAAACGCGAGCGAGTGGCTCCCCGGTCACGACATCCCGGCCGTCGCCACGCTCGCCGAAGCACTGGCGGTTCCCGGCCGGCCCCGGCCGGACTCGCTCCTGATCGGGATCGCGCCGACCGGCGGCCGCCTGCCCGACGCTTGGCGCCCGATTCTCCTCGGGGCGATCGCGGCGGGCCTGGAGCTGCACTCGGGCCTGCACACGCTCCTCGGCGACGACCCCGAGCTTGCCGCCGCCGCCGCGGCTGCGGGCGTCCGCATCGTGGACTACCGCCGGGCGCCCGACCGCATGGACTGCGCGGTCGGGCGGCGGCACCTGCCAGGCAGGCGGGTGATCCTGACCGTCGGCACGGACTGCGCCATCGGCAAGATGTCGGTCGCGCTGGAGCTCCGTCGGTCGGCGATCGAGGCCGGCGACAGGGCCGTCTTCGTTCCGACCGGCCAGACCGGCATGATGATCGAGGGCTGGGGCGTTGCGGTCGACCGTGTCATCAGCGACTTCCTCAACGGCACGGTCGAGTGGCTTGTCGAGCAGGGCGAGGGGAGGGGAGACTGGATCCTCGTGGAGGGACAGGGCTCGCTCGACCACCCCGCCTACAGCTCCGTGACGCTGGGACTGATCCATGGCGCGACGCCCCACGCGATGATCCTCGTCCACAAGGCGGGTCTCGAGGCGCACGATTTCGACCACCTCCCCGAGCGATCCTTCCCGATCGCTCCGCTCCGGCCGTTCATCGAGCTCCACGAACGGATCGCGGAGACGGTGGCGCCGGCGAAGGTGGTCGCGGTCGCGGTCAACACCTCGCTCATCGCCGACGATGCGGCCGCCCGCCGGGCGATCGCCGCCGTGGCCGCGGAAACGGGCCTCCCGGCCGCCGATCCCGTCCGCTTCGGGGCCGCCGAGTTCTGGTCGGAGGTGCGCGCCGCCGTGGACGCGCTTCCCTGGGTCGCGGCGGCGCTTGGGTGAACGCCGGCTGGGACCTCCGGGTCGAGACCCTCCGCCTCCCGTTCCGCGATCCGTTCGTCATCGCCCGGTACGGGCCCGGCGAAGGCCGCGGGGTGACGACGGTGGTGGTCGAGCTGCGCTCGCCGTTCCTGCCCGGGCTCGTCGGCATCGGCGAGGGCTGCCCGGAGTCGTACTACGGGGAGACCGACTCCACGATGGGCGTGGTGATGCCGCAGCTCCTGGAGGCGACGCCGCCCGGACTGCTCGAGGTCGGCGACCTCGCCACCGCGCGAGCCTCGTTGGTCGCGATGAGTGCCGCGTTCGACGATGCGATCCGCGGCCACGGGGCGGCGAAGTGTGCGTTGGACATCGCGCTTCACGACCTCGCCGGGAAGGCCCTCGGCGTCCCGATGTACCACCTGCTGGGGCTGTCGTCGCGGATCCCGCCGACCGACTTCACGCTCGGCCTCGACGAGCCCGCGGCCGTCGCGGAACGTGCCCGCCGGGCCACCCGCTTCCCGGCGCTCAAGATCAAGGTCGGTGGCGCACACGACCTTGCGACGCTGGAGGCCGTCCGGGGCATCTACGCGGGTCCGATCAGGATCGACGCCAACATCGGCTGGACGCCGCAGACTGCGGCCGCGATCGTCCCCGAGCTCGTCCGCCTCGGCGTCGAGCTGGTCGAGCAGCCATTCCCGCCGCGTCGCTACGACTGGCTCCGCGACCTGCAGGCCAGCTGCCCGCTCCCGATCGTTGCGGATGAATCGGCCGTCTTCATCGAGGACCTCGAGGCCCTCGTCGGAGTCGTGGATGGCGTGAACGTGAAGCTCGCGAAGTGCGGAGGCGTGGGCCCGGCGGCGCGCATGCTCGCGCGCGCTCGGGCGCTCGGCTTCAGGACGTTCCTCGGCTGCATGGAGGAGACGTCGGTGGGGATCGCCGCCTCGGCGGCCGTGGCGAGCCTCGCGGACTGGGTCGACCTCGACGGGTGCCTGCTCCTGGCCGACGACCCGTTCGACGGTCTCGAGCTCGACGATGCCTGCCGGTGGTGCCTCTCCGATTCCCCGGGGCATGGCGTGTCGCGGCGGCCGACGTCCGTCGCCTGACGGCGCCGGCGCTGTCCACCCGGATCGGCCGGACCGTCCACCGCCTACGGGTCCCTGTGGACAAGTCCGGGAGGGACTTGGTGGACAACGCACTTCCCGCGGCGACCGCCGTCGGCTAGCATGACGGGGTCGCCGGACGAGGGAGCTGACGGCGACATCACCGGGGCGCGAACCGCCTCGAACGCGCGGTCGAGCCGCCCAGATCCGCGGGACCGCGTCGCCAACTTGAGCGTGCCCTGGTTCGGGCTGCCCGGCGGAGGAGAGGGAATCGATGGAGACGTCTGCGCGTCTGTCGGAAACGCCCGCAGGGGAGGCCGTGGAATTCGTCCGCTTCTGCCGCGATCGACGACGCGTGGGATGGCCCGAGCTGTATGACGAGATGTGGGCGGTGGGCAGCGGCCGCCTCTTCCGGGGATACGGGTTGGCGGAGCTCGGCGAGCTCGGGATCGGGTTCAGCCTCTTCGAGACCACCCGGCTCGCGGCGATCGTGGCCGCAGTCATCGCCGACGAGCCGCAGGCGGCGCGCCGTGGCCTTTCGACGGCGCGGCGCGGGGTGGCCGTCATGGGCCAACCCACCCGGGAGACGCAGGCCGCGGACTGACGCGACCTCCGGCCGGCAGGCCGCAGCCCATTCCGAGGGGCTGGGGGCGCCCGCGGTGCGGATGGCGCCTCAGGCGCGGATGGCGCGCCGCGACATCTCGCCCTCGAGCTGGCGCTCCGCCTCCACGTACGTGTCGATCTCCTCGCGGAGCCGGTTCGCCTCCGGCGTGTACAGGTGGACCTGCTGCTGGAGCACGTAGCTCAGGCGGCGACTCGTCATGCGGACGTGGTCGAGGTTCTTCATCAGGACGAGCGGGTCCATCGAGGCAAGATCGTCCGGGTGAAACATCGGCTTCATGTCCGGAGTGTACCGGAGGCCCCGTCGCCGGTCCCGTCCCAGAGGACCGGTATCCCGGCGCCGGCAAGGGCGCGCCGCCGGCCGGTCTCGGTGGCTCCCATGACGAGAATCCGGTCCGTCTTGGTGGCCCGCCCGGCCGCGTCCCCCCACAGCTTGGTCATCTTCCGCGGCGCAGCGACCGGGTCGAGGACGATGCCGGCGAGGCGGTAACCCTCGGGTTCGGCGGCGGCTCGCCACGCTGCGTCCGCGAGCCCGATTCCGTCACCGATTCGCTTGCCCCGGTCGGCCTCCACGTCGCCGATGACGACGACCACCACGGCGTCGTCGGCCAGGGCGGGACGCAGGCCGGCAAAGGTCTCGCGCAGGAAGGCGAGGTACGGCTCGCGGCGGTGTGCATCGTCGAGCGTCCGGTCTATCTCGGCAGCGTCGAACCCCAGGAACCAGGCCCGAAGCCAGTTGTAGTAGCCGTACTTGAGGACCCGCAGATAGGGCGGCGAGGTCACCACGAGCCGGGCACGCTCCGGCAGCGCCCGCTCCCGGAGCGCGACGCGCGCCCGGGCGCCTGCGTCGCGGGCGTCGCCGAGTAGCGCGAGCCCTCGGACCGCGGGCCGGCCGTCGCGATCGAGGCGGCCGAGCTTCTCGCCCAGGCAGCCGAAGACGTCCCGCTCGGGTCCTGCGAACTCCGTGCGCCGGGCGAAATCCCGCACGTAACGAGGGGCCATGCTGAACGTGTTCGGCATCAGGTCGGTGAGGTAGCTCCGGCTCTTGCCATGGAGGATCCCGGCCACGGCCGCGGCGAGGAACCGGTCCGCCCGATCGGCGAGGTCCAGCCGGCTCCGGATGAACAGAAGCTGGCCGAGGGTGCGCGGATGGTAAGCAAGCGCGACCTCGAGCGGCACCGCCTCGTGGTCGTCGCGGACGAATTCACTGGGCCCGGCGCCGGGAACGGCGATGCCGGCGACCGGCAGGGCGTGGCCGCCGCCCGACGTGCCCGTCCCGCCGTCGGCCATCACGCGCCCCGCGGCCGCCGACAGCCGGGCGCCGAGTGCGTTCCACTCCGCCGTATCGAACGACCACTCGATCCGGAGGCGGGCCAGCCGAGCTTCGGCCTCGCCGCGTGTCGGAGGGTCGACCTTTGCGGCGGCCAGCACGTGGGCAAATGGATTGAGGTCGTTGCCGACGCCCAAGCGCCCTTCGACGCAGGCCTGGAGGGGCACCGTGCCGCGACCGGCGAACGGGTCGAGGACCACGTCGCCGGGTCGCGAGTATCGCGCGATGAATGCGTGGGCGAGCGCCGCCGGGAAGCTCGCGAGGTACGAGCACATCGGGTGGAAGGCGTGACCCCAGAGACGAGGGCTGGCCTTCCAGTCCGGCTCGATGGGCAGCCGCGGCAGCTCGCCGGCGAGACCGAGCTCCAGCTGGGCGGCCGCGGTCCGCTCGCGCGAGCCGCGGATCTCGATCGGTGGTCGTGTCACGGGTGCCCGGGAGGGCGCACCTTCGACGTGCGCGGCCTCGGCAAGCCCGGGATCGGCGGCGCGGGTCGGGCTCGGGTTCGCGACCACGCTGTCACCTCCGATCGCGCGGCGCGGCGTCGGCACCGTCCACGGGGCGCGGAGCATAGCACGGGTGTTCGGCTCGGAGGGAGAGCCGAGCAGCTCTGGCGTGCGGTGTCACTGTTATGCGGCGAGGATTTCGCGATCGTCGGTCTTGCTGGGGCATGCTTGGGCTACGCTACCGGCACGCCCCCGTAGCTCAATGGACAGAGCGACCGGCTTCTACCCGGTTGGTTGCGGGTTCGACTCCTGCCGGGGGCGCCATCCACGTTCGGTGAGCGCGGGGCCTGGCACACGGGGATTGCGCAACGGGCGAGGCTGACCACCGTAGACTCCGTGTCCGTGGTTGACCGATTGGAAGCACACTCGTGAAGTCCGGCCCTCCTGCGGCCGGGGCCCCAGGCCGGAGACTGGGCGGGGGTCGATCGGTCGGCGTCCGTGTCGACACTAGTTGAGAGAGGAATTGCGATGGGTCTAGGTTCGACGATCTCGAAGTCGTGGTCGGCCCGTCTGGGCATGCTTCTGCCGTTCGTGCTCGTGGCCGCCGCCTGCAGTTCGGCGGCGACGCCCAGCCCTCGGGCGAGCACGGCCCCCGCCACCGCGCCGCAGCGGCCGCAGCGTCCACAGGGGCCACCGGGGTGCCAGCTCCGGGCGGGCCGATGAGCCTGATCCTCGCCACGACGACGTCGCTCCAGGACTCGGGCCTGCTCGACGTCCTCGTGCCCGCCTTCGAGAAGGCGTCGGGCTACACCGTGAAGACGGTTGCCGTGGGAACCGGCCAGGCGCTCACGATGGGCCAGCAGGGCAACGCGGACGTCCTGTTCGTCCACGCGCCGACACAGGAACAGGCGTTCATGACAGCGGGATGGGGAGTCGACCGCCGGCTCGTGGCGCACAACTACTTCTGGATCGTCGGCCCCGCCTCGGACCCGGCGGGGATCAGCGGGATGACCTCGGCGGTGGATGCCTTCAAGAAGATCGCGGCCTCCGGCGCGGCGTTCGTGTCGAGGGGTGACAACTCGGGGACGAACACCAAGGAGCTCGCGATCTGGAAGTCCGCCGGCATCACCCCCTCCGGCAGTTGGTACATCTCGTCCGGCCAGGGAATGGGGGCGACGCTCCAGATCGCGTCGCAGAAGGGCGCCTACACGCTGACCGACACGGCCACGTTCCTCTCCAACCAGGCGAACCTGGCCCTCAAGGCGCTGCTGAAGAGCGACTCGTCGCTGATCAACATCTACAGCGTGATCGCCGTGAACCCGGCCAAGTGGCCCAAGGTGAACGCGGCCGGGGCCAAGGCCTTCGAGGACTACGTGACGGGGGCTGCAGGCCAGCAGATCATCGCGTCATTCGGCATCGACAAGTACGGCCTCGCGCTGTTCAATGCGGACGCCGGCAAGGACTACAGCTCGCTCCAGTAAGGTAGCCTCGCGCCGACCATGGCTTCGCTCGTCGACCAGGCCCAGCAGCTGCTCTCGGGCCTGGTCGGCAGCGACCTGGTCGAGATCACGCTGCTGTCGCTGGCCGTCTCGGGCCTGGCGACCCTCCTGAGCCTGCTGATCGGCCTGCCGCTCGGAACGTGGCTGGCGCTCTCGCGGTTCCGCAGTCGCGGCCTCGTCGTCAGCGTCGTCAACACCGGCATGGCGCTCCCGCCCGTGGTCGTCGGCCTGCTCGTCGCGTTCGTGCTCTGGCGGAGCGGTCCGCTGGGCGACCTGAACCTGATGTATACGCCCTCGGCGATGGTGATCGCCGAGGTCGTCATCGCCACGCCGGTCATCCTGGGCCTGACCGTCGCCGCCCTCGGGCAGCTGGACCCGCGACTGCGCCTGCAGATCATGGGTCTGGGGGCCTCACGCTGGCAAACCGTCTGGTGGCTGTGGCGCGAGGCCCGGCTCCCGCTCCTGGCGGCATTGATGGCGGGCTTCGGGAGCGTGATCTCCGAGGTCGGCGCGGCCACGATGGTCGGGGGCAACATCCTGCACCAGACGCGCGTGCTCACGACCGCCATCGTCCTGCAGGTCAGCCGGGGCGACTTCGGCGCGGCCCTCGCGCTCGGCGCCGTCCTACTGGCCCTCGCGTTCGCGATCAATGGCGTGCTCACCTGGGCCCAGTTGCGCGGCCCGCGGCGCTAGCGGACGTCCCGCATGAACCCGCCCGAGAAGCGCCCGACGTCCGCGGGAGAGGTGCTTCCCGTGCTTCTCGAGGTTCGCGACCTCGTGGTGATGCGGGGAGGCCGCGAAGTCCTGCGGATCGACCGGCTGGCGGTCGCAGATCGCGAGACCCTGGCGGTGGTCGGCCCGAATGGGGCGGGCAAGAGCACCCTGCTGCTCGCCCTGGCGAGCCTCGTCCGGCCGACGCGGGGGCATCTGACGTACCGCGGATCAGCCGTGGCGCCCCGCGACGAGCTCGCCTACCGTCGGCGCATCGGCCTCGTCCTGCCGGACCCGCTCCTGCTTGACACTTCCGTGTTCGCCAACGTGGCCGCCGGGCTGCGGTTCCGGGGAGTCCCTTCTGCCGAGGCCCGCCGGCGGGTGGCGGCATGGCTCGGACGCCTCGGGGTGGAGCACCTCGCCGGCCGTCCGGCCCGCCAGATCTCGAGCGGTGAAGCACAGCGGGTGAGCCTGGCCCGGGCCCTGGTCCTGGAGCCCGATCTGCTCCTGCTCGACGAGCCGTTCGCCTCTGTAGACGCGGTGACGCGCTCGAAGCTCCTCGACGACTTCGAGCAGCTCGTCCGCGAGACCCGCGTCACCTGCGTGCTGGTCACGCACGACCTCGACGAGGCGGTCCGCCTCGGCGACCGGATGGCCGTCGTCGTGGCCGGCAGGCTGCGCCAGGTCGACACGCCGGCCCGCGTCCTCTCCGCGCCGCTCGACGAGGACGTCGCGGCGTTCGTCGGTGCCGAGACGCGTCTGCCCGGCCGCCTGGTCTCGACCCAGGCGGGGATCGCGCTGGTCGACCTCGGCGGCTGCCGGATCGAGGCTGCCTCAGACGTCGAGCCGGGGCGCCAGGTGCTGTGCTGTCTCCGACCGGAGGACGTCACGCTGTGGTCCGCAGGCGGGGTCCATGCCCGCGGGGCCGCCGACCGAAGCGGACGGGAGCCGACGCCGCGCGCCCGCGATGCGGCGGCCATGTCGAGCGAGCCCATCTCGAGTGTCCGGAACCTGATGGCCGGCCACGTCACGAGCCTGGTGCATCAGGGGTCGCTCGTGCGGGTCCGTGTCGACTGCGGGGTCCCGCTGGTCGCCCTGATCACGCGCGTGTCCGCCGTCGACCTAGACCTCGCCGAGGGCCGGGAGGTCGTCGCGAGTTTCAAGGCGTCGGTCGTCCACCTGATCCCGCTGGCGCGCTGACCCCAGGGCCGGGGCGCGAGCGACCCCACCGCACCGCGCCGTACGACCCTCCTAGACCGAAGGTACGGCTTGGCGTCACCGTCCCTCGACCTCTACGCTCCCCAGCGAAACCGGTCGCACCCCACCTGTCAGCACTCGACGAGCGTGGTGCGACGGTCATCGACCAGGCGAGGAACCGAATGGCCGTCAGCGAGCTTGGACCGCTCCTCACCGCGAGCGAGGTCGCGGAGATGCTTCATCTCCACGTCAACACCGTGAAGCGCCTCGGCGACCGCGGTGAGCTCCCGTTCTTCCGCGTCTGCCGTCGGGGCGATCGCCGCTTCCGGCTGGCCGACGTCATGGCATTCCTGGCCAACAGCCGGCGCCAGTAGCCGTTCGGGCGGCCTGGCCGCAGGAACGGAACCGCCCTCTCGAGCGAAGAGCGGCGGGTCGTCGCGGCCGCGCCTCGGGCGTCAGCTAGGCGCCGCGGGCGTCAGCTGTGCGCCGCCGCCGGCAGGGCGGGCATCGAGGCCAGCACCCGGCGGAAGATCGCGATCGCCTCGCCGATCTCCTCGGACGTGACGCTCAGGGGCGCGATCCAGCGGATCACGTTGTGCTCGACTCCGCAGGAGATCAGCAGCAGGCCCTCGTCAGCGCAGCCCTGGATCACCGCCTCGCAGAGTGAACCGTCCGGCTCGCGCGTGGCGCGGTCGCGAACAAACTCGACCCCGATCATCAGGCCGAGGCCGCGAACGTCGCCGATGCGCGGGTCGCCAGCGGCGATGCTCCGTAGCTCGGCCATCAGCTCCGCGCCACGCGCTGCGCTGTTCTCGACCAGCCGCTCGGCGCGGATCGTCTCGAGGACGGCGATCCCGGCCGCGCAGCTGACGGGGTTTCCACCGTAGGTGGTCCCGTGGGCACTCTTGCCCCAGCGCTCCTGGAGGGACTTCGAGCTCGCCAGCGCGGACAGGGGCAGCCCGTTCGCGATCGCCTTGGCCATGCAGACGACGTCCGGGACGATGCCCGCGTGCTCAAACGACCACATTCGCCCGGTTCGCCCGAAGCCGGCCTGGACCTCGTCCGCGATGAGCAGGATCCCGTGCTCGTCGCAGATCGCTCGAAGCGCCTGCAGGAAGGCCGGCGGCGCAGGGATGTAGCCGCCTTCGCCCTGCACGGGCTCGAGGATCATCGCCGCGACCGCGGACGGCGGGATCGCCGTCGCGAGCAGCTCGCGGAGCTGCTTGAGCGAGACCTCAACCGCGCGTTCCTCGTCGCCCGCGTAGTCGCGATACACCGACGGGAAGGGGCTCAGGTAGACGGAGGGAAGGAGGGGCTCGTAGCCCTGGCGGTAGTTGACGTTCGAGCTGGTGATGCTGGCAGCTCCCAGCGTTCGGCCGTGGAACCCGCCCCGGAAGGCGATGATCCCGGGTCGCCCGGTAACGCGGCGGGCCAGCTTGAGGGCCGCCTCGATCGCCTCGGACCCGGAGTTCATGAAGAAGATCGAGTCGAGCGACCGGGGCAGGAACTCGGCCAGCAGCTTCGCGTGGCGGACCGTCGATTCGGCATAGCCCATTGCCGCGCAGGGGGCGATCAGCGCGTCGACCTGGGCATGGATCGCCGCGGTGACGGCAGGATGGTGATGGCCCAGGACGCTGACCGCGATCCCGTTCGCGAAGTCGAGGTATGCCCTGCCCGCGGTGTCGTAGAGGTGGTGGCCCTCGCCGTGCGCCCACGATCGCTCGAAGTAGCGACCGAGGACCGGGGTGAGGTTGGCTTCTGCGAGGGCTGCAAGGTCGAGGCCGGAGGCGGCGCGGGCGGTCACGGTGTCCATGGGTGGGTCCTCGGGTACGTCGCCGGCCGGGCCGCGTCTGATCGGGCGGGCTGCGGCGGACCTGGGGCGAGTATATCGGGCGGAGGTCGGCCTTCGAAGGCTCCGTGGGGCCGAAGGCCGGGCGTGGTCGAGTGCGCGATCACGCTAGGATCCGTGGTCATGAGCATCACCGCCGGGCCGGCGAAGGCCCGACTCCCCGCGCGGATCGCGGCGGGGTGGGCGTCCGGGGGCCGGCGGCAGCGCGCCGGGCTCCTCGTCGGCGGAACGCTTGCAGCACTGTTCGTCGGAGCCTTCCTGTTCGGCGCCTGGCATGTCCTCTTCGGCTGGTTCGTGAAGGGCAACCCGCGAGCGGGCGCCTTCGGGATCGCGCTGGCCGCGGTGTCCGGGATCGCGCTGGGGGTCGAGGCGGCCGTGTTGCGGCGGCGTGAACGGCAGGGCCGGAGCCGCCCGGTGGAGGGCCGGCGAGACCGCGATTCGGCGCGGTGATCGACGGCCGCGGGGGTATGAGCGTCAAGCGTCGTGCCGCGGACGCTCGGGCGGTCAGGTTCCTTCGACGACCTCCTCCGGCCGCGGAAGTGCCGGCTCGCGGCCGCGGGCCCAGATGATGATCGCGACCGCCGCGATGATCACGACGCCGGCGAGCACGGTCCGGGGCGTCACCGGCTCGCCGAGGATGAGCGCGCCCAGCGCGACGGCCACGATCGGGTTGACGTAGGCATACGTCGCCACCAACGGGAGCGGGGCAACCCGGAGCAGCCACGCATAGGCGGTGAAGCCGACCAGCGAGCCCGCCACGACGAGGTAGGCAACCGCGATCACGCTGGCGGACGTCACGGCCGCCGGGCGGAGCCCGCTCAGCTCACGGGTGGCGAACGCGACCACGGCGAACATGACCCCGGCGCAGAGCATCTGCATCGCGACGCCGACGAGCGGCCGCGCGGGCAGGTGGGCGCGCGAGCTGTAAAGCGAGCCGATCGCCCACAGGACCGGCGAGCCCAGGAGGATCACCGCGCCCGTCGGGTCGACGGCGGCGCCTCCCCCCGTCGGCCAGACGAGCGCGCCAACCCCCGCGAACCCGAGCGCGATCCCGGCCAACGACGACCGGGCGAGGCGCAGGTTGAAGAAGATTCGGCCGAGGATAGCGACCCATAGGGGGAGCGTGGCGATGAGCAGGGCCGCGATGCCGGAGGCGACCGTGGTCTCGCCGAGCGTGACGAGCCCGTTTCCGCCGAGGAGCAGGAAGCCGCCGATGATCGCCGCGTCGCGCCATTCGCGCCGCCCGGGCCGTGGCTCGCCCGGGGCGTCCGCGCGCTGTCGCGAGGTATAGGACGGCCCCCGCGACCAGGAACCGGATCGAGCCCATCGCGAAGGGTGGGATCGTCTCGACCGCGATGCGGATGGCGAGGTACGTGGAACCCCAGACGAGGTAGAGAGCGGCGAGCGCGAGCGCCACCCGCGTCCCCGGTGCGCCGAGCGCGGCCCGGCGATCTGTCTCCACCCGGCAAGGATGGCAGCCGCGACGGAGGCGCGCGGATGCCTCGCGGGGCGGGAGGCGCCGCGGGCCACGCGGCCCCGGGGATGGTCGTCGGTCTCCCGGGCGACTCGCGCGACGCTCCGAGCGTGCGACAATCTCGCCACGATGCCGCTCGACGATCGCTTCGAGGACCTGGTCGGCAGCCTTGCCGGCTTCTACCGTGCCTGGGTGGTGCAGCTCGGGATCGAACTGGGTCTCTTCGCCCGCCTGCGGGAAGCAGGTGGGGACGGGCTGACGCGCATGCAGCTTGCAGCCGCCGTTGGGGCCGCGGCGGACCCGATCTCCGCCTGGTGCGACGCCGCCTACGCCGCTGACTTGGTCTCCGACAGCGGCACGCGGGTGACCGTCGACCCCGATGTCGCGAGCATCCTGCTCGACAAGGATCGCCCGGAATACCTCGGCGGGCAGTTCGTCTACACGGTGACCGCGAGCCTCGACTACGACCGGATGGTGGAGTTCGTTCGCACCGGCGTGTCCGTCGGCACGCGTCCGGCCCGCTACTACCGTGCGATCGAGCAGCTCACCCGCCAGGATATCGCCGTCTTCTTCGAGGAGGCGCTCGCGGCCCTGCCGGATCTCGTCGCCGACCTCGTCCGGGGCATGGACGTGGTCGACCTGCGTTGCGGCGGCGGCCGCTGGCTGGCCGCCATGGCGCGACGGTTTCCCGCCGCGCGGCTCGTGGGGGTCGAGCCCGAGCCCGACTCGGTTGCACGTGCGATGAACCTCGTGACACGCCACGGGCTGGGATCGCGGATCCGCATCGAGGCCCGCGAGGTGGACGCCGCGCTGGACGTCGGCTCCTTCGACCTCGCCTACTTCCAGCATGCGCTCCACGGGATGCCGGATCCCGTTGAGGCGCTGCAGGCGGCGTGGCGCATGCTCCGCCCGCGGGGCAGGCTGATCGTGCTGGGTTGGTGCCTGCCCGAGCACCTCGACGGGTTTGCGACCCTGCACGGGCAGCTCATCGCGGGTGTCGCCCTCGACGAGCTCTTCCACGGGGCGCGCCTGCGCACGGTGGCCGAGCACGCACAGCTCTTCCAGGCCGCAGGCCTTCCCGAACCGGTCGCGATCCCGCTCCCCTCGGACGCGACACTCCTTCTCGCACGCCGCGACGCCTGACGGACGGTCTGCCTCCGAGCCCGCGGCACCGGGGGTCCACGAAGTGACGCCGGCGCCGCCGCGCCTCCGCGTGCGCTGGATTGCGGAGGACGTCGAGCAGGTGCGGCTCGTCCTGGCGGCGGGGCTGGGAATCGACGTGCCCACCGGGGTGCCCGTCGACAGCCCGGGACTCCGGCTGGAGGTCTCCGCGAGCCTTCCCGTGATGGCGCCCGCTGCCGGCGACCGGCTCGAGGTCGCTGAGGTCGACCCGCCTCGAGGTCGTGGCGGGTCGATCGGCCCGCCGGCGACTGCCAGCGCGCGCGTTCTGGCGCTCGGGTGGGTCACGGTCGACGGTGACCGCGCGGCGGCCGCGGCGGCCGGCGTGCGCTGGACGGCTGTGCCGCGCGACGCCCCCCTTGGCGCGCGTGCGCTGCTGGGCGACGCGAGGGGGGTCGGTGCCGCGATGGGTGCTCCAGGCGCGGCGGCCGCGGTCCTGCTGCTCGAGCCCGATACGGAAGGGCGGGTGGCTGCGTTCCTCGCCCGCCATGGCGAGGGACTGGCCGTCCTCTATGTCGGGCTGTCGGCGCCGGCAGTCACCGTCGCCCGGGCACGCCTGGCGCGGCTCGGGAGCCGGACTGTCTCCGGGCCGGGACCGTTCGGGTCGGAGCTGGCGATCATGGGGACGCCGGCCTCGGGACCGACCCTGGTCATGGTCGAGATGACCGGACCTCGCCGGTCCGGCGGCGACGCCCGGCGCAGACGCGGTACCATCGATCCGTGATCGAACGCGCGACAGTCACATTCAGGGATGCCGGCCCGGACGATGCCGAGTGGATCGCCGGCCTGCTCTCGGACGAGGGCTATCCCGCCGGCGCGACGGACGTCGTGCGGCGCCTGGAGCGATACGTCGAGCAGGAGTGCCCGGTTCGCGTCGCGGAGGCGGCCGGCGAGCGGGCCGGCTTTGTGGCCTGCCAGGTCGTCCCGCGCTTCGAGCATGACGACTTCATGGTCCGGGTGATGGCCCTGGTCGTGGATCCCGGCATGCGCGGGCGCGGCGTCGGGGGCGCCCTGATGGTCGAGGCGGAGCGGATCGCCGAGGACGTCGACGCGGCATTCCTGGAGGTCACCGCGGGCCACCACCGGCCGGGGGCGCGGCGCCTTTTCGAGGCTGCCGGGTACGACGCATCGCTCACGACGTACCTCCGAAAACGCCGCTGAACGCGCCCGGCAGCGAGGCCTTTCCGCACCTGCGGCTGCGGGTCGCCTCGGACGCACTTCTCGCCCTGCCGTGGGAGCTCCCGCTGCAGGATTGGGGCGCCGACCGCGCAACCCTCCGCGACCTTCCGGTCGGCCCGTCGCGCCACCTGGTCCGGTTCGTTGTCCTCGAAGGCACCACCTACGCGCTCAAGGAGCAGTCGGTGGACGGTGCCCGCCACGAGTACGAGGTACTCCTGCGGCTCGAGGCGCTCGGTTTGCCCTCCGTGCGCCCGATCGGGATCTCCGACCGGCCGTCCGAGGACACCGCGGTCCTCGTGACCGAGTACCTCCGCCACTCGCTCCAGTACCGGCGGCTCCTGATGCGCGTCCCGCTGACGGCAGGCGGTTACCGGGATCGACTCCTCGACGCGATGGCGTCGCTTCTCGTGGACCTGCACCGCGCCGGCGTCTACTGGGGCGACTGCTCGCTCGCGAACACCCTGTTCCGACGGGACGGCGGCACGATCCAGGCCTACCTGGTCGACGCCGAGACCAGCGAGACCTACGGGGAGCTCTCCGACGGCCAGCGCGCCTATGACCTCGACGTGCTCGTCGAGAATGTCGCCTTCGGTCTCGCCGACCTGGCCGCGTACCAGGGCCACGCCGAGGCGATGGACGAGCAGATCGCCGCAGCCGAGTCGGTGAGGCACCGCTACACGGGGTTGTGGCAGGTCCTGCACGACCAGGTCGAGACGCAGGCGGGCGATCGTTTCGCGATCCAGGCCCACATCCGGCGTCTCAATGAGCTCGGCTTCGCGATCAGTGAGATCGAGCTGCTGCCCGGCGAGGCTGGAACGGTGCGCCTTCGGACCGCCGTTGCGCAGCGCGACTTCCATGCCCGCGAGCTTGCCAGGCGGACCGGCATCGTCGCGCTGGAGGGACAGGCGCGGCTGCTTCTCAACGACCTTCGCGAGTACCGCGCCTGGCTTGCCTATTTCGAGAAGAGGCCGGTCTCCTCGGCCGAGGGCGCGGCACGCTGGCAGGCGGAGGTCCTCGAACCGTATATCGCCCGCCTGCGCCCGGTGATAGGGGCCGCGCGCGACCCGCTTCAGGCCTATTGCGATCTCCTGGAGCACAAGTGGCTCCGCTCCGAGCGCGCCCAGCAGGACCTTGGCCTGGAGGCGGCATTCGCGTCCTATGCGGCAGCGGGTGCCCCGGCCCCCGAGGGTTCGGGGAGCGTTCCGATTCTCGACCTCGATATCGGCGAGGGGCCTGTCGACGCGGGGGACGTCCTGCCGCTGGAGGCGTGACTGGTCGCGCTACCAGCGTTCCGGGTGGACCAGCTCCGCCAGGGGCCGCCGCCCCCCCGGCCGGTTCGGGGCGTCGAGCACCGCCGGGTCGGCGGGATAGCCGAACGAGAGCACATACTCGCAGCGCATCTCATCCGGGATCCCGAGGAGGAGCCGCGCCCGCGCGTGCTCGTACACCGTCGCGGGGCAGCTTCCGATGCCCAGCTCCCACGCCGCGAGAACCATGTTCTGGGCGGCGCGGCCAAGGTCGAACGTGATCGAGAGCGGCGCGCCCTCGGCACGTGGATCGGGGGTGACGAGCGCGATCGCGACGGCCGCTCCTGCCAGGTGGCCTGCCCAGGGCCCGAGCGTCGAGAGCTCGCGAAGGTGATCACGCTCGCGACACACGACGAACGCCCAGCGCTGCTGGTTCTTGGAGCTGCCCGTGCGACGGCCCGCGTTCAGGATCCGATCGAGCGCCGACTGCTCGATCGGTCTTTCCGTGAACCTGCGAACGGTCCGCACGGAATTGATGGACTCCCACGTTCCGAGGGCCGGTTCCATAGAGCGCCTCCCGTGCTGCAGCCTCAGGCTGGCCCGCCTGGGCCGGTGGAGTGGATGTTGCCGCCGAGAGCACCGGCTCTGCCGAGGCGCCTGCCTGCGACCCCGCCGGGCGCTCGAGAGCGCTGAACGCCCCGCTCGTGTCGGTCTGGCGGCGGACCGGTGTCGCGATCGCGCGGGAGGCCGCCAGCGCGGGATCGGTCGCCCCGACAAGGTGGCGTGCGAGGAAGGCCGCGATGCGCCCGCGATAGGCGGGATCCTCGAAGAGCCAGCGGTGGCGTCCGTCGGGCATGATCATGACCTCGATCTCCCGGCCAGGGACGCGGCGTGCCGCCCGGGCGAGTCGATGCGCATCGCCGGCGGCAACGATCTCGTCGAGCGCGCCGTGGACGATGAGGACAGGACCGGCATACCGGGCGATGGCTGCCGAGGCGCTCGCCGCGGACGGGGCGTGGCCACGCGGGCGCAGGTAGACCCTGGTCGTGAGCGCCGCGAGCGGGTGGGCCACGGCGTCCGGCAGGCGCAGTCCGGCGAGCTGGAACGTCCGCCGCGTCAGGGTCCACGGGTCCGACGGTGCGGAGGTGGTGACCAGCGCGGCGACGCGCGCATCGTCGGCAGCGGCGATCGCGGCCCCGATGGCTCCCATCGAATGCCCCAGCAGGCCGACCGACGTGACGTCGCGCCGTGTCGCAACCATCTCGACCGCGGCGCGTGCGTCCGCCCCGAACTCTGCGGCGCTGATGGGGAGCGTCTCGGGTGGGTTCTCCCCGTGGCCCCGCACGTCGAATGTGAGCGTCGCGAAGCCGGCGGCGTGCAGGAACCGGGCGTTCGGCAGCATCCGGGCGCGGTTCGACTCCCAGCCGTGGACCAGCACGACAGCCGGCGCAGAATCCGCTCCCGGTGCGGGGACGAACCAGGCCGGCAGTGGCCCCGTGGCGGACGGCACGGACAATGCCTCGAAGGGCAGGTCGTAGGTGGCCGGCGTCTCCAGCAGCGGTCGGCGCGCCGGGAACCCTGCTCGTCGCCGGTACTCGAGAGCAAACCCGTACGCGAGGACGGACGGCGCGGCGATCGCGGCCGCGACGGCGATCAGGACGGTCCGGGATGAGCGCATGCTCGGACAAGGGTACCGTCCTGCTCGGCTAGGATGATGGGATGGCCCAGCGCGACCCGCACGAGGTGCTCGAGGTTCCCCGGGACGCCAGCCCGGCCGCCATCAAGGCCGCCTGGCGGCGCCTGGCCCGTGAGCATCATCCCGACCTCGCCGCGGACTCCGCTGCCCGGCTCGAGGCCACGCACCGGATGGCCGAGATCAACGCAGCCTACGAGCAGCTCCGGTCGCGGCTCGTCGCGCGTGCGGGCTCTCCTGGCCCGGACGCAGCTGCTCCGGGCGCGCGGGCGCGCGCCCAGGCGGCCGCGCGGCCGCCTGGCCCGCCGCCCCCGCCGCCGACGCGGCCGGTCACGGCGCGCCTGGACACGACGGATCTCTATCGGCCCCGCAACGCGACCACTACCCCGGCCGGTGGCGGTTACCGCCACCGGCCGCGCTCGCCGTCGAGGCTTCGGCGGGCAACCTGGACCGAGGCGGAGGAACCGCGGGCCTCCGAGCCGACGGGTCCGCTCCAACGGGTTCGCGCCCGGCGCGTGGCGGGCAGGCGGCTCCCCGATCTTGCGACGGCGCTCGCGATGCAGATCGCCTTCGGCAAGTTCCACGGGCGTACCCTCGCCGAGATCGCTGCGCTCGAGCCGGCATACCTGGCCTGGGTCGAGCGGACGATCACCCGCGATCCCGACCTCGTGGCGGCCGCCCGGGCCGTTCTGGACCAGCGGGAGCGCGCCGCGGCGTCCAGCGACGCGGCGTCCGGACGGTCAGGCGCGGGAGGAGATCTCTCGGAGGTCCAGGCCGGCCCGGCTGGGGACGCGGGCGGGGACGCGGAGCGGCGTTCCCACGGGCCGGCGGAAGGAGCGTCCGCGGGATAACCCGCGGACGGATGAGTCCACAGCCGTCACCGCGGGACCGGGCCTGCTGGCCGGAGATCCATGGTTACTCGGTTCGTGCCCGGAGCCCCTAGGCCACCCAATGACGCTCCCCGTTGCGTCCTGCAAGATCGGGAGTTCCCGACGTTCCGGGCCGTGGTCGACGCCCCAGGGCTTCCCGGTGGCTCGCGCCGGCGGCTGCGCAAGGAACGTAGCCGCGGCGACCACCAACAGCAAGGGGACCTCCGTCCGGTGGGGGCATCGCGAAAGGCTGGTGGCGTGCGTGCACCGGGGCGAGCTCGACCCCGGGAGGTCGCTTCAGTCGGGCTCGCCCCGCCCCGACTCGCAGCGCGCCGAATCGTCCCCACGCAGGAGATCGCGTGGACGCGTAGGCTGCCACCATGCTCGGATCCATCGCCCGGCGCGGCCTGCCCTTTGCCGCGGCGGTCCTTCTCGTCGCCGCCTGCGCAGGGCCGTTCGCTCCGTCGGCGCCGCCATCCTTGTTCGACCCTTCGACGTCCTGCGGTGGAGCGGACCGCCAGATCATGAAGGGCGCGTACCCGGATCTCGAGGCCCGGATCCCGCTTCGGGTCGCCGGCCAGGCTGCGGACACGCGCGACTCCGGGCGCTTCTGCTCGAAGGCGACGCTCGGCACGCTGTGGAACGCGGGGATCCACGAGACCGAGTTCGGTGGCGGGATCTGGGCATTCGAGCCGACGGGCGGGACGTCGCTGCCCGGCATGCAGCTCTCCGTCTTCCGCGCTCCGGGCCTGACGGCCCAGCTGATGGCCGACGAATACCGGGCGGGGGCGAACGGCGCGAGCCTTGTGACGATCGTCTCGTCGACCATCGAGCAGATCAACGGCCGGCCTGGCTTCCGGATCAACTTCCTCAATGGGGATTCCCACCAGGCGATCCTGGTCTGGCCGTCCGCCGACGGGGAGGTGGTCCAGGTGGTCATCGCGGCCGACGTCGACGAATCGAAGGTCCAGGCCGCCGTCGCCGCGTTCGACTGAGCGGTCCCTACTGCCGGTCAGCCTCGCCGGACGCCCATTGGGGGAAGTGCGTCGGCGACTGAGCGGGCATGTCGTTCCGCCTCGACGAGGGACCTGGCGACGAAATCCACCGCCAGCCGGCCGGCAACACCCGGATCCCTTGCCAGCGCACCGCCCAGCATGATCGCGAGCGGGGGACTTGTGCGGGCCGCCCGGGCTGCCGCGATCGCGTCGCGGACTGCCGGCTCGCGCTCGGGCAGTGATGCGCTCAGGGCCAGCAGATCGGCATGGTTGCGCGCCAGGAACCGGGCAAGGTCCGCCGCTGGAACGTCCGGTCCCAGGTTCGCCACCGTCCAGCCCTGATCGCGCAGGACCTGGTCGAGGCACGCCAGGCCAAGGGCATGCTGCTCCCCGGCGACGCCGGCGAGCACCGCGAGCGGCCCGACGCGGCTCTCGGGTCCCTGCTCGGGGCGGATCCGGTCCAGGGCCCGGATCAGCGTCTGGGAGGCGAGGTGCTCCTCGGCGACCGACCAGCGTCCGCTTTCCCAGCGCGCGCCGACGAGGGTCATCGCATCGCGAAGCAGGCCGTCGAACACGCGGGCGCGGCTCCGCTCGGCGAGCGCGTTCCGAAGCGTCCAGGCCGCCAGCTCGTCGTCACCATCGGCCAGCAGCGAGGCGAGCAGATCCGGCGTGAACGTCGTGGCGTCGACCGGCTCGGTTACCCGGCCGGGATCGACGGGCGGGAGGTGCGGCGACGATTCCTGCATCGCGTGTGACTGTAGCACCCGCTCGCCGGCGTGCGGATGCACGAACGTGGTTGGTCGGTTGCCGGTTTCGCCCGCGGGAGTGGCGATTTCCGGGCTACCATCCCAGCGTGTACTTCGATGCGCTCTCCTTCCTCGAGGACGAACGGGACGCCTGGCGCCCGTACGAGGCCCTCTTCGACCTGACCCCGGCCCAGCTTGAGCGGCCCGTGGCCGGCCCGGATCACTGGTCCGGCCGGGACCTGCTGGGCCACCTCGTCTTCTGGCAGGAGCGCGCGCTCGCCGTCGCGCGCGAGCTGGCCGTCGGCCCCACGAGCGCCTCGCGGCTGCGCGACGAGGCCGAATGGAATCCGGAGTCGATGCGCTCAATGTCGCGGCGCTGGAGGCATGGCGGGCCCTCCCGCTCGACGAGCTGCTCGGCCGGGCACGTGCCGTCGCCGGCGAGCTGCGGGGACACCTGACCGTGGTTCCCGAAGCGCGCTGGCTCAAGGATTCGGCCATCCAGTCGTTCTTCGCCGGCGAGACGATCGACCACTACGCGGACCACGCCGCCGACCTCACGGCAATTCTTGCCGCAGCCCGATGACGGACCCGGCGCTCGCGGTCCTGCTCGCCGAGCATGTCGGGCTGCTCGACGGGGCAGCCGGCAAGCCGAATGGACCCGGGACCGGCTACTACCTCGAAGACGTCCTGTTTGCCTACGTCGACCACGGTGGCGCCGAGTTCCGCCTCCGCGAGGAGGTCGGCGCCGCGGCGTTACGAACCCCCGACTTGACGGCATCTCGGCGGGGACCGGGCTGGGTGCGGTTTGCGCCGCGGCGCCTCGATGGGCACGCGCGGGATCGCGTGGTCGCCTGGCTCGAGAGCGCCTGGCGGCGCGCGGACGCGGAGCTCGCCGGCGTGGTCGAGGGCCAGCAGGGCGATTGGGCGGACGTGCTGGAGGACGAACCCGACGACGATGACAACGGGCACGGCCCGGTCTCCTGACGCCCGGGCCCGGTGGCCTCCGTTGACGGCGCTCTGCCGGATGAGGCGGCCCCCGGAATCGAACCGCCCCGCGGGGTCGGGCCGGGCGGGGCGGTCGCGTTGCCACCACGCGGCCCGACCGGGCCGCGTGGTGGCGGATCAGTTGGCGGTCTTGGCGTAGGTCGGCAGGCCGAATCGCTGCTCGAGCTGGTCGGCAGGCTGGAAGCCGATCACGCCCATCGGCTGCTTGCCCGCACCCGGGAAGAAGGCGATGGTCGGGATGCTCATGATGTTGAAGGCCTGGCTGATGCCCGGGTTGGCATCCACGTCGACCTTCACGACGTCGACTTTGCCGTCGTACTTCTGGGCGATCTTCTCGAGCTCGGGGGCAACCAGCCGGCAGGGCCCGCACCAGGCGGCCCAGAAGTCCACGATCACGGGCCGCTCGGCCTTCAGGACGAGCTCTTCGAAGGTTGCGTCGGTTGCGTGCTTGATCTCGACCATCGGTCGGGAAACCCTTTCTCCCGGTTGAGCGGGCGCGGGGCTGGCTAGCCGGCCAGCCCCCGGATGAGACGGTAGGCCTCGAGGACGCGCGGGTCCGCGAGTCGGTAGTAGACGGTGCTTCCGTCGCGTCGGGTGGCGACGAGCCCTGCGCCGCGCAGCACCGCGAGGTGCTGGGACATGTTCGGCACCTGGCAGCCGACGCACGCCGAGAGCTCCGAGACCGAGAACTCGCCGGTGGCGAGCGTCTCGAGAACGCACAGGCGTTTCGGATCCGCGAGCGCCCGGCCGATCAGCGCCGCGCGCTGCCGCTCGGCGTCGGTGCCCGTGTACTCCTGGGTGACCACGCGGAGAGTATCTCATCACTTGCGCAAGAATGCAAGTCCTGGGCCGGCGCACGTGCGGCGCGCATCGCCGCGCATGGACGAATGCGCTCGGCGATACTGCCCGTCATGCCGATCACGTTCGATGCGGCCGGTCACACGATCCCCGCGGAGTTGTTCGACGACGCGGCGGCCATGCTGGCCGGGCGGATCCACCGCACGCCCCTGCTGACGTCGCGGACCGCGGCTCGGGCCGGCGGGTCGGCCAGCGGGGTCCGCCTCGCGGGTGGGACGCTTCACGCGAAGGCCGAGCACCTCCAGGCGACCGGCTCGTTCAAGCCGCGCGGCGCGATCCTCCGGCTGGCAATGCTCGATGCCGCCGAGCGTTCCGCGGGTGTCATCGCCGTGTCGGCCGGCAACCATGCGGCCGCGGTCGCGGTGGCGGCCAGCGGAGCCGGCCTTCGCGCCGTGGTCGTGATGCCGGCGACCGCCGTGCGCTCCAAAGTGGAGGCGTGCCGCGCGTATGGCGCCGAGGTCGTCCTCCACGGGGCGACGACGGTCGAGGCCTGGGCCGAGATGGAGCGAATCCGCGACTCGCGCGGCCTCACGTTCATCCACCCCTTCGACCACCCGATCACCATCGCGGGGCAGGGGACGGTGGGCCTGGAGATCCTGGAGGATCTCCCGGACGTCGACGTCGTCGTGGTCGGAGTCGGTGGCGGGGGCCTCGCCTGCGGGATCGCGACCGCGCTCGCGACCCACCGGGCGCGAACGCGTGTGTGGGGTGTCGAGCCGGAAAGCTCAGCGGCGCTCTCCGCCGCGCTCGCCGCGGGCGCAGTTGTTCCGGTGACCCCGGGCAGCATTGCCGACGGCCTGAATGCGCCGTTCGCCGGCGAGTGGACGCTCGCGCTCGGGGGCCGTCACCTGGCCGGGATCGTCACCCTGGGCGACGCCGAGATCCTCGCCGGCGTCCGGTTCGCGGCCGAACGCATGAAACAGGTGCTCGAGCCAGCGGGCGCCGCCGCACTCGCGGCCGTGCTGCTCGGACGCATTCCGCTACAGGACGGCGACCAGGTGTGCGTCGTGCTCAGCGGAGGGAATGCCCCCCTCGATCGTCTTAGTGAGATGCTGGCCGGCAGCGCGCCGATCCCCGGGCTCGACTCGATCCGCGGGCTTGACCCGATTCCCGGGCTCTGACCGTCAGTCCATCCCCAGCTCGGCCAGGCGATCGTCGTCGATGCCCATATGGTGGGCAAGCTCGTGGACGACCGTGATCCGAACTTCGTCCTCGAGGTCTAGGGGGTCGGGGAAGTCCTCCTCGAGCGGGAGCCGGAAAATCGTGATGGCGTTCGGGAAGGGCACCTCGTCCGCACCCCACGCGGTCCGGGGCACGCCCTCGTACAGCCCGTAGAGCGTCTCGCCGGGGGCGAGGCCTTCCTCGCGCCGCTGCTCGGGCGACGGCTCGTCGGCGATCACGATCGCTACCTCTCGGAGAGCGGCCGCGAATGGCATCGGGATGCCGGCCAGGGCTCGATCGACCAGGTCCTCGAACCGGACATGGCGGGCTTCGCGCCGCCGGCGAAGGGCGGCCAGCTCGGCGGCGGGGCGTCCACGGCGTCGCTTCGGCATGGCGGCCCTATCCTACGGCGCGATGGAGCGGTCGCACGGCATCGGCTTGTCGGGTCCGGGGTTCCGCGCCCTCGATGCCGACGGCACTGGTCCGGCGCCCAACGCCACGGCGGAGCCGGCCGGGTACCTGGTGGCGATGGAAGGCGCGGTGCGGATCCATTTCCTCGACTGGGGAGGGCCGACCGGGCCCGCCGAGAGCCCGTTCGGAGTCCTGGCTATCCACGGCCTGGCCAAGACCGCCTGGACCTGGTCGCCCGTGGCGCGCCGCCTGCGGGCGATCGCCCACGTGGTCGCGATGGACCTGCGCGGCCACGGCCTCTCGGACACGCCATTCGACGGGTACGACCGCGACCAGCTGGTCCAGGATGCGATCGCCGTCGCCGAGGGCGCCGGCCTCCTCGCATACGCGGACGCGGCCGGAGCGGACGCGAGCGGCGTGACGTCGCCCTTCGTCGTCGCGGGCCACGGCTTCGGAGCGGCCGTTGCGGCCTGGACCGCGAGCGCGCTCGGCGACCGGTGCGCCGGCCTGGTGCTGGTCGATGGGGGCTGGACGGCCATGCCGGACGAGACGGAGATGTCGCCCGACGAGTGGCTCGCCGCGATCGCCGAGCCGCCGGAGGTGCTTCGCTCGGCCGGGGCGTGGCTCGCCGACCGCCGGGCGTTCGACCCGTCGACCTGGGACCCCGACCAGGAGCGCGCGGCGCGCGCCGAGGTCGTCGAGACGGCGGCCGGCCGGGTCAAACCCGCCATGCATGGCCACGCCCTCGCGGCGTCGGTGGCCGCCCTGTGGACGTACGTTCCTCTGGCCGTCCTGCCGGCCGTCCGGGCTGAGGTCGTCGCCCTCGCCGCCCGCGACGACGACGGGGGGCGCCACCACGAGGCGCTTCGCGAGGCGGCCGCGGCGCGATCGGCCGCCGGTCGCACGGGCATCCGGGCGGCCGCGTATCCGGCCCTCGGCCACAACCTGATGCGCTATGTGCCGGACGCCGTCGTCGCGGCGATCCTCGCCTCCGCGAGGCCCGGGACGGAGACGGGCGCCGACGTATCCCGCTAGGATGCGCGAATGCCCAGCCGGGACCTGCCCCCGAACGTGAAGTCGATCGTCGCCGAGATCGAGACCGAGATCGGCGAGGAGGATTCGGTTCCCACGTTCTCCGCTGCCCTGGGCCCCGCCGCCGCGATCGAGGGCATCGGTGCCGGTGATGCCCGGACGCTGGCTGGAAACCGACGCGTCGAGGCCGCCGTCCGCGGCATCCTCCGCGAGATCGGCGAGGATCCCGACCGGCCGGGCCTGCTCGGGACCCCCGGGCGTGTTCACCGCATGTATGCGGAGCTCACGGCCGGCTACCACGTGGACCCGGATCGTCTCATCAACGACGCCATCTTCGAGGTCGACTACAGCGAGATGGTGGTCGTCAAGGAGATCCCGTTCTACTCGCTCTGCGAGCACCATCTCCTGCCGTTCTTCGGCACGGCGGCCGTCGCCTACATCCCGAAGGGTCGCGTGATCGGCCTCTCCAAGATCCCGCGGATCGTCGAGATGTACGCCCGCCGGCTCCAGGTCCAGGAGCGACTGACCCAGCAGGTCGCGGACTTCCTCCAGACGCGCCTGGACCCGAGGGGAACCGGCGTCGTCATCGAGGCGACGCACCTCTGCGCGGTGATGCGCGGCGTGCGCAAGCCCGGGACGGTGATGACGACGAGCCACGTGCTTGGCCTCTTCCGGACCAACGACAAGACGCGGGCCGAGTTCTTCGCCCACCTCGAGCGGCGCACAGCGGGCGCCTGACGGCGAGGCGCGCGGCTATCATCCGCGGCATGAGCCAGCGCCCCATCAAGGTCCTGATCGCGAAGCCCGGCCTCGATGGCCACGACCGGGGCGCCAAGGTCCTGGCGCGAGGCCTTCGCGACGAGGGCTTCGAGGTGGTCTACACCGGGCTGCGCCAGACTCCCGAGATGATTGTCACCGCGGCGCTGCAGGAGGATGTCGACGTCGTCGGGCTGTCCATCCTCTCGGGCGCCCACATGACCCTCCTGCCGAGGGTGACCCGGCTGCTTCGCGAACGAGGCCTCGGCGACGTCCTGGTGACCGCGGGCGGGATCATCCCCGACGATGACGTGCCGGCCCTCAGGGATGCCGGCGTCGCGGCCATCTTCGGCCCGGGCACGACGATCGCCGAGGTCGCCGAATACATGCGGAGCCACGTCCGGCCGCCAGAGGCGTGAGCGACACCAGGCTCCGGGCGGAGGAACTGGCCGACGCCGCCATCGCGGGCGACCGTCGCGCGTTGGCGCGGCTGCTGACGGCAGTCGAGAACCGGACCGCGACCGCGGAGGTGGCGCTGCGCCGTCTGCACCCGATGGCCGGCGGCGCGCACCTGGTCGGGATCACGGGCGCCCCCGGCGCGGGCAAGAGCACGCTCGTCGCCGCGTTGATCTCGGTGGCGCGGCTGGCCGGCCGGGCAGTCGCGGTCGTGGCGGTCGACCCGAGCTCGCCGATCACCGGGGGTGCCCTCCTCGGGGATCGCGTTCGGATGCAGGCCTACGCGTCCGACGAGGACGTCTTCATCCGGAGCATGGCCGCGCGCGGTCACGCGGGCGGTCTCGCCGCGACCAGCACGAACGCCGCGACCGTCCTGGACGCAGCCGGGTTCGACCTGTTGGTCCTCGAGACGGTGGGCACCGGCCAGAGCGAGGTCGAGGTTGCCGCGGCCGCCGACACGACCGTGGTCCTCGAGGCGCCCGACATGGGCGACGAGGTCCAGGCGATCAAGGCGGGTCTTCTCGAGGTCGCCGACATCGTGGTCGTCAACAAGGGCGACCGGCCCGGTGCCCAGCGGACGGCGGCCCAGCTGCGCGCGATGCTCGGCGGTTCGACGGGCCTGGGACCGGCGCTCGGCGAACGCGGCGAGGGGGAGCACTTGCCGCGACCCAAGCGGCCCGAGGTCCTGGTCACGACCGCCTCGACCGGAGAGGGCGTCCCGCAACTCCTGGCCGCGCTCGATCGCCACCGGTCGGCGGGCCGGGACGGGCCGGCCGACGCGGCGCGCCTCGCCCGAGCCGAGGCGCAGGTCTGGGCGATCGTCTCGGAGCGGCTCCGCGACCGCTTCCACGGGGCAGCGGCGCGGCCCGTCACGGAGGCAACCCTGCGGGCCGTCGCCGAGCACCGGCTCGATCCGTACAGCGCGGCGGACCGCCTATTGGCCGCCCTCGACGGGGACCAGCCACGGTCCTGAGCGACCGCCGCGATCAGGCGCCGCCCGTGCAGACCTCCAACCGGTGCAGGAGGTCGGCCGGCATCATCGACGGGGAGACGCGGACGCGCGGGGAGGCGAAGCGGCCCCACCAGCTCTGCTGGCACCCGCTGACCTCCGTGAACGCCATCGCATAGCCGGTCTCCCGGACGAGACCCTGGGCGAACGGATCGAGGCCGCCGAACGGGTAGGCGAAGGTGGTCGGTCGTTGCCCGGTCACGCCCGCGATGGTGGCGGCCGAGCCGGTGAGCTCGAAGTGCGCCACGACCACGTTCGCCGACGACAGGCGGACGTGGTCCACGGTGTGGCTCCCGATCTCCATGCCGGCCGCAGCCATGCGGCGGAGCTGGCTGGCGGACAGGTTGTAGGTCATCCCGATCCGGCCGGTGATCACGAAGAACGTGGCCACGAGGCCCAGGCGACGCAGGATCGGGAAGGCGTGCGTGTACCCATCGCTGCGGCCGTCATCGACGGTGATCACGAACGTCCGGGGCGGTGGGGTGACGCCCGTGGCGAGATCGGCCGCCAGTTCCGCCGCCGTGATCGAGTGCCAGCCCGCCGCGACGAGCGCCTGGAGCTGGGCCGTGAACAGGTCCGGCGACACGACCAGGCCCGGCAAGGAGTCGCCGATCTCGTCGGCGGGCGCCACGCGGTGGTACATCAGGACCGGGACGCGGACCGAGAAGCCGGCCGCGGGTCCGGGCATGTCGGCCGCGACGAGCGGCCAGGAGGCGATCGACGTCGGCGAGGGCGACGGGGAAGGCGACGGGCTCGCGCTGGGACCGACAGGTTCGGCGGACGCCAAGGCCGACGGCCCTGCGCTCGCTCCGGGCGGCTGGTCGGCGAGACCGGTCCCCGCGGCAACGCCGGGATCCGCGCCGGCGGCCGCGGGGAGGGTCGCAGCTCGGGGGTTGGCCGCGTCGCCGTAGCCGACCGCTGCACCCGCGCCCACCGACACGGCGAAGACGGCGATCGCGACGAGTGCGAACAGGGGACGACGCAGGCGCATGTTGCTCCCGACGATCGCGCCACATTCTGCACGCTGGCGCGCGCGGCGCGACGCCGAGCATAGCGTCATCCGGATCGCGGGGGATCGGGTCCGCGGTGCGACGGCCGGCCGACTTCTTTGCTAGACTCCGCCGTCGCGGGCCCGTAGCTCAACGGTAGAGCGGGGGACTCTTAATCCCTAGGTTCAGAGTTCGAATCTCTGCGGGCTCACCAGGTCCCCTCCCGAACGCCGGTTCCCGAAGGCACGCGGGGGCCGTGCCGTCCGGGCCGATGCCGCTGCGTCGACCGCCCGCGTCCCGAGACGGCAGTACGACCTTTCACCTTGCGGCGGGCGGCCCGCCGGTCCGATAATCCAGACGACACGGGGCACCCACTCGCGGTCCTTCGCCAAGACGGACGCGTGGGCGCCGCCGGGAGGCCGTCCGCATGAGCGACCCGATTGGCTCGGCTGTTGACTTCGTTCACAGTGCCATCGCGTGGTTCCAGACGCTCCTGCCGGGCGGGTTCGGACTGCTCATCATCCCGCTGGGTGTGCTGGCCTTGATCAGCCTCTGGTTCGCCTTCCACCGCTGAGCCACGCCTCCTGCCTCGCAGGGCCCGGGCCGCCCACCGACCCGACCCACGGCCGCCCGGGGCGGCTGCCCTCGGCTCGTGAGCGCGCCCGGCAGGGCTGGGCTGATACACTCCCGGCGGCTTCCGCGGACACGTCCGCGGGACGCCCTTTCCCCTCCGTGGAGAGTTTGAGCCTCCGAGGGCCCACTGCCATCCTGGAGCGACGGCGTTCATGCCCCACGGCCCGCGCGGGGCCGACATGCGTCGTGCCGCTTTCAGGCCGGATTCCAGCGGGCCCGGGAAGATGTGGAGCATGACCGAATCCCAGTTTTCCGAATCCGAACCCGAGACCGACGTCGCCGACGCCTTCGGACCCGACGACCCCGGCGACGATATCGCCCGGCCGCGCCGCACGGGCCTGATCGTCGCGGTCGCGGCCCTGGTCCTTGCCATCGTCGCCGTCGGGTTGTCCGCTGTCGCATACCTTCGGCCGACGACCTCGAGCTGTGAGGTGGCGGCCTGGAACTCGGTGCCCGTGGCGAGCGAGATCCCGACGGGCTGGCGGGTCACCGCGACCGACGTCTACCCGGACAACCAGACGACCACGATCACCGGGCCGACCCCGGCCGGCGGTGCGCAGGCGTCCACGATCTACGCGAGCGTGACCTGCTTTGGCGATCATGCTGCCGACGCGATCGCTCGCTCGGAGCAGGCATCCGAGGATGCCGGGCGCGCGGTGACGCCGGTTGCCGGCCTCGGCGAGACCGGCTTCGCGATTGCCGGCGACACGTCGGGCGCGAGCGCCATCCAGTTCAAGCGTGGCAGCTTGCTGGCATACCTGGCGAGCTCGGGAACGGTCAGCCAGGTGGATCTTCGGCAGGCGGGATCCGCGGTCGACGCCGCCATCCGCCGGGCGCTCGGCGACGCCGCGGCCACCGCAGCGCCCGTGGCCAGCCCCGCGGCATCGGGAGCCGGATCGGTCTCCGGCTCGCCGCAGCCGTCGGGCCTCGCGTCCCCCGAGCCGTCCGGCGCCGCGCCGAGCCCCGTTGCACCCGAGCTGGAGGCGCTCATGCCGACCGAGGTCTCGGGGACCACTCTTTCCGTGCAGAGCGCAACGGGTGACCAGGTCCTCGGGACGGACGCCGCGAGCAAGGCCCTCACCTCGGCGCTTGCCACGTTCGGCAAGCAGCCGACCGACCTCCAGCTCGCGCAGGCCTACGACCCCACCAGCACGCTGGATCTCACGGTCCTCGGGTTCCGGGTGCCGGGCCTGCCGGTCACGAAGCTCGAGCCGGCCATCCTGCAGACCTGGCTCTTCGCGAGCGCCACCGGCGTCACGACGAAGCAAACCACGATCAGTGGCATCCAGGTCACGGAGGTCGCGTACAGCGGGTCCACGTCCGTCTCGTACGTCGTCGTCCGCAAGGACGCCGTCCTCGTCATCCAGTCCGGCAGCGCCGCAATCGCGACGGCGGCCATCGCCGCGCTCCCGTGACCGGCGACGGGGCAGCTATAGCGGTGGCGCCGGGGCTCCCGTCCGGGGACCCCGTCGAGGTCGGCTGGGCGGAGCTGGACGCGCTCGTCGCGAAGCTCGCCGCGTCGATCGGGCGCGACCAGGACCTCGTCCTGGCCATCACCCGTGGCGGCCTGGTCCCGGCGGGCATCCTGGCCTACCGGCTGGACCTGTGCGAGATCCTCGTGGCCGGGGTCGAGTTCTATCACCGCGACGGCGGCACGCACCCCTCGCCGCTCGTCACCCATTTCCCGTCCGCGAGGCTCCTCCGGGGGCGGCGGGTCCTCGTCATCGACGAGGTGTGGGAGACCGGCGAGACGATGGCGGAGGTGGTGCGACGGGTCCGCGCGGCGGGAGGGCTCGTCACGAGCGCGGTGGTCCACTACAAGCCGGGCAGATCACGCGTGGCTCTGGAGCCGGACCACTACGGGGCCCTGGCGCACGGGTGGGTCACCTATCCGTACAAGGCAGGCGCGTAGGGAGGGTCTGGCAGCCGAGCGAGCGGGCGTCGGTGGGTGGGACCGGACGGCGCTCGGTGGTGTCAGCCGCCGTGCTTCGCGGAAATCCGGCAACGCCCGGCGCGCGAACACAGGGCATGACCACGATGACGGTGCCCCAGATCTCGTATGACGACGGAGCCTACCGGCCGGGTGCCTGCAACATCGGGCCCGCCGAGATCGCGCGGCGGCGACGCGCCGGCGTCCTCGGCGTCGCAGCGGCCGTTGTCCTCGCGGCCGCCCTCCTGATCCTCGGTGCTCCACCCTTGGCGCGGCTCGTCGTGACGCTCCCGCTGGCGGCCGGCTCGATCGGCCTTCTCCAGGCCCGGTTCCACTTTTGCGTGGGGTTCGCGCTCGCCGGTCTGCGCAACTTCGGACCCCTCGGTGGCGAGGAGCGGATCACGGACGTTGCGGCGCGACGCGCCGACCTGCGGACGGCCGGTCTCGTCACGCTGCTGGCCGTAGTGATCGCGGCAGCCGGAGCAGCCGCCCTCTACCTCCTGCCGGTCTGACCGCTCGATCTTCCGGGGCCGGTCAGCGCACCGGCAGGGCTGGCCGCGAGCGCGGCGCGGGCTCGGATCCCGAGATGCTCCTGCCGATCGCGATGAGCGCCCATCCAAGGTGCTCGCGGAGGCCGGGTCGACGGGCGACCAGGTGCTCGCGGGCCGCCTCGTCAAGGAGGCGCCCCATCCGGTATTCGACTTCGCAGGACCTCGGCATGACCGCTGCCTCGTCCAGCCATCTCGGGTGTTGCGCGCCAGCGAACCGGCCTCTTGTCTGCATGTCGCCTTCCCTTCGTTCGACATCTATCTAACTAGCACGTTCGGCGAAGGCCCGATCGGCCAATCCCTCCCGGTCAGCTGGCTGGAGCGCCGAGCAGGCGGTTGAACTCGACCCCGACGTCCGCGATCCGGTCGCGACGCAGGGTGTAGTAGGTGATCGCGCCCGACTGGGTTGCGGTCACGAGTCCCGCGGCACGCAGCTGGGCAAGATGGTGGCTCACGGTCGGCTTTGAGAGCCCCATCCGGTCGGCGATCTCGGTGAGGTAGAGATCGCCCGACGCGAGCAGGCTGAGGATCCGCAGGCGGCTCTCGTCCCCGAGCGCCTTGAACAGGCGCACGCTCGAGGGTGGCACGCCTTTCCCGTCGCCGTCGAGCGCTGAATCGGCGAGCGGGTAGACGAACATGTGCCAATCCCGACCGCCGAAGACGTAGTTGTAGGGTCGCGTGAAGTAGCTCGGCGAGAGATAGAGGCGGCGGATCCCGGGCCTTGGGACCCAGCGGACGCCGGCGGTCGCCTGCTCGACGAAATCGGCCAGCCCGAGGCGAGCGAGGTCGACGCGCCGGCCGGCGACATCGCGCTCCTCCATTCGAGAGATCCGCCCTTCGATCGGCTCGAACCGCTCCCGCCAGGCCCGGAGCACGCGCCGCAGGGCTCGCATCTCCGCCTCGGCGTCGTCGAGGATGCGGCCGACGGCCGGGCGATCCTCCTCAGGCCACATAGCCACGGCCTGGTCACGCTGATCGCGCTCCCCATCCAGGACGCGCTGTGCGCGGGCCACGGCGTCATCCATCCCGTCGTCGCCGCAGAAGGCTGCTAGCAGCTCGCGAGCGCCGACCCGGCCCGCGAGCGACAGGACATCCTCGGACGACCGAACCGTCGCATCCTCGATAGCCAGCGCGACGATCGCGGTGCCGAACCCCTTTGTCGCCTGCGCCTCCCCGAACACACGGCCGAGGTCACGCCGCAACGCGTCCGACAGGGAGGCGCGGGATGCGTCCAGCCAATCCCGGTCCTGGGGAAGGAGGTCGGAGTCGGTGTCCAGCATGAGGCTGACGAGGAAGTCGACCGCCGGGCGCGGATCGAGGATGACCTCCGGGGCCGGCACGGGAGCACCGGACGCGTTGGCAGTCAGGTCGCGCACGAGCGCAGGCCGGGAGCGCGGTGCGTCGTGAGCCTGCGTGGAGCGAGCCATGGTGTTCCCTTGTGATCGTATACAGTGTTAGTTAAAACTCTAACACATAGGTCGATCGGCGTCAAGACCGGGGGACCTGCCTGTGAACCTGACGGCAGGGGAAGCGCAAGCCGGGTGTGGCCGGGACGAGACCGCCCGCGCCTGCACCCTTGCGCGGGGACCGCCCGGGGATCCCGTCCGTCCGCGGGCGCCGCCCGTACAATCGCGGGGACTCGTCACCCCCGTCATCCGTCGGCCGCCCCGACGTCTCCTGAGGAGCCGCATGACCGTCCCGACAGTCGTCTACACCGACGAACGCCTCCCGAACGGGCTGCGCCTCCTGGTCAGCGAGGACCATCTGGTCCCCGTCGTGGCGGTCAACCTCTGGTACAACGTCGGGAGCAAGCACGAGGAGCCCGGCAAGACCGGGTTCGCCCACCTCTTCGAGCACGTGATGTTCCAGGGCAGCCGCCACGTCGCGAAGACGGAGCACTTCGCCCTGGTCCAGGCAGCGGGCGGCAGCCTCAACGGCTCCACCTGGCTCGACCGCACGAACTACTTCGAGACCGTCCCTTCGCATCACCTCGAGCTGGCCCTGTGGCTCGAGGCCGACCGGATGGGGACGCTGCTCGATGCGCTCAGCCAGGAGAACCTGGACAACCAACGCGCCGTGGTCAAGAACGAGAAGCGGTCGAGCTACGACAACCAGCCCTACGGCAGCTGGCAGGAGAAGCTGTTCGGCCACCTGTACCCGGATGGCCACCCATACCACCATCCGACGATCGGTTCGATGGAGGACCTGGACGCGGCATCCCTGCAGGACGTCGCCGCCTTCTTCCGTACCTACTACGCGCCCAACAACGCCGTGCTCTCGATCGTCGGCGACGTCGACCGCGACCAGGCCCGCGCCTGGGTCGAGCGGTACTTCGGGGTCCTGCCCGCCAACCCCGCCACTCCGGCCTTCCACCCCGACCCACTTCCGCTGACGCTCGGCGGCGAGCGGCGTGAGACGGTGCCCGATCGGGTTCCACTGCCCCGCATCTACGTCGGGTACCGCGCCCCCACGGTCGGCGATCGACGCCTGTACGCGCTCGAGATCGCGGCCCAGGTGCTGGCGGGCGGAAAGGGGAGCCGGCTGCACCGCAGGCTGGTCCGCGATGCCCAGATCGCCCAGGACGTGGCCCTGTTCGGCCTTGGCTTCGTCTCCGGCCCGTCCGTCTTCGTGGGCTGGGCCACCGTTCGCCCCGAGGCGGCGGTCGAGGCGGTCGAGGACGGCTTCTTCGACGAGCTCGAGCGGATCTCCCGCGAGCCGATCAGCGCCGACGAGCTGGCCCGCGCCAAGGCGCTCATCGAAACCGACGAGCTGGGCGGGCTCCAGCGGGTCGGCGAGCGCGCCGACAGGCTCAGCATGTACGCCACGCTGCTCGACGACCCCGGCGAGATCAACCACCAGCTCGAGCGATATTTGACCGTCACGGCGGAGGATGTCCGGGCTGCCTGTGCGGACGTGCTCGTCCCGGCCAATCGCGTCGTCCTGACCTACATCCCGGCCGAGACCGGGACCGAAGGCATGGAGGCCGCATGAACGCCCTGGATCCCGTCGAGGCCGCGCTCTCGGTTCGGCCCGTCCCGGGCACACCCCGGCCCTTCACGTTCCCGGCGGCGGAGCGCGATCGCCTCTCGGGCGGCCTGGAGCTCGTGGTGGTCCATCTGCCGGGGAGGCCCCTCGTGTCGGCGAGCGTCTACCTGCCCAACGGCGCGGTGGACGAACCCGCCGAGCAGGGCGGTGCGACGGTCCTGGCGGCCCGGGCGCTCACCGAGGGCACCCTCAGGCGCGACGCCGTGGCGCTGACCGAGGCTGCCGAGCGCCTGGGCGCCTCGCTGCGCTCCGAGGCGGGCTGGGACGCGACGGTCGTGGGCGTGGATGTGCCCGCGGAGCGCCTTGAACCGGCGCTCGCGCTCCTCGCGGAGATGGTCCGCGAACCGGCGTTTCCGGAGCGAGAGGTGGAGCGTCTGCGCGACCAGCGCCTCAACGACCTGCTCCAGGCGAAGGCGGACCCGGCCCGGCGCGCCGAGGAGGCGTTCATCGAAACGATCTATGGGGCGGGTACGCCCTACGCGCGGCTCGCCGGCGGCCGTCGCGAGACCGTCGAAGCGCTCGACGCCGCGATCCTTCGGCAGGCGTACAGCCGTGCGGGCGATCCGGACCGCTGCGCGCTGGTGATCGGAGGCGATCTCGGCGGCCTGGACGTCGTCACGCTGGCCGAGCCGCTGTTCGGGGATCTGGCGTGGGCCGTTCCGGGCGCTGCTCCGGCCGGACCGCAGCCGGTGATCGAGGACGGCCTGGACCGGACCCGCGTGCGTTTCGTCCACCGGCCGGGCGCCGTCCAGTCCGAGCTCCGCGTTGGGCACCTCGGCCTGCCTCGGCGAACGCCGGACTACCACCCGGTCAGCGTGATGGCGATGATCCTCGGCGGGCTCTTCAACTCGCGTCTCAACGCGAAGCTCCGCGAGGAGAAGGGGTACACCTACGGCGCCGGCGCCGGGTTCGACTTCCGGCGCTATGCCGGACCGTTCTCGGCGAGAGCCGCCGTCAACACCGATGCCACCGTGCCCGCGCTCACCGACCTCCTGGCCGAACTTCACCGGATCCGCGACGAAGCCCCGGCGGAGGCGGAGATGCGGGCGGCCAGAGACTACCTCGTGGGAGTCTTCCCGCTGCGGTTCGAGACGCCCGGGCCGATCGTGGCGGCCCTCGGCGGGCTCGTGACCTTCGGCCTGCCACCCGACGAGCTCGACCGCTACCGGCCGGCAATCGACGCGGTGACGGCCGCCGACGTTCTCTCGGCTGCCCGGACCCATCTCCACCTCGAGCGGCTCGCTGTCGTCGTCGTCGGCGACGCGGACGCGGTGGGCGCGGACCTCGAGCGGGCGGGCATCGGCGACGTCGAGATCGTCCGCGATCAGGACGCGCCTGCGACGGCCGACTGAGCGGAGCCGGTCGCGGGCCTGTTAGGCTCACCCCAGTGATCGCCGTCGTCGGTTCGCCCTCCTTCGTCCCTGGTGCGTCGCCGGGTGATGCGGCGGAGGCGGGAGGGCTCGCGGCATCCGTCGCACGTGCGGCAGCGGATGCGGGCGCGGAGGTGCAGCTCGTCGGAAGGGTCGGGGACGACCCCGCAGGCGATACCGTGCTGCTGGCGCTCGCGCGCGGTGGCGTCGGACATCGCGCACTCCTTCGCGACGCCGGTCGGGCCACGCCGTTCGAGCCGCCCGCCTCGCTCGTCCCCGATCCCGACGACGTGGACCCGATGGGAGCCCTCCTCGCGGCGGATGACGCTGCCGGCGATTTCGCCGGCGCGACCGATGAGCGCCGTGGACCTGGAGTGCCCGGCCTTCCCCTCGACGCTGGCGACATCGCCCTGGGTCTCCAGTACGTCGGCGACTTCCGTGTGCTGGTCGCGGCCGACCCGCTCGACGACCCAGGGGCAACGGTTGTCGCCGACGCTGCGGCGTTCGTCGGCGCCACCCTGATCGTGATCGCCGGGCAGGGTGATCCCGCGAGCGGAGCACCAGGAGGCGCGATCGTCCTGGAAGCGCCCGAGGCCGACCCGGGCGGCGTCTTCGCAACGCTCGTCGGACGCCTTGCCGCGGCGATGGACCGTGGCGTGGACGGGGCCGAGGCGTTCCGGGTGGCGACGGCCGAGGGCGGGTGGGAGCGCGCTGCCGGCTGAGGAGGCCCAGCGCAGGCGACACGTCCGCATCGCGGCGGGCGACGCGGTCAGCCGAGGGGGAGCGATCCCTGGCCGGGACCGGGCCCGAGCGGCCCGAGCGGCACGACGAGCTCGGGTCCCTCGTTGCGAGCGCTGTTGACGCGCCTGGTGACCGGGTAGCGGATGAGCAGGTCGTCGGGCGCCGGGCGAAGCAGGCCGAGCAGCGCGCCTGGATCCTGGACTTCGGGGTCCAGCCAGGCGTCCCACTCGGAAGCCGGGAGGATCACCGGCATCCGGTCGTGGATCGGGGCCAGCGTCGCGTTGGCAGTCGTGGTGACGATTGTGAAGGTGCGGACCCATTCGGTCGCCGGGTCCGCCGGGTCGCGCCAAGGCGACCAGAGGCCGGCGAACGCCATTGGCGACCCGTCGGCGCGGCGGATCAGGTTGGGCTGCCGGATGGACGTTGCGACGCGCTCCCACTCGTAGAACCCATCGGCCGGGACGAGGCAGCGGCGTTTCTGGAACGAGCTCCGGAACGCGGGTGTGGTCGCGACGGTCTCGGCACGGGCGTTGATCAGGCGGTTCCCGACGCGCGGGTCCTTCGCCCAGCTCGGAACGAGTCCCCACCGGTAGGAGACGACCGCTCGGCGTTCGTCGGGTCGCTCCACCACGACCAGCCCGGACTGCTGCGGAGCGAGGTTGTAGCGGCCGCCGGCTGTGTCGGCCGCGTCGTCCGCGGCGAAGAGCGCAGCCAGCTCGGCGCTGGGGCGCTGCTGAGTGAACCGGCCGCACATGCGCCGAGTCTAGCAGCGGCCGCACGCGCTCCCGCCTTCTGCTACGGTCACGTCGATGAGTGGACCGACGACCAGCGACCCGGCGGTCCCGGGACCCCTCGACCGCCCGACGGCGGAGGCGCTCCTCGCCCGCGCCGACGTCCTGCTGGCTGACAGCGAGTTCGACGCGGCTCGAGCGCACTATGCCCGCCTGATCGGCTTCCCGGACCCGGCGATCACGGGGGCGGCCCTGCTCGGGGCGGGGGAGGCCCTCTTCCGGCTCGACGACGAGGCCGGCGCGCTGTGGAGCTGGGAGCAGGTGACCCGCCTGCCCGAGAACCCGTCGACGTATGCAGCGTGGCGCCAGGTCGCCGCGGCGCGGGTTCGTGACGGCTCGCTGCGGGCCGCCTTCGATGCCTACCGGGAGGCCGAGCGCCGGGCGCCGCCGCAGGACCGTGCCGAGATCTCGTCCCGGCTCGGCTGGTTGAGCAAGGAGCTGGGCGACAAGCGCGGCGCGGGCCGCTACTTCGCCCGGAGCCGCGGACGCGACCGGACGCCGATCGCGACCTACGCGATCCTCGGCGTGACCGTCGTGGTCTCCTTCCTCGCGCTGCAGCAGGAGGGCGGCTGGCTGCTCAGCCTGCTCATGCTGGACAAGCCCGAGCTTGCGGCGGGCGAGTGGTGGCGCCTGCTGAGCCCCGTGCTGGTCCACGAGAGCATCCTCCACCTCGCCTTCAACATGTACTTCCTGTACCTCGTGGGACCGCTTGTCGAGCAGCTCTACGGGTCGGCCCGCTTCGTGTTCCTGTACGTGCTGACCGCCGCCACGGCGTCCGTCGCGAGCTACCTGATCGGGGGGCCGGATCCCAGCGTTGGCGCCTCGGGCGCGCTCTTCGGCCTCTGCGGCGTGCTCCTCGTCGCGCGGGCCCTCCACCGGCCGGTCCTCCACGGCCAACAGCGCGCGATCCTCAGCCAGATCGGGGCCCTGGTTGTCATCAACCTGGTGCTCGGGTTTGGTCTCAACACCTTCGGCGGCGGGATCGACAACGCCGCACACGTCGGCGGCCTGCTGGGCGGGCTGTGGCTGGGGCTGCTGATCCCACCGATCGGAGCGACCGAGCTGCCAGTCGTGGGCCGGCGTCCGGGCGGCGGAATGCCGGGCTCCCGGACGGACCAGGTTGCGGGGACCAGCCTCGCTGGCAACGTCGGCGGCACGGGATCCTCCGGCGCGGGCGGTGTGGCGGTCCCGGGCGGGCGCGGCCTGGTCCTAGCGCGATGGTCCGGCGTCGTCGCGCTCGTCATCGTGGTGATCGCGGCCGTCATGGCGGGCGCCGGGCTCTACAGGTAGCGCCGGGCGGTCACGCGGCCGCGCGTGCCGCGGCCGCGGCCGCCGTCGCCCGGGCCGCGCTTGCCCCACGCCGCGATGTCCGAAACCCGCGAGCGGATGCGCCCGCGAGGTGCCATCCTGGCGGGGATGACCGTTCCCCTCGACTTCGAGCACCGCTATCGCGCGGTTGCCAGCCGCGACCCGCGGTTCGATGGCTATTTCTTCCTGGGCGTCACGTCCACGGGCATCTACTGCCGCCCGAGCTGCCCGGCACGCACGCCGCGGCGCGATCGCGTTCGCTTCTACCCAACGGCCGCCGCGGCGCAGGCGGCGGGCTTCCGGGCGTGCAAGCGGTGCATCCCCGGGGCCGTGCCGGGATCCCCGGAGTGGGATGTGCGTGGCGACGTGGCCGGCCGGGCGATGCACCTCATCGCCGACGGGGTGGTCGACCGGGACGGGGTGCCCGGCCTGGCCGAGCGGCTGGGCTATGGCGAGCGACAGCTCCGGCGAATCCTGCTGGCGGACCTCGGCGCCGCGCCGCTCGCACTCGCGCGGGTCCAGCGCGCCCACGTCGCGCGCCTCCTCCTGGAGACGACGGGGCTGTCGGTGACCGAGGTCGCGTTCGCGGCCGGCTTCGCCTCGCTGCGCCAGTTCAACGCGACGCTGCGCGAGGTTTTCGGGGCAACCCCGAGCGCGCTCCGGGAACGAAGGAGGCGCGGTGCGGTGCCCCACGTGACCGGCCGGCTGGAGGTTCGGCTGGCTCGCCGGGCACCCTTCGACTTCGGCGGACTGCTGGCGTTCCTGGGGCCGCGAGCGATCCCCGGTGTGGAGGAGGTCGTGGGCGCCACGTACCGCCGGAGCCTCCGCCTGCCCCACGGGCCGGCCCTCGTGGAGGTGACCGACGACGGGACCGCCGTCCGCTGCGGCCTGGCCCTGAGCGACCCCCGCGATCTTGGACCCGCGGTCGCGCGCGTGCGGCGCCTGCTCGACCTCGACGCCGATCCGATCGCCGTGGACGACGTACTGGGCCGCGATGCCGTGCTGGGTCGCCTGGCCCGAGCGACCCCGGGGCGGAGGGCGCCAGGCGCGGCCGACGGCTCGGAGATCGCCCTCCGCGCGGTGATCGGACAGCAGGTCTCGGTGGCCGCCGCGCGGGCGATCGCCGGCCGACTCGTCGCCGAGCTCGGTTCGCGGCTGCCCGTCCCGAGCGGTGGGCTCACGCACCTGTTCCCGGAGCCGGACCGCATCGCCGAAGCTCCTGACACCAGCCTGCCGATGCCCGCGGTGCGTCGCCGGACGCTACGCACGCTCGCCGCGTCGCTGGCGGACGGCTCGCTCGTGCTGGATGCGGGCACGGACCGCGAACAGGCGCTCGGGCGGCTCCGGAAGATGACGGGAATCGGGCCCTGGACGGCCGGTTACGTCGCGCTCCGCGCCCTCGGGGACCCGGACGTGCTGCTCGCCGGCGACCTGGGAGTACAGCGGGCCGCACGTGTGCTCGGCCTCCCGGGCGAACCGGCAGCGCTCCGGGACCGGGCGCTGGCATGGCGTCCGTGGCGCTCCTACGCCACGCATCACCTGTGGGCTGCCCTGGCCTCCGGGGAGGCTGGCGCCCACGACCGAGCTTCCGTCAACCACGTCAACGCACCATCGAAGGAGCCCGTCCCGTGACGACCGTCTTCTCCTCCCACCCAACGCCGATCGGGCCGCTCCTCCTCGTTGGTGAGCGTGGCGGGACCGGTGGAGCCTGCCTGTCCGGCATCTACATGGAGCAGCACCGACCGTCGCCGCCGGTGGATCCCTCCCGGTCCGAGGATCCGGCCGCGTTCGCGAGCGTCATGCGCCAGCTCGACGAGTACTTCGCCGGATCGAGAACGGACTTCGACCTGCCCCTCGCGCCGCGCGGGACGCCGTTCCAGCGCCGCGTCTGGGAAGAGCTCGCCCGGATCCCGTTCGGCGCGACCGTCACGTATGGTGAGCTCGCAGCCCGGGTCGGTCGTGCAGGCGCGGCCCGGGCCGTCGGCGCGGCCGTGGCGCGCAACCCAATCTCGATCGTTGTTCCATGTCATCGCGTCGTGGGCGCCGGCGGAACGCTCACCGGATACGCCGGCGGGGTCGCCCGAAAGGCGTACCTCCTGGCTCACGAGGCGGCCTCCGCCGCGACCGCTGCCCCCCAGTGAGCCCGGTCGCTGCGTCGTCAACGCCGGCCCGGAGCTGGCTTCTGCCCTACCTAGGCGCGGCGCTGATCTGGGGCTGCTCGTTCCTGCTGATCAAGGTGGCGCTCCAGGCGCTCTCGCCGATCCAGGTCGCGTTCGGGCGCCAGGCGCTGGGGGCCGTGGCATTGCTCGTCATCGCGGCGGTGACCCGGGTCGGGCTGCCGCGGGACCGCGGCACCTGGGCGCACCTGTTTGTGGTCGGAATCCTGTTCAACAGCGTGCCATCGGCCCTCTTCGCGTTCGGCGAGACGCATGTCTCGTCGGTCGTCGCCGGCATCGTCAACGCGGTCACGCCGCTGACCACGATCGCGGCCGCGTTCGTCGCCTACCCGGCGGAGCGCCCGACGGCGGGCAAGGTCGCCGGGATCATCGTCGGCTTCGCGGGGATCCTCGTCGTAGTTGGCATCTGGAACGGGACCGGGAGCAGCGAGGCGCTCGGGGTGCTGGCCTGTCTGGGGGCCGTCACCTGCTACGGCATCGGATTCCAGTACGTGCGGGCGAACCTCGCGCCACGCGGCGAGCGGCCGCTCGCGCTGGCGGCCGGTCAGATCACCTGGGCCGCGGTGCAGCTCCTGCCGTTCGCGGTGCTCGACGCGCACCCGATCGGGGCCCTCCCGCCGCAGGTCGTGGTCGGCATGCTGGCGCTCGGGATGCTGGGGACCGGGATCGCGTACGTCTGGAACTTCCAGGTCATTGAGCGTGCGGGCGCGACGACTGCGAGCACCGTGACGTACCTCACGCCGCTCGTGGCGATCGCGGTCGGAGCGCTCCTGCTGGGCGAGTCGGTGACCCCGAACGAGCCGCTCGGGGGTCTCGTGGTGCTCCTCGGGGTTGCCCTCGCCCAGGGCCGGCTCGCGGTCTCCCGGCGCGGGGCGCCCGGCTAGAGCTGTCCGAACACGACCTGCGGGCCGGGCTGGGCCACGGCGCCGCCGGCCGGCTCGAGCGTGACCATGGCGGCCGTCATACCCGTCAGGTCCATGCCGAACGAGGCGAGACAGGGGCCGTTGCCCGTGCAGGTGAAGGTGGGCCCGGGATGCAGACCGGTCGTGTCGGCTGCCCAGAGCTCGTAGACGGAGCCGGCCGGTGGGGCCGGCATCCCGGTCGCCATCATCCATGCGTCATGTGCTCCTGCCCGGTAGACGACGTAGGCGACAGCAGCCGGCGCGAGCGACTCGGCGTGCAGGACGGCGGTGGCATGGTCCGGGGCAAGCACGATGCTCATCGCGGCCGTGTCGGCGGCGAGCTGGCTCACGGCGGCATCACGCTCGGCGGCCGTCGCCGCGAGGCGTCCGTCGAGGGACCGATTCTGGACGAGCAGCGCACCCGTCGCGACGCCGAGGACGATCGCCGCGGCCAACCCGAGGACCGCGGCCGCTGGCGAGCGGACCACGGGCGTGCGGGCTGCCACAGATGCGCTGACGCGGATCGGCTCGGCGCTGGGATCGGGGACGGGCCACAGTCGCCTTGGCGCAGCCGGGGGCTCCGCGCGATCGGTCGCGGCTACCGCCGCCAGCACGCTCCGTTTCAGGGTGGCGGGTGGACGGCGCGGTGGGGCTGCCAGCGCCACGAGCCCCGCGACGTCGGCGAGCCGGCCGACCTCCTGGCGGCATGGCGCGCAGATCGCCAGGTGGGCGGAAAGCTCGGTCGACTCGGCCAGCTCGAGATCGTCGAGCGCCGCGCCGGCTGCTAGTTCGCGGAAGACTCTGTGGTCCATTCGGTCCCCCGCGGATCAAGCTCTGAGACGGACTGCCCGAGCACGTCGCGCAGCTTCAGGAGGGCCGTGCGGATCCGCGTCTTCGCGGTGCCGAGCGGGATGCCGAGCGTCTCGGAAACCTCGACGTGCGTCAGGCCGCGGAAGAACGCCAGCTCGAGCGCCGTTCGCTGGGCCTCCGGGAGGGCAGCCATCGCGGCGCGCACCGCGTCGCGTCGCAGGCGCAGCCACGCCTCCTGGTCGACGTCGTTGTTCGACTCCTCGAACTCGAGATCGATGTCGGCCGTGTGCCGCCGGACGTTCGCTTCCTTGCGCACGAGGTCGATCGCCTTGTGACGGGCGAGCGAGAACAGCCAGGAGCTCAGGGCGCCGCGGGACGAGTCGAAGCGCCCGGCATCCTTCCAGACGGCAACGAAGACCTCTTGGACCACGTCCTGAGCGAACCGGTCGGCGCCGGTGACCTGAAAGGCGAGCGAGTACAGGGGCCCCGAGTAGCGCTCGTAGAGCGCTTCGAGTGCCCGCTCGTCCTTTTCGCGGATCCGCGCGAGGAGCGCGGCTTCGTCGGCCCGGCGCTCGTCGAGGGGTGCGGTGAAGGTCTCATCAGCCAAGCGGGACTCCGTCGACGCTGCCGTCGCACCTCCCCGCCGGCCGGGCAGGGCTCCCGTCTCGGCGATGGCGCGGGCGGGCGGAGTATACCAGCGCCGATCGAGCTGACCCACCTGGCCGAGGGTCGAGGGAGCAAGGGACAACGCCGAAGATCCGATCACGTCTCCCCATTCGCGGGGCATGCCCATCCGGATGGGTCCGACAGGCGCGATCAGCTGGCGGCGCTCTCCGAGAAGAGGTCCGTCCGAACCCTGAACTGGTCGAGGACGCGGTAGAAGTTGCGCTTCGCAAGCCGCTCACGCTCGGCGGCGGGAAGCGCGGCGTCCTCGCGGCGCTCGTGGCGGACCAGCGGTAGGTCGATCCGGACGGCCCGCCGCGGCGGCTGGCCGGCGTCCCGGCCGGCCCGAAGGACGAGGCTCCACCAGACGGCGAGGTGGGCCTCGACGACGAACCGCTCGTCGAGCGGGCCGAGCGACGAGACGTCCGAGCGCCGGAATGCACACCATCCCGCGGCGATGGCATCGACGTCCGGCCCCGGCGCCTCGACGAGGTGACGGAGGTCGGCGCCCGCGACGCCGGATCCACCCGCCACCGCGACGCTCGCGTCGGCGAGGGCATCGGCGAGGGGTCCGAGGGCGTCGCCGGCCGGCTCGATGCTCGGGTCGACGAGCACGACGATCGATCCGCGCGCTCGCCGCAAGCCGATGTTGAGGGCCGCCGCGTGTCCAAGCCGAACGCTTGTCCGGAGCAGCTCGGGCAGGCTCCCTGCGACGGGTGCCAGGTCCGCACCGTCGGGGGCGAAGCTCGACGCCGCAGCCGGCGCCGCCGATGGCTCGTTCGCGACGATGACCACCTGCGTGCCGGCCGGCGCATGTTCGCTCAGCCCGGCGAGCAGCCGGGTCGTCTCGTTCGGCCAGTCGCCGGCGAGGGCAACCACCGTGAAGGGGGCCGTCGCCGGCTCGTCGAGCAGCGACGGGACGGCGTCCGCGCTGCCGTATCGGACGACCTCGCCGTCCTCGATCGTGGGCGGTACGGCGGGTTCGAGGCCGTACGCAATGCCGTGATCGATGATTCGCCAGCCGGCCGCCTCGATCTGCGCGCGCAACGCATCCGCGCGGGCGTAGTCGCGCGCTGCGCGAGCCTCGGCGCGCTCGCGGGCCAGGGTCTCGATCTCGCCGGGGGGCACGGGGGAGAGCGTGGTCACCCCGCGAGTGTAGCCGGGACGATCGGCAGCGCCACGCTCACCCGGGCGCCGCGCGGTGCGAGGTTCTCGGCGATCGCGTCACCGCCGTGCCGGCGGGCGAGCTCGCGGACGATTGCAAGGCCGAGTCCCGATCCGGGGCCGCTTCGCGAGGGATCCCCCCGGTACGATCGGTCGAACGCGTGCTCCAGCCCTCCGGGCGGGAAGCCGGGTCCCTCGTCCGAGACGGAGAGCATGACCGCGGGCCAGCCGTCCGGCGTCCGGGCGCTGCGGGCCGAGAGAAGGATGCGCGGCGAGGGGCCGCCCGGGGCGGGCTGCCCGATCGCGGTTAGGGCGTTCTCGACCAGGTTGGAGAGGATCCGTTCGATCGCGAGCCGGTCCGCGGCGAAGGCCAGCGGCTCCCTAAGCGCCTCGGTCACGAGGTCGACGCCCGAGGCGGTCGCCCGCGACTCGAACCGGGCGCCGGCTTCCGCAAGCAGGGTGGCGGCGTCCAGCTGCTCTGGCCGGAGGCCCGCCGGCTCGTCGCCCAGCCCGTCGAGCGAGCCCAGCGCGCCCACCAGCCGCTCCAGACGTGCCGTCTCATCGGCGATCGCCCGGGCCGCGCGGGGCGCCGCGTCGCCGCTCGCGGTGCCGTCCACGAGCGCCTCGGCAAAGCCGCCGATGACCGTCAGGGGTGTCCGGAGGTCGTGGCGGAGGTTGGCCAGGAGCTCGGTCTCGGCGCGCCGCGTCTGCGCGAGCTCGCCCCGCATCGCGTTGAAGCGTTCCGTGAGCTCGCGCACCTCGCTGGGTCCTTCCGCGGGCAGGGGAGCGGGTTCCGGCCCCGTGCGGGCCGAGGACACGGCGGTGGTGGCGACGGCAAGCCGTCGTAGCGGCCCGGTTGTCGAGCGTGCCAGCAGCCATGCAAGCGGGGCGCCGATGAGCAGCAGCACGAGCCCGACGAGCGGCAGCGTGCGGACGAGATCACCCAGCGTCTCGGCTCCGGCCCGGTCGGGCGTCGCGAGCACGATCGCCCGGGGGAGGAGCGCGCCCGGCGCCGTGAGCGGGACGACGCTGACCGCGCGCGTGGTCCCGTCGTCGAAGGGGACGGTCGCGTCCGCGACGGTCCCGCGGCCGCCGCTCGGGATCGCCGGCACGGGCTTCACGGGCTGGGCGGTCCCCGCCAGGAGGACCAGTGGCCGGCCCTGACCTGCCTCGAACAGGAGCGTGATGTCGAGCGCGTCGAGCTGGTCGCCCAGCGTTCCGAGGGCGGTGGCCACGTCGGCGCGGTCGGCGCGCGCGCCGAGCTGGCCGACGATCGTCGCCCCGACCGCGTGCAGGCGCCCGAACGCGGCGTCCCGGTGGAGGCCTCGGAGCACCACGAAGAGCGCCCCTCCGACCGCGAGGAGGACGGCCAGCGCCGTGACGGTCAGGATCAGCGCCAGGCGGCCGGCGAGGCTCTTGGGCATGCTGGTCCGCTCAGTTGAGCTCGGGCGGGACGAGCGGCGCCCGAACCGGCGGGACGAGCCGGTATCCGACGCCGCGCACGGTCTCGATCGCCGGTCCGTCGTCACCCAGCTTCTTGCGCAGCTCCGCGACGTGGACGTCGACGGTCCGCGTCTCGCCGGGGAAATCGGTCCCCCAGACGTCCTCGAGGAGGCCGTCACGGGTCAGCACGACGCCCGGGTCCCGGGCCAGGGCGGTGAGCAGGTCGAACTCGCGCGCCCGGAGCTCGAGCCTCCGGTCGCCCACCGCGGCCTCCCGGCGGCGGCCGTCGATGCGCAGCGAGCCGACCTCGAGCGGCCGGGATCCAGCGGCGGTCGCGGTCGTCCGACGAAGGATCGCCTTCACGCGTGCCACGAGGGCGCGCGGGTTGAAGGGCTTGGTGACGTAGTCGTCAGCGCCGAGCTCGAGGCCGACGATGGAATCGACGTCGTCCGCGCGGGCGGTGAGCATGAGGACGGGAGTCTCGCCGCGCCGCCGGATCTCGCGGCACACGTCGAACCCGTCCCGCTTCGGGAGCATGAGGTCCAGGATCACGAGGTCCGGGTCGTGTCGGAGGTGGAGCGCCAGCGCCTCGTCCCCGTCGCGGGCGGCGATCACGGCGAAGCCCTCCTTCTCGAGGTAGAGGCGGAGGAGTTCACCGATGTTCGGTTCGTCGTCGACGACGAGGATGCGCTTCATGTACGCGAGTCTACGGCGGCTCGTCGCGCCACGGTCCACCCGACGTAAGCGCAACGTAAGCGAGCGGGCCGGCACGCCCGCGTACGTGTCGCGGCGCACGATGTCGCGGGGTGCGATCAGCACGCCCTTCGCATCGCCATCCTGCCGGGAGTATCGTCGGGTGCGTCGCGCCGAACCGGGCAACCGGGCCGCGGGACGCCCAGCATTCCCGCGCCGGAGTCGAGCCTCGAATGACCCTTTCCGACCGCCGCTCGTCCGCCGAGATGCACCGCGCGAGCGGTGTGGGCGCCGCCCGCGTCGGGGCCGGCACCCGGAGCGTCTCCCCGTGGGAGATCCGGCGATGAGGGGCGCGCCGTCGGGCGGGCTGCCCGACGAGCTGGCCACCATCGACGGCCTTCAGGCGGCGTTTCGCCGGCGCGACTACGTCGCCGACCGGTCGCTCGCGACTGCTGTCTTCCTCGCCCTGCGCCTCGACCGGCCGCTGCTCCTGGAGGGCGAAGCCGGGGTCGGCAAGACGCAGCTCGCCAAGACGCTCGCGGACACGCTGGGGACCCGGCTGATCCGGCTCCAGTGCTACGAGGGGCTGGACGTCACGACCGCGGTCTACGAGTGGAACTACGCCCGCCAGATGCTCGAGATCCGCCTGCGCGAAGCCCGCGGGGAGATCGGGACCGCGACGGCGCACGACATCTTTGGGCCCGACTTCCTGCTGAAGAGGCCGATCCTGCAGGCACTCGAGGCTCCGGGTGGGCTGGCGCCGGTCCTGCTGATCGACGAGATCGACCGCGCCGACGAGGAGTTCGAGGCGTACCTGCTGGAAATCTTGTCCGACTTCCAGGTCACGATCCCCGAGATCGGGACGGTGATCGCCGAGCGTCCGCCGCGCGTCATCCTCACCTCGAACCGGACCCGCGAGGTCCACGACGCACTGAAGCGCCGGTGCCTCTACCACTGGATCGACTACCCCAGCGCCCGGACGGAGATGGAGATCGTCCTGGCCCGCGTCCCGGAGACGCCGGAGCGCTTGGCGCGCCAGGTGGTCGAGTTCGTCGGCCGTCTCCGGGCGGCCGACCTGACCAAGGTTCCCGGCGTCGCCGAGACGCTCGACTGGGCCGCCGCGCTGCTTGCCCTCGGGGCGCGCGAGCTCGCACCCGACATCGTGGACGAGACCCTGGGAGTCCTCCTGAAGTACGAGGAGGACGTCCGGCGGATGCGCGGTGCCGCCGCGGCCGCACTTCTCGACGAGTCCGTCGCGACCGGACCCTAGGGGCCCGCAGGCGTCGAACGTGCCCGGACCCCGCACCCCCGCTTCCGACCCCCTCGCCGAGTTCGACGGGTCGACGTTCGTGCGCAACGCGGTGCTGTTCACCCGCGCCCTGCGCTCGGCGGGGGTCGTCACGGACCTGGGCGGCGCGCTCGACTTCGCCCGCGCGCTCACGCTCGTCGACCTCGGCGACCGCGCCCAGGTTCACGCGGCGGGATCGGCGATCTTCTGCCGCCGGCGGCTCGACCGGGATGTCTACGATGCGGTGTTCGACCAGTTCTGGCGTCGCCACAGCGCCCGGATCGCCCCTGCACGCATCGACGATGGGTCGCGGCGCCCGCCGCGGGATCCCGTCGAACGCGAGGCTCGCGCAAGCCTCGAGGATGCCCCAGCGCGTGCCGGCCGGCGGCGGGGCCGGCCGGAGCTCGCCGGGCCGGGTTCCGGCGACAAGGATCTCGACACCGAGGCGGGCCGGGCGGTCTCGCCGCGCTCCTTCAGCCCTGCCGAGGCGCTCCACCACCGCGACTTCGACCGCATGACGAGCGCGGAGCTACGCGAGGCCGAGCGGCTCATCGACACGCTGCGCCCTCGCCTGGAGATGCGACTCACCCGTCGCTCGGAGCTCCACCCCCACGGCCGGCGACCGGCGCCGCGGGCGATGTACCGCCGGAATCTCGGCGCGGGCGGCGATCTCGTCGACTGGGTCTGGCGCCGACGCGTCCGTCACCCGCGCTCCATCGTCGTCCTGTGCGACGTGTCGGGGTCCATGGAGCGGCACGCCCGGCTCCTGCTCCGGTTTGTCCAGGCGCTCACCCGCGCTTCGGGCGCGCGGACCGAGTTCGTTCGTCTTCGGGACGCGGTTGACCAGGGTCTCGTCGGAGCTGCGCGGCCGCGACCCCGACCGCGCGATCCGGCGCGTCAGCGAGACGGTCAGCGACTGGTCTGGCGGGACCCGGATCGGGGACTCGCTGCGCACCTTCAACCTGCGCTGGGCGCGGCGCGTCCTGCGCTCATCGGGCGTCGTCATCGTCGTGTCCGACGGGTGGGATCGGGGTGACCCCGAGCTTGTCCGCGTCGAGACGGCGCGCCTCCAGCGCAACTGCCACCGGCTGATTTGGCTCAACCCACTTGCCGGGGCAGAGGGCTACCGGCCGATCGCGGCCGGCATGGCGGCCGCCTATGCGTCGATCGACGACTTCCTCCCCATGCAGTCGATCGCCTCGCTGGAGCGGCTCGGAGAGGTCCTCGGCGGCATGGGGCTCGGCAGCGCCGGGCGGCCACCGCGGACGGGCACGCCGCGGGTGCACCATGTGGACGCAACGGGATACCCTCGTCGCGTTCCGGCGCGCTCGATCCTGCCGCGGATCAGCGACCGGCCGGGCGAGGCCGCCGGCAGCCAGGACGATCCGGCGGCGGCGCGGCCGCTGCGCGGCTGATCACCCAGGGGGAGATGCGACATGCGTGAGCTGCTCGACACGGTTCGCGGCTGGCAGGCGGAGGGCGTCTCGCTCGGCCGGGCCGTCGTCGTGCGGACCTTCGGCTCGGCGCCCCGGCCCGAGGGTGCGGTCCTCGTCGTCACGGCGGACGGCCGGCTGGCCGGCAGCGTCTCGGGCGGGTGCGTGGAGGGGGCCGCGAGCGAGGAGATCCAGGCGGCGCGTCGCGACGGCCGCTGCCGGGTGATCCGCTACGGGATCAGCGACGAGCAGGCCTGGGATGTGGGGCTCGCCTGCGGCGGCACGATCGACGTCCTGGTGGAGCCCTCCCTGCGGCCCGAAGTCATGGACGCCGCTGGCCGGACCAGCGGCTCGGTCGTGGTGATCCCCCTACCGGCCGACGCGCCTCCCGCGGCCTTCGGACCGCACCGCCCGGGAGACGGTGAGACGCCCGCGCCGGCCATCCGGGTGGCGGCGGATGGAAGCCTGCTCGGCTCGACGGGGCTCCCGGATGCGGATGCGGCGATCGTCGCCGCCGCGGGGAAGATCCTCGCCGGGGGCGGGTCGGTGACCGTCGCCGCGGCCGGCCGCCAGTTCTTCCTGGAGGGCTATCCGGCCCCACCGCGGCTGGTGGTCGTGGGGGGCGTGCAGGTCGCGATCCCGCTGGTGCGGATGGCTCGATGAGCTCGGCTACCTCACCGTGGTCGTCGACGCGCGTGCGGCGTTCGCGACCCGGGAGCGCTTCCCGGAGGTCGACCGGCTCGTGGTCGGCTGGCCGGACGAGGCGGCCGACGAGATCGGCCTCGGGCCCGCCGACGCGATCGCGGTCCTGACCCACGACGTCAAGTTCGACGAGCCGGCGATCATCACGGGGCTCCGGCGGGGCTGTCGCTATGTCGGCGCGGTCGGCTCGCGGCGGACCCAGGCCGACCGGCGAGCCCGGCTGCGGGCCGCGGGGATCACCGACGCCGAGCTGGCCCGGCTCCGCGGGCCGATCGGGCTCGACCTGGGTGGGCGGGCGCCGGCCGAGACGGCGCTCGCGATCATGGCGGAGATCGTCGCCGAGCGCCATGGCGGCTCGGGCGCCCCGATGCGAGGGCTCGCCGCGACGGAAGCGAACGCATGAGCACCGGCCGTGACGTCTCGGCGGTCATCCTTGCCGCCGGCGTGGGAACGCGCTTCGGCGGCGGAAAGGTGCGTGCGCCGCTCGACGGACGTCCGCTTCTCGCTCACGTCCTCGCCGCCGTTCACGAGGCGGGCATCCGGCGCGTCGTCGTGGTGCTCGGTCGCGACGCGGGCGCCGTCCTGGATGCGGTCCGGGACGTGGAGCCGGCGTCGCTGACCGGCGTGACCGTCGCGGTCAACCCGGCGCCGGAACGGGGGCTCTCGACCTCGCTCCGCCTCGGGTTCGGCGTGGCGAGCGCCGCTCCTGCGCCCGAGGGCGTGCTATTCCTGCTCGGCGACCAACCGCGGGTGCGGGTGTCCGTGCTCCGGGCGCTGCTCGATGCACCGGCCAGGGACGGGGCCATCGCGGTTGCGCCCCGTTACGCGGAGGACGCGGCGCCCAATCCCGTGCTGTTCCTCCCCGCCGGCTGGCCGATGGTCGCGACGCTCGATGGCGACCGGGGCCTGGGCCCGCTACTCGCGCACGAGGCTGAGAGAGTCCTCCGCGTGCCCGTCCCGGGCGCGAACCCGGACATCGACACCCGCGCAGACCTCGCGGGGCTGGGCGTGCCTGGCGCGGGAGCGGCGGCGCTCCTCGACGCCTGGGCAGCCCGCGTCCGCGCCAACCGCGAACAGGCGGAACGCGTCCGCGAGGTTCCGGAGAGCGGCGACTTCTACGGCCCGGTCACGAGCATGTTCGTGGACGATCCCCGGCGGTCGGGCGATGCGACGCTCGACCGCCTCCTGGAGATCGCCCGGCCCGGCGAGACGTGGCTCGACATCGGCGCCGGGGCCGGCCGGTACGCGCTGCCGGTCGCGCTCGAGGTCGGAGCGGTGATCGCGCTCGATCCGTCGGCCGGGATGCTCGACGCGCTGCGGGGTGCGATCGAGCGCCACGGGATCCACAACATCCGGCCAGTCCACGCGCGCTGGCCCGTGACGGCGGCCGACGACGTCCCGCAAGCTGACGTCGTGCTCATCGCGCACCTCGGCCACGACGTCGAGAAGATCGGCACGTTCCTGGAGGCGATGGAGGACGCCGCCGGCCGGCTGTGCGTCGCGGTCATGACCGAGCGGGCTCCGTCCGCGACCGTGGGGCCCTTCTGGCCCGTCGTCCACGGGGAGGCGCATGTCGAGCTGCCGGGCCTGCGCGAGTTCGTCGCCATCCTGGAGGCCCGCGGCTGCCGGCCCTCGGTGGAATACGAGCGCCGGCCGTCGCGCGTGTTCGCCTCGCGCGCACTTCTCGTCAGCTGGCTCCGCAACCAGCTGTTCGTGGCCCCGGGATCTGCGGCCGACGGGCGCCTGGAAGCGGAGGTCGACCGGCAGGCCCGGGAGGCCGAGGACGGGACGGTCCGTCTCGGCACCGCGGTCGAGTCGCGGGTCGGCATCGTCACCTGGGTGCCACGCCACGGGCGCCGGTGGGGAGAGCCCGCTGCGTGAAGCTCGACGGTCATGCCGTGATCCAGGCGCCCCGCCCCGCGGTGTGGGCGATGGTCATCGATCCCGGCCGGATCGCGGGATGCCTGCCGGGAGCCCCGGCGATCGAGACGCTCGATGCAGGACGCTTCAGGGCCACCGCGACGGTGAAGCTCGGCTTCCTGCGTGCCACCGTGGTCGTCGACGTGGAGCTCGCCGACATGCACGAGCCCGAGGACGCGACGCTGCGGGCGCACGGCCGGGCGCCCGGGCAGCACCGTCGATGTCAGCGCCGAGATCCGGCTGGACGACGGGCCGGCAGGCTCCACGGTCGTCGCGTGGTCGGCGGACGTCGGGGTCGGGGGCCTGCTCGCCGGCGTCGGCGCCGCGCAGCTCGAGGAGACGGTCACGAGGATGGCCGGCGATACGCTCGACTGTCTCCGTGCCCGGCTCGAAGCCTGATGTTGTCGCCGGAGCCGGGTCCCGTCGCCCACGCCGCAGGGAGCCGCGGATGGAGCTCGTGACCCGCGCGATCGGCCCCCTGGGGACGAACGTCTGCCTGGTCGGGGACCCGCGGACCCGCGAGGCGATCGTGATCGACGGCGCGATCCCCGGCCTTGCCTGGGTGGCGAGGAGCTCACGCGCCGCGCGTGGCGACTCATCCTGATCGTCTCGACGCATGGCCACTGGGACCACACGGGCGAGAACGCCGCCCTGCAGGCTTGGTCCCGCGAGCAGGCGCCCGACGGATTCGGGGCGCCGCATCGCGGCCCACCGCGCTGACTGGCACCAGCTGACGGATCCGCAACCACTCTTCGCGCCGTTCCCGATCCCGCCGTGCGTTCCGGCCGTCGAGCTTGCCGAGGGCGGTGACGTCCGGTTCGGCGACGTTCGGCTCGACATCCTGCACACGCCGGGGCATACCGAGGGCTCGGTCTGCCTGCTCTCGCGCGACGACGGCATCCTCTTCGCGGGGGACACGCTGTTTGCGGGCGGCTGGGGCAGGGTCGACCTCCCTGGCGGCGACCCGGCCGCGATGGTGGCGTCGCTGACGCGACTCTCCGGTCTCGACGGGACCCTCCGCGTCGTGCCGGGCCACGGGCCCCGGACGATGATTGCCCGCGAGAAGCCGTGGCTGGACCTCGTGGCGAAGGAGCGGCGCCTTCCGGCGTAGGGCCGTCACGCTCCGCGTGCGACGTGACAGGTGACCTCGGCCTCAGCGTCCTAGGCTCCCCGTTTCGCGGCCGCGTGGGCCGATCCAGCGCGGACGATTGCCGTCCACCGCCTCCGCTCCGCGCGACGAGCGACGGCGTCGCGTTCCAGGGCCTGGTGACGCTCCTCGCGGACCAGCTTGTGCCAACCGGCGACCCGGTCGGGGGCCAGATCGCCGCCCTCCACCGCCACCTCGACCGCGCAGCCGGGCTGATTGACGTGGGTGCAGTCGGAGAAACGGCAGCGGGCGGCCGCCACTTCAACATCGGAGAAGGCAGTCGCCAGCCCGGTGCCGTCGTCCCAGAGCGCGAGCTCCCGGAACCCGGGCGTGTCCAGAAGGAGCCCGCCCCCGGGAAGCAGCAGGAGCTGGCGACCGCTCGTCGTCTGGCGCCCCCGGGCGTCGTCGGCCCTGACCTCCGAGGTCGCCAGCCGCTGCTCGCCGAGGAGCGCGTTGATGAGCGTGCTCTTGCCGACCCCGGACGATCCGAGGAGTGCGATGGTCGTGCCGGGCGCCAGGAGGGCGTGAATCGCGGCCAGGCCCTGGCCAGTGACGGCGCTTGTGGGCAGGACCGGCACCTCGACGGCCAGCTCCTCGAGCTGGGCCTCTGCGACGGCCACCTCGACCGGATCGGCCGCGAGGTCGACCTTGGTGAGGACCACGACCGGGCTGCCGCCGGACACCCAGGCAGTGGCGAGGAATCGCTCCAGACGGCGCGCGTTGAGATCGCGGTTGAGCGAGGTCGCGATCATCACGACGTCGACGTTGGCGGCGAGGATCTGCATCGGTGCGCCGTGGTCCGCGGGCGCGCGACGCTGGATATGGGTGCGGCGCGCGATCACGGCATGAATGCTCGCGACGCCCTCGTCCACGCGCAGGTCGACGGCCACCCAGTCGCCCACCACCGGGAAGTCGGCCGCAGTGAGCACGTCGTGGCGCGGCCGCCCGGCCACGTGGGCCGGGAACGGGGTGGGCTCGCCGGCACATGCCACGTCGTACGAGCCCCGGTGCTCGGCAACCACCCGCGCCGGGGAGAGGCCGGCTGCCTCGCGGGAGGCGAAGGCGGCTTCAAATCCGGCATCCCACCCGATCGCCGAGGTCGGCGCGAGGCTCCGGGTCGGCGCGCTCATGCGTGAGTCTCCGCGGCGGCCGGCGATGGACCGACCCGCCGCGCTGCGGGTCTCGTCATCGGTCAGCCCACCGGCTTGAGCTTGCCGGTGCGCTTCGCATAGTGCTCGGCGCGCCCGGACAGCCAGAGCTCGGTCGGGATCAGCACTGTCCCCATGAGCACAAGCGGCAGGACGTCGCCCATGACGGCCGACAGCGCGGTCCCCTCCATCTGCCCCTTTCGGACGCCGTCGAGGATGTAGGTCGCCGGGGAGAAGGCCGAGGCAACCTGCATCCACCCCGGGAGCACGCTGACCGGGTAGTAGACGCCGCTCACGACAAGGAGACAGGACTGGATGACGAACGTCATCTGGGCGCCGCGCTCAACGTACAGCAGCGGCAGGATGGCCGCCATGATCCCGATCCCGACCACCGAGAAGGAGCCGGCGAACATCACGACCGACGCGGTCACGAAGTTCGCGTGCGACAGGTCGAGCTCGAAGAAGAGGGTCAGGACGAGCAGGATGACCGACGTGTGGACCAGCCCGTACAGGATCGCCTAGGTCGTCGAGCCCGCCAGTTGCGAGGCACGCCGGACCGGCGCCATCATCGTGTACTCGAGGTTCCCTCCCAGCGCTCCCAGCTGATCGTCTCGGCGATGAAGCTGAAGACCGTCGAGAGGTAGTTCCAGAAGATCGCGCCGATGACGAGGCTGAAGACGAGCCGCTTGTCGGCTGCTGCCGCCCCGATGAACGAGATCGACAGGGCGCCCGCGACCGCGTAGACCAGGAACGCGAGCTCCCAGCCCCAGTAGCGGCGGCTGAGGTTGAAGTTGCGCTCGATGAACGCAGCCGACGAGCTGAGCTCGCGGGCAGCCGTCGCCATCGGGCGGCTTGCGGTTGTCACTGCATGGTCTCCGGTGGAATGGGGAGGCCGGCCGGCCCCGCATCAGCGGGTGCCGGCCGGCGTCAAACGCTAGACAGGCCGGTCCTGAACGGCTGCCTCCGCGGTAAGCCTCTGACCTGTCCGGACGAGCGAACGGCCGATCGTGCGGCGTATACGTCGAGGGGCACTGGGCACCGAGCGCGCAAATTGTTCGTGGTCGGCCTCTGCGCGGAGGCGAGCGAGACGATCCGCGCTGACCGCCCAGGCATATGTGGTGTGCGAGTTCATCGAGCTGATCTCCACGCGTGCAAGTCGGGGAGGCATGGGTTGGCGCGACGTGACGTCGGCGCCGCTCGAGAGGTTCGGGTTGTTCATTGGTCATCCTCCGGGGTCCCGGGCTCGACGTCCTCGTCGAGCGAGCGGCCGGTGTAGGTCATGAAGACGTTGTCGAGGGTCGGGGCGAGGCCCGTCTCGCGGGCGACACGGGCCTTGAGGCCGGCGGGCGTGTCCTCGGCGACGAGGCGACCGCCGTCGAGGATGGCGATCCGGTCGCAAAGACGGTCCGCCTCTGCCATGTCATGGGTTGTCAGCAGGATCGTCGCGTCGTGGGTCGCCCGAAGGTCCTCCACGAACGTCTGGACCTCGAGCTTGGACCGGGGGTCCAGGCCGGTCGTCGGCTCGTCGAGTAGGAGGAGCGTCGGCGACGTCAGGAGAGCGCGTGCGATGGCGACCTTCTGCTGCATGCCGCGGCTCATCTGTTCGATCGGGCTCCCCATCCGCTTCTCGGAGATGCCGAGCCGGGCGAGGATCCGGATCCCCTTGCGCCGGGCCTCGCCGGCGTGTAGGCCGTAGAGTCGCGCGGCGAACGCGAGGTTCTCGTACGGCGACAGCTTCTTGAAGAAGGCGGCGTCGACGCTGACCCGGTTGATCAACAGCTTGACCGCCATCTCGTTGCGCTCGACGTCATGGCCGAATACCTCGGCGTGCCCGGCGTCGAGCGTCAGCAGCGTTGACACGAGCCGGACCAGGGTCGACTTTCCGCTCCCGTTGGCGCCTAGGACGCCGTAGATCTCGGCGCGCTCGACACGGATCGACACGTCCGAGATCGCCGCGACGACCTTCCGGTCCCGCCCGACGCGAAACGTCTTCCCGACGTGCTCGAGAAGGAGGGCCGGCGGGCCGGCGGGTCGCGTCAGCACTCCGGCGCTGCGAAGCGTCCGAGCCTCCGGCTCGACCTGCGCCGAGACGGGCGTGCGGACGGTGGTCTTCTGTTCGGGCATGAGGATGGTGCTCACGCTGGTGGCTCCCGTCCTTCGTCTCGGTGCGGCGAACCCGGTGTTCCCGGGCCGATCGCGCGACGCCCCTCGAGATCGAGAGGAGCCGCAGGCCCGACGTCTGTCCCTGCGTCGATGGCCCGCGGCTCCGGATCGCCGCCCGCGTTGGCGCGGGGCACTGAAAAAGCCGCTGGGCCCAGATCCGGCCCGCGGCTTCGGTTCTCGTCCTGGCGGCGTTACCGCCGCGAGACTAGGCCGAGCTGGGCACGGATCGCCCGCAGAGCACGCCCACAGGACCGGCGCAGGGCCGCTCCAGGGCGCGAGCGAGGAAGATCCAGGTGCTCATTCGGTGACGTACCTTTTCGTGTGGGTGGCGCGGTTCGTCCGCGACCCGGGGGAGGCCACAGCCTGCGCCGTTGCCATGTCAAGGTCCGAGTTCGCGCGTGTCCACGCAGCCGGGAATTCTGTTGACGCCACCCGGAGCCGGCGCGTACGCTCGGCGGCCTCGAGCCATGCCCGTGTCGGAGGCGCGCCTGTGTCACCCGCGGCCAGCGTCCCAACGCTCGCCTCGCTCGTCGCGGCCGGAGTTTTCGACGCCGGACTCGCCGGGCTCGCCTGGCTCCTTCTCGAGGATGGGGTCCCGGTGCATGTCGCCGGTCGCGAGCCAAGCGCTGCCGAGGCGCTGCTCGACGCCCTGATCTCTGCGCTTCCCCCCGAGCGGCGACCAGGGCCCTCCGTAGGCGGCGGCGTTCCCCGGCTCGTGAGGGTTGCGGGGCCGCTCGCCGCGACGAGTCCGCCGGGCGTGCTCCGCGCCGCGCTGGCGGCGACGACCGGCCGCAGCGGCCTCGCGGCGTCGATCCTCGCGGAGGACCTCCCGGGCGTCCTCGCGGTCTTCCGCGGGCAGGGACTCGGCGATGACGAGATCTCGTTCATGGGCATGGTGCTGATCGTTGGATCGTCACGCGACGGGGAGATCGGCGCCGGCGACGCATCCGGCCGGGTCGTCGCCGCCCACTACCTTCGACCGGTTGCCCGTGATGTCGGCGGTCATGTCCAGCGGCTCGTTCCCGCCGTGCTCGCGACCCTGGATCCGGAGCGCTCCCGGTACGACCACTTCGCATGGGGGATCTACCCGGAGTTGGCCGCCCGGACCGGCCGGCGCGCAGGCGACCTGGAGCACGAGCACGTGGTTCGGGCCGGGAGTCTCCTCCCCGGGTTCGAACCGGGCCGCGACTGAGGCCATCGGGAGCCCGATTCGGGGATTCGGACTAGAATTGTTTCTCACACCGTGATCCCGGGCGCCCAGGGGGCGTGGCCCGTCGTGATCGCGTCGTGACCCACCGGGAGGCCGCATGACCAACCAGCGCCCCACCTCCACCAAGGTCGTGGACGAGCCGTTCAAGCACGTCATCGACGAGTACAAGCACAAGCTCCAGCTTGTGACCTGCACGTGTGGGTGGCAGGGGAGCAGCGCCTCCCCGGACGGCGTGACTTCGGAGTGGAAGACCCATCACGTGGCCAATCGCCCTCCCGGATCCTCGAAGCGCTGAGGCGCCGCCGGACGACCGGCCGCCCTCGCGCGGGCGCGCCACCGGATCAGGTCCTGCGCGGTAACCGCGCAGCGTCCGGAAACTCTGCGAACGGAAGCACGCCGCGGCCCGGCCGTGACGGGAATGGCCGCCTGACTCTGGTGTCGCGCACGACCTTCGGCCCCCGCGCGCGGTCCGCCCGGCCGGCGTGGAGAGCATCCGGTGCGGCGTACGATGACGCGGCCGATCGGGCGCGCCCGAGCCGAAACCGGTCCACCCATCGCGAGGTCCACCGACGTCGCGACGCCACGCAGGAGGCTTCGCCATGGCTACCGTTGCCGACACCGTCCCGCAGATCGTCGAGCTCCTGGCGCACACCGCGAGGGTGGAGGGCGGACGACTCCACATCACGGATGAGGCCGGGTTTCGCGCCCGGGCGATCCACGAACTAGCCTGGACCCAGACCTTCTCGCCGGACCCGGCGACGGTCGAGGCCGCGCGGTGGCTGATCTGGGAGGCGAGCCAGGAGCTCGGGTGCCCGTCCGCGAGCATTCAGGAGCTCTACGCGGCCCGCGGCCGCGGCGAGGTCTCGGGGTTCACGGTTCCCGCTATCAACCTGCGCGCCCAGACCTTCGACATGGCGAGGGCGATCTTCGCCACCGCCCGCGGGAAGGCGGTCGGGCCGGTGATCCTGGAGCTCGCCCGCTCCGAGCAGACCTACACCTTCCAGCGGGTGTTCGAGTATGCCCCGAACATCCTCGCCGGGGCGATCGCTGCCGGATGGCGCGGCCCGGTCTTCATTCAGGGCGACCACTACCAGTTCAACGCCAAGAAGTACGCCGCCGACCCCGAGGCGATGACCGATGACATCCGCCGGGCCTGCCGTGACGCGGTGACCGCCGGCTACCTCAACATCGACATCGACAGCTCGACCCTCGTCGACCTCGCGCAGCCGAGCGTGGACCTCGAGCAGAGGGTCAACTATACGGTCGCGGCCGAGATCGCCGCGCTGATCCGGCGGCTCGAGCCCCAGGGCGTGACGATCTCCATCGGCGGCGAGATCGGCGAGGTCGGCAAGACGAACTCGACGGTCGAGGACCTGCGCGCCTACCTCGACGGCTTCCGGCGCGAGCTCGACGCGCGGGCGCCCGGAACGACCGGCGTCAGCAAGGTCAGCGTCCAGACGGGCACAAGCCACGGCGGGATCCGCTGCCCGACGGCGGGGTGGCTCCCGTCAAGCTCGACTTCGGCGTGCTCAAGGACCTCGGCGAGATCGGGCGGGCAGAGTATGGGATCGCCGGCGCGGTGCAGCACGGCGCGAGCACCCTGCCCGACAACCTCTTCCACACGTTCCCGACCGTCGAGACGGCGGAGATCCACCTCGCGACCGGCTTTCAGAACGCGCTCTACGACCATCCGGCCTTCCCGGCCGACCTCATGGCCGAGATTACCGAGTGGGTCAGGGTCAACGCGGCTGACGAGCGGAAGGACGGCCAGACGAACACCCAGTTCGTGTACTCGAGCCGCAAGAAGGCAATCGGTCCCTTCAAGCGCCAGCTGTGGGAGCTCGCGACGAAGGACGAGATCCTCGCCTCGCAGGCCGAGAAGATCGCCTACCTGTTCGACCAACTCAAGGTGAGTGGGACGGCCGACCTCGTCCGGCTCGTGACGACCCCAGCCTGGCACCGGCCGCTCCCCGACGCGCTCGCGGCGCTGGTCCCGGCAGCCGGCTGACACTCATCGCCGCGCCTCGTCCCGGCCGGCCCGACGCGTCGGGCCGGCCCCCGGCGGGGATCGCCGGGGCATTCCCGCGACCCCACTGCACGAGGCAAAGATGAACGCAGGCACCGTCTCCGACCCCGGCTTTGGGCAGCAGTGGAGCGCCTCGCGGCGCCGCGCGCCCGAGTCCGAGCTCAAGGCATGGCTGGCGCTGGGCCTGTCCATCTGCGACGTTGCCGACGAGATCGCGCTGCGCTGGTTCCGGCGCGACGTCCCCACCGCAACGAAGCCAGACCGCACGTTCGTGACGGAGGCGGATCGGGCGATCGAGCGGCTCGTGCGCGAGCAGATCCTGGCGGCATACCCGGACCACGGCATCTTCGGCGAGGAGTACGGCGTCGTCGCGGCCGATGCGCGGGTTCGCTGGTACATCGACCCGATCGACGGGACCCACAACTACATCCGGGGCGTTCCGCTCTTCGGGACCCTGCTCGCCGTCGAGGTGGACGGCGAGCTCCAGGCCGGCGTCCTCAGCGCACCGGCGCTGGGTGAGCGCTGGCACGCCGCCCGCGGCTTCGGGGCCTGGGCGATCGGACGCGATGGCGCCAGCCGTCGGATCCACACGTCCTCGGTGTCGCGGCTCGAGGACGCCCAGCTGCTCTATGGGAGCCGACGCGAGAACGTGCAATCCGGCCTCATGCCGGGCTTCGACGCCACGATCGCCGCGTCGTGGCGCGACCGCGGGTTCGGCGACTTCTGGGGCTACGCGCTCGTCTCGGAGGGCGCGGCGGAGGCGATGATCGAGTCCGGGATGCACGAGTGGGACGTCGCGGCGCCGCTCGTCCTCATCGAGGAGGCAGGCGGCCGGGTGACCGACGTGCTGGGTGCCAGGCGGATCGACGCGCCGTCGTTCGTCGGCTCGAACGGCCACCTCCACGACGAGCTGCTGCAGCGCCTGACGAGCGGCGCCTGAGGCGAGCGTCGGCCGACCGGAGCGGCGCCTCGGTCAGGCCCGCGAACCGGGAGCGAAACGTTCGAGCAGGGCCAGGACGGCCGGCGACGGAGCGATGCCCGGGTTCAGGTCGCGCGCCGGCTGGAGCGGACCACTCGTCAGGCGGACCGGCAGCACGCCGGCCCAGGCCGCCGAGCCGATGTCACTCTCGTCGTCGACGGGGCCGCCCGTGCGCAGCTTCGCGGAGGCCTCGCGGAGATCGAACCGGAGAACCGCGGTCGCCTTCAGGTCACGGCTGTTCGGGGGGCGGACCTCCGCCCAGCGCCCCGGCATGAGCCGCTCCGTGAACGCCTCAAGGGCGACCATCTTCTCGCCGGGTGCGCGAACGGCCACGGCCCGGCCGAGGATCACCACCGAGCGGTAGTTGATCGAGTGGTGGACGGCGGACCGCGCGAGGACGATGCCGTCGAGGAGGCTCACCGTCAGGCATGCCGGGACGCCCGCCGCGAGCGTGCGGAACGCCCGGCCGGCGGCCGCGCCGTGCACGTAGACGGCGTCGCCGACGCGGGCGTGCAGCGTGGGATCACGTACGGCTGGCCGTCGACGACGAATCCGAGGTGGGCGACGCAGCCCCGCGTCGAGGATGCTCCGCGATCGTGCCGGCGTCGTACGCGCCCGCTCTGGGAGCCGTCGAACGCGGACGCGCGGGCTCAGCGCCCCCGCGGCTCGTCACGAGCCCGCCGCCCGCAGGGCCTCGTCGAAGATGTGCAGCGCGAGGTCGACCTCCTCGGCCGTCGTGACGAGCGGCGGGATGAGCCGGACCACTTGGCCCCAGGGACCCGCGGAGAGCACGATGAGGTGGCGCTCCAGCGCCTCGGCGATCACGCGCTTCGTCGAGCTCCGGGTCCGGCGCCCGCGGTCGCCCTGCGTCCGGCTCGACGAACTCCATGGCCGACCATGCAGCCCGAGCCCGCGGACGTCGCCAGATCGCCGGGTACGCGGGCAGCCAGGCGGCGCAGCCCGGCCGAGCAGCTGCGCGCCGCGGTCGCGCGCGTTCTCGACCAGCGCTTCGTCTTCGATCACGTCGAGCGTCGCGTTCGCCGCCGCGCAGGCGACGACGTTGCCGCCGAAGGTCCCGCCGTGGGCGCCCGGCGCCATCGCGCCATCAGGTCGCGCCGGGCGATACGATCCCGGACAGCGGGAGCCCGGAGGCGATGCCCTTGGCGAAGACCAGGATGTCCGGCTCCACGTCCCAGTGCCGGACGGCGAACAGCTCGCCCGTACGGCCGAACCCGGTCTGGACCTCGTCGGCCACCAGCAGGATCCCGTGCGTCCGGGCGATCTCGCGCAGGCGCGGCAGGAACCCGGCGGGCGGCACGATGTAGCCCCCCTCGCCGAGCACCGGCTCGACGATGATCGCCGCCACTTCGCGGGGTCAGACGAGGGTGTGGAGCGTCATCCAGCTGCGCCTCCCAGTCGCAGGTGCAGGCGGCTCGGATCGTGCGGCCCGCCGCCCGCGGCCCGGTAGCAGTAGGGGTAGGCGGCGCGTAGACGGATCCGGGCAGCGGCTCGAAGTCGCCCGGATAGACATCCGGGCCGTGGTGAGCGCCATCGTCTGGGCGGTTCGCCCGTGGAAGCCGCCGCGGAACGCGACGATCGCCGGCCGGCCGGTCGCCGCTCGCGCCAGCTTGACCGCCGCCTCGACCGCCTCGGCCCCGGAGTTGGCCAGGAAGGCCTGCCACGTCCCCCCGGGAGCACCGCCGCGAGCCGGTCGTGCAGGCGCAGGCCGGGCTCGTGGTAGACGATGTTCTGCTGGCCGTGGAGCAGCTTGGCCGCCTGGGCCTGCGACGGCGGCCACGACACGCGGGTGGGCGTGGCCCGGTGTTCGTGACGCCGATCCCGGAGCTGTAGTCGAGGTACCGCTCGCCATCCGTCGGTGATCGAGCCAGGATCCCTCGCCGCGCTCGACGATGATATTCGTGAGCGCGACCAGACCGCCGGGACGACGGAGCGGTCCGGAGAGCGCCGCCGAGGCCGGAGCGGCTGCGATGTCGACCATGACCGGGCTCCTTCCGCCGCGCACGGGGAATACGCATGGACCAGGCGTGCGCGGGGTTCGCAGTTGCGCGACCAGGAGCGCGCGCGGCGCGAATCGCAGCGCGCTCACCGTGGGGTGCGCGTCGCCCGGACGGGTGGCCCGCCGGTTCTCACGCCCGCGTCGCTGTCTCCCGGGTGGCAGGGCAGGCTCGGGGACGGTCGGGGTAGGACTGGAGAGGCCCGCGCGCCTCGCTCCGCGGCCTGGAACCTGCGCCGGCCGGCGCTCCCCGTGAAGGACTCGATCCGCCAGACTGACGACGCTCACCGAAGGGGCGATCCTCGACGCCCTGCGCACCGTCCAGGAGCCCGAGCTGGGCCGCGACCTCGTGACCCTGAACATGGTGCGCGAATCGAGATCACGGGCGACGGACGTGGCGCTCACGATCGAGCTGACAACGCCCGCCTGCCCGCTCAAGGACGAGATCGAGGTGAACGCACGGGCCGCGCTCGCCGCGATCGGCGTCGGCGAGGCGCGGATCACGCTGGGGCTCGATGGTGCGCCGCGCCGCCGCTCCGGCGGGATCCGCGATCCTGGAGGGCGTCAAGAACATCATCGCCGTCGCCTCGGGCAAGGGCGGGGTCGGCAAGAGCACGGTGAGCGCCAACCTCGCGGTGGCGCTGGCGCAGGAGGGCGCGTCGGTCGGCCTGCTCGACGCCGACATCACCGGCCCGAACATCCCGCTGATGATGGGGCTGGAGGGTGCTCCGAAGGCCAACGCGAACAACAAGATCGTGCCGCTCGAGCGGTACGGCGTGAAGGTGATCTCGATCGCCGTTCTTCGTGCCGGATGGCCAGCCGATCGTCTGGCGCGGACCGCTGGTCGGCGGGGCGATCCAGCAGTTCCTGCGCGACGTGGACTGGGGCGAGCTCGACTACCTCGTCGTCGACCTGCCGCCCGGGACATCCGATGCGCAACTGACCCTGGCGCAGTCGGTCCCGATCTCCGGCGCCGTGCTCGTGACGACCCCGCAGCAGGTGGCCGTCATGGACGTGGAGAAGGCACTGGCGATGTTCGCGCCGGATGAGCGTCCCGGTCATCGGCCTGGTCGAGAACATGAGCGCCTTCGTCTGCCCGCACTGCGGGGAGGCCACCGAGATCTTCGGTCGTGGCGGGGGCGAGCGGTTCGCCCGCCGGCACGACATGGAGTTCCTGGGCGGGATCCCCCTTGACATGAGCGTTCGCCAGGGCGGGGACGCGGGCATCCCCGCGGTGGCCCAGCGCGAACCCGGTCCCGCTGCCCAGGCGCTGGCCGCGCTCGCGAGGACCGTCGCGGCGCGCGTGAGCGTCCGCGCGGCACGCCAGCAGCCGGTGCTGACGATCAACTGAGGGAGGGCCGCTCTGGATCGGTCCGCGGAGGAGCCGCGTCGGGGGCCCCGGCGAGCGCCTCGAGCAGGACGGCGGCCGCCGCGATCGCCGAGCGGATGCTGCCCGGTGTCCCTCCGAGGAAGAGGAGCCGCTCGTCGCGACGCATGCCGCGCGGCGTGGCAACCGCGATCCGGGCGACCGTGTCCCGGCCGGCCGGGCCTGCCACGAGAACGAGGCCGACGTCCGCGCCCGCTGCGGCTGCAACGGCCCGCGCTCGCTCCTGCAGATCGCCGGCCGGGTCCTCGGCCATGTCCGCGGCCAGGACCCGCTCGCTCCGAACGCCGGTCGCCTCGGCAAGCAGCACGACGAGCGCGCCGTGCGTCCCGAGCTCTTCCGTCGCGAGAGTCCAGCCGTGAGCCGCGAGCGCGGCCGTGAGCGCCTCGGCCCAGGTGGTCTCACCTTCCGCCCAGATGTGGCTGCCAAGAGCCGCGCGGACGGCCGCGACCGTCGTATCCACGATCTCGGCGGCCGTCCGGGCACCCTGGCCGGGGTGCGGGGCCTCGGCGACGGCGGACACGCGTACGTCCACGGCATCGGCCCGGGCGTAGGTCGCCACGACGGGATTGGCGCCCCGCAGGAGGGCCTCGCCCAGGCGTTCGACGACCTGGGATTCGCCAACGCCGGTCGTGCGCAGCGTCCGGACGACGCGCCCGTCGCCGAGGCCGCGCTGCTCCAGGCGGGGTCTGACCCACTCGTGCCAGATGGGACGCATCTCCCGGGGCGGGCCGGGGAGCGCCACGAGGACCCGCCCGTCCGGGCGATCCACCCACCAGCCGGGAGCTGTTCCGCGCTCGTTCGGGATCGGCGTTGCAGACGGGATCAGCCAGGCCTGCTTCCGGTTCAGCTCCGGGAACGGGATCCCGCGGCGTTCGAAGATCGCCCGAAGCCAGGCCTCGAGCTCGGGGTCGACCTGGGGCTGCTCGCCGACCACCGACGCGATCGCTTCACGCGTCAGGTCGTCGGGTGTCGGTCCGAGCCCGCCGGTCGTCACGACGAGGTCCACCCGGCTCAGGGCGCGCCCGAGCGCGTCCGAGACGAGTCTCGCGTCGTCCGGGAGGCAGGCAATACCCTTCACCAGGACGCCGGCCTCCGCAAACCAGCCTGTCAGCTCGCTCCCGTTCGTGTCGCGCGTCTCGCCGTTGGTGAGCTCGCTGCCGACGGCGAGGATCTCGGCGGTGCGCAGGCGGCGCCGAGCGCCCGGTGGGCGCGGCGAAGCGGAGGCGGAGGCCTTGCGGGGCATGTCCGGAGGGTACACCGGGACCGCGCGGCGGGGCCCGGGACACCGTGCTGCGCCCGCGGCGCCGATCGCGGGCCATCGGGCGGAATCGTCCGGGGTATCATCGAGGCTCACGATCCACGCGGAGGTGGGACCTGAGCCAGAACATGCCAGACGGCGAGGGCGGACCGCCGACCGAACCGCCGGACCAGCCCGCGCCCGAGGCGGCTCCAGCGCCGCCGCAGGCCGGCGCGTCGGATTCGCCGCCGCCGGCCGGCCTCCTCCAGCAGGTGCGACGGACGATCGACGCCGTTCGGCGGCTCGTCACCGCGCACGTTGCGCTGGCGAGGACCGAGATCTCCGAGATCGCCGAGCGTGCCAAGGACGCCGCGATCTACGTCGGGATCGCGATCGCCCTGCTGCTGTTCGCCGCGATCCTGGCCTCGGTCGGGACGACGCTGTTCCTCGGGGAGTGGCTGTTCGGGAGCATCGGCTGGGGCGCTCTACTCGGGACGCTCCTATGCGTGGCGCTGATCGTCGTGCTGCTGCTGGCGGCCCTCGAGATCCCCCCGCGTCGGCTCGGCGGCACCCTCGGGGGTGCGATCGGGATCGGGATCGTGGTTGCCGTCGTGCTTGGCCTTGCCTGGCCGCACGAGCTGTTTGTGAGGACGGGGAACGCTCTCCTTCCCGGCATCGCGACCGGGGTGCGGCCGCTCGTGGCGGGCGTTGCGGTCTGCGCGCTGCTCGGGGCCGTGATCGCACTCCTCGTCGGCGCGCGCGCCGGGGGGGCCGGCGCTGCTCTCGCCGGGCTCATCGGGGGAGCCGTGCTCGGCGCGGTGCTCGGGTCATTCCTCGCGATCTCGTTCAGCGTCCACGTCGGGATCGCGCTCGGCATCACGGCCACGCTCATCGCCTGGCCGGCGCTCGCGGCGGCGGCGCTGCGGTTGTTCGACTGGGGAGCGCTGAAGGCCCGCTACTGGCCCTCCACGACAATCGAGATCACGAAGGAGACGATCGAGTGGGTGCGCGCACGGACGCCGCTCGGCAGGAAGCCGTAGCGAGCACGCCTCGGCCTCGCCGGCGAGATCGCGGCGCTGAAGGCGTCCGCGCGCAGTGCGGCGGACGTCAGGGCGCAGGTGAAGCGCCATCCCGGCCGGGCCGCGGGTGTCGCCGCGGGAACCGCGTTTCTGGCAGCGGGCGGGCCGCGCCGGCTCTTCGGGGCCGCCAGGCGCCGCATCGTCGGGGCGCCGGAGCCGTTGCCGGCGAGCCTGCTCCCCGACGAGATCGATCGCGCTCTTCGGGCGCTCGGGGACGACGGAGGAAAGGTCCGTGGCGCCCTGGAGCGCGGCTTCGCCGACTACCTCGACGCGACCGCGGGCGATCGCAAGGCCGCAGCCCGCGGCCGCTCCCTGACGCGCTTCGCGCTGGGCATCGCCACCCCGGTCGCGAAGCGCGCCGGCCAGGAGGCGCTGCGACGCGCGCTGACGCGGGCCGACCGCTCGGGCGACACGGGGTTGCCGCGGTAGACTCGCCGACGGGGCGAGTGGCGGAATGGCAGACGCGCCGGCCTTAGGAGCCGGTGTCACGCAAGTGACGTGAGGGTTCGACCCCCTCCTCGCCCACCAGACCGTCCGGGGCGCGCCCGGGAGGCCGCCCGTATACTTGGCCGGCCATGCACGTCACCACGACTCCCTCCCCGAAGAGCACCGTCATCCTCGAGATCGAGCTTCCCGCGGCCGATCTCGCTCGAGCCGTCGCGGACGCGACCCGCCAGCTGAGCCAGCGCGCCCGGATTCCGGGCTTTCGGCCGGGCAAGGCGCCGCGTTCGATGGTCGAGCGCGAGCTGGGCCCCGGTGCGGTGCTCGACGAGGCCGTCGAGCAGCTCGTGGAGCGCTCGTATCGCGCGGCGATTCTCGAGCACCCGCAGCTGTTCGCGATCGGCCGCCCCACGATCGACATCGTCCAGGCGGAGGAGGGGCAGCCACTCCGCTACACGGCCACGGTCCCGGTTCGACCCGAGGTCCGCCTGGGCGACTACCGCGCCTTCCCGTTCGCGCCGGAGATCGACGCGGTCGACGACGCGAAGGTGGACCGGGTCGTCGAGGAGCTCCGCGACCAGCAGGCGACGCTCGTCCCGGTGGAGGACCGGGGTGCGAAGGACGACGACTGGGCCGTCATCGGCTTCGCCGGGACACGCGATGGCAAGTCCCTTCGAGGGCGGAACGGCGGAGCGCATGCCGATCGTGATCGGTCAGGAGCGCCTGATCCCAGGCTTCGAGGAGCACCTGGTGGTCTCCGGGCGGCGACTCCACCGAGTTCGACATCACCTTCCCGGCTCGACTACCAGGAGGCTTCGCTCCAGGGCGCCAGGCCCACTTCGCTGTCACGCTCCGCGAGCTGCGCGAGAAGGTCCTGCCCGTCGCAGATGACGAGTTCGCGCGGCCTCGCTCGGCGACTTCGCGGACCTCGCCGCGCTCCGCGCCGATGTCCGGCGAGCGCCTCGGCCGCAACGCGCTCGACCGGGCGCGCCACGGGTTCGCCGACCGGATCATCGACTACGCGGTCGAAGAACGCCACGGTCGAGTCCCCGACATCCTCGTCGACGAGGAGGTCGAGGTGATGCACGATGAGCTGCGCGGGGCGCTGCCCGCCAGGGGATCACGGAGGAGGCCTACCTCAAGGCGACCGACAAGACGCCGGAACGAGCTCCACGCCGACTTCCGTCCCGGCGCCGAGGAGCGGGCCAAGACGCTCCTCGTGCTCGGGAAGATCGCCGAGGACGAGGGCATAGAGGTGACCGACGCAGACGTGGATGCCGAGGCAGCCGACGCCAGGCAGCGCTACGCGAGCGACCCGAAGCTCGCCGAGTACTTCGACACCCCCCGCGCCCGGGGCGCGATCCGCAGCTCGCTGCGCCGGTCGCGCGTCGTCGAGAAGCTCATCGACGACTGGCTGGCTGCCCACCCGGAGCATCCCGCCATCCCGCACATCGAGGATGCAAGCGCGGCCGCCGGGGCCGCCGCCGCCGAGGAGGCGAGTTCCTCGCGCTCGTGATCCATCTCTCGATCGGTCAGCGGCCGCTGACGGCGGCCATGCGCGGCAGGGCCGAACGCGCCGCACCAGGAGGATCCCAGATGCTCGTCCCGATGGTCATCGAGACCTCGAGCCGCGGCGAGCGCGCCTACGACATCTACTCGCGGCTCCTGCAAGGAACGGATCATCTTCCTGGGCGATGCGATCGAGGACAACGTCGCGAACCTCATCATCGCCCAGCTCCTGTTCCTGGACTCCGAGGACCCCGAGAAGGACATCAACCTATACGTCAACTCGCCGGGCGGCGTGATCACCGCCGGGCTCGCGATCTACGACACCATGCAATTCGTGCGGGCGCCGGTCAGCACGATCTGCGTGGGGATGGCGGCCAGCATGGCAGCGGTCCTTCTTGCGGCCGGCGACCAAGGGCAAGCGCTACGCGCTGCCGCACAGCCGCATCATGATCCACCAGGGCTCCGGCGGGTTTCGCGGGCAACACCCCCGACGTCTTCATCCAGGTCAGGGAGATGGAGACGCTTGTCAACGCGAATCACGAGCTCCTGGCGCATCACACGGGCCAGACCGTGGAGAAGATCATCAAGGACACCGAACGGGACTATTTCATGAGTCCCGAACAGGCCCAGGCGTATGGCATCATCGACGCGGTCTACGCACCCGTCCCGAAGTCGGTCGCAACCGGGCTCCCGTCGGCCTCCAGTGGCCCCGGGATCGAGCGGTCGACCGGGACGACGGAGTCGGCGCCGGATGGGCCGGCGCCGGCGGGAACGTAGCAGGGGTCGGCCAGCGCCGACGGATGCACCGCAGGGAGACCTGGCGCAGATGACGACAAGCAAGACGCCCAAGGTGCCGTACCGCTGCTCGTTCTGCGGCAAGAGCCAGGAGCAGGTCCGCAAGCTCATCGCGGGCCAGGGCGTCTACATTTGCGACGAGTGCATCAACCTGTGCCAGGAGATCATCGAGGAGGAGCTCCTCGAGACGCCCGCGCCAGAAGCCCGCCACGGAGAAGCTTCCCTCTCCGCGGCACATCAAGGATGCCCTCGACGGGTACGTGATCAGCCAGGAGCGGGCGAAGAAGGTCCTTGCCGTCGCCGTCTACAACCACTACAAGCGGGTGAACGCGGGCGGCTCGACGGACGACGTCGAGCTCCAGAAGTCGAACGTCCTTCTGGTCGGCCCCACCGGGTCCGGCAAGACGCTGCTTGCCCAGACGCTCGCTCGCGTGCTCGACGTCCCGTTCTGCATCGCCGACGCGACGTCGCTCACCGAGGCCGGCTACGTCGGCGAGGACGTCGAGAACATCCTGCTGCGCCTGATCCAGGCCGCCGATTTCGACGTCGCCCGCGCCCAGCGCGGGATCATCTACATCGACGAGATCGACAAGATCGCGCGCAAGGCGGACAACCCGTCGATCACCCGCGACGTGTCGGGCGAGGGGGTCCAGCAGGCGCTTCTCAAGATCCTCGAGGGCACGACCGCCAACGTGCCGCCGCAGGGCGGCCGGAAGCACCCGCACCAGGATTTCATCCAGATCGACACCACGAACATCCTGTTCATCTGCGGCGGGGCCTTCGACGGCCTGGAGCGGATCATCGAGGAGCGGGTGGGGAAGCGGGCGCTCGGCTTCGGCAGCGACGCCACGGGCACGCGGACGGACCGCCAGAAGATCCTCGACCGGCTGATGCCCGAGGACCTGCTCAAGTACGGCCTGATCCCGGAGTTCGTGGGCCGGCTCCCGGTGGTGGTCACCCTCGCCGCGCTGACCGCGGAGGACCTGGTCCGGGTGCTGACCGAGCCGAAGAACGCGATCACGCGGCAGTTCAAGCGCTTCCTCGGCCTGGACAAGGTGGAGCTCGTCTTCACGGACGGCGCCCTCACCGCGGCGGCGGACGCGGCCCTGGCCCGCAAGACCGGAGCCCGTGCGCTCCGCACGATCGTCGAGGAATCGCTCCTCGAGGTGATGTACGACATCCCGGACCGCACCGAGATCCGCAAGTGCATCATCACCGAGGAGACGATTCGCGACGGCCGGCCGCCGCTCCTGCTCACGAAGACCGAGATCGACGGCGGCGTGGACGAGACGAACTACGCAGAGTGGCTCGCGGGCCAGGGCGCGACCGCCTGACGCATCGGCGATCGGCAGCTCCCGGCTGCCTGGAATCGCCGCCCCGCCGTGCTACACTCCGCGCCTCACGGTGGTGACCGAGAGGAGTAGCGTCGGCAGGGGCCGAAGCGAGCGCGGGACGGTGTGAGCCGCGCGGAGACCCCGGCGTGAACGTCGCTCGCGAGCCGTGACGGGAGACGCCCGATATCGCGTCGAGAGGGCTGTCGGGCGCGCCGCGAGGCGCCGGGGCCGGGATGACCGGCCGGGAGTCGACCGCCGAACCAGCAGGTGGTACCACGACCCCGTTCGTCCGCTGGGACGAGCGGGGTCGTCTTGTTGCGGAGGAAGCGCGCGATGACCGAGGGGCATCGCCGGGCCGGGGCTCGCAAAGGCATACCGGCCAGCGGACGTGGAGGGCCCGATCTACGAGCGCTGGCTCGCCGCGGACGTCTTCGCGCCCGACGGCGCCGGCTCGCGCGCCGATCCTTCGAAGACGCCGTTCGTGCTGATCCAGCCGCCGCCCAACGTGACCGGCAGCCTCCACCTCGGACACGCACAGCGGAGCGCGGTCGAGGACCTCATGACGCGCCACGCGCGGATGCAGGGCCGCCCGGCGCTCTTCCTGCCCGGGCTGGACCACGCCAGCATCGCCGCCCAGGTCGTCCTCGACCGGATCATCGCGGCGGAGGGAGAGACGCGGACGAGCCTGGGCCGCGAGCGCTACCTCGAGCGAATGTGGCACTTCGTCGGCGAGACGAGGAACGTGATCCTCGTCGCAGCAGCGCCGGGTCGGCGCCTCATGCGACTGGGGCCGGCTGCGGTTCACCATGGACGAGGCGTCGAGCCGCGCGGTGCGCGAGGCGTTCATCCGTCTCTACCGCGAGGGCCTGGCGTACCGCTCCGAGACGCTCATCAACTGGTGCCCGGGCTGCCGAACCAGCCTGTCCGACCTCGAGGTGGTGGCAACCCCCGAGACGGGCACGCTCTGGACAGTCCGCTATCACCTGGTCGACGAGGCGACCGGCGCACCCGACCCGGGGTCGACGATCAGCGTGGCAACCACGCGCCCGGAGACGATCCTGGGCGACACTGCCGTGGCGGTCCATCCCGATGATCCGCGCTACGCGGCGCTGGTGGGCCGGCGCGCCCGGATCCCCTTCGTGGAGCGCGACGTCCCGATCATCGCGGACCCGGTCGTGGACCGCGCCTTCGGGACCGGCGCCGTGAAGATCACCCCCGCCCACGACACGGACGACTACGCGACCGGGCACACGCCACGGCCTGGCCTTCATCGACGTCATGGACGACACGGGGCGCATCTCGGCCGCCGGCGGCCACTACGCGGGCCTCGAGCGGTACGCAGCCCGCCAGCGGATCCTCGCCGACCTGGACGCGGCCGGCGACCTCGCCGGCGAGCACGCCCCACGAGATGATCATCGGGCGCTGCCAGCGCAGCCACGACGTCGTGGAGCCACGGCTCAAGACGCAGTGGTTCGTGCGGACGAAGCCGCTGGCGGAGGCGGCCCTCGATGCCACGCGGACGCGGCGAACGGCGATCCTGCCCGAACGCTTCGAGAAGGTCTGGGAGCACTGGCTGACCGAGATCCGCGACTGGAACGTGAGCCGGCAGCTCTGGTGGGGCCACCGGATCCCGGCCTGGTACTGCCCGGAGGGACACGTCACGGTCAGCGCGGACCCCGCCGGCCCTGCCGCCTGCGAGACGTGCGGTCGGCCGGGGAGCGAGCTGGTCCAGGACCCCGACATCTTCGACACTTGGTTCAGCTCGGGGCTCTGGCCGTTCTCGACCCTGGGCTGGCCCGAGTCGACGCCGGACCTTGCCCGTTTCTACCCGGGCACCGTGATGGAGACCGCCTACGACATCATCTTCTTCTGGGTCGCCCGGATGATGATGCTGGGCGTCCACCTCATGGGCGACGCCCCGTTCGAGGTGGTCTACCTCTCGGGCCTGGTGCGCGACCCGTACGGCCAGAAGATGTCCAAGACGAAGGGCAACGTGGTGGACCCGCTGGAGGCGATCGACGAATCCGGCGCCGACGCCCTCCGCTTCGCCCTGATCCACGGCGCGGCGCCCGGCAACGACCAGAAGTTCAGCGCCGACAAGCTGGAGAACGCGCGCAACTTCGCGAACAAGCTCTGGAACGCGGCGCGGTTCACGCTGGGCGGCCGCCCCTCCTCGATCCCGCCGAACGCGCCGAGACGGTCACCGGATGCCGCGCACCTCGGGCCGGCTGAGCGCTGGCTCCGGAGCCGGGTGGCGGCGGCGGTCCAGGGGGCCGATCGCGCGCTCGAAGCCTTCGCCTTCGGCGAGCTCACCCGGGTTCTCTACGACTCGATCTGGGGCGAGTTCTGCGACTGGGCACTCGAGCTTGCCAAGGTTCGACTTGCCGATGCGACGCTCGCAGCCGCCGACCGGGAGGCGACCTGGTGGACCTTGGTGGAGGCGCTCGACACGTACCTTCGTCTCCTGCACCCGGTCATGCCCTTCGTCACGGAGGCGATCTGGGGCGAGATGCCCCATGCCGATGGCGACCCGGACCTGCTCGTGGTCGCCGATTGGCCGGCCCCGCCGCCCGCGGACGCGGCAGCCGAGGCGCAGGTCGGCGCGCTCGTCGATCTCGTCCGCGCCCTGCGCAACGCCCGCTCCGAGGCAAAGCTCGATCCGGCCGCCTGGCTCCCGGTGCAGGTCGCCCTGCCCCGGGACCTGGAGCCCGCGTTCGACTCCCTGGCGCCGGCGCTCGAGCGGCTCGCGCACGCCCGGCCGTTGGCCCGGACGACCGATGCCGAGGCGCTTAGAGCGGGAGCGTCGGGCGGGCTGGCCGTTGTGGCGGGGGCGATCGAGGCGATCATCCGCCCCGCCGCCCGTGACGACGAGGCCGCCGCCCGCGACCGGGCGCGCCTGGAACGGGAGCTCAGCGGGACCGAGACGCAGCTCGTCGGTGCCCGGGCTCGCCTGGCCGACGAGCGGTTCGTCGTGCAGGCGCCGCCGGCGGTCGTCGAGCGCGCACGAGCGCGGGTCGCTGAACTCGAGGAGCGGATCGCGAAGCTGCGCGTCGGCCTGGAGGGGTAGGAATGGGAGCCGACGTGGTCCTTGCGCTCGACCTCGGCGGCACCCAGGTGCGTGCGGCCGGCGTTCTGCCGGGGGGCGCGGTCGAGGCTGTGCGGCGCATACATACCCCGTCCGAGAACGGAAGCGAGGCGATCGTCTCCGCATGCATCGCAGCGCTCCGCGAAGTCCGTGACGATCTTGCGACACGAGCGGACCTCGCGCCGCCGATCGGCGTCGGCGTCTGCGCGCCTGGTCCGGTCGACCCCGGCACCGGGACCGTCCTCGACCCACCGAACCTCGGCCCGACGTTCCACGACGTCCCGCTAGCGGCGCGCATCGCGAACGCGCTCGGCCTTCCCGTGGTCCTGGACCGCGACACGCAGGTTGCGGCGCTCGGCGAGGGTCGGTTCGGGGCAGCAGCAGGTTGCGATGACTTCGTCTACATGACCGTCTCGACCGGCGTCGGCGGGGCGATCGTCACCGGGGGGCGGCTGCTGCGCGGTCCGGACGGGACTGCGGGCGAGCTCGGGCACCTCCTGGTCGACGTGCATGGACCGCTGTGTGGCTGTGGGATGCGCGGGCACCTCGAAGCGATCGCGTCGGGGAGCGGGATCGCCAGTCGAGCGCGGGAGGCTGTGGCGCGCGGCGAGAGCGAGCTCCTCGCGGAGCTCGTGCGAACCCGAGGTGCGGCCTTCGGCGGCCGCGACGTGGCCGCTGCGGAGGACGCCGGCGATCCGGCCGCCAGCCGGATCATGGAGCGCGCCCGCGACGCATTCGCGTCGTCGTGCGTCAGCCTCACCGACGTGTTCAACCCGTCGCTTATCGTCGTCGGCGGGGGCGTCGCCGCCGGCCAGGGCGACCGTCTCCTCGGTCCGGGTCGAGCCGCCATCGCGCGCGGCGCCTTCCGCCGGCCGGCCTCGCGGGTGGCGATCGTCCCTGCTGCGCTCGGCGACGACGTTGGCCTGGTCGGGGCGCGGGTCCTCTTCGAGGCGCGGATGGCGTGACTCGACCATGGTCCGGTACCCGCCGCTGGTAGGATTAGGGGAACGCCACGCTGAGGGAGGTTTCGTGCCGCTCGAGTTCCTCAAGCGCCGGGGACGCGGCGAAGACCAGGCCGCGTCTCCGCCTGCCGCGATTCCCGAGGAGACCTCCGCCCAGGAGTACATCCTGAAGCTGTTCTATGCCGGCAAGAGCAGCGAGAGCGTGCGCATGAAGGCGGGTCCGCGCGCCATGGCCGAGCTGCCCGCGATGCTCGCCGGCATCGCGACCGGCGAGATCGAGGTGATCGAACCGCTCCCGGTCGAGTTCAGCCAGGCCAGCCCGCAGATCACCCATCCGTCGGAGGCAATGCAGTGGGTGAACGCTCACCACGGCCATTCGCCGGTCGCGCGTCACTGCATCTATGTCCTCGAGTCGATCGATGCGATCGACCTGGCCTTCGACACGCTCGCCTGCAGCCTCCTCGACGGCGAGATCGACACCTCCGGCTATCCCGACTACAACGCGATCGTGGGCGGCGTCGCCTCGCACTGGGATGAGGCGACCGGCGACATGCTGGTCCGGGCCGTCGTCGGCTGGGGCGGTCGCGGCGTCCGGGGCGACACCGACCGGACCGGCGCGCGGATCCTGGGCGGTCTCTTCCAGAACGTCCTCGCCAGCCAGTACGCGCTCGAGGTCGTGCCGCTGGATCGCCCGATGCCGGCGGCGGGCCGGGGAGGCCTCGTCTGCGCGCACTGCGGGTTCGCGTCCGCCCACGATCGGGCGTTCTACTGTCCGAAGTGCGGCATGCGGCTTCTGCGCGGCTGAGCCGATCGGGGACGGGAGACCACGTGCCCATCTACGATTATGTATGCGGATCGTGCGGCCACCGGTTCGAGGTCATTCGCGGGATCAACGAGGCCGGTCCGCACCAGTGCCCGGAATGCGGTGGGCCCGTCGCGCGGGCGTTCGTCCCGCCCACGATCCATTTCAAGGGGACGGGCTGGGCAAAGTCGGATCGCCGGGCGACGAGCGCGCCCACGCGGCGCGCCGAAAGCGGATCCCCGTCGGCGGGTGCGGCGAAGCCTTCGTCGGACGGAGGATCCCGGTCGCCGTCGGACACGTCGGGAGGGAGTCCCGATCCGGGGGCACCAGCCTCGCCGGGCGAGTCGAAGTCGGCAGGAGCCGGCCCATCCGAGCGCGACGGCTGAGGCCACGATGAGCCGGCCGCCTTCCGACTGGATCACGCTTGCCGAGGCCGGGAAGATCCTTGGCGACGCGAATGTGCGCCTGCGGCCCGAGACGATCGGTCGGTGGGCGCGGGAGGGCCGCCTCCAGACCCTCAAGCTTGGTGGCCGCCGATACGTGCGGCGGGTCGAAGTCCGGGCCCTCCTCCGGCCGCGTCGGCGCGTCGCCGCCGAGAACGTCCAGCCTCGGCCTCTTCGAGGACCTTTGACGGGCCCGACCGCATCGTCGCGGCCGGGCCGCATGCAGCGGGCCGGGGCTCGCGCGCTGGGGTTCGCGACGTTCCTGCTCGGGGTTCCCCGGATCGCGACGGCGCGCAGCGTGTGGAGCCGGTACAACGCGGCGAGCGGACCGCTCCTCGCCCGAGGCCTGGCCTTCACGACCCTGTTCATGCTGGTCCCGGCGCTGCTCCTCGTCGCATCGATCGCCGGGCTCGTCGGGGGTGACCTGGAGCGCCGGGCACGGATCGTGGACTTCCTGGTCGCGCAGTTCCCGCCCCTTGCCGACCTTCTGAAGCGAGCCCTCGACACCGCCCTGACCCACGCCGGAGCATTCACCGCGATCGGAGCGGCTATCCTCGCCTGGTCCGCCAGCTCCCTTGTGCGGGATCTCGACCGCGCGTTCGGGACGATCTTTCGCCAGGCCGGGACCGGCCCGCCGATGCTCCGGATGATCGGCGAGGTGGTGCTGGTCGCGGTTGCCGTGATCGGGCTGGGTTTGATCGTCGTGGTCGCGACGATCCCGGGGCCGATCTCACGTCTGCTGGGCCTCGCGCAGTCTGCGCGTTACGGCCGTGGTGCCGCTCGTCGCCGTCTTCGCCCTCGCGTTCCGCTTCCTTCCGCCGACGCGGCCGGGATGGCGCGATGCGGTCGTGCCGGGAGCGTGGGTGGGACTGGGCGCATCGCTCCTGACCGGCGCGTTCAGCCTGGTGAGCCCGCTGCTCTTCGGCTCGGTGGACCTCTACGGGGCCCTCGCGGGGATCTTCCTGGGCCTGCTCTGGCTCTCGTACGTGAGCCAGCTCTTCCTGGTCGGCGCCGTCATGGGTGGCGATCCGGGCCGAGGCCCGCTCGACGCGAGCGGCGACCATGGATCCCGTCGTGAGCTGAGGGTCGCGCCCGATGGCGGGGCCCGGGGTCGGCGGCCCCGGATCAGCCTTGACGGCTGCCGCAGCGACGGCAGAAGCGCGCGTTCGCCGAGAGGGACAGACCGCAGGTGACGCAGGTCTGGATGCTGACTGGCCGCGCGGCTCCCGGCGATCCTGCGGCAAGGATGTCGTTGCTCGACGCGGCCCAGACTGGCGAATTCGAGCGGACGCGCGGTGGCGACCCTCGCCGCCCACGTCGCGGACGGCACCGCGTCGGCGCTTCGGCGGCCGGCGGCCGGGGGTGCGATCCACCTGCCCGGCGCCGGAGGCGGCTCTGCCGGGGAGCCACTCTCGGGCGCCACGATGCGCCAGACCGGCTGCGCGACGCGATCTGCAGGTGGTGCGGCAGGAGCGGCTCCGGCCGAGGGCGCCGGCTCGGCCGCGGGCGCGGGCTCGGCCGCGGGCGCGGGTGGCGGCGCGGATGGTCGACGGCGGCGGACCGCAGCAGGGCAGCGGCCGCTTGAGGTGCGCCGCCTCGGCCGCGGGCGCTGGAGCAACGGCGGCGAGGTTCTCCGAGGCAGGCGGGGTCGCGGCCGGCATGACGCGCTCGGAACGCGGGCGGAACCGGCGAAGGAGACTCCGGGTCGCCGCGCGGGCGTTCGCGACGGGTTCGGCCGGGGGGAAGACGCGGTCGCAGCTCGGTCCGGCTCGCTTGCGGCGCCGGTCCGTGAGACATGCTCGGTGGGTGGTGAACCGCCGACCTCCTGCGCCGAGGCGACGGACCGTGTTTCTGCGGGGCTAGGAACATGGCGAGCAAGCGCGCCCTGGATGGCTGCGAGTTCCTCAGGGGTGAGCTCGATGTCGGGCGGGATCGCTGTCACCGCGATCTCGGGCGCGGCCGCCGTCGGCTCCGGCGCGATCGCCGCCGCGGCCTCGAGCGCCGCTACCGGCTCTGCCTCGGGCGCCACCACCTCTGCCTCGGGCGCCGTTGCTGTCGCCTCCGGCTCTGGAGCGAGCAGCTCGTGAGCCTCCGGCTCCGGCGCTTCCGCCACCGCCGCCTCGAGCGCCGCTACCGGCTCTGCCTCGGGCTGCGCTGCCTCCGCCTCCGGCTCTGGCATGCCGATCGGCGCGATCAGCTTGGCAGCAGACGCGATGACCGTGTCGGAGCGAAGAACATCGGCGGTCGGCCAGGCGGGTTCCGCACGGTTCCCCTGCATTGATTCGGTGGTCATGGCCGGAGTCAGCGCCTGGGTTGCGGCCGGAATGACCTTCAGGCTGAGATCCGGAGCGCACGAGAAGCATTCGCCGGCGCGCTCGTTCCAGCAGTTGCGGCACGTGTACTGGCGACAGCTCATGCAGAAGTTGAACGTCTCGTGGAAGGCATCGAGCTGTCGCTGCGACGCCTTCCTCGACTCGTCATCCCGCGCGGCCGCCATGGCATCGGCGAACGAGGAGCTGTTGTTGGCGACGAAGTTCCTGACGCCACGCGTGAGCGTGCGAATCCGGCCCACGCCCAGGCGCCTCGGCCTGGGGGACTCGAACGTGTACCGCGTGCCGCAGCGCTCGCAGAAGGATTTAGTCAGGATCTCGGCCATCGGGCCCCCGTGTGCCTCGCCTCGCGGGTCCCCCGGTCCCAGCAGAGGGATCGAGAGTATAGCCTAGGCATTCGCGGTTCCCGGTTCCCGGGCACCGAGGTACCGTCGACCTTCGGCAAACGTCATGCGATCGTCCCCGCGTCGCGGCACCCGCCGTCCAGCGGAGGTTCAGCGCGTCACCATGCGACCCCTCCCGGCACTCGAGCGTCTTCTCGAGCGGCTCTTCGAGCGACCGGGTGCGCGACTCTTCGACACCGGAGTCGCGCCCGCCACCCTCGCGCGGCGCATCGAGCGGGCGATCGACGAGGAGCGCAGGGCCGGAGCCGAAGGACCGATCGCGCCGACTCGCTTCGAGGTCCGCGTGGAGCGGCGCACCGCCTCCGAGCTGGCACGCCTTCCTGACCTGGAGCGCGACCTCGCGGCCGCGGCGCTGGCGCATGCCCGCCGCCGCGGCTACCTGATCCCCGAGCGGCCGTCGGTGGCGATCGTCGCCGCGAGCGACCTGCCGCGCGGCGCCACGGAGGTAAGGGCGGCGTTCGCGGCGCCGGACGCGTGGTCCAGCTCGCCCGCCGCACCGCTCGACCGCACGCGGGTCAACCCCTCGGCGCCAACCGCGTCGCCCGGCGCGCTCTTGCGGGTCCGCGGGCCGGACGGGATCGAACGACGGCTGCGAGTCGAGGGGCGGCCGTTCTCGATCGGTCGTGATCCGGACAACGACCTCGTGGTCGCCGATCGTCTCTTGTCGCGACACCATGCCCGCCTGGTGCCGCGCAACGGCCGGCTTGTCCTCGGCGACCTAAGCAGCCGAAATGGGACCCGCGTCAACGGCCGGGCCATCCACGAGGCCGTCCTGGGTGCGGGCGATCGGGTCGAGCTGGGAGCTACGATCGTCGACGTGCTTCCGCTGGAGGAACCGTGGATCCCCTGACGCTGATCCTGTGGGCGATCCGGCTGGCATTCCTGGCCGCCATCTATGCATTTCTGGCCCTCGTGGCGCGGGCCGTGCTACGTGACATCCGGGCCGCGTCGCGGGACCCTGCAGGCGCTCTGGGACGGCTCGTCGTGGTCGCGAGCGCACGCCCGCCCGCGGTGGGCAGCGTCTTCCTCCTCGACGCGGTGGCGACGCTCGGTCGCGACCTCGGGAGCAGCGTGGTTCTCGAGGACTCGTTCGCCTCGGCCCGTCACGCAGTCCTCACGTTCCGCGGGCGCGGCTGGTACGTGGAGGACCTAGGGAGCACGAACGGCACCCTGGCCAACGGCGAGGCGGTGACGGGAGCGCGTTCGCTGGGCTTTGGGGACGAGATCCAGATCGGCGAGACGAGGATGCGGCTGGAGCGCGGGATCAGGTGATGCAGGTCGACCTGCCGGGCTTTCCACACCCGGTTGCCCGACCCCGCGAGCTGGGCCTGCTGCTCGCGATGGCCGGGTGTCTCGTCCTCGGCGGCCTGTCGCTGGGGTCCACGCAGGCCGGCGGCTTGGCGCTCGCCCAGCCCGCCGGGCTGGCGATCTACCTCGGGACGCTGGCCGCGGTGCACCTCGTGCTCGTGGTCGCAGGTCGACGGGTCGACGAGGTGCTGCTGCCGGTGGTCGGGTTACTTGGCGGCATCGGGCTGCTCCTCGCCGAGCGTCTCCCGCAGGATCTCGTCGTCCAGAGGGTCGGGCCCGTGACGCTGGGGCTTGCCTCGCTCCAGCTGATCTGGCTTGTGCTGGCCCTCGCGATCGGGGCCGCCGCCGCGGTCGCCGTTCGCTCGGACCGCTGGCTCCGGCTTTACAAGTACACCTGGGCCGCCTTCGGGCTGGGCCTGCTGCTGCTCACGTTCGTCTTCGGGCGCGACGTGAACGGGTCGCGCCTGACGCTCGACGTCGGTCCACTGAGCTGGCAGCCGTCCGAACTGCTCAAGGTGATCCTGGTCGTCTTTTTCGCCGCCTACCTTGCCGAGAACCGGACCCTGCTCGCCGACGCCCGGGTACGCGTGGCCGGCCCGCTGACCCTGCCGCCGGCCCCGTACCTGCTCCCGGCGGCCCTGATGCTCGCGCTGGCGCTGGGAATCGTGGTGATCCAGCGCGACCTGGGCGCGGCCCTCCTCTTCTTCTCCGTGTTTCTCTGCCTCTTCTACCTCGCCTCCGGCAGCAAGGTCGACGTCGTGATCGGAATCGTGCTCTTCGTGACCGGTTTCGTCATCCTGGCGCTGGTCTTCGCGCATGTGCGAGAGCGCGTCGCGAACTGGCTCGACCCATGGGCCGACCCGCTCGGGGCGGGCTACCAGACCATCCAGGCGCTCCATGCCTTCGCGCGCGGCGGACTTCTCGGCACGGGCCTGGGCGCAGGCCTCCCCACGGTCGACGGACGCCTGCCGATTCCTGCCGTCCAGACGGACTTCCCGCTGGCAGCCCTCGGCGAGGAGCTCGGCATGACCGGCGTCGTCGCCATCCTCGCCTGCTACCTGGTGATCGTGGCGCGCGGGTTGCGCATCGCGGCCGGCGCGGCCGACGACGTGCGGGCGCTGCTGGCGGCAGGTCTCGCGCTGGTGATCGGCGTGCAGGCGATCATCATCGCGGGCGGCAACCTCAAGCTCATCCCATTGACCGGGATCACCCTCCCGTTCATCAGCTACGGAGGTTCGTCGCTGCTCGTCAACGGGCTGATCGTGGGGCTCCTGCTGGCGCTCTCGGATCGCGGCCCGGCGCCGCCGGCGGAGCCGCGCCGCGCTCGTCGCGTCCGGCGTGTCGACTCGTGACGGCGCGGGCGGGTGTCGCGCACCGAGAGCGTGCCCTCGGTGAGCGCGTGGTCCGATTGGGCGTCGCCCTGGCGATCGCGTTCGGTGGCGTGGCGCTCGGGGCGGGCTACTGGCAGGTCCTGCGCGCCGACGACCTTTCCCGTGACCCGGGCGACGCCGGCGTGATCGCCGCCACCCAGGACGCGGTGCGCGGCCGGATCCTCGACCGCGACGGCCACGTGCTGGCCTCGAACCGGCGCGGCCCCGGGGGCGCCCTCTACCGGGTCTACGCGGATCCGTCTCTGGGCGCGCCGCTCGGCTATGCATCGAGCTTGTACGGGTCGGCCGGCCTGGAGGCCGCCGATGCATCCGAGCTGCTCGGACTGGGCGGCGACGACCCGCTCGCCCGGGCGCTCGCGAAGTTCCGATCACCCGCCCCGCGGGGCGATGACCTGCGGACCAGCCTTTCGCTGGCCCTGCAGGAGCTCGCGGTCCACCTCCTCGGGAACGATCGCGGTGCGGTCGTCGCCCTCGACCCGCGGACCGGCGAGGTCCTCGCGCTGGCGAGCACGCCGACCTTCGACGCGTCGGGTATCGCGAACCTGGCCACCGCGCGCGCCGCGTTCACGAAAGCCCTCGATGATCCCGGCCAGCCGCTCCTGGACCGCGCTACCCAGGGCCTGTACGTTCCCGGATCCGCCTTCAAGATCGTGACCGCGATCGCGGGCTTCGCATCGGGCGCGATCGATGCGGCGACCTCCTTCCCGCAGCAGCCCGGGGACGAGACGACCGGCCTGCTCGTCGATGGCTTCCGGGTCGTGGACGGCCACCACCTCTTCACCGGATCCGAGGTTCTGAACTTCTCCCGCGCAACCGAGGTCTCCTGCAACATCTGGTACGCCTTGGCCGGGCTGCGCATTGGCGGCGCCGGCATGGACGCCGCCGCGCGACGGCTTGGATTCGGAGCGCCGATCCCGTTCGACCTCCCCACGGCAACCTCGCAGCTCACGAACGGTGGCGGCCCGCTTCCGGGCGGCTTCGCCGACGACGTCGAGCTGGCGAACGCCGCCTACGGACAGGGTGAGGTGCTCGTCACCCCGCTCGAGATGGCGCTCGTGGCGGCGACGGTCGCGAACGGCGGCGTCGAGCCGCGGCCCCGCCTCGTAACCGCCTTCGTGAGCCCGTCTGGCGCAGTCAGCGCCGTGCCCACCGGGACGCTGGGCCGGGTGCTTGGGACCCAGGCTGCCGCAACGATCGCGGGCGCGATGGTGCAGGCCGTGGAGGGCGTCGACGGGCAGAAGTTCACCGCCGGCGCCCAGGTGGCGGGCGTCAGTGTCGCGGGCAAGACGGGAACGGCCCAGCTGGGTGGGTCGGGCGAGCCCAACTCGTGGTTCATCGGCTTCGCGCCCGCGGAGGCTCCCACGATCGCGCTGGCCGTCATCGTCGAGCACGGTGGCTCCGGAGGGTCGCGCGCCGCCCCGCTCGCCGGCGACCTGCTCCGGGCATACTTCGCCGCGCAGCCATGAACAGCCCGAGCGTGCCGGACGACGCCCTGCGGGACCCGAACGCGGGACCCGACGACGGGATTCCCGTGACCAGCCCGCGCGCGGCGCGACCGATCGTCGAACGGATCGGGTTGGCGGTCATCGCCGTCGTCGTCATCGCGGTGTTCGGCGCGCTCGCGGCCGCCTCGTTCGTGTCGGGCGACCTGTTCCTCGCCCTGATGGCCGGCCTCGGGGCGCTGATGACGGCGTGGGCGGGCGGGAGAACGCTGCTCCGGGGCTGACGGACAGCCGGTGGGGTCGGGCCGGGAGAACCGGGCCGGCGTTTCGGACGTACTATCTGGAAACCCCGGACCGCATCGACCCCGCGCTTTGCGGGCGTTCCATCGTCTCCGCAGCCCGTGCCCGCCCGACGCGCCGCGACAGGAGCCAGCCAGCACGATGACCAAGATCCAGGAGTCCGGCGAACGCGTCGTCGCCAACGTCGAGCGCGTCATCGTGGGCAAGCACCACGAGGTCCAGCTTGCCCTCGTGGCCCTGCTCTGTCGGGGTCACCTCCTCATCGAGGACGTGCCCGGCACGGGCAAGACGGTTCTGGCAAAGGCGATCGCACGGAGCCTGGGCTCGTCGTTCCGGCGGATCCAATTCACGCCGGACCTGCTGCCCTCGGACGTGACCGGCCTCTCGATCTACAACCAGAAGACCCAGGAGTTCGAGTTTCGCCCGGGCCCGATCATGAGCCAGGTCGTCCTGGCGGACGAGATCAATCGGGCGACTCCCAAGACCCAGTCGGCGCTCCTCGAGTGCATGGAGGAGCGCCAGGCAACGATCGACGGGATCAGCCACCAGATGCCCGACCCGTTCCTCGTGATTGCCACCCAGAATCCGATCGAATACGAGGGCACGTTCGCGCTCCCGGAGGCCCAGCTGGACCGGTTCATGCTTCGCCTGCGGATGGGCTACCCGACGCCGACCGAGGAGATCGTGATCCTCGACGAGCAGAAGCGGATCCATCCGCTCGACGACCTCGACGAGGTCTGCCCGGTCGCCGAGCTGCGCGAGATGCAGGCGGCGATCCGTGAGATCTACGTGGACACGAGCGTGGCCGAGTACATCGTGCGGCTCGTGAACGCGACCCGCAGCCATCCCGACATCTACCTCGGCGCCTCGCCGCGCGGCTCGATCGCGCTCTATCGCGCCGGCCAGGCCCGGGCGGCGCTGCTCGGCCGGGACTACGTGATCCCGGACGACGTCAAGACTCTGGCCGTCCCTGCCCTGGCGCACCGCCTCATCGTCCGGACGAGCTCCTCGATCCGCGAGATCGATGCCGAGACGGTGGTGCGCGAGCTGCTCGACTCGGTGCCGGTCGACGCTCCCGCCCGGCCCGGCGGCCCGCGCCCGATCGAGACCGAGGCCCCGCGCGGCCGCTGAACGGCCGAGAGACCCGGTCGCACGTGGGCTTCCTGCGGCGCCTCCCATTCATCGTCGTCGGTGGCCTTCTCGTGGTGGCCGCCCTCAGCACCGGCTTCGAGTTCCTCTTCTACGTGGTCTACCTCGGGGTGTTCGTCGTCGGCGGGAGCTACCTGGTCACCCGGAACGGCCTGGCGGATCTCGAGGCCGGCTACGCCGTGAACCAGCTCCAGGCCCACGTCGGCGACCAGCTCCGGACGACCTACACCCTGCGCAACACGAGCCGGCTGCCGAAGCTCTGGCTCGAGGTTCACAACCCCTCGACGCTGCCCATCCCGCTGCCCGGCCGCGCGATCTCCCTTGGGACCCGCCGCGAGCGGTCGTGGGTGGCGCGCGTGCCGCTCGCGCGCCGGGGCCACTTCCGGGTGGACCCCCTTCAGATCCGGACCGGCGATCCATTCGGGTTCTTCGAGGCGAATGCGTCCGTGGGCCATGGGCTTTCCCTCGTCGTCTACCCGCGGATCGAGCCGATCCCGCGCTGGCGGCTCCGGGCGGTAAGCCTCGAGGGAAGCCGTTCGACGCCGGTCCGGGCCCAGCAGACGACGCCGCTGGCCACCTCCATCCGGCCGTACGCGCCGGGGGACGCCTTCAATCGCATCCACTGGCCGTCCACCGCCCGGGTCGGCGAGCTCCAGGTCAAGGAGTTCGACCTGGAGCAGACCGCCGACGTCTGGCTCTTTGTGGACCTGGAACGTCGCGTTCAGCGTGGCTCCGGCGACGACTCGACCATCGAGGTTGCGGTGCGCGCCGCCGCCGCGATCGCCGAGCGGGCGCTCTCCGAGAACCGGTCCGTCGGGCTGACCACCACCGGCGCGCACATCACCCATCTCTCGCCGGACCGCGGCGCACGCCAGCGCCAGAAGATCCTGAACCTGCTCGCGGCGGTGGACGGGGACGGAAGCGTTCCGCTGGTCGAGGCGCTCGTCGCCGGGCTGCCACTTCTGCGCCGCGGCATGTCGGCGATCATCGTCACCCCCGCGGCGGAGCCGGCGTGGGTCCGCCCGCTGGCTACGCTTCGCCCGCGCGGGATCGGAATCCAGGTGCTCTACCTCGAGCCGTCCGCGTTCGTTCGCCACGGTCTGCCGGCCGCGAGCAGCCCGGACGGGCCGGACGCAGCGCTCGAGATCGGCGCCCTTGAGGGGTCGTCACGCCGGGTCCGCCATGCTCTCGGGGAGTTCGACGTGAAGACGTACCCGGTTCCGCCCGGTGTCCCGCTCGCCGAGGTCCTCGTCGGATGAGCGCCGCCCGGGCGGCCTTCTCCGCGCCGCCAGCCGAGGTCACCGGCGGGGAGCGACGTTTCGTGCTTGCCCCGGCCGAAGGGTGGGCGAGCGTGCTCCTGCTGGCGCTCATGGCGGGGCTTGCGGGGTGGGGGATCGACGACGCGCACTGGGTGCTCGGCAGCCGCACGCTGACGGACTTCCTGCCGTGGGCCGGCGTGCTCGGCGTCACCTGGGGCGTCCTCGCGGCGAAGGCGGGCTGGGGCCGGCTCCTCGCCCATGTCGGCGGGGCGGTCGTCGCCACGGCTTACCTCACCCTCGTCGTGGGAGCCCACCTCGCGCCTGGCCAGGCGCTGGGCGGGCTCTTCCAGGCCACGTCGGACTCGGTCGTGCAGGCGTACCTCGACCTCGTGGTCCGCAGCCGGGCCACGACGCAAGAGGTCGGGCATTTCCTGCTCGTGCTCGGCATCGTCTGTTGGGGTGCCGGCCAGTTCGCGGGGTACACTGCCTACTCCCACCGGCGGCCCGTCGCCGCCGTGGTCCTGCCCGGGTCGATCCTGCTGGCGAACGTCGTGCTCACGATCCGGGACCAGTACCCGCTGCTCGTGCTGTACTCCATCGCCGCGCTCCTCTTCCTCGTCCGGTTCCATGTCGCGGACGAGCAGCGGGCGTGGCTCCGGCACCGTATCGGCGACGTCGGCGACGCCGCCGGCCTGTCGCTTCGAGCCGGCCTCGCGTTCGTCGCCGCGTCGGTCCTCGGCGCGCTGTTCCTGACCCAGGCCGCATCGTCCGCGCCGCTGGCGAATGCCTGGCCGGGTCTGAACGAGAAGTTCACGGAGCTCGCCCAGCAATGGGTCCGGTACTTCCCGGCGGGCGGGCCCGGCACCCGGATCACCGGAACGCAGTTCGGCTCGTCGACGACGATCACCGGCGCCTGGGTGACCGACGCGACCCCCATCTTCACGATCCAAGCACCGCTCGGCAGCCCGCGCCTGAAGTGGCGCGCGGTCGCCTACGACCAGCTGATCGGGAACACGTGGAGCTGGAGCGGGGCGGCCCAGGTCACCGTCGGGACCTCGGCGAGCCTCCTTGCCGGGACCCTGGACGCGCCGCAGGCGACCGTTCGCTACCTGACCGAGGAGTACCGGGTGAGCGGCCTTGCCGCGGGGAGCATCGTCGTGGCCCCGGGCATTCCCATCTTGCTGGACCGGCCGGCGAGCGTGACCCTGGTGCCGAGCGGCTCGGACACCGCGTTCGGCCGCATCGTGCCGGCCGGGGGCAGCGGCTACACCCTGGAGGCACTCGTCCCGGACCTCTCCAACCCGGGCGATCCGACGGCGCTGACGGCCAACCGTCTGCGGGCGGCGGGAACGGACTATCCGCCGGCACTGCGTGCGACCTACACGTCCATCGAGCCCGGAACAGTGGGGCCCGAGACGCGCGCCCTGCTCTCCCAGATCATCGCCGCTGCCCGTCCGACCACGCCCTACGACATGGCCCGGGCGATCGAGTCGTATCTGCGCGATCCGGCACACTTCACCTACAGCACGGACGTCACGAACGTCGACTGTGGCGGGCGAGGCGTGGTCGAGTGTTTCGTCCACTCGCGGACGGGCTACTGCGAGCACTACGCATCGGCGATGGTGATGATGCTGCGCGTCGAAGGGATCCCGGCGCGGTTCGTGGAGGGATTCCTGCCCGGCGCGCGCGATGCGAATGGGGTCGAGACGGTCCGCCGCGACGGGGCGCACGCGTGGGTCGAGGTCTGGTTCCCGGGCGCGGGCTGGGTGGACTTCGACCCCACCGGGGGAGGAGTCGGCATCCCCCTCGCGCTGCCCGCGGGGCCCGCCGTCGCGGCCCCCAGCCCGTCGGCCAGCGCGGCTCCGAACGGCGCCCCGGGCCCCAGCCGTCGCATCGGCGGCGAGGCGTCCGGCGGGCCGGGAGGTGCTGGGTTCTCGGGTCCGGCCGGCACGGGGATCGGACCGATCGTCGCCCTCGCGATCCCGCTCACAGCTGCCTTGTTCGGGCTTCTCTTCGTCTTCGTGCGGCGCCGTCTCGGGCGCCCGACGGAGCCCGCGTCCGTCTATCGCACGGTCGCAGGGCTTGCTGGCCGCCTGGGCTACCCGCGCCGGCCGACCGAGACCGTGTACGAGTACCTCGGGGTACTCTCCGACGTCGTGCCCGCTGCGCGCCCGGAGCTGCAGCTGGTGGCCCGCTCGACGGTGGAGGCAACGTACGGGAGGCGTCGCCTCGGCGCAGACCGCCTCGCGGCGCTCGTCACGGCCCAGCGCCACCTTCGGGTCGCCCTGCTCCGCCTCGCGTTCATCCGGCGCCGGGGCCGGCGTGGCTGACCGCGCGGCCGACTAAAGGGCGCCGCTCCTGGCGCGAGCCGCCGCCTCGTCCGCAGCGCGGAGATCGGCCTCTCCCGCCTCGATCTCGAGGGGAGCGAGATGCTCGGTCCGATTCCAGGCACGCAGGACCGTGCGGCCGTTGCGGATGTCGAGGACGGCGATCCCGGTGGTGGTCTGGGTGAACGTCCAGAAGCGGTCCAGGGGCAGACCGAGCAGCGCGAGCAACGCGACCTTGAACGCCCCGTCGTGACCGACGAGGACGGCCCAGGGTCCTTGGTGAGGATCGTAGAAAGAGCGCCCGGGCGTCGGGGCGGCACGAGGTGCACCGGCGAGGCGGTCGATGACTCGCTCCAGTCCTGCCCTGACCCGGCGGTCCACCGCCGTGAGCGGCTCTCCCCCGGGCGCGAAGAGGTGCACGGGGTCACGCCGCCAGCCCTCGACCTCGGCGGGCCACCCGGCCTCGACCTCGCGCTGCAGGAGTCCTTCCCAGGCCCCCTGCGCGATCTCGGCGAAGCCGGGCTCTGAGACGAGCGGTGGGGCGCGCCGACCGCGGGCCACGATGGCCGCGGCCACGGCCGCCGCCGTCTGCGCCGTCCGCGCGAGCGGGGAGTGGACGATTGCGACCGGATCGCCGCGTGGCACGGGCAATCGCGGCGGGGATGTCGGGTCGGCGAGACGCGTGCCCGCAAGGGCCGCCTGACGCTCGCCGAGCTCCGACAGCGGCGTGTCCGCCTGCCCCTGGAAGCGACCCTCGGCCAGCCAGACGGACTGGCCGTGGCGGAGCAGGACGAGCGACGCCGCGAGGTCGGTCGGGACCGCCAGCGGGGGCGGCACCCCGGGACCCTCCGTCACGCGCCGTCCCCGAGCTCGATCCTCCAGAGGTCCAGGACGCCATCCAGCGCACGAATGCGCCCGGCGACGGCATCCGGGACGGCCTCGTCCAGCGCGAGGACCATCAATGCGTCCGTCCTGGGGGCCGAGCGCCCGAGGTGCATCGCGCTGATGTTGACGTCGGCCTCGCCGAGCAGGCTCCCGATCCGGCCCATCATCCCGGGTTGGTCCAGGTGGCGGGTGACGAGCATCCATGGCGCCGGAGCCATCTCCAGCTCGTAGCCGTCCAGGCGCGCGAGGCGCTGCTCGCCGTTCGCAAGCGTCCCCGAGACGTCGTGCTGCATGCCTCCCGTCACGCCCGAGACCGTGACGAGGGTGGCGTACGGTCCCGCGTCGGGCGTCTTTCGCTCGACGAGGGCGATCCCGCGCGCCTTGGCAAGGTAGGCCGCGTTGACGAGGTTGACCCGCGTGTGCGTCGTGCCCTCGAGCAGACCGCGAAGGACTGCCGCCTGGAGGAGCGTCACCTCGTGCGCGGCCAGCTCCCCGGCCACGTCGAGCGTGAGCGTCTCCACGGCTCCCCGGACGAACTGAGCGTAGAACCGGCCGAGCGTCTCGGCGAGCGGTAGGTACGGAGCGATCGCCCCCGCCGTCTCGGGCGAGAGCAGGGGTGCGTTGACGGCGTACCGGGCAGGCCGCCCACCGAGCACAGCGAGGACCTGCTCGGCAGCTTCCTCGGCGACCAGCACCTGGGCCTCCGCGGTGGATGCGCCGAGGTGCGGCGTGAGCACGGTGTTCGGGGCCTCCAGGAGCGGGCTCCCCGTCGGCGGCTCGGTCGCGTAGACGTCGATCCCGGCCCCTGCGATCGTGCCTGCGCGGAGGGCCTCCGCCAGGGCTGCCTCGTCGACCACGGCGCCGCGGGCGACGTTGAGAAGGAACGCCGAGGGCTTCATCCGGGCAAGCTCGGCGGCGCCGATCATGCCCTTCGTCGCCTTCGTGACGGGGACGTGAAGCGTGACGACGTCCGACCGCTCGAGGAGCTGCTCGAACGGGACCAGCTCGATCCCGTGGCGGGCCGCCTGCTCGGCGGTGACAAACGGATCGCTGCCGATGACGCTCATCTCGAGGGCCCGGGCGCGGTCGGCGATGGCCTGGCCGATCTTCCCGAGGCCGACGATCCCAATGGTCTTGTCCCGCAGTTCGTGGCCCGCATAGGCGCTCCGCTTCCACTCGCCGCGCCGCATCGACGCATCGGCGGCGGCGACCTTGCGCGCCAGCGCGAAGAGGAGAGCCAGTGTCATCTCGGCCGCGGCGATCGTGTTGCCGGTCGGCGCGTTCACAACGGTGATCCCGGCCCTCGTCGCGGCGTCTAGGTCGACGTTGTCCACGCCGACGCCCGCCCGGCCGATCACGGTTAGGTGGGTCCCGGCGGCGATCATGTCGGCGTCGACCTTGACCTGGCTGCGCACAACGAGCGCGTCGTAGTCCGGCAGGATCGCCCGGTACTCCTCGGGGGTCAACCCGACCTTCTCGTCGACGTCGTGCTCGCGACGCAGGATCTCGGTGCCCTCCCGGGCGATCGGTTCGGCGACCAAGATCCTCATGCCGGGACTCCTGCCGGCGTCACGAGGCGCGGCTCGACGGCGGCAACGATGGCGCGCTGGGCAGCCGCGACGGCGGCTCCCGGATCCACGGGCCGGCCGAGCGCCCGGGCGACCTCCTCCATCGCCCCGATCGCGCCGAGGATGTCGTCGACGTTCACTGCGCCCAGATGGCCGACCCGGAAGATCTTCCCCTTGAGCTTGCCCTGGCCGCCCGCGAGGACCACGCTGCGGGCCTTCAGCTCACCATTGAAGACCTTCCAGTCCAGGTCTTCGGGGATCCAGGCCGCGGTGACGGTGTTCGACGCGATGTCCGGGGCGGCGAGCATCCGGAAGCCGAGCGCCTCCAGGCCGGCGCGCGTCGCGGCCGCGCACGCGGCATGGCGCGTGAAGACGCCGGCCGGCGTCTCCGCCTCCATGAGCTCGAGGCCGGCATCGACCTGGTACATGACCGCCAGGGCGGGCGTCCACGGCGTCTGGCCGTTCGCTGCCGTCTTGCGCGCCTCGCGGAGGTCGAAGTAGAAGCGCGGCATGCGCGCCGCATCGACGGCGGCCCAGGCACGCTCGGACAGGGCGATCATCGACATCCCGGGCGCGGCCATCCACGCCTTCTGGGAGCCGGTCACGACCACGTCCAGGCCCCAGGCGTCCATCTCGAACGGGACGGCACCGAGTGCGGAGACGCCGTCGACGACGATGAGGGTGGAGGGCGCGAGCTCGCGGACGACCGCGGCAAGCGCAGCGATCGGGTTGGTGACGCCGGTCGAGGTCTTGTTGTGGGTGAGCAGGACGGCGCGATAGTCGGCGTCGGCCGCCAGGTGGGCCCGGAGGGCGTCCGGATCGGCGGCGTTGCCCCACTCGGTCTCCAGGCGTTGAACGTCGGCGCCGTAGGTGCTCGCGATCTTGGCGAAACGATCGCCGAACACCCCGACCGGCACGGCAAGCACGCGATCGCCCGGCGACAGCGTGTTGACGATGGCAGCCTCGAGGCCGCCCGTCCCGGCCGCCGTGAGGAGCAGGACCTCGTTCTCGGTCCCGAAGAAGACGCGCATCCGGCGGTCGATCCGGGCGAGCAGGGCGGCAAACTCCGGTCCGCGGTGGTTGATCATCTGGCGCCCGCCGGCCTCGCGTACCTCGGGGGGCAGATGGGTCGGGCCGGGAATGCGGAGGTTGGGTTCGTAGCGGTGCACGGGAGCCTCCTCGCGTGACGGTCGGTGTCGGCTGTTCGCGCCCGGAGGCGCGCCTGAACTGGGCACAGCGTAGGGGAGCCCGCGGCCCCGCGTCGGTTGTGTGCGCGCGCCGCGGGCTCACCGCGGGCCGCGGGCTCGTCGTCGGCGCTCGGGCGATCCCCGCGGACCGGCATCAGCGCGACGACGAGCAGCACTGCGCACAGCCGCGCCACGACCCAGCTCAGGGAGCCGGGCGGCGTGTCCATCGTCAGAAGCGGTTTGTACTGGCCGATAAGGACGCGCTGCACGTTGTCGAGCAGCGCGACGGCGATCATGAGCGGCACCAGCCCGCGTCAGCGCCACAGCACAACCCAGGTGAGCAGCGCCATGCGGAGCTGTGCGCCGCCGCACTGGGCGAGCATGCCGATGATGTTCGGCCCACCCGCGACGTTCGTGTCCATGCCGGCGATCGACTGAGCACGACTATCCGGGGCAAGGATGTGGATCAGGCTGCGCAGCGTTCCGACGACGTTGTGGAGGGTCAGGAGCCAGACCGCCAAGCCAGCGCCGGCGTCGTGGTCGACGGACCTCGGGAGGAGGAGGCGAAGGTCAGGACGGGTCACACGCCAATCTCCTACGCGGCGGCAGGCTCGGTCCGGATGCTCCAGGTACTGTGACTGCGCCGTCACCGGATCCCACCCGGCAGGGCGTCGCGTTCGCCGGCGCCAGCTGCCAGCAGCCAACGTGGTCTGGAGGCGCTTGTCGATGCTCGAATCCAGGGTCCCGGCGCCGATCCGGCGAAGCATCCGTCGCTTCGTCGAGAACGCCGCGTCGATGCGCAACGCGGTGCGGCTGATCGTGGGGGTGACTCTTCTCGCGGTGATTGGCGGAAGCGCCGCGATCTGGCTCTTCGATCGGCGCGACTTCCCCGACTACGGGACCGCCTTGTGGTTCAGCCTGCAGACCGTGACGACCGTGGGCTACGGCGACGTGACGCCGACCAGCGCCCTGGGCGGGATCGTCATGCTCTCCGCGATCGGCTTCACGACGATCATCACGGCCGCGATCACCTCCACCTTCGTGGAGGCGGCCCAGCGGGCGCGGCGCCGCCGACCGGGCCGCGGACCGGGGGGCCACGGAACAGCTGCAAGCCGGGCTGGACGAGATTTCCCGCCCGCCTGGGGCGGATCGAGGAGCGCCTCGACACGGGCAATCGAGAGAGCGGTCCGCGGGAACGGCTGGCGGTCAACCGCCCCGGCGGCGGCGCGCGTCCGCGCGTGCGGCGAGCCGGGCTCGATGCAGCTCGCCGAGGCGGGCCTCGGCACCCTCGCCCGTCGGCTCCCAGAAGCTGCGCGATGCCATGCCGCGCGGCAGGTACTCCTGGTCGACGGCCCCGTCGGGGTCATCGTGCGGGCTTCGGTAGTTCTTCGCCGCTGCCCGGAGATGCCCCGGGACCGGGCTGGGGCCGTGCGCGCGGAGCTGGTCCCGGGCGGCGAACAAGGCCCGGCCGGCGGCGGCCGACTTCGGCGCCGCGGCGAGAAAGATAGCCGCCTGCGCCAGGGCGTACAGTCCCTCGTCATTCGTCTCGGCGCCGATCCGGTCGAGCGCCGTGAGCGCCGCCACGGCCAGGGGCAGCCCGGCCGGCTCGGCGTTGCCCACGTCCTCGGACGCAGAGATGACGAGGCGCCGGGCGAGATATCGCGGATCCTCGCCGGCCTCCAGGGCCGTGGCAAGCCACCAGACGGCCGCATCCGGGTCCGATCCGCGGATGCTCTTGATCAGGGCGCTGATAACGCCGGACCTGTCGTAGCCGAGCATCGGCGACTGGGCGGCCCGGGCGATGTCGACGGACTCCACGATGACGGGTCGCGCCGATGGGCCGGGGGTCGTCTCGGCCACCCGTCGGTCGGCGAGCAGGCCGGCCGTCTCGAGCAGGCCGAGAAGGCGCCGGGCATCGCCCGCCGCATAGCCGATCAGCTGGCGCTCGGCGGCCTCGTCGAGCGCATACGCGGCGGCCAGACCGGCGTCGACGTCCGCGAGCGCGCGTGCGGCGATGATGGCGAGCTCGGCCTCGCCGAGCGGCGCCAGGCGGAACACGCGGAGCCGTGAGAGGAGCGGGGGCGTGATCCCGCCGGCGATCGGCGGCTCGGTGGTGGCGCCCACGAGCACGATCGTGCCCGCCTCGACGTGGGGGAGGAGCGCATCCTGCTGGGCCTTGCTGTAGCGATGAACCTCGTCGAGAAAGACGACGGTCGAACGGCCCTCGAGAGCCGCCGCGCTGCGAGCGTCCTCGACCACCCCGCGCAGCGTGGCCACCCCGTCGGTCGTGGAGTTGAGGGCCGCGAAGCGCGCGCCCACCGCGTCGGCGAGCAGGCGCCCGATCGTCGTCTTGCCCGAGCCCGGCGGGCCCCACAGGACGCACGAGGGGAGCCGGCCGCTCTCGACCAGGCGCCGCAACGCCGCACCCGGGCCGAGGAGATGGTCCTGGCCGACGACCTCGGCGAGAGAGCCTGGCCGCATTCGGTCGGCGAGCGGCCGAAGGTGAGCCGGCGGGCTGAACATCGGCGCCGGTGCGGCGCCGGCCCCGCGGCGTGCCACGTCGCGGTGTCCCGGACCGTCGGGCAGGCGACCGGGCGCCGGGTCAGGAGGCCCGGATGACGCCGGCGAGCTGCGTCACGATGAACGTCGCGAACAGGATCGCGAAGATCCCGATGAAGACGACCGCGATTCGCCGCAGGTCGCGGACGACGTACGTGTACTCGTCGGCCGCCACGACCGCGAGGGTGCTGACGGCGCGCCCGCGTCCGCGTACCGGTGCCTCCGCCGCCGCGCTTCGCCGGCGCTCGCGGCCCTGCGCCAGCGCGGCAGTGGCCTGGCGCTCCTCGTCGACGATGCGGGCCTCGATCGCCGCCGCGCTGGCGAGCTCGTCGTCGGTCAGCGTACCCACGGGCCGCTGGGCTGCCGGAGCCGGGGTTGCCGCGGCGGCCGGCCGGGCGGGGATCCGCCCGCTGGCGTTCTTGGCGGGGGTCCGCTGGCCCGGTCGCGCGCTGCCGCGCTGGCGTTTCGCCATGCTGAGGTCGGCCTCCTGGGTCTTCCGGCGATGTGGGCCGGGCGTGCTCGGACGCGTGTCCGGGACGGGCGCGTGCGCGTCCGACGAGGCCGAAGGATAACACCGGCGGCAGGTCATGGAGCCGCGGCGCACGTTGACGAGGCCCGCGACGGACACACTGGGTTCGGGACAGTGGCCGGGCGGGTCGCGGGCGGGCCCCGGGCGAGCGCGCCCTGCTAGACTCGAGAACCCCCACCGGAGGATCCGTGAGCGACATCAGCGCGCTCGTCCGCGACAACATCGGCCCGATCGTGGCCCTTCTCGTGCTCGCCCTCGCCACCGTTGCCTGGGTTCTACTGGCCGTCGCCCGGCGTGGGCGCTCGCTGGAGGCACGCCTGGCGGCGCTGACGCGCGGGGACGACGGCACCAGCCTGGCCGATGTCCTCGAGGCGCACCTCGACAAGGTCTACGCCGTCGCGCGGCGGCAGGACGAACTCGACGACCGCGCGGCTGTCCTGGAGGAGCGTGCCCGCCACAGCGTGCAGGGCATCAGCCTCGTCCGCTTCAACAACTTCGAGGACACGGGCGGCAACCAGAGCTTCGCGCTCGCGCTGACGGACCCGGAGGCGAACGGGGTCGTCCTCTCCAGCCTGCACGCACGAAACCAGACGCGCGTCTACGGCAAAGCCGTCAACGGCGGCGTGGCGGAGGGCGCGCTCTCCGAGGAGGAGAGCACGGCGCTGCGCGAGGCGACGGACCGGGCACTCGGGCGCTGACGAGGGCGCATGACGCCCCGTTCGCCGCGGCGCCGGTCGGAAGCCGCGCTCGAGCAGATCCCCGTCTGGCTGGAGCACGTCGCCCCCGCGACCTCGAAGCCGGGGGAGCCAGGTGGCGCCGGGGTCGAGGCGCTGCTTGCGAACCTCAACCCGCAGCAGCGGCGCGCGGTCACCCATGGTGAGGGACCGCTCCTGGTGGTCGCCGGCGCCGGGACCGGAAAGACCCAGGTGGTCACCCGGCGGATCGCCTGGCTCATCGCAACGAAACGGGCGAAGCCGTCGGAGATTCTCGCCCTCACCTTCACGGACAAGGCCGCCGAGGAGATGCAGCTCCGGGTGGACCAGCTGGTGCCGTATGGGTACACGGACACGCTCGTCGCGACGTTCCACGCCTTCGGCGACCGGGTGGTGCGAGAGCACGCGCTGGAGCTCGGGCTTCCGTCCGAGCCACGCGTCCTGACGCGCCCGGAGACCGTCATCTTCCTGCGCGAACGGCTCTTCCGGCTGAAGCTCGACGCCTACCGGCCGCTCGGTGACCCGACGAGGTTCCTTGGCGCTCTGGCCGCGCTCTTCAGCCGGTTGAAGGACGAGGACATCGCGCCCGAGCAGTACCGCCTTCATGCAGCAGGGCTGGCGGCCGCCGCGGAGGCCGCCGGCGACGGACCGGGCGGCGCGGCTCTCCGGGACGAGGCCCGCCGGCACGCCGAGCTCGCTGCCGCCTATGCGCGCTACCAGGAGCTCCTCGCCGAGGCCGGCGCGATCGACTTCGGCGACCAGGTCCGCCTCGCGCTGACGCTCCTCCGGGAGCATCCGGCAGCTCGCCGCGCGCTCCAGGACCGGTTCCACTACGTCCTCGTCGACGAGTTCCAGGATGTCAACCGAGCGCAGGCCCAGCTGGTCGCTCTCATCGCCGAGCCGCGCCGGAACGTGACAGCCGTGGGCGACGACGACCAGTCGATCTACCGCTTCCGGGGAGCGGCGACCGGCGCGATCGTCGACTTCCTGGAGCACTTCCAGGGTGCGCGGATGCTCGTCATGCGCCGCAACTATCGCTCGCGGGCGCCGATCCTGGACGCCTCGTACCGGCTGATCCGGTTCAACGACCCCGACCGCCTCGAAGTCCAGCGCGGGATCGTGAAGCGGCTCGTCGCGCATCGCCGGGGGAGGGCATCCGTGCCGGTGCGCCAGGTCGCGTTCGCGGCCGGGACGGACGAGGCCGACTGGGTCGCCGCCGAGATCGACCGCCGCATCCGCGCCGGCGCGCGGCCGCTCGACCACGCGGTGCTGGTGCGGGCGAACGCCGACGCGGACCCGATCCTGCGCTCCCTCAACCTCGCCGGCGTCCCGTGGCGCTTCTCAGGCGTGTCGGGCCTCTATGGGCGCCCCGAGGTGCGGCTGCTCCTCTGTTCCTGCGTGCCGTCGCGGACCCGAACAACTCCGTGGACGTGTTCGCACTCGCTGCCTCCGAGCCGTACGGGCTGGCCGGGGACGACCTCGCCGTGCTGACGAACCGCGCACGGCGCACGAACCGGAGCCTCCGCGAGACGCTCGAGGATGTCGATGCTCAGCCGGGGCTCGTTCGCCTGCGCCCGGAGACACGGACCTCCCTCTCCCGGCTCGTGGCCGACCTGCGCCGTTACGCGGAGCTTGGGAGCCGGCGCCCGGCCGGTGAGGTTCTCTACGACTTCCTGAGGGCCTCGGGGTCCCTGCGAACATTCGCGGAGGCGGCGACGCCCGCCGCGCAAGAGGCGGCCGGCAACGTGGCCCGGTTCTTCGAGATCGTCCGGGCCCAGTCGTCCCTCCTGCTAGACGATCGGGCGGTCTTCCTCGCGCCGCACCTGCAGACCCTCATCGAGGCGGGCGACGACCCCGCGACCGCGGACCTTGATCCCGACGCGGACGCGGTCGCGGTGGTCACGGTCCACAAGGCAAAGGGCCTGGAGTGGCCGGTCGTCTACATGGTCGGGCTCGTGGAAGGCCGTTTCCCCGCCCGGGGCAGGCGCGAGCCGCTCGCCGTGCCCGATGCGCTGCTCCGGGGGACGTTCCCGGCCGGGGACGCGTCCGTGCAGGAGGAGAGGCGCCTCTTCTACGTGGGGATGACCCGTGCTCGCGACGAGCTCGTCCTGAGCCATGCCCTCGACTACGGGGGAAAGCGAACGCGACGCGTCTCGCCGTTCGTCCTGGAGGCGCTCGACCTCCCGGCAGGAACGTTGCCGGCGACGCGCGCCTCCGACGCGCTGGAGCGTCTCGCCGCCCACGACGCACCGGCGATCCCTGCTCCGGGGGTGGGACCCCGCGGGCAGGCGGAGCCGCTCATGCTCAGCTTCCACCAGGTGGACGCCTACCTGGCGTGTCCACGACGCTACAAGTACGCGCACGTGCTCCGCGTCCCGACCGCCCCGCACCACGCGATCGTGTACGGATCGGCACTTCATCTCGCGGTCCAGGAGTTCCACAAGCGGCATGCCCGGGGCATCGTGATGAGCGAGACCGAGCTGGTCAGCATCTTCGAGCAGGCCTGGACCACCGAGGGGTTCGTCTCACGAGAGCACGAGGAGGCGCGCCTGGCGGCCGGCCGCGACGCGTTGCGCCGGTTCCGGCAGGCCCAGCTGGAGCCCGGCGCCATCGTCCCTGCCTACGTCGAGCGCGAGTTCGCGTTTCTCCTCGACGGCGACCGGGTACGGGGCCGGATGGACCGCGTCGACCTCATCCCGGCGGCCGCCGCCGGCAGCCGCTTCGAACGGGCTGCGAAGGGACCGGCGGTCGCTGACGCCGCGGACGTGGTCGAGCCCGCGCTCCCGCTCCTGCACGAGCGTGTGGTGATCACGGACTACAAGAGCTCGGACATCCGCGACCCGGCGAAGGCGCGCGAGCGAGCCCGCGACTCCCTGCAGCTCACGATCTACGCGATGGCCTGGCAGGCGGAGACCGGACGCCTGCCCGACGCCGTCGCCCTGTACTTCCTCGACTCCGGGCTGGTCGGGACGGCGGAGGTGGACGGAGCCCGCGTGGAGCGCGGCGTCGCCGACATCCGCCTGGCTGCGGCCGGGATCAGGACGGGCGATTTCGAGGCCCGCCCCTCGTACGTGGCGTGCTCGTGGTGCGCGTTCCGCGACATCTGCCCGTCGAGCGTGGCGCGCTAGACTCCCGGACGTGGAGGCGCGCGACAGGCTGGCCAACCTCGGGACCTTTGGGGCCGCCGCCATTGCGTGGATCCTGGTTGGGCTCCTCGTGACGACACGCGACCCACGAACCGATCCGGCCGCCGGGTTCGTCGGGGCGGCGCTGATGGGCCTCGCGCTCGGGCTCACGAGCGCCCCGCTCTTCTGGCTCGCGGCCTTCGGCCGTCACCGCCGGATCGCCTACCGCGGCGACTGGGTCCGCGCGGCACGCCGCGGGTTGTGGGTCGGGCTGGTCGTCGGCCTGTTCGTGGCGCTGCGCCTCCAGGCGATCCTGAGCCTGCCCATCGCCGTCTTCGTCTGCGTGCTCGTCGTCTTTGCCGAGATCACGCTGTCCATCGAACGCTGATCCTGCCCACTGCGAGCCCGAAAGCTGGAGGTTGCCCATGCCCGCTCCATCGGACCTCAAGGCCCGCGCACGGGCCGCGATCGACGCGAGCCGGGACGAGATTCTGGCGCTGTCGCACGCGATCCACGCCGATCCGGAGCCCGCCTTCGAGGAGCATCGGGCGGCCCAGCGCGTGGCAGCCGCGATCGCCGGCCACGGTTACGCCGTGGAGCATCCGGCGGGACGCCTGCCGACCGCCATACGGGGCCGGCTCACGGGCGGGATCGGGTCCGGCGGGCCGCGGATCGGCGTCCTCGCCGAGTACGATGCACTCCCCGGCCTCGGCCACGGCTGCGCCCACAACACGATGGCCGCGTCGGGTGTCGGGGCGGCGATCGCCCTGGCCGCCGTGCGCGACTCGTTCGCGGGGGAGGTCGTCTTCCTGGGCACCCCGGCGGAGGAGCGTGGCAGCGGGAAGCAGTTCATGCTGGACGACGGGCTCTTCGATGGGCTCGACGCCGCGCTCCTCTTCCACCCGGCCGACCGCAACATGGTCAACTGCGTGCTGCTCGCGAGCGAGGACGTGGACGTCACGTTCACCGGCCGGGCGGCCCACGCGGCCAGCGAACCGTGGGAGGGCCGGAATGCGCTCGACGCGGCCGTCCTCCTGTTCGAGGCGATCGGGCTCTGGCGCCAGCAGATCCCCCAGCACGCCCGGGTTCACGGGATCGTCCTCGAGGGCGGCATGGCCGCCAACATCATCCCGGACCGGGCGACGGCGCGGTTCATGATCCGGAGCTCCGACCAGGCCTACTTCGAGTCGATGCGCGACCGGTTCCGGGCGCTGGTCGCCGGTGCCGCGATGATGGCGGACGTGCAGGGTGAGCTTGCCTTCTCCGGCGGCTCCGCGACGATGAAGGACAGTCGGACGCTGGCTGGGCTCTGGCGCGCCAACATGGAGGAGCGCGGCCTGGTCGACGAAGGGGTGGACGAGGATCACCTCGGCAGCTCGGACATGGGGAACGTGTCGCTCGCGCTTCCGACCATCCACCCGTCCCTCGCGATCTGCGACCACGGCGTCCCGTGGCATTCGATCGAATTGCTGCGGGCCGCCGCGACGCCCCGCGCCGACGAAACGACCCTCGTTGCGGCCGCGCTCGTCGCCGACACGGCGCTCGACCTGCTGGTCGATCCCGGCCTGGTCGCGGCCGCCTGGGAAGAGTTCCGCGGCCCGAGTGCGGGTCCCGGCGGCGGCCCGGTATGACCCCCGTGGCCGCTCTCCCCGGGCAGGAGGAGCTCGCCGACGCGCTCGCGCGGCTTTACGACCTCGACCTCCTGGACGATCCTGGAGACCTCGATCTCTGGCTCGCGCTGGCCGTGAAGGCGGGCGGGCCGATCCTGGAGCTGATGTGCGGAACGGGCCGGCTCGCGGTCCCGCTTGCCGAGGCCGGTTTCGCGGTGACGGCCGTGGATCTCGACCCCGCGATGCTGCGCCGGGCTGCCCGCCGGGCCTCCGCCGCGGGCGCGGACGTCGAGGGGCGCCTCGACCTCGTGCTGGCCGACGTCGCCGGGCTGGAGCTGCCCGGTGCTGGGACCTACCGGCTGGCCTTCGTTGCTCTGAACTCGATCCTGCTGCTTCGCTCGCGCGATGGACAGCAGGCGGCCTGGGCGGCGCTCGCCGAACACCTCGCCCCGGGGGGCCTGGCTGCCGTCGACGCCTGGCTGCCCGACGCCACGGACCTCGCCCGCTACGACGGACGGCTGCACCTCGAATACCTGCGCCAGGATCCCGAGCGCGGCACGTGGGTAACCAAGACGGCTGCTGCGCAGCACGACGGTGCGACGGGCACGGTCGGCCTCACGACGCTGTTCGACGAGGGCGAGGCGGGCCAGTCGCCCGTGCGGTGGTTCCGACGCGACGTCGTCCGGCTGACCTCGGCCGATGAGCAGAGCGTCCTCGCCGAGTCGGCAGGCCTGCAGGTGGAGCTCGTCGCCGGCGGCTACGACCTCGAGCCGCTCGGGCCACACGGTGACCGCCTCGTCCTGCTCGCGCGCCGGCCCGGTTGATCGGCCTGAGTCTGGTATCGTCGCTGTCGATGCCCGCGCCCTCGAGCCAGATCCGGCTCCTCCTGGTGGAGGACGTTCCACAGGTCGCCCAGTACATCCGTGGCCTGCTCAACTCGCAGCAGGCGATCAAGCTGATCGACGTCGTCACGGATGGCGGCCGGGCGGCGGCACAGGTCCAGCAACTGCGGCCCGACGTGGTGATCGTCGACTGGTTGCTCCAGGGCCGGACGAAGGGTCGTCGCGTCGTCGAGATCCTCCACGAAGCGGCGCCGCACGTCGCGGTGATCGCCCTGACCGTCCCCCAGAATCCGGTCCAGTTGGACCCGTCGTCCGGGATCGCGGGGGTTCTCGCGATGCCGTTCTCCGGCTTCGAGCTGGTCAACCTGATCAACGCCATCCACCAGGCGGCGTCGTCGGCCGACGGAGCGGGCCGGTCCGTGCTGTGCGCCGTGTTCGCGCCGAAGGGCGGCGTCGGCAAGACGACGATCGCGTTCAACCTCGCGGTCGCCCTGGCGTCCCAGGGCCACAAGACCTGTCTGCTGGACGCCTGCCTCCAGTTCGGCGACCTTCGTTCGCTCCTGAAGGTGCCCGGCGACGCCCCGTCGATCCTCGACCTGCCGACCGACAGGATCGGCGAGTCCGACCTCGGCGACGTGCTCTGGCGCGACCCGTCGCGGATCGACATCCTCCTCGCGCCGCCTCGCGTCGAGCTGGCCGAGATGGTGAGCGTGCGCGACATCGACAAGGTCCTGTCACTGCTTCGCCGCGTCTACGACGTCGTCGTCGTCGACATGCCGGCCTCCCTCGGTGACGTCTCGCTCGCGATCTTCGACGCTGCCGACCGGATCCTCGAGATCGTCACCTACGACTCGACCACGATTCGCAACACCCTCGCGGTCGCAGATGCGTTCCGAGCCATCGGCTACGCGGACGCCAAGGTGTGCTACGTGCTGAACCGGGCCGACTCGGGAGGTGGCATCGATCCGCGCGACCTGTCGCGGGCCCTGGGGCGTGCACCCGATCACTCCATCGTGTCGGACGGGAAGCTCGTGATGCAGTCGAACAACGAGGGCGTGCCCTTCGTGCTGGCGAACCCGGACGCGCAGATCAGCCGCGACGTCACAGCGGTTGCCACGGCTCTCCTGAAGGCGCCGGTCCTGGCCGCCGCCCGGCGCTGACCGGATGTCCGATCCGCGGCCGATCGGGGTCTTCGATTCCGGGGTCGGCGGGCTGACCGTCCTTCGCGAGATCGTCCGGCGGTCACCCTATGAGAGCCTGATCTACCTCGGCGACAACGCGCGAGCCCCGTACGGGACGCGCCCGGACGCCGAGGTGCGCAGGTTCTCGATCGATTGCCTGGATCGTCTCGTCGAGCACGATGTCAAGGCACTCGTCGTCGCCTGCAACACGTCCACGGCCGTCGCCCTCGGCGAGTATCGCCGGCGCTACGACGTGCCGGTTCTCGGGGTGATCCGTCCGGGCGCCCAGGCGGCGGCGCTGGCCACGCGAACGCGCCGGGTGGGCGTGATCGCCACCCCGGCGACGATCCGGTCGCACGCGTACTTCGATGCGATCAAGGAGGAGAATCCGGCGGTGGAGGTCTACGAGCACGCGACGCCGACGCTCGTTCCCCTCGTCGAGGCCGGTCTCCTCGACGGTGACGCCGTCTTCGCGGCCGTCATGGAGGCGCTCGGGCCGCTGCTCGGCCGGCGGGACGGCCGGGGGGACTTCATCCACCCGCTACCCGCCTCGGCCAAGATCGACACGGTCCTGCTCGGCTGTACCCATTACCCCCTCCTGCGCCGGGCGATCCAGGCCGCGGCGGGCGAAGGCGTCGCGATCGTCGACAGCGCAACGGCCACCGCGGGCGCGCTGTCCGAGCTGCTCTCCGTCAACGGTCTGGAGGCGCCCGGGACGACCCGCGGAACGGCGGCGGATGCCGGCCGCGCCGGCCACGATGCACCAGCTGAGCGGGCGACCGAGCCAACCCGGCTGCTCCTCACGACGGGCGACCTGGGGGCCTTCCAGGTCCTGGTCGACCGACTCTTCGGCCCCGCCTTCCCGCCCGCTGAGCCGGTCGCGGTCGGCGCCGGGGCGGCCTGAGGTCCGGCGATGGCGGCGCGCCGACCCACCAGCGGACCTTCCGCCCAGCGCTCCACGGGCGCCACGTGGCAGGCCGGCTTCCTCGTGGGAGCTGCGCTCGGCGCCGCCGTCACCGTGCTCGGCCGGAGGGCCGAGCGGGAGGCTCGCGCGGGGACTGGTCGACTGGCCCGCCGTCGGGCGCCGTGCCGAGGCGCGCCTGCGCCGCGCGCCGGGCCGGCTGGGCAGCCCGGAGATCGCGGCCACCGCACCTGTCTACCGGGCAGCCATGGCGCGCGTCGTGCCAGCGCTCGAGGACGCGCTCGGCGTCCCGCTCCCCGGCATCGTGGATCGCGTCGCGGTGGTCGGCCGGAGTGGCTGGGTCGAGGCCAACCTGGCGACGTTCGCGGGGATCTTCGGCAAGCTGGAGGGGGACCTCCTCGACCAGCTCGTGCCGCCGTCGGCAGGCCTCCTGAAGGCGTCGATCGCGCTCGCGAACCGCTGGGTCACGAGCCAGCAGCTCGGGTTCCTCCTCGCGTTCCTGGGCCAGCGCGTGCTCGGCCAGTACGACATGGCGCTTCTATCGGCGGGTGCCGAGCCGGGCCAGCTGCTCTTCGTGGAGGAGAACATCCGGGCGACGGCCCTCTCGCTCGGCGTCGAGGTGGCGTCGTTTCGGACGTGGATCGCGCTCCACGAGACGACGCACGCGTTCGAGTTCGAGGCGCATCCCTGGCTGCGGCCCTACCTGGCCGAGCGCCTTGAACGGCAGCTGCGCGCGTTCTCGCAAAGCAGCGCCTCCCTGGGAGGAGAGGCCACCCGAGCCGTCGGGCGGGCGCTTCGCGTCGGCGACGGCCACTGGCTGGAGCGCCTGATGTCGGACGAACAGCGCACGCTCTTCTGCGAGACGCAGGCGGTGATGAGCCTTCTCGAGGGGTTCAGCGACCACGTGATGGACTCGGTCGGGAAGGACCTCGTTCCGGGAGTCGAGACGATCTCCGCCCGGTTCCATGCCCGGCGAGCGTCGCGCACGCCGATGGAGCGGGCGATCCTGCGTCTGACCGGTCTCGACCTGAAGATGGAGCAGTACGCACGCGGGGAGCGGTTCGTCGCGGGGATCGAGCACCTTGGCGGGGGGAAGGCCCTTCGGCGGCTGTGGGACGGGCCCGAGACGCTGCCGCGGGACGACGAGCTCGACCACCCGGAGCGCTGGACGCGGCGCGTGCTCGGGACGCCCGCGTGACCGGCTCGGGCCTCGGCGGCAGCCCGGGACCGGGGAGCGGGCCCGGCGGTGTGCCGCGCGCGATCGCGCTCTCGCCGATCCTTGCCGCGCGCTACCGGCCGGAGGACGTGGCGAGGATCCTGGCGGCGGCCCCGGGTTCGCGCCTGCTGATGCTCTCCCGCGAGGGGCTGGGGGATGGTCCGCTCGAGGACGTCGAGGTCCTGCTGCACGGGTTCCTGGCGACCGACGCCTACGAGCGCCTTCTGGCGCGGGCACCGTCGCTGCGCTGGGTGCATTCGGCGTCGGCCGGCGTGGAGCGGCTCCTCAGCCCGGCGGCGCGCGCCCGCGGCCTCTGCATCACGAATGCGCGCGGCGTCTTCAGCCAGCCCATCGCCGAGTACGTCCTGATGATGGTGCTGGCGGTCAGCCGCCGACTCCCGCAACTCCTTGAGCTCCAGGCAGAGCGGACCTGGCAGCCGCTCGAGGGACGCGAGCTGGCTGACGTCACCCTTGGCATCGTCGGTTTCGGGAGCATCGGGCGGGCCGTTGCCGAGCTCGCGACGCCGTTCGGGATGCGGGTGATCGCAACGCGCCGCGACCCGAGGCCCAGGCCGGACGAGCCGCCGCTGCCCGCTGGCGTGGAGCTCCGCGGGCCGGAGGCGTTTGGCGACCTGCTGAGCGCCTCGGACTTCGTCGTGCTCGCCCTGCCCCTGACGGTCGAGACCGAGGATCTCGTGGACGACCGCGCCCTGGCGCTCATGCGGCGCACGGCGTGGCTGATCAACGTCTCGCGGGGCCGCCTGATCGTGGAGCGTGCCCTCGTGCGCGCGCTCCAGGACGGCACGCTCGGGGGCGCCGTGCTGGACGCGTTCCGGGACGAGCCGCTGCCGCCGACGTCCCCCTTCTATGACCTAGCGAACGTGATCCTGACGCCGCACACGTCGTGGTCGAGCGGTCGGGTCCTCGACCGGAGCGTCGAGCTGTTCGCCGACAACCTCCGTCGCTTCGCCGCCGGGGAGCCGCTCCGCAACAGGGTGGACCCGGGCGTCGGATACTGACCCCATGCAGATCGCGATCGTCGGGCTTGCCGGGTCGGGGAAGACCACCGTCTTCAACACGCTGACCCGCGGCAACGTCCAGACCGGCGGCTTTGGCGGGATGGAGCTCCACGTCGGCGTGGTCAAGGTGCCGGATCCGCGGCTGGACCGGCTGGCGGAGATCTTCCATCCGAGGAAGGTCATCCACGCGGACGTGACGTACGTCGACCTGCCGGCGCCGCCCACGTCGTCGGACGGTCGCGTGGGAACGGAGGAGCTCCCCGCGGAGCACCTCGCACGGCTGCGCGACGCGGACGCGTTGCTCCACGTGGTGCGCGACTGGGACGATCCGGCGCTGCCGCATCCGGCTGGCTCGGTCGATGCCGCGCGCGACCTGGAGCAGCTGGACCTCGAGTTCGTGCTCGCCGACCTTGCGGTTGTCGACCGCCGCCTCGAACGGCTGCGCGGTGCGGGCCGGCACGGCACGCCCGCGGAGCGCGAGGCGAACGAGCGCGAGGTGGTCCTCCTCGACCGGCTCCGCGCGCGGCTCGTGGACGGCCATCCCATCCGCGACGAGGTGCTCGACGCGGACGAGGAGCGCTCGCTGCGCGGCTTCCGCTTCCTGACCCAGAAGCCGGTCCTCGTCCTGCTCAACGTCGGGGAGCGCGATCTCGCCGCGGCGCCTGGCCGGGTGGCGGGCATCGCCGCCCGCTACCCGCATCGCCATGCCCTCGTCGACTCCCTCTCGGCTAGGATCGAGATGGAGCTCGGCCAGCTGGACGCCGAGGAAGCGGCCGCGTTCGGCGCGGAGCTCGGCATCACAGAGTCGTCGCTTGACCGCGTGATCGGGCTCTCCTACCGCCTCCTCGGGCTCATTTCCTTCCTCACGGCGGGTCCGGACGAGGTTCGCGCCTGGCCCGTCCCCGACGGGTCCACGGCGGTGGATGCGGCCGCGGCCATCCACACGGACCTCGCCCGGGGCTTCATCCGGGCGGAGACGGTCCTGTACGAGGACCTCCTCGCCAGCGGGAGCACCGCCGAGGCCCGCAGGCACGGCAAGCTGCGATCCGAGGGGAAGACCTACCGCGTCCGCGACGGGGACGTCCTCGAGATCCTTTTCTCTCGATGAGCGCCCGGCCGCGGGCCGGTCCGCGCGGCCGCGACGCCCAGCCGGGCGGACCGGAGATCGTGGTCGTCGGCGCCGCGAGCCGGGACCTCGCCGCGGACGACGTGCGCGGCTGGCGGCTCGGGGGTGGCGTGACCTACGCGGCGCTCCAGGGCGCGCGGCTCGGCGTGCGGACGGCCGCGGTCATCGGCCTCGACGGCGCAGCGTTCGACGCGACCGAGCTGGGGCTGCTCGCGGGGGCCGGCGTGGAACTGCTCCCGGTCCGACTGTCCCACGGGCCGGTGTTCCGGAATGTCGAGGCGGCCGGCGGCCGGGTCCAGACCTGCCTCGATCCGGGAGAGCCGCTGCGCCTGGTCGACGTGCCCGGTTCCTGGCGGGATGCATCGGCCTGGGTCCTCGCGCCGGTCGCCGACGAGCTCGACGAGCGCTGGTCGGACCGGATGCGAGGGGATGCGTTGGTCGCACTGGGCTTGCAGGGGATGCTCCGCACGCTTCGCGCCGGAACACGCGTCGGTCGCCGCGCACCCGCCCCCGGACGGCTGGTCGCGCGGGCCGACCTGGTGGCGCTCAGCGAGCGCGACGTGGCGGCCGACGCCCGCCTGGAGGAGCTAGCCGCCTTCCTGAAGCCCGGCGCGCGGCTCGTCGTGACCACCGGCGCAACCGGTGGGTGGCTCGCCGACGTCACGCCGGACGGCCTCGGCCCGCGGCTGCATTACCCGGCGCTCGCGGCCGCGCGCGAGGTCGACGCGACGGGCGCGGGTGACACCTTCCTCGCAGCGCTCGTCGCCAGCCTCGTTCGAATGGGGGACGCGACGGGCGCGGCCGCGAGAGGTTCCGCGGGCCGCGACCCGTTCGAAGGTCGCCCGCTCGCGCCGCAGCTCCGCTTCGCGGCCGCGGCAGCGTCGCTCACGGTCGAGGGCCCTGGGCTGTCGACCGTTCCGGACCGGACGGCCGTCCTGGGACGGCTCGCGGGCCCCGCTCCTCAGTTGTTCGACGAGTCACCATTCTCGGCGACATAGTCGGCGAACGCGCCCCGGTAGTCGACGCCCGCCAGGCCCAGGGCGCCGAACTCGTCGTCCGTGGCGATCAAGAAATTCTCGTCCTCGTCCTTCGAGACGTTGACGGCGGCCGAGATCCGCTCGTCGGAGACGAAGAGGAACGCGTAACTGCGCTCGAGCTCGAGCGCGATCGCCTCGATCAGCGTGTCCGTCTCGAAGTGATCCTGCAGTTGCCGGCGAATGCCCTGGACCAGCTCGAAGAAGTCGTCGGCCGGCATCTCCTCCTCTCGGGCGAGCAGCACGTCGGAGAAGAGCTCGTCGTCACCCTCGTGGAGCTCGTAGAAGTACACGGCCACTCCTTTGCCTGGATGGGGAACCGGATTCTAGACCACCCCCGGCGGCCAGCCCGGACCTGAGGCCAGGCCGGCGATCCGTCCGATCGCGACGAGCGTGCGGTCCACCTCTGCCGCGGTCGTGTAATGCGCAAGGCCCAGCCGCAGGACGCCTCCCTGGGCGTAAAGGCCGAGCCGCTCGATCAGGCCGCGCGCGTAGAAGTCGCCATCCCAGGCGAAGATGCCCGCCCGGCCTAGCTCGGCCGCACCGTCGGCCGGCGAGATCCCGTCCAGCGTGACGGCGAAGGTCGGGGTCCGTTCGCCGAGCCGGGCCTCGTCGGCGATTCCCCAGACGTGGACGCCCGGGATCGCTCGGAGCCCGGCGAGCATCCGGCCTGCGATCGTCCGCTCGTGGCGGACGATCGCGCGCATGGCGGCGACCAGCTCGCCGCGCGCGTTGCCGGAGCCCGCGCCGTCCGCCGGGTCGCCGTACCTGCGCCCGACGTCGCGCAGGTAGTCGACAGCTGCGAGTGTCCCCGCGTACGCCTCGAAGGAGGGCGTGCCTGTCTCGAACCGGTCGTGGGCAGGCCGGACCTTGTAGGCGGGCAGCCGGTCGAGCAGCTCGGCCTTTCCGTACAGCGCCCCGAGGTGCGGCCCGAACCACTTGTAGACGGAGCAGACCAGAAAGTCCGTGTCGAGAGCGCGCACGTCTATGGGGCCATGGGGCGCGAAGTGGACGGCGTCCACGTATGTCAGCGCCCCGGCCGCGTGCGCGCGGCCGACGATCTCGGCGACGGGATTGATGGTCCCCAGCGCATTCGACGCGTACCCGAACGCGACCAGCCGCGTGCGGCTGCCAAGCACGGCATCGAGCGCCTCGAGGTTGAGGGTGCCGTCCTCCGGATGGATGTCGACCGTCCGCACCACCAGGCCGCGGTCCGCCGCGATCGCATGCCAGGGTGAGACGTTCGCCTCGTGGTCGAGCGTCGTGACGACGATCTCGTCGCCGGGCGCGAAGGTCGCGGCGATCGCCCGGCTGACATGGAAGGTGAGGGTGGTCATGTTGTAGCCGAACTTGACCTCGGCAGGCGACGCCGCGCCGAGGAAGGCGGCGACCGCCTCATGGGCCGCCGCTGCCATTGCGTCGCTCGCGCGGCTCGTGACGAACGATCCGCCGCTGTTGGCGTTCATCGACCGGTAGTAGCCGGTCACAGCGTCGATCACCCGGTCCGGTACCTGGGTGCCGCCGGGGCCGTCGAGGAAGACGACCGGCCTGCCGTCCTGCTGCCGGTGGAGCGCCGGAAACTCGGCGCGGATGGCGGCGACGTCGAAGGCGGGCATGCGGCACTCCCGGTGCGGGGTCGCCGGGAGCCTATCACCGGGGCGCGCCGCGGGCACCCCCCTTCCGCGCACGTCCGGCCGCGAACACGCCCTGGGCGGCGCGCCTCTCGCCGTCCCGGCGCAGCAGCGCGCCGAGACGCTCCCGTCGATATGCCAGGGCGGGGGCCAGCTCCGGGTCGGACTGGACGAGCAGCCGGGAGCGTTCCGCGCCACGCTCGGCCGCGAGCGTCGCGGCTAGCGCCCCGGTGCGGTCGGCAAGCTGGTGCTCGCGGATCTTGGCAACCTCGATCCATGCGCGAGCCGCGCCGGGACCACTCCCCCGGGCGATCGCCTCCCAGGCGCTGCACGCCTCCACCGGGCGTCCAAGGCGACGCAGGGTCCGAGCCCGCTCGGCCCGGACCCGCTCGCGCAAGAGCGGGAGCGCGGTGTCCGGCGCGCCGTGCGGCCATGTCCCGGTGCCGGGCAGCGGCGGCGGCAACCCGGCGTCCGCCTCCTCGAGGCAGGCGAGCGCAGCCTCGTGGCGCCGCTCCCGCGTGTATCCGCGTGCCAGCGCCACGAGGTCGCCCGCAGGGGCGGAACACCGCCGGTCCGGGTCGCCATAGCGCTGGTCCAGGTGGACCAGCAGACGTCCGAGCGACCGAACGTCCTCTGCGTTGTGGGCGACGACGCGGGTGAGCGGCTCCGCGCTGCCCCCGCGCACGAACGCGAGGTACCGCTCCGGGATCTCCCAGCTGCCGATGTCGTCGTGCCGCCGAACCCCGAGCAGCTCCTGCTCGACGGTCGCGAGGCGGGCATTCCCGATCCGATGCCGGAAGAGGCGCCGCACGTGCGGGAGAAGGTCGAGCATCCCCGCGTGCGCCGGCGGCGCTCGGCGGATCAGCCGATAGCGCGTGACGAGGAGCGGCCAATCGAAGCCGCGCCCGTTGTAGGTCACGAGCCAGGCCTCGGCTGGGATCGCATCGGCGACAGCGTCGAGGAGGGCGGCCTCGTCCGCGTGGTCCGGGCAGAGAAGCTGCACCTGCCGGAATTGATCTCCCTCCCACCAGCCCAGGCCCACGAGGAAGGCGAGCGTCCCGGCCGCGGTTCCGAGGCCGGTCGTCTCCGTGTCGAGGCAGACGAGCGGCACCCCGGAGGGCGGCTGGTCGGGCAGGCCGGCGAGGCGGGCACGCTCGATGGGCAGCGCGATCGTCGGCGGTTCCACCCGGACGAGGTGACCGGAGGGCCCGTGAAGGCATTCCCCGCCGACCGCTGCGGCGAGTCGCTCGGCCCGGGCGGCGCTCGCCAGTCGATTCGTCGCGACAGCCGCCGGGCGCGCCGCCGACGCGACCAGCCCACGCCCCGCGCGGAGTGCGGCGACGCGCCGCCGGAGGAGCGCCGTGTCGCTGATCACGCTGCCGGCGCCGTCGCGTCGTCGGCGCTCGGCGGCACGGCGCGACCGGTCCCGGACCCGTCCGGGGCGGCGCCGCACGCCGAGCCGACCGGCCACGGTGCCCGGAGCGCGGAGAGGAGGCGGAGGACGAGACCCTTTGCGTCGAGGGAGGGATCGGCGTTGGACGCCTGTGGGCCCGTGCATGATGGACAGCCGGCGCTGCAGCCGCAGGCGGCGACGAGCTCCGCCGCGCCGGCCACGATCTCGGCATGGCGGGACCACAGGCGCTCGGCGAGCCCGACGCCGCCCGGCACGGCCTCGTACAGGTAGATCGTGGGCGCCTCGGCGTGCGGCGAACGGACCTGCGCGACGAGCCCGAGGTCGCGGGGATCGGTCATGAGCAGGACGCTCGCCACGGCCTGGAGCGCGCGTCCGGTGGCCGCGAGCGCAACGTCCAGCTCCGCTCGACGCCAGCCCTCGACGGCACTGCCCAGTGTCGTCCAGTACGCCGTTGTCTGAAGCTCGAGCTCGGGGAGGTGGATCTTCCCCCAGCCGAGGTTCTCGTTGGTCGTGAACTTGAGCTTCTTGTAGATCGTGGCCCGGCTGGCCACCATCACTTCGCCGTGCAGACGGTGGCCCCCCGGCACCGAGGCCCGGGCGAAGACGTCGAGCGGCTTCATGGTGACGGCGAGCTCGGCCTGCGTGTAGTGGTCGACGTCGACCCGGCGGACGTAAGCCTTGCGCTCGTCCCAGTCGAGCCGGTCTACGTGGAACTGGGCGGACTCGTGCAGGTAGATGGCGTCCTCGTGGACCTGCGTCTGCGCCGAGAACAGGTCCAGCTCGCCGATCACCCTGGGGCGGTTCGGGGTCGTGTCGATGATCACGACGTTCTCCTCGGCGGCCGTGCGCAGCGAGATCGACGAGGCGGGGAAGTTGTCGGGTGAGGCCCAGTACCAGCGGCCGTCATCGCCGGCGTGGACGTGGCCGTCCTCGCCCAGGAACTCGAGGAGATCGTCGGCGGGGCCCGGGCCGAACGCCTCCCCCGGCGCGAAGGGCAGCTCGAACGTGGCCGCCTTGAGGTGCGCGAGCAGGATGTGCAGGTTGTCCGGGTCTAGGCGCGCCTCCTCCGGGGGAAGGTCGAGAAGGAACTCGGGGTGGTGGACGACGTACTGGTCCACCGGCGCCGCGGATGCGACGAGGATCGCGACGCTGGCGTCGCGGCGGCGCCCGGCGCGCCCGATCTGCTGCCACGTCGCCGCGATCGACCCCGGGTAGCCAGCCAGGATGGCCACGTCGAGGCGACCAATGTCCACCCCGAGCTCCAGCGCGTTCGTGCTGACCACGCCGAGCACCTCGCCTTCGCGCAGGCCTTCCTCGATCGCGCGGCGCTCGGTCGGGAGGTACCCGCCCCGGTAGCCGCGCACCCGCGCCCGCGGACCGCCATGCTCTCGCAGCGCTTCGCGGAGCCCAGTCAGGATCAACTCGACGGCGGTCCGCGACCGCCCGAACACGATGGTCTGGCGGCCGGCGCGGAGGAAGGGGAGTGCCCACCGCTGGGCGAGCGTGAGGGCGGAGCCGCGGGCGCCCGAGGGCCCGTCGATGATCGGCGGGTCCACGAACAGCACGTGGCGTGCCCCCGCGGGCGCTCCGTTCCGGTCCACGACGAGGGGTGGCCGTCCGGTCAGGCGGGCCGCCAGCTCCCCCGGGTTTGCGATCGTCGCCGAGCACGTGACGATGACCGGGTTGGAGCCGTAGTGGCGGCAGATCCGGAGGAGCCGCCGGAGCACGTTGGCGACGTGGCTTCCGAACAGCCCGCGATAGAGGTGCAACTCGTCCACGACGATGACCTGGACCTGCTCGAAGAGCTGGAACCACTTGGTGTGATGCGGCAGGATCGCGGCGTGCAGCATGTCGGGGTTCGTGACGACGACCTGGCCGGCCTGCCGGATGGATGAGCGGATCGGCGCGGGCGTGTCGCCGTCGTACGTTGCCGTCGCCACGGTCAGCCCGGCCGCCGCGGCGAGACCGCGGAAGGCGGCGACCTGGTCCTGTCCGAGGGCCTTCGTGGGGAAGAGCCACAGCGCCCGCGCCGTCGGGTCCTCCGCGAGCGCCTGGAGCACGGGGACCTCGTAGCAGAGGCTCTTCCCGGAGGCCGTCGGCGTCACCACGCACACGTCCCGCCGAGCGCGCACGGCGTCGAGCGCCTCCGCCTGGTGGGTGTATAGCGACCGGATGCCGTGCTGCTCCAGGGCACTCCGGATCCGCGGGTCGACCCAGGTGGGCACCGGGACCGTCTGCGCCCCCCGCGCCGGGAGCAGCGCGTGGTGAACCACGCAGCGGGCCAGGGGCGGCTCCTCGAGCAGCCGCGCGAGCACGGCGTCGGCGGGGGCGGGGACGTATGTGCGCATGGTCACGGCTCCGTCCGTATTCGAACATATGATCGATAGCGCCGGGAGTCTAGCATCTGCCGCGGGGCTGCCGCGGATCATGGGCACGGCTCGTGCCAGCTTGTCCGGCACGCCTGTGCGGTTTGACACGCTAGCTGCGCGCAGCTACCATCCGGCCATGCCGCAGAAGCCGCCAACCGGCGTGGCGATCCCTCGGGTCACCGACGAGAGAGGCACCGAACCCGGCCGGTCCGATGGCGGGGCGACCGTATCGCTCGCCGGGCTCGGGATTGCGGGCCTCTCTCGCCGTCGGGTGGGGATCGCGGTGACCGCGCTGCTCGCTTTCTGGATCGTCGTCAGCTTCGCGGGCCAGGTGTCCCAGGCAGCCCGGGCCGCGGACCGCGCAGCCCAGGAGCAGTCGACGAACGAAGCGCTCGTGGCGAACGTGACGGCCCTGCGGGATGAGCTCAATCTCGTGCAGACCCAGCGCTGGATCCTCCAGCAGGCGCGGGCGTACGGGTTGGGATCGACGTCAGAGCGACCCTTCGAGATCGCGGCCGATGCGCCGACAATCTCCCCGGACGCACCGGGGTCGGCTGCCCGGCGCATCGGGACCGTCGTCGCGCAACGCTCGCCGCTCGATTCGTGGCTCGACGCCCTGTTCGGCCCGGGCAGCTGATCCCGGCGCAGCATCCGGTTCGCGCTGCCATCGACACGTCGCCGGGCAAGGCCGTCGGCTGTGCTAGATTTCGAGTGCGTGGCTGGGTAGCTCAGTTGGCAGAGCAAGCGGCTCATAATCGCTAGGTCACAGGTTCGAGTCCTGTCCCAGCTACCACCGCACCGCTCCGGGTCACGGCCGGTCCAGTCGGGCCGGCCGTTTCGATTCGTCGGTTCCGCTCCGGCCGGGCCTGCCGGGCGCCGGGCCGGTCGGCGACATCCGGGATGCCGCCGAGCGCGAACACGAGACATGCAGACGAACTGCTCTGGGGCCCCGGACGGGGCGCCGGGAATGGGCGGCTATACTCAGAACCTGACGTCGGCGGAGCGCCGCCGGCGCGACTGACCCGGAGGCCAGGTTGAACGGCAAGTTCTTCCGCAACGGCATCGTGATGCTCGTCCTCGTGGTGGGCACGGTGGCGCTGCTCTACACGTTCCTGGTCTCGCCGACCAGCAGCCAGTCAAAGCCCTACTCCGCGTATCTGGCGGACGTGCGCGCCGGCAACGTGAGCCAGGTGACCCAGCAGGACCTCACCCTGACCGTGACGACGGCGGGCAGCCCGGGCACCAAGTACACTACGGTCGTGCCGGGGGTGGGCCTCCAGAGCGCGTTCCAGGATACCCAGGACGCGGCCAAGGCCGGCGGCCAGGATCCCAGCAAGATCACCTTCACGGCGATGCCCGCCTCGGATGCCGGGCAGTGGGTCAATCTCCTGGTCGGCGCGCTGCTGCCGGTGCTCCTGATCGGCGGCTTCCTCTTCTTCATGATGCGCCAGGCCCAGGGCACCAACAACCAGGCGCTCTCCTTCGGCAAGAGCCGGGCCCGGATGTTCCTGGGCAACAAGACCGTGGTCACGTTCGCCGACGTCGCGGGGGTCGACGAGGCGAAGACCGAGCTCCAGGAGGTCGTCGAGTTCCTGAAGTACCCGGAGAAGTTCAACTCGCTCGGGGCGCGGATCCCGCGCGGGGTGCTGCTCGTCGGCCCACCGGGTACCGGCAAGACCCTGATGGCACGGGCAGTCGCCGGGGAGGCCGGCGTCCCGTTCTTCTCGATCTCGGGCTCCGAGTTCGTGGAGATGTTCGTGGGCGTCGGCGCGAGCCGGGTGCGGGACCTGTTCGACCAGGCCAAGCGAAACGCCCCCTGCATCGTGTTCGTGGACGAGATCGACGCGGTCGGGCGCCAGCGCGGCGCCGGCCTCGGTGGCTCCCACGACGAGCGCGAGCAGACGCTGAACCAGATCCTCGTGGAGATGGACGGCTTCGACACCGCCACGAACGTCATCGTGGTCGCGGCGACGAACCGGCCCGATGTCCTGGACCCCGCGCTCCTGCGGCCCGGGCGCTTCGACCGCCAGGTGATCCTTGACCGACCCGACATGAAGGGCCGCGTGGAGATCCTGCGGGTCCACTCCAAGGGCAAGCCGCTCGACAAGGCCTTCTCCGTGGAGGAGGTGGCACGCCAGTCGCCGGGTTTCTCCGGGGCGGATCTGGCGAACCTGGTCAACGAGGCGGCGATCCTCGCGGCGCGCCGGAACAAGAAGCTGATCGGGATGCCGGAGTTCCAGGAGGCGCTCGAGCGCATCGTCGCCGGCCCCGAGCGCAAGAGCCGCGTGATCTCGGATGCGGAGAAGCTGATCATCGCCTACCACGAGGGTGGCCACGCGGTGGTGCAGCGCATCCTCCCGAAGTGCGACCCGGTCGCCAAAGTCACGATCATCAGCCGCGGCATGGCGCTCGGCTACACGATGGCGCTGCCCTCCGAGGATCGCTATCTCCAGAGCAAGACGGAGTTCGAGGACAAGATCGCCGGAATGCTCGGCGGCAACGCCTCGGAGCGGCTCGTCTTCGGCGACACCACGACGGGAGCCTCGAACGACATCGAGAAGGCGAGCGATCTCGCCCGCCGAATGGTCACCGAGTTCGGGATGAGCGAGAAGCTCGGCCCGCTCGCGTTCGGCAAGCACGACGAGATGGTCTTCCTCGGGCGGGGCATCGGCGAGCAGCGCAACTACTCGGACGACGTCGCGCGCCAGATCGACGACGAGGTCCGGGCGATCATCGACAACGCCTATGCCCGGGCCCAGGACGTGCTGACCCGGCACCGGGACAAGCTGGACACGCTCGCGGCGAAGCTGGTGGAGCGTGAGACGCTCGACGCAGCCGAGTTCGAGGCGCTCTTCTCCGATCTGCCCCCGAAGGAGCCGATCCACGGCGTCGTGCCGAAGCTCGAGCCGGCAGGGGCACCGTCGATCGCGCCCCAGCCGGCCTGACGCGCGGCACACCCAGGTGAAAGGACGGGCGGGTCGCAGAACGCGGCCTGCCCGTTTCGATTCCCCGCGACCGGCATCCCTCGCCGCGTCCCGGGCGACACCCATGCGACGCATTCCGATGATCGCGCCCCGTCCGGCGCGCACCCGAAGCGGAGGCTTGTCATGACGGTTCCAGCTCCGGTCACCGGGGTCGACGCATTCCTCGACGAGACCTCTGACCGGCGTCTCTTGCGTTACCTCGACCTCCTGCGGATCCCGAGCATCAGCGGGATCCCCGAGAACGCGCCGGATTGCCGGCGGGCTGCGGAGCGCCTGGCTGCCGACCTGCGAGCCGCGAAGCTCGAGCATGTCGAGGTGAGCGAGACCGGTGGCCACCCGATGGTCTACGCGGACTGGCTCCACACGCCCGGCGCCCCGACCGTGCTGCTGTACGGCCACTACGACGTCCAGCCAGTCGATCCGCTCGACGAATGGCTTGCCCCACCGTTCGAGCCGATCGTTCGCGACGGCCGGGTCCTCGCCCGCGGCGCGTCGGACGACAAGTCGAACATCTCCATCGCCATCGCGGCGACCGAGGCGCTTCTTGCCGCGCGGGGCGCGCTCCCGGTCAACCTGCGCATCATCTTCGAGGGCGAGGAGGAGTCAAGCTCCGTCCACCTGGAATCGTGGCTCACCGCCAACGCGGGCCGGCTCACGGCCGACGTCGCGCTCGTCGCCGACTCGGGCTTCTTCGCTGGCAACATCCCGGCCGTCACGGTGGGGCTGCGCGGCGTCGCCGCGATGGAGATCCACGTGCGGGGTCCGTTCCAGGACGTCCACTCCGGGTGTCTACGGCGGCGCCATCGAGAACCCGATCAACGCGCTGGCGACGATCATCGCGAACCTGAAGGGTCCCGATGGAAGGATCCGCATCCCCGGCTTCTACGACGACGTCGTCACGCTGGGCGCGGCGGAGCGCGCGGCGATGGCCGCGCTCCCCTTCGACGAGGAGGAGCTGAAGGCGGAGCTCGACGTCCCCGCGCTCGTGGGGGAGTCCGGCTGGACGACGCTGGAGCGGCGGACGGCGCGCCCGACGCTGGACGTCAACGGCATCTGGGGCGGCTTCTCCGGGGAGGGCGGCAAGACCATCATTCCAGGCCGGGCGGGCGCCAAGATCACCTGCCGCCTGGTGGCCAACCAGGATCCCACCCGGATTTTCGAGCTGATGAGGACGTACGTCATGCAGATGGCGCCGCCGGGCGTCCGCGTCGACGTCGTGTCGATGGGTGGCGGGCGACCCACGCTCACCCCGCTCGACCTTCCGGCCACGCGGGCCTTTGCCGCAGCCCTGGAGGCGACGTTCGGCCGCCCACCGGTGTTCGTGCGGGAAGGGGGCTCGATCCCCGTGGCGGCGAGCTTCGAGACGATCCTGGACATACCCGTGACCGTCATGGGGTTCATGCCGCCGAACGGCAACTTCCATGCCCCCAACGAGTGGATGGACATGGCCAACTTCGAGTCCGGCATTCGCGCCCTCGTGGCGTTCTTCGACGAGTACGCTGCGCGGCCCGGCCGCGCGTGAGCCGGCTCGGGGAGGCTCACGACCCGGGGTGGGGTTCAATGTGCTGATCCGGTCGGCGGCCGGGTGCTACGATGGCCCCACGGGGACGATCCCGTTGCCTCCGCATGCGATGGGAGCGCGAGACCGCGTGAGCACCGAAATCGAGCGCCCAGCCACAAACGCGCCCGCGGAAGCGTGGCGCCTCGATGCGTCGACGGGGAGCCTTGTCCCGCGCTCGGCGCTGGACGTGATGGTGGATCTCAACGACCGGGTCACGAGCGGGGCCTTGGCCGACTACCAGCCGGTTCCGCTCGGGTTCACCCCCCTCGACAAGACCATCGGCGGCGGCCTCCGGCCCGGCGAGCTGCTGCTCATCGGCGGCGCCCAGGGAACCGGCAAGACGACGATGGCGCTCCAGATGGCGCGCAACGTCGCGTCGGGCGGTCAGGCCAACGTCCTGTACATCTGCTTCGAGCACGAAGAGCACTACCTGCTCAACCGAATGATCGCCATGGAATCGGCGCTGGCGCACCTGCCCCACAAGACGGGCGCCATCAAGATCCAGGACGTCCGGCGCGAGATCCTCGGCTCGTGGGTCGCCGAGGGCCAGGGTGGCCCCGTGCTCGCGTCGAACCCGCGCCTCCGGCCGAGCCTGGACCGGATCGGGCGCTATGGCCAGAACCTCTTCCTCATGCGCGGCACCCAGACGGCCAGCACGGTCGACAACATCCGGCTGCTCGTCCAGAAGCACCGGGCCCTATCCGGGGATCGCCAACTCCTCGTGGTCGTGGACTACCTGCAGAAGGTTCCCCAGTACCCGGAGCCGAACTCCGAGACCGAGAAGGTCACCTTTGTCGTCAACGGCCTCAAGGACATCGCGCTCGCGGAGCAGGTCGGGATGATCGCGATCGTGGCTGCCGACAAGGAGGGCCTCAAGGCGGCCCGGCTGCGCAACCATCACCTGCGCGGCTCGTCGGCCATCAACTACGAGGCCGACATCATCCTGATCATCAACGAGAAGTACCAGATCGTCGCGAAGGTCAACATCGAGTTCAACCCATACCAGGCGCAGCGCTTCCGCGACTGGGTGGTGCTCACGGTCGAGAAGAACCGCGGCGGCCAGGACAATGTCGACCTCGAGTTCGAGAAGCACTTCGAGTTCTCGTGCTTCGACCCGAACGGGCGCACCGTCCAGGAGAAGCTCATCGAGGAGCGCCTCTACAACGACTGACCCCGGCGGCTGATGCGGCACCATCGCCGCGTTGTCGCGTGCGCTCCTCGCTCACGCACGTCGGAGTGCGATCGCCGCGGTGCTCGGTTCCGCCTAGCGCTGAGACCACCTGAGCCGCCGGGCGCAGGCTGCTCCGCCGCCTTCCGGGCCGGTATCCTGCAGGCATGACCGACTCGCATCGCGCCGACTTTCCCGCCACCGTCGACATCGTGGTGGAGATCCCCCGCGGAAGCCGCAACAAGTACGAGTTCGACGAGGCGACCGGCGTGTTCCGCCTCGACCGGGTTCTCTCGTCGGCCGTCTACTACAACTTCGACTACGGCTTCATCGAGGAGACGCGGGCGGCCGACGGCGATCACACCGACGCGCTCCTGATCATCGACGAGCCGACGTTCACCGGCTGTCGCGTCTGGGCGCGCCCGATCGGCGGGCTCGAGATGAGCGACGAGCACGGCTTCGACTTCAAGGTGCTGTGCGTCGCGCTCGGTGACCCGCACCAGGCCCACATCGATCGCCTCGCCCAGGTCCGCCCGCACCGGCTGGTCGAGATCGAGCACTTCTTCCAGACGTACAAGCTCCTCGAGAAGAAGGCGACCGAGGTCGTGGGCTGGCGCGACCGCGATCGCGCTCTCGAGGTGCTCCGCGAGGATCGCGCCGCGTGGGGCCGCGAGCGGACCCGGTGAACCGCCCGGGCCCGGACCGGTGGGTGCGCCCGCTCAGCCCAGATGAGCGGCGCCTCTTCATCGCCGTCCCGCTCGGCGAGAGTGCCCGCGAGTCGGTCGCGAGCCTGATGGCCGGCCTCGGGGCGCCCCCCGACGGCGGCCGCAACCCAGACCCGACCGCACCCCCGGCCGCCCGACTCCGCTGGGTTCGCTCGGCCAACCTGCACCTCACGCTGCGATTCCTCGGTGCCACGCCTGCATCCGCGATCCCGGTCCTCGAGGCTGTCCTGGACCACGCGGCAGGCGGCTTCGCGCCCTTCGCGGCGCGCGTCTCTGGGGCGGGCGCCTTCCCGTCGCCGGCGCGACCGCGGGCCGTCTTCCTGCGGATCGGGCAGGGCGCGGCCCAGCTCGCGACGCTCGCCGAGCGGCTGGCGGCGGAGCTTGCCGCGGCCGGCTGGCCACCGGCCGAGCGCCCCTTCGAGGCCCACTTGACGCTGGCGCGCTCGGACGGGGTGCCGGGCGCATCGCTGGCCGTCGAGGCCCTGGCGGCGGCCTCAGGCTCGCTCGACGCGACGTGGACCGTTGACCGGCTGGTCCTCTTCGAGAGCCTCCTCGGCGGCGGTCCCGCTCGCTATCGGGCCCTCCGCACCGCGCTCCTTCACGGCCGGCCCTTGCAGGACACGGGCGGCGCGTTGTAGCCTCGGGTCCCCGTCCGGCGACGGGGCGCTCGGCGAGCTTCCCATTTCCCCGCGACCCGCTGGAGAACCGCGCATGCCGCATGACCGCATCAAGTACATGCTCGACGAGGAGCTGATCCCTCGCGCCTGGTACAACGTCGTGGCGGACCTGCCGTCCCCGCCCCCACCGGCGCTTCATCCGGGCACGTTGCAGCCGCTCGGACCGGACGACCTTGCGCCGCTCTTCCCGATGGCGCTGATCGCGCAGGAGGTCGCCACGGAGCGGGAGATCGAGATCCCAGGCCCCGTCCGCGACGCCTACCGCCTGTATCGTCCCAGCCCGCTCTTCCGCGCCCGTCGGCTCGAGAAGGTGCTCGATACGCCCGCCCACATCTACTACAAGTACGAGGGCCTGAGCCCGGCCGGCAGCCACAAGCCCAACACGGCGATCCCGCAGGCGTTCTACAACGCCGAAGCGGGCGTCAAGCGGCTTGCAACCGAGACCGGCGCGGGGCAGTGGGGGACCGCGCTCTCGATCTCCGGGGCGCTCTTCGGCCTCGAGGTCAAGGTCTACATGGTCCGCGCCAGCTACGACCAGAAGCCCTACCGGCGCATGCTGATGGAGACGTACGGCGCGACGGTCGTGGCGAGCCCGTCGGCGACGACGGCCTACGGGCGGGCCGTCCTGGAGGCGACGCCGGACAGCCCCGGATCGCTCGGGATGGCGATCAGCGAAGCGGTCGAAGACGCCGCGACGCGCGACGACACGAAGTACTCGCTCGGGTCGGTGCTCAACCACGTGCTGCTCCACCAGACGGTGGTGGGCCAGGAGGCGATCCTCCAGATGGAGATGGCCGGCGAGGAGCCGGACGTCGATCATCGCCTGCACCGGGGGCGGATCGAACTTCGCCGGGCTCACGTTCCCGTTCGTCGGCCGGATGCTCCGCGGCGAGGGGTCATACCGCGTGATCGCCGCCGAGCCGGCCGCGGCGCCGTCCCTGACCCGGGGTGTCTTCGCCTACGACTTCGGGGACACGGCGCACCTGACCCCGCTCGTCAAGATGCACACCCTGGGCAGCGAGTTCATCCCCGAGCCGATCCACGCCGGCGGCCTGCGCTATCACGGCATGGCGCCGCTCGTGAGCTATCTCAAGGAGCTGGGCCTGATCGAGGCACGCGCGGTGCACCAGAACGCGACGTTCGCAGCCGGCGTCCAGTTCGCCCGCAGCGAGGGGATCCTGCCGGCCCCGGAGTCGAACCACGCGATCCGCGTCGCGGTGGACGAGGCGCTCCGAGGCGAAGGAAGAAGGCGTGGCGCAGGGTGATCCTGTTCAACCTGTCGGGCCACGGGCACTTCGACCTGACCGCGTACGAGCGCTACCTGGCGGAAGCGCTGGAGGACTTCGAGTACCCGACCGAACGGGTCGCCCACGCGCTTGCGGCGCTGCCGGTCGTCGGCTGACGTCGCTGCCGGGACGCCGCTCGGGCGGCGTCCCGGCGCGGAGCGTAGGATTCGCCGATGCCCCGCCTTGCCTGCTGGTCGTGCGGCCGGACCATCTACGCGACCTCGCCGCTCGAGTCGCTCTTCGCCGAGGAGCGCCGCTGTCCGCGCTGCGGCACGCTCATGAACCTGGAGCGCCGGGATGCGCGGGCGTCGCGAGCGCGACCGTCGCCAGAACCCCCCGGACGAGCCGGGTCCGCCGCCCGGGGGCGAGCGCCGCGTCGCGGAGCGACGGTCCGGCGATCGCCGTCGCGGGCTCTAGCGCCGCCGGCCCGACGCCGGTTCGGAGGCGAACCGCGTGCACGTCACCTTTCTCGGGCTCGGCCTCATCGGCGGCTCCATTGCCCGCGCCCTGCGGGAGGCCGGCGGCTGGACGGCCGCGGCCTGGAGTCCGTCGGGCGCCGGGCCGGCACGCGCCCTGGAAGACGGCGCAGTCGATTTCGGCGCCATCGACGCTGGCTCGTGCCCTCGCCGATACGGACCTCGTCGTGCTGGCAGCGCCACCGACCGCGTGCCTGGCCCTGCTCGACGTGCTTGGCGGCGAGTCCCGCGCGGCTCTGGCGTCCGGAAGCCGTCGTCACCGACGTGGCGAGCACGAAGACGCTGATCATGGAACGGGCGGCCGCGCACGGGATTCGCTTCGTCGGCGGTCATCCGATGGCCGGCAAGGAGACGAGTGGGTTCGGTGCGGCGAGCGCCGGCCTGTTCGCGGGCCGCCCCTGGGTCGTGATCGCGGCGCGGGCCGCCGGCGGCGATGCGATCGAGCGGGTCGAATCCATGGTGCGGGCAACCGGCGCGCGCCCGGTCCGGATGGACGCCGCCGCGCACGACGCCGCGGTCGCGGCGATCAGCCACCTGCCCCTCGTGGCGGCGGCCGCGCTCGTGGAGGTCGCGGCGGGCGCTCCGGGTGGGGCAGTTCCCGCAGGACTGGCAGGTCGCGTCGGCTCTCGCTGCGTCGGGCTGGCGTGACGCCACGCGCCTGGCCCGCGGAGACCCGGAGATGGGGGCCGGGATCGCTGCGACGAACGCGGCGGCACTGGCGGCGCGCCTGCATGCGTACCGCGACCGGCTCGACGAATGGCTGGCCCTCCTCGAGGTCGCGGACCCCGCCGGTCTTCCGGACGAGACTGCCATCCGGGCACGGTTCACGGCGGCGCGCGACCGGCTGGATGGGAAGCGTTTGAGATGCCCGGGCGTCCTGACGAAGCAGTGCTCGTCGTGCCCCGCGAGGCCCTGGTGGGTGAGCGTGGCTGGCATGGCGTGCTCTGCGAGGGTGCCGAGCCGTACCTGGCAGCGATCGAGCGTGAAGGCCGGTTTGCTCCGCGTTCCGCGATGGAGACGGACGCCCGCTTCAAGCAGGTGATCCCGTACCTGGTCCTGCGGGACGGCGACGACTACTTCCTGATGCGCCGCACGCGCGCGGGCGCCGACGCCAGGCTCCACGATCGGTTCTCGATCGGGGTCGGCGGGCACCTGGTCCCGGGCGATGGCGACCTGGCCGGCGGCCTCACCCGGGAGTGGTCGGAGGAACTCGAGGCGCGGTTCGTCCCCGAATTCGACTTCATCGGGCTGCTCAATGATGATGAGACGGACGTCGGGCGCGTACATGTCGGCGTGGTGTTCGCGGCCGAGGCTGCGGGGCGGCCGGTTGCCGTCCGGGAGACGGAGAAGCTCGAAGGACGCTTTGCGGCGGCGACAGAGGTGCTGGAGGTCCACGATCGCCTGGAGACCTGGAGCCAGCTGGTTTTCGACTTCATGAGCGGCCGGAGCGCCGGGCTGCGGGGCGGGTTGCCGGGCGCGGGAGACGAGGTGCTGCGCTTCCGCTGAGCGCTCTCGAGAGACGCGCTGTCGGTCGCGGGGACGGCGCCGAGGCCGCCCGTGCTGCCCGGGTGCATACTGACCCGGAGACATCCCGATGCGCAGCTCGACGATCCTGGCCCGCTTCATCCCGCTCGGCGTGGGAACGCTGGCGCTCGCGCTCGGCCTTCTCGCGGGACCGGCCCGCGCGGGTGGGTCCGCGGTGGTCGTCCTTCCGACGACGGGCGAGGTTGACGGCGTGATGGCGCAGTACCTGGGCGACGGCATCGCCCGCGCCGAGCGGGAAGGCGCCCCGGCGGTTCTCGTCGAGCTCGACACCCCGGGTGGAAGCCTCGACGCGACCGCGACGATCACGGGCGCCTTCCTGGATTCGTCCGTTCCCGTGATCGTGTGGGTTTCACCGTCCGGCGGGCGAGCGGCGAGCGCCGGCACGTTCATCACGCTCGCGGCGAACCTCGCCTACATGGCGCCGGGCACGAACATTGGCGCGGCGAGCCCGGTCGACAGCAGCGGCGCGGACATCCCGGGGACGCTGGGCGTCAAGGTCATGAACGACGCGGTCGCGAACATCTCCGCGATCGCCCAGGCTCGAGGCCGCCCGGTCGCCTGGGCCGCCTCGACGGTGCGCGACGCGCAGAGCTATCCCGCGGCCGACGCAGTGGCGGCAGGGGCGGTCGACGGGATCGCGGCCACCGAGTCGGACGTGCTCGCCGCGGCGAACGGGAAGACGGTCAGCGTGGCAGGCGGGCGGTCGGTGACGCTCGCGCTGGCCGGCACGTCCACTGAGGTCGTCGGGATGAGCCCGTTCCAGGTCTTCCTGCGGATCCTCGGGGATCCGAACCTCGCGTTCATCCTGTTCGTGGCGGGCGTCCTGCTCCTCGTCTTCGAGCTGGCCAACCCGAACGTGGTCACGGGCGTGACGGGGGTCCTCGCCCTCATCCTCGCCTTCATCGGCTTCAACGACCTCCCGGTGAACATCGCCGGCCTGCTGCTGGTGGGTTTCGGGATCGTCCTCCTGGCCCTCGAGACCCACGTTCCCAGCCATGGCCTGCTCACGATCATCGCCGCGGCCTGCGTCGCGGTCGGCGCCGGGACGGTCTACGGCAACCCCGGCGCGCCGACGGTTCCCGGCGTCGAGGTCGCCCTTCCGGTGATCGCCGTGATGGTCGGCCTGACAGTCCTCTTCGGCGTGCTGATCGCCGCGACTGCCTACGCGACCCGTCGGATGCGGACGAGCCCCGTCCTCGTGGGCAGCCTCCGGGTCGCCGGTGCCCCGGCGGTCGTTTCGATCGACATCAACCCGCTCGGCGCCGTACACGCGGTCGGCGAGGAGTGGACCGCGCGCAGCGTCGACGGGCGCCCGCTCCCGCGCGGAGTGCGCGTGGAGGTCGTCCGGCAGGACGGGTTGACGCTCTACGTCTCCCCGGTCGAGCCCCGCCCCGCAACCTGATCCCCGAGCTCGAAAGGAGCCGCAGCATGCAAGTCGCCGTCCTGTTCGCGATTATCGTGGCCATCCTGATCCTCGTCCTGCTCCTGCTCTACCTGTCGGTCCGGGTCGTGCAGCAGTACGAGAAGATGGTCGTCTTCCGGCTCGGCAAGACGAGCGAGGCGCTCGTGCGCTCGCCCGGTCTGCGCTTCCTCATCCCGATCATCGACCGGCCGGTGAAGGTGGACGTCCGGGAGCAGTTCATCGAGGTACCCAGCCAGACCACGATCACCAAGGACAACGCGCCGATCAACGTCGACTTCCTGATCTACTGGCGGATCAGCGACCCGCTCAAGAGCGTGGTCAACGTGGCCAACTTCAGCGGTGCCCTCCAGGGAGTCGCGACGACCACGCTGCGGGCCGTCATCGGAGACATCCTGCTCGACGAGGTCCTCTCCCGGCGGGAGCAGATCAACGAGGTCCTCCGCGTCAAGCTCGACGAGGTGACGGAGCGCTGGGGCGGCAAGGTCACGACCGTCGAGATCCGGGAGATCACGCCGCCGCGCGACGTCCAGGACGCCATGAACCGCCAGCTCTCGGCGGAACGGACCCGGCGTGCCGTGATCACCGAGTCGGAGGGCAAGCGCCAGTCCGAGATCAACATCGCGGAGGGCTCGAAGCAGGCGGCGATCCTGGAAGCCGAAGGGACCCGCCAGGCGCAGATCCTCAACGCGGAGGGCTTCAGCCAGGCGCTCGAGCGAATCTACGCGGCCGCGTCGGGTATCGACCAGAAGACGATGCTGCTGCAGTACCTGGAAGCGCTCAAGGCGCTCGGAGCCAGCCCCTCGACGACCGTCGTCATTCCGACCGAGTTCACCCGCTTCCTCGAGCCGCTCGCGCGGACGATCGGGGCGGGCCTGGCGTCGGGCGCCGAGGTGGGCGTGCCCCCCGTGGGTCCGGCGGCCTGAGCAGGCCGAAGCGCAGCGGATCTCGAAGGTCGCACCTGGGAGGTCTCCGAGGCCGCGGTCCGCTATCATCGGCCGCGGCCGTCCGCGCGCCGGCGGTCGGGAAAACGGCCGCCGGATCCGGCGGCGGGGAGCGAGAGAGGTCGGATGTCCGCCAAGATTCTCGTCGTCGACGACGACCCGAACGTCCAGCGCCTCCTGAGCTTCACGCTCAAGCAGGAGGGCTACGAGGTCGTCGTGGCCGGCGACGGGGCCGAGGGCTTCAAGCTCTGGGCCCAGGAGGCGCCTGCGCTGGTCCTCCTCGACGTCATGCTTCCGAAGCTCGACGGCTACCAGGTCGCCACGAAGATCCGGGCAGAGGAAGGCGCGACCGGCCACGTCCCGATCATCATGATCACGGCCGAGAGCGAGGTGGAGCAGAAGATCCGCGGCCTGCGGGCGGGGGCGGACGACTACCTCGTCAAGCCGTTCCACCCGGCCGAGCTCCTGGCACGCATCAAGAGCCTGCTCGCCCGCTTCGCGCCGCGCGACATGCTCGTCGGGCGGCCGCCGCTCGGGCGGGTCCTGGCGTTCTACGGCGCCAAGGGCGGTGTGGGGACCACGACGATCGCGATCAACGCGGCCATCGCCCTCCACCGCGAGCTCGGCCGCAAGGTCTGCCTCGTCGACGCCAACCTCCAGTTCGGCGATCACCGGGTGTTCATGGACCTCGGCCTGGACCGCAAGAGCATCGTCGACGTGGTCACCGCGACGTCGATCGATGCGGACCTCTTCCGCAACGTCGTCGTGAAGCACGACTCCGGGGTCGACCTCCTGCTCGCTCCGCCGTCGCCTGAGACCGCCGAGCTCGTCACGAAGGAGCACATGGCGCGGATCCTCGAGACGCTGCGCGGCCTCTACGACTACGTCGTGGTCGACGTCGACAAGCGCCTCGACGACACGAATCTCGGGATCTTCGACGTGGCCGACGTGCTGTTCGTGGTCATGACCGCTGACCTCTCCTGCCTCAAGAACGTGCGCCTCGTCCTCGAGACGCTCGGCCACATCGGCTACGAGGACGAGCGGGTGAAGCTCGTCCTCAACCGCTCCAACGCGTTCACGGGCATCAACGTGAAGAACGCGGAAGCCGCCCTGCGGCGCACGATCGAGCACCAGATCCTCAACGAGTACCGGGGCGCGATCAGCGCCCTGAATTCGGGCGCGCCGGTCATGTTCTCCAAGGCGGACTCGCCGCTGGGGCGCTCCTTCCACGAGTTCGCGCGAGCGCTCGACAAGGCGCCGCGACCGGTGGCCGGGAGCGCCGTAGTGGCCGCGCCGCGCTGACCCAGCCGTGCGGCGCGCCCGGCGATACGTGGCGGTGAAGCGGCGGTTGAGCCCGGGTTAAGCGGGCGCGCCTATCGTGGCCGGCGCTCGCGACGGTGCTCGCCGCGACGCTCCGCGGTCTCGAAGGCCGTCCGGTGCGCGTCGAGATCGACGTGGCGCCCGGCCTGCCGGGCTTCACCATGGCGCGCCTCGCGGACGCGGCGCTGCGCGAAGTCGCGCGAGCGAGTCCGGGGCGTGCACCTGGAGGAGGCCGCCCGATACCGGGCCCCGGCGACGGCAGCGGCATCCGGTGGGGCCGGCTGAGAAGAGCGCCGTGGGTCGCAGCGGGACGTGCGGCGATTTGCGGGAGATCGCCCCAGACTCCCTTTCGGCTGCCGTCGGTCGAGGGCTCGGGCCGCGCCGATCGGATCATCGGGCGCCGGCGGGTCGCCACCGCCTGTCGCCTCGCGTGGAGACGAACGACCCTAGGCCTTCGCCTCCCGGGCCGGTGGGCGAGGCCCAGCGAGCGGGATGTTCGTGCCTGGACGAGGCAGGCGCATGGGCAGCGCTCGTGGCGATCGACGGGATCGGTCCGGTGAGCCTCGCGGCACTCCTCGCTGCCGCCGGGTCCGGGCTGGCCGTGCTTGCGATCGCCGGCGGCCCAAACGGACAGCGACGGGTGGCAGAAGCGGTTGCCGCGCGCGGCGGCCGCCTCGACCCCGCGGGCGCGATGAGCCTCGAGACGGCCGCCCAGAGTGCGCCGGCGGTCGGCGCGCATATCCGCACGTTCGGAATCGAGGTCCTGACGATCGAGTCGCCCGACTACCCGGCGCGGCTCCGGCTCCTGGACCTGCCGCCGCCGGTCCTGTTCCTGCGGGGAGATGCGGCGGCGCTCAACGCGGAGCGACCCCTGGCCGTGGTGGGCACCCAACGCGCCTCGGGGCGCGGTCGCAGGATCAGCGGCGCGATCGGCGGCGCGCTGGCGACGGCCGGCGCAGTTGTCGTCTCGGGCCTCGCGGTCGGCGTCGACGGAGCCCGCCCATGCCGCCGCCGTCGCAGCCGGCGGTCGCACCGTCGCGGTCCTCGGATCGGCCCACGAGCGGCTCTACCCCCGGGTGCATGCGCGCCTCGCGGACCAGGTCGTCGCCCGGTCCGGCGCGATCGTCACGGAGCTGACTCCCGATGTTGGGCCCTGACGGGTACCTTCCCGCGCAGGAACCGCGTGATCAGCGGGCTCGCCGACGCGACCGTGATCGTCGAGGCGCGCGCCCGGAGCAGCGCCCTGATCACCGCGAGCTGGAGCCTCGAGCAGGGGCGCGACTGCTTCGTCGTCCTGGGGCCGATCGACGCGGCGCAGAGCGTCGGCTGCAACCCGCTGCTGCGTCTCTAGCCGGGACAGGCGCGAGCGGTCCCGGGCGTCCCGGAGCTGCTCGACGACCTGGGCTACGCGGGTGCACCGCCCGTCGATGTCGACCCGCACCGGCTGCGCGCCGGCCGAACGGCCGGCCCGACCCGGACGCGGTTCTCGCGAGCCGCGGAGCCGCGGAGGCTGCGGTCGCACGCGCGCTGCTGCCCCGGGCGGGGACCCTCCAGGAGATTGTCGACGCGACGGGGCTCGCGCCCGCGACGGTCCTCGCAGTGCTGACGCGGCTCGAGGGCGACGGCCTGGTCGTCGGCGGGCTCGGGCGGTACGGGGCCGGCGGCGTGCTGGCTGCGACGGTCCCGACGCGTCCTGGGGCCGGGCCCGGGCGGGCGGTGCACGCGAGAACGCCGGCGAGATGAGGCGAAGGACACGCGTGACGGCCGCCCCGGAATTGCCCATGCGCCGCGGCCGGTGGTATGGTGCGAGAGGACCACGGGGGGCGACGTCGGCACGTGACCGCGCGCACGGCGCCGGCGAGCGAGCGAGGAGCAGCCATTGCGGAAGATCGTGGCCGCGATCCTGGCCGTGCCGGTGCTCGTGGCGCTCTACCTGCCGGTGCTGCGCCGGCGCGGGATGGCGATCCGGGCGACCGTTGCCGCCGGGGCCGGCCTGTTGATCCTCGCCGCGGCTCTGGGGGCGCTGCCGCGCGCCGCGTCGGCTCTTCCGCCGGCGACCGCAGGCCCGGTCGCACCGGAACGATTTCGGCCCGAACGTCGAATCGCTCCAGGCGCTTGACGGCCCCATCATCTTCACGTTCGGCGCGCCGATGGATCCCGCGAGCGTCGGCGCCGCGATCACGGTGGACCCGCTGGCGCCCGTGACCCTGGCCTGGCAGGACGGCTCACAGACGCTGCTGGTGAGCCCGCGGGATGGCTGGGCGCCCGACACGTACTACACGATCACGGTCGGGCCGGGGCGCGCGACGCCGCCGGAACGGCGCTCGGGGACCCGCTTCGGACGGCCTTCTACACGCGGGGTCCAACCGGCGCGCGGATCGCGGCGACGCAGCCGCTGGCGGACGGCCGTGTCGCGCCGGACACCGCGTTCATCGTGACGTTCGACCGGCCGGTGGACGTTGCAGCCGCGCGGTCGGCGTTCAGCATCGAGCCCGCGGTCGCCGGTCAGCTGCAGGGCGATGCGGCGACGGGACCTACCAACCAGCTCACCTTCATGCCGGACGAGGGGCTTGCGTCCGGGACTCGCTACATCATCTCGCTGTCCGGACCGCTGCTCGACACGACCGGGACGCCGGTCTCGGAGATCCAGCCGCTCGTGGTGCAGACGGTCATGGCGCCGGCAGTCGTCCGGTTCCGCCCGCGGTCCGGCAGCGAGGACGTGGATCCAGGTGCTGCCGTATCGGTGCGCTTCACGCTGCCGATGGACCGGGCTGCATCGCAACGCGCCTTCGTCGTGACGGCAGCGGGCGCCCGCCTCATGGGTGACTACGTGTGGGCCGAGAACGACACGGTAGTCGTCTTCGACCCGCGCGATCCGCTCCCTGCGGGCACCGAGGTCGTGATGTCCGTCACGTCCGCGGCAGCCGGCGCGGACGGCACGCCGATTCAGGCGGCGGTGACGGCTCGCTTCACGACGGCGGCGAAGCCGGCCGTCACGCCGCGCCCCACCCCGGTCCCGACGCCCAAGGCGAGGTCCACGAAGGCGGCGCCGAAGCCAACTGCCCGGCCCACGCCCGGGAGCGCGCCGGCGAAGGCGACGCCAGCACCGACGCCGAAGCCGGCAGCGCCGACCTCGAGCGGAGGAGCGTCGAGCGGAGGCGGCCCGTGGGCCTCGGCGGAGCGCTATTACCTCAGCCTTCTCAACTGCACGCGCGGGGGCGGCCTCGTGACGGCTTCCGGTGCCTGTTCGAGCCCCGGCGGGAGCGGGATCGCCCCGCTCGTGCTCGACGCTGCGATCAGCAACACGGTCTCGCGCCCCTACGCCAAGCTCCTCGCGACCAGCGGGGTCTGCAGCCACTTCGACGGCGGGAACCCCGGGGATCGGCTCCGGAGGGAGGGGTACACGAGCTATCGCTGGGCCGAGAACCTGGGCTGCGAGTCCGCCCCAAGCGCCATCGCGTCGGCCCTCGGCACGCAGCTCTACTTCCAGTCGGAGCGCTCGTGGAGCCCGCCCGGCGGCCACTGGGTGAACATGATGAACCCCGCCTACGACCGCGTCGGGATAGGCGTCTGGGTCGCCGGCGGGCAGATCCGGATCGTCATCGACTTCTATCACCCATGATCCGCAACGTCATCCTGCACCTGCACAACGAGCAGCCCCTCCGCATCGACCTCTTCGAGACGCCCTCCCCGTCCGACACGATCCTCGTCGGCACGAACGTGCGGACGATGAGCGGTGAGCAGCCCGTGTTCGTGAGCCAGCTGGACGCGACGTTCGTGTTTCCTTACGCCCAGATCCGGTTCGTGGAGATCCCGCCTGCGTCTTCCGCGCCGACCGCCAGCAGCACCGCGATCGCGCGGCGGCCGGGCCGTCCGGAGCCCGAGCCGGAGTTCGACCTAGAGCTCGACGAGGACTTCCTCAGGCGCGTCCGGGAGACCTGAACCAGGCAGGAGGGCGGCGGCAAGCAACCTGCGACGCTCCGCCATCGAGTCCACCCGATGATCGGCCGGCGAGATGCCGGTGCTAGACTCGCTCGCCATGACCGCCAACCTCGTGATCGTTGAGTCGCCCGCCAAGGCCAAGACGATCGAGCGCTACCTCGGGCCGGGCTACACGGTGCTCGCGTCCTACGGCCACGTCCGTGACCTGCCGGAGAACCCGGGGAAGGGCCAGCTGGGTGTGGACGTCGAGCATGACTTCGCGCCCGACTACGAGATCCCGGCGGACCGGCGCCGGCAGGTCTCCGCGATCGAGAAGGCGGGCCGCCGGGCAGACCACATCTTCCTCGCCACTGACCTCGATCGCGAAGGCGAGGCGATCGCCTGGCACGTTGCGCAGGCGGCCCACCTGCCGGCCGATCGGACCAGCCGGGTGACGTTCAGCGAGATCACGGAGCCGGCCATCCACGCGGCGTTCGCCGCGCCGCGCGCAATCAACGTGGACCTCGTCGACGCCCAGCAGACGCGCCGGATCGTCGATCGCCTGGTCGGGTACACGCTAAGCCCGCTGGTGTCCCGCAAGGTTCGCTCCGGCCTCTCGGCGGGCCGGGTCCAGTCGGTCGCCGTGCGTCTGGTCGTCGAGCGCGAGCGCGAGATCCGTTCCTTCGCCGCGCGCGAGTACTGGACTATCGAGGCGACGCTGCTGGCGCCTGACGGCACGGCCTTCACGGCGGAGCTGGTCCGGATCGCCGGGCACAAGCCGAGCGTTCCCGACGCGGAGACCGCGCGACTCCATGTCGAGGCCCTTCGGGCGAGCCGGCCCGTCGTGCGGGGCGTCACGGTCAAGCCGTCCAAACGCAGCCCTGCGCCGCCGTTCACGACGTCGACCCTGCAGCAGGAGGCTAGTCGGAAGCTCGGCTTCAGCCCGAAGCGGACCATGTCGGTGGCGCAGCGCCTGTACGAGGGCGTCGAGACGCCCGACGGGCAGGTCGGGCTCATCACCTACATGCGGACCGACTCCGTCGCGCTCTCGGACCAGGCGCTCGCGGAGGCGCGGACGGTTATCCATGAGCGCTACGGCTCGGCCTATGTCGTCGCCAAGGGTCGCCGCTACCGGACCACGTCCCGGAACGCCCAGGAGGCCCACGAGGCGATCCGCCCGACCTCGCTGGCGCGCGAGCCGGAGGCGCTGGACGCCACACTGGGTCGCGACGAGGCCCGCCTGTACCGCCTGATCTGGCAGCGCACGCTAGCCAGCCAGATGGCCGAGAAGCGGCTCGAGACCACGACGGTGGACCTCGCGGACGGCGAATATGTCCTTCGGGCGACGGCCACCCTGACGCTCTTCGACGGCTTCAGCCGCGTCTACACGGAGGGCCGCGACGAGGGCGAGGAGGAGGCCGAGCGCACGCTCCCCGTGCTTGCCACCGGAGACGTCACGAAGGTGGCTGACGTCGCGTCGACCCAGCACTTCACCGAGCCGCCGCCGCGCTTCACGGAGGCATCGCTCGTGAAGGCGCTCGAAGAGCTCGGCGTCGGTCGCCCGTCGACCTACGCGGCCACGCTCTCGACGATCGTCGACCGCGGGTACGTCACGATCCGGGAGCGCCGGCTCCAACCGGAGCCGGTTGCCGAGGTGGTCACCGATCTCCTCGTCGAGCACTTCGGGCAGTACGTGGACTTCGCCTTCACCGCCCGGATGGAGGACGAGCTCGACGAGATCGCTCGAGGCGAGCGCGCCTGGGTTCCGCTCTTGCGCGCCTTCTACGGTCCTCTTCGGGCGCTGGTGGATGAGAAGCGCAAGGAGCTGCGACGGCGCGACTTCACCACGGAGACAACGGACGAGGTCTGCTCGCAGGGTCACCCGATGGTCATCAGGCTGGGCCGCAACGGGCGGTTCCTCGCGTGCTCGCTGTACCCCGAGCACAAGGATTCCCGACCGCTGCCCGGCGACGAGGCGGACCTGCCCGCGCTTCCCGGCGTCGGCGAGCCATGTCCCGTCTGCGGGGACACGGGGGGCGGTCTGCTCGTCGCGAAACGGGGTCGCTTCGGGCCCTTCGTCGGCTGCAACCGCTTCCCCGACTGCACCTTCATCAAGAAGGACGGTCCACCGCCGCCGGAACAGCTCGCCTTCCGGGTCGCCTGCCCGCGCTGCACCGAGGGGCACCTCGTGGCCCGCCGCGCCCGGCGCACCGGTACGATCTTCTGGGGCTGCTCGCGCTATCCGACGTGCGACTTCACGAGCGCGCGCGAACCGCTCGGGCCCGTCCACGACGCGGACGGGGGACCGGTCGCTAGGCGCGACGACGAGAGCGGCATCTGCCTGAAGTGCGGCGCCGGCGTGCCGCTCCCGGCCGGCCGCCTGCCGGACCCAGGGTCGCCGCTCGTCGGCGGCCCGCCGGATCCGGCGGCCCTGGCGCGGCCCGGCGGCCGGGGCGGACGCCGTGCCGGGGGCGGGACGGCGCGCGGGCGCGCGGCCAGCACGGGTGGGGCGGCTCCACGCCGCGCGACGGCGGCCGGCTCGGCGCGCCGGAGGCCCGCCGGCACGGGCCGCGCGACCCGGCGGCCTGCGCCGGGCGCCGACTGAGCCGGGTGTGGACGACCCGCCGCCCCTCGAGAAGTTCCTCGCGAGCCTCGCGGCCCGCGACGCCTCGCCGCACACGCTGCGGGCCTACAGGACGGCAGTGAGCGCCTACTTTGCCTGGCTCGCATCCGCGGGTTCCGGCTGGCGTTCGCCCTCGCGGACGGTCCTGCGCGCGTATCTGGCGGAGCTGGGCGACGGGCGCGCACGCTCGTCGGTCGCGCAACGCTTGGCAGCGATCCGCTCCTTCCATCGCTGGGCGCGACGGGTCGGCCTCGCCGACGCCGATCCGTGGGCTGCGGTGGGGACCCCGCGCCGGCCGCGTCGCCTGCCCCCGGTCCTGACCGTTGTCGAGGTCGAGCGGATCGTCGCGTCCGCGGGAGATCGCCCCCCCGCGAGCGGGGTGAGGCAGGTGGTGCGTCACGTCGATGCGCCGTCGACGACGCCGGGCCGCGACGCGATGGAACGGGCCCTTGCCCTGCGCGACGTGGCGATCGTCGAGACGGCATATGCCGCGGGGCTGCGGATTGCCGAGCTCGCCGGCCTGACCCTCGATAACCTCGATCTCTCGCGCGGTGAGCTCCGCGTCATCGGTAAGGGGAGGAAGGAACGGGCCGGCCTCCTCGGCCGGCCCGCACGAAGGGCGCTTGCCGCGTATCTCGCGGATGGCCGCCCGGCGCTGCTGGGCCGGGCCCGTCCGGGGCCGGCTCCGGACGCGGTCTTCCTCAACGCCCGGGGGGCTCGACTCGGTGCGCGCGGGATGCGCTACAGGCTGGACGCGGCGTTCGTGCGGGCAGGGGCTCCGGAAGGCACCCACCCGCATACGCTGCGCCATTCGTTCGCCACGCACCTGCTCGACGGCGGCGCCGACTTGCGGGTCGTCCAGGAGCTCCTTGGCCACGCGAGCCTCGCGACCACGCAGATCTACACGCACGTGTCGCCCGCACGGCTGCGGGTTGCCTACTCGGGTGCTCACCCCCGCGCCCATTCGGCCGAGCGGGGCTCCGCGCCGGCCGACGAGACGCCTGAACCCCGGTGACTGGCGGCCGCGCCCTCGTCCGCGCCGGGCTGCTGGTAACCGGCGCGTTCTTCGTCTCGCGCGTGCTCGGTTGGGTGCGCCTCGTCGTCCTCGGCACCACCTTCGGGATCCAGGGCGCCCTCGACCCGTTCTTCGCGGCGTTCAGGATCCCGGACCTGATCTTCCAGCTCGTGGCCGCGGGGGCTCTTGCCTCGGCGCTCATCCCGACGATCGCGACACTGCTGGCCCATGACGAGGCGGACCGGGCCTGGCGGGTGGTCTCGACGGTCACGAACCTGATGCTCGCCGGGCTCGCGATCCTCGCTGGGCTGCTGCTGGTGTTCGCGCCGACGGTCGTTCCCGCCATCACCCCCGGCTTCGACGCCGCGGAGCTGTCGACCACGGTGCAGCTGACGCGGATCATGCTCCTAAGCCCGATCTTCCTCGCCCTCGGTGCAGTCGCGACGAGCGTGCTCAATGCCCGCGGCCGCTTCGCGGCCTCCGTCCTTGCCCCGATCGTCTACAACCTCGCGATCATCGGCGGCGCGCTCTTCTTGGCCCCCTCGATGGGCGTCGTCGGCGTGGCCGTCGGCGTCGTGGTGGGCAGCGCCCTTCACCTCGGCGTGCAGCTGTATTCGCTGTTCGGCCCGACCCGCTTTCGCTACCATCCGCGCATCGACTTTGCCGACGCTGAGGCGCGCACGACGATCCTCCTGCTCGTCCCGCGGGCCATCGGTCTCGGCGGGGCGCAGCTCCAGCTGCTGGCCGCGACCACGATCGCGTCGACGCTCGGCGCGGGCGCGATCAGCGCCTTCACGATTGCGTTCACGGTCTTCCAGATCCCGATCGGGACGCTCGGCGTGCCGCTCGGGATCGTTGCCCTCCCGGCCCTATCCGAACGCCTCGCCACGGGTGCCCGGACCGACTTCGTCTCGCTCCTCGGACGATCGCTCCGGTTGATGCTGTTCGCGATGCTCCCGATCGCGGTTGGCGCAGCGGTCGCTGCTCGACCCGCCGTCACGATCCTGTTCGGGTACGGCAAGGTGGACGCGGCGGGGATCGACCTGACGGCGCGTGCCCTCGTCGCGTTCCTCGTGGCTCTGCCCTCCGAGACGGCGATCGTGCTCCTTGCCCGTGCCTTCTATGCCGGCCGCGACACGCGGACTCCGGTCGTCGCCGCGCTTTCCGCGGTCGTGGTCAGCGTCGTGATCTCGATCGCACTGGCGCCCTCGCTGGGGGTCGTCGGCCTCGCGCTGGGGATCGCCGTCGCCTCGTGGCTCGAGGCGGTCATCCTGTTCGTGCTGCTGGGCCGTCGCGAGCCCACGCTGGACGTGCCGGGGATCGCCCGCGGCGGAGTCGTTGCGGCCGCGTGTGCCGCCGTCACGGGGGTCGCGGTCTGGCTGGTCCTGGAGGCGGGGCGGCTCGTGCTGGGTCCCGCGCCCGGTAAGATCGGGATCGCCGGAGAGCTGGCGGTCGCCGGCGTCACCACGGTCGCCGTCTACCTCGGACTCACCCGGCTGCTGCGGATCCCGGAGGTCCCGATGATCATGCGCCTCGTCACCAGCGCGCTTCGGCGCGACCCGGCCCCGTGAACCGGCCCGAGGGCCTGGCGCAGCCGGCCGCCTGGGACGCATTCGTGACGGCCAACGACCTGGGGTCCTACCTGCAGCGGACCGCCTGGGCGCGGGTCAAGGCGTCGAACGGATGGACCAGCAGGCGGGTCGTGGTCGGTGGGGTGGACACCATCGGGGCGCAGGTCCTCCTCCGCCGCCCGCGGCCGCTCCCCTGGGCGTTCGCCTACGCCCCGCGCGGTCCTGTGGCGTCGGCGTGGACGAGGGAATCCCTCGTCGCGTTCACGGGGGCCCTGCAGTCCGGCCAGCTGGGCCGGGTGTCGCACGTCCGGATCGACCCAGAGGTGGAACGTGACGGCCCGCTTGACCCGGGTGGATCGCTTCGGGAGATCCTGGCAGGTGCGGGGTGGCGGCCGGCGCCGGCGATCCAACCGCCATCCACGCGTCTCATCGACCTGCGCTCGGGCGAGGATGCCCTGTGGGGTGACCTGCGCAAGAAGTGGCGGCAGTACGTCAACAAGGCCCGCTCGAACGGCGTGACAGTGGTGGAGCTGCCGGGCGACCCGATCGTGCCCTTCTACGCTATCTACCGCGAGACGGCAGAACGGGCGGGTTTCTTGATCCGCGTCGAGCAGGCGTATCGGGATGTCTGGGAGGCATACCGTCCGACCGGCGATGCCCGGATCCTCTTTGCGGTCGACGCCATGGGCGTCCCCCAGGCCTCGCTGTTCCTCGTGCGCAACGGTGCCCGCGTCGTGGAGCCGTACGGCGGCATGACCGGCGCCGGCGCAGCCCTTCGCGCGAACTACCTGCTCAAGTGGGAGGCCATCCGGGGATCGCGGCACGCCGGAGCCGCGACGTACGACATGTGGGGTCTCGCGCACCCGGGGATCGCCCACTTCAAGACTGGTTTCGGCGGCCGGGAGATCCGGTTCATCGGGCGCCTGGGACCTCGTCCTGAGCGGGCTCGGCCGCCGCGCGTATTCGGTGGCGCAGACGGCCCGGGTGCGAAGCGCCCGGCGCCGCGCCGGCCTCGCGACCGCGCGGGCGCCGGGTCTGGTGAACGCCGATGCGGAGGGTCTCGCGAGCGGCGCGGACGCGGACGCCGGATGAGCGGCGCGGGCGGGGTCCGCGAGGCGCGGTCCGACGAGTTGTCGGGCTGGGACGATCGCACAGTCCGGATCCCCGGGGGGAGCATCGAGCAGTCTCTTGCCTGGGGCGAGCACCGCGCGCGGTTGGGATGGCGCGCGCATCCCCTGGTGCTCGACGACGGGAGTGCCGTCCTCGCGCTCGGCCGCCGATGGCCGCTCGTCGGGGGCGGGCGCGTGTACGTGCCGAAGGGGCCCGTCGCGGGAGGTGCGGCGGCGCCGGTCGTCGCCTGCCGGCTCGACGCGGTTGCGCGGTGGGCTCGTGCCAACGGCTACGACACGATCCTCGCGGACGCCGAGATGCTCGCCGAGACCGGGTACCGGTCGGAGCTCGCGGCGCGCGGGTTCCGGCCCGCAGAGGAGGTCGGGCCGTCGCGCCACCGGGTCGCGACGCCGATCCCGCCGGGCGCCGAGGAGGAGGTGCTGCTCGCCGGCATCACGAAGACGACGCGGCAGCGCTTCTTCGCCGCCGAGCGCCGCGGGATGCGGGTCGTGCGGTACGACGCCAGTGCCACCCCGCCGGGGGCTGGATTCGAGGCCCCCGCGACGGCGGCCTCGGGCGGGGCACGGACGAAGCCTTCGAGCGGTTCCACGCGCTTCTCCTGGCAACCGGGGAGCGGCGAGGTTTCGCGATCGGCACACGCTCGGCGGCGGTCGCCTGGTGGCGCGCCGCGCTGGCCGCCGGTTTCCTGATGCTGCTCGAGGCACGCTCGGCGGACGACGCCTACCTGGGCGCCGCGATCTTCTACCGGAACGGCGAGCGGCTCACGTACGCCAACTCCGGCGACGTCGTGGAGCTGCGGCACGCGCAGCCCGGCGCGGTGCACCTCCTCGTCTGGCGGGCGCTTCAGCTGGCGGTTCGGGAGGGACGAAGCGAGCTCGACCTCGGCGGCGTCGACGTGGCCGGCGCACGGTTCGAGCCGCGCCCGGGCGACGCGATGTTCGGGCTCCTCGAGTTCAAGCGCTCGTTCGGCGGCCGATGGGTCGAGCTGGCGGGCGCCCACGAGAAGACGCTTCGCCCGGCCCGGGCACGGGCCGGCGAGCTCCTCAGCGGCATCTCCCGGGGAGCGCGGCGCCTCGCAGGAGGCAGGGGCGCCGCGCGGTGAGCCCGCTGACGCCGCCCGAAGGACCGGAGGCCGTCGCGGCGCAGGCTCTCCGGGCGTGCCTGGAGGAGGCCGAGCTGCGCGGTGCCAGGCCCCTGGGCGGCCTCGTGCAGCGCCTCCGGGTGGCGGGCCGCCTGCGCGGAGTGATCCGCCCGGACGGCGGTGTGATCGGCCCGGACAGCGCAACCGGCGTCGATACCGGCGCTGCGACAGTCGGCCGGGTTTCCATCGCGGGGATCGCGTACGACAGCCGTCGCGTCGTCGCCGGGCACCTGTTTCGTGGCGGTACCCGGTGCGCACGCGGACGGGCACTCGTTCCTGGGCGCGGCGGTCCGGGCCGGCGCGGCGGTCCTGGTCGTGGAGCGGCCGCTGCCGGTGGGTGACGTCGCGCCGGCGGTGCAGGTCGTCGTCGACGGGAGCCAGCGCGCCCTCGCCACCGTCGCCGCCTGGTGGTATGGCGATCCCGGGGCCGGTCTCGGCGTGATCGGGATCACCGGCACGGACGGGAAGACGACGACGGCTGGGATGGCGGTTGCGGCCCTCGAGGCGTCGGGGGTTCGGACCGGGATGGTCAGCACGGCAGAGCAGAAGATCGGCTCGCTGCGGGCAGGCTCGCTGGCCCACGTGACCACGCCGGAAGCGCCCGAGCTCCAGCGGGCCCTTGCCGCGAGCGCCGCTGCGGGCGACGTCGCGGCGGTCGTCAAATCCACCTCGCACGGGCTCGCGCTCGATCGGGTGGGGGAGATCCCGTACGACGTCGCGATCCTCACGAACCTGAGCCACGAGCACCTGGAGTTTCACGGGACGTTCGAGGCCTACCGGGCCGCCAAGCGATCGCTCTTCGAACGTCTCGGCCACCCCGACAGGCACGTCAGCGGCTTTCCGGGCCCGGGGACCCAAACCGGCAACGCTGCCCGGCGGTCGCGCGTGGCCTCGCGGCGGGATCGTCAACGCGGACGATCCGAACGCGGACGTGTTCGCGGACGCCACGCTCGAGGCGGGAGCGACGCTGCTGACGTACGGGATCGCCGCGCCGTCGGACGTGCGCGCGAGCGAGATCTCCGGGACGCGCGACGGGCTCGCCGCAACGGTCACGACGCCGCGCGGCGCGGGCGCGCTCCGCCTGTCGCTGCTCGGCCGCTTCAACGTCCACAACGCGCTTGCCGTGATCGCCCTCGGCGAGCTGCTCGCGCTCGACCCTGATGCCGTCCTCGACGGGCTCGCCTCGTTCGACGGAGTACGCGGTCGGATGGAGCGCGTCGACCGGGGCCAGCCGTTCACGCTCATCGTCGACTACGCGCACACGCCGGCGTCGCTCGCGATCGTGCTCGACGATCTCGCCGAGATGCTGGGGCCGGGCGGGCGGCGCATCGCCGTCTTCGGCTCGGCGGGGGAGCGGGACGTGGCCAAGCGGAGCCTCCAGGGACAGGTGGCGGGCGAGCGCTGCGGGCTCGTGATCACGACCGACGAGGACCCGCGCGGCGAGGACCCGGCGGCGATCCTCGAGCAGATCGCGGCGGGGGCCGAGTCGGCCGGCCTGCGGCGCGGGCAGCGACCTGCTGCTGATCCCCGACCGGCGCGCGGCGATCGCCGAGGCGATCGCCCGGGCGCGTCCCGGCGACGTCGTGCTGCTCGCCGGAAAGGGGCACGAGCGGAGCATCCTCTACGCGGGCGGTGACGTCCCATGGGACGAGCGGCGTGTCGCGGAGGAGTGCCTGGCGGCCGCGGGGTACGGCTGACCGGAGATCGTGCCGGCGGGGCCGCCAGACTGCCCTGCTATCCTTGCTCGACCGATGTCCGTCGAGCAGGTCCCCGCCGCAGCAGCGCCGCGCGCCCCTCGACCGCGACGCGCCTCCATGGGCGAGCCGCGACCGCCGCGCCAGCCGCGCCGCGCGTCGAGCGCGGTCTCCATACCCGCGCTGCGGGAGGCCCTCCTCGCCGAGGTGGCGCGAGCACCATCCCCAGGCCGACCTCGCCCCGGTCGAGCGCGCCCTGGCTTCGCCGTCGCGGCCCATGGGGACCAGCGCCGCGCGACCGGAGAGCCGTACGTCACGCACCCGATCGCCGCGGCGCAGACCCTCGCCGAGCTGGGCCTCGACCCCGCTTCGCCATCCAGGCCGCGCTTGCTCCACGACATCCCCGAGGACACGGAGTACTCGCTCACGACGTCGAGGAGCGGTTCGGCGCCGAGGTCGCCCGCCTGGTCGACGGCGTCACCAAGCTGTCCAAGTTCAGTCGCCCACAGCCACGAGGAGCGCCAGGCCGAGAACATCCGGAAGATGTTCCTCGCCATGGCCGAGGACGTGCGCGTCGTCCTCATCAAGCTCGCCGATCGGCTGCACAACATGCGCACGATCGCCGGGCTTGCCGCCGAGAAGCAGCAACGCATCGCGCGGCAGACGCTCGAGATCTATGCGCCGCTCGCCGAGCGGCTCGGGATCTGGCAGATCAAGTGGGAGCTCGAGGACCTCTCGTTCAAGGTACCTCGACCCGGAGCGCTACCGGCGATCTCGCAGCAGCCTCGACACGCGCCGGGCGCGCCGCGAGAGCTACGTCGAGCGCGCGATGGCCGAGCTGCGGCCGGATCGCTCGAGGCCAGCGGCATCGAGGCGGACCTCTCGGGCCGCCCGAAGCACCTCTACAGCATCCACAGGAAGATGGAGCGCAAGTCCGCCAACTTCGACGAGATCTACGACGTTTACGCGATCCGGCTGCTGGTGGACGAGATCAAGGACTGCTACGCCGCGCTCGGCGTGGTGCATTCGCTGTGGCGGCCGATCCCCGGCCAGTTCGACGACTACATCGCGATGCCCAAGGCCAACGGCTACCAGAGCCTGCACACCGCGGTGATGGCGCTCGAGGGCCAGCCGCTCGAGGTCCAGATCCGGACCCACGCAGATGCACTCGCATCGCGCGAGGTCGGCATCGCGGCGCACTGGCGGTACAAGGAAGGCTCGAAGTCCGATCGCGACTACGACGCCAAGCTGGCCTGGATCCGCCAGCTGATCGACTGGCAGCGCGAGGTCGCCGACGCGACGGAGTTCGTCGAGGGCATCAAGCTCGACATCTTCCAGGACCAGGTCTTCGTGTTCACGCCGAAGGGCGACGTCAAGGACCTGCCCGCGGGCTCGACCCCGCTCGACTTCGCGTACCGCATCCACACCGACATCGGCCACCGCTGCATCGGCGCCAAGGTCAACAACCGGCTCGTGCCGCTCGACTACAGGCTGAAGAACGGCGACATCGTCGAGATCGTCACGACCAAGGCCGAGCACGGGCCGTCGCGCGACTGGCTCTCGATCGTCCGGACGTCCCATGCCCGCGAGAAGATCCGGCAATGGTTCAAGCAGCCAGGAGCGCGACGAGAACATCGCGCACGGGCGCGAGTCGCTGGACCGGGAGCTGAGTCGCCTCGGCGCGGACCACGATCGCGAGCGGGTCGGCGCGGACCGGCTGCTCGAGATGGCGCGAGCCCTACAAGTACCAGACGGTGGAGGACTTCTATGCCGCCGTCGGGTACGGCGCGGTCACCGCAGCAGGTCGTGATCCGGATGGGCGTGGTGGACGACTCGAACGAGCTCGCGCTGCCGCCGGTGGCGCCGCCCATGCTGCCACGCAGGCGGGCGGCGTCCGCGTGAAGGGCGTGGGTGACCTGCTCGTCCGGTTCGCGAAGTGCTGCCACCCGATCCCGGGCGACCCGATCGTCGGCTTCATCACGCGCGGGCGCGGGATCACCGTCCACCTGGGCCATTGCCTGACGATGGTCCACGAGAAGCGAGGCCGAGCGACTGATCGAGGTCGAGTGGGAGACCGCCCCGGCGCAGACGTACCCGATCGCCATCCGCGTCGAGGCCTACGATCGGACCGGGCTCCTGAACGACATCGCCGGGGCCGTGGCCGAGAGCAAGGTCAACATCCTCGCCGCGAACGTCGAGAGTCAGCCGGACCGCACCGCAACGGTCAACGCCACGCTCCAGGTGGCCTCCGTCTCGCAGCTCGCCCGGGTCATGTCCCGCCTCGAGCAGGTCAAGGACGTCTTCTCGGTCCAGCGCGACCTCGGGTAGGGCTTCGGCCTCCCGGTCCGACTCGGCGCGACTCGCGACGGTGCGGCCGCGGACCCGCGCTCCGGCCCGCTAGACTTGCCGCCATGTCGCCGTCACTTCCGCGCCCCCCGGGGCACCCGCGACCTGCTTCCCGACGAGCGAGCCGCCTTTGCGCGCCTCGAGCGGCTTGCCCGCGACCTCGCCGCTCGCTACGGCTACCGCGAGATCGAGACGCCGCTCTTCGAGCAGGCGGCCGTCTTCGAGCGCGGCATCGGCGCCGTGACGGACATCGTCGAGAAGGAGCTGTTCCGGGTCGCGCCGAGCCGGGGCGAGGAGCGCGAGTCGTGGGCGCTGCGCCCGGAGGCCACCGCGGGCATCTGTCGTGCCTACGTCGAGCACGGGATGCAGACCTGGCCGCAGCCGGTGCAGCTCAGCGTGGTCGGGCCGATGTTTCGCTACGACCGGCCCCAGGCGGGCCGCTACCGCCAGTTCTGGCAATGGGATGTCGAGGCGATCGGGGATGCGGGTCCCGCGGTCGACGCCGAGCTCGTCGAGCTGGGGGCCCGCTTCTACCGGGATGCCGGCCTGGGCGACGTCGAGCTCCTGCTCAACTCGATCGGGGATCCGGCCTGCCGGCCGGCGTACCTGGGCGAGCTCGTCGCCTACTACCGTCGAGCATGGACCGGCTGCCCGAGCTCGAGCGGCGCGCCTGGAGACGAACCCGCTGCGGCTGCTCGACTCGAAGGACCCCGCCATGGCCGTGGTCAACGGCCGGGCGCCGCGGATCACGGATCACCTCTGCCCGGCGTGCGCGGCGCACTTCGACGGCGTGCGCGCCCACCTCGACGCCATCGGCGTTGCCTACCGCCTCGAGCCCGGCCTGGTCCGGGGTCTCGACTACTACACGCGGACGGCGTTCGAGTTCTACCGCCGCGGCGCCGAGGGCCAGCAGCAGGCGCTGGGCGGAGGCGGCCGCTACGACGGTCTGGTGGAGCTCCTCGGCGGCAAGCCGACGCCAGGGATCGGCTTCGCGCTCGGCCTGGACCGGGTCGTCCTTGCGCTCGCCTCAGCCGGTGCCGGTTCACCCGTCGAGACCCCGCCCGTGGCCGTGATCGTCGGCGCCGATCCCTCCGACACGGCGGGCCGGCTGCGGGTCGCGACCGAGCTCCGCGACGCGGGCCTGCCGGTTCGAGCCGACCTCTCGGTCCGCAAGCTTGGCCGCCAGCTCGAAGCCGCCGTGCGCGACGGGGCGCAGTTCGCGGTGATCCTCGGCGACGAGCTCGCGGCTGGCGATGTGCAGCTGCGCGACCTGGACGGGGGTTCGCAGAAGGCCGTCGCGCTTGCCGACCTGGCGACGCTTCTCCACCGCAAGGTGCGTGGCTGATCGTCGGCGTGGCAGGCACGATCACGGTCGGACTGGAAATCACCCCGAGGAGGGTGTTCGCGAGCGCCTTGGAGTGGCCCGGCTGGAGCCGCGCAGGACGGGACGAAGCCGGCGCGCTGGCTGCCCTGGCCGCCTACGCCGGCCATTATGCGGGCGCGGTGCGCCCGGCAGGCGCGATGATCGCCGCGGTCACGGCGGCCGATCTCCTCGTCGTGGAGCGCGCCGCTGGCTCGGCGTCGACCGCGTTCGGCGTCCCGGCCGTCATCTACCTGGCGGATGCGAGATTCACGAATGCCGAGGATGGGGAGCGCTTGGTTGCGTTCGTGCGAGCGTGCTGGGCAGCGCTCGACCAAGTGGCAGGCCGTGCTCCCGCCGAGCTCCGGAAAGGGCCCCGCGGCGGGGGTCGCGACCGCGATGCGATCGTCGCCCACGCGATCGCTGCCGAGACCGCCTATGCGCGCCATATGGGCGTCCGGCTTCGCGAACCCGACCCTGGCGACGCCCCCGCCGTCGCGGCGGTGCGCGCGGCGTTGGAGGACGTGCTTGCCGCCCCGAGCGCGGGCGGGCCGATCCCCGGGGGGCGCTGGCCGGTTCGGTATGCCGCCCGTCGGATCGCCTGGCATGCGCTCGACCACGCCTGGGAGATCGAGGACCGGGCCGCGCCAGCCTGACGCGCCGCGCGCACCCGGCGTCGCCGCTAGGATTGGCTGCATGACGAACCTTGCGACACCCTACCGGACCCACACGTGCGGCGCGCTCCGTGGGGGAGACGCAGGCGCGGTGGCCCGTCTCGCAGGCTGGGTGCACCGCCGCCGAGATCATGGGCAGCTCATCTTCCTGGACCTTCGGGACCGGCACGGGATCACGCAGGTGGTCGTGGACGCGAACGAGTTCCCCGAGGCCCACGCGTCGGCGGCGCGCTGTCGCAGCGAGTTCGTCATCACGGTGGCGGGCTCCGTGGCGCGCCGGCGGGAGGGCATGGAGAACGCCAGGCTGCCCACGGGAGCGATCGAGCTGCGTGCGCGCGAGCTGACCATTCTCTCCGAGGCGAAGACGCCGCCGTTCTACATCAACGAGCCGGATGCCCCCGTCGACGAGACGGTGCGCCTGCAGTATCGCTACCTCGACATCCGGCGGGAGCCGATGCTGCGCCGGCTGTTGCTGCGCAGCCGGCTGGTGGAGGAGATCCGCCTCGCCCACCACGCGAATGGCTTCGTGGAGATCGAGACCCCGATCCTGATCAAGAGCACGCCGGAGGGTGCCCGGGACTTCATCGTGCCGTCGCGCCTCCAGCCCGGCACCGTGTACGCGCTCCCGCAGAGCCCGCAGCAGCTCAAGCAGCTGCTCATGGTCGCCGGGATGGATCGCTACTTCCAGATCGCGCGCTGCTTCCGGGACGAGGACCTGCGCGGCGATCGCCAGCCCGAGTTCACCCAGCTCGACCTCGAGATGAGCTTCGTCACCGAGGAGACCGTGACCGCGTTCGTCGAGGCGATGGCGATCGACGTGTCGCGGGCCGTGACGCCGGAACGGCTGCTCCAGGAGGTCCCATTCCCGCGCTTCACCTACGCGGAGGCGCTCGAACGCTTCGGCTCCGACAAGCCCGACCTGCGTTTCGGGATGGAGCTCGCCGATCTCGGCCCGGCCCTCGTCGATGCCGATGGCTCGCCGCGCTCGGGGTTCCGTGTTTTCGACGAGACGCTCGCCGGCGGCGGACGCGTGAAGGGGATCGCGGTCCCGGGCATGGCCGACGCCAGCCGCGCCCGGCTGGACGATCTGACCGCGACGGCACGGCGCTTCGGTGCAGGTGGACTGGTGACGCTCGCCGTGAGCGCCACCGGGATTCACGGCCCGAGCGTGAAGCACCTCGGCGACGTTCGCGCGACGGCGCTGGCCGACCGCTGCGGCGCCGTGGAGGGCGATCTCGTCCTCGTGGTGGCCGACCGGGCTCCCGTCGTGGCCGACGTCCTGGGCCGGTTGCGGGCCGAGATCGGCCTGCGGATCGGGCTGGCCGATCCCGCGGTCCTGGCCTACTGCTGGGTCGACCGCTTCCCGATGTACGAGTGGGATGCCGAGCGCAACGGCTGGCACGCCACCCACAATCCATTCTCCGGTGTCGTGCCGGAGGATGAGCCGCTGCTCGTGACCGCGTCCGGCGACCCGGAGCGACCGTCGCCGGATGATCCCGCGGGCCGGGCCCGGGCGATGCAATACGACCTCGTGCTCAATGGGTGGGAGCTCGGCGGCGGGTCGGTCCGCATCCACCAGCGGGCGCTCCTCGAGCGCTCGTTCGCCCTCCAGGGCCACTCGCTCGTCTCGATGCGCGAGAAGTTCGGGGGCATGCTCGAGGCGTTCGAGTATGGGGCCCCGCCGCATGGGGGGATCGCGATCGGGATCGATCGCTGGGCCGCGCTCCTCGCCGACCAGCAGACGATCCGCGAGGTGATGGCGTTCCCCAAGACGTCGTCGGGGGCTGACCTCATGCTCGATGCCCCGTCGATCCCGGACCCCGGACAGTACGCCGAGCTTGGCCTCCGCTTCGTCGGGGTCCCCGGCCGCTCGTGATCGGCGGCGCTTGTCCGGCGCGGGACAATGGAGCCGGTGCATCCGCCGCAGGAGGGCAGCCATGGCCACGCAGTTCGTCGTCCAGCTCCAGAACCGTCCGGGCGCCCTCGCCACGTTCGCCCGAGCGCTGGCGGAGCGTGGGATCGACATCGGCGAGATCGCGGGGGGCGGTTCCGGCGAGCACGCCTACGCGGTTCTGACGACCGACGACGACGGCGCGACGCGCTCCGTCCTGCGGTTGTTCGGCTATCCATTCGTCGAGGGCGAGGCGCTCGTCGTCGAGATCGAGGATCGACCGGGTGGGTTCGCCGAGACGACCGAGAAGCTCGCCGCGGCGGGCGTCGACATCCACGGGGTCCTGTTCCTGGGCCGGCGCGAGGGCATCGTGGAGACGGCCTTCACGGTCGACGACGTCGGGCGCGCCCGACGCGCCCTCGGCCTCGGCTGAGCCCGGCCGCCGAACGCGTACGCTTCACCTGATCCCGGCCGCGCCGCTCCTGGTTGCGGCCGCGGGACGATCGAGTGCGCCGTCGCGCCGACGGCGATGAAGGGGACGAGGATGCAGATCGGATTGGTCGGCCTTGGGAGGATGGGCGGCTACATGTCCCGCCGCTGGCTGCGCGCGGGCCACACCGTCGTCGGCTATGCGCGCCATGCCGAGACGGTGAACGGCCTGCTTGCCGAGAGGGCGATCACGTCCGGGGCGACGTCGCTGCAGGACCTCGTGGGCCAACTCTCGGTGCCCCACGTGCTGTGGCTGATGGTTCCGGCCGGGGCCGTGGACGCCACTCTCGACGAGCTCGTGCCCCTGCTTTCCCGTGGCGACGTAGTCGTCGACGGCGGCAACTCCTACTACGTGGACGACCTGCGCCGGTCCCGGTCCCTCGCGCAGGCGGGGATCGACTACGTCGACTGTGGGACGAGTGGCGGCGTGGCCGGCCTGGAGCGGGGCTACTGCCTCATGATCGGCGGCCGGTCCGAGGCCGTGGAGCGTCTCGACCCGATCTTCCGGGCGCTAGCGCCCGGCGTCGGCGCCGCGCCCCGGACGCCCGGCCGGACGGGTGCCCCGGACTCCGCCGAGAACGGCTACCTGCTCTGCGGCCCGAGCGGCGCAGGACACTTCGTGAAGATGGTCCACAACGGGATCGAGTACGGCGTGATGGCGGCCTACGCGGAGGGTCTCAACATCCTTGCCCACGCGAACGCCGGCCGGCAGGCGCGCGAGCTGAGCGCCGAGATCACGCCGCTCCGCGATCCCGAGCTCTACCAGTACGACATCGACATCCGGGCCGTGACCGAGGTATGGCGCCGCGGGAGCGTGGTCGCGTCATGGCTGCTCGACCTGGCAGCGGAGGCGTTCCAGCGCGACGCGGAGCTCGCGGGATTTGCCGGCCGTGTCTCGGACTCGGGCGAGGGGCGCTGGACAAGTATCGCCGCCATCGACGTCGGTGCGCCCGCGCCGGTCCTGACCACGGCCCTGTACGAGCGCTTCATGTCGCGCGGCGAAGCCGACTTCGCGGACCGCGTCCTCTCGGCGATGCGGCTGGGCTTCGGCGGCCACCAGGAGCCGAAGGCGTAGCTTCACTCGCGGGGCGTGGTTGCCTCCGGCGCCTCGTCGGCACCGGAGGCAACGAGTGCGCCCCACTCGTGACGTCGATCCGTCGAGGGCTCAGGAGGGCCCTCGAACGGCGGCAGGTCGGCCCGTTCGGTCGCGAGGTCGAACACGACGCCGGGGTCGCCAAGCTCGAGAACCCGGGAGGGCGGCGTCGCGGCCAGCGCCTCGGAGATCTCGTCCAGCGCGAGGGTCGCGGCGAGCGCGCGCAGGGCCGCGAGCCGCCCCACCGGGACAAGGACCGGCCAGCCGGCGATTCCCCGGAAGGCCGGTCGGAGGACCGCGTCGCGGTCCGCGCCGTGCGCCTCGATCAATGACGTTACGGTCTCCGCGTCGAGCCAACCCATCTGGGCTGGCCACAGGAGCGCGGCCCCGGTCGCCGCCACCTCGGCGCAGGCCAGGGCGATCGCGCGAGCCATCTGCCCGGCCGGCCCCGGTCCGGCCGCCGCGGGGGCCCCCAAGACGACCGGCGAGCCGGCGAGGGCCGCCGCGATCATTCCGTTGGCGTCGGGCGTGAGCACGATGACGGGCAGAGCCCCGCCGGCCCAGGCGAGATCGACCAGGCGTCGGATGTTCGGCGTGCCGTCCACCGTGCGGGTGGCGACCTCGGCGGAGGCGGCAAGGATGCAGGCGGCGACCGTCATCGATGCGATCCTAGCAGGCGCGTGCAGGCCGCCCACGAAGCCGTCGTTCGCACCTGTGCGACAATCGAGCGCCCATGACCGACACGACCCTCCGATCCCGCACGCCCGCCGCGGCTGACCCGCCGGCCGCGGCGCAGCCGTCGGAGGGCCGGGAGACCGCTGTCCGCGCCGACCTGCGCAACGTGGCGATCGTCGCCCACGTCGATCACGGCAAGACCACGCTCGTCGACGCGCTGCTCCGCCAGACAGGGTCGTTCCGGGCCAACCAGGTCGTCGCCGAGCGCGTGATGGACTCGATGGACCTCGAGCGCGAGAAGGGCATCACGATCCTGGCCAAGCAGACCAACGTCGACTTCGACGGCATCCACGTCAACATCGTGGACACCCCCGGTCACGCTGATTTCGGCGGCGAGGTGGAGCGCTCGCTCAACCTCGTGGACTCCGTGCTGCTCCTTGTCGACGCGGCGGAAGGACCCCTCCCGCAGACGCGCTACGTGCTCCAGAAGGCGATGGCGCGGCGCCTTCCCGTCGTGGTCGCGATCAACAAGATCGACCGCAGCGACGCGCGCCCGGCCGAGGTGCTCGACGACATCTACGAGCTGTTCATGGACCTCGGCGCGGATGCCGGCCAGATCGAGTTCCCGGTCGTCTACACGAACGCGCGGGCCGGCACGGCGACTCGTGCGCTCGCCGTGCCGGGGACGAGCCTCCGGCCGCTGTTGGAGCTCCTCGTGGCCGTGACGCCGCCTCCCACGTACGTGCCCGGCCACCCGCTCCAGCTGCTCGTGACGAACCTCGCGGCGAACGAGTACGTGGGGCGGATGGCCGTCGGCCGGCTCATGAACGGCACGATCCGGGTCGGCCAGCGGATCGTGGTCGTTCGCGAGGAGCCGGACGACCCCGACGGTGGCGTCGAGCCCGGACGGACGATCACCCTGTCGGGGACCGTGACGGCGTTGCAGACCGCCCATGGGATCGAGCGCGCGGACATAGAAGAGGCCGGTCCGGGCGACATCGTGTCGGTGGCCGGGCTGCCCGAGGTGACGATCGGGGACACCCTGACCGACCCGTCCGACCCGCGTCCGCTGCCGCGGCTGGAGGTGGACGAGCCGACGCTGCGGATGACCTTCGGGGTCAACACGTCGCCGCTCTCCGGCCGGGATGGCAGGTTCCTGACCAGCCGCCAGCTGCGGGCTCGCCTGGAGAAGGAGATGCTTGGCAACGTGGCGATCCAGTTCTTCCCGACCGAATTGGCCGACACGTTCGAGGTGCGCGGCCGCGGCGAGCTCCAGCTCGCGGTCCTGGTGGAGCAGATGCGCCGCGAGGGGTTTGAGCTCCAGGTCAGCCGCCCGGAGGTGATCCTGCGGACGATCGACGGGAGCGTGCAGGAGCCGTACGAGCGGATCACGATCGACGTACCGCCCGAGTACATCGGCACGATCCAGACGGCGCTGGCGGGCCGGAAGGGACGCCTCGAGCAGATGACCACCGACGCGGATGGCCGCGTGCGGATGGACTTCGTGCTGCCGGTCCGGGGTCTGATCGGCTACCGCGGCCAGCTGATGACCGAGACCCGGGGGACCGCCCTGCTCCACCAGATCGGGGAGGGCTACGGCCCGTACGCGGGCGAGGTGACGCACCGTACCAACGGCGTGCTCGTGGCGGACCGCGCCGGCATCTCGAACGCGTACGGCCTGTTCAACCTCCAGGAGCGCGCCGAGATGCTGATCGGTGCCGGGGAGGCCGTCTACGAGGGGATGGTCGTCGGCGAGAACGCGCGCTCGGGCGACATGGACGTCAACGTGACGAAGGAGAAAAAGCTCACCAACATCCGGACTCACGCCCACGACGAGGCGCTGCGCCTCGTGCCGCCGCGGCCGATGACCCTGGAGAACGCGATCGAATTCATCGGCGACGACGAGCTGGTGGAGGTGACGCCGACCCAGATCCGGCTCCGTAAACGCCTGCTGCCGCAGCACGACCGGCGGCGGCAGGCCGGTGCGCGAGAGGACGCCCGCAGCGCCGAGGAGCGCTGAGCCGAGCGACCTACCCTGGGCCGGTGCTGGACCGCACGCCCCCGTCGCGCACCGCTACCATCAGGCCGTGGAGCGGGCCAGGCTGACGGCAACGGCACGCGCGGCCAGGGAGGCCGTCGTCATGGCCGTCGCGCTTGGCCTTGCGACGGTCGCCGTGGCCACGCTCGAGGGCGCGCTCCGGATCCCGGACGCCTCGGCCACGTACCTGCTGGCGGTGGTGTCCGTGGCGGTCGTGTTCGGGACACCAGCCGCCGTGGCAACGGCCTTCGGGTTGTTCGTGCTCTACGATTACTTATTCGTCTCGCCCAGGGGCGCGCTCATCATCGCCGACCCGGCGGAGCTGCTGAACCTGCTCCTCCTCCTGGCGATCGGCGTCGTCGTGGGCCAGCTGGCTGGGATGCAGCGGGCGCGGGCCGAGACCGCGCTGCTCCGCGAGCGCCAGGCGCGCACCCAGTACCGCGTGGGGCGCGAGCTCGCCACCGCTGCGACCGCGCGCGACGCGCTGCCGTCGGTGCTCGAGATCCTGCGCCCCGAGGTCGACGCGACGCGCGCCTGGATCGGGCTCGGCCCCGACGTGGGTCACGAGCGTGTTGCAGCCGACAGCGATCCAGTGGGCAGGCCGTTGGTGCCGGCCTCCTACGAGCTGCTCCAGCGCGGCCCCGGGGATGCGCCCGCGGCGTGGGTCCGCGTGCATGACCCGCGGCCGTCCTCGGCGGAGGCGCGCGACACGAGGGTCGTCGCGTACCGGTCCCCGCTAAGCGCGGGCGGCGTCCTGCTCGGGTCGCTGTGGGTCAGCCGGCCGCGGCGTGTCGGGGCTCCCGGCCGCGGCGACACCCGCGTGCTGGCCGCGGCGGCCGACCAGATCGGCCAGGCGCTCGAGCGCGATCGGCTCGCCGGCGAGGCGACGGGCGCCGAGATCGCCCGGCGCAGCGAGGCCGCCAAGACAGCCCTCCTGGACTCGGTGACCCACGACCTGCGGACCCCGCTGGCGTCGATCCGCGCAGCCGCGGGGAGCCTGATGGACCCCGACCTCCCGCTTGACGACGCGGCGCGCCGCGCGCGGGCAGCGTCCATCGACGGCCAGGCCGAGCGGCTCAACCGCCTCGTCACGAACCTGCTCGACATGAGCCGGATCGAGGCCGGTGACCTCCAGGCACGCCTCGAGGTCTATCCGCTCGAGGACCTGGTCCGAGCGACGGTCGCGCGCATGATCGGCGACCTCGCAGGGCGCCCGCTGGACATGTGGTTCCCGGTCAACCTCCCGCCCGTCGCGGTCGACGAGATCCTGCTCGACCAGGTCGTGACGAACCTGCTCGAGAACGCGATTCGGCACACGCCGCCCGGCACGCCGGTCCGCGTTCTCGGAACGGCGATGGCGGCCGGGACGGTGCGGCTGCGCGTCGAGGACGGGGGTCCCGGCGTGCCCCGCGCGGCGCTGGGGCACGTCTTCGACAAGTTCTATCGCGTGCCGTCGGGCACGGCGCGCTCGCGGCCGGGGAGCGGGCTCGGCCTCGCGGTTGTCCGCGGCTTCGTGGAGGCGATGGGCGGGGTGGTGACGGCCGGGACGAGCGACCTCGGGGGGCTCGCCGTCGACGTGGAGCTCCGGGCGGTGCCGGTTGCGCGGCCGGCCAAGCCCGGCGATCGCGCGGGGCAGCCGGTGACGTCGTGAGCTCCACGCTGCCTCCCGGAGCGTCGATCCTCCTGGTGGAGGACGACCTGCCCACGCGGCGGGAGGTGGCAACCTACCTGCGCGGGCACGGCTTCCGCATCGACGAGGCCGGCGACGTGGCCACGGCATGGGAGCGCTGGACGGCGCACAGGCCCGACATCGTCGTCCTCGACCTCGGCCTGCCGGATCTCGACGGGTCGGTCCTGATCCGCCGCGTGCGGCGCGACGCGACCACGCCGATCCTCGTCCTGTCGGCCCGGGACCGGGAGGCAGAGAAAGTTGCCGCGCTCGAGTCGGGTGCCGATGACTACGTGACCAAGCCGTTCGGGGCGGCCGAGCTGCTGGCGCGCCTGCGCGCCCTCCTTCGGCGCGCGGCGGGTCCGGCCGGTGAGGCGACCGGGGCGATCGTCGTGGGCGACCTTCGGATGGACGTCACGAGTCACGAGGTCACGGTGGCCGGCCGGCCGGTGCTGCTGACGCCGCGCGAGTTCGAGGTGCTCAAGGTGCTTCTCAGTTCGGCCGGGCGCCTGGTGACGCACGGCAGGATGCTGCGGGCCGTGTGGGGGACCGCCTACTCGGACGAGGCCCACTACCTCCACGTCTACGTGAGCCAGATCCGCAGGAAGATCGCCGCGGTCGATCCGACCGGGGAGTTGGCGGGGCTGATCAGCGCCGAGCCCGGCGTGGGATATCGCGTCCGGCCCGGCGAGGGGGACCGTTCCTGAGCCATCCTTGAGCGCCGCGTCGGGCTCGGGCACCGCCGGCCTCTTGGGCCACGGCGCGAGACTTAGGGCGTGAACGTCGCGGAGCTTCCGATCGGCCCGGGCGCGGGCCTGGATCCCGGAGATGGCTGGGACTGGGACCGCGAGATCCGAGTGGCGATCGCCATGGTGGCTCGCAATCCTGCCTACCGCGTCGTGCTCTGCCACGATGCCTGCACGGGCCGTGACATCTCGAGTCTCGCCCAGGCAGCCGCGGACGCGGGCGTGGTGCTGGAGCCGATGATCCGGTTCGGCGGTGGCTGGGACGTCGAGGTCCGCGCTGGGTGAGGTTCGGCTGCGCGGGCCCCGGCCCGCGTGAGTAAAGTCTCCCGGTGAGCAACGACCCGAACCTCCTGCGCGGGCAGAAGCCGGGAGACCGACGCGTCCGCGTGACGCGACCCGAGTCCAAGTACTTCCGGTATTCGGCACCCGGCGTCGTGGTCGCGCGCCCGACGGCGATCGAGCCGCGGACGCCCCTCGGCCGCGCCGCGTTCGCCGCGCGCCGCCGGGTGTTCGGACGGCCGATCGAGTCGGAGGCGGAGATCACCGAGCGGCTCCCGAAGTGGAAGGCGCTCCCGGTTTTCTCCTCGGACGTCATGTCCTCGGTGGCGTACGCCACCGAGGCGAGCCTCTTCACCTTGCTCGGGGCGGGCACCCAGGCCTTCGTCTGGCTGATCCCGATCTCCCTGGCGATCGTCTGCGTGCTCGCGTTGGTGACGCTCTCGTACCGACAGACCATCCGCGCCTACCCAAACGGGGGTGGAAGCTACATCGTGGCCCACGCGAACCTGGGGGTGATGCCGGGGCTCATCGCGGCCGCCGCGCTACTGACCGACTACGTGCTCACGGTCGCGGTGAGCGTCTCGTCTGGCGTGCAGGCGCTCTACTCGCTCTTCCCACCGCTCCTTCCGCTCGCGGTCCCGATCATCGTGGCGTTGATCCTCATGGTGATGGCGGTCAACCTGCGCGGCATCAGGGAGAGCGGCACGATCTTCGCGGCACCGACGTACATCTTCCTCGTCAGCGCCCTGGTCATGATCGGCTGCCGGCGTCGTGCGGACCCTGCTCGGCATGCCGCCCCAGGTCACCGGCGTGACGCCGGTGCAGGTCCCAGTCGAGACCTTCGGGCTGCTCCTGCTCATGCGCGCGTTCGCCGACGGCTGCTCGGCGATGACCGGGACCGAGGCCGTGGCCAACGGCGTGCCCGCCTTCAAGCCCCCGGAGTGGGAGAACGCCCGAGCCGACCATGCTGATCATGTCGCTCCTGCTCGGCACGATGTTCCTTGGAACGTCGTTCCTGGCGCACGTGAGCGGTGCGCTGCCGGCGGCCAGCGGCGAGTCGGTGCTCTCGCAGATCGGCCGCTCCGTCTACGGCGCCGGTCCCCTTTGGTACGTCCTCCAGCTCTCGACGATGGGGATCCTCGTCCTGGCCGCCCAGACGAGCTTCGCGGACTTTCCCGCGCGTCGCGTCGATCCTCGCCAAGGACGGCTACTTCCCCCGCCAGTTCTCGTTCCGCGGCGAGCGGCTGGCCTTCAACGCCGGGATCGTCGCCCTGGCCCTCGTCTCGATCGTGCTCGTCGTCGCGTTCCGGGGCCGAGTCGAGGCGCTGATCCCGCTGTATGCGATTGGCGTCTTCACGGCCTTCACCCTCTCGCAGGCGGGCATGGTGCGGCACTGGTTGTCGAGCGGGGACCCGGGCTGGCGGCGCAGCGCCTTCCTCAACGGCCTGGGCGCCACGACCACGGCGATCGTGGTCGTCATCTTCGCGATCGCGAAGTTCGCCCTCGGCGCCTGGATCATCCTGGTGGTCGTTCCGGTCCTCATCGTGCTGATGCTCCTCGTGCACCGGGAGTACGCCCGCGGGATCATGGAGCTCGCCGTCTCGCCCGATCTCGTCTGGGGACCGCCGGTCCATCGGCGCCGGGTGGTGATCCCGGTCTTCGATGTCCGCTGGGATGTGATCCAGGCGGTGCGCTTCGGGCGGTCGATGACCGAGGACATCACCGCGGTCCTCGTGACGGACGACGTGGCCGCTGCCGAACGGATCCGCGAGCGGTTCGAGCGCCAGTTGCCCGGCGTCGGGTTCGTGATCGTGGAGTCGCCCTACCGGAACCTCGTGGACCCGCTGATTCGCTATCTCGAGGTCACCGCGGAGCGCGACGCGAACAGCGTCACGGTCGTCCTGCTGCCGGAACGGGTGATCCACCACTGGTGGGGAGCGAATCCTGTTTAACCAGAACGTCCACCGGATCCGGGATGCCCTCGCCGGCCGACCGGGGATCCTGGTCGCCGAGGTCCCGTTCCAGGCGCCCGAGCCGGGATTATGGACGGCCGCCGACGAGCACGGGCCCGGCGGGCGACAGGACTAGATCGGGAGGTCGCCCTCGTCCGGGCCTTCGTACGGATCGAGCGTCTCGGTGGCGTAGCGGCCGTAGAAGTTGATGAAGTGCGCGCCCTGCCGCCGGAGGAGCGCCCTGATCGTTCGGCGCCGGAGCGGATCCGTCTCGTGGACGGCGATCACTGGGTGACCGCGCCGGGCTTCGAGCTCGTAGCGGCGGAAGTCCGGGGCCTGGTCCATCTGGGTGAACTGGATCAGGCGGTAGAGGCGCGCCGCCACGCCGTGGTGCTTGCCGCGGCCATCGATCCGGAGCGCCGCATCCTCGCCGACGAGGACGCGGATCGCGAGTCGCGGCTCGCCCGCGGCGACGAGCGCGGCGACTGCCGCATCCGCCGCGCCGGGGGAAGGGAGGATGCCCATGAGGTGGTCGGTCGGGTAGCCCAGCAGCCAGCCGGCAGGCCGCGTCGCGCGGTCGCGCGGTGCCGGGGCGGGAAGTTTCGGGCGGCTGGTCACTCCAACAGGATAGCCAGCGGGCGTCCCCGGCGTCCCGCCGTACAATCCCGCTCTGATGGCGATCTACCTGGACCACGCTGCGACCACGCCGCTGCGTCCGGAGGCCCTCGAGGCGATGCTCCCGTACCTCGGTGGCGCGTTCGGGAATCCCTCGTCCGCCCACTCGTTCGGCCGGGTCGCGCGGAACGCGCTCGACGAGGCGCACGAGCAGCTCGCGACCGCGCTGGGCGGCTCGGCCCGCGAGATCGTGATCACGTCCGGCGGCACGGAGGCGAACAACCTGGCCATCAAGGGCGCCGCCTGGGCCGGAAAGGCACACGGTCATCGGCTGGTGACGAGCGCGATCGAGCACCACGCGGTCGGCCACGCGATGCGCCACCTCGAGAAGTTCGGGTTCGAGGTCGTCGAGGTCCCGGTCGATCGTCTCGGGCAGGTGGACCCGGACCGGCTCGACGCTGCCCTGGACGACCACACCACCCTCGTGTCGGTGATGCTCGCGAACAACGAGGTCGGGTCGATCCAGCCGATCCGCGATATCGCCGCCCGGGTGCGGGCCCGGCGCGGCATCCTCTTCCACGTCGACGCCGTGCAGGCCGCGCCGACGCTCGACGTGGACGTGGCCTCCCTGGGCGCGGACCTGCTGACCATCTCCGCCCACAAGTTCGAGGGCCCGAAGGGCGTCGGCGCGCTCTGGGTGCGTCGGGGCACGCAGCTCCTCGCTCAGGTCCACGGGGGCAGCCAGGAGCGCCACCGGCGAGCCGGCACGGAGAATGTGGCCGGCGCGGTCGGGATGGCGGTGGCCTACGAATGCGCCTGCGCGGACCGGACGGCCACGGCGATCCGCCTCGGCGCGCTCCGCTCGCGCCTGGCCGCCGCCTGCCTTGCCGTCGACGGCGTCGAGCTGACGGGTCACCCGACGGAGCGCCTCCCCGGTTTGCTCTCCCTACTGGTCCGGGGCGCGGACGGGGTTGCCATCACCGTCGCGCTGGACATGGACGGGATCGCCGCGTCGACGGGGTCGGCCTGCGCGACCGGCTCGCCGGATCCATCGCACGTCCTGGTGGCGATGGGTTACACGGAGGCGGAGGCGCACGGCGCGCTGCGCCTGTCGCTGGGCCGCGCCACCACCGATGCCGAGGTGAGCGAGGCGTGCCTGGTCGTGCCGCGGGTCATCGCAGCGGTGCGCGATGGATCCGCCGTCCAGTCGGCGGATCCCCTCGGCGCCTGGCTGGGGGTCTAGGCCGGATGGCGCGCGTGCTCGTCGCGATGTCGGGCGGCGTCGACAGCTCGGTCGCGGCGGCACTGGTGGCGGAGGCGGGGCACGAGGTCGTCGGCGTCTGGATGCGGGTCCACGCCGGCGCCGACGCCTACTCGGAGATCAGGAAGAGCTGCTGTTCGGCCGACGCCGCCGAAGACGCCCGCCGGGTGGCCGGGCAGCTCGGCATCCCGTTCTACGTCCTCAACCTGGAGCGCGAGTTCGAGGCGGGCGTCATCGCTCCCTTCCTCTCCGCGTATCTCGGGGGCGAGACGCCGAGCCCGTGCGTGGCGTGCAACAGCGTCGTGAAGTTCGGGGCGCTCCTGGGGCGCGCCCGCCGCTTGTACGGCTGCGACGCGGTGGCGACGGGCCACTACGCCCGCCGGGAGACGGTTTCCGGCGCCGACGGGCACCCGGTCCACGTTCTCCGGCGCGGCCGCGACCGAGCCAAGGACCAGGCCTACTTCTTGTTCGGGCTTCGCCAGGACCAGCTTGCCCACGCCGAGTTCCCGCTCGGCGAGCTGACGAAGACGGAGGTCCGGGAGCTTGCCCGGGCGCGCGGCCTGGCGACCGCCGACAAGCCCGAGAGCATGGAGGTCTGCTTCGTGCCGACCGGCGATCCGCGCGACGCGCTCCGGGAGCGCGCCGGCTGGGTGCCGAAATCCGGCCCTGCGCTCGACGCCGACGACGGGCGGGTCGTCGGATCCCACGGCGGCGCGGCGGGCTTCACGGTCGGCCAGCGCCGCGGACTCGGGATCGCTCTCGGCGAGCCCCGCTACGTGAGCCGCGTCGATCCGGTGGCGAACACGATCGTGCTGGCGCGCCGCCGGATCTTGAGACGCGTCGTTTCGTGATCGCCGACGTCACGTTCGTGTCCGGCCGGCCGCCGGGCGCCGCTGATCAACCTTTCGCGGCGCGGGCGCAGGTGCGACATCGCGGCGAGGCCGTGGCGGCGCACGTTCGCCCGGCCGCCTTTGGGGCGGCGCGGCCGGGTGCCTCCGCCACAAGATGCGTGGTGGAGACCGAGGCGCCGGTATGGGCCGCCGCGCCCGGCCAGGCCTGCGTCCTGTACGACATGGACGACCCGGACGTCGTCCTTGGCGGCGGTCGCATCGTCCGGGACGACGAGTAGGGGAGCCGACGTGCTGGAGATCGGACCGTCGCCCGTCCTCGCGCTCCTATTAGGGATCTTCTGGACGGCCGCCGCGGTGCTGGTCCGGGGTGCCGCCGGCGCGCGCCTTCCCTTCCTCCTTCTCCTCGCCGTGACCGGCGCCTGGGCGGGCGACGCGGTCGGCGCGCGCGTGGGCGGAGCCTTCGACCTCCTCCGGATCGGGGACTTCCGGGTGCTGCCGGCGTCGCTGGGTGCGCTCGCCGGGCTCGTCCTGGTGGTGGTCCTTTCCGTGCTCGGCCCGACGCGGCCGGAGCCCGGCCCGAGGGGCGAGTGATGGCTCCTCGCGGACGACCGTGGCTGCGCATGCGGGACGAGGATCCGTTCGCGGTGTTCGTGCGCGGCGCGACCGTGGGCGCGTTCGTCGGGGCGGTCATCGCCGGGCTCGACGATCTGGCGTCGCGTCCGCCGGTCGCCGACCGGCGGGATCACACCCGGAAGCCACGGATCACCCCGGGGAGGCACCGACGGCTCGCCGGGCGGGGCGGGCGGAGCGGGCGCGCGGCGGCCATAACCTGCGACGAGGGCGGCCGTGAGCCCGGCGCTCCGTTCGCTACCATTGTCGCGATGCCGAAGCCCCCCACCGCGCCCGACCCGACCCGCGGATCACGCCGCTGCCCGGCGCGGAGATCCGCCGCCGCTTCTCGCGTTCTTCGCAGCGCGTGGCCACGAGGTGGTGCCGAGCGCAGCCTGGTGCCCGCCGGCGACCAGACGCTGCTCTTCACGAACTCCGGGATGGTCCAGTTCAAGGACGTGCTCACCGGCGCCGAGACCCGCTCCTACACCCGCGCCGTCGACGTACCAGCGCTGCCTGCGGGTTGCCGGCAAGCACAACGACTTCGAGGAGGTCGGCCGGACGCCGCGGCACCACACCTTCTTCGAGATGCTCGGCAACTGGAGCTTCGGCGACTACTTCAAGCGCGAGGCGATCCACTGGGCATGGGAGTTCCTCACGGTCGAGATGGGGATCCCGGCCGACCGTCTGGCAGCCACCACCTACTCGGACGACGACGTGGCCTGGGACGTCTGGCGCGACGAGATCGGGCTGCCCCCGGAGCGGATGGCGCGCTGGGGCGACGTCGACGCCGGCGACGACAAGAACTTCTGGCGGATGGCGGACACCGGACCGTGCGGGCCATGCAGCGAGATCCACTTCGATCGCGGCGCCCAGCTGTCCGAGGGCCCGGAGTGCATCCCCGACCACGACGAGAACTGCCCGCGCTGGCTCGAGCTCTGGAACCTCGTGTTCATGGAGTTCGACCAGAAGCCGGGCGGTCGCGTGCCGCTGCCGTTCCGGAGCATCGACACGGGGATGGGCCTGGAGCGCCTCGCCAGCGTCCTCCAGCAGGTGCCCGGCAACTACGACACGGACCTCTTCACGCCCATCCACGCCACGATGCGACGGCTCCTGGGCCACGACCCCGAGCGGTTCGAAGCGGAGCGGTTCAGCTACCAGGTCATCGCCGATCACTCCGCGCGCCATCACGTTCCTCGTCGCCGACGGCGTCCTGCCGGGGAACGAGGGCCGCGGCTACGTCCTCCGTCGGATCCTGCGCCGCGCCGTCCGCCATGGCCGGCTCCTCGGCCGCCGCGAGCCGTTCCTCGCCGAGACCGCCGCCACGGTCATCGACGTCATGGGCGAGGCATACCCGTACCTGCGCGAGCAGCGCGACAGGATCCTCGAGGCGATCCCGACGCGAGGAGGCGCAGTTCGCGCGGACGCTCGACGCGGGGACCGACCTCCTCGAGGAGGCGCTCATCCCCCTGACATCTGCCGAGAGGGTCGTCGGTCGTCGGTCCGAGGACCTCCCCGCGGACGCGCCCGTCCTCCCCGGCGCGGTCGCGTTCCGCCTCCACGACACCTTCGGGTTCCCGGTGGACCTGACGATCGAGCTCGCCGCGGAATACGGCGTGGCCGTGGATCGCGCGGGCTACGACGTGGCGCTCACGGAGCAGCGCGTCCGCAGTCGCAGCGGCAGGAAGGCCGAGCTCGCGCGGCACGCGGAGCTCACATCGCTGTACGAGGGGCTGCTCCGTCGCGCCGGCGACACCGCGTTCCTCGGCTACGCCATGACCGCCAGCCGAGGCGCGCGTCGTCGCGATCCTGCGCGACGGCGAGGAGTACGGCGAGCTGGCCGGCACGGGCGAGGCCGAGGTCGTCCTCGACCGGACGCCCTTCTACGCGGAGGGCGGCGGGCAGGTAGGCGACCGCGGCGCCCTCCGCGAGTCCGGGGGCGGCTCGCCGCTGGTCGACGTGCGCGACACGCAGAGGCCCGTCGGCGGGCTCGTCGTGCATCGCGGCCGGCTGCACGGTCGCCTGAAGGTCGGGGAGACCGTGAGCGCGGTCGTCGACTCCGAGCGCCGCGCCCGGACGATGCGCAACCACACGGGCACCCACCTGCTCCACCGGGCACTCCGCAACGTCGTGGGGCCCCCGGCGCGGCAGGCCGGCTCGCTCGTCGGCGCCGGAGCACCTGCGGTTCGACTTCCCGCTTCGACCGGCCGCTCACCGAGGACGAGAAGCGCGCGATCGAGGACGAGGTGCGGCGCGTCGTCCGCGAGGACCGCCCCCTGGCCGTGACGCTCTGCCGATGGCGCGAGGCGATCGAGGCCGGCGCCGACGCGTTCTTCGACGAGAAGTACGGCGAGACGGTCCGGACCGTCCGCGTCCGCGACTACAGCTTCGAGCTGTGCGGCGGCACGCACTGCCGGGCCACCGGCGAGATCGGCGGCTTCGTCATCACCGGTGAGCGGAGCATCGGCGCCGGGATGCGCCGGATCGAGGCGATCACCGGCGACGCCGCGGATGCCCATGCGCCCGAGCGGATCGCGCTCCTCGAGCAGGTCGCCGCGGCGCTCGGAGCCACTTCGGCGGACGCCGCCCCCGCGCGGCTCGCGCGCTCGACCGGCGAGCTGCGCGAAGCGCAGCGTCGCCTGCAGTGCCGGCGGGGTCGCCGGGATCCCGCGACCGGGCGAGCTTGGCGCGGCGGCGGACATCGGGGTGGCTGCCGGCTCCTCGCGTTCATCGGCGCATTCGAGTCGGTGGACGCCATGAAGGGCTTCAGCGCGGCCGCCAAGATCGCGCTCGGCTCCGTCGGGTGATCGCGCTGGGCCTGGATGCGGACGAGCCGCAGTGTTCTGGGTCACCGTGAGCGACGACATCGTGGTCGACCGGCGTCTCGGCCGGCGAGCTCGTGCGGGCCGGCGCTGGGGCCTATCGATGGCAAGGGCGGCGGACGGCCGGAGATGGCGCAGGGCACGGGGCCGCGGCGCGAGGGGCTCGCGGACGCGCTCGGCCGCTCGGCGGCCGGCCTCGCGCGCCAGCGGCGGCGGCTGGGCGGCTGATGGGCATTCCTCCGCCGGCTCTGGCAGCGCGACGGAGGCCAGACGCCGCCGCGTGCACGGCCCTGGACATCGGGACGGAGTTCGCCAAGGCGCTCGTCTTCGAGATCGACGCGGAGGGCCACGGCACGGTCCGGGGCGTCGGGCGCAAGCGCCAGGGTCTCTCGCACATGCAGTCGGGCACCGTCGACGGACATCGCCGCGGTCGTGGACAACTGCGCGGTGGCGCTCCAGGAAGCCGAGGAGATGGCCGGCTTCCGGCCGACGCCAGGTCGTCATCGGGATCGCGGGCGAGCTCGTGAAGGGCTTCACCACGTCCCACACGCAGGAGCGCAAGCGCCCGGACGCCCCGATCACCGACGCAGGAGCTCCAGCGGCTGATCGACGGGGTGCAGCGCGAGGCGCTCGTCGAGGCCGAGCGGGCGATCACTTGGGAGACCGGCCTGCCGAACGTCGACATCCGGCTCGTCCACGCGGCGGTCACCGGCGCGAGCATCGACGGCTACCCGGTCACGAACCCCGTCGGGTTCCAGGGCCGCCACGTGCGGATCGGGATCTTCAACGCCTTCGCGCCGCTCATCCATCTCGGCGCCCTGGAGAGCGTCGCGGCGCCAGCTGGACCTGGAGCTGCTCGAGATCGTGGCCGAGCCGTATGCCGTCGCCCGCGTGCCTCGGCGCCGACCAGATCCAGCAGGCGGGCGCCCTGTTCGTGGACGTCGGCGGCGGCACCACCGACGTCGCGCTCGTCCGGCCGGGGGGCATCGAGGGGACCCGCATGTTCGCGCTCGGCGGGCCGCGCGTTCACGAAGTCGCTCGCAGACCGGCTGGAGCTGCCGTTCCCGCGGGCCGAGGCGCTGAAGGTCGACTACGCGCGGGGCCTGGCGATCGACGAGCGCGAGGCGGTCGCGGAGATCGTCGCGCGAGGACGTCGCGGTCTGGGCCGCGGGGGTGGAGCTCGTGCTCGAGGAGCTCGCCGGCGGCGACCTGCTGCCCGGCGCGGATCTACCTGTGCGGCGGCGGTTCGCGCCTGCCCGAGATCGCGGACGCGCTCTCGCGCGATCCGGCCTTCTTCGCGGCACCTTCCGTTCAGCGCGCCCGCCCGAGGTGGTGGTCATGCAGCCGGCCATGGTCGAGGCGATCACGGACGCGACGCACCTGCTCGTCGACCAGCAGGACGTCACGCCGCTGGGGCTCGCGTACCAGGCGATCGAGATCGCAGGAGGACAGGATCCGCTCGACGCCGCCCTTCGGCGGGTGCTGCGCGCGATGAAGCTGTAGCGTCGCCCCGATGGCCGTCATCTACCTCGACGTCGACGACGAGATCACATCCGCGGCCGCACGCGTCCGCGCGCACCGACGATGTCACGCGTGGCCCTCGTGCTCCCGCCGGGCTCGCGGATCGCGACGTGCCGGATCAACTTCCGCCTCCTCGCGCGCGAGGCCGCCGCGGAACCGCCGCCTGGCGATCGTGGCGCCCGACGCCTCGGCCCGCGCGGTCGCAGTCGACCGCGGGCCTGCCGATCTTCGCGACGATCGCGCGAATACGAGGCCACCAGTCCGAAGCCGATCCGGCAGCCGCCGCTGCCGAAGCGCGCCCGCACCCGCCGCCGGAGGGCGGCGGGGCTCGCCCGGCCGCCGACAGACCCGGCCTCCTCGCCCGGGCCGCAGGACCGCAGCGCGGCCTCGTCGGGTTCGCGACGCCCGCCATGGCCGCGACCGCGGACCGGTGCCGCAGCGAGGCGGCCGAGATCGCGCGGCCCGGCCCTTCGACGGGGCTCGGGCCGGCAGGCCGACCGGGAGGCCCGCGCGGCCGCGTCGACGCCGGCGGGCGGTGGTCCCGTCGGGCGTGCCATCGTCCTCTTCCTCGCCGTGGCGGGTGATGCGGCGGCTACCTGCTCCTGCCGAGCGCCTCGTCATGCTGACGGTCCGCTCCGCTCCGATCGGCCCGCTCGAGCGGCACCGTCCGGCGGACCCCGCCGTGCGGCCGCCATCCGGCAAGCGGGGTCGTGCCGGCGACGCGCGTGCCGTCCCGCTCCCGGCCAGCGGACGTTCCCGGCCACCGGACAGCGGTGACGAGACAACGCCACCGGCACCGTGCGCTGGAGCAAGCGACCCGACCCGCGCCTACACGATCCCGGCCGGGCAGCTCGTCCGCACGCGGCCGGTGCCGCGTTCGCGACCGACGAAGTCGACCTTCGCTCCCGATGGCGCGATCCTACGTGCCCACGATCACTGCGGGGTCCGCGGACGTCGCGTGACGGCGGCGACCCCGGGCCGGTCCGGCAACGTCGCGCCGCAAACACGATCACGGTCGTCCCGGCGCGTACGACACGGTGCTCCTCGGTCATGAATCGCGCGGCCGACCAGGGCGGGATCAAGGAAGTCCACGCCCATGGTCACCCAGAAGGACGTCGCGCGGCGCTGACGACCCTCGGCACGGCTCGACACGCGCTGGCCGCCGCGGCCGCGGACTCCCGCCGGCCTTCCGACGGGGAGCACGGCCTTCCCGGAGACCGCGACACGGGGCTCGCCCCTCCCACGCTCGATCCCACGACCCTCGTCGGCCAGGAGGTGGCCCGTTCGACCTGGCGTCACCGCGACCGGCACGGTCGTGACCGTCGACCAGGCGTCCATCCTTGCCCTCGGCCAGGCGCGCCTCGCCGCCTCCGCGCCCGCCGGGCGCGACGTCGTCGCCGGTTCCGCCCAGGTCTCGGTCGGCCCGGGGACCCCGATCGGCCAGCGGGTGCAGTTCGGCGTCACGTGCAGGCCGAGAGCGCTCCGAGCGTGGACCAGGCGGCGCTCCTCGCGCAGCTGAAAGGCCGTTCGCCGGCCGAGGCCCGCTCCATCCTGGCGCCCTACGGAGACGCGTCCATCACGATGTGGCCTGACTGGGCGGCGACTATCCCGACGCTGGACGCCCGCATCGATCTCCGCGTCGTCGGCCTGCCGGTGGCCGCGCCGAGCGCCTCCCCACCGGCATCGACGGTACCGTGAGCGGATCCTGGGGATCGACCTCGGCACGAAGCGGATCGGCCTCGCGATCGCGGAACCCGGTGCCCTCCGCGCACGGCCGCTCGCCACGCTCGGCCGTGGACGGTCGGTGGGTGCCGACGCGATGGCCCTGCGGACGGTCGCGGCCTCGAGCGGGGTGGGGGAGCTGGTCGTGGGCCTGCCGCTCGACATGTCCGGCGGGGAGGGCCGCGCCGCCGAGGCCGCTCGGGCGTGGGCAGTGGCGATCGCCGAGGCCACGGGACTTCCGGTGGTGCTGCGCGACGAGCGGCTCTCAAGCCACGTGGCGGAGAGCCGCGTCGGGCGGGCCAAGCGCGGGCCGTCGGGTGGACCTCCCGGCCCGGCCCGGCGCGCGGCGAACCGTGCGCGGATCGACCGCGAGTCCGCCCGCGTGATCCTCGAGGACGAGCTGGCGGCGCGCGCGCTGGGCTCGCCCGGCGAACGGATCACGCCCCGACCACGACCGGATGCCGCCGCGGTGGCCCCGCAGGCCGGGTCGGGTACGCTTGTGTCTTCCGCGGAGGGGCCCGGCGACGGGACGACGGGGGCTTCGACGGCTCCTGCGCCCGGACGGGGCTCGTACGAGGACGGTGGATGACGATCCGTGGTGGCGGGAACCCCCGGGACAATCGCGACGACGCGACGGGGCCCGCGTCGATGGCGCATCGCGACGGCGAGGATGCCCCCCGCGCGAGGTTCTCCCGTCCGAGTGGCGGTGCACCGCGACGGGCGGGCGCGCGCTCGGCCTCCGAGCTCGCCGGGGGGCGCGCCGTCGGGGGCCCGCCCAGCGTGCTCCGTTTCGTGGTCTTCCTGTTCGTGGCGGCGGGGCTGGTGCTGGCCGTGGTCGTGACCGTGGGCCGCCCGCTCGTGCGCGGTGTCGTCGCAGGCCTGGCCGGGGAGAATCCGAGCGCGCTCGGGATCGGGTTCGTGGCCGACATGGTCCGCGAGGAACTCGGCCCGATCCTCACTGAGCCGGCCGGGCCGAGCACGGCGGACGTCACGTTTGTCGTCCAGGCGGGTGACACCGCGACGACCATCGCGAGCCGCCTCGTCACGGCCGGTGTGCTCCGGGACGCCCGGGCCTTCGTTCTCGTCTCCGTCGAGCGCAACGTGACCACGAGCTACCAGGCCGGAAGCTTCGACGTTCGCCAGACGATGACCCCGGACCAGCTGGTGACCGCCCTGCTCACCCCGCCCCCGCCCGACCCGCACATCACGCTGTCGATCCGCACCGGGCTCCGCCTGGAGCAGATCGCGGCGCTGATCGAAGCCAAGCCCCCGACAAGGGCATCGCCGGGCTCACCATGTCGGCGCAGGCGTTCCTGGACCTGGTGCGGAACCCGCCGGCGTCGCTCCTGGCCGACTACCCGTGGCTCCGGATCCCGAAGGGTGGCTCGCTCGAGGGGTACCTCGCCGCAGGTGACTACTCGATCCTGCCGGACGCGTCGCCGGAGGACCTCGTGCGGATGATGCTCGACCAGTTCATCGCCACCGTCGGCCCGGAGCGGATGCAGGTGCCGGCCTCACGTGGCCTGACCTGGACCCAGGTCCTCACGATGGCGTCGATCGTCGAGCAGGAAGCGCGCCTGGACTCGGAGCGGGCGAAGATCGCGGGGGTCCTCCAGAACCGGCTCAACCCGCACACGGAGGCGGCCGGCTTCCTCGGCTCGGACCCCACCGTGCTCTACGTGAACGACACGTTCCAGCTGTCCCAGCTGCCGATCGCGAAGTGGGTCAGCTACGTGTTCTGGGCACCGCTGCAGGGGGCCCTCCCGGCGGACATCCCGGCCGGGCTCGCCGCCTACGACACCTACACGACCAAGGGCCTTCCGCCCGGGCCGATCTGCACGCCCACCGTCGCCTCGATCGACGCGGCGCTCGATCCGGACACGAAGGGCGGCTACCTCTTCTTCCTGGCCAAGAAGGACGGCACGACGGTCTTCGCCAGGACGTATGCCGAGCACCTGGCCAACATCGCCAAGTACGGGAACTGAGACGGTGCATCTGCCGGACCCGGCCGACTTCGCAAGCCCGCCGTCCGCGGCGCGGCGCCGGGCCTGGGAGGACGCCGATCGCGCCGCCCGGCCCGCCCGCCTCGCGCGGCTGCGGGCGCGGTTCGCCGGGGCGGGGGTCGATGCGTACTTCGGGCTCCGCCGCGAGGAGATCCGTTACCTGACGGGCCTGATCCTCGGCGAGGGCGAGGAGAAGGTCGCTGGCCACTCGGGACAGTTTCTCGTCTCCGGAGACTCCGTCGTGGTCCTGGCCGACAGCCGCTACCGGCTCCAGGCGCGCCGCGAGGCCCTCGGGGCCCGCGTCGAGGAGGTCACCTACGACCTCGCCGCGCGCTGGCCGGTGCTGTGCGCCTCCGTCGGCGCGCGCCGGGTCGCGGTACCGGCGGCCGACATCAGTCACGGCCTGTGGGGCGAGCTGGCCGCGGCCGCACCCGGGGTCGAGCTCGTCCCGGCGGGAGCCTGGGTCGACACGGACCGCGCGGTCAAGGAGCCTGCCGAAATCGAGCGCATCGCGGCCGCCTGCGCGGTGGCCGACCGCGCGCTCGCCACCCTCTTGCCCGAGATCCGTCCCGGCGTCACCGAGGCGGCCCTCGCCTGGAGTCTGGAGCGCCACGCTCCGGGAGCTCGGCGCCGAGGCGCTCGCCTTCGACGTGGCTGCGCTCGCGGGGCCCGGAGCCGCGCTTCCACACGGATCGCCCGGCGCACGCCGCATCCGGGCGGTCGAGGTGCTGCTGTTCGATTTCGGGGCACAGGTAGCGGGCTATCGAAGCGACATGACGCGCACGCTGTTCGCCGGGGAACCGCGCGCCGCCGACCTCGCCGTGTACCAGCTGGTGGCCCGGGCGCAGGCGGCCGCGATCGACTACCTCGCCGGCGAGCTTGCCGAGGGCCGGGCACCGAATGGCAGGGCCGCCGACGCGGCGGCCCGCGGAGTCATCGCCGCCGGCGGCCACGGCGCTCATTTCGGACACGGGACGGGGCACGGGATCGGCCTGGCCACCCACGAGGTCCCGTCGCTCTCGCGCGGGGCGCCCGAGACCGCACTGGCCAGCCCGACGGTCTTCTCCGTCGAGCCCGGGGTCTACCTGGACCGGCGGATGGGCGTGCGGATCGAGGACCTCGTGCTGCTCGACGCCGCGGCGGGGCGCGTGGAGCGGCTGACCCGCTTCCCGCGGGACGTGCTGGTCGTCGCGTGACGGGCGGGCCGGCTCGCGCGCCCTCGTCTGCTAGGATCCGTTTCACCATCACGACAACGCGCGCCGGCGTCCGCCCATCCTCGCCGGCCCCCGAGGGAGCCCCGCATGATCTCCACCGGTGAGCTGCGCAAGGGCGTCGTCATCGAGCTCGACGGCGACCTCTGGCAGATCCTCGACTACCACCACATCAAGATGGGCCGTGGCTCGGCCCAGGTCCGCATCAAGCTCAAGAACGTGCAAGAAGGGCTCCACGGTCGAGCGGTCCTTCCAGGCCGGCGAGAAGTGGCCCCGGGCCCAGCTCGACCGGCGGCCCATCCAGTTCATGTACCGCGACGGCGACGAGTTCCACTTCATGGAGATGGAGTCGTACGAGCAGTTCCACCTGAACGCGGCGGAGCTGGACGACGCCGTCAACTACATGAAGGACGGCATGCAGCTCGATCGCATCAGCTACGAGTCCGAGACGCTGGGCGTCGAGTTGCCGATCACGGTCGATCTCGTGGTCGTCGAGACGGACCCGGCTTCGCGGGCGACACCGCGACCGGCGCACGCAAGCCCGCCACGACCGAGACCGGGCTCGTCGTGCAGGTGCCGCTCTTCGTGACCGAGGGCGACACCATCCGCGTCGACACCCGGACCGGCGAGTACCAGACCCGCCTGTAGCGTCGCGGCCGCCGTCCAGCGCCACAGCGACACCTGTGCCCGGCCCCGAACCGCCCGACTGGGCGCTCCCGAGTTGGGACGCGCTCGATGTCGGGGAGCGACCGGCAAGCCGTTCGGGAGCGGCCCGGCCGGCCGGGATGTTCGGGCTGCAGATCCTCGGCGTCACGGAGGTCACCCGGGCAGTCTGCGACGCCATCCGCGAGGATCCCCGTCTGGCCGACCTGTGGGTCGAAGGCGAGGTCGGCCGGGTGACGGTCAGCTCCGCCGGGCACGCCTACTTCACTCTCCGCGATGAGAAGAGCCAGCTCGCCTGTGTCTTCTTCCGCGAGGACCGGCAGGTGAGCGCGTTCGTGCCGCAGGCGGGGATGCGCGTCGTGGTCCACGGCCGTATCGACGTGTTCGACGCTCAGGGCGTCTACCAGTGCTACGTGACGGCGATCCAGCCGGCCGGCTTCGGGGACCTCGCCCTGCGCTTCGAGCAGACCAAGGCGCGCCTCGCGGCCGAGGGGCTGTTCGAGGCCCGCCGGAAGCGGCCGCTGCCCGGGCGGCCGGCCACGATCGGCGTGGTGACCAGCCTCTCCGGCGCGGCGATCCACGACGTCCTGCGCGTGCTGGCGCGGCGCTGGCCGCTCGCCGAGGTCGTGGTGAGCGACTGTCGCGTCCAGGGCGACGGATCGGCCGAAAGCGTGGTGGCTGCCCTTGCGCGTCTGGTCCGCTACGACGGGCGATGTCGCGAGCAGGGCCGCCCGGACGAGGCACCCGGCGTGGTGATCGTGGCCCGCGGGGGCGGGTCGCTGGAGGACCTCATCGCCTTCAACGACGAGCGCGTCGTGCGGGCGATCGCCGGCCACCCGGTCCCTGTGGTGAGCGGCGTCGGCCACGAGACCGACGTCACCCTGGTCGACTTCGCCGCCGACCTCCGCGCACCCACGCCGTCGGCCGCGGCAGAGATCGTGGTTCCCGATCGTCTCGACGTACTCGCGGCGCTGCGGGCGCGGCGGTGGCGCCTCGATGCGGCCGTCGAGCGTGAGATGGCCGGGTCCGCCCGGCGGGTTGCCGCCGAGCGACGAGCCCTCGACGGGCTGCGCCCGCGCGACTCGGCTGGCTGCCGCGCGCGAGCGCGCCGGGTACCTCCTGGACCGCGCGCACGGCCGCGGTCGTCGGCGCGATCGCCGCCGATCGGCGTTCGGCCGAAGGCGCGGCCCGCAGCTTCGCGCCCCTTGTCGAGAGCCGCCTGCGGAACGAACGCGGGCGGCTCGCGGCAGCGTCGGCGGCGCTGAGCGCGCTGGGCCCGGAGGCGACGCTCGCGCGAGGGTACGCGATCGTCCGGCGGGCAGCCGACGGGGCGATCGTTCGTGATCCGGCGGACTCCCCGCCGGGCACTCTTCTCCGGCTGCGCGTGGCGCAGCGGCAATCTCGCCGCGCGGGCGGAGGCCGACCGGGGTGGCTGACTTCGCCCTGTTCGGCCCGCTCGTTGCCCTGGTCGCCGCCGCCGGGATCGGCCTTGGTATGCTCGTCGCGCCCCGGCTGGCTGTCTGGGACGAGGGACGTGCCGCGGACGGCGGATCCGCTCCGACGGAGCCCGGGCACGAGCCGATGGGCGGGCGCGCCCGCCACGAGGATGGAGGCGACGGTGGTGGCTGAGGAGCGCGAGACGCTCGACGGAATGACGTTCGACGCCGCCCTCGCCGAGCTGGAGCGGACCGTGGCGGAGCTCGAGGCCGGTGGCCTGCCCCTCGAGCAGACGATCGCGCGCTACGAGCGCGGCGTGGCCCTCGAGCAGCGCTGCGAGCAGCTGCTCGCGGACGCCGAGCTGCGCGTCCGACGGCTGGTGGAGGGTGCGCGCGGGGCCATGGCGGTCGCCGAGCTTCGGCTCGACGGCCCGCCCGGGGAGAGCCCATCCGGCGCTGTTCCGGGGGCCGGCGGAGTAGACTCGCGGGGCCATCGGGCGGACGCGGTCCGCGCGCTCGCAGGCCGCGAATTGGGATCGAGAGGACCGCCTGCAGCGGTACACCAGGAAGGCCAACGAAGGAGCCATCGCGTGGCGATCCTCCCGAGCCTCCAGGGTCCGGCCGACCTTCGAGGACTCACCGACCAGCAGCTGCTCGAGCTCGCCGAGGAGATCCGTCGGACGATCATCACCACGGTCGCCACGACGGGAGGGCACCTCGGATCGTCCCTCGGCGTGGTGGAGATCACGCTCGCCCTCCACCGGATCCTCGAGTCGCCGCGCGACCGGATCGTGTGGGACACCGGTCACCAGGCCTATCCGCACAAGCTCCTCACCGGCCGGTATGCGCGCTTCGGGACGCTCCGCCAGCTCGGCGGGGTGGGGGGCTTCCCGCGGCGCAGCGAGTCGGAGCACGACGTCTTCGACGGCGGGCACGCGGGCACGGGCCTCTCGATCGCGCGCTGGCCTCGCGACGGCCCGGGACGTCCGCCACGGCATGGAGCGGATCGCGGTCGTCGTCGGGGACGCGGCGCTCATGAGCGGGCTCTCGCTCGAGGCGCTCAACGACCTCGGGACATCGTCGAACCCCGATGCTCATCGTGCTCAACGACAACGAGATGTCCATCAGCCCGTCGGTCGGGGCGCTCTCGAAGTACCTCTCCGAGATCAAGCTTTCCACGGCCTGGCAGCAGTCGAAGCGCGGCTACGACCAGCTGGTGGAGCGGGTCCCGATGGTCGGGCCGACGGCCCTCGAGTTCAGCCGCCGGGTGCGCAAGTCGGTGGTCAACTTCGCCCAGCCCGGACAGCTCTTCGAGGACCTCGGGATCACCTACATCGGCGTCGTGCCCGGCCACGACCTGCGCATGCTCGACCACACCTTCCGGAGCGCGCTCGCGCTCGATTCCCCGGTCCTCGTCCATGTCCGGACGCAGAAGGGGCGCGGCTATCGCCCGGCGGAGAAGGACCAGGTCAGCTTCCACGGCGCCGCGCTTCCGCCGATGGCGGACACCCACGAGGCCCGCCGGAGCGGCCCAGCCAGCCCGCTCGGTGCCGGCGAGATCTCCGCGATCTCCAGCGGGAAGAGCGCCCGAAACGGGCAGCGCGGTGCGACCCGCGGCAGAGCAGGCCGGGACCCCGAAGTCGCCCAACTACACGCACTTCTTCGCCGCCGAGGTGATCGCGCGCGGCGCGCGAGGACCGCCGGATCATCGCGATCACCGCGGGGATGCCCACGGGCACGGGCCTAAACCGCTTCCAGGCCGAGTTCCCGGACCGGTTCGTCGACGTGGGCATCGCGGAGCAGCATGCCGTCGCCCTCGCGACCGGCATCGCGCTCGGCGGCAGCCGGCCCGTCGTCGCGATCTACGCGACCTTCCTCCAGCGCGCGTTCGACCAGATCGTCCACGATGCGGCCCAGAACGACCAGCCCGTCCTGATCGGGGTCGACCGCGCGGGCCTCGTCGGCGAGGACGGGACGAGCCACCAGGGGATGTTCTCCTACGCCGCGCATCGCCAGGTCCCGAACCTTGTCATCGCGGCCCCGAAGGACGAGCAGGAGCTGCGCTCCCTGGTCCGAACGGCGCTGGCGCAGGACCACCCGTTCGCGGTCAACTACCCGCGGGACGCCGGCTTCGGCGTGCCGGAGCGGGCACCGGAGATCCTGCCGGTCGGGCGGGGCGAGGTCCTGCGCGAGGGCGGGAGATCCTCCTCGTCGGCTTCGGGCCGATCGTCGCCCGGGGCGTCGAGGTCGCCGAAGCCCTGGCGCTCGAGGGTTGGTCGGCCGGCGTCATCAACGCCCGCTTCCTCAAGCCGCTGGACCGCCAGCTCGTCCTGGACCAGGCCCGCGGCAAGCGGCTCGTCGTCACGCTCGAAGAGAGCACCGTCGATCGGTGGCTTCGGGTCGGCGGTCCTCGAGGTCCTCGAGGAGGCGCGGCTCGCCGACCCCGCCTATCGCGACGTCGCCCTGCGGATCGTTGGAATCCCCGGCGACCGGTTCGTCGACCACGGATCGGTGGGCGACCTTCGCGCGCTCACGCGCCTCGACACGGCGGGGATCCTCGGGCAGGTCCGCGAGACGCTGGCGCTCCTGCGCGCGCGTCCGGCCGGCGCACCGGGGGAGACAGCCTCGACGCCGTCGCTCGCCTGAGGCCCGTGCCGCGGCCGGGTGCGCCGAAGTGCAGTGACGCGTGGCATGATCGCGGGGTGCGCACCGCTCGACGTGTCGACCACGCGTCTCCTGGGTTCGGAGCCGACAGGCTCCACCCGGCCACGGCGCGCGCCGCGCGTCCGCCTGGACGAGCTGCTCGTCGAGCGGGGCGTGGCGGGATCGCGGAGCCGGGCCCAGGCGCTGCTGCTCGGCGGGCGGGTCCGGGTCGGATCGGGCGACGCGGCGCGCGTCGATCGGAAGCCGGGAGACCTCGTGGACGGCTCTCTCGCCGTCGAGCTGATCGCTCCGCTCCCGTACGTGTCGCGCGGCGGCGAGAAGCTCGCCGGCGCGCTCGACGCATTCGGGGTGGACCCGGCCGGCCTGGTCTGCCTGGATGCGGGCGCCTCGACGGGCGGGTTCACGGACGTGTTGCTCCAGCGCGGCGCATCGCGGGTCCACGCGGTCGACGTCGGGCGCGGCCAGCTCGCGACGTCCGTGGCCTCCGACGCCCGCGTCGTCGTCCACGATCGGGTCAATGCGCGCGCCCTCGAGCCGGCGCTGCTGGGTGAGCGGGTCTCGCTGGCGGTCGTCGACGTCTCGTTCATCTCCCTCGGCCTCGTGCTGGGGCCGGTCGCCTGCTGCGTCGAGCCCGGGCGGCCGGATCGTGGCGCTCGTCAAGCCGCAGTTCGAGGCCGGCCGCGGCGAGGTTCCCGGCGGGGTCGTGCGCAACCCGGCCGTCCACCGGGCCGTGCTCGAGCGAGTTCTCGCGACCGCTCGCGGCATCGGTCTCGTCCCGCTCGACGTGGTGCGCTCGCCGCTGCTGGGCCCGGCCGGCAACCGCGAGTTCTTCGTGCACCTTCACGTGCCAGGTGAGCGCGCCGCGGATGGGCCGCCGGAGGACGCCGGGCCAGACCTCACGGCGCGGGTGGCGGAGTGCACCGCCCCATGACCGTCGTCCGACGCATCGGCTTCGCGTACAACCCCACGAAGGAGGACGCCGTCGACCTCTCCGCGCGGGCCGCCGGCTGGTGCACCGCGCACGGCATCGAGAGCTGGGCCCTCGCGGCCGGCGACCACGCCGCGCTCGTCGAGGCGCTCGCGGGACCGAGGTGCTCGTCGTGCTCGGCGGCGACGGCACGTTCCTCCGGGCCGCCGCTGCCGTCACCGAGGTCGACGTCCCGATCCTGGGCGTGAACCTGGGCAAGATCGGCTTCCTTTCGAAGGCCGAGGCCCACGAGCTGGAGCCGGTCCTCGAGAGTTTCGTCTCGGGCGACTACCGCCTGGAGGCGCGCATGGCGCTCGCGGCGCGATCACGGCCCGGACGGGGGTGTCCCGCGGCGACGTTCGTGGCGCTCAACGACGTCGTCGTGGCGCGCGGCTCGCTCGCCCGTGTCGTGCGCCTGGAGGTGGACATCGGGCCGTCCCACCTCGCGACCTTCATCGCCGACGGGCTGGTCGTCGCCAGCCCCACCGGCTCGACGGGCTACTCGTTCTCGGCCGGCGGCCCGATCCTCGACCCGTCGAGCCGGAACCTCGTGGTCGCGCCCATCGCGGCCTACCTGGCCGCGATCCGGTCGGTCGTCGTGAGCCCGCACCGGTGGTCCACTTCGGGTGCCGAGGCGCACGAGGCCCTCGTGAGCATCGACGGACGCGAGGACGTCCGTGGCGGTGGGCGACGTCGTGACCGTGGCGGCGCTCCAGCGTCCCGTCCGGTTCGTCGAGCCGGACGGCGCCCTGCCCTTCTGGGACCTCCTGCGCGAGAAGGCCCAGCTGCTGCCCTCGTGACCGATGGCCGACCCGCGCGGCGCCGACCTTGCCGCCGGGCGGCTGCTCGAGCTCGGGGTCGCCGACCTCGCCCTCATCGAGCGTGTCCGGATCACCTTTGCGCCGGGATTCACCGTCATCACGGGCGAGACGGGCGCGGGCAAGAGCCTTCTCATCGACGCGCTGGGGCTCGCACTCGGCGCGCGCGCGGACCCGGGCTGGTCCGCCACGGGGCGGCGGCGGCCGCGTCGAGGCGCTGTTCGACCGGCTCCCGGAGCCGCTCATGTGCGTCCGCGAGGTGACGGCCACGGGCCGCTCCACGGCACGCGTCGACGACGAGACCGTGACCGCCGGTCGCCTCGCGGCGACCGCCGGACCGCTCGTCGAGATCCACGGCCAGCGCGACCAGCAGCGCCTCCTCGACGCGCGCCGGCAGCGGGAGCTCCTCGACGCGTACGGCGGTCATGGGGCGGAGCGGGCGCGCGGTCGCCGCCGCGGTCGCGGCCTGGCGCGCCAACGAGGCCGCGCTGGCGGCAGCGCGACGACCCGGCGGAGCTCGAGCGCGGGATCGCGCTGCCGAGCACGAGGTGGCCGAGATCGACGGCGCGCGGCTCCGCCCCGGCGAGGCCGGGGAGATCCGGGCCCGCCTCGACGCAGCGCGGCACGGGGAGGCGATCGCGCGGGGGTCGGCGGCGATGGCCGGGCTGCTCGCCGGCGACGATCCCGATCCGGGCGCTCGTAGGGAGCCCGCGAGCAGGCTGACCGCGCCGCCGCGGCGGCCAGCCGCCCTGGCGCGGCTCGACGCCCGCGCGAGCCTCCGACGTATCGCCGGCGGGAGCGGCCGCGGAGCTCGAGGCCGTGCTGCGTCGGAGGTGCGGCGGCGGCCGACACCGTGGACCACGACGCGGCGGGGATCGCCGCGCTCGAGGCCCGGCTCTCGATGCTGTACAGCCTCGAGCGGCCTACGGCGCGACCTCGAGGCCGGGCCTGGCGTGCCGCGCGGCTCGGCCGAGCGGACGGCAGCGAATCTCGGGGCGGATCGAAACGGCGGCGCGCCGACGCGGCGCGCCTCCTCGGGGAGGTCGCCGTCGTGCCCGCGTATCGCGCCGCGCCGCCGCCGCCGCGGCCTCGGGACGGCCGTCGAGTCCGCCGTCGCCGCGATCGGCCTGCGCGGGGCGCGGTTCGCGGTCGCGGTCGGGCGGCGCTCGCGGCGCCCGGGGTCCGGCGATCGAGTCGACGCGATCCGGTGGGCTTCGACACGTCCGGGGCGGACGCGGTCGTGTTCCACATCGCGCCCAACCCGGGGGAGCCTGCGCGGCCCTGGCGCAATCGCGTCGGCGGGGAGCCTTCGCGGGTCGCCCTGCGCTCGAGCACGTGCTCGCGGAGGCCGACGCGACCCCGACCCTCGTCTTCGACGAGATCGACGCGGGATCGGGGGGCGCAGCGCGGACCCGTCGGGCGCACGCTGTGGTCGCCGGGCGCCGGCACGAGGTCCTGTGCGTGACGCACCTTCCGCAGATCGCAGCCCATG
>CAVYIV010000013.1:0-71612 GCA_963768675.1 uncultured Chloroflexia bacterium | reverse complement strand
CCAACGCGAGGGCATCCGCCGCGTCATCCGGCGTCGGGGCGTCCGCAAGGCCCAGGATCGTGGCCACCATCGTGGCGACCTGCGCCTTGTCGGCCGAGCCGTACCCCGTCACGCCGACCTTCACCTCCGACGGCGTCGCCTCGCGGACGTCCACTCCGTGCTCGGCGGCGGCGAGCAGGACCACGCCGCGGGCATGCCCGACCGCGAGTGCCGTCTGCACGTTGCGGCTGTGGAACACCCGCTCGACGCCGAGCAGAGCCGGCCCGTGCCGCTCGATCAGGTCCGAGAGGAAAGAATGGATCGCGAGCAACCGATCGGGGAGCGTCATCTCGGCGGGCGTGTGGAAGGCGCCGTAGTCGATCGCGCGCAGGCTGCTGCCCGTCCGCTCGATCACTCCGTAGCCAAGGGCCGCCGTCCCGGGATCGATCCCCAGGACGATCACCGCGAGCCGGCCGCCCCGCCGGTCACCCGGCGACCTCGGCCAACAGCTCTTCCGAGATCTCGAGGTTGCTCGTTACGCGCTGCACGTCCTCGAGGTCCTCGAGATGCTCCACGAGCCGGAGGTTCTGGCGGGCCTTCGCGGCGTCGACCGTCATGGTCTGCTTGGCCAGCATGGCCTGCTCGGCGCTCTCGATCGCCACGCCCGCCGCGTCGAGCGCCCTGCGGACGTGCTCGAGGTTGCCGGGCTCGCAGTAAATCTCCAGCGGATCCGAGTCCGACTCCACGTCGGTCGCCCCCGCGTCGATCGCGAGCAGCGTGATCTCGTCCGGATCGATCCCGGCCCGCGCGACGGCGATGATGCCGCGCTGCTCGAACTGCCAGGCGACTGCGCCCGAGACGGCGAGCTGTCCGCCCGCCTTGGTGAAGATCGAGCGCACCTCGGCCGCGGTGCGGTTGCGGTTGTCCGTCGCCGCCTCGACGACGAGCGCCACGCCGCCGGGACCATAGCCCTCGTAGACGATCTCCTCGTACTGCTCGCCTTCGCCCCCGCCGGTCGCCTTCTCGACGGCGCGCTTGATCGTGTCGATCGGCATGTTCGCCGCGCGTGCTTTCTCGATCGCGAGGCGGAGCCGGAAGTTGCCGTCCGGATCGCCACCGCCCGCGCGGGCTGCGACGGCGATCTCGCGTCCCATCTTCGTGAAGATGGCGCCCCGCTTGACGTTGTTGACGCCCTTCTGGCGCTTGATCTGGGACCACTTGGAGTGACCGGACATCGGGCCGAAGTATAGCGGACTATGATTGCCCAAACCCCCGCTGCCGCCCGATCCACGACGTCGGCCGGCGGCGGGTCTGCGCGTCCCAACCACCGGATTGCCCTGTCCTGCGTGAGGTTTACCGAGACAATGGCGACGACGAAGAGCGCTGACCTCCCCCACCTTCGCAGCGTCGTCCTGGCCGGCCACTCCGGTGCCGGCAAGACGACGCTCGCCGAAGCCCTCCTCCTCCGGACGGGAGCGATCTCCCGTCTCGGGCGCGTCGAGGACGGGACGACCACCCTCGACACGGAGCCGGAGGCCCAGAAGCGCCACATGTCGCTGTCGCTGGGCGTGGCCTCGCTCGACGACGAGGGCAACGTGGTCACGATCGTGGACACGCCGGGTTACCCGGACTTCGTGGCGGAGGTCGTGGCAGGCTTCCAGGCCACGGACGGAGCGCTCATCTGCATGGACGCCACGGGCGGCGTCGAGGCGGGCACCGAGACGGCGGTTGCGCTCGGGCGCGCCAACCACACGGCCGCGCTCTTCGTGGTGAACAAGTGCGACCGGGAGAACGCGGAGCCCGGGGCGGTTGTCGACGCCCTCCGGGCCGAGTTCGGGAATCGCATCGCCCCGCTCCAGCTGGCACTCGGGAAGGCCGAGACGTTCAGCGGGTACATCGACCTCGTCCATCGGAAGGCGTACCACTGGGACGGCCGCGCGGAGGTCGAGGTGCCGATCCCGCCCGAGATGGAGTCCGAGGTCGCCGCCCGCCGCGACCAGCTCCTCGAGGCGGCGTCCGAAGCGGACGACGATGTCCTGACGAAGTACCTCGAGGGCGCGGAGATCACGGACGCCGAGCTGGACGCCTGCCTCCACCGCGGTGTGCGCGACTCGATCCTCGCGCCGGTGCTCGTCGCCTCCGCGACGAAGGGGATCGGGCTGCGCGGCCTCCTGGACGCGATCGTTCGCTACCTCCCCGCCCCGTCCGAGGAGCCGCCGGTCGTCGCGCACGATCCGAAGACGAACGACCCCATCTCGGTTGCCCCCGATCCCGACGGCCCGCTCCTCGTCCGCGTGTTCAAGACCACGGCGGATCCCTTCGTCGGCCGACTCACCTACCTGCGGGTCTTCTCGGGCACGCTGCGCAGCCAGGGTCATGGGTGGAACGCGGAGAAGGGCGAGGACGAGCGGATCGGCCAGCTCCTCCGGATGCACGGCAAGGAACAGGAGCCGACCGGCGAGCTTCGGCCCGGCGAGATCGGTGCCGTGGCCAAGCTCACCGCGACCGCGACCGGCGACACGCTCTCGTCCAGGGAGCGCCCGCTCGTGCTCGACCGGCCCCCCTACCCCGTCCCGACCCTCGTCGTGGCAATCGAGCCGCAGACGAAGGCCGACCTCGACAAGATGGGCCCCGCCCTCCAGCGCATGCTGGAGGAGGAACCCTGCGTGCGCCTGGAGCGCAGCGCCACCGGCGAGCAGGTCATCCTGGCCATGGGCGAGACGCACGTGGCGGTCATTGGGGAGCGCCTCAAGCGGAAGTTCGGCGCGGCGATCACGACCCACACGCCCCGCATCCCGTACCACGAGACGATCCGCGGACGGACGCAGGTCGAGGGCAAGTACAAGAAGCAGACCGGCGGCCACGGCATGTTCGGCCATGTCTGGATCGAGATCGAGCCGAACCCGGACGGCGGCGTCGTTTTCGCCGAGCGGGTCGTCGGCGGCACCGTGCCGAAGAACTTCTTCCCGGGCGTCGAGAAGGGAATCCGGCAGGCGGCCACGGAAGGCGTCCTGGCCGGCTATCCGCTCATCGACTTCAAGGCGACCCTCTACGACGGCTCCTTCCATACTGTCGACTCGAACGACCTGTCGTTCCAGATCGCGGCCTCGATGGCGCTCAAGAAGGGCGTCATGGACTGCAGGCCGGTCCTCCAGGAGCCGATCATGGCGGTCGAGATCCGCGTCCCTGAGCGCTTCATGGGCGACGTCAACCGCGACCTCAATGGCCGGCGCGGCCGGGTTCTCGGCATGGACGTGACGGGCGACGGCATGCAGGTCATCACCGCCCACGTCCCGCAGGCGGAGCTGTTCAGCTACGCGACTGAGCTGCGTTCGATCACCGGCGGCCGCGGCACCTTCACGTCAACCCTCGACCATTACGAGGATGTGCCGGCCCAGATCGGCGACAAGGTGATCGAGGCGCACCGCAAGGAGCAGGAGGCCGCCGCGCACTGACGGCCGCTGCCGGTGGCCCGACCCCGGCGGGTCAGTCCGCTGCCGCGAGTGCCTCTTCGAGGCTGAGCAGCCCGTCGTAGAGGGCGCGACCCACGATCGCGCCTGCGCAGCCGAGCGCGCGGACGGCGGCGATGTCGGTGACCCCGGCGACCCCGCCGGACGCAATAACGTCGCCGCGACGACGGCGGACGAGCTCGCCCAGCAACACGAGGTCCGGGCCGCCAAGCGTCCCATCACGGTCGATCGCGGTCACCTCGAACACGCGGACCCCTGCGTCCGCGAGGCGCTCGAGGACATCGGCGGCTGGCTGTCCCGGGGCACCCGCGACCCAGCCCTGTCCCACCGCTAGGCCGTTCCGCACGTCGAGGGCGACGGCGACGCGCCAGGCGCCGAAACGCCCGACGAGACGACCGGCCAAGCCGGGATCCGCGAGCGCAGCGGTCCCCAGGACGACGCGTGCGGCTCCGTCCCGGAGGATCGCCTCAACCGCGCCTTCGTCGCGCAGGCCGCCGGCCACCTCGACGCTGGCCCGCCCGCCCACCCGGGCCATCACGGCCGCGACCGCTCCCGCCTGGCGGGCGCGCGGGTCGCGTGCCCCGTCGAGATCGACGACGTGCAGCCAGCGTGCGCCCTGCGCGATGAACACGTCGGCCGCGGCCGCGCCGTCCTCGCCGTACATCGTGGCAGAGGCCGCCTCGCCCCGCACGAGCCGTACGACGCGGCCGGCCTGCAGGTCGATCGCGGGAAGGATCTCGAAGCCGGCGGGCGTCCTGGTGCGGATCATCGGGCCATGTGGTAGTGTTGTAGCACGCTACTACGCTACCACGAGGACCCCGCACATGCAGACCCCCGCCGAAGATTGGCGCTCACCCGACGTCGACGCGCTGCTTGATGCGCTGCTCCGGCTGAACGGCCTCGACGAGGCAGCCGCGTTCCTGCGGGACTTGTGCACGCTGGGTGAGCTGCGTGACCTGGCCCAGCGCTGGGCGGTCGTGCGCCTGCTGGACGCCGGGTTCCACTACAGCGAGATCAGCCGCCGGACGGGCGCCAGCACGGCGACGATCACCCGGATCGCCTCCTGGCTGAACCACGGGGCAGGTGGCTACCGGCTTCTGCTCGACCGGTCGGGCGCCGCCGAATGACGACCACAGGCGGGTTCGGCGGCGCGGACGCGGGCTCGACGGCGGGGACGGATGCCCGCAGGACGAGCCTTGCGGTTCCGAACAAGGGGCGGCTCGTGGACCCAACCCTGGCACTGCTTCACGATGCGGGTCTCGTCTTCGAGGAGCGCGACCGCAGCCTCGTCAGCCGCGTCGAGAACGTGGCACTGGACATCCTGTTCGTGCGGACGAACAACGTCGTCGAGTTCGTCCGCGACGGCGTGGCGGACCTGGGGATCACCGGCGGGGACCTGCTCGCCGAGGCGGACGTCGACCTGCCCGTCGTCCGGTCGCTCGGTTACGGGCGTTGCCGGCTCGCCGCTGCTGTCCCGCTCGATGCGCCGCAGCGCACGATCGCGGACCTGGCCGGCCTGCGGGTCGCGACGGCGCACCCCGGCACGACTCGCCGCTGGTTCGGGGCCCGCAACATCCCGGTCGCAGTCATCCCGCTCTCCGGCGCCGTCGAGGTGGCCCCGCGTCTTGGGCTGGCGGACGCGATCGTGGACCTCGTGTCGACCGGGGTCACGCTCGGCACGAACGGCCTGCGCTCGATCGGCGACCTGCTTGCCTCCGAGGCGGTCCTGGTGGCCAACCCGGTCCGTCTCCGCAGCGACGCGGACGCGATCGGGCGGCTCGACACGATGCTCGGGGCGGTCCTCTCGGGACGCCTGCGCAAGTACGTGATGATGAACGCTCCGGCCGATCGTCTTGCCGACCTCGAGGCGCTGCTGCCCGGCCTGGAGAGTCCGTCGGTGATCCCGCTGGCGCACCGCGGGATGATCGCGATCCACGCGGTGGTCGGCTCGGACGACGTGTGGAACCTTCTGCCGCGCCTGAAGGATGCCGGTGCCTCGGGGATCCTCGTGCTCCCGATCGAGAAGCTGATCGCATGAGTCCGATGCCCGGTCCGGTCGCGCCCGCACCTGCGCCCGCGGGCTACGCGTGGGAGGCGACCGACGAGCAGGTCAGCCGAGCGCTATGGCGTCCCGCTGGCCTCGATCGTGCGCTTCGACCTGAACACCTCGCCCGCGCCGCCGGACCTTGCCCTGCGCCTCATCCGTGCGGGTACGTTTGGCCGGCCGATCTCCGAGTACCCGCCTTCCGACTATCGCGACCTCGTGGCGGCCGCCGCCGCGACCTATGGCGTCGGGACCGACGAGGTCCTGGTTGGGGCCGGCGCCGACGAGGTCCTCGACCTCGTCGCGAAGGCGTTCCTGCCACCCGGGGCGGACGCCGTCATCCCGACGCCCACCTACGCCATGTACCACGTGCTGACGGAGCAGCGCCCTGCGCGTCCGGTCCACGTGCCGCGACGGCCAGCGAGTGATGGCCACGCGCTCGATCTGCCCGCCGTGCTGGCGGCGGCCCGCAGTGCCGCGCTCGTCTGGCTCTGCAGCCCGAACAACCCGACGGGGCTTCCCGAGCCGGCCGGGATCGTCGCCGACCTCCTCCGTGATCTCCGCGCCGCGGCCGCACGCGACGGGCGGGTCGCACCGATCGTCGTGCTCGACGAGGCATACGCGGAGTTCGCCGGCGCCTCGCTCGTCGGGCTCGGCGCCGACTACCCGCGCCTCGTCGTCGTTCGAACCGCATCGAAGGCGTATGCGCTGGCCGGCCTGCGGGTCGGGTTTGCCGTCGCTCGCCACGACGTGATCGCCCAGATGGAGCCGTACCGCCCTCCCGGCTCTGTCAGCATTCCGTCCGTGGCGGTGGTCGCCGCTGCCCTCCGGAGCCCGGCCGTGCTCCGTGAGAACGTCGACCGTGTCGTCGCAGAACGGGAGAGGCTCGCCGCGGCGCTCGCGGCGCTGGGTGTCGCGGCCGGCCCGTCGGTCACGAACTTCCTGCTCGTCCCGTTCGGCGATCGTGACCGGGCCGTCGCCGCGGCCGACGGGCTGCTGCGGCGCGGCCTCGTCCCCCGCACGTTCGGGCCATGCCACGCACTCGCGGCCTGTCTTCGCTTCACCGTTCGTGCTCCGGCCGAGGACGACCGTCTCGTCGCGGCGCTGCGCGAGATCGTGCCGGCCCTCCCCCACGCCGCCGCGCGGGCAGCCCAGGAGATCCTGCCATGACCAGCGCTCCCGGCACCTTCGACGTCGCGGCCCACGAGGGGCGCCGCGTCACGGTCGCGCGACGGACGGCGGAGACCGATGTCGCGGTGACGCTTGACCTCGACGGGCGCGGGGCGGCCGACGTCCGGAGCGGGATCGGGTTCCTCGACCATCTCCTGACGTCCTTCGCCGCGCATGGCCTGTTCGACCTCGCGGTGCGCGTCTCGGGGGATCTCGAGGTCGACGAGCACCACACCGTCGAGGACGCCGCCCTCGTCCTCGGGGCCGCCTTCGCCGCTGCGCTCGGGGACCGGGCAGGGATCGTCCGCTTCGGCCAGGCGTCCGTCCCGATGGACGAGGCGATCGTCACCGCCGTCGTTGACGTTGGCGGTCGTCCTTACTCGGTCGTGGACCTGCCCTTTCGGGGCGAGCGCATCGGCGCCCTGCCGACCCAGCTGGTCGAGCACGCCCTCGAGGCGTTCGCCCGAACCTCCGGCACGACCCTGCACCTGAGCGGAACCAGTCGGAACAACCACCACCTGGCCGAGGCGTCCTTCAAGGCGCTGGCACGGGCGCTGCGCGGTGCCGTTGCCCTCGACCCGCGCCGCGAGGGCGGCATCCCCTCGACGAAGGGCAGCCTGGGGTGACGCGGATCGCCGTCGTCGACTACGGGGCGGGCAACCTCGTCAGCATCGAACAGGCGCTCGTCGCGGCCGGAGCGGATGTCGTCCTAGCCCGTCGGCCGGCCGCCCTGGAAGGGGCCGACGGCGTCGTGGTGCCGGGCGTCGGGGCGGCCGGTGCGGCGATGGCCCGCCTGCGCCGGCGCGGCCTCCACGACCCGATCCGGGGCTGGATCGTGGCAGGGCGCCCCTTCCTCGGCATCTGCCTTGGCCTCCAGCTCCTCTTCGAGGGGAGCGACGAGGATGGGGCCCGCACGCTGGGCGTGCTGCCCGGGCGCACGGCGCTGCTAGTGGGTGCGCCGCGGCTTCCCCACATCGGCTGGAACCAGGTGGAGCGCGTCCGCGCTCACCCGCTATTTGCCGGGATCGCGGTCGATGCCGACTTCTACTTCGTGCACTCGTATGTCGCCGTGCCGGCCCCCGGGCGCGAGCGGATGGTCCTCGCCCACACGACCCACGGCGAGCGCTTCGTGTCGGCGGTCACGCATGGCTCCGTCGCGGGCATCCAGTTCCATCCCGAGCGGAGCGGCCGCGACGGCCTTCGCCTGCTGGCAAACTTCGTGGAGCTCGTCCAGACTTGCCCGCGGCCGCGGACAGGCTGGACCGTCCCCACCCCGGTCTTGCGGCTGATGCTGCGGGTGCGCGTCATCCCCTGTCTCGACGTCGCCGGAGGACGCGTCGTGAAGGGGACCCGCTTCGTGGACCTCGTCGACGAGGGCGATCCTCCCGAGCTCGCCGAGCGATACGCGGCCGAGGGAGCCGACGAGCTCGTCTTCCTCGACATCGACGCCGCACCCGACGGTCGCGGCACGCTCCTCGACGCCGTTCGGCGCACGGCCCGGCGTGTTTTCGTTCCCCTCACCGTCGGGGGTGGCGTCCGCACCGTCGTCGAGATGCGCGACGTCCTCCGGGCGGGCGCCGACAAGGTCTCCCTCAATACCGCGGCGGTGGCCGACCCCGGGCTGATCCGCCGCTGCGCGCGGCGGTTTGGCAGCCAGGCCGTTGTCGTGGCGATCGACGCTCGCCGCCAGTCGGGGCAGGGCGGGTGCGAGCGAAGCTGGGAGGTCGTAGTCAAGGGCGGCCGCGATGCGACCGGGCTCGAAGCGCTCGCCTGGGCAGAGCGCGCAGTCGAAGCGGGCGCAGGCGAGCTCCTGGTGACGTCGATCGACCGTGACGGGACCGGCACCGGGTTCGACACGCGCCTGCTGCGGGCCATCGCCGACCGGGTGCGGGTCCCTGTGATCGCCTCCGGGGGTGCGGCCGGGCCGGACGACTGCGTGGCGGCGGTCTTCGAGGGCGGCGCGTCGGCGGTGCTGGCGGCCTCGATCTTCCATCGGCGCCGGCACTCGATCGCCGACGTCAAGGCGGCCCTTGCGGCCGCCGGGATCCCGGTCCGCCGGGTCACCGGAGCCGACGCGTGAGCGCGCCGCGGCCGCGCTCTCCGGCAGGGCCGCTCGCCGACCCCGGCAGCGTCCGGTGGGGCGCCGGCGGCCTCGTCCCGGTCGTCGTCCAGGATGCGCGGGACGGGAGGATCCTCATGCTCGCCTACGCGAACGCGGAGGCGCTCGCCGCCACCCTCGCGACGGGCGACGTCCACTTCTTCTCGCGCTCCCGGGGGCGGCTCTGGCGCAAGGGCGAGACAAGCGGCAATGTCCTGCACCTGCGCGGGCTGGCGCTCGACTGCGACCGCGACGCGCTCCTCGCGACGGTCGAGCCGGACGGGCCGACTTGCCATCGGGGAGCTCGCAGCTGCTTCGACCCGGACGACGCGCCGCCCGACGGCGGGTCCGAGGAGGCAGCCACGGCGACGTGGCCCCCCTCGCCCGCGATCCAGAACTTCGCCTGGCTGGAGACGCTCTGGGCGACGATCAGCGACCGTGCTGCGCGGCGCCCCGACAGCTCCTACACCGCGAAGCTGCTCGCCGCCGGGGTGGACGGCCCCGCCCGCAAGGTCGTCGAGGAGGCCATCGAGGTGCTCATGGCTGCCAAGGACGACGCAGTCGCGGAGGCCTCGGGAGGAGACCGGGCGGCGCTCCGTGATGCCCTCGCGGGCGAGGCCGCGGACCTTCTCTACCACGCCCTGGTCCTCCTCGCCGAGCGGGGCCTCCCACCATCGGCGGTCATCGAGCGACTTCGCCAACGCCACGCGGGCTGACGTCCACGCGCGCGGCCGGCCGCGCGCGCCGACGTCAGGGCAGCTCGTGGTGGGCGCGACAGCGGGCCTCGTAGGTCTCGCGTCGCGGCGTCTGCATCTCAGAGGCGAGGCCGCCGACCACGACCACCGGCTCGTCGGCGCCGGCTGGCCGGCCGTCGATGAGGCGCTGCGTCCGGCTCGCCTCCTCGCCGCAGACCGTGCAGATCGCCGTCAGCGAGGTGATCCCGTCCGCGATCGCCATCAGCTGCGGCATCGGGCCGAACGGCCGGCCGCGGAAGTCGGTGTTCAGGCCGGATAGGATCACGGTGCGCCCGGCGTCGGCCAGCCGCTCGACGACGGCGACGAGGCTGCCCGGGAAGAACTGGGCCTCCTCGATGGCGATCATGTCGGCCCAGGCGTCCTTGGCCAGGGTCTCGATCTCCGTCGGATCTCCCACCGATTTCGAGCCGTAGGCGGCGCCGGACCGGCTGCGGACGACCGCGGCCTCCGTGCGGTCGTCGATCGTCGGCCGGACGAGGAGGATCCGTCGCTTGGCGATCTCGGCGCGCCGAAGGAGGCGCAGCAGCTCGTCGGTCTTGCCGCTGAACATGCAGCCGGCGATCACCTGAATATGGCCCCGGGCCACGTCGCTCACACCTTCCCCAGCCCGCGCACGAGCACGCGCTGGTCCCGCTTCCCGCGTCGAACCAGCAGGTAGCGCCCGGCGAGCAGGTCGTCCGTCGTGAAGCGTTGCTGGAGGTCGAGGGCCGGCCTGCCGTTCACGTGCACGCCGCCCTGCTCCACGAGGTGCCGGGCCTCGCTCCGCGAGGCGACCGTCCCGGCGAGGAGCAGTACCCCGACGAGGTCCAGGCCCGGCCCGTCCGCACCGCCGGGCTCGCCCTCCGGCCACGGCGCGGCCGGGATCTCCGCGGCGAGATCGGCCAGGGTCTGGGCGTCAGCCCCGGCAGGGTCCCCGCCGAAGATCAGCTCGCTGACGCGCGCCACGCGCTCTGCGGCGCCCGCGCCCATGCGTGCGCTCGGTCAGGTCGCGCGCCAGGGCCCGCTGGGCGGAGCGGCGCTCCGGGCGGGCTGCCCGCTCGGCCTCGAGCTCCTCGATCCGGGCCCGGTCGAAGAGGGTGAACCAGCGCAGGTAGGTAACCGACGTCCCGGTCGTCGGCATCGAGCCAGTACTGGTAGAAGCGGTATGGCGAGGTCAGCGCGGGGTCGAGCCAGATCGACTCGCCCGTCTCGCTCTTGCCGAACTTCGCGCCCGACGCGTTGAGCAGGAGGGGGTACGCGAGCCCGTGCGCCGGCTCGGCCTGCCCGCCGGCGTCCTGGCGCCGCGGGACTGCGGTCCTGCGGATCAGCTCGAGACCGGCGGTGATGTTGCCCCACTGGTCGGCGCCGCCGCACTGGAGCTCCACCCCGTACGAGCGGTAGAGGTGCATGAAGTCGGCCGCCTGGAGCAGCATGTAGCTGAACTCGGTGAACGAGAGGCCCTTCTCCAGGCGGACCTGGACGGAGTCCTTGGCGAGCATGTACGGCACCGTGAAGTGCTTGCCGACATCCCGCAGGAAGTCGAGCAGCCGCACATCCCCGAGCCAGTCCAGGTTGTTCACGACGAGCGCCTGGGTCGGGCCGGGGGCGAAGTCCAGGTAGTGCGCAAGCTGGTCGCGGATCGCGTGGACGTTCGCCTGGATCGCCGGCCGATCCAGGAGGGGCCGCTCGGCCGAGCGCCCCGACGGGTCCCCGATCAGGCCCGTCCCGCCCCCGACGACCGCCACGGGCTGGCCGCCGTACCGCTGCAGCCGCACCAGCCCGAAGATCGGGATCAGGTGGCCGACGTGGAGGGATCGGAACGTCGGGTCGAAGCCGTTGTACGCGCGCAGGGGGGCGCCCGTCGCAAGGCGCGCCTCGAGCCCGTCGGTGGCGGCGTGGACCAGGCCGCGCCAGCGCAGGTCCGGCAGGAGCCCGGCAAGGTGTGCGGAGCTCACGGCGTTCATGCCGACGTCGCGGGCGCGCGGAAGCGGGCAGGGTCCACGGTTCGGGAGTGCATGGCACCTATGCTATCGTGGCGACCGCCATGCAGACCAGCCTTGCCCGACGGCAGCGCCGCCGCCGGAACGGCTCCGACCATCGGTCCTCCGGCAATTCGAACGTCGCCCGCATCGCGATCGCGCTGCCGGTCTTCCTCTTCGCGTCGCTCCTGGTCGCCGGGGTCGTGGGCTTCGCCGGGGCCGTCATGGCCTTCACCTACTACAGCCAGGGCCTCCCCGACCCGAAGGACGTCTTCAACAACCTTTCCTTCTCGCAGGAGACGCGCATCCTGGACCGGAGCGGCAAGGTCCAGCTCGGCAACGTTCGCCCTCCAGCAGCGTGACGTCGTGACGTTCGACCAGATCCCGCCGGTGCTCATCGACGCGACCACCGCGACCGAGGACAAGACGTTCTGGGAGAACGCCGGCTTCGACCCATCCGGGATCCTCGCCGCCGGCCTCGACACGCTCACCGGCAGCGCGCGCGGTGCCTCCACCATCACCCAGCAGCTCGTCCGGGCCCGACTCCTGCCCCAGTCCGCCTTCACCGGGCCGTCCTACGAGCGCAAGATCCGCGAGATCATCCAGTCGGTCCGCCTGACCCAGGAGTTCCCCGGCGTGACGGGCAAGCAGAAGATCATCACCGCCTACCTCAACCAGAACTTCTACGGGAACAGCAGCTACGGGGTCGCCGCGGCGGCCCGAAACTACTGGGGCATCACCGACCTGCACAAGCTGACGCTGGCCCAGGCTGCCATCCTGGCCGGGATCCCGCAGTCCCCCACCGACTTCGACCTCGTCAAGAACGCCGTGGAGCAGACGGGCGCGGACGGGAAGCAGCATCTCGTCGTGCCGCCGGACTCGCCGATCGTCCAGCGCCGCAACTACATCCTCGAGCTGATGAAGACGCGCAGCGTGCTCACCGCCGGCCTCTACACCACCGCGGACTACGACGCCGCGGAGCAGGAGCCGGTCGTGCTGTCGCCGCCGAACACGTCGCAATGGCTGGCGCCCCAGTTCGTGCTCCAGGTGCGCCACCAGCTGGGCGTGATCCTGTGCAGCGCGGCGCAGGCGGACAACTGCCCGGCCATCGACACCGGTGGCTACACGGTGATCACGACCCTCGACTACGGGATGCAGCGGCTCGCCGAGAAGTGGACCCAGGCGGGCGCGCGCGGCCCGAACGCCAAGAATCCGGCGGCGTACGTCAAGGCGCTCGGGGTGCCCTATCAGGCCTGGATGCAGAACCTCGTCGGCAAGGACGTCAACAACGCCGCCCTCGCGGCGATCGACTACCGAACGGGCCAGGTCTACGCGTACACCGGCAGCGCGGGCTTCTACCTGCCGGGCAACCAGCAGTTCCAGCCCCAGTTCGACGTGCTCGCCGATGGCTGGCGCCAGCCGGGGTCGGCGTTCAAGCCGATCAACTACGTCATCGGGCTCGACGATCACACCCTCACCGCGGCGTCGACGTTCATGGACGTGACGACGGACTTCGGGGGCGGCTACACGCCGACCGATGCGGACCTGCTCGAGCGCGGGCCGGTGCGCCTGCGCGAAGCGATCCAGGTCTCGCTGAACATCCCGGCCATCAAGGCGGCGATCGAGATCGGGCCCGACCGCGTCTTCCAGCGCTCGCAGGACTTCGGCCTCGAATACCAGTCGACGACCAACACGGCCGGTTCGTCGATCGCGATCGGGACGCTTGAGGTCCACATGATCGACCTTATCAGCGCGTATGGCGCCATTGCGAACGGCGGCGTGCTCATGCCGCGCACGACGATCCTGGAGGTCCTCGATTCGAGCGGGCAGAAGATCTGGCCGCCCGCGGGCGCCGCGCCGCAGGGCAAGCTCGTGGTGAGCCCACAGGCGGCCTTCATCATGACCGACATCATCGCCGGCAACACGGACCCGGCCCAGAACCCGTTCTGGAGCAAGCGGGCCATCTACGATGGCGGGACGCGCCGCCCCGCGACGCTGAAGACGGGGACGACGAACGACACCAAGGACCTCACCGCCATGGGCTACCTCGCTCCCCCTGCGGACCCGAAGGCGCCGGCGTTCGTCGTCGGAGCCTGGATGGGAAACTCGGACAACTCGGCCCCGCCGGGCGGCGTCGTGTCGCTCGAGACGGCCGCATCGCTCTGGCAATCGTTCCTGACCGCGGCGACGAAGGGGCTGCCGATCGCGAATTTCCAGCAGCCCCCCGGCGTCGTCCAGGCGACGGTGGACGCCTTCAGCGGCATGCTCCCCGGACCCTTCTCGGACAAGACGGTCAAGGAATGGTTCATCGACGGGACGGTGCCTACCCAGGTCGACACCACGAAGGTGCCCCTCCAGATCGATTCGGCGACCGGCAAGCTCTGGCAGCCCGGCTGCGCCGGGCCGGAGGAGACCGAGGGCTTCCTCGACCTGAGCGGCCTGGAGGCCGACTACCCGCAGTGGACGACGTTCAACGACGGCTGGATCGCCCGGGCGATGAAGGGCCCCGGCGTTGCGGGCGGTCCCGGAGAAGACGCGGACGAGCTACTTCTACGAAAACGGAGTCTGGAACCCCTACGGCTCGACCTGGGGGGCGCCCTTTCCGCCCACGGAAACGTGCGAGGTCGTGTCGCCTTCCCCGGAGCCGTCGCCGTCGCTCAACCCGTTCGCGAGCCCCGGTCCCAGCCCGTCCGAGCCGTTCCCCCCGAACCCGTTCCCGCCCAGCGCCTTCCCCTAGCGGGACGCCACGCGCCAGGCAGCTCCCGCCGCCTAGAACGTGACGACCGTCGCACCGTCGCCGCCCTCGCCGCGTTCGCCAGGGCGGGCTGACCGCACGAGCGGATGCGTCCCCGCGGCGGCCCGGACCGCATCCCGGAGCGCGCCCGTCCCATGCCCGTGGATGATCGTTGCCGAGGGGAGCCCGGCCAGGGAGCAGTCCTCCAGGTAGCGCCCCACGATCTCGAGAGCCTCGTCGACCCGTGCCCCGCGAACGTCCAGCGACGAGGCGATCGAGCGGGCCCGCTCGAGCCGCAGCGCGCTGATGCCGGAGGCTGTCTCGTCAACTCGCCCGGCGCGGCCAGGCAAGCCCGATGCCGGATCATGGACGGCGGGCTCGAGATCCTCGACCCCGACACGGACGCGCATGCCGCCGACCTCGAGCGTCGCCTGTCGCCCGCCCCGCTCGAGCGCGACGACCCGGCCCTCCCAGCCCCGGGTGCGACTCCGGGCGCGCGTGCCGACGTGCCAGTCGACGGGCTCGGCAGGAGCGAGCGCGGGGCTCGCCGCCTCGGGCGCCGGCAGTCGAGCCAGGCCCTGCTCCGCCCGCTCGAGGACCTCGTCGAGCGCCGGCGCGGTGATGGTCTCGCGTTCCAGGCGCCGGCGCGCCCCGCGGATCTCCGCGCGGAGTTCATCGACGATGCGCTCGGCCTCGGCACGGGCCACGGCGACGGCGGCGTGCCGTTCCCGGCGCGCGCCTCTGCGTTCGTCGTCGGCGAAGCGCTGTGCCTCCGCCGCCTTGATCTCGGCAGCGCGCGCGCGATCGAGCGCGGATCGCGCAGCGAGGTCCGCCTGCCGGATCGACGCCAGGGTCTCCTCGAACGCCGCCTGGCCCTCGGTAAGGCGACTGCGGGCATCCTCGACGATCGCGGGCGACAGTCCGAGCCTGGTCGCGATCGCGAATGCCTGACTGCCGCCGGGGAGGCCGATCCGGAGCCGGTAGGTGGGGCTGAGCGTCTCCAGGTCGAACTCGACCGACGCATTCCGGACCTCCGGGGTGGTATGCGCATAGACCTTCAGCTCGGCATAGTGGGTCGTGGCTGCGACGAGCGCACCCGCCCGGAGGAAGTGGTCGAGGAGCGCCTGGGCAAGCGCCGACCCTTCGGTCGGGTCGGTCCCGGCGCCGAGCTCGTCGAGCAGGACGAGCGTGTTCGGGGCGGCGGCCTCGGTGATCCGAACGATCGACCGAAGATGTCCGGAGAACGTCGAGAGCGACTGGGCCACGGACTGCTCATCGCCGATGTCGGCGAACACGTCGCCCAGGACCGGCAGGCTGCTGCCCGGGTCGGCGGGGACGTGCAGGCCGGCCTGGTGCATCAGGGCCAGCAGGCCGAGCGTCCGGAGCGTCACCGTCTTGCCTCCGGTGTTCGGGCCGGTGACGAGGAGCGCCCGGAAGTCCGTGCCGAGCTCCACGTCGATCGGCACCACCCGGCCCACGAGGCCGGGATGGCGGGCACCGCGCAGGATTATCTCGGGACGTGGGCTCACCTGGGCGCGGGTCGCGTCCATCTCCTCGGCAAGCCGCGCCTTGGCGCTCCAGAAGTCGAACCTCGCCAGCGCCCCGAGCAGCTCGCGGAGCGGCCCCGCCTGGCTCCCCACGAGCGCGGACAGCTCGTCGAGGATCCGTTCGACCTCCTGCTGCTCAGCGACCTGGGCCTCGCGCCAAGCGTTGCCCATCTCGACCGCCACGAGCGGCTCGACGAACAGGGTCTGGCCGCTCCCGGACGCGTCGTGGACGATGCCCTTGACGCGGCTGCGTGCGTCGGCGCGCACGGGCACGACGTAGCGCCCATTGCGGAGGGTCACGATGGGGTCCTGGAGCGCCGCGCCCAGGTCCGACGAGTGGACCAGCTGCTCGAGGCGGCTCCGCAGCCGCTCGTACGCCAGCCGGGTGGCCCGGCGCAGGCCGCCCAGGCGTGGCGAGGCGGTGTCGAGCAGCTCGCCGATGGGGTCGAAGGATCGCTCGAGGGTGGACCGGAGGGCGGGCAAGCCGTGCAGGTCGCGGGCGAGCGCGCTCATCAGCGGGCGGCGGTCGCCGGCCAGCGCCTCGCGCAGCCGCGATCCTGCCTCGAGGGTCCCCGCGATCGACGCGAACTGCGCCGCATCGAGCCGGCCGCCGCGCGCGGCGCGGTCCACAGCCGGCCCGATGTCATGGGCGCCCCCGATGCCGGCCTGCGGCTTCTCGGCAAGCAGATCGCGGGCCTGGGACGTCTCGTCCAGCCCGATCTCGACGAGCACCGGGTCGGCCGAGGGCGAGAGCGCTTCCGCCAGGCGGCGCCCGGGCGGAAAGCCGGTGGCTGCCGCCAGGCGCTCGCGGATCAGCGGGAACTCCAGGAGCGCAACCGACTTCGCGTCCATCTCCGTCACCGGGACCCCGACCGCGCGGCGCTCGCCGAGATCCAGAATCGCCACGGTCGCACGGCGCTCTCGGCACGCGAGAACCCGACCCCGATCCTCGGCCCTGCCGTCACCGCCGGAGCGGGTCCGACGCGAGGCGGCATCTCGAGGCGAAGCGTGCCGGCGGGGTTCAGCAGGTCGGAACCGTCATCGCTGCGCTGGACGGAGAACGCCGCGCCGACGTTCCCGGGCCCGCTCGCCAGGCGTGCGGCGGGGATCTGCGCGATCCGTGCCGCGGCCCGGTCCGGCGTGATACGGTCAACCCGCCGGGTGGCGATGGCGCGGGCAAGTCGAGCCTCGCACATCGCATCGAGGCCCGCGAGCGGCTCCACGGCCCGGATCAGGACGGCCGACGCGACGCCCTCAGCGCCGCAGACCACGTTGAGACACACATGTATGCCGTAGACACCGTACACGTAGGCGTGGCCGGGCGGTCCGAACATGGAGGCGTTCCGCGGCGTGCGCCCGTGGCGAGCATGCGAGGCGCCGTCGTCCGCGCCCCCGTACGCCTCGACCTCGACGATCCGTCCGCACCGGAGCGTGGCGCCGTCGTCCCGGACGAGCTGGAGACCGAGCAGGCCATGGGCGGCGGGCAGGACGGGTCCCGCGAGGAGTCCGGCGAGGTCCTGCGGCGAACCCAGCCCTTGTTCCCCGGCCTTCGAACGCGCGACCGTCAGCCGAAGAAGTCGCGGAGGGCCGCGGGGGTGATCCACGCGAACAGCGCGAGGAAGGCCGGGATGAGCGTGTCGCGGAAGATGATCGCCGTCTGGGATGGATCGTATGCCCGGTAGATGTCGTGCAGGATCCCCAGCTCGTTCGTGCTCGGCTCAACGCCGGGAATTCGATAGAAGGAGTCCAGGATGGTGATTAGGATCCCGACGAGGAGCACCGCCTGGAGGATCCCGAGCAGTCCGCCGATGACCTCGTCCGCGAGCGTCGAACGCTTGAAGAGCGTGGTCCGCCGGTAGAAGACCTGGACCAGGATCGAACCGGCGAGGTAGATCACGATGAAGCTGACCCCGAACGCCATCATCGTGGAGTAGGCCTTCGGGAACTGGACCCAGTACCCGCCAAGCCACGAGCCGAACGGGTCGCGCAGGTTGATCGCCAAGAGGATCGCCACGAGGAGGATGCCCAGGCCGATCAGCCGGCGCACGGTCCCCTGGATGAACCCCGCGACGAAGAAACCGAAGATGAAGAACGCGACGAGCAGGTCGAACAGGTTGAGATTGCGGATGGTGCCGACGAGGTCCACGCAGACTCCCCGTGTTGTGGCGCTTCACCGGCGCCGGCCTGGAACGCCCCCGAACCCCGAGGGCCGAGCGCGGCCAAGGATACGTCCCCGTTCGTCGCCCCTGCAACCGGAGCTGCGTTTCGAGCGGCGCGCCCCCCGGCGCGTCCTCAGGCGCGCAGGCGCGCTCCGTGCGCGGCGGCGGCAGCAGTGACCAGCCTGGCAATCTCCGCGTCGATCTCCTCGTCCGCGAGAGGACGCTCGTCCGTGCCGAACGTGACCCGCCAGGCCAGGCTCTTCTCGCCCGCCGCGAGGGGCGCGCCGCGGTAGATGTCGAAGAGCGCCAGCCCACGGATCCGCTCGCCGCCCGCGGTTCGGAGCGTGCCCGCCAGGTCCGCCGCAGGGAGCGTCGCCGGCACCACCAGTGCCAGGTCCCGCTCGACGCGTGGAAAGCGCGACAGCGGCATCACCCGGATCGGCGCACGCTGCCCCCCGGAGAGATCGCGGAGCGCGAGCTCGCCCACGATGACGCGTTCGGCGCGGACGTCCCACGCACCGAGGGCCGCCGGGTGGAGCTCGCCGACGATCCCGGCAAGCGTCCCCGGCACGGTTGTCCGTGCAGCCCGACCGGGATGGAGCGGCGCCCCGTCGGTGTACGGCGCCCATGCCGGGTCGCCCAGGCCAAGGGCACGGGCCATGAGCTCCACGATCCCCTTCCCGTCGTCGAGGTCGCAGATTCGGGACGGCAGGTTCCAGGCCGGCTGCCCATGGGCGCCCGCCAGCAGGAATGCGAGACGCCACCACTCGGCGGGGGTTCCGTCGGCCGCCTGGGCGTACCCTTTGCCGATCTCGAAGATCGCGAGATCGCCGCGCCCGTGGCGCTCGTTGAGCGCGAGCACGTCGAGCAGGCTGGCCACGAGTCCCTGGCGCAGGACGGCGTGACGCTCAGAAAGCGGGTTCGTGACGGACACCGCCGGACCGTCCACCGCCGCCTCTCCCGTCACGCCCTCCGCGCCGAGGACGGGCCAGCCAAGCGTCGCCGTTTGGGTCGACGGAACGAGCGCCGGCGTCACGACCTCCGTCAGGCCGGCGCCCGCCAAGATGCTGCGAAGCCCGTCGCGCAGCTCGAGCGGGTCCGGGCGCATGTGCGGCATCGCCGTGTCCGGGGTCTTGCCCGTCACGGTCTCGTAGCCGGCGAGACGGGCAATCTCCTCGGCGATGTCCGCCTCCACAACGAGGTCGCGGCGCCATGTGGGCACGACCGCCGCCTGCGCTTCCCCGGGCGCGGCCGCCACGCTCCGCGGTCGAGGACCGCCCGCGATGAGAACCTCCGACCCCGGCGGTGCGGGCTCGCTCGTGATGCCGACGCGGCCGAGGAGCGCGGCCTGGGTCTCCGGGTCGATGGTCGTCCCGAGCAGCCGGTTCACGCGAGCCGGCCGGTACGCGACGCATTGCTGCGCCGGCTCGTCGGGTGCCGTGTCCACGCGTCCAGCGGCGACGCGCCCGCCCGCCCAGGCGGAGATCAGCTCGGCGACACGGTCCGCGCCGATGCGGGCGAGCCGCATCTCCTGGCCCTTCTCGAAACGCAGGCTCGCCTCCGATCGCAGCGCGTACCGGAAGCCGGTGCGCCGAATGCTGACCGGGTCGAAGACGGCCGACTCGATGATCACGCTCGTCGTGGTCTCCCCGACTTCCGACGATGAGCCGCCCATGACCCCGGCGATCGCGAGCGGCCCGTTCGTGTCCGCGATGAGGAGCGTCTCCGCCGTGAGCGCGCGTTCGACGTGATCGAGCGTCTCGAGCCGTTCACCCTCGCGGGCCGTCCGCACGACGAGGGCCGAACGCCCTGCGGCGTCGCACGCCACGACGCCGGCATCGAAGGCGTGCGTCGGCTTGCCGAGCTCGAGCATGACGAAGTTGGTCGCGTCTACGACGTTGCTGACCGGGCGCATGCCCGCGGCCAGGAGGCGCCGCTGGACCGCGTCCGGGGACGGCGCGACGCGGACGCCGTCGATGACGCGTCCGACGAAGCGCGGGCAGAGCGCGGGGTCCTCGACCTGCACCGCAAGAGCGCTCGCCGACCGGCGGGCCCTCCTCGCGCAGGGCGATCAACGGGAAGCGCGCCACGCCGCCGGTCGCCGCCGCGACCTCCCGCGCAAGCCCCACGAGGCAGAGCGCGTCGCCGCGGTTGGGCTTCACGTCGACGTCGAGCACCCAGTCGCCGTAGAGATCCGTGAGTGCAGCGCCGATCGGCGGCGTCGGCCGGCAGGATGAGGATCCCCTCGCGCGTCGACGCTCAGCCGCAGCTCGTCGCCGGAGCACAGCATCCCGTTGGCTGACGATGCCCATCTTCTCGGTGCGCTCGATGCGCGCGGTTCGCCGGGCAGGACGGCGCCGGGGAGCGCAACCGGGACGCGCTGGCCGGGCGCGATGTTCGTCGCGCCGCACACGATCTGGAGCGGCTCGCCGGCCCCGACGCGGACGGACGTGAGCGAGAGGCGGTCGGCCCGCGGGTGCTTCTCGACCGTCAGCAGCTCGCCGACCACGACGTTGCGCCACTCCGCGCCCCAGCGCTCGATCCCCTTGACCTCCATCCCGAGCAGCGTGAGCCGCTCGGCGAGCGCATCGGGCGCAAGCTCGAAGTCGACGTAGTCGCGCAGCCAGGACAGCGGGACCCTCACCGGAACTGCTCCAGGAAGCGGATGTCGTTCTCCAGGAACATGCGGACGTCGGCGATCGCCGTGGCGAAGCATCGCGATCCGCTCGACGCCCATCCCGAATGCGAACCCCTGGTATCGCTCGGGGTCGATCCCGCCGTTGCGCGAGCACGACCGGGTGGACCATGCCCGGCGCCGAGGATCGTCATCCAGCCCGTCCGGCCGCAGGCCGGGCAGCCGCCGCCGCCGCACACGACGCACCGACGTCGAACGCGACGGACGGCTCCGTGAACGGGTAGTAGCCGGGCCGGAATCGGGTCGCCCGGCCTGCGCCGAACATCGCGTGGGCGAACTCGTCGAGGAGGCCGCGCAGGTCGGCCAGGGTCGTCCCCTCGTCCACCATCAGTCCCTCGACCTGGAAGAACTCCGAAGCCGTGGCTCGCGTCCACCGCCTCGTAGCGGAAGCACCGGCCAGGCAGGAGCGCCCGGATCGGCGGCCGCTCCGTGCGCATGACGTGGATCTGGCCGGGCGAGGTGTGCGTGCGGAGCAGGCCGCCCGGGATGTCGACGTAGAGCGTGTCCCACAGGTCGCGGGCTGGATGGTCCGGCGGGATGTTCAGCATCTGGAAGTTGGTGACGTCGCTCTCGATCTCGGGGCCCTCGTAGATCGACGAACCCGAACTGGCCGAAGATCTCGCCGATCCGGCCGATCGTCTCCGGGATCGGGTGGCAGGCTGCCCCGCGCGAATGGGGCGGCCGGGCGTCGTGACGTCCACGGTCTCGGCCGCGAGGCGAGCCCCCAGGGCTGCCTCCGCAGCCCGCTGCCGGGCGCTGTCGAGCGCACGCTCGACAGCCTCGCGAACCTCGTTGACCACGACCCCGACGCGGGGACGATCCTCCGCCGGCAGCTGGCCGATCCCGCGCATCAGACCCGTGAGCGCTCCGCCCTTGCGGCCCAGATACGCCACGTCGAGCTCGTCGAGCGCGGCGAGATCCGGTGCGGCCTCGATCCGCGGCAGCGCCTCGGCGGCGAGCGCGCGGAGCTGGCCTGTCAGCGTGGCGAGATCCACGATCGTGCGACTCCTCCTGGCGGTACCCCGACGGTCCAGCCGTCGTCTCGGGAATCGGGAACCCCCGCGGCCGATCATCGGCGCGAGGGTCCGGGGAGCGGTGGAACGGGCTCGGCAGTGCGCCCGGCCCGGGCCGTCAGGCGCCGCGGGCGACCTCGACGATGCGGCCGAAGGTTCCATCGTCACGGACGGCGATGTCGGCGAGGATCTTGCGGTCGATCTCGACCTCGGCGGCCCGAGACCGCGATCAGCTGGCTGTAGGTGAGGCCGTGACTGCGGGCCGCGGCGTTGATCCGGATGATCCACAGCTGGCGGCATCTGCGCTTGCGGCCTTGCGGTCGCGCGTCGCGTAGGCCAGCGCGTGGAGCAGCGCCTCGTGGGCCGGCTTGATCAGGCGCGAGCGCGTGCCCCTTGCGGCCCTCCGCCGCGTTCAGGAGTCGCTTGTGGCGCTTGTGCGCGGTCACGCCGCGCTTGACTCGAGCCATCGGTCAGCCCTTCTTCTTCAGGTACGGGAGGAGGCCGCCGGATCTGGCGGGCGTGCTCGGCCGCCGAGCGATCGCCTTGCCGTCGTAGCGCCGGGTGCGCCGCGACGACTTCAGCTCCAGGTGATGGCCACGCCACGACTTGACGCGGATCGGTTTGCCGCTCCCGGTCGACCCCGATCCGCTTCTGGGCTCCCTTGTGGCTCTTCAACTTCGGCACGCTGGCCTCACTCTCCCGCTGGTGCCGGCGGCGCCCGGAGCCCGCTGCGTCGATCGCGCCGCGCCCGGGGCGCGCTCCGCTCGGCGGCGGCGGTCGTCGCCGCGACCGGTGCCGTCGGGGGCGGCTGCCGGCCGGCCGGATGCCTCGCGCGCACGCTTCGGCTTGTGGGTGGACGCGATCGATGATGTGCATCGACTTCGCCCTCGAGCAGCGGTGCCCGCTCGAGGACGCCGTGGTCCTTGATCGGTCCGCGAACTTCGCGAGCAGGCTCCCGCCCGAGGTGTGGGTGGGTCAGCTCCCGACCCCGGAACTGGACGGCCACCTTGATCCGATCACCGTCCTCCAGGAACTCGATCGCCCGACGGACCTTCGTGTCGAAGTCGCCCTGACCGATCTTCGGCTTGAGCCGGATCTCCTTGAACTCGACCGACCGGGGCTGCCGCTTGGCCTCCTTGTCCCGCTTGGCCAGTTCGTACTTGTACTGGCCGTAGTCGAGGAGCCGTGCGACGGGGGCGAAGCCGTCGGCGCAACCTCGACGAGGTCGTAGCCGCGCTCCTGTGCCAGTCGGAGAGCATCGCCCGTCGCCATGACGCCGAGCTGAGTTCCCTCTTCGTCCATCACCCGCACCTGGCTGGACCCGGATCATCTGGTTGACACGCAGGTCTCGGCTTATCGTCGACCCCTTCGTGCTCTCGAGTCATTCGTGCGCCCGTCGACGGCGTGCCGGAGCACGCACGCCAGCGGGCGCGGTTCGCCGGCGGAGAATACCAGCGCAGTCGTCCCCTACAATGCGATGACAGTCGACGCGGCGACGGCCGGCCGGCTCGTCGCGAGCCGGTCGGCGAGCGCCTCCCAGCCCACCCGCGCTCCTGGCTGCCGTCCCGTGCCGGAGGGCGACGGTCCGTGCCTCGCCTCCCGGTCACCGATCACGACCATCTAGGGGGATCTTCTGCTCCTGGGCGAGGCGGATCTTGTTCTGCATCCGGCTCTCGGAGGTGTCGACCTCGACTCGGAGTCCGCGGGTGCGGAGCAGCTCCGCCGAGCGCACCGGCAGGGTCGCGGTGCCGGTCGGCGATCGGGATGATCTCGACCTGGACGGGCGCGCACCAGAACGGGAACGCGCCAGCGAAGTGCTCGGTCAGGACGCCGATGAACCGCTCCAGCGACCCGTAGATGGCGCGGTGGATCGCGACGGGGCGCCGCTGGCTTCCCTCGCTCGTCGACGTACCAGAGGTCGAAGCGCTCGGGCAGCATGACCAGGTCCGCCTGGATGGTCGCGGTCTGCCACTCGCGCCCGAGCGCGTCCTCGACCTGGATGTCGATCTTCGGCGCGTAGAAGGCGCCGTCACCCTGCTTCACGCGGTAGTCGACGCCCGGATCGCTCAAGCGCGTCGCGCATGAGGCCCTCGGCCTGCTCCCAGAGCGCTGGGTCGCCGAGCGCCTTGTCGGGCCGCGTGCCGAAGGTGAGCCTCGGCGTCAGGCCGAACCAGCGTACGTCTCCGTGACCTCGCCGATCAGCGCCTCGATCTCCGAGCCGATCTGGTCGGGCCGGACGTAGATGTGCGCGTCGTCCGTGCACGAAGTGACGGACCCGCGTCAGCCCCGACAGCATGCCGGACAGCTCGTTCCGGTGCAGCTTGCCCGTACTCCGAGAGCCGAAGCGGGAGGTCTCGGTAGGAGCGGACCCGGCTGCGATAGATGAACGTGCTCTCCGGGCAGTTCATCGGCTTGAGGCTGTACGTCTGCGCCTCGGCCTCGAGCATGAACATGTGCTCGCGGTAGAGGTCCCAGTGGCCGGACTGCTCCCACAGCTTCTGGTGGACCAGCAGCGGGGTGTAGATCTCCTGGTATCCGCGCCGCGTCCTGGAGCTCGCGCATCGCGCCCTCCAGCGTCCGATACAGGCGTCCAGCCCTTTGGGTGCCAGAACGCCGATCCAGGGCGACACGTCGTGGAAGCTGAACAGGTCGAGCTGGACGCCGAGCCGGCGGTGGTCGCGCTTCTTCGCCTCGGCCCGCGCGCCAGAGGTACTGGTCGAGCTGCCTCCTGGGTCTCCCAGACGGTGCCGTAGATCCGCTGGAGCATCGGGCGCTTCTCGTCGCCGCGCCAGTACGCGCCCGCGACGGCGAGCAGCTTGAACGGGCCGATCTGCGCCCGTCGCTCGACGTGCGGCCCCTTGCACAGGTCCCGAACGACCCGTGGCTCGTAGAAGGTCGTCACCGGGAGCGGCTCGCCGGCCGTCTCCGCGCGACGGCTCGCGAGGTCGTCGAGGATCTCGACCTTGTACGACTGTCCGGCGCTCTCGCTCGTCGCGCGAGCCTCGGCGAAGGGCCGACTCCGTCGCGGACGAAGGGATGTGTCCGCCGCGACGCTCGCGCGCATGCGCTCCTCGATCGCCGCGAGATCTTCCGGCGTCAGCGGGCGCGGCAGGTCGAAGTCGTAGTAGAAGCCTTCGGCGATCGCCGGTCCGATGCCGAGGCGTGCGTCCGGGAACAGGTCGAGGACGGCCTCCGCCATCACGTGGGCTGCCGAGTGGCGCATCGAGTCCAGCGGGGCGTGCGCGCCCGCGTCGAGAAGCTCGTCCGCCGATCCCCGGCTCGGTGCATCCAGTGCCAGGTCATCGTCGTCCGCGATGACGATCGCGGCCATGTCGCCTGGTCCCTGCAGCTCAGGCATTTTCGTCTCCCTCCCGAAAACGGAAACCCTCTCGTCCACCGGGACGAGAGGGTTGCTGCGGCCTCCCGCGGTTCCACCCGATTTTCGCGACCGCTGGTCGCGCGCTCTGAGTTCCCGCGCTAACGGGCGGGTCCCGGACCGGTTCGCCGGCCGCTCACGGGTGGTGCCCGTCCCGCCGGTGGCCGCCGCGGGTTCCAGCCGATGCCCGCCGCTCTCTGTGGTCCCGGGTCAGGGGGGTGCGTCCCGTTCGACGCGTTCGCTTCGATGGTGGGCGGTAGAGGACTTGAACCTCTGACCTCATGCATGTCAAGCATGCGCTCTAACCAACTGAGCTAACCGCCCGATGCGAGGGCGAACAATATCACCGCACCCCGGCGATTGCCCGGCCCATGACGTCAGCGCGAGCGGTCCAGGGCGCGGACGATGATGGCGAGGCCGATCAGGATGACCAGCAGCGGGCCCACCGGGAGGCTGATGCCGTAGACGCTGCCGAGCCCCGAAAGCAGCGCGACCGTGCCCAGGACGACCGTGAACATGCTCACCCGGATGCCGGCCACCAGCCGGGCGGCATTCAGCCCGAGCATGATGACGCCGGCGCCCAGCAACCAGGTCCCCTGCGGCACCGCGGGAAGCAGCGCAAAGCCGCCGAGCATGATCAGGAAGAGGCCCCAGCTCGTGGTCTCCAGCCGACGGTTCAGGTCGCGCTTCGCGGGGTTCATGCCGCTCCTCGAGTGGGTTGGATGCCGGTCGATCCTCGCGAGGATATCGCGTCACGGGCGGGCCCCGCGGGGCCGCCGGCCGGATCGGTCAGCAGCGCGCGGAGCTCCTCGATCCCCATGCCCGCGCCGAGGCCGAGCGCGAGCGCGATGCGTGCCTGGACCGGCGTCAGCGAGCCCGCCATGAGCACGCCCGCTCGCTGCCAGGTGGCGCCTCCTCCGGGGAAGGCATAGAAGGGCCCCACCGGGCCCGCGCCCGTCCGGCTGGCGAGCGCGACGGGGACCCCCGCTGAGAGCGCGTCCACCGCCGCGCGCAGCAGGTCCGGATGGGTGTTCCCGGACCCGGTGGCGGCCACGACGATGCCGCGCGCGCCCCCGCCGACCGCGCGGTCGAGGACCCGGCCATCGGTCTCGAGCGCGGCCACCACGATCTCGACGGGGCCACCCGCGGCGGCGGGCACGGGGCGAATCCGCCGGCGCGGGCCGCGCCGAGCAAGCGTCAGCCCGCCGATCCCCTACCCGCCCGAGGGGCCGCCCGGAGCGGCTCGCGAAGGCATTCAGAGCGCTGCTGTGGCGCTTAGCCACGTCGTCGGCCGCGATGACGTGCCCGTCGAGGATGACGAGCACGCCGGTCCCCCGTGCGCGGGGGTGGGCCGCCAGCCGCAGCGCGGCGCGCAGGTTTCGCGGGCCGTCCCAGCCCGGGTCGCTCGCGTTGCGCATCGCCCCGGTCACGACGACCGGCCGCTCATCGAAGTGGCACAGATCCCAGGCGAAGGCCGTCTCCTCGAGGGTGTCCGTGCCCTGCACGACAACTGCGCCGGAAACCTGCGGATCTTCGAGCGCCGCGTCGATGGCGGCTCCGATGGCGAGGACGTCCGCGAAGGAGAAGTGGCTGGCCGGCGTCCGCCCGCGGTCGATCGGGACGATCTGGGCGATCGTGTCGAGGCCGGGCATCCGCGCGAGCAGGTCCGCGCCGGCGAGCGTCGGCAATGGCGCCTCCCCCAGGCGCGTCGACGGTCATGCTGATCGTGCCGCCGGTGAAGATCACCGCGATTCGCGGACGCGGGCGCTGCACGCGGAGGGAGGGCGGGCTCGCCGGAGGCGCTCCGGATCCGTTCACGGCTCGTCGGGCGATGGACCGGGGATGTCGGTCGCGGTGTCGCCGGCGGCCAGCCCCGAGACTGCCGGACGCCGGCGCAGGACGATCGAGGCGATGCCGCTTAGACCCACGAGGGATGCGGCAGCGAGGAGCACGGGGGGCGTCCCGATGGCATCCGAGACCGGCCCGACGACGATGATCGGCAGGAAGCTTGCGATCGACACGAGCGTGTTCAGGATTCCGAACACCCGCCCGCGGACGTCTTCGGGGATCACCTCCTGGAGCTCCGTCTGGGCCGGGATCGCGATCGACGCGTAAGCAATTCCGGCGATGAAGGCGATCGCCACCACCACGGCGAGGACGGAGACCAGCGCCGACGCGTTGAGGACCGGCTGGGCGGCGTTGACACGCTGGAGCAGCTGGCTGATCGGGTTCGCGATCGTAATGAGGACGAGGCAGACCCCCAGCGTCACGAGCCCGACCTCGATTGTGCGCCGGCGCGGCACGACGTTGCGGATCGCGTTCACGAGGAGCACGCCGGCCACGACCCCGAACCCGAGAGGCAGGACGACGACGACGAAGTCCTTCGACGTCAGGCCGAGGACCCGAACCGCGAAGCCGGGCCCCAGCGCGCCCAGGACCCCGACGATGGACGCCGCGACGCCCAGGTAGGTCAGGGCCCATGCGACTGTCGGGTTCGCCCGGATGTAGGCGATCCCGTCGCGGAGCTGGCCCACCACCGATCCGACCGCCGCTTCCGCCTCGTGAAGCGCATCGTGGCCCGCTGGAAGCGGCTGCGGCGGGGCCGGCGCGAGCGTCCAGCACAGCGCCGCGGAGACCAGGTAGAGAGCGGCCACGATGAAGATCAGCAGCGTCGGACCGGCGATCGTCACCAGGAGCGGTCCCATGAGCGTGTAGCCGAGGGCGAACGCCGCGTTGATGGTGAGGGTGAAGATCCCGTTCGCGGCGGTGAGCTGGCCCCGGGGCACGACGAGCGGGATCACGCTGAGCTCCGCCGGTGCGAAGAACGTGGTGGCGATGGACACGGCCAGGTTGAGCAGCAGGATGACCCCGACGTTCGTGTCGAAGATGGCGATCGCCAGGAAGAACACGGCGCGGAGGAGACTCGTCGCCACCAGGACCTGGCGGCGATCGAAGCGGTCGACGTAGACACCCGCCAGTGCGCCGAAGAGGACGGCCGGCGCCAGGAAGCTGATCAGCAGGACCGACACAGCGCTGTTCGAGCCGGACGCGGTGAAGATCAGCACGGTCAGGCCGTAGAGCACCATGTTCCCGCCGACCTGGGTCGCGAGTTGCGACAGCCAGACGATCAGGAACAACCGGTTGCGCAGGACCGCGAGTGCCGACGACTCCGTGAGCATGTTCGAGTTCCCGCTCACGAGGCAACGGTCTCCGGGCCGCGGATGGTGAAGGCGACGAGGCGCTGCTCCACGCGCCGGCGCTCGACGAGGACCCGGCGCCCGCAGGTCGTGCACCGAAGTCCGAGGTCGGCCCCCAGGCGGTCGACGTCCCACGTCCGGCCGCCGCACGGGTGCGGTCGGCGAAGCTCGATCCGGTCGCCGAGGCGGAACGGGATGGGCGCGCTCATGCGGTCTGGCAGTCGTGCATCGGGCCCGAGGGTAGCATTCGGCGGCCAGCGATCGCCTCGCTCCCCGGTCTGCAGCGCCTGCGCACCTCCACTAGAGGCGGGGCCTGGCCGCGTGCGGGGCAAGGTCGCGTATGGTGGCCGGCACGAGGATTCCGTCGGTCGCCGGCGTCACCTCGATCGCGAGGCCCGGGTTCGTTGCCAGCTCCTGGGCCACCAGCCCGCCCGTGCGGGTCAAGGTTCCGGTGATGGTGGGGGCGTTGCCGATCGCGTCGACCTCTAGCGGGTCACCGAGGAGCGTGTTCTCGATCGAGAGCGAGCCGGGCGTGCCTCCCGCGATCGTCTGGGGGACTACACGGACGCCGCCGACCGCGATCGCCTCCGCGCCCGCGTTCCGGAGCTCGTTGACGAGGTCCTCGACGACGGCGACGGTCGCCGGTCCGCGGATCACGACCCGCACGCCCGGGCCCACCGCTGCGTCGACGCCGGACCAGATCCGGATCTTCACCAGGTCGTCGCGCAGCTGGCCGACCGACGTCTCGCCGAGCGCCTGGGCGGACTGGAGCGAGCCGAGCTGCTGGCCGAGGTCCGCGACCTCGGTCCGAAGCTCGTCGTTGCGGGTGTTGAGGTTCGCCACGAGGAGCGTCAGGTCCTGGGCGGAAAGGTTCTCGAGGCCCGTGCCGCTGGTCTGGCTCCGGACCTGGGCGACCACCAGAAACCCGAGCACCAGGGCAACCGCCGCGAGGGCGATCTGGCTCCGCAGGCGGCGCATTTAGGGGTTCGCCGTCGGTGCCGGCGAGGCCGGAGGCTGTGCGTAGCGGATCGTCACCGTGCCCGCGTAAGCGGGAAGCACCAGGTCGCTCGGCTGGGCGATCGAGAGCCGGATCCCGCCCTGGCCGGCGCGCGCCGAGACGAAGTCGATCCAGCTGGCCGACGCGGCGAGCTGGGAGTACATGTCCGCCGGTCCGACAGCCTTCACCTGGTACGGGGGTGCCAGGTAGGCCGAGTTCACCAGGAGAGAACCGCCGATGTCGATGATCGCCGTGGTCGAGACGACGCGTTCATCGTTGACCGCCACGGCCTCCGCTCCGGCGAGCCACACCTCCTCGACGACCGTCCGGACGTCGAGGCCGGTCACCAGCTGGTCGGCCGATCCGGGCGCCAGCAGGGACTGCTGGCCGTCGTCGAGCTGGACCACGAGACCGGCGCCCTCGAGGGCCGTGAGGCCGGCCGACACGCGCGCCTGGAGGAGCCCGTCGTTGAGCTGCTGGACGGTCGCGTCGCTTCCCTCGTTGCTTGCCTCCGCCGCCGCGATTCGGGACCGGAGGTCCAGGATCTGGGCCTGGAGGTCCTTCTGCTGGGACTGCAGGCCAAGTGCGGTCTCGATGAGCGGAGTACGCTCCTGGGACGTGTACTCGACGCGCGGCGCCTCCGACCGGAGCTGCGCTGCGATCAGGAAGCCAAGCGCGACGAGCGCGACGAAGAGCGTGACCTCCCACGTGGGGATCGAGCGGACGCGCGCGCCCAGGCCGGTCACGGGATGCCCTCCGGGGAACCGGCCGCGTGTTCGTCGCGAGCGCGCAGAATCCGGCGCCGCCGCAGGAGGCCGAGCAGCCCGCCCGTGGCGAGCCCGACCGCGACGATCGCGACGAGCACGAGCCCATCGGAAGCGCCCCGGGACCCGGCCGCCGCCAGGACAGGCGTGCCCGGCCCGACGCCGGCGGCGCTCGAGGCGCCCGCGACCCCGGGTCCCGTCGCGCCCGCGCCCGCGGCAGCATCCCGGGCAGCCGTCCATCCCGGCGGGAGCGGTCCGACCGGCGCGGGCTGCGGCCCGTAGCGCACCGGCGCCGTCGCACCCAGGTCGGCGAGCCAGGCAGACTCGAACCCCGCGACGTTCACCCCGATTGCATCCGTGAACGCCTCGTCGTCGGTCCGCCCGCCCGCGTACGAGCGGATCAATGTCACGAGGCGGTCCTTGCCGTACGTCCGAACGAAGAAGTCGATCGCCGAGACGCTCTCGCCGTAGGCCAGCGAGAACTCGTCCGCGCTCGTGGGGAACTGCCCGGTCAGTCCCTCCAGGGAGAGGAGGCTGTGCTGGGCGACCGCCTGGCTCACGTCGGCGCGCCAGGACGACGTGTAGCCCTCGGAGAGGTAGACCGCGAGGCCCTCGTTGAGCCAGCGCGGCGGGAAGTGGTACGGGTTCCGGACGGCCGTGTCGAACACCAGATGCGTCAGCTCGTGGGGGATGACGACGCTCACCCACGAGTCGCCGACCGCCCCGGGGTCGATCAGGGCGAACATCGTCCGGATGTCCGGGTGCGCCTCGCCACCCACGTTCTCGCGCGTCCCGGGTCCCAGTGCGTCGTAAAAGGGCGCCTGCGATGCGTAGACGAAGAAGTCGATCGGCGCCGTCTCCTGGACCCCGAGCAGGTCGGCGGCCTGCTCGACGCCCTTTTCCCCGACCGCGAGGGCCTGGCGGGCGAACGCGTCGGACCCGTCGTACCAGTGGAGCCGCACGAGCGGGCCCGACATCGTCTTCCAGGCGAACCGCGTGTCCGCGTACAGGACGCGGATGGACGGGCCCTCGACCGAGTCGCTCCCCGCCGTCGTGACCCGCCAGCGCGCCACGAGCGGTGTGTTCGGGACGAGGTGGCCGTCGTCGGCGTCCGACCAGCCACCGCGAAGCGTGACCGTCCCGGTGCCGGCCTGGACCGGGATCTCGTGGACGACCGGCCCGAGCGCCGTGGGGAACGTGATGAGCAGCTCGGCCCGCTGGATGGAAGCCGCCGTCGACACCGGTTGGACGAACGTGACGCCCGTCCCGAAGACCGCGCTCGCGGACGGCGTCCCGAACGTGACGTCGGCCGCTCGCACGGCAGGGACGGCGAACCCTAGCGCCATGCCGAGCGAGACGAGGAGAACCGCGGATGCAAACCGGGGGTGGTGCCGCATCATGGCGACCCTCCCGCCCACGCCATCCCCGCGATCCGCAGGATGCCGAGGCCATTCGTCTGGGCGCCTAGGAGCCCGGTCCGGCTGAGCGCGAAGCTCGTGCTGTAGGCGGCCGGGATAACCGGGGCGTCATCGCGGACGATGGCCTGCGCGGCGTCGTAGGCGGCGCTCGCAGCGGCCGAGTCTGACGCTCCGACCGCGCCGGCGACGGCCGCATCGAAGGGAGCGGATTGCCACCCGCCGTAGTTGTTGGGCTGGCCGCTTCCAAGCAAGATCCCCAGGAAGTCATACGGGGACGGGTAGTCGGCGACCCAGCTCAGCGCCCAGAACGTCGGCCCGGCGGGTGTCCCGAGGAGCTTGAAGAAGTCGGGGAAGTCGAGCGCCTCGTACCGCACGCTGATCCCGAGGTTCACTTTGAGCTGGTCGAGGATTCCCGCGTCGTAGCCGGTGCCGATGTCGACGAGCGTGACCTCCGGGAAGGAGGCCGGGTCCGCGTAGCCCGCCTGGGCCAGCAGCCGCTTGGCTGAGACGGGATCGAACGTGGGGAGGAAGTCCCCATCGCTTCTCCCCGGGATTCCCCGGCGGGACCATGCTCGTGGCGGGCAGGGCCCCGTTTCCGTCCGCCAGCTGGACCACCCGGCGCCAGTCGACCGCCTCGGCGAAGGCGCGCCGGACGAGCGGGTTGTCGAACGGGGCCCGCCGCGTGTCGAACCCGTAGTAGGTGACCGCGAGATCCGCCGACGACCGCAGCTGCGGGCCGAGCGTGCGGTCGTACGCGATCCACGCGGCGTCGTCGGGGTCGACGGGTGTCCAGTCGAGCGTGCCCGCGCTGAAGACGTCGACCGGCGATTGCCCGCCGAGATCCGTCACGAGCGTCACCCGGGAGATCGCGGGCGGACCCGCCCAATAGCGGCTGTTCGCGGTCAGCTGGAGCTCGGTCGCGGTGCGTCCAGAGAGCTCGTAGCCCCCAGACGCCACGAACCCCGCCCCCGGTTCGAGGGCCGCGGGGTCCCGACCGACGCCCGGTGGCACGACGGCGAGCGACGGGCTCGCCGCGATGGCTGGGAAGTCACCCGCGGGCCGCGTGAGGTGGACCTCGAAGACCCTTCCGGCTGCCTGGAAGCCGACGCTCGCCGGGTCGGTGGACGCCCCGGTCGCGTATGCGCGCGCACCGATGACGTCGTAGAGCAGCGCTGCCAGGGGCGACGGAGCGGCCGGGTCGAGGACGCGGAGCCAGCTGCGCGCGACATCCGCCGCGGTGAGCGGCGTCCCGTCCGAGAAGGTCAGGCCGTCGCGGAGCGTGAAGCTCACGGTCCGATTGTCGTCGCCGAACGTCCAGCCCGAGGCAAGCGCCGGACGCGGCGTGAGGCTCCCGTCGATCGAGGTGAGACCCTCGAAGAGCTGGGCGATGACCGCCGCGCTGCCGGCGTCGCCGGCAACCGCGGGATCGAGCGTCTCCGGGGAGGACATCGCGATGCGCACACCCGGATTGGCGCCGCGGGCGAGGCCACCCGCGAATGCCAGCACGAGCCCGCCGACCGCAAGGAGCCCCGCCAACCCGAGGGCCAGGCGGCGCGCGGTCGAACCGATCCGGCGCGCGCGGCGGGGCTGGGGATCCATGGCGCCGAGTATAGGTCGCGGTTTGGCAGCGGCCGGGGGCGGCTCAGACTGCCGCGTCGCGCTGGCGGCGAGCCTCGTAGAAGAGGATGGCGGCCGCCGCAGCGACGTTGAGCGAGTCGGCGCGCCCGCGCATCGGCAGGCGGACCGCGGTCACGTCCTCGCCCGACCAGTCCGCCGTCAGGCCACTCAATTCGCTGCCCAGCACGATGGCTAAGGGACCTCGCAGGTCCACTTCCGTGTGGGGCACGCTCCCGTCGACCCGGGCTGCGACGATCCGCAGGCGCTGGTCACGGAGCCAGGCAAGGACGTCTGCCGTCGTCCCCACCGCGAGCGGGAGGGTGAACACCGTGCCCAGGGAGGCACGCACTGCGTTCGGGTTCCAGGGATCCGTCGCTGCGCTCGCCTCGCCGGCCGCGATGAGCGCGTCAAGTCCAGCTCCGTCGGCACTCCGGCAGACGGCACCGAGGTTGCCCGGCTTCTCGACGCCCTCGACCACCCCGACGAGCGGCGTGGCGGCGGATAGATCGAGGGCCGCGAGCGACGTCTGCGGCGCGCGCACCACCGCCACGATCCCACTTTCGCGCTCCCCGTAGCCCAGCCGAGCCAGGAGGGCGGGTGTGACCGGCACGATCGGCACTCCGAGGTGCGCGGCGCGCGCAATGGTCGTCTCGAGCTCCGGATCTCGCGAACCGCCGGCGGCCACGAACACCTCCACCAGCTCCACTCCCCCATCGAGCGCCCGGGCGACCTCGCGGGCCCCATCTACGAGAAGTCGTCCCGTCCGCACGCGATCGCGCCGATCGCGCAGCGCCGCTGCCGCACGTACACGGGGGTTCGCGGCGCTCGTGAGCGTGAGATGCTGTTCGCGAGCGTCCATCAGCGCGCCCAACGAACCGCGAACCCGGCCGGCAGGCGGGCCCCGTCGGGCCGGCGCACGCCGAGCGGCACCGCCTCGGCCTGCTGCGCCGCGGCCGGTCCGAAGGCGCCGGCAACCGCAGAGCGGAGCGCCGATGCGTCCACACCGGCGGTGTGGGCGGTCAGGACGAAGAGCGCCGGCGCAGGCCCAGTGATGGCGGCGCACCCCGCCAGCAGCCCGGCGAGGTCGGAGTCGAGCCGCCACGCGCCTCCGCCGCGGGGCGCATGACCGTAGGTCGGGGGATCGAGCACGACCCCGTCGTAGGCGCGGCCGCGGCGCGCCTCCCGGGCGACGAAGGCCCGAGCGTCCTCGACGATCCACCGGACCGGCGCTCCGTCCTGGCCCGACCGTGCCGCGTTCCGCCGCGCCCATGCCACGGCGGGCCGGGAAGCGTCCACGTGGACGACCCGGGCGCCGGCCCGGGCCAGCGCCAGCGTCGCCAGCCCTGTGTAAGCGAAGAGGTTGAGGACCTCCAGGGGGCGTCCCAGGCCCTGCTGGACAGCCGAGACACGCTCCCCCGCCCAGGCGGCGGTCTCCGCGTGCTCGGGGAACAGCCCGACCTGCCCGGACGGCGTCGGCCGGAGCTCAAGGCGCAGCCCGTCGACCGTGACTTCCCACCCCGCCGCCAGCGCATCGGCCCCGTCCCAGGCCACTAGGTCGTCTGCGCCCGCCGCGCGTCCGAATCGCGCAGACGCCCGCGTCCAGGCCGGGGCGTCGAGGATGGGCACGTCGGCCACTCCCGGGGCGGGCCGATCGAGGATGACCGGGCCGAACCGGTCCAGGCGGCGGCCCGCCCCGAAGTCGAGGAGCGCGTAGTCGGTCGGACGGGCATCCACCCCTCGATCCTACAGGTCCGGTCGCGTGTGCGGCTCGCCTTCCGACCCGTGGCTCGTGCCTCGCCGGAGGCGCCGGCGGGTCACCCGTGACGAGACGGGCCCTCGGTGACCCGGGGCACCGCCAAACGTCCTGGGTGGTCTATCCGTTGGTACTGGAAGTGTGATAAACAGGTGTCCTGACGAACTGCCCGGCTGGCGAGATCGCCCGGCTGGGGGAGGTGCCTGGCATGTCGCTGCTCCAGCGGGTCGAGCGAGCGCAGCGCGGGGTCGAGATCCCGAGCAGCGGCGCGCTCGTGCCCGTGGGGCCGGGCGAGGCGCCGAAGCCAAAGCCCACGCCGGCGCGCGAGGACTCGCTGCGCGAGGCCAGGCTTCGCCTACAGACGGACCTCATGGCTGCCTACGAGTCCCTGCAAGACGCGGCCAGCCCGACAGAGATCCGGAGCAGGGTCGAGGGGATCGTCAACCGGGCCATCGACGCACGCGGGATCTCCGTGACACGCGAAGAGCGGCTGCGGCTGGTCGACGAGATGTCGGACGACCTGACGGGCCTCGGGCCGCTCGAGCCGCTCCTACGCGACGAGACGATCACGGAGATCATGGTCAACGGCCCGGACCACATCTACATCGAGCGGGCCGGAAAGATCCAGCGCGTCGGCAGCGCATTTCTGAACGACGAGCACGTCCTGCGGATCATCGACCGGATCATCACCCCGATGGGGCGGCGCATCGACGCCATGAGCCCGCGCGTGGACGCCCGTCTCCCGGACGGATCCCGCGTGAATGCCGTGATCGAGCCGCTCTCGCTCGTGGGCCCGGTCATCACCGTCCGCAAGTTCGCGGCGCGGCCGTTCACCGTCGACGACCTCATTCGCTTCGGCACCGCTTCCGCTGAGATGTTCGACTTCCTCAAGGCCTGCGTGGAGGCGCGCCTGAACATCTTCGTGTCCGGCGGGACGGGCTCGGGAAAGACCACCACCCTCAACGTCATGTCCTCGTTCATCCCCGAGGACGAGCGGATCATCACGATCGAGGACGCCGCGGAGCTGCAGCTGCGCCAGGTCCATGTCGTCACGCTGGAGTCACGCCCGCCGAACCTGGAGAGCACCGGCGAGATCACGATCCGCGACCTGCTGCGCAACGCGCTCCACATGCGCCCCGACCGGATCATCGTCGGCGAGTGCCGCTCCGGCGAAGCCCTGGATATGCTCCAGGCCATGACGACGGGCCAGGATGGCTCCCTGTCCACCGGCCACGCCAACAGCCCACCCGACATGCTGCGCCGCCTCGAGACGATGGTCCTGATGTCGGGCTACGAGCTCCCGCTGCGGGCGATCCGCGAGCAGATCGCGTCCGCGGTCGACCTCATCGTCCACACCGCCCGGCTCAAGGACGGCTCGCGCAAGGTGGTCAACATCACCGAGGTCTACGGGATCGAGGACGACCAGATCCTCACCCAGGACATCTTCGTGTACGAGCAGACTGGCGTGCGCGACGGGCGGATCGAGGGCACCCTCAAGCCCACGGGCATTCGCCCGACGTTCATGCGGCGGTTCAAGGAGAACGGCATCGCGTTGCCGCCGGGCGAGTTCGGGATCCCCCCGAGGACCCAACGAAGCCCGAAACCGTCCGCCGTGGCAAGCAACGCTTTAGCGGCGGCGAGGAGACGCCCGTGTCGGCCGGTTCTGCGGCCTCCCTCGGGCAGGGTCGCGCCGTGACCGCCGGGGGAATGGTGTACATCTCCTCGGTCGGGCCGATCGATCCCGAGACCGGCCAGCTCGTCAGCGGCTCGATCAAGGACCAGGCCCGCCAGTGCATGCGCAACCTGGAGGCTAAGCTCGTGGCCGCGGGGAGCGCGCTCGAGAAGGTCGTCTGGGCGAACTGGTCTCTGCGCGATCCCGCCGAGTTCGACGACTTCAACCAGGAATGGGTGCGCTGGTTCCCTGCCGAAGCCCCCGTCGGCCAGGGAACGCTGATGCCGGCGCTCCAGCGCCGGGCCGGGTTCCGGGTCTCGATCGGCGTCATCGCCGAGGCGTAGGGCAGCCGTCCGAGGTCAGCCTGCCCCCACCCCGAAGAAGCGGCTGATGCTCCAGGTGAGCAACATCGCGACCGAGCCGCCGACGACGTTGCGGAGGATGGGTCGGATCTTCGGCGAGCCGGAGATCACCGCGCTGATCCAACCGGTGATGAACAGGCCGACCAGCCCGACGGCGACCGTGACCGGGATCCGCAGTGCCGCCGGGCAGAGGAGCATGGACACCAGCGGGAGCAGGAAGCCTGCGGTGAACGAGATCGCGGACGCGAGCGCGGCGTGCCACGGGGTGGTCAGCTCCTCCTGGTGGACGCCGAACTCGGCGCGCAGGTGGGCGGCCAGCATGTTGTGCGCCGAGAGCTCTTCCACGACGGTCCGCGCGGTCGCCTCGGAGAGTCCCTGACCGCGGTAGACGGCGACCAGCTCCTCGAACTCCTCCTCCGGACTGTGCAGGAGGTCGTGGCGTTCCCTGGAGATCAGCGCTTCCTCGGTGTCGCGCTGGCTGGAGACCGAGACGTACTCGCCCATCGCCATCGCCGCGGCACCGGCCAGCAGGCCGGCGATCCCGGCGAGCGTGATGGCGGACAGGTTGGCGGGATCGGCCGCGGCGACGCCGATCGTGATGCCCGCCCCGGACACCACGCCGTCGTTCGCGCCGAGGACCGCCGCGCGGAGCCAGTTCAGCTTGGCGCCGAGGCCGCCGAACCCGACGGTCGCCCGGTGCTCCTGCGAGATGGCAGGGCTGCTCTTCTGCACGCTGAAGTCCACCTTGAGACCCTCACGGATCCGATCGTTCTTCGGAGGCTGCCTGACCCTGCCCCCGCGGACGGGCTCGAATCGCGGGCGGCAGGGCGAGGTCCAAGACTACTCCCTTCGCGGTGCATGGAGCTCCGCGGCACACCGCGAGTCTGGCGGCGCGGATCGAGCGGACGCTCCAGGTGGTGGATCAGAGAACCGCACCGGGCCTCATGGTGGCGGGGAGGAGCTGCGGCCGCACGGTCGATCAGCATGCTCGGGCCGGTCCTCAGGGCACCGGCTGGGACAGGGACCACGCCGATGCGCATGCCCTCCCGACCTGGGGGTGGCAGGGACCGCGAGGTCCCACCAGCGCGGCGTCCGACTCGGTCGCCATCCGCTGCGCTGGGCCAATGGCGAGACCGACCTGCTTGGGTTGGGCGTGATCGCGTCCAGAAAGGTCATGGGGAGCCGGAGATGTCTACGGAGCAGAACAAGGCCGTCGTCCGTCGCTTCATCACGGAGACACTCGCCGGTGGCAACGTCGGTGTGATCGACGAGCTGCTGGCCCCGAACAACCACAACCCCATCATGGGGGGCACCGACCGCGCAGGCTTCAAGGCGGTGTTGGCCGCCATGGGGGCCGTCATCTCGGACATGCGTTTCGACATTCAGGACCTCGTCGCCGAAGGGGATGCGGTCGTCGCACGCTTCACCTGGGCGTACACCCTCGCCAGTGGGAAGAAGCTCGAAGGCACGGGCCTGACCTACTACCGTCTCGCCGACGGCAAGATCGTGGCAGATGACCATTTCCAGACGCCTGATCCGACACCGGAGATCGCCGCTCTGATGGCACCGCCGAGCGCCTGAATGGTGCCTCGGCCGCTCTGCGGAGATGGCGCCGGGCTGGTCCCCGGGGTGCGGCGGCCACACGTCTCCCGCGCCACATCGGGTCAGGCCACCTCCTGCGCCGGCCGAGCTGGGTGCCCGTCGCCGGCCAACGCGTCGCGACCGCTTCCCCTTCGACGAGCTGCTCCCCGACCGTCAGGCGAAAGTCGGACCAATCTTCGAGGAGGCTGCCTGGCTGGTGGCGCCCCCGGACGGACTCGAACCGCCGACGCAGGCCTTAGGACGGCCTCGCTCTATCCACTGAGCTACGGGGGCGTGAGTGCCGATCGTACTCCACCCGCTTCGGCGGACTCGGCCGTGCTCCGCCGTACAATCGGCCCGGCATGAATCCCCGGACCTCCCCTCCCCTCCCCGATCTCGTGCTGTGGCGGGGCGATGGCTGCCACCTGTGCGACGACGCTCATGACCTCGTCAGTGCGCTGCTCCGGGAGCGTGCTGCCGCGGGGTTGCCGGCTCCGGCGCTCGTCGAGCGGCGAATCGCCGACGACCCGGCCGTCGAGCAGGCCCTGTTCGAGGTGATCCCGGTCCTCGACCTTGGCGGCCGCCGGCTGCCCCTCGCGTTGCGGGCGGGGGCGGTCCGGGCCTTCCTTGCCGATGGCCTCGACGAACGGGCCGACCACTCCGGCGGCGCAGTGCCGGCGGGCGGAGGCGCCTGACCGCATGGCTCCATCCCAGCTCACCCTCCTCGTCGCGTTCGCGGCCGGGATTGTCAGCTTCGTTTCCCCGTGCGTCCTGCCGCTCGTCCCCGCCTATCTCGCCCAGCTGACGGTCGTGGCCGTGGTCCGGGGCGACGGCCCGGCCGAGATCGGTGCCGCGCGCTGGCTGGCGGTCCGACACGCGCTTGCGTACGTCGTCGGGTTCGCGGCCGTGTTCACCTTCCTGGGAGTCAGCGCGTCGTTGATCGGTGGAGGGCTGTACGCGTTCCTCCCGACGCTTCGCATAGTCGGCGGGATCCTGCTCATCGCGCTGGGGCTGAACCTGGCCGGGATCCTCACGCTGCCTGCCCTCGAGCGCCTGCTCCAGCGATCCTGGCGACCCTTGCAGGCAGGCGCGGCCGCGCAGCTCGCGCATGCAGGCGGAACGCTGTCGCTCGACGGGGGCGGCGACGCAGGTCGCGGCCCGGGGTTCGGGGAACGACTGGGCGGGCGCCTCGTCGGCGGGCGCGCTGGCTGGCTCGCATCCTTCGGGCTCGGCGTCGTCTTCGCCGTCGGGTGGACTCCCTGTATCGGGATCATCCTGGGCAGCATCCTCACCATGGCCGCATCTTCCGGGCAGACGCTCCAGGGCGGTCTCCTGCTGTTCGCATACAGCCTGGGCCTGGGCCTCCCGTTCGTTGTGCTCGCGGTCGTGTACGACCGCGCACCGGCCGTCACCCGGCCGCTCGTGCGCCACGGGCACGCCGTGAGCTTCGTGGGCGGCCTGCTCGTCGCCGCGATCGGCGTCGCGATGCTCCTCGACTGGCTCACGCTGCTGGCGCGCCTGGCTCCTGGGGTCTAGTGATACCGCCCGGAGCTCCCGAACTGCCGGAACGGCGGCGGGGCCTGGTGGGGCCATTTACCGGGCGCCAGATCGTGGCCGCGCTCGGGAGCATCGCGATCATCACCGCCGTCCTGCTCGTGGTGACCGCGCCGATCGCGTCGCTGCCGGCCGCCGGGGTCGCGCCCCAGCCGACCCAGTACGCGATCGGGCCGGCGGTCGAAGGCCTGCGCGTCGGCGACGTCGCTCCGGAGCTCACCGTCGCGGGCACGGGCGGCCGGCCCGCGCCGCTTCTCGACCTCGCCGGGGCGCCGATTCGGCTCGCCGACCTGCGGGGCCGCCCGGTGTGGATCAACTTCTGGGCGAGCTGGTGCCCGCCATGCGAGGACGAGACCCCGGTGCTTCGCGATACGTTCGACGCCTACCGGGCTCGCGGCCTGGCGCTCGTCGCGATCAGCGTCCAGGAAGCGACCGTCGACGACGTGCGCGCCTATGCGGCGAAGTACGGCCTGGACTACACGGTTGCCGCCGACCTAGCGGGAGACGTGTTCCGCGAGTACCGCTTCTATGGTCTTCCGACCCAGGTCTTCCTCGACGCCAACGGGGTCATCCGCGCGATCGTCCAGGGGCCGGTGGACGCGCGGATCGCGGCCGCCGACCTGGCCCTCATCGGGTTGCCGCCCGAGGCGACCGCTTCGCCCGCTGCGACGCCCGTCGGGGCGCCCGGCGGGCTGCCCGCGAGAAGCGCACCCTAGACCGATGCGAGCGGCTCCCAGGCGAACCGATCGCGGTCCGGGACCAGGTGACCGACCGGCCGCCCTCGCTCGTGCGAGAGGACGACGATCCAGCGCTCCTCCGCGGCGCGTGCGAACAGCGCGGTTTTCTGGGCGACCGAATCGAGGGGGAAGTCGTCGAACGCCGGGAACCCAGCGCGGGTTCGCGGACCAGGGACGCATCGCGATGTCGCCCAGGAACGCGAGCGTCCGGCCGGGCGCCCGCACGACGATCGCCTGGTGGCCGGCGGTATGCCCGCCGGTCGGCACAGCCCAGACCCCGGGCAACAGCTCGACCTCGCCGTCGGCCGCGCCCGCGTCGCCCCATTCGCGGACGAGGCGCAGCTCCGGCTGGTCGTACGAGGCGATGATGCGCGGGTTCGGATCGAGCGCGATCTCCCACTCCGCACGCTGCGCGACGATCCGGGCGCGGGGGAATGCGCGCGTGCCGTCCGCCCGAAGGAGCCCGCCGGCATGGTCGTAGTGGAGGTGGCTCATCGCCACGATGTCGACGCTGGCAGGGTCGAAGCCCGCCCGCTCGAGCGCCGGGACGATCGGCGAACCGTCGAGCACTCGCCATGCCCGACCACGCTCATCGAGCCGTTCGCCGATCCCAGTCTCCACGAGGACGCGGCCGGCCGGCGTCTCGATCAGCAGGCAGTTGAGCGCCTGGAGCAGCCGACCGTCCGCATCGATCTCGTCCGCCACGAGCTGGCCCCACAGGACCCGCGGCACCGGCCCGAAGAGCGCGCCCGCATCCGAGCGGAACGTGCCGGCCTGGACGAGGGCGACCCGGATTCCGGCGCCGAGGTCGGCCGACCAGTGGACGGTGTCGCTGAGCGGCATGCGGCCCGCGTCAGCCCTGCGAACCCGGGTCGGGTGGACGCCCGGTTCTGAAGTCACGGTGGTAGGCCGAGGCGGTGGGCTCGCGCTGGCCCTGGTATTTCGATCCGAGACCGGCGCTGCCGTACGGTCGCTCGACCGGGCTCGACATGCGGAAGAAGCTGATCTGGCCGATCCGCATGCCCCGGTAGAGGGCGATGGGCAGGCCGGCCACGTTCGAGAGCTCGAGGGTGAGATTGCCCTTCCAGCCGGGGTCCACGTAGCCGGCGGTCGAGTGGATCAGGAGCCCGAGGCGGCCCAGCGAACTCTTCCCCTCGAGGCGGGCCACCAGGTCGTCGGGCAGCTCCACCCATTCGACCGTCTGGCCCAGGACGAACTCGCCCGGATGGAGGATGAACGGCTCGTCGTCGCCGATCGAGAGGAGCTCGGTCAGGTCCGGCTGCGCCTGGCGGACGTCGATGTAGGCGTAGCGGTTGTTGCGGAATACACGGAAGCTTCGGTCGAGATGCAGGTCCACCGAACTCGGCTGGAGGTCGGACCGGGTCGTACGGCTCGATCCGGACGCGGCCGGTCTCCAGCTCGCGGCGGATGTCGCGGTCGGCGAGCACGCTCATCGCGGCGACCCGGGGTCCCTCTCACGCTGGGCGTACAGCGAGTCGACCTCGCGCTTCAGGGTCGCGAGGTCCTCGAAGCTCTCGTAGACGCTGGCGAACCGGATGTAGGCGATGTGGTCCAGCGCCCGCAGCTTCTCCATTGCGAGCGCCCCGATGCGGGCCGACGCCACTTCGGTCAGGCCTCCTGCCCGCAGCGTGGCCTCGATCTCGTCTGCAGCCCGCTCGGCCGAACCGTCCGCCACCGGACGCCGCGTCAGCGCCTTCCGCAGGCCGGCCGCGAGCTTGTCGCGGTCGAACTCCTGGCGGGTCCCGTCGCGCTTGACGACGACGAGCCGGGCGGCCTCGATCCGCTCGTAGGTCGTGAAGCGGGTGCCGCACGCCGAGCATTCGCGGCGGCGGCGGATCGTCGCGGCCTCGTCGAGGTCGCGCGAGTCAACGACCCGCGAGTCTCGCGACTCGCACTGCGGACAGCGCACCGGCAGTCCCTCGCTCTCGACCACTACATGTGGTGGTGTCGACGAACCATAGCACGAAATAGGGGCTCATCCAGGACGTTCCCGAACCGCCCTGGCGATCGGGCTTCACGGTCAGCTGCCCGCGCGACCGCTGAACCAGCGCGGGGACGTCGGCGACGGCCTCGCCGAGCGCAGGTTCGTCGCGATCTCGACGATCGCCTCGCGCGCGTGGAGGATGTTGAGGTAGCCCCGCTTGATCGCGATCTGGCCTTCGACCTCCCGACCCCGGCCGACGCTGGCGGCCGAGAGGACAACGCATCCATGGTCGATCATCTCGACGGCCCGGGCGGATCGCTCGAGCTCCTCGGCCAGCCGGCTGCGAAGCGACTCGTAGCCCGGTGCGACCTCGAGCGCCCGGGTCTCGTCCCGGTAGCGCTCGATCGCGTCGCGCGCGGCGTCGAGCGTCTCGGTGATCGTGTCCGCACCGACCTGCCCCCGGCGAACCGCATCGACTCGCTCGGCGGCGCCCGCCAGGCTCGTCGCCGCACGGGTCGCGAGGTCGCCTGCCGCCAGGCGGAACGCATCAAGACCGCGCGTCTCGGCAGCGACACGCGACGTGCGCCGGAGGAGGACCAGGAGGCTCGCGGCCAGAAGCGCGAACAGGACGAGCGGGATCGCCAGGAGAAGGCTGGGCATCGCGCGGGCCGCTAACGAGCGCGGCCGCGAAGCGCCGCGCCGATGGCGCCGGAGAGGCAGTGTGAACGGTCGACCACCGGCTTCGTCACGCTCACGATCCTAGCACCGGCCCCGCGCGGGAAGTGAACCGGGGCGACATGAGGGAACGGTCGCGAACCCATCTCCCCGCGGCTCGCCGCCTCCATCCGCCCCGCCCGCGGCCGCCTACTCACCGTGCTCGTAGGGGCCTCCCAACGTCTCGAGCGCATGAGCCAGGACCGGCTCGAGGACCGCGAGCGACTCGAGCGCCGCGCGCGGGCTGCCGGGCAGGTTGACGATGAGCGCCCGCCCGCGCACGCCGACGACCGCCCGGGACAGGATGGCCATCGGGGTGGAGGCGCGGCCATCGGCGCGCATCGCCTCTGCGAAGCCGGGCACTTCGTACTCGATCACCGCACTCGTCGCCTGGGGCGTGACGTCGCGCGGCGTCAGGCCGGTCCCGCCGGTGGTCACGACGAGGTCGTGATGGGACGCCGCCGCCACGAGCGCCGCCTCGATCGGCGCTCGCTCGTCCGGGACGACGGCACGCTCGACCGTGAACCCCAGGCTCGCCAGGCGCGCGGCGATCCCGGGGCCGGACGTGTCGTCCCGCTCGCCGCTACAGGCCCGGTCGCTGACCGTGATGACGAACGCGGTCAAGGACGGCTCGCCCATCGGTCAGGGTCCCGTCCGGCGTCCCGGACGGTGGATGCCGCCCGCGCGTGCCGGGCCGCGGATCCCCTTCGGGCGGATCACCGGGGTCCCGCCGGGCACGGCCGGGGCATTCGCGGGGACCGCCGGGCCTGCGAGCTGGGCGGTTCCAGCCTCCCAGGCTTCCCGGCGCCACTCGCCCGACTTGCCGCCGACCTTGCTCACGAGCCTGACATTCCGGATCTCGACGCCCTTCTCAACTCCCTTCACCATGTCGTACACGGTCAGAGCGGCGACGCTCGCCGCGACGAGCGCCTCCATCTCGACGCCGGTCGGTCCGACGATCGCCGCCTCTGCCCGGACGCGCAGCGCGGAGGCGGCCCGGTCCGGCGTGATCGTGACGACGAGGTCGGTCAGGCCGAGCGGGTGGCAGAGCGGGATCAGGTCGGACGTCCGCTTGCCGCCCATCACCCCGGCGATCTCGGCCACCGTGAGCACGTCCCCCTTCGGGCCGCGGCCATCGATGACCAGGCTCAGCGTCTCGTGGCTACAGACCACCTCCGCCTCGGCGACCGCTCTCCGGGCCGTGCTCGGCTTCGCCGAGACGTCGACCATCCGCGGGCGCCCCCCGCGATCGACGTGGGTCAGCCGCCGGCGGTCCACCCTGGGCTTCGAACGCTCGTCCATGCCACCTCCCTGCCGGGCGCTGCCCGGACCGCCGCCACCCTCACGCACGGTCGAGCCACCACAGATCGACGCCTGCTCCCGCCGGGAGGCCGACGACCGATTCTGGCACGACCGCCAGCGCGTCCGCCTTTGCCAGCGCGGAGAGCTGGTGGCTCTCCTGGCCGCCGGCAAGCGCGACCCGCACCCGCCCGGCGCGATCACGGACGGCGGTGCCCGTGGCCGGGTCACGAAGCGCCGTCACGCGCAGGAACGCCCGACGGCCTGCAGACTTCGTGACCGGCTCTTCCAGGACCGCCACGTCCACGGGGCGCAGCAGGGCGCCTTCGTCCCGGCCCGCGAGGCGGCGGAGCGCGGGCCGCACGAAGACCTCGAAGGTGACGAAGACCGACACCGGGTTGCCGGGCAGGCCGAACAGGAGCACCGGCGGACCCAGAAGATTCCCGGGCCGGGGCGCCGTGCCGAACGCGAACGGCTTGCCCGGCTGGATCGCGGCGCGCCAGAGGTCGACGGTCCCGACGCGGGCGAACGCGTCACGCACGACGTCATGCGGGCCCACGGAGACGCCGCCGCTGGCGATGACGAGGTCGGCGTCCAGGAGCGCCATGCGGAGGAGTTCGAGCGTGGGTTCCAGCCGATCCGGGGCGATCCCCAGGTAGCGGGCCTCGGCTCCGGCCGCCGCGCACAGTGCCACGAGCCCCGGCCCGTTCGCGTCCGGGATCCCCGCATCGCCAAGGTCGCTCCCGGCAGCGCGGAGCTCGTCGCCGGTCGAGAGGACCGCCACCCGTGGACGCCCGTGCACCGCGACGCGCGCCACGCCGCCGGCGGCCGTGATCGCGACCTCCGTCGGGCCGATCGCGCGCCCCGCCGGGAGGACCAGCCGGCCGAGCCGGAGGTCGCTTCCACGGGTACGCACGTTGCGCCGAGGCGGGGTCGCCTCGTGGACGCGGACTCTCGCCGGCAGCGGTCCGGTGGCGTCGCGGCCGCGCGCTCCCGGGGCGCCGTCCGCGCCGAGCGGCGTCGTCATCTCGACCTTGACGACGGCGTCGGCCCCGGGCGGCATCGGGGCGCCCGTCGCGATCCTCACGGCCATGCCCGGGCCGACGGCCGTCTCGGGCGCCCGGCCGGCGGCCACCTCCCCGCCGACGTGCAGCAGTGCGGGCTCCTCCTCCGTTGCGTCGGCGACGTCCGCGGCACGGATGGCGTAGCCATCCATCGCGGAGTTGTCCCAGGGCGGCAGATCGGTCGCGGCGATGACATCGGAGGCGAGCACGCGACCGAGAGCGTCGGCGAGGTCGACGACATCCCCCGGCAGGGCAGCCGGGATCGCCGCCAGCACCTTGGCGCGGGCAACCTCGAGCGGCATAAGCTCGTTCACGGCCGCGGCTCTGCTGGGGTGGACCGTTCGCGGACGACCCGAGCGATCCCATGGTGCGTCAGGACGCCCACGAGCTGCCCATCCTCGATCACCGGCAGCCCCACGACGCGCGCGGCCTGGAGGCGCGCCGCCGCGCCCTGCAGGCCGTCGCCGGGGGCCACGGGCGGAAGCAGGTCCGCCGGCGTCATCGCGACGGCCGCCTGGGTCGTCCGCCAAGCAGAACGCCCCACGCGGCGGAGCTCGTTCGGGCCGATCAGTCCGACGAGCCGGTCCCCGCTCATGACCCGGACCACGGGTGCCGCCGACGGGCCCGACAGGACAGCCGCGAACACGTCGAGCGTCACCTGGGGCGGCACGGCGGGCAGATCGCGTTCCATCGCATCGCCGACCGAAACCCCGGCGACGACCTCGTCGAGGGTCTCCTGGCGGACCTGCGCACCGCTGGTGCCGCGGACGAACCAGCCGAGGAGGGCCACGAAGATCCCATCGACGGCGTCGCCGCTGAAGGCGAGCAGGACGCCCGCGCCCATCATGCCGATCCCGAGCAGGCGTCCCGCGAGGCCGGCGGCCCGCGTCCCCCGGCGCTCCTCTCCGGTCAGCTGCCACGCCACGGCGCGCAGCAGACGGCTCCCGTCCAGGGGGAAGACCGGCGCCAGGTTCACCAGGCCGATGAAGCTGCTCAGGAAGCCCACGATGGCAAGCGCCTGGGCGGCCGCCTGGGCCCCGATGCCGGAGTCGGCGGGCGCGGCGATCGTTCCGGCCGCGATCAGGACGAGCAGGCCGATCCCGATGCTCGCCAAGGGCCCCGCCAGGGCGATCGCGGCCTCCCAGCGGGCGGTGTGCGCTCCTCGCTCCCCAGGCGACACCCCGCCGAACAGCAGGAGCGTGACCGACGCTGGGGTCGCGCCGGCCCGGCGCGCGACCGCCAGGTGGGCAAGCTCGTGGAGCAGCACGGTGGCGAAGAACCCGGCTCCGGCCGCGATCGCCACGCCCCACGCGACGGCGCTTGGCCAGGTGGGGAACTGGCCGGGCAGGTCCTCGCCGCCAAGAAACGCGACAAGGAAGGCCGCGATAAGCGCCCACGACACATGCACGCGGACCTCGGTCCCCAGGAGGCGTGCCACCGGAACACCGCGCACGAGCACGTCAGGCCAGCCGGCGTGCCATGCACCGGGCGAGGGCCCAGGTCCCGACGGTGAGCGCCAGGCCCACCACGGCGATCGCGACGCTCGTCTCGGTCCAGAACTGGTCGGGGAAGAGCTGCACCAGGCGGTCGGTGGCCGGGTCGAACGTCCACGTCCCCGCCGGGAAGAGGATCTCGTGGAAGAGCGTGAAGGCCTCGTCGAAGGCGAACGCGAACGCCGCGCCGATGACCACGGCCCCGACCGCGAGGACGGCGGCACCACGGGCAACCGCACCCCAGAACCAGGGCCTGCGGCGCCAACGGATGCCGCCGAGCAGCAGGACGAGGATCCCGGCGAGCACGAGCACGGCGAACGCGACAACGATCCGGCGCACGTCGGCCATGTGGACCCGCTCGCGCGTGTTGAAGACGGGCGCGCCGGCGACCGTTTGGGCGAAGGTGCCGGGTCCAAGGAAGACCTCGGCGACGACGCTCTCGCTGACCGTGTGAACGGTCTGCGGCGTGTAGCCCGTCCAGAGATCGGCCCGGGCGCGGTCTTGCTCGAAGGCAACCCACGCCGGGTTGAAGAACAGGCCCATCGAGATCCCCAAGAGAGCCAGCACGGTCGCAGCAGCGATCGCGAGCGGGAACGCCAGCGACCGGGCACCCTCGCCGCCGCGGGCTGCGGTGCCGCGCGTCATTGGTCGTGCAGCGTCCGGGCCTGTTCCCACCACGTCTCGACCACGAGGTCGGTCGGCACCGCGACCTGGAGCCGGCCCGCCGCCCGCAGGATGGCCGCACGGAAGGTGACCAGATCCATGCGTAGCACGGCCGCCAGCCCGTCGATGCCGGCCACTGCGAACAGGTCGTGCTCGGCATGCCCGAAGCCCGCCAGGTTGAGGAGCAGGGCCTCGTCGCGCCAGCGCAGGACGTCGTTCGTGGACGCGTCCACCTGGTCGGCGAGGGTCTGACGCCGGGTGGGTGTCTCAGAGACCTCCAGCAGCAGGCCGGTCGTAAAGATGCCCTGGCGCGCCAGGCGCTCCAGGTGGACCGGTTCGATGCGGGTCAATTCGGCGATGGGCGGCACGGGCGCGCGTCCTCGGGCGGCGGTGATGGCGGGCGCCATTGTACGGTCTTGCGTCACGACGCCCTCAGGGCCCCCGCTTGTCGCGTTTCCACTTCCAGTGCACGTCGTCGTCCTCGGGCACGCGGGGCCCGGAGTCGCGCCCGTCGGGCCGGTGCGTCGTCCCATAGCCTCCCAGCCTCGACGACCGGACCCACGCCCGCGACAGCAGCACGAGCGCGAGCCCGATCACGATGAGCAGGCCGACGGTCGCGAGCAGGGCTTGCATGGGCTTGATGATGGACCGTTTCCTCGGGGGATGGGTCCGGTCTGGTCAGACGGCCCCGGCGAGCGCAGGCGAGCGCGCACCGCGCACCCGAGCGACCAACGCGAGGCCGGCCACGACTGCGCCTGCGGCATATGCGGCGACCCAGAGCCGGTTCCGGCAGCAGCTGGTCGAGTGATGGGACACGCAGCATCTGGTTGAACGCACGGAACGCGAAGAACCCGGTTGCGAAGAACAGCGCGGGCGCCCCGTCTGGAAGGCCGCGCCTGCCCAGGCGAACCGCCAGCACCGCCAGCAGGATGGCAGCGATGGCCTCGTAGAGCTGGGTGGGATGGACCGGGCTGACCCGGCCGAACAGAGCTTCGGTGCTCCCCCCCGAACACCTGCTCGCCCCACGCCTTGCTGCCGGGAGGGAACACGACCCCCACGGCAGGCTCGTCGCGGTCCCCGCACGGCAGCCGTTGAGGAGGCAACCGATGCGCAAGAGCACGAGCCCCGCCGCGGTCGGCGCCACGAAGCGATCGGCCACGCGATCCACGTCCAGGCGCCAGCGGCGTGCCAGCAGCAGGACGGTCTCCCTCGAGCCGGCGAGGCCGCCTTGCGGGGCGAACTCACTCGGTTCCACGACGAAGGCGCTCGCCGGATCCGCGACATGCGGTGACGGCGCGAGAACAACCGCCAGGAACCGCGCCCCGACGAGGCCGGCCAGAACCGCCGCTGCAAGGCCGCCGACGCCGATGGTCGGCCGACACCCCGTGGACCAGAACGCGGCCGGCGAGGCCGATCGCGAAAACGCCCGCCAGGACCAAGAACGCGAGGTACAACCGAAGGTTGATCGACCCGCCGCCGATCGCGACGTGCGGGTCTGGGCAGGCGTGGCACGAGTGGGGACGCGGCGGCCGTTCGCGCGGAACGTCCGCTGTGGGACATGCTCCCCGGACCCCACGAACCCTGCCTAGGGCCATTGGTCAGTGGCTGTCCGAGTCTGCCGGCGGCTGCGGTGACCAGCCGCACCCGCAAACAGGCTAGGATCGGCTGGACATGATTCCTCCGGCCCGGTTGATCGGCAGGCGATCCTGGTTCGTCGGGTTCGTCCTGCTCGTCTCGCTAGCAGCTGTCGCATGCGGATCCTCCGCCGGGACGGCGCCGCCGAGCGCCGGGGTGGCCGTCGACAAGAGCCGGGCTCCGGCGTCATCGGTAGCCACTGCCGCGCCGGTTCCGACCGCCGCCGCATCGACGGCTGCAGCCGCTACGCCGAAGGTTACCGCCGCGCCGCCGACCGTGAAGACGTTCTGGGCGGCCGTCACACGCGGGCTTGCCGCGGCTAAGCACCTGCAGGTCACGAGCGCGGGTCCGAACCCCGGCACGCTCCGGTTCGAGCCGTCGGCGTCGGCCACGATCGCCGGCGGAAGTGTCGCCTTCGTGTGCGTCAATGGCGCTGCCTACGACGGCCAGTCCGGGTTCGCGCGTGTCCCCGGGACCTGGCAATGCGGCGCCGGCGCCCTCGTCGGCGGCTTCCGCCACATCGGCGAGCCGGCCGACTCCTGGAACGTGAGCAGCCCGGGCGACTCCGTCATCACGGAGACCGTGGCGCAGGCCGCGGGCGGCGCGTGGACCTGGAGCTACGCGGCCACCTCGGTCTTCCTGGGAGGCAGGGTCACGGCCCGCGTCACCCTCGACCCGGCGAGCGGCCGCATCCTCGCGGCACGCCGCGTCGACCCGACCGGCACCACGACCTACGCCTTCGACTACGCGGTGACTTTCCCGGCACTCGCCGTTCCGCACTGACCTGGCGGCCGCGTCGCGGCAACCCGGATCCGGCTCCCCGGCGCAGGTGTGCCGCGCCGCACCGGCGTCATGCCTCCAGCAGCGCTGCCTTCTCTTGCAGCAGCGCCCAGGCACGTGCGACGTGCCGCGGCTCGGTCCGGAGGTTCCCGATCGCGACGCGGATCGCGAATCGCTCGCGCAGGCGCGTGTGCGAGAGGAAGACCTCGCCGGTCGCGTTCACCCCCGCCATGAGCTTCTCGTTTGCCGTATCGAGCCGCGCCCGGACGTCCGGTTCGCCCTCGCGGCCGGCGAGCCCGGCGGGCCGCCAGCGGAGGCACACGGTCGAGAACGGCACGGGCGCGAGGAGCTCGAAGTCGGGGTGGGCCTCCACGTCCGCGGCGAGGGACGCTGCGAGCCGGCAGTGCGCCTCGATCCGGCGCCGCAGGCCGTCGACGCCGAAGTACCGGACGAGGAACCACAGTTTGAGGGCGCGCATGCGGCGCCCGAGCTGCGGCTGGTACTCGTTGAAGTCGTGCACCGGCGTGGCATGGTCCAGGGTCCGCAGGTACTCCGGCACGAGGCTGAAGGCGGCCCGGAGCGAGTCCATCCGCCGGCTCAGGAGGAGCGACGCGTCGAGCGGCGTGAAGAACCACTTGTGCGGGTTGACGACGATCGAGTCGGCGCGCTCCCAGCCCGCGAAGGCCCCGCGCCGCTCGGGCACCAGCGCGACGGCTCCACCATAGGCGGCGTCCACGTGGAGCCAGAGCCCCTCGCGGGCGGCGATCGCTGCGATCGCCCGCACCGGATCCACGGACGTCGAGGAGGTCGTGCCAATCGTCGCCACGATCGCGATCGGCGTCCGGCCGGCGGCGCGGTCGGCCGCGATCGCGGCCTCCAGCGCATCGACCCGCATCGCGTAGATCGCGTCGGTGCCGATCCGTCGGCAGGCGCCCCGGCCCAGGCCTAGGGTCATGCAGGCCTTCTCGACGCTGCTGTGCGCCTCCTCGGACGCGTACACGACGGGCGCCCCGAGGCCAGGCCGCCCGGCCAGGCCGAGCGCGGCGACGTCGAGGCCCGCTGCCTCCCGCGCCGCCGCGATCGCGATGAGCGTGGACGTCGATGCCGTGTCCGTCAGGAGTCCGTCGAACCCGTCGGGCAGACCGAGCGCCCGCCGGAGCCAGCCCACGACCACCTGCTCCAGCTCCGTGCCGACCGGCGAGGTGCGCCAGAGCATCGGATTCTGACCGAGCGCGGCGGTCACGAACTCGCCGAGGATGCCCGGGCCGGACGAGGTCGTGGCGAAGTACGCGAGAAAGCCGGGGTGCTGCCAGTGCGTCGCGTTCGGCTCGACTAGGCCGGGGACGTCGGCCAGGATCGCGCCGATCGGTTCCGGGCCGTCGGGCGGATCCGCGGGCAGGCGGGCCGCCAGCGCGCCGGGCTCGATCGCCGGAAGGACGGCGAAGTCCTCGACATGCTCGAGATAGTCGGCCAGCAGGTCGACCGTGGCATGGGCGGCGGCCCGGAACTGCGCCGCGCTCATGTCGCCTTGGCCGCCCAGCTGGGCGGGGTCGAGATCGTCGAGCCCCGCCCGCGGCTCCGGATCCGGCATTCGGGCCGCCCGGGTCAAGCGGGCAGGCGCTCCCGGAGCCGGTCGAGCTCGTTGCGCAGCGCCGCCGGCAGCCGATCGCCGAAGCGGGCGTAGTGCTCCTCGAACTGGGGAAGCTCGGCCGCGATCGCAGGGCCGTCCACGCGCAGAAGCTCGGCAAGGTCCTCGGGCAAGATCGCCAGCCCGGCCGTGTCGAGATCCTCGGGCCTCGGCAGGAGCCCGATGGGCGTGTCCACCGCGTCCGCCGTGCCGTCGCCGCGCTCGAACACCCACTTCAGGACGCGGCTGTTCTCTCCGAAGCCGGGCCACAGGAAGCGCCCGCTCGCGTCGCGCGCGGAACCAGTTGACGTAGTAGATCCGGGGCAGCTTGTCCGGGGTCGTAGCCGCCCCGACCTCCAGCCAGTGGGCCCAGTAGTCGGCCATGTTGTAGCCGCAGAACGGCAGCATGGCGAAGGGGTCGAAGCGCAGCTTGCCGACCTCGCCGAATGCCGCCGCGGTCGTCTCGGAGCTCATGATCGAGCCCATGAAGACGCCGTGCGTCCAGTCGAATGCCTCGCGGACGAGCGGCACGACGCCCGCCCGCCGGCCGCCGAAGAGAATGGCATCGATGGGGACGCCGGCCGGGTCCTCCCACTCGGAGGCGATCGCCGGGTCCTGGCCGGCGGGAGCCGTGAAGCGAGAGTTCGCGTGGGCCGCGACCCGGCCCGCGTCCGGCGCCCAGTCGCGGCCGGTCCAATCGATCAGATGCGCGGGCGGGGTCGGCGTGAGGCCCTCCCACCAGGTGTCGCCGTCATCGGTGAGGGCGGTGTTCGTGAAGATGATGTTCCGCTCGAGCGTCCGGATCGCGTTGGGGTTGGACTTCGTGTTCGTGCCGGGCGCGACGCCGAAGAAGCCCGCCTCCGGGTTGATCGCGTAGAGACGGCCGTCGGCGCCGAATCGCATCCAGCAGATGTCGTCGCCGACCGTCTCGACCTTCCAGCCGGGCAGCGTCGGGACGAGCATCGCAAGGTTCGTCTTGCCACAGGCGGACGGGAAGGCGCCCGCCACGAACTTGCTGCGCCCGTCCGGGGCGGTGACCTTGATGATCATCATGTGCTCGGCGAGCCAGCCCTCGTCGCGGGCGATCGCCGAGGCAATTCGGAGCGCGTAGCACTTCTTCCCGAGCAGCGCGTTGCCCCCGTAGCCGGAGCCGTACGACCAGATCTCGCGCGTCTCGGGGAAGTGAACGATGTACTTCGTCGCCGCGTCGCACGGCCACGGCACGTCCGCCTGATCGGGCGCCAGCGGGGCGCCCACTGAGTGCAGGCAGGGCACGTACTCGCCGGTGGCCCGGATGGCATCCAGTGCCGCGGTGCCCGACCGCGTCATGATCTGCATGTTGACCACGACGTAGGCCGAGTCCGTGATCTGGACGCCCAGACGGCTGATCGGCGAACCGATGGGTCCCATCGAGAACGGGATCACGTACATCGTGCGACCGCGCATCGAGCCCCGGAACAGCTCGGTGAGCGTCGCGCGCATCTCGTCGGGGTCGCGCCAGTTGTTGGTGGGCCCGGCGTCCGCCGCGTCGCGCGAGCAGATGAAGGTGCGATCCTCGACCCGCGCGACGTCGCTCGGGTCGGAGCGGGCCAGGAAGCTGTTCGGGCGCCGGACCGGGTCGAGGCGCGTGAAGGTTCCCGCCTCCACCAGCTCCTCGCAGAGCGCCTGGTACTCGGCCTGGGAGCCATCGCACCAGTGCACCAAGTCCGGCAGGGTCAGCGCCGCGATCTCGTCCACCCAGTGTGTCACGGCGGGAAGATCGGTCGGGGGCTCAAGGCCGATGTGCCCCATTGCTCCGTGGTCCGCGAGCCCGCGGCCTATTCCTGTCTGCACGGCGCTCATCGTCAGTCTCCCAATCCGCGAACAACCCCGGCCGGCCGCGACGGGCCACCGAGGACCGCTCACGACAACGATAGCGGCGTCGGTCACCCGGCATTGGCCGTGGGCTGCGGGGCGACGGGCGGGATGACGCGACGTAGTGACGGCGTTCGCTTGCTGAATCGCTTTCGGTCATGCTTGTCATTCGCTCGGTTGCCGGCCGACCTTTCGCACGCTGAGCTGTCACACGCCGACCTCCGCCTTGCCGACCTGGAGGGGGCGACGCTGACCAGCGCGACCCTGACTCAAGCCAGGCTGCAGAACGCGAACCTCGCGAACGCAAAGGCATGGCGGGCAGACCTCGGCGAGGCCGAGCTCTGCTTCGTGAGCGTTGGCGCAGCCGACCTCACGAGCGCCAGTCTGCTCGGCGCGTGCCTCGCGGACGCCCGCCTCACGGATGCCTGTCTCACGGAGGCTGACCTCGCCTGGGCCGATCTCACGCGAGCCGACTTCACGAGGGCCACGCTCATTCGCGCGCTGCTGCTCGCCGCAAAGCTGAAGTTCGCCCGCTTCGTCGACACAGACCTCACGGACGCCGACCTGACCGACGCCGACCTCTGCGGGGCGATCGGACGGCCTACGCCGGGTGTGCCGACACGGACCGCGACCGGGATGCGCCCGGTTCGCCCTGAGTTCGCCCGCTCGCCGGTGGTGGTCGGCTAGCGTCTGCCCGGCTTTCGTGACGTCTCGGCCGTCAGGGTTCGATCCTTCCCGTCTTTGCCCTCAGCCTGCCGTCAGCCGCGAAGCGCGCCGTCCTCGATCCGAGACGCCCGTTGCTTGTGGCCCACGTCCCCGGCACCCGATTCGGCTGGTGTTTGCATCGTCAACCAACTGAGACGGAGGAGACCCGCGTTCGTGGCACTGGCTCTCGGTTCGCGGGCGGGTGTCGCCATCCAACCCGACGTGGATCTCGCCTGGATCGACCGCATGTCGATCACGTGCACGGGGCAGCCTTACCACCGGCGGAGCCCCCGGGAAGTCTTCACGATCGAGATCGAGCGCGTGGGGCACTCCGGCTCATCCGGCGGCTGAACGGGTGTCGTCCATGACCGGCCCCGCGCCGCTTTCCGCTCCTGCGCACGACCCGGCGGGCGCGCTCCTTCCGCCATGATCCCGTTGGTGGTGCGGCCGGTGGTACAGCCGCGAATCAGAATGGCCCCCGGCGGCGTTCCGGGGGCCATTCTCGCGCTCGGGTGATGGTCGGGGCGGAGCGATTCGAACGCTCGACCTCCTGAACCCCATTCAGGTGCGCTACCAAGCTGCGCCACGCCCCGATGTCGCGAAGGATAGCAGACGGCCCGTCGCGCACGAACGGAGGCCGGCCCTCACTTCGAGCGCCGGCTCGCCGCGCGCGGCTTCGCCGGAGCCCCGTCCGCGTGACGGCTCGACGCCGCGGCTGCGCGGGCCGTCGCCGCGGGCCGCCCCCGCCGTGGCCGATCGGCGCCCCGGTTCCGGAAGAGCAGGCGGATCGGCGCCCCGTGGAATCCCAGCTCGTCGCGGATGCGGTTCTCGAGATAGCGCCGGTACGAGAAGTGGATCAGCTCGGCATCGTTAGCAAAGAAGACGAAGGTCGGCGGCTCGATGCCCGCCTGAGTCGCGTAGTAGAGCCGAGCACGACGGTTCTTGACGGGCGGCGGCGCCTGGCGCGTGACGGCCTCGGTCAGGAGCCGGTTGAGCTCGCCCGTCCCGATCCGCTTCCTGCGCTCGCCCCACACGTCCACGGCGAGCTCCAGCACGCGATCCACGCGTTGCCCCGTCTTCGCGCTGATCGAGACGGCCGGGGCGAAGTCCAGGAAGGGCGCGTCGCGCTGGATCCAGCTCACGTACTGGTCGAAGGTCCGGCCCGTCTTGTCCTGGACGAGGTCCCACTTGTTGATCGCGAGGACCAGCCCCTTGCCGGCATCCACGGCATAGCCGGCGACGTGCGCGTCCTGCGCGGTGAGCCCGTCCACGGCATCGATGACGAGCACCACGACGTCGGATCGATCGACGGCCTTGAGCGCGCGGAGTGTCGAGAAGCGGTCGGCGTCCGCGCCCGACGCGACCTTTCCGCGACGCCGGATGCCGGCGGTGTCGACGAGCACGATCTCGCCCTGCCCGAACGTCGTCCGCGTGTCGATCGCGTCGCGCGTCGTGCCCGGGGTGGCGCTGACGATCGTGCGCTCCTCGCCGACCAGCGCGTTGAGCAGGCTCGACTTCCCTACGTTGGGGCGCCCCACGAGCGCGATTGTGACCGGCCCGGGCGCCTGGTCGGCGCCGAGCTCGTCGTCGTCCGCTCCTGCGCCGGCCTCGTCGAACGGCGGGATCCCCTCCCCGAGCGCATCGGCCACATGTTCGACGGCGAGATTCTGGCGCGCCTCGCGTGTCTTCCTGGCACGCTCCTCGGCGGTCTCGGGCGGCAACGCCTCCACGATCGCGTCGAGCAGGTCCGCGACACCACGTCCGTGGGCGGCCGAGATCGGCCACGACTCGGGCCAGCCGAGCGCCCAGAACTCGACCGCATCGAGCTCGCGCTTCGCATTGTCCGCCTTGTTCGGGGCGAGGAGCACCGGGGCGCCGGCACGCCGCAGCAGCTCGGCCGCCTCGTTGTCCGCGGGGGTGATCCCGGTCGTCGTGTCGAGGACGAAGACGATCACGTCCGCCTCGGCGATGGCGATCCGCGCCTGCTCCTGCACCTTGGCCTCGATCGCGTCTTCCGGAGCGCGCTCGAGCCCGCCGGTGTCCACGACGAGGAACGATCGGGCGTTCCATTCGGCCTCGGCATACAGCCGGTCACGGGTCGTCCGGGCGCGATCCTCGACGATGGCCGCGCGCGGGTCACTGACGATTCGGTTGAAGAGTGTGCTCTTGCCGACGTTCGGACGTCCGACCAGGGCGACGACCGGGAGCGAGGCCACTCGCGGCTCAGCGGGCCGCAGCGGGCACGACCGCCCGGCCGGTCCCGTGGCGCAGCTGGGCGCCTCCACGCCCGCCGGGCGGCGTCGTGAGCGGGGCACTGCTGGCCTGGAGGCCTGGCAGGGACGTGGTGCGGCCCGCCGGCGTTACCGCGGCCCCCAGGGCGGCCACGGCCACCTCGTGCGCACGGGAGGCCGCGTCGGCGGTCCCCGCGAGGGTGAGGATTCGTTCCGCGACGGCCTCGAGGTCCTCGATCGGGGTCGAGGTGCCACCGGTGACGCCGACCACGCGCGCGGACCCGAAGACCGCCGGATCGGCCAGGTCGGCGGCCCGCTCCACCTGGATCGCGGGCGTGCCGACGATCTCGCAGAGACGGGTGAGCTCCTTCGTGTTCGCCGACTGCCGCCCGCCGACCACGACGATGAACTCGACCTCGCGCGCTAGGTCGACCGTGTCCTCCTGGCGGCGGATGGTCACCGGACAGACGCTGTTGACAATCTTGAGCTCGTGCGCGCGACCCACCATGAAGGCCGCCAGGCGCTCGAACTTCCAGGGCGGCTGCGTCGACTGGGTGATCAGCGCCATCCGCTTCCGCCGCGGGATGCACTCCCAGTCCGACTCGTCGTCGACGACGATGGCGTCCGGCGCGAAGCCTAGGAGGCCCACCACCTCGGGGTGGTTCGGCGTGCCAAGTAGCACGATCGTGTACCCCTCCTCGACCAGGCTCCGGAGCTGCCGCTGCTCTCCGATCACCCACGAGCAGGTCCCGTCGATCACCTCCAGGCCACGCTCAGCCGCGGACGAGCGGATCGCCGGGGTGACGCCGTGGGCACGGATGACGACGGTGGATCCAAGCGGGGCCTCGGCGAGGTCGGCAATGCTCACGACACCGCGCGCGCCGAGGTCCGCGATGACGCCCTCGTTGTGGACGACCTGGCCGAGCGTCTGGGTCCGCTTCCCGGCATCGGCGGCTTCCTTCGCCTTATCCACTGCCTCACGGACGCCGTAGCAGAAGCCAGTCCGCTTCGCGATCCGCACGTCCTGCACTGCGCCCACAAATGGATTATCGCACGGAGCCCCTCAAAACCCAGCCGGGCCACCAGCCGGGCCTCCCGGCGCCCCGCTCGCCGCGTCGAGCAGCGGACCGTAGACCCCCCGCTGGCGCGGCGGGAGCAGGGCCGCGATGTGAAGCATCAACCGCGTGGTCACCGCTTCGAGCGAATTCCCTGTGACCGTCGGCGTCGACGCCGCGCACGAGGCGGAACGGCTCGCCCACCTCCATCCGGATTGCGCCGCCCAGCTTCCAGAGTTTCCGTGTTCGCGGCCAGAACAGGTCAGTGTCGATCACCCCGATTGGGAGGATGGGCGCGCCCGTCCGGAGCGCGAGCAGCGTCACGCCGTCCTTGCCCGCCTGGAGGGCACCGGTCGGGCTGCGCGTTCCCTCCGGGAACGTGCCGAGCACCCGGCCGTCGTCAAGGACCGACTTGGCGAGCCGGAATGCCTCGGTGTCGGGTGCGCCGCGGCGGATGCCGAACGCTCCGTTCATACGGATGAACGGACCTGCGATCGGCCAGGCCATCGCCTCCGCCTTGGCCATCCAGTGGACCGGCCGGCCCAGGCTGGACGTGAGCCAGTTGGCGATGAGGATCGGGTCCGCATTGGAGTTGTGGTTCGAGGCGAGGATGAGCGCGCCCTGCTTTGGGATGTGCTCGTACCCGGCGACGCTGACGTGCGTCGACGTGCCGATGACGATCCGGCCGAACTGGTTCGAAGCCCGGATCGGCCAGGGCAGCCGGTCCCGCGGCAGCGCGAACGCGACGGCCTCCGCTTCGGAGCGCGCGTGAAGCGGCATCTTCTCGCTCATCCGGCAGCGTCCGGCGTCGCCTCGCCAAGGTGTGCCGCCACGACGGCGAGCACGGCGGCGACGGTCTGCTCCAGGGTGTTCCCGTCGGTCCGCACGTGGATCGCATCCTCCGCCGGTCGCGCCGGGGCGATCGCTCGCCCTCCGTCGGCGCCGTCGCGCCGGCGCAGCTCGTCGAGGATGGTGCGGCCGGCCGCGCTCGTAGGGTCGATCCCCCGCTCCTCGGCCCGCCGCGCGGCCCGCACCTCCGTGCTTGCATCGAGCCAGATCTTAACGTCGGCCCCGGGCAGGACCACCGTCCCGATGTCACGCCCGGCGACCACGATGCCTCCATCCTCCGCGAGCGCCCGCTGGCGGACGAGGAGCGCAGCCCGGACCTCGGGCCGCCGTGCCACGGCGGAGACCACGCGATCCACCTCGGGCGTGCGGATCTCCGCGGTGGCATCGCGCCCATCCACGACGACGCGCTCCAGCTTGCCACCCGCGCCCGCCTCGACGCCCAGTGACGGCGTCAGGGCGGCGAGCGACGCGCCGTCCGAGGGGTCCACGCGGCGCTCGATGGCTGCCCAGGCCACGGCCCGGTAGAGCAGCCCGGAGTCGAAGAACCGCAGACCGAGAGCGGCCGCGACCGCCGCTCCGACGGAGCTCTTGCCGGCCGAGCCGGGCCCGTCGAGCGCGATCACGGGGCGGCGTCGCGGGCCGGCGGACCGGAACGTGCGCCGCGCCGTCACTCGTCCTCTTCCCGCGCACCTGAAGTCACACCGGGATGATAGGTCGACGCGCCGAGCCGGCGGACCTCGGTCGCCGTCAACGTGCGCGCGGCTCCGGCTGCCAGGTCCAAGCGCAGCGGCCCGATGCGCACGCGGACCAGCCGCACCACGGGGGCGCCGACGGCCCCGAACATGCGCCGCACCTGGCGGCGCCACCCCTGGGCGAGCGTCAGGCGGTACCAGGCCAGGCCAGGGTCCGGCCGCGGATCGAGGAGCCGGACGAGGCTGGCGGTCTCCGTTCGGGTCGCCGGCCGGAGGCCGCCGAGCCGCGCGACGCCCTCGTCAAGCGCGATGCCCGCCGCGAGCGCGATCCGCTGCTCGGCGTCGAGTGGCAGGGCGAAGGCCGCCGCGTACTCCCGCTCGACGCCGTGGCGAGGGTGAAGCACGCGCTCCGTCCAACCCCCGTCGTTGGTGAGGAGCAGCAGGCCCTCGGAGTCGCGGTCGAGGCGCCCCACGGGGTACAGGCGCACGCCGGGCGCGACGAGCCGGGCCGGGACGAGGCCGAGGACGGTGCGCAGCGCGTGCCGGTCGGCGACGGTGGACGTGAACCCGGCCGGCTTGTGGAGCGCGAGGTGAACGGTCGGGGCGTCAAGGGCGCCGGCCACGTCCACCGGCCGGCCGTCGAGGGCGATCACGGCGCGCGCGGGGTCGGCCTTCTCCCCCAGCAGCGCGACACGCCCGTCGAGCGTGACCCGGCCCGCGGCGATCAGGGCGTCGGCTCCTCGCCGGCTCGCGATCCCGGCGGTCGCGAGAAGCTTCCCGACCCGTTCCTCGGGCATCAGGCAGAGCGATCCGGGGCGGTGCCGGAAGCCAGGTCCGCCAAGGCACCGACAGCATCGGGGAGTCCGCCGCGTCGACCGCGTACGCCTCCGGGAGAGCGAGACGCGCCGCGACCGCCGCATTTACGACCGGCAGATCGTCCAAGCTCGTGAGACCGAAGCGTTCGAGGAAATCCACCCCCGTGCCGTAGAGGATGGGCCGGCCCGGTGCGTCGGAGCGGCCCATCTCCACGACGAGCCGGCGATGGATCAGGCTGCGGATGGCGTAATCGGCGTCCACCCCGCGGATCCGCTCGATCGCGCTCTTCGTCGCGGGCTGCCGGTAGGCGACGATGGCAAGCGTCTCGAGCGTCGCCGGCGAGAGGCGCGCCGGGTCCCGTCCCACGTAGCGACCGATCAGGCGACCTGTCTCCGGCGCGGTGACCAGCGCCACCCGCTCCCCGTCGACGAGGAGCCGGATGCCCCGGGCCGCAAGGGCAACCTGCAGGTCCCCGAGCCGGGCGTCGATCGTTGCCGCGGAGGCTCCCGTCACCGCGCCCAGCTCGCGCCGCGAGAGCGGCCGCTCCGCGACGAACAGGAGCGCCTCGAGCTGCGCGTCCGTCAGCGCGTCTCCCGGGATGCAGTCCAGGCCCTCGCCCTCCACGTCGCCGGCCGCGCTCGTCCCATCGGGAACGGCATCGGCAGCGGCGGGGCGAGCGACGTCGACCGCCGCCATGTCATCCCCGGCTCCAGGCTCCAGCCGATCGCCCATCACTCCCCTTCCCGTTCGTCGTCGAACGGGTCGCCGCTGTCGTGGCTCGGCGCCTCTCGGCCGGTCACGACCGACGGCCGCGGGATCGACCGGACAAGAATGGGACCCCATGGCCGGTCCTGCTCGACCGTCACCTCGCGCCGCTTCACCAGCTCCAGCAGGGCCAGGAACGTCACCGCGGCCACCACCCGGTCCCGGACGCCCGCGAGCAGCTCCTGGAGCACGACCGGCCCCGCGTGCGCGAGCGCCGCCCGAATGACGCGCGCCCGCTCGGCGAGCGTGATCGTCCGCGGCATGACCTCTACGGGCAGCACCGGGTCCGGGACGACCGACGCCAGCCGGTTGAGGGCGGCCACCAGGAGCGCGACGTCCAGGCGCGGCAGGTCCCCGGCGACGCCCTGCGCGCGCCCGGCCGCCGACGCGACAGCGGGTTCCCGGCGGGCGAGGAACGCCCCCGCCAGCGCCCGGGCCTGCAGTGCCGCTCCGGCATCGCGGAAGGCCCGGTAGAGCATGAGGCGGGCACGCAGCTCGTCCTCAGGGTCCGGGGCGTCGTCGGGGAGCGGCACGCCCGCAGACACGGAGGGCGGCAGCAGCGCCCTGCTCTTGAGGAGGATCAGCTGGCTCGCCACGCCGACGAACGCCGAGATGTTGCCCAGTCGCTCCCCTTCGAGCGTCGCAAGTGCATCCAGGTAGGCCTCCGAGAGGTCTCCCAGGGGCACGCTCAGCACGTCCAGGCGGCGCGCCTCGACGAGCGCCAGCAGGAGCCCGAGGGGGCCCTCCCATTCCGGGAGGCGGATCTCGGTGGCGTCCTCCGGGCGTCGCCGGGCGCCGAAGACCACCGATGTTGTCGTCTGCCGGTCCACCGGAGCGCTTGCGTCGAGGGCCACGTCTCAGCCCGCCTCGTCCGCCGCGTGGAGGAGCGCGGCCGCGGGATCGCCCGCCGGCACATTTCCCCGGATCAGGCTGGCGACGCGTGGCCCGCACCCAGCGGCGAGGGCCAGCGCCGCCGATCGGTCCGCATGGCCGTGCAGCAGTGCCATCGCGTTCCGGCCGCCGGGCAGCCTCTCCGCGAGCCGGTGTGCCCGGCCGCCGGAGCGCTCGCCGAGTGACCAGGCGACCCGGTGCCACAAGCGGATCGAACGGCCCTTGCCGGCATCGTGAAAGAGGCCCGCCAGGAGCAGCTCCGGATCGTCTGCACCGCGAGCGCGCAGCCGGGACACGACGTCGAGGCCGTGCCGCCGGTCGGCCACCGGCATGCCGTCGAACAGCGCGAGCTGGGCGGACGTCAGCCAGCCCGCCAGCCCGGCCCGCTCCGCGGGTGCCACGCGGGCGACGAGGTGGCGGCCGAACTGGCGGGCTTTAGAAGCCCACCAGGACCGAAACGAGTCCATCCATGAGCGGGCCGACGATGCGCCCGCCGATCGAGATGCCGTTCAGCGGCACGATCATGACCACGATGAGGACCAGGAACCCCCATTGCTCGAGCGTTGGTCGGATCTGCCACACGGTGCGCGGGTTCATCAGCGAGAAGAGCACCTTCGAGCCGTCAAGCGGCGGGATCGGGACCAGGTTGAAGATGAAGAGCGCGACGTTGATGAACACGAAGATGTAGATCACGTTCGCCACGAAGATGCTGGCGTCCGAGTCGGCCAGGTTGAAGGCCACGATCGCGCGCAGGGCAAGCGCGGCCAGGCCGGCCATGACGAGGTTCGAGACCGGCCCGGCTGCGGCCACCCACGCCTCCGCGCGTCGCCCGCCCCGCAGCATCGACGGGTTGACGGGCGTCGGCTTCGCCCAGCCGATGAAGAAGCCGCCCAGGAGTGCCGACGCCACGAGCAGGGCCGAGCCGAACGGGTCCAGGTGGATGAGCGGGTTGAGCGTCAGGCGTCCGAACATCTTGGCGGTCCCGTCGCCCAGCCGGTAGGCGACCAGCGCGTGGCTGAACTCGTGGACCGGGAAGCCGACGAGGAGGAAGATCGCGACCGCGACGAGCGTGGCGGGATCGAGGTTCATGCCGAGCGCGAGACTCCGGGTACGGGCGGGTCCCGCGTATGGTAGCCCGGACGGCCGGCCCTACATCGCGGCGAGGATCGCCGCCTTCTTGGCTTCGAAATCCTCCGGCGTGATCAGGCCCGCGTCGCGGAGCGCCGCCAGCTCTCGTAGTCGCTCCTCGGTGGTCTTCGGCGGCCTCGCCGGGGTCGGCGGCGTGACCGGGCCCGACGGCACGGGCGGGACGCTCCGCAGCGCGGCCGCCGCGTCGGCCCGCCGGTCCTGCTCGGCCTCGTGGGCGTTGAGCGCCTCGAGCGGCGCCGAGATGCGGCGGCCCAGGTCGTCCTCGAGGTCCTGCTTAGCGAGCAGCATCGTCTTCTTGAACGTCGGCGCGTGGTGCAGGAGGTGGTAGTCGTCGGCGACCTCCTCGGCAGCCGTCAGGATCCGCAGGTTGCCCCAGTCGAACATCCGCCCGAACACGCTCTGCTCGAGGATCGCGTCGTTGATCTTCTCGAGGTTGCTGTCCGCGGCCCGCTTGTTGAACAGGCCCTCGACCTTGAGGACGCGCCGGCTGGTGACCGCGTAGTCCTCCGCCCACCAGCGCAGGTAGACCCAGCCGATGTTGAGCGCGCCGAACACGATCAGGGCGAGGGTCAGCCACCCGACCAGGTCTCGAGCGGTGCCGCCGATGTTCCCGATGATGATCGCGAGCAGCAGCGCGATGGCGACCACCACCGCGAGGATCCCCCACCTCGCCCCGGCGATCCGGCCGATCGGATGCTGCCGCGTCCGGTACAGGACGTGCTCGCCCTCCACGAGCAGCGAGTCGGTGTAGCGCGCCATCGGCTCATCCCTCCTTCCTCGCGGCCCTCAGGCCCGCGGATGCGCCCGAGCGTACACCTCCCGGACACGCTCGCCGGTCAGGTGCGTGTAGATTTGGGTGGTGCTGATGCTGGCGTGACCCAGCAGCTCCTGGACGATGCGGAGGTCCGCCCCGCCCTCCAGCAGGTGCGTCGCGAACAAGTGGCGGAGCGTATGGGGCGACGCCCGCCCTTCCAGGCCGGCAGCCGCGGCGGCGCGCGTCACAGCGTCCCAGGCCTGCTGGCGCGTCAGCCGCCGCCCACGGCTGCCGAGGAAGAACGGCCCACCGCGGTGCGCCGGCGCGACATGGAGGGCGAGGAGCGACGGGCGGACGTCGGACTCGTAACGGCGCAGCCAGTCGATCGCGATCTCGCCCACCGGGAGGAGCCTCTCCCGGTCGCCCTTCCCGATCACGCGGACCGTCGCGGCATCGAGATCGAGGTCGTCGGCATCGAGCCCCGTCGCCTCGCTGACCCGCAGGCCGGCGGCATACAGCAGCTCCAGCAGGGCGCGTGACCGGATCGGCCCTGCGTCGTGGGTCGTGTCCGGCTCGCCGACGGGGCCGGCGGCGTCGAGGAGCCGGGCGACTTCCGGGATCGCGAGCGGGTCCGGCAGGAGGCGCGGCTCGCGGGGCAGGTCGAGATGTCCGGCCACGTCCACCCGGGCCAGCTCCTCGGCCAGCGCGAAGCGGTAGAACGCCCGGATCGCCGCCGTCCGGCGCCGGCGGCTCGTCGCGCGCAGTCGAACGCCCGATGGACCGGCCGTGCTCGCGAGGCGCCCCAGGTAGGCGACCGCCGGGTCGGCCGAGCGTTCCCACCCCCCCCGCGCCTCCGCGCTCCCCGCGAAATCTCGGAGGTCGGCGCCGTAGGCGGACAGCGTGGCCGGCGACAGCCCCCGCTCGACCTGCAGGTGAAGCAGGAATGCCTCGATCGCCGCCACGAGGTCCGGCGGGGCACCCGGCGGGATCGTGCGAGGCCGTCGGGGCCGTCCGCCCGACCGGCCCGCACGTCGAGCCGGTTCGCCGGCGCCTCCGCCGCTGCGACCGGCGGCTCTCATCACGGCGCGGCTTCCGAGCCCGCCTGCGTCCGGCGGTAAGCCGCCGCTCGCGCCAGCAGGTCCCGCGCCGATCCCTCGGCCGCGGCGCCGCCGGCCGGCCCGCCGATCATCGCGGCCAGCTCGTTGACCCGCTCGTCGTCGGTCAGCCGGCGCACGTCCGTGACGGTTCGGCCGCCCCGCTCGATCTTGCGGATCCCGAAGTGTGCGTCTGCATGGGCCGCGATCTGCGGAAGGTGTGTCACGCACAGGACCTGGTGCCGGCGGCCGAGAGCCCACAGCGTGCGCCCGACGGGGTCCGCGCTGCGCCCCCCGATCCCCGCATCGATCTCGTCAAAGACGAGCGTCGGGGTGGCGTCCGCGGCCGCGAGCACCTCCTCGATCGCGAGGGCGAGCCGCGACAGCTCCCCGCCCGACGCGATCTTCGCCAGCGGCCGCGCCGGCTCGCCCGGGTTGGGCGCGATCTGGAACACGACCGCGTCCGCCCCGGTGGCGTCGAAGGCCACCGCATCCCCGTCGAGCTCGATCGCCGGTTCTTCCGGGGCGGCGAAGCGCCGCCCGACCGCGACCGCGACCCGCGTTCCGCGCAGACCAAGCTCGGCCACCGCGGACTCCACGGCCGCCGCGAGGCCGTCGGCGGCGGCGGCGCGGCGCGACGACAGGACCGCGCAGTGCTCAGCGACCGCGCCGAGCAGACGCACCGCTTCGGCCCGCCGCCGCTCGCGTTCCGCGCCGAGATTGCGAAGCCGATCCATCTCGGCCGATGCCTGCTCCGCGCGCCGGGTCAGCCCGTCGACGTCGAGGCCGTATCTCCGCTCTAGGCCGTACAGCAGCGAGAGCCGCGCCTCGAGCGCGGCCAGCGCCGCCGCGTCGTGGTCGACGGTCTCGGCGAGCCGCCGCGCCTCCGACGCAACGTCGTCGAGCTCAGCGGCGGCACCCGCCAGTCGAGCAACCAACGGGTCGAAGCGCGTGTCGAGGCGCGCCAGGGCGGCTGCCTCCGCGGCGGCGCGGGCCGCCTGCTCGCGGGCTCCCTGCGCCGCGCCGGGATCGGGATCGTCGCCGGCAAGCAGGCCGATCAGCGCCACCGACCCCCGCGCGATCGCTTCCGCGTGCCGCGATGCGTCGAGGCGGGCCCGGATCACGTCAGCCTCGCCGGGGACGAGACGAGCGCCGGCGATCTCCTCCACCTCGTGCTCGAGGAGCGCGATCCGGCGCTCGAGCTCCACGGGATCGATCGCGCTCGCCGCCAGGACAGCCTCGTTGGCACGCCAGGCCGCCACCGCGTCGGCGACCGCGGCCCGCTCGACCCCGTGGCCGCCGTACGCGTCGAGGAGTTCCCGCTGCCAGCCCTCGTCGAGGAGCCGGCCCTGATCCCGCTGTCCGTGGATCTCGACGAGCGGCCCGGCGATCGACGCGAGGCGGCCGGCCGTGACTGTCTCGTCGTCCACGCGGGCCAGCGAGCGGCCCGTGGCCCCCACCTCGCGGACGCACACGAGCGCCTCCGGGAGACGATCGAACAGCGCCTCTACGCGGGCCGCCTCCGCGCCGTGACGCACGAGGCCTGGGTCCGCGCGATTTCCGAGGGCGAGCCCGAGCGCGTCGATGAGAAGGCTCTTGCCCGCCCCCGTCTCGCCCGTCAGGACGTTCAAGCCCTCCGCAAAGGTGATCCGGACCCGCTCGATGAGGGCGAGATCGGCGACCCCGAGCTCGAGCAGGCGCCCGGCGGCAAGTTCGGGGCCGCGCGGGTCGGCCATCGATCAGGAGGGCAGCAGCTGCGCCTTCTGGCGCAGGAGGTCCCAGAACGGGAGCGCGCCGTCCGGCTCGAGGAAACGGACCGGGCGTTGGAGCGCCGCCACGGTCACCACGTCGCCGACGGCCAGCCGGACATCCTCGCGTCCATCGATCGAGACGAGCGCCTCGTGGGCCTCCGCCACGCGACAGTGGACCACCTGGTCCGGGCTCACGACGACCGACCGGATCGCGGACAGGTACGCTGCGATGGGCGAGACCACCAGGTTCCGGCTCAGCGGGTCGAGGATCGGGCCCCCGGCCGAGAACGAGTAGCCGGTGGAGCCGGTCGGGCTGGCGACCACCAGCCCGTCGGCGATGAAGGTCGCGAGGTGGGACGGCCCGATGTCCACCTCCAGGCGCACGACACGGGCGAGCGAGCCACGCGCAACAACGACGTCGTTGAGGGCCACGAACGTGCGCCGCGGAGCGCCCCCGTCCGGTCCGTTGATCGCCCCCCGGAGCGCCATGCGTGCCTCCAGGCGGTACGCGTCCGAGACGATCTGTTCGAGGAGCGGCTCCAGCTCGTGGGCTTCCGCCTTGGAGAGGAACCCGATCTTGCCCAGGTTCACGCCGACTAGCGGGACGTCGACCTCGGTGACGGCCGCCGCGGCCCGGAGGAACGTCCCGTCGCCACCGAGCACCACGAGCACCTGCGTCCCCGCGAGGGCATCGACGAGCGCCGCGTGGTCGCCGGACGCGAGGGTCCAGCTCTCGATGCCGTGCGAGGTGCACCAGCCGGCGGCCCGGGCGGAGAGCTCGACGGCGTCCTCCTTGGTGGGGTTGTAGGCGAAGCCGATGCGCCGGACGACGGTCATGGGGCGGTGCACTCCGCCACCCGCGCCGTGAGGTCTGGCCCGGCGTCCTCCGGCGGCCCATCCGCGGCACGCTCACCTGGCACTTGAAGGTGCACGAAGAACTCGCGGTTGCCGGCCGGGCCCAGCAGCGGCGAGCGCACGACGTCGAGCGGGACGAGACCGATGCCGCGAGCGGTCGCGAGACTCGCTCGAGCACGGCCCGGTGGACGGCCGGGTTGCGCACGACCCCGCCGGGAACCTCGCGGCGGCCGGCCTCGAACTGCGGCTTGACGAGCGCCACGATCCGGCCGCCAGGGCTCACGCAGCGGGCGATGGGCCCGAGCACGAGGCCGAGGGAGATGAACGAGACGTCGACGACCACCAGCGAGACCCGCTCATCCAGCAGCGCCGGCTCGAGGGCGCGCGCATTGACACGATCGTGGACGACGACGCGCGCGTCGGAGGCCACGGACGTCGCAAGCTGGCCGCGCCCGACGTCGACCGCGTGGACCCGCGATGCGCCGCGCTGGAGCAACACGTCCGTGAACCCGCCCGTCGAGGCGCCCGCATCCAGGCAGACCAGGCCAGCCGGGTCCACCCCGAATGCGTCGAGCGCGCCGGCGAGCTTCTCGCCGCCGCGCGACACGTACGGGAGGGGAGCGATCAGCTCGACGGCGAGAGAGCCGTCCACGAGATCTCCCGGCTTCCGATCGACGCGCGCCGCGTCGCCCGATCCGACCCGGACCCGCCCGCCGAGCAGCAGCGCCTGGGCCCGGCTCCGCGATCCGGCCACGCCCCGCTCGACGAGCAGCTCGTCCAGGCGGACGCGCGGCGCGCGCCGTGGCCGGGTGGAGCCTGTCGGCTCCGACCCAGGAGACGCGTGGTCGACACGTCGAGCGGTGCGCACCCCGCGATCATGCCACGCGTCACTGCACTTCGGCGCACCCGGCCGCGGCACGGGCCTCAGGCGAGCGACGGCGTCGAGGCTGTCTCCCCCAGTGCGCCGGCCGGACGCGCGCGCAGGAGCGCCAGCGTCTCGCGGACCTGCCCGAGGATCCCCGCCGTGTCGAGGCGGGTGAGCGCGCGAAGGTCGCCCACCGATCCGTGGTCGACGAACCGGTCGCCGGGGATTCCAACGATCCGCAGGGCGACGTCGCGATAGGCGGGGTCGGCGAGCCGCGCCTCCTCGAGGACCTCGAGGACCGCCGACCCGAAGCCACCGATCGCGTGCTCTCTTCGAGCGTCACGACGAGCCGCTTGCCGCGGGCCTGGTCCAAGACGAGCTGGCGGTCCAGCGGCTTGAGGAAGCGGGCGTTGATGACGCCGGCCGACCAACCCTCGAGCGCCAGGGCTTCGGCGACCTCGACGCCCCGGGCAACAATCGGCCCGAAGCCGACGAGGAGGATCTCCCGCCCCTCGCGCAGGACCTCGCCCGCCCGACCGGCAGGATCTCCGGTGCCCGCTCCGGCACGCCGAAGCCGGCGTCCCGCGGGTAGTTGACCGCGAACGGGTGGTCCTGCGCCAGCGCCGTTCGGACCAGGAGAGCGCAGCTCCTGCTCGTCCTTCGGGGCCGCGATGACAAGGTTCGGGACCTGGCGGTGTGCCGCGTAGGAGAACATCCCCTGGTGGCTCGTCCCGTCCTCGCCGACGAGGCCCGCCCGATCGACCCCGATCAGGACGGCTGTCGTTCTGAGCCGCATCGTGGACGATCTGGTCGAACGCGCGCTGGAGGAAGGTCGCGTAGATCGCGACGACGGCCCGGCTCCGCCGAGCGCGATGCCGGTCGCGAGGGCGACGGCATGCTGCTCCGCGATGCCCACGTCGACGAACCTGTCCGGGAACTCGGCCTGGAAGCGGTTTAGGCCCGTGCCCGTGGGCATCCCCGCGGTGATCGCGATGATCCGGCGATCCTCGCGCGCCGCGGCGATCACCTCGGCGGCGAAGAAGTGCGTGTAGTTGGGCGACTTCGGGGTCCCGGCCTGTTCTGCCACAGGTCGCACCGCGCTCCCGTTTCGGGCGCTCTTCCCGCTGGAGATCGCGGAGATCTCACCGGCGCCGAGCGGGCTGGCTGGGCACTCCGGCGGGCCTCATGGGTGTCCGACCATCGGCGGAAGCGCGGCGCCGTGGAAGCTGACCTGTTCCTTCTCCGCAGGCCGATAGCCGCGCCCTTCTGCGTCCGGACATGGACCAGGACCGGGAATCGACGCGAGCGCGCTCCGGAAGGTGTGCGTCGAGCATGCGCAGGTCGTGGCCGGGCACGACGCCGATGTAGGTGATCCGAGGTCCTCGAAGAGCTGTCCCGGCTAGGCGAAGCTGACCACCACTTGCGCACCGGGCGGTGAACTCGAGGGCCGTTCGCCCGACGATCGGGACCCGCTCCACCAGCTGGTCGTAGCCGTGCTTCGACTGCTGCCAGGCCATGGAAAGCTTGATTTGAGAATTACTTCAAGAGCGCCCGACGACGGGCCGATCGACATCTGGTTGTTCTTGAGGACGATGGGCACGGTTCGACGATGTCCAGTTCGTCGAGCGCCTCGAGCCAGAGCCCGCTCATGAGCGCCGCGACCCCGACGACGACCGCGACCGCTCCATGCCGTGGCGGACGTCCCGGGCCGTCGCGAGTCCAGCGGCGATCGAGAGGCCCGTCCCTGCGTGCCCGCCATCGAAGACGTCGTGCTCCGACTCGCTCCGCCGCGCGGGGAGCTCCCCACCCCGCCGAGCTGGCGCAGCGTCCCGAGCCTCGCGTCCGGCCGTTGAGGAGCTTGTGTGGATACGCCTTGTGACAGGTGTGCCACACGATCCGGTCGCGCGGCGGCTGGAGGATCCATCGGAGGGCAGCGTGATCTCCACTGCGCCGAGCGACGATCAGAGGTGCCCTCCCTCGGGCGACCGTGGTGATGATCGTGGGACGGATCTCCTCGGCGACTGAGCAGCTGCTTGTTGTCATCCTCGAAAGTCGGCCGGACCCTGGAGGCTCGGAGGATCGCCACGCGATGGCTCCTTCGTTGGCCTTCCTGGTGTACCGCTGCAGGCGGTCCTCTGGATTCCGATCGCGGCCTGAGAGCGCGCGGACCGTGTTCGCCCGATGGCCCGCGAGTCTACTCCCCGGCCCAGAACAGCGCCGGATGGGCTCTCCCGGCGCCTCGAGCGAACTTCGGCGACCGCCATGGCCCCGCGCGCACCCTCACCAGCCGGTCGGACGCGCCGCTCGGCGTCCGCGAGCAGCTCTTCGCAGCGCTGCTCGAGGGCCACGCCGCGCCGTAGCCGGCGATCGTCTGCTCGAGGGGCAGGCCCTGGCCTCGAGCTCCGCCATGGTCCGCTCCAGCTCAGCGAGGGCGGCGTCGAACGTCATTCCGTCGAGCGTCTCGCGCTCCTCAGGACCACCGTCGCCTCGATCCTCGCGGCGGTCGCGCTCCGCCGATGGGCTCGTGCCCGGGCTCCGTCGGAGCAGATCTGCCGTCCATGGCCGTCCCTCGTCCGAGACAGCGAGCCGGGGGCACGAGCATACGAAGGCCGATTCGGCGGCGGCGACGAGGGCAATGAGCGGGCCGAACCGGGCGAAGCGCGACCCCGGTCGCCTCCGCCCGCGCGGCGAGATTGCCCTCGCCACGCGCAGCCGGGGAGAACAGTGCCGGGGGAATTCCGCCGGATCACGAACGATTGCCCCGTCAGCTTCCCGCAGACGATTGCTACCCTCGCGCGAGCGTCGCCCCCGGTCCCAGCGCGTTCAGCGCCGCCGACGCTGCCGCGGGCCGCCGGGTTCGTTTTGTAGGCGGCTCTCGACGAGGGGCGCGAAGCTGCCGGCCGCGCCTTCGGCCGAACGCCGACGGGGCGATCGCGGCGACGACCGCGGCCGTGCCGCGGTCCAGGAGTACCCGGCGCGCTCCGCGCGGCAGCCAGACGAGTCGCGGGACGCAGCCCGTCGAGGGCTCGTCGCTCGGCGGGAACCGCCGGGCGAGGCCGGCCATCTCACGCTCGACGGCCGCATCGAGCCGCCGCCGCCGCGCCCGCCGCGCCGAGAGTACGTCGAGACGACCGGACCGCTATCTCTGCCGCGGCCGACGGCGTGGGTGCTCGGAGGTCGGCGGCGAAGTCGACCAGGTTGACGTCGGTCTTGTGGCCGACGCCGCTCACCACAGGGACCGGGTGGCCGGCGATCGCCCGCACGACGCGCTTGTCGTTGAAGGCGATGAGGTCTTCCAGCGACCCGCCCCCGCGGGCCACGATCACCACGCCGGGTCCTCGTCCGGGCGGCCCTTCTCGCGACATCGCCCGTCGTAGCGGACCAGACGCGCAAGGACAGCCACCACGCTTTCGGCC
>CAVYIV010000012.1:0-12563 GCA_963768675.1 uncultured Chloroflexia bacterium | reverse complement strand
TGGTGTCACGCCATCCGACGCCCATTCCCCAACCGGACCCAAGCGCCTCGAAAGCGGCTTCCTTCGCGGCGAAGATACCGGCGACGTGAGCCGCGTCGTCCGACCTCGCCACCTCGCCCGGAGCGCAACAGCGCGAGAGGAACCGCGCCCCGTGGCGCGAGATCAACTTCTCCGCCCGGGCGATGCTCACCAGGTCGAGGCCGAGCCCGACGATCACGCTGCCCTCGCGGCCTTGTCAAGCCAGGCCCACGCGGCACCGAAGTGCACCACGCCGAATCCGGAGAGCGCGCCCCCGGAGCGTGGGGCTGTCGAGCCAGGACACGAGCCAGAACGGCGCCGCCGGCACCACCTTGGCGGCCCAGAAGAGGCTCCACGGCGCGAGCACGAAGACCACCGGCAGCCGTGAGGTAGACCACGACGGCGAGAATCAGCGTCGCGCGCAGCGGGTCTCGGCCGGACACGGCCGGATTGTACGGTATGGCCCGCACCCGGTCAATCCGGGATGCCCGCCGTCGGCCGGCCGGACCGTCTCCCGAGCGGTCGATGCCCGCGGCCGGGCCGCCGTTGCGGCGCCCGCGCGCGCGGGCTAAAATAAAATCGAAAGCACCGGTGCAAGGGTGTTGGAAAGGAGGGCGAAATGCCCGGGAAGACGCATGAGGTCGTGAGGATCACCGTGCGCGACGGGAAACTGACGTGCACCCCAGATTGGGTCAACCTCTACTGGAACGACGGTCCGGAAAACATCCGGTGGGTCTTCGACGGCGCGCCCAGGGCCGCAGCGGGAGCCGTAGTGGAATTTCACGTGGCCGTCCCGGCGAAGTACCCGACCGACCCGGGCACTCCGGGAGGCTTCCGGCCGCGCGGCGTGCACCGCGGCGTCGGCCACGCCCAGGCCTCGGCCGGTTCGCACCTGCCCGACATCGTGACCACGGGGAACACCCGGGAGGCGGGGTTCTTCTACTACGACGTCAAGCTGCTCGACGGTGACGGGAAGGTCATCGCGCAGGCCGATCCCGGCGGAGCCAACCAGCCCGGCCAGGGCCCCGGAAACTAGTCGGCCTGAACCGGCACGGAGAGCATCAGCGCTTCGGGAAAAGCGCCCGGAAACGAGCGTCCTCGGCGAGGCGGGCGAACTCCGGCCCCGTGAACCAGACGGCCGGGGCGTGCGCCGCGAGCGCCTTGCCCGTCCACGCCAGAGCGGCGTTCGCGTCCCCGGCCACGGCCGCGACCAGGGCGGCCATGTACATCGTGGCCGGGTTGTCGCCGTACTCCTTGAGTGCCTCCTGGATCGCGAGGAACGCCTCGGGTCCCCGGTCGAGCTGAACGAGGCAACGGGCCCGGGTCTCGAGCAGCGGCCGCCCGCGCAGCCCGCGCGCGTACTCCGCCTCGCACAGACGCAGAGCGTCGGCGTAGCCCGCCCTGGCGAGGTCGAGCTGGCCCAGCGCGAGCCGGGTGTCCGCCAGATTGGCGACGGCGAGGTAGTTGGCGCGGTCGGTCTCCGCCGCCTCCTGGTACTCCTTGGCGGCCTCCGTGAGCTTGTTCTGGTAGTAGAGGCAGTTGCCGAGGTGGATGCGGTCCCAGCGTTCGCCCCGACGGGCGACCATGTCCCGGTACAGGCGCTCCGCCTCGGCGTTGTTGCCGGCGTACATCTCGACCTCCGCCAGCAGGCCCAGACAATCGAGGTTCGCCGGCGAGATCTCGAGCGCGCGCCGGATGGCCTGGCGCGCTCCGTCGAATTCGCCGCGAAGCTCGCGCGACTCCGCGAGGTGGTAGAGGGTGTGCCACGAGGGGAGCAGGGCAAACGAGCGCTCGAAGGCGGCTTCGGACTCCGCGTACCGTCCCATCCGATCCAGGACGACCGCGAGGGTCTGCCAGGCGGAGCTGTCACCGGGGCGCGAGGAGGTCCACGCGCGCGCCCGATCGAGGGCGGTGCCGTTGTCCCGCCGGTCAAGCGCCAGCCACACGTCGAGCTGCAACACCCACGGGTGGTCGGGCGCGAGTTCCCGGGCACGTTTCGCCAGCGCCAGGCACCGGTCGAGGTCGGCGGGCCGGCGGTAGAGTTGGTAGACGTAGCGGTACCTCCAGGCGAGCGAGGTCACCGGCGCGAAGAAACGCGGCGCATCGGTGACCGCGGCCTGGAGCAGCGTGATTTCTTCCGCTTGGTCTTTGGAATAGTTGCCCGAATCGAGCTTGCTCTTGACCTGCAGGTACGCCTTGAGCGCCTCCGGGGTGGCGTCCCGAGTTTCCGGGTGGTCGCTCGTAGGCATGCCGCGGTAGGAGTCGCCGAGGGCGGTGACGATTCGGTCCTGCAGCAGCATCAGGTCGTCGGTCCCGACCTCGAGCTGCTCGCTCCACGTGACCTGCCCGGTCCGGCCGTCAAGGCGCTGGAGGCCGACACGGACCGGCTGCCCCGGCCGACCCGCCGTCAGCGAGGTCTCGACGACCTCGCGAACGCCCAGCTCACGGGCGATCTCCGGCACCCTCTTCCCCAGGCCCGAACGGCTCGCGCGTCACGGCCGGAGACGACAATGACGTTCTTCAGGCGGGCGAGTCCCGTGACGACAGCGTCCTCGATCGCGGTCGACGCGAGCCGGCCGGCGTCGTCCGAGGCCTGTGACTGCACCGGCAGTACGGCGATGGTGAGCGGCGTGCGCGGGGCGAGCCAGCCTTGCCTCACGGCGACCGCGGCTGCGGCCGCGAGCGCCGCGACGACCGCCGCGCCCGCCACCCAATGGCGGCGGGCCCGGGCGAAGACCTGGCTCGACCTCACGCCCGGCGCCGCCGAGGTCGCGTCGGTCGCGCTCGTCGCCACCCGGCGCAGGTCGCGCGCCAGCCCGTCCGCGGTCTGATAGCGGTCGTCGGGCTCGCGCGCCATGCACCGCTCGATCACCGAGACCAGGGCGGCCGGAAGGCCGGGGGCCACCTCGGCAAGGTGCTCGCACTCGCAGCGCGCCACCTTGTGCATCGTCTCCATCGGCGTCGTGCCACGGAACGCCGGCTTACCCGTCGCCAGCTCGTACAGCGTCGAGCCGAGCGAGAAGATGTCGCTGCGGGAGTCCACGTCCCTGCCGAGCGCCTGCTCCGGCGACATCGCCCGCGACGTCCCGACCACGAGCCCATCGGTGGTGAGCCTGTCGTCGCTGGACGCTCGGCCCCCGACCCACTTCGCGAGGCCGAAGTCGAGCACCTTCACGTGACCGACAGGCGTCAGCATCACGTTTTCCGTCTTGATGTCCCGGTGCACGATCCCGCGCCGGTGCGCCTCGGCGAGCGCCTCGGCGATCTCGGCCCCGATGCTCGCCACCTCGGCCGGGGAGGGCGGCCCCTTGGCGATGACGTCCGTCAGCGAGCTGCCTTCCACGAACTCCATCACGACCCAGTCGGTGTCGGCTTCGGTGAGGATCTCGTAGATGTGGGCGATCGCGGGGTGGGAGAGCGCGGCCGTGGACAGCGCCTCGCGGCGCAGGCGCTCGCGTCGGTCCGGGCTCACGCGGTCGTGATGCAACCCCTTGATGGCGACGGGCCGCTGGAGCCGGTCGTCGTACCCCTCGAACACCTCGCCCATACCGCCGCTGCCGAGCAGGCGCAGGACCCTGTAGCGGCCGATGCGTTCGGGTACCACGATTGAAGATTCTAGCCTGGATCGTCCCCGGGGGTTCGCCGCGGCCTCAGCGGAAATTCCCGAGCAGTGCCTCGCGGCAGCGCCTGGTCGCCTGACCTGCCTCCGGCAGCGGCAGCCCTGCGAGGGTATCCAGGGAGCGCGCCGTCCCGGCCGCGATCGCCGCCATCACCTCGCGGTACTCGAGCGCGGCGCGCTGCTCGTGGCCGAGGCGGCGGAGGGAGTCGGCGAGGAGCAGCCGGACCTGGAAGAGGCCCGGATCGAGGAAGAGGGCGGCCCGGTACGACGCCACGGCCGTCTGGGTCCGGCCCGAGACGTCGTGGAGGAAACCCTCGAGCGCGTGCGCCGCAGGATCCGACGGGTCGGCCGTGAGCGCCTGATCCACGAGATCAGCCGCGCGGTCGAGGCGGTCCTCGGCGAGGCACAGAGTCGCGTCGGCGAGCCGCTGGCGCGTCCCGGTGAGACCGAGCACCGGGGACGGGGCGCCGGGCACCGAAGGCGGGACTGCGGGCACCGAAGGCGGGGCTCCGGGCGCCGGATGCCGGGCGCCGGGAAGCGGGGCCGCTCCTGCGGGAGGTGCAGCTTCGGCGGCCGCCACGTCCGGCCTGGGGGGGCCGGAGTCTGTCGCTTGGGTCGAGCCGCGACTTCCGGAATCCTCGCGGGTGCGGTTTCACCGGGTTCGCTGCGTCGGCTGTGCGGTTGTGTAGTTCCCTCTCCACGGGGCCCGGGGCCCGGGGCCCGGACCCCGGCCGATTCGGGATGGCGATAGCAGAAACAGTCGCCGAGGTCGACGGGCTCGAGGTCGTCCGAAAGCTGCCAGAGCGTTTCTGCGGGTCCCCAGGAAGAGCACGCCGTCGGGGGCGAGGGCGCGCGCGACGGCCGCTGCCACCCGCCGCTGGGACTCCGGGCGGAAGTAGATGAGGACGTTGCGGAGGAAGATCAGGTCGAACGACGCGGCCTCGACCGGCAGCGGCTGCTGCACGAGGTTGAGCGTGCGGTGCTCGATCCGGCGTGCGACCCCCGGCGAGAGCTCGAAGAGATCGTCGCGCCGGGTGAAATGGCGCGATCTGATTTCGACGGGGACCTGGGACACCGCGCGCTCGCCGAAGAGGCCCTTTCGGGCGGCAGCCAGGGCCCGCTCGTCCACGTCCGTGGCGAGGATCCGCCAATCCCAGCCGGCGACCTCGTGGCACTCGGCGAGTACGATCGCCAGCGTGGCTGGTTCCTCTCCCCGTGCGCAGCCGGCCGACCACGCCTTCAGCGTATGCAGCCCGCAACGCGCCGCCGCGAGCTGCGGCAGCAACGAGCGTCCGAGTGCCGCGAATTGTTGCGGGTAGCGGAAAAGGAACGATTCCTTGACGGTGATGTGCGGCAGCAGGGCGCTCCACTCACCGGGGATGCCGCCCTCGGCCAGCTCGCGTACGTACTCGGGCACGCCGGCGATCCGTAGGCTTGCGGCCCGCTGCCTGGCGATTTCGGCGAGGAACTGGAAGTGACCGGGTGGGATGACGTTCCCGCTGACCCGCTCGATGAGCGAGGCCAACCTCGCCACGGCCTCTGAGGACTCGCTCACGGCCGCACGCAGTTGCGGCCCGCCGCCTTGGCCTCGTAGAGACGCGAGTCCGCGAGTCCGACCATGGCGTCTGGGGTGACCTCCGCGGCGAGCTCGGTTCTGGCCGCGACGCCGAACGAGGCTGTGATCGGGACTTGCGTTCCGGATGCGAGAGTGACAGGGTGCTCGGCCACGGTGCGGCGCAGGCGTTCGGCGACCAGCCTTCCTGCCTCGAGGTCGATCTCGGGCAGCACCGCGATGAACTCCTCGCCGCCGTAGCGTCCGATGGCGTCGGAGCCGCGCAGCGCGCGCGTCATCGCCGCGGCGACGAAGCGAAGAACAGTGTCGCCCCCGATGTGGCCGTGGACGTCGTTGACGCGCTTGAAGTGGTCGAGGTCGCAGATGATCACGCTCAGAGGACGGCCGTAGCGGTTGGCGCGCTCGATCTCGTTGGTCAGCCGCTCGTGAATGGCCCGGTAGTTGAGCAGGCGGGTGAGGCCGTCGTGGGCGGACAGCTCCTGCAGGCGTTGCCCGAGCCGGGCGTTGTCCAGCACGAGGGCGATGGGCGGGGCGAGCTCCTGGACGAGGGTCCGAGAGGCCACTTCGAACTGCTGCGGCTCGGCGGGCAACAGGGCCAAGACCCCCGTGGCGTTGCGCAAGGGAAGCGGAACGGAAACGAGGTGCGCAGGGTCGACGTCGTCGTTGCCCTCCGGTGTACCCATGACCCGGACGTCGATGGCGACGTCCGGCGGGGGGCTCATCGCGGCGAGGACGGCGTCGTTGAAGCGTCGGCTCGCCTGAAGCGAGACCGGGTGGGCGAGCAGCACGTTAAGGGTGGCGGCGTCGTGGTCCGTGACGCCGACGGCCAGCAGATGAACGTCGGCCACTTCGCGGACGACCTCGAACGTGACGCGGCTGGCGGCCTCGAGATCGTTCGCCCGGAGTCCCTTTTCCAGCAGGGAGTTGACCAGAGTGGCGCGCATCAGGGTGCTGTCGAGCTGCCTGACGACCCGCGTCAGCACGTCGAGAGTGCCCATCGGCACGGAAACCCCGACGGGTTGGGGTGCGGGTGACAGCGACGCGAAACGCGCCACCGCGGCAACGAGGTCGGCGGGGTCGCAGTCCTTCGTGAGGTAGGCGTCGGCGCCCATCTTGGAGCCCCAGAAGCGTGACGGCGCCTCGCCGTGACTCGTCAGGATCACGACGGGAGTGGAGGCCGTCGCCGCCTCGCCCTTCAGCAGACGCAGGAGCTGGTGCCCGTCCATCACCGGCATGTCGAGGTCGGTCACCACGACCGAAGGGCGCTCGCTCAGCGCCATCGCCGCGCCTTCGGCTCCGTTGCGTGCCGCGATGACGGCGAAGCCGGCGCGCTCGAGCGTCCGGGTGAGGACGGTCCGCGCGGTGTCGCTGTCGTCCACCACCAGAATGCGGTATGCGCTCATGAGCCGCCCCCTTCCCAGCTGCGCGTGAGAAACGCGCCGATCTCCGCTGGCGGCAGGGCGATAGTGGCGGCACCCGCCTCGAGTGCGGCTCGCGGCATGCCGAATACGACCGAGGACGCCTCGTCCTGCACGATCGTCAACCCTCCGGCACGGCGCAGCGCCGCCAGGCCCCGAGCGCCGTCCGAGCCCATCCCGGTCAGCAGGACTCCGGCCGAAACCGATGGGTTGGACTCGGCGCACGAGAGGAACAGCTCGTCCGCGGATGGGCGATGCAGCCCGCCGGGGGCCCGTTCGGGTTGGAGCCTCAGAACCCCGCCGTGTTCAAGAACGAGGTGAGCTCCCGCGGGCGCGATCCGCACGGTGCCCGGCGCAGCGGTCTCGCCGTCGCGGGCGAGCCTGACGTCCATCGGCAGCTCACTGGACAACCACTCGGCGAAGCCCTCCTCGAAGCCGGGGGCGATGTGCTGCACGACGAGCACGGTCGCGGGCGGCGAGGGCGGCAGCGCCGAGAGAAGGACGTGAACCGCCCACGGTCCGCCGGTGGATGCGCCGATCGCGACGTACCGCACGCGGGCCTGGCGAATGACGGTTGCGGCTTCGGCGCCCGCCGCACCGCTTGGTCCGGCGAGGGGCGACCGGACAACGCTCGTGCCGCGGGTCCTCGCCTGGGCGGCGGCGCGAAGGGCGAGCGGGAGGGTGCGGGCCAGGAGGTCCCACCCTGCAGGATCCTCCGGCTTGGGCAGCACCTCGACGGCGCCGCGGCGGAGCGCCTCGAAAGAGGTCCTGACCTGGTTGCGGTTCGCGCGCGAAGTGATCACCAGGATCGGTGTCGGCCGTACGGTCATGATTCTCTCGGTCGCCTGGAACCCGTCCATCACCGGCATCTCGAGGTCCATGAGGATGACGTCGGGGGATAGGCGCACGGTCTCGGCCACCGCCTGCTCGCCGTTACATGCTTCCCCCACGACCTTGAGGTCGGCCACTGCGGCGATCAGTCGCCGCAACACCGCCCGCACGGTCGGCGAGTCGTCGACGACCAGGACGCCAATGCTCGGGAGTTCCTTCGTCACGATCCTCCCAACCTCCTGACGAGGGCCACGAGCTCTCGCGCGTCCAGACTCTGCTTTGCGAGGTACGCGTCGGCGCCGGCCTCCAGACCCTTGAGCCGCTCCTCCGGCCGGTCGTGGGTGGTGACGACCACGATGGGAAGGTGCCCGAGGGCGGGAATGGCGCGGACGTGCCTCGTCAGCTCGTAGCCGTTCATCCCGGGCATCTCGACGTCGGTGACGAGACAGTCCCATCGATCTTCCGAGAGCTGCGCCAGGGCGTCCTGGCCGTCCGAGGCGACGCTGACGTCGAAGCCGGCGTCCTCGAGGAGACGGCGCTCCATCTCGCGCGTGACCAGCGAGTCGTCCACGAGAAGGACTCGGATTCGGGTCGGACGGGGTCGCTTCGCCGGCGTCGTGGCCTCTCGCGCGTCGGCCCCGCGCGCGAGCGCCTCCGGCGAGAGAACGCCGATCGGCTGGCCCGACGCGATGAGGACCACACTTTCGAGGAACGGGTTGCCGGCGAGCGTCGGGCTGAGAGGGTGCAGCAGCACCTCTTCCGACCCCTCGACCGCGTCGACGGTGACGGCGACAGGACGCCCCGCGTGGACGCCCCGAAGCAGGAGCTGAACGGCGGCGGGCTCCTCGCCGAGCGCCCTGGCGAGAAAGGCGAACGGCACGAGGCGGCCGTCCACCTTGGCCAGCGCACGCCCGTCGCGCTCGACGATGTCGGCTGCCGCGAGGCGGTCCACGCGCTGGACGACCGATGAAGGGAGCGCGAGACGCATCGCTCCGATGCGCACCAGGGTGACCTCTTCACCGCGGCGTGCGATCGGGACCTCGACGACGACGGAGGTGCCGCGGCCGGGGTGCGAGTCGATCGAAGCGAAGCCGCCGGCGCGGGCCGCGACTGAGGCCACGGCATCGAGACCGATCCCGCGCCCGGAAACCTCGGTGACCTCCGATCGCGTCGAAAAGCCCGGCAGGAAGAGCAGGCGCAACGCCTCGTCGCGACTGAGGTCGGCCGCGCGCGACGGGTCGATCAGCCCTGCGGCTGCGGCGGACTCTGCAACGCGCCGGGGGTCGATTCCCGCTCCGTCATCCGCAATCGTAATGCGCACGCGGTTGGCGGCGGCGACTGCCTCGATGCGCACCGTGCCTGCGGGGTTCTTGCCGAGAGAGGCCCGGGTCTCGGGCTTTTCGATCCCGTGGTCCACGGCGTTGCGCACGATGTGAACCAACGCCCCCTCGAGCTCCTGCGTGATTCGGCGATCCAATCGCGTCTCGCCGCCGACCACGGCGGTCTCGACCTCGCGGCCGAGCGAGCGCGCCAGCTCGCGCGTGTGACGGGCCAGGGCCAGCAGCAGGCCGTGTAGGGGCTGCAGCTGCAGCGCCAGGAGCGCGTCGAGCTGCAGTTCCGCGGCCCGCTGCAGGCGGTTTTGCGACGCCTCGGCGTCGACCTCCGCGCGGCGCAGCGCCGTGGCGATCGCCGCGAGCGCCTGCTGCGGGTGCGACTCGCTCATCGAGGCTTCTGCGAGTCGGGCGAACTCGTGAAGACGCGCGACATGGTGCCCCGCCCCGCGGGCGAGGATGCGGAGTTGAGCGGCTCGTTCGGCGAGGTCGTTGACGACCGACGCATCGATGCGGACCTCGTCGCTGGCGTGGGTGGCGGGGGCATCGTTCGTCGCGGGCTCGGGCGTGGGGTGGGGTGGGGCACCGACCGGTGCGGTCCCGGGTTCGAACGTGCCGGCGGCCATGTCGGCCATAGGTCGGAATCCGGGGACGGCGCCTCGCCGGCAGAGACCGAATCCACCATTGCGGACAGGCGGTCCGTGACCCTGGTAAGGAGCGGGCCGACGTCCGCCCGCGAGCCTTGGAGGACGCCCTCCGCGGCGTGGCAGAGCTCGGCGAAGGCGCCGAGGCGGAGCATGCGGCCGGCGCCTTTCAGGGTGTGGAACTCGCGCCGGGCCTCGGCGGCGGCGTCGGGGTCGCTCCGGACGGAGGGGCACAGCCCGACGAGCCGCTCGAGTCGCCCGCGCACCTCCCCGACGAAGAGCGGGATCAGGTCCGCGAGATCGGGTTCCACGCTACACGGCTCCTGGCCCGCCGGGCGGCAGGTGCAATGGGCGGGGCGGTCGCGAAATGGCCGACCGCCGACGGCCGACAGCAAGAGCAACGACTCCGGTGCTCGCGTGCGAAAGAAGGCTGTGAGCTGTCGGCCGCATCTCGATTTTCGTCCAGCTGCGTACGTTGACGTCGAGGCCGAGCACGGCGAGCATCTCGCCGCCCGCATCGCGCGCGGGCGAGGCGACCGTGAAGCACTGCTCGCCGGTGAGGAGCGAGTCGTACAGGGGCGTGATCACGCTGCGGCCGTCCCGCAAGACGGCCTGGAACCAGGGCCTGTCCTTGGCGTTGATCCCGGCCGTGATCCCGGGGTTCCCCGAGTCGGCCGACATCCAATGTGGGTTCGCCGCCAGCGACACGAGGTTTCCGTTCATATCGGCCACGTAGGCGAGCTCCACGAAGGGGCTCTGCCGCACGATCTCCTCGAGCTGCGAACCCAGGGCCTCCCAATGGCCCGCCCGCAGGGCGACCTCGCCGGCCAGGCGCTTGCAGATGTGTTTGAGGGAGCGGGGCGAGTCGAGGTTGAACGACTGCGTGAGCAGCTGAATCGAGAGCGCGAGCTGGTTGAGTCGCTCGGCGGTTCCAGAGAAGTGCTTGAGTCCCTCGGCCATCCGCTGGATGACCTGGCTCACGTCCTTGAGCGTCAGCACGACCTGGTCGGAGGCGGTCCGCTGTTGCTGCGTTGCGAACGAGATTTCCCGTGCGGCCCGCGCGGTGTCGGCAAGCGCTCCGCGTAGGTCGGCGATGGCCGCGGCGGAGGACCGGGCGCGCTCCAGGACGTGGGCCGCCTCCTTGCCGCTCTCCTCGGTCGCGACTACGGTCGCGCGGATCGATCCGGCGAACTCGTCGAGCAGCGCCCGGACGGACGCGACGGACTCCTGGGACCTCTGCGCCAGCCGCCTCACCTCGTCCGCCACGACCGAGAACCTGCGGCCGTGCTCGCCGGCGGCCACCGCCTCGATGGTCGCGTTGAGCGAGAGCAGATGAGTCTCCTGGGCGATCTCCGTGATCAGGTCGAGGACCCGGTAAATCTCCTTGGAGCGCGCCCCGAGGACGTCCGCGCGGCGGATCGCGCTGATCCGCGTCTGCACCTCTTCGACGCCGTGGAGCGCGTCCTCCACGGCGACGGCGCCGGTGTCGCCACTCTGCTCCGAGCGGAGTGCGAGCTCGGCCTGCGATGCTGCGTTGGACGCGATCTGCGCGGCGGTCCGGGCCAACTCCTCCATCGTTGCGGTGATTTCCACCACGCCGGCGGCCTGCTCGGACGACCCGGAGGCCAGCTCCGAGGCCGTCGCGTGGACGGTGTTCCCGGCGACCGCGACCTCGGTCGAGCTGTTCTGGATCTGCTGCACCAGAGCGCCCAGAGCCCGGGCGGCGTTCGCGAACGAAACCGCGAGGCGAGAGGGCAGTTCTTCCGCCAGCGTGAGCGTCGCGTCCAGGTCCCCGGCACGGATGTGCGACGAGGTCCGGTTGAGCTTCTCTTCCAGCTCTCGGGCGGCGACCGTCGCCCGAGCCAGCGCGCGCAGCTGGGCCATGTGGGGCAGGAAGGCGAAGAGCACATACAGCACGAGCAGGCCGGCCCCGATCGGCAGGACGATGTAGGCGAGCCATTCCGGTGTGCCGTGAGCCATGCCGACGGCCAGCCCGGCGAAGCCGAGGAGGCTGAAGGCAGCCATCAGGAGAAGCCCGGTGAGCGGACTCCTGGGCAGGGCGTCAGTCGTTTGCGGCATTCGAGATCTCCTCCTGGTGTCAGTCAGCGCGCTCGGGAGCGCGTCGGGGCTGACCACGACCGTCGGAACACCTTGATGAACCGCCATTCCGAGGCAAGGTCCGAGCCAATAGCGGCCGACGACCGCGCCCGCGGGCCGGACGGAGAGACGCGCTGCGACCTCGAGGACCCGGTCTGCCGCGACCGTTCCCTGGCCGGTCGCGATGAGGTAACCGCCGCCGTGTTTGGTGAGCGACCGGACCGCATCATGCGCCAACCCCCATCGTCCTCCGGCACGGTCCAGGACGAGGAGGATCTGGTCGCTCATGGCGTCCCCAGGGCCTCGAGGTTCAAGACGCGGACCGGCCGGCCGGCGACCGTCGCCTCGCCGCACAACGAGCCCGGCCTCGAGGAGACGATCTCGGCGGCCGGAGTCGACGATCTCGATCGCGGCGTCCGCCGCCAGGCCGACCAGCTCGCGGGAACTGGGAGGGCCGGCCCAGGCGACAACTGTGACCGGAGAAGTGGGTCGCGCGCCGGGCGGCGCGTTGACCAGCCGCCCGAGGTCGAGCACCGGGATCGGCTCGCCGGTGAACTCCGCCAGCCCGAGCAGCTCGGGTGCGGCGCCCGGCAACGGTGCACCGGGAACGCCCGGACGACCCGCCGGACCTGAGTCACGGGGATGGCGCATTGGTAGTCCCCAGTCGCGACAAGAAGGGCGCGGAGCACGCCCGCCGCGGACCGGCTTGGGTCTTCACCGTTCGAGGATATCACCGACCCGTGCGGATGCCGGCTAGCGGGCGGTCTCCGCCTGTCCGCCCGCGAGCAGCCGCATCACGAGCTCCTTGCGGACCTTTCCCGTTCCGATGCCGGCAGCTCGTCGACGATCACCACGCGGCGCGGCACCTTGTGCGGGGCAAGCCGGGTCCGGCACTCGGCCAGCACGGCGTGGACCGTGAGGCGAGCGCCTGGTTCGGCCTCCACGACTGCGGCGACGAGCTGCCCGCGGTGCGGGTCCGGCAGACCTGCGACGACTGCGCCGCGCACGCCGGGAATCTCCTCGATCACCCGG
>CAVYIV010000011.1:0-11194 GCA_963768675.1 uncultured Chloroflexia bacterium | reverse complement strand
GGAGTAACTCAGCTGGCAGAGTGTCTGCTTCCCAAGCAGAATGTCGCGGGTTCGAATCCCGTCTCCCGCTCCACTTCCCCCCACGCAAGCCGTCGCGCCGCGCTGTGAGTCCCAGTGCGCGTCTCGATTCCGCGCCCGCAGGACCGCGCGGAGATCAGGTCGTGGCAGCCGGAGATGATCTCGGCGACCGCCGCTTCACGCCGGCGACGCGCCGGCCGGCCGCCGACAACGGCCAGGTTCTGACCGGCTCTGCTAGACCGTGCCGGGCCGGCCGGAGGTCCGCTCGAGGAACCCGCGCAGCGCCTCCATGTATCCATCGAACCGGGCTCGTCGGATGTCGTGGTTCGCGCCCGCCAGGTGGATGACCTGGAGGTTGGGCATGCTCGCGGCCGCGTCGGCGGCGATCTCCTCGGAAACGATCGACCCCGCATCCCGGTCTCCGATGATCAGCAGCACGGGGGCCGTGACCTGCCGCAGGGTGTCCGGGGAGGTCTCCATGGTGACGCCGCCGCCCGACATCGTGCGCAGGAAGTCACGGCTCAGGCGGCGTTTCGAGTCGACCCACGGGCGGATCTCGACGTCGGGGTAGGACGGGCTGATCCGACGCGCCAGCGCCCGCCCCGCGCCTGCCGGCAGGTAGCGGAAGATCGACATGAACCGCGCCATCACCTTCCCCGCGTCGCCCATCCGTCGGCCCATCTCGCCGCCGAAGACCGGCTCGCCCGGCGTGAGCAGCGGCGGGTCCTCGAGGAAGACGCCGCGGACCAGCTCTGGCCGCGTTGCGGCGAGGTTGATCGCGGTGTCGGCCCCCATTGAATGGCCGCCGACGATCGGACGGTCGAGGCCCAGGGCCTCGATCACCGCGGCGAGGTCCGCGGCGCGGGCGGCAGCGCTGTAGTCGCCGTTCCCGGAGTCGCTCCGGCCGTGCCCACGCGCATCGACCATGACGCAGTCGTAGGCGCCCTCGATCTCGCGGACCACTCGCGTCCAGCACAGCCCGTCGTCCATCGCGCCATGGTTGAACACGATCGGCGGCTTCTCGCCGCCGGTGCGCTCGTAGTGGATGCGTCGCGCGCCCGCCTGCACGTAGCCGTCCGTCCAGCCCTGCGCCGCCGCCCTCGGTGATACGCCGCGAGCCCGGCCCGCCGGCCGGTCTCCCCCACCGCCCCGGGCCGCCAGGGCGGCGCGCACCACCGTGCGCAGGCCCAGGCCGTAGCGGCCGTTGACGAGAAGCAGGAGCCCGTCGAGCAGCCGGCCGTCGACGCTTCCACCGGTCATCATCGGGAACATCCGGAGCGTCATGTCGCCGAGGGCGGCAGAGATGATCCGGCCAAGCAGCGACGTGGGGTCACCGCCGGCGAAGGCCAGCGCCTGTCGCCGCAGGACCCACCCGAGCAGGCCTGCAACCGGTGAGTGCATGTCGGCGAGCGGCGTGTTCAGCGTGTAGTGGCCGGGAAGCTCCGGGGTGTCGTCGGGCAGCGGGCGGCCGTAGAGGGCCTCGAACGCCGCCCGGTCGAACCCCCGGCCGGGGACGAGCCGGTAGGTGCCGCGGACCGCCTCGGGCTCCGCGGCGGCCGGATGGCCCGCGTCGCCCGGAAGGTCCACGACGACCGCCCCCCGGATGTCGCGCGACGATGCACCCACGCGGATCTCGAACTGCCCGCCCTCGACCGCCCACCCGTGGGCCGAGGCGTCCCAGTAGGCGAAGGCGCGGCGGCCGAGCGGGACCTCGACGCGTGTCGACTCGCCGGCGGCGAGCCAGACCTTGCCGAAGCCCCGCAGTTCCTGCTCCGGCCGGAAGACGCCCGAGACGACGTCCCTGACGTAGACCTGGACCACCTCCCACCCGGCCCGGGCGCCCGTGTTCGTCACGGTCACCGACACGACAAGGCCATCGGCGACCGCGGGATCCTCGCGGACGGCGAGGTCCGAGTAGGCGAACATGGTGTAGGCGAGGCCATGCCCGAAGGGGAACAGCACATCCACGCCGGCGCTGTCGTAGTAGCGGTAGCCGACGTAGACGCTCTCGCGGTACTCCGCGAGCCGGGGGCCGGCCGGCAGCTCGTGGACCGGGTTGTCCGCCCAGTGGACCGGGAAGGTCTCCGCGAGGCGCCCCCCGGGCTCGGCTGCCCCGAGGAGCACGCGCGCCAGGGCGCTCCCCCCAGCCTGGCCGCCGAGATAGCCCTCCACGATCGCGGGAGCACGCACGGCCCATGGCATCTCGACGGGCGCCCCGCTGGCGAGCACGACCACGACTCGCGGATTGACCTCGAGGAGCGCCCCGACGAGGGCGTCGTGCGCGGCGGGCAGCCGCAGGCCGCCCCTGTCGATGCCCTCGATCTCCGCTGCCTCCGTCAGGCCCACAAAGGCGAGCACAACGTCGACGGACCGGGCAGCACGGCGCGCCTCGGCGAGCAGCGCTGCGTCGACCTCGTCGGCGTCCCGGCGGTAGCCGGGCGCGTAGGCAAGGTTGGCCTCGCCGCGCGAGGCGGCGAGCTCCGACCAGGCGTCATCGAGGCGGTGCGGCGTGATCATCGAACTGCCGGCGCCCTGGAATCGCGGCTCCTTCGCGAAGGCCCCCGCGACGAGCACCCTGGCCGTCGGGTCGAGGGGGAGGAGGCCGTCGTTCTTGAGCACGACCACGGCCTCCTCCGCTGCCCGTCGGGCAAGCTCGTGGTGGGCGTCGCGGTCGTAGGTTCGACCGGGCTCGCGGGCGGCGGCGGTCCGGGTGACGAGCTCAAGGATCCGGCGGGCCCCCGCGTCGACCGCCTCGGCCGACAACCGCCCCTCGGCAAGCGCCCGCAGCAGCGCGGCGTCGCCGCGCCCGCCGAAGCCCGGCATCGCCAGGTCGAGGCCCGCCTCGAGCGCCGGCCCGCGGCGGCTGACCGCGCCCCAGTCGCTCATGGCGGCGCCGTCGAAGCCCCACTCCGCGCGCAGGATGTCGGTCAGCAGCTCGCGGTGCTCCGTGCAGTACGTGCCGTTGAGCCGGTTGTATGCGGCCATCACGGTCCAGGGGTGCCCCTCGGTGACCGCCTGCTCGAAGCTCGCGAGGTAGATCTCGCGCAGCGCGCGCTCGTCGACGAGCGCGTCGATCGTCATCCGGCGAGTCTCCTGGTTGTTCGCCGCGACGTGCTTGAGCGAGGCACCCACGCCAACCGCCTGGACGCCCCTGATCCAGGCCGCAGCCAAGCGGGCGGACAGGTGCGGGTCCTCCGAGAAGTACTCGAAGTTGCGCCCGCACAGCGGCGTGCGCTTGATGTTCGCCCCGGGTCCCAGGACGACGCTCACCCCCTCGGCGGCCGCCTCGCGTCCGATCGCCGACCCGACCTCCTCGACCAGCCGGGGGTTCCACGTGGCGGCCAGGGCGGACGAGGTCGGGAAACACGTGGCGGGGACGTTGTCCGCGATGTTCGTTGAGCTTGTCGTCTTCGCCTTGCGCAGGCCGTACGGGCCGTCGGTGACCACGATCGGCGGAACGCCGAGGCGCTCGACCCCGTTGAGACTCCAGAAGTCGCGGCCCGAAAGCAGCGCGACCTTCTCTTCGGGCGTCATCGCCGCCAGCGCGGCCGCGGGATCAAGGGGAGTCGGTTGGGTTGGCACGTTCGTGCACCTCGGATCCGACGCCACGTCACGCGACCGCGCGCAGGTGACCGTCGCGGCCGTGGCGGGCCGCGGGGCCATGGTACGTCCGCCGGGCTGACGACGGGGGTTCGGACACGAGCGTGCGGATGCGTAACACCCGGCTCCTTCTGGGCCACTAGATTCCACCGACAGGCGTCCGGCGCGGACCGCGACGCCGTCTCCGAAGGCTAGTGCGAGAAGGACATGGATCGGATCACCGTCTACGGGGCGCCGTGGTGCCCCGATTGCCGCCGCAGCAAGGCGTTCCTCACCGAGCAGCGGATCATGTTCCGCTGGGTCGACATCGACGCAGACGAGGCGGGCCGTCGCCACATGGAGGAGCTCCAGCACGGCGGGCGCACGATTCCGACGATCGTCTTCGACGATGGCTCCTACTTGCTCGAGCCGACGAACGCGGAGCTTGCCGCGAAGCTCGGCCTGCAGCTCATGGCCAAGCGGATGGCCTACGACGTGATCATCCTCGGTGGCGGGCCCGCAGGTCTCTCGGCCGCCATCTACGCGGCTCGCGAGGGGATGGAGGCGCTCGTCATCGAGCGGGGCGCGCTTGGCGGGCAGGCGGGTGCGACGGAGCGGATCGACAACTACCCCGGCTTCCCCGAGGGCATCGGCGGCGCCGAGCTCGCCGGGCGCCTCGTGGCACACGCCGAGCGCTACGGGGTCGAGCTGCTGTCCGCGGTCGAGGTCGTCTCGATCGCGAGCGACATGGGGGCGCTGTCGGTCACGACTGCGACGGGCGACATGTACCGCAGCAACGTCGCGATCGTGACCACGGGCTCCCGGTACCGCCGCCTGGGGATCGACGGCGAGGACGGCCTCATCGGCCTGGGCGTCCACTTCTGCGCCACGTGCGACGGGCCCTTCTACCGCGGCGCCAAGGAGCTCGTGGTCATCGGGGGCGGCAACTCGGCGCTCGAGGAATTCACTCTTCCTCGTCGGGCTCGCCGAGCACGTCACGATCCTGACGCGGGGCGAACCGCGCGCCAGCGAGGTCGTGGTGGAGAAGGTGCGCGACCATCCCCGGATCACGCTCAGGACCGGGATCGACATCCAAGCGTTCGAGCGCCGCGACGGCCGGCTCGGGGCCGTACTCGCGCGCGAGCGGGCCACCGGCGCTCCCCTGCGGATCGAGCCCGCCGCGGCCTTCGTTTTCGTGGGCCTCGACCCGAACACGGAGTTCCTGCATGGCGCGGCCGAGCTCGATGAGCGTGGCTTTGTTGTCACCAACGACGGCTATATGACCTCGCTCGACGGCGTCTTCGCCGCCGGTGACGTCCGAGCTGGCTCCACGAAGCAGGTCGGGAGCGCGGCCGGTGAGGGCATCGCGGCGCTCCTCTCGGTGCGTCGATACCTCGAGGGCCGGCACCTGATGTCGGTGGCACGCCAGGACGAGACCGCGGTGTAGTCGGGCCGACGCGCGGTACCCGACGGCGGCCGGAAGACCTCCGGACGCGGACGGCACCTCCGATCTGCGACGATGCCGCCGTGGAGTACGCGCTTGAGATCCGGGTCCCCCGCCTCGGTGACGCAGCGGGCGCGGCGGCGGTCCACTATCGAAGCTGGGTCGCCACGTACGCGCCCCTGCTCCGGCATGACCAGGCAGGTCAGCTCACGCTCGCCGAGCGCGTCGCGCACTGGGAGTGGCTGCTCCGGTCGCAGCCGCCGCACATGGGCTCGCTCGTCGCTGTGAGGTCAGGCGCGATCGTCGGGCTCGTAGAGTGGGAGGTCAGCATTGACGATGACGCGAGCGTCGGCGAGATCCACGCCATCCACGTCGCATCCGAGGAGCGCGGCCGCGGGGTCGGATGGCGACTGCTCGACGCCGCTCTCGAGGCCCTTCGCGCCCATGGCGTCCATCGCGCGATCCTGTGGGTGGTCGAGGAGAACTCGACCGCACGCGCGTTCTACGAGCGGCAGGGATGGGCGTGGGATGGCACGGTCCTGGAGCGCCCGCTCGGCGGCTTCCCGCACTTCCCTTCCGTCGTCGAGGTCCGCTACGCCCTCGACCTGTCCTAGCCTCGGAGCGCGGCCGTCAACGCGCGTCGCGACGACGCTCAACGGCGCACACCATGCCGGGTGTCGTGCGGGACGTGGTTACATAGCGCCTCGAGAAGCGCGTCGGCGTGGCCGGCCCCCGTGATTTCGACGATCGGCTCTGGTGCGGGCCGCGAAGGCCGTCGATGATGCCCCGTGGTCGGCGAGTTGTGGCGTGAGGAGGCGCGGACATGAGGATCCTCGTCTACGGCGCGGGAGCCGTCGGCAGCTTCAACGCCGCCCGCCTGGCGGAGGGCGGGCATGACGTGACGCTCCTCGCGCGAGGACGCCGTCTACTCGAGCTCCGGGAGCACGGCGTGGTGCTCGAGAACGCCCGTAGTGGAGAACGCACCGTCACGACCGTGCCGCTGACCGAGGCGCTCGGGCCCGAAGACGCCTACGACCTGGTGCTGGTGGCGATGCGGCGCCACCAAATCTCGGCCGTCCTGCCAGCCCTGGCGGCGAACACCCGCACGCCAAGCGTCCTCTTCCTCGGAAACAATGCGGCCGGAGCGGACGAGTATGCGGCGACGCTGGGAGCCGAGCGCGTGCTTCTCGGACAGGCCAACCTCGGCGGCGTCCGCGTCGGTCACGTGGTGCGCTACATCTGGGCGCGCGTCATGCCCCTGGAGTTCGGCGAGCTCGACGGGCGACGCACACCCCGGTGCGACGCCATCGCCGCGGCCTACCGCCAGGCGGGTCTCGCTGCGCACTCGGTTCGCCTCATCGACGCGAGCCTCAAGACGCACGCTGCCTCGCTCCTCCCGGTCGTGGGCGCCCTCTACTGGGCCAAGGGCGACGTTCGCCGAGTGGCCCATTCCCGGGCGGCCCTGCGCCTGTGGGTGCGCGCCACGCGCGAGGCGCAGCGGGCGCTCCGCCGCGTCGGCGTGCCGATCGTGCCGGCGGCCAACCGAGCGCTGTATGAGTGGGTGCCCGAGCGCCTCCTTGTGTTCGCGATGGGTCGGTTCCTCGACACGGATCTCGCCGTCGCGGGCCTTGCCGACGCGGCAGCCCCAGGCGGGCCCGGCGAGATGAAGGAGCTCGTCGAGGAGTTCCGGGTCATCCTTCGGAAAGCAGGGATGCCCGCCCCGGCGTGCGAGCGGCTATATGCCTTCGTGGACGCGCGCTGGGAGGAAGCCGAGCCGGCGACATCGGCCGGCGCGGGGGCCGTGGCCCTCGGCGTCGCCGCCGGCGGACCGAAGAGCGTGTAGCACAGCGGTGAACGCCATGGAACCTGTCATGCCGCTGCGACGCCTCGGCCGGTCCGGGGTCAGGGTGCCCGCGCTTGGAGTGGGGACGAACCGTTGGGGCCGGGGTGGCGGCGCCGACCAGCTCGCGCCGGTGTTCAGCGCCGCGCTCGACGCGGGTGCCAATCTCGTCGACACGGCCGAGATCTATCTCGGCTCCGAGAAGACGATCGGGTCGTGCCTTCGCCGCGACCCGCGTCCGGCCCTGCTCGTGACGAAGTTCGCGCCCTACCCGACCCGCCTGTCGGCCCGATCCTTCCACAAGGCACTCGAGGGGTCGCTCGCCCGACTCGGCAGGGACGGCGTCGATCTCTACCTGATCCACTTCCCGTTCTCCGTGGTGGGCATCCCTTCCCTGATGGATCGCCTCGCGGAGGTGGTCCAGGCCGGAAAGGCACGCGCGGTCGGGGTGAGCAACTTCAGCGCCCGCCAGATGCACGTCGCGGCCGAACGCCTCGACCGGCACCGTGTCCCGCTCGCCGCGAACGAGGTCCAGTTCAGCGTCTTCCATCGCGACCCGGAGCGGAACGGGGTCCTCGCAGCCTGCCGCGAGCTCGACGTCGCGCTCATCGCGTATCGCCCGCTCGCTGGGGGGCGGACTCGTCCGTCTGGGACGGCGCTCGACAGGACCCTTGCCGGCATCGCCCGAGCGCGGCAGAAGACCGTCGCCCAGGTCGCGCTCAACTGGCTACTGGCCAGAGACGAACGGATCGTCGCCATTCCGGGAGCGACCAGCGTCGAGCACCTGCGCGAGAACGTCGGAGCCGTCGGCTGGACGCTCAGCGACGACGAGCTCGCCGCGCTGGAGGGATCCTCGGCCTGACCAGCTCCGGCGGGGGTGTCGCAGCGCCGGGGCAGCAAACCGCGCCGACCACCGAGGCCCGGCTATGGTTCGGCTACCTCGTAACGGTCAACGACGCGCTTGTCGTGTGACTCAAACTGCCACTGACGCCCTTGATGGTCAGGCTGTACGTCCGCCGCGAGGTGGTCGACTGAGTTCGGATCGTGAGCGTCGACGTGGTGGTCGCAGCGGTCGGGGTGAATGTCACGGTGGATCCCGACGGCTGGCCGGTGAGGCTCAGCGTGACGGAGCCGCTGAAGCCGTTTGCCGGCGTGATCGTCACGGTGTAGGTCGCGGTGCCGCCCCGGCTGACCGACCGCGTTGCCGGACTTACCGAGAGCGAGAAGTCCGGGGGCGTGCTCGTCACCGTCACGCTCGCTGTCCCGCTCATGCCGCCGCTGGTCGCGGTGACCGTGAACGGTCCGCCCGCCGTCGTGGCGGAGAACTTGCCGGAGCCATCGATCGTACCGCCGCCGCTGACCGACCAAGTGAACGTCGGCTGCAAGCTCAGCGCGACGCCGTTCTGGTCATACCCGGTGGCGGTGAACTGCTGCTGGCCGCCCGTCTGGACCGACGCGGTGGCTGGCGAGACACGGATCGTCGTGAGGACCGGCGTCGCGGTCACCGTCACCGTGGCCGTCCCGCTCACGCTGCCGCTGGTCGCGGTGACCGTGAACGGTCCACCCGCCGTCGTGGCGGAGAACTTGCCGGAGCCATCGATCGTACCGCCGCCGCTGACCGACCAAGTGAACGTCGGCTGCAAGCTCAGCGCGACGCCGTTCTGGTCATACCCGGTGGCGGTGAACTGCTGCTGGCCGCCCGTCTGGACCGAGGCGGTCGTCGGCGAGACTCGGATCGTCGTCAGGACGGGGGAGGACGCCGCCACGGCGATGCTGCCGAGCCCGGTCGGGCCGTCCCAGCCGGACCCCGCCGTGCACAGCACCGACGGGCTGCACGTCCCGTTCGAGCCGGAGGTGACGTCGTAGTGCGCTGCCTGCCGTCCAGGCGTACTGGCCTGCGAGCGTCGTCGTGTTGTAGCCGCCCTGCATTGCGTAGAGGGCCGCGATGATCGGGGAGGCCAGACTCGTGCCGCCGAACACCCAGTAGCTGGTGGTACCGCCGTAGTTCGTGTAGATCGCGAGCCCGGAGTTCGGGTCGGCGTCGGCCGAGAGGTCGGCGACCGCCTTCTTGCCCGCGCACGGGTTGCTTGGGATGTTCTGCCAGGAGGGCGCCGCGTTGTACAGCGAGCATCCGCTCCCTGTGCCTGACCACGCGGTCTCCGAGGTCCGGACGCCGTTGGCGCCGACGGCGAGCGTCGTGCCACCCACGCCGATGACGTCCGTCGACGACGCCGGGAAGAGGACCCCGTAGCCATTGTCACCCGCCGACGCCGTGACCGCGATGCCCTTCGCAGCGGCGTTGTCGTAGGCCGGGGCGACGCTCCCCGGGTAGTCACCCGAGATGCCGTAACTGTTCGAGATCGCGAGCACGTGGGCGCTGGTCGAGGCGGTCGTCACGCTCGAGGCGGTGGTCACGGCAGTCCCGAGATCCGTGGTCGAAGCCGAGGTCGCCTCGAGGAGGAGGATGCTGCACAGCGGGCACACGGACGAGGCAGCCTGCAAGTCCAGGTCGATCTCGTTGGACCAGCCGGCGTTGGCGGCTGGGAGGGAGGTTCCGCCGGTCTCGTTGACCTTGGTGAAGCAGGGACTGCCCGAGGTGCTCGTGAGGCCCGTGAGGGTGGCAAGTGTGCAGGGCTGGCTCGCCATCGCCGGGAGCCCCCAGCCGCTCCGGAACGTGGTGAGGTTGGCGAAGGCGCTCGGGTCGTCGTAGGCATCGACGATCGCGATCACCTTCGACGGGTCGCCCTGGGCGGTGATGCCGTAGGCGGTCCGGATGCTCGTGCCCGTGTAGTAGGTGGCCTGGGCCGCCGCGGCCGCCGCGGCGAGGTCCGACCGGGTCCGGGCCTGGAACTCGACGCCGCCCTGGTAGAACGCTCGAGCGATTGCAGTGCATTGGGCCTGTCCCGCCCCCGCCTGGCCGCAGACGCGGGCGTCCCGGTGGCTCCAACTCTGGGTTCCCGCGGCAGCGGGAGGAGCCCCGACAGCCGACAGCAGGAAGGCCGACAGCAGGGAGAGTGCCGCGGCGACCGCCGCGAGCCGTTGTCCGGGTGTGCGCATCGACATTCCCCCCTGTGAATCATCGCCGGCGTGCCGCTCGATCGCCTGCGGCATTCGGGATGATGCGCGGCGTATCGACGAGGGTCAAGGTCCTCGACGGCGCCGTGTGGACGCCCGGCACCGCCGTCCATGTACCCGAAGCGCCTCCTGCTGTACCCTCGGCCCCCTACATCGCAGAGGAGCACGGGGTGGTCTGCTCGAACTGCGGGACGGAGAACCGGCCCGGACGGAAGTTCTGCGGTGGCTGTGCAGCCCCGCTGGCGCTGGCGTGCCCGTCGTGCGGCGCTGCCAACGAACCCGACATGCGCTTCTGCGGTGAGTGCGCGACACCGCTCGTCGCCGGGACCACCCCCTCGCCGGCGAAGTCCGTCCGACCCGGCTCACGTGCCCCGGGCGGGGGGCCCGTCTCCGAGCGCCGGCTGGTCACGATCCTCTTCGCCGACCTGGTGGGCTTCACGACGCTCGCCGACGGAAGGGACGTCGAGGATACGCGTGAGCTCCTCTCCCGCTACTTCGACCTTGCTCGCGACGTCATCGTCCGGTACGGCGGGACGGTGGAGAAGTTCATCGGCGACGCGGTCATGGCGGTCTGGGGCGCGCCCACGGCCCACGAGGACGACGCCGAGCGCGCCGTTCGGGCAGGCCTCGAGCTCGTCGTCGCCGTCAGGTCGCTGGGCCCGACGATCGAGGCGCGGACCGGGGTCCTGACGGGCGAGGCGGCCGTCACGCTCGGCGCGACCGACCAGGGGATGGTGGCCGGCGACCTCGTCAACACCGCATCCCGACTGCAATCCGTGGCCCTGCCCGGCACCGTCCTCGTCGGCGAGGCAACCCAGCGGGCCGCGTCGGCCGCGATCGTCTTCGAGGCCGCTGGTGAGCGATCCCTCAAGGGCAAGGCCACACCCGTTCCCGCCTGGCAGGCCGTCCGCGTCGTTGCCGAGCGTGGCGGCCGGAAGCGGGCCGAGTCGCTCGAGGCCCCGTTCGTTGGCCGCGACGACGAGCTCCGCCTCCTCAAGGAGCTCTTCCACGCCACGAGCCGCGAGCGGCGGGCTCGCCTCGTCTCGGTCATCGGGCCAGGTGGCATCGGGAAGACTCGCCTCGCCTGGGAGTTCGAGAAATATCTCGACGGGCTGGTCGAGAACGTCTGGTGGCACGACGGCCGCAGCCCTGCCTACGGCGAAGGGATCAGCTTCTGGGCCCTCGGCGAGATGGTCCGCGGGCGTGCGCGCCTTCTTGAAACCGACGACGAGCCCACG
>CAVYIV010000010.1:0-13923 GCA_963768675.1 uncultured Chloroflexia bacterium | reverse complement strand
GACCGCCGGCGGCCCTGGAATGCCCGGATCAGCGTGATCTCGTCGGCATACTCGAGGTCACCGCCGACCGGCAGGCCACGCGCGAGGCGGGTGACGAGGCCGACGTGACCTTCCAGCCGCTCCGTGATGTAGGCCGCTGTGACGTCGCCCTCGAGCGACGGGTTGGTCGCGAGGATGACCTCCTCGTAGGGCTCGCCATCCACTTCGGCAGCCACTGCGCGCTCGATCAGCTCCCGGATCCGGAGCCGCTCCGGTCCGATGCCGTCCATCGGGCTGATGGCCCCGTTGAGCACGTGATACCTGCCCCGCCACTCGCCGGTTCGCTCGATCGCGAGGACGTCGAGCGGCTCCTCCACGACACACAGGCGGCGGCCCTCGCGCGACCCGTCGCGGCAGATCGGGCAGCTCGGCGCGTCGCTGATGTTGAAGCACGTGGCGCAGAAGACGACCTCGTCGCGGACCGCAACGAGCGCCGCCGCGAGGCTGCGCGCCTCGGCATCGGGCGCCCGGAGCAGGTGGTAGGTCAGGCGTTGGGCGGTCTTCGGGCCGATCCCGGGCAGCCGCGAGAACGCCTCGATGAGGCGGGCGACCGGCGCGATGACCGCTGATGCCATGCCCGCCGCCGGCCTACATCCCCGGAAGGCGGAGACCACCGGTCACGGCGGCCATCTTGGATTCGCTGAGCTCCCGAGCTGCACGCAGTGCCTCGTTGACGGCGGCGACGACGAGGTCCTGGAGCATCTCCACGTCCGCCGGGTCGACCGCGCTCGGGTCGATCTCCACGCTCACGAGGTGCTGCTTGCCCGTCACGACGGCGCGGACGGTCCCGCCGCCGGCAGTTCCTTCGAGAACGGCCGCCGCCAACTCCTCCTCGACGCGCTGCATGTTCTGCTGCATCTGGAGGGCCATCTTCTGGAGATTGCCGAAGCTCATCCGAACCCTTCCTCCTCCGGCTGCCGCGCGGCACCGCTCGTGGACAGAGTCTGCGACATCCCGCTGCGGCGCGCTCGATCGACCCGGAGGAGGATCCTCAGTCGACCTCGACCACCCCGACCAGCTCGTCGCCCCACACCGCCCGTGCCGCGGCGATGACCGCGGAACCCTCTCGATCCTCGGTCGACACGACGTCCGTCTCGAGGTTGGTCGCCACGCAGCGAACCACGACCGGGCGTCCGAGGACCCGGGAGATGCCCTCCTCGAGCGTCGGACGGCGTCGGTCGGCCACGTCGCGCAGGAACAGCTGGCTCTCCGGGAACCCGAGCGTGACGAGGGTGCCCTCGGCGGAGAGGGGCCGGCAGGCCTCGATGAGCGGCTTGGTCGGGGGATGCCGGCTGATCAGGGCCACGATCTCCGGCCAGCGGCGGCGAAGCTCGACGAGCGGAGTCTCTGCTGCCGCTCCGTTGGGCCCGGCTCGGGCGACTCCGGCGCCGCAGGTACGGCCGTTTCGGGCGGTTCTGGCCGGCGCGGGCGAGGCAGGCACAAGCGGCTCACGGCGCGCCCGGATGCCGCCCGGGGCCGCCGATTCCGCCGCGGCGCGTCGCGGTATCGGCGCATCTCGGGGCGGCTTCGCGTCAGCGCTCAATCGGGCGCCGCGGGGCGGGCAGGCGCGGTTCGCGGGCGCGCGGGCCGGCCTCGGGGACCGGCCTGGCCTGCTTCCAAAAGGCCAGCTCGAGCCCGAAACGCAGGCCCCCTGGGACGGCGCCGGCCGGGTCGATCCCGGCAAGGCGCCGTGCCGCAGTGACGAGAGCCGGGACCCCGAGCGACACGAGCGGGCCCCCGATCGGGGCACCGGACAGGGCGCCCCGCAGCGCGACGCGCAGGGCGTCGATCGCCTGGTCCGTGAAGGAGCGGAGATCGCGACCGCGGTCCTCCAGGGCGTCGAGGACCGCGATGCCGCTGACGGGGTCGCCGGTCACCAGCGCCGACACGAAGGTGGCCACCGAATCGAAGTCCGCCAGTCCGAGCAGCTCCCGCACGGCATCTGCCGTGAGCAGGTCGCCGCCGCCGGACAGAAGCTGGTCGAGGATCGACTCAGCGTCGCGCATCCCGCCGTCCGCGAGGTGGGCCACGAGCGTCACCGCCTCCGGCTCTGCCCCGCGACCGTCGGCGGCGAGGATCCGCTTCAGCTTCCCCTCGATCAGGAGCGGTGGCAGCGGCCGGAAGTCGAACCGCTGGACGCGCGAGAGCACGGCGGGCCGGACCTGGCTCGAGTCGGTCGTGCAGAAGATGAACAGTACGTGCGGCGGAGGCTCCTCGAGGGTCTTGAGGAGGACGTCCCAGCCCTGCGTGATGCGCTGGACCTCGTCGACGATGAAGACCTTCGTCGGCAAGTCGGACGGCGCCGTGTAGATGCGCGGGAGGAGCTCGCGGATGTCATCGACGCGGTTGTTCGAGGCCGCGTCGAGCTCGACCACGTCGAGCGCCCGGCCTTCCCGGATCGCGTCGCAGGAGGGGCATGCGTCGCACGGCTCGCCGTCCGCGAGGTTGGGGCAGTTGACCGCCTTGGCCAGGATCCGCGCGAGGGATGTCTTGCCGGTCCCGCGCGGCCCGACGAAGAGGTACGCATGCCCGGTCCGGCCCGTGCGCACGGCGTTGCGGATCGTGGTCACGACCGGGTCCTGGCCGACGACCTCCTCGAAACGCTGGGCCCGCCAGCGCCGGTAGAGCGCCTGGTGCGTGGAGCTCTCGCTCACTGGACTCCCGGTTCGGTTCGGGGCGACAAGAAGAGAAGTGCCGTGCACCCTCCGTTGATCGAACGTTCCCCGCGCCCACCCACGTGATCGGCTCAGACCAGGCCTGGCCGCGGCACCCGGCGAGCCTCGCTTAGCGCTGCTTCCTTCCGGACCTGACGCGGTTCGCGTGTCGCCGCTGCGCGGGACCCGATCCTCGACACCGTTCGCGCCGGCGGCTCTCGAAGACGAAGACCTCGGGAGGGAATTCAGCCCTGCTGGAGCGGATTGCAGGTACAGGGCACCGCTAGTTCCCCGCCTAGCACGGCAGCCGCGATCATAGCAGGGGGCCAGCTGGGCCCTTGGGCCCCGCCCGGCGAGTGGCGGAGAGGGAGGGATTCGAACCCTCGATGGGTTGCCCCATACCGCATTTCCAGTGCGGCGCCCTAGGCCTCTAGGCGACCTCTCCGTGGGCATGTCGGCAGCAAGGCCGGTGGACCGGGTTCGGAGCTGCGTGGCGGAGAGGGTGGGATTCGAACCCACGGTGCTTGCGCACACCGCTTTTCGAGAGCGGCACCTTCAACCACTCGGACACCTCTCCGCGCGAGAGGATACCAAAGGCGAACGCTCCCAGGATCCGGGCCGGGTCCGTGCCGCGAAAGCGGTCAGGCGCGAGCAGCCACCGAGAGCAGGTCGGCGGCGTCGGCGCGCAGGATCCCGGAGACCAGATCCATGCGCCTCGAGAGCGCAGGGTGGTCGGCGAGCTGGATGACCGACCCTGCGGCACCGGCAACCGGGTTCGGGACCGCGAAGACCAGGCAGTCGACGTCCGACTCGAGGAGCGCGCCGACGCACATCGCGCACGGCTCGACCAGCGAGAAGACCGTCACCCCCGCGAGCGACGTCCGCCCGAGGCGGGCGGCCGCTTCGCGCAGGGTCACCACGATCGCGTGTGCCGTCGGGTCCTTGCGAGCCACGATCTCGTCGTGGCCGCTGGCGACGAGCGCCTCGTCGAGGACCGCGGCCGCTCCCCGTGGACGCTCGCCCTTCTCGACGGCTGCCCGAGCCTCGGCGAGCGCAGCGCCCATGAACAGCTCGTAGTGCATGCCGCCAGACTACCCCGCCGGGGTTCCCGCGATCACGCGTCCAGGCCCGAGAGGCCGCGGATCGTCCGGGCGAGGGCGGACATGTCGTCCTCGCCGTGGCCCTTCACGACGAGGCCGGACTCGAGCTGGGCGGCGAGCGCGGCCACCGGCAGGACCGCGCCCGTCTCCCGGGCCATCGCGAGCGCGATGCCGAGATCCTTGAGGTGGAGGGCGACCTTGAAGCCGAGCGGGTACTCGTTGGCCAGCATGCGTCCGCTCCGGTTGGCGAGGACCCAGCTCTGCGCCGCGCCGCCGGAGAGCGCCTCGACGACCTGGGCGGGGTCGAGGCCCGCCTTGAGGGCGAGGACGAGGCCCTCCGCGACGCCCAGGTAGGTCCCGGCCAGGATCACCTGGTTGACCGCCTTGGTGGCCTGCCCGGCCCCGACCGGCCCGAGGTGGGTGACCGTCCGGCCGATCGCCTGAAGAACGGGCCGGGCCCGCTCGACGTCCGCCGGTGCGCCGCCCACGAGGATCGCGAGCGTCGCGTTCCGGGCGCCCTCGCTCCCCCCGGTCACCGGCGCGTCGACGAAGGCGACGCCCTGCGCGGCGAGCCGTTCCGCGAACCGTCGGGTGGCAGCCGGGTCGATGGTCGAGCAGTCGATCACCAGCGTGCCGGCCGCGGCACCTGCCGCGACGCCGTCGGGGCCGAACAGGACGGCCTCGACATCCAGCGTATCCGAGACGCAGACGAGGACGATGTCTGTCGTCGCGGCAAGCGCCGCCGGCGTCGCCGCCGTCTCGACGCCGAGCACCTCCAGCCCGGCCGTGCGTCCGGCGGTCCGGTTCCAGGCGACCAGCGGGAAGCCCGCCCGAGCGAGGTTCGCCGCCATGGCGCCGCCCATGGTGCCGAGGCCGATGACTCCGACGCGGGGCGATGTTGGTTCCGTCATGGCCGGGAGTGTAGGCCCAACGGCACTTCCCGATCCCCAGCGGGGCCCGAATGATCCGGTACGACGATGCCGCGTCGCGGCAGACCAGGAGAGGAGACCGCGGTGTCCGACCGGAAGAAGGTCACCCTGCCCGCGCTGTTTGCCAAGGTTGCCGAGGGCACGCCGATCACCTGGCTGACCTGCTACGACTACCCGACTGCCTACCTCCAGGAGCAGGCCGGCATCGACATGATCCTCGTCGGGGACAGCCTGGGCATGACGATGCTCGGATTCGACAGCACGCTGCCGGTCACGATGGACGACATGATCCGGCACACGGCGGCGGTCCGCCGGGGGGCCCCGACCGCCTGGCTCGTCGGCGACATGCCCTACATGAGCTACCAGCCGAGCGTCGAGACGGCGATCCGCAACGCCGGCCGCTTCATGGCCGAGACCGGCTGCGACGCCGTCAAGCTCGAGGGCGGCGCCGAGATGGCCGATCGCGTGGCGGGCATCGCGCGGGCCGGGATCCCGGTCATCGGCCACCTGGGCCTGACCCCCCAGAGCGTCGAGCGCCCTCGGCGGCTTCCGGCTGCAGGGCAAGGGCGCGGCGCAGGCCAAGAAGATCGTGGACGACGCGGCTGCGCTCGAGGACGCCGGCGCCTTCTGCATCCTGCTGGAGCTGGTGCCCGACCGGGTCTGCCGGCTCATCACCGAGCGGGCACAGCACTGCATCATCATGAGCCTGGGCTCGGGGCCCGATGCGCACGGCCAGCTGCTCATCTACCACGACGCCTTCGCGCTCTACCCGAAGTTCACCCCGCGCATGGCGAAGGTCTTCGCCGATGCCGGAGCGGTCATCCGGTCGGGCCTGGCGGCCTACGTCGACGAGGTGACCGGCCGGACCTTCCCGCGGCCCGAGAACTGGTTCGGCATGAAGGACGAGGAGTACGACGAGCTGGTGAGGTTGCTTGGATGATCACGCTCGTGGACACGATGGCAGATCTGCGCAACCGGCTCGCGATCCCGTACGCACGACTCGACGAGCTCAACGCGTTCCTGCTGGATCCCGATTCGCGGGTCGTCAACGACATCCTCGCCGTGGTTGCGCGCTACGGGACCCCCGAGGAGATCAACCGCAAGGCACGGGCCGCCGGACAGCTGCCGGCACTCCTCGAGCGGGTCAGGGCAGCCCACCCCGGATACCTCGCCGACCTGGACTGGCTGGCCGCCGAGCGCGACCGCGGAGCGTTCGTGAGCGTGGCCGACTTCCGTCGCGGGGTGCTGGGCTCGCGCGCGGACACCGTCGAGTTCCGGGATGACGTGGCGGTGACGCTGGAGGTCAGCGCGCTGCAGTACTTCCCGTGGGTCATCGCGGCGGCCCGCAAGACGATCGCGGAGCGTTCGCTCATGCCCGCCCGCTGGATCCAGGTGCGCCGGATGAAGGAGCAGGAGGCCGAGGGCGACCTGCCCGCCATCGCGGCCGCCATGCAGATCATCGGGGCAAGCTACGTCGAGACGCTCGACACGAAGGGCACCGACGGCTCGAACATCCACCTCGGCGGCCCGTCCACGATCACCGGCTACTTCGGCGGGATCGGCGAGCCCAACGACCACGTGCTCATGTGGCTCGACGAGTTCCTCCACTACTACACCGAGTTACGGGGTGCCGCCAGGTCCTCAACATCAACCCGGGCACGGTGCTGGCGGGCTACCTGCTGCACCGACTCGGCGTGGACATCGAGTTCAAGATCTCGGTCTTCATGGGCAACGACAACCCCTACGCGGGGATGTGGACGCTGATCGGGGCGAAGCTCTTCGAGCGCGACGACGGCACGTCGCCGCTGGTCGGGTTCAACTGGGGCAACTCGGTCAACAACGAGACGCTCGAAATCACCGCCCAGATCAGGCAGGCATTCGGCTTCGAGGACGCCATCCGCTTCGAGCACCACATCACGGAGACGTTCAGGAGCATCGTGCTCCAGCCGTACGACCGGCGCGAGGAGCTCGTCGCGCTCGCCGACCACGTCCCCAACATCTCGGCGAAGCACGAGGGCGGCGACCCGGCCGTCGACGGGGCCCGGGCGCATCCCTCGGACATCCTGGACTACTTCCGGGCGGAGTCCGAGGTCATCGAGAGCGGCGACTGGGAGAACCTCGCCCTCAACTTCATGGACAAGATCGACGCGACGAACCACACGGCGCGGGCCCTGACCGAGCACGGGCTGAGCTTCGTGGCAGCCGCGAAGCTGCATCGCTGACGGCCGGGTAGTGGGCTCCCCGCGAACCGTCGAACGAGCGTGGCGTCTGGCGGTCCGTGGGCCCACCACCTACGCTTGAGCCGATGCAATCGGAACGCGTCCCCGCGGCCACCGTCGCCGGCCTTCGCGCGAGGAACGAGCGCATCGTCCGAGTATCCCTGGCGGCGTAGCTCTTCCTCGTCGCCGTCCTCGCGCTGTCCAACGGGGTGCATCTGACCCCGGAGGTGCTGGTCGTGGGCCTTGCACTGGGGACGTCCCTGCTCGGGTGGCGGCTGGCACGGGCGGGCGGGCTCCTCCCCGTCGGGGACTGGCTGCCGTTTGTCGTGCTCGCCCTCGCCTACGAGCTGATCCGTGCCTTCGGTCCCGTCCTTCTCCGGAGCGTATGCGTCAACGTCGGCGCCGAGATCGAGCGCGCCCTCCTGAACGGCACGATCGGGAGCACACTCCTCCAGGGGCTCATGAGGCCGTCGGGTCTGTTCGACGCGCTCGCCCTTGCGGCGACGCTCATCGACGCGTTCCACACGCTGATCCCGGTTGTCGTCGGCTATTACCTGTGGTCACGTCACCGCCGCGCGTTCTACGACTTCACTGCGGCGCTCGTGATATTCTCGCTTGCCGCCTTCGCCACCTATCTCCTGCTGCCCGCCGCCCCACCCTGGTGGACGGCCGCCGCCGGACATCTGCCGGCCGGCAGCGGCCAGCCACTCCTAGACCGGCTGCAGACCGGCATCGTGGACAATCTGCTTGGGGCGTCGGGCCTGGCCGGCAACTCGCTTCCCGCGGTGGCAATTGGGGATCTCAGCCCGGACCCGGTTGCCGCGTTGCCGTCGCTCCACGAGGCCTACCCCGTGCTCGCCTACCTGTGCCTCCGCGAGCTGCCCGGGCGCGCGCGACGGGTCATGCTTGCCTTCGGCGGTGCGGCGTGGTTCTCGATCATCTACCTTGGCGAGCACTACCTGGCCGACATCGCCGGCGGCTTGGCGTACGCGGGCGCGGCCTGGTACCTGGTCCGTTCGCGCGGCCATGCCTCCCTTGCGGTCGACTGACAACGCCTGACCGGTTCGGATGGGGAATCCTGGAATCGTGGCGCGCCCGGCGGGAGCCCGCGGCCCGCTAACCACAGTCGCCAGGATCCCGATCGTGGCCGTGGGCGCCGCCGCGACTCGAGGTCCGCGTGATGGCGCAAGGCGCGCGTCGGGCCAGGGCGCCGGCGAGTATCATCTCGACATCGCGTCACCGCAGGGCGCGGCGTGGCTTGGCAAGGCACGGCATGGCTTGGATCGGCGGGTTGCTCCCGTCGTATTGGTCATGCCGTTCTTCATGTCAAGGAGCCATGTAATGGGATACGCCAAGGGTGTCCGGCGTGGTCACGCAGGCGGCCACCTGCGCCAGCCGGTTGATGATCTCGTAGAAGCCCTGTGCGACGGGGTGTCCCGCTGGTGGGAGGTCGACGACGGCGATGGAGTGCCCTTCGGGACCCCTGCCGCCGCCTATCGGCATCTCGGGCGGCTGTGGCACTGCACCGATGTCGTCCCTGCGGACATCCGCCAGGCGGCCGAGGACCTCGTCGGCGATGGCCCTCCCCCGTGGACCTATGCGAGGCTCGTGCGGGCACTCCGTCCCGTGGTGGCCGAGCAGATGACGTCCAGCGCCCCGTAGCGGACGGCCTTCGGACTTCATTCCTGCGCCCACGCCTCGGCGAGTACGGCTCCCGTGGTATGAAGCCGGCATGGCGACGGGATGCCGCCATGCCGGCGCATCAACGCGCGAACAAGGCGGAGTCCGCAAGCGGAGGTCGAGGTTGGCGTTGCTGGAGCCTGATGACGCCTCGGCGTGGCATGAGGCAGGGCACGTGGTCGCTGCATGGTGTCTCGGGCTGCCCGTGGCGTGGGTGAATGCCAAGGGCGGCGTGACGATGCTTGATCCGTCGGTGCTCAACGCGATGCGGACGACTGATGGGTACGAAGTGGTCGACACGCTCCTGTTCACCTATGCACTGGCGGCGGACGCTGTGGACGCCCGACGCGGACGATCGCGCCACCAGGGGCATTACCGCGAGGCCGTCAGGCGTCTTGGCCAACCTCGTGCCACGGAGTTGGTCGGCGAGGCCGAGTCGTTGGTTGATGACCACTGGGAGGCAACCGAGGCCGTGGCGCGAGCCATCCTCGGCAGCTCTACCCAGACTCTTGATGCCATGGAGCTGGGTGAGTTGGAGAAGACTCTCCGCAGCGGTGGCTTGCTCTAGGAGCGACTTGCAGCACAAGCCACTATGTCTTCCTTCGGCAGAAACAGACGCCGGCGGGAGCCTGCGGCCCCCCTTTGCAACAGTGCCCTGATCGTCCGGGCGACCTACCCGACGCAGTCTCCTGCGTTGATTAGGCCGTCGGCCCGGAGCTCGACAAACCAGTTAGAAGTGCCTTGACCTCGGGATCGAGGTCTGACTCAGACGTCGCGAGAGCGACCGCGAGGCCGTCACCGAGCTTCTGGTAAGACCGCCGGAGGTGAGTCCGAGCCAGCGAGTCGAGCGCGGCAATTCGCCCGCCCTTGGGAGCCGCTAGTCGTTCCCGGACGGCGTGCTCCAGCCCATCCATCGCGGCGCCCGCGGTCAGCAGCCAGGCAGTGATCGACGCAGGCGAGAAGAACCCTTCGATGTCCGTTCGGGAGAGGACCACCGTCATCACCCGATTCCCGAAGCGGGCGTCGATCTCCATCCTGGTCTTGTTGGCTTGGGCGCCGTTGTCGAGAACAACGACGAAGTCGGCGCCCTCGTATGCAAGGGCGAGGAACTGGCTGACTCGATCGGCCGAGCTGTAGCCTCCGCTCGGGATCAGCTGGACTCCCTCCGCCTCGAGGTCGATCCCGATCCGCCGTGCCCATGCCACGAGGATGGCTCGATCACTCTCCCCCTCGACGACTACAAAGCGCTGGGCAAGCAGAATGTCGGAGGGCTTGATCCCAAGTTCGTGACGGAGTTCCGCGAGCCCCACGGGCCGCGCGATCGTCCGCCGGAGCTCCGTCTTGTCATCGTCGAGGGTCTTGGTCGCAAGGCGCACACCAGCCGGTGGAGCGGCGTTGATGAAGGCTGGCGAATGGGTGACCACGACTAACTGCAAGCCGAACGTCGCGAGGGCCCGAAGGAGCGCCGCGGCGCGACGCTGAGCTTCCGGATGCATCCCCGTCTCCGGCTCCTCGACTAGCAAGATCACGGTGCCGCCCAGCGGCCACAGATCGGGGTCCCGGTAGAGCTCGAGGGCAGCAAGCGCAACCGACCGCTGCGTGCCTGGCCCGAGGTCGACAAGCGTCGGGGTCGGCGAGCGAAGCAGTGCCAATTGGAGCGCCATTCGGCGGCTCGCACCGGCTGGCGTCTCCTCGGCTGCCTGAACGCCCTCGGGACCGGCGGGGTCGAGCGACAGGTCCGCGACAAGCCCGTCGATGACTTGATCCGCGAGGCTCGCCACGGCGTGCCATCGGATCCACCTGTAGGCCGACGACGTCCGGAGGGCGCCGGAGTGGGACCTCGAAAGGCGGCCGAGCAGGTCATCGACCTGATCCTCGAGCGCCTCCATCGCTCGAGAGACCGAACTGTCGATGTCACCCGCGAGATGCCGCTCGAGGATCGGACGTAACACCGCGACCGGATCCCACCGGGAGTCCGAGGCCGACCCGAGATGGACGGCCCGGATAGGTCCGATCCCCCCCTCCCCCTCCCAGACGTCGAGGATCCCCCAATCCTTCGCGTTGAACTCCAGATCCACCACGGGTACCAGGAACCCACGGCCGGCCGGCGTCTCAACGGTGACACCCGTGTTGAAGCCCGGCTCGACCGTTCCGGCGTCGATCGCCGCTTGGGCCTCGTCCAGATCGAGTAGCCCTTGAACAACACGAGCCTGGTCCGGCGTCACGACCAAATAGTGTTCGCGTCCGTGGTCCGAGCTAACACCGATACGGATGGTGTCGCCGACGATGAATGCCGCAAGAGAGAACGGTTTGTCGATGGCGAGATCGCAGAACCGCCCCACGATCATCGAGGGTCCCGTCGCCCCCGTTCGATGTACCGCTTCCCAGTCGACCCCGCCTGGCTCCAGCAGCCCGTCGATCGCCTCGAGGATCGCGGACTTCCCAGTGTCATTCGCCCCGACAATGACCGTCGTCTCGTCGAGATCGAGGTCGAGATGCTCAAAGCAGCGGTAGTTGCGCAGCTCGAGCCCAACTAGCCGCATCGTGCTCCTCTGCCGTCATCGTGGCTTGAGCCAGTCAAGAGCGGGTGCCAATGGCCGCGCCCCGTCGCACTCTCGGAAACGAGCCAGTGGGCTCTGATCAGGCCGGCGAGGGTCGGATCACGGGCGACACGAGCGCGTGCTTCGCCGAGTCCCACAGGCGCTTCCTCCGTGGCAGGCGATGGAGCCATCACGACATTGACCATCTCGGGGCTACTGCTGCGCGCTGAAATCGCGTCCTCGGACACGCGTTCGACGAGCCAGTCGAGCGCGTCGACGACGCCCAGCCCAATCGCGGGCCCCTCGGGATCCTGGAAGCGGTAGAGCACCGAGTTGGGTCGCTCCTCCACGTTGTCGGGTGACCCCTTCCGCTCTGAATAGCCCATCGCTGAGCTGAGACGCTCGGTGAAATTCCCTCCGCAGGGCGGTGTCGTCAAAGGGGGGTACCGACCGCAGGTGCTGGTACAGCACGTACAGGCCGCCACCGTGATCGGTTGCCAGCATTAACACGCGGTGCGGCGAACGGTCCGGACTGAGCAGGTACACATTGAGCGTGCCGTGCTTCTCGCCACTCCCGAGGTGGGACTCGAGACCCCGACCGTCAATCCACTCGAGGATGGAGGCAGCCACCAAGGCCGTCGAGGGGTTCTCCGCCTTCCAGATATCGAGGAACGCCGCGCGATCCACCGCGACAGGGCGGGGGCGCGGAGAGGGTGCACTAGCGAGTTCATTCCCCCACATGTTCGGGTACAGAATCTCCACTTCCCCTTCCCTCGCGTGAACCAACTCCAGAGCCACGAGAGCGGGGCCGTGTTCCTCTCGCTCCAGGTACGTGATGATCCGCTTCAACTCGTCGGTAATGGAATCCACCGCCAGGATCAGCCGAAACCGTCCACTGACGAGCGTTGCACTGACAGCGCGCCCGAATGTCTCCGCGGTCAAGGATTCGGGAGCGGCGGGCCCGGCGACTCGCCGTATGGCTTCGTAAAGCGACGCTGGAGCAAGGAGGGTTCGCTGGACGAGGTTGGCAAAGTCGTCGTATTCCATCCGCCAAAGCGCGGATGCGTAGGCGAGTAGTTGGCCGATGACCCAGCGCCTGATCTCGCTATTCCGGCGGAGCTTGCACTCGATGATCGCGATACCCCCCGACGGCGTAACAGCCACAAGGTCAGCTGGACCTGCGCCAGGGAGACTGACCTGCCGCGCTACGACCGCTCGCTCGCCGACGACCGAGGTCAAGAGATCCGGGGACGTGTAAAGCAGCCACTCGAGCTCGTGCTCTTTCGCGAAAGATGACTCCTGCGGCGCGTGCCACCCGGACTCCGGCGACGTGCGAACCAGAAGCCTCGACGGCTCGAGGACCTCAACGTACTCCTCGGCTCCGGTCGCCTCCTCCGACCCCCCACTTGATATGCGCATGTCACTTCCTCCTTCACCGCGAGACGGTGAACCGCGGGGGCGTCGTGCGTCCTTCCGTGCGTGTCTGGGTCCATGCGCCAGGGACCCGCATCGCACGCAAGGTCCATGAACTCACCGCCGACGTCGGCGAGCGCCTGTACGTCCGATCCATGACCTCCCGGTAGCTGTCGATGCTGATCACCTAACACCTTCTGTGAGTCGAGACGTCGCGCGGCCGTTCTCGCCGGCGGCGGGATCATCCAGAAGCTGGCTCCGTCCTGGACAGGCGGTCGGCGACGTCATCGAGGACTCCGAAGAAGGCGCGGAGATTGATCGACGAGCGCAGCACGTCAAGCCCGACCGACGGCCAGCCCGCACGGATCGCCTTGTCAGCGTCGATCGAGACTCCTGGGATACCGTTGAAGCGCCGATTGAGCTCCACCCGCTGGTCAGTCGCATCGAAAGGTGGATGGTCCGCAATGGCGACGTATTCGATCTCGACCGATCCGCCGGTGCTGATCGAAATGACCTTGACCGGGACCCCACCTCGGTAGGAACCATGGGGTACAGAGGGCCATACTTGCCATGCCCCATAACCACCGACTGTTGTGCCGCTCGGCCCACGCCAGGCCCGCATCGAGAACGGCAAGCACATCCGGGCCGCCGCCCTCCGATCGGCGTCACGAAACTCCTCGAGCGTCCAGTTCCGCCGGACGGGCCGTGGCCCACTCGATGGTTGCTTCGTCTCCTCGGCCGCAGCGGTGTTGCCGATAACCCGTGGCACGAGGATCCGGTGGCCGACCCCAAGATACTGGCGGACCTCGATTGCCAGGACTTCGATTCGCGCCATGCTCTTCGTACGAGAAATCGACGATCCGCTGGAGCTCGCGGGGGATGACGTCGGCGGAACGAAGAGATTGAGGCGCATCTGGCGCAGCGCGAGGTTTTCGCCTGCGCGAGTCCAGAAGGCGTCGATTGCCGTCAACCTCGTCGGTACCGTCCGATGAATGCTCGCCGAAGAAGCTTCGCAGCACTTCGTCGGGGTCGCCACCGCCCTGGTCTCGGACCCGCGCCTCGAACAGCGCGCGAATGACGCCGGGGGGCCAGTGGGCTACGACGTTCGCGGCGTAGTCGAGCATCTGACCGACGACCTCTTCGGCGGATCCTAGTGTCCGAGCTGCGTTTGACCTCAATGAGAGTGGGGACCGCGTCCTGGTGAACAAAGAGATGGTCCACCGACCAGCAATTCGCGCCGCCCTCGGCGCATCGGGAATGCCGGCTTCACGAGTGACAAGGAGCCAACGGCGCGGATGGGTTGGCCGCATCTCACGGTCGCCGCCGAGCAAGTCGGGGTGCTCGGCGAG
>CAVYIV010000009.1:0-6517 GCA_963768675.1 uncultured Chloroflexia bacterium | reverse complement strand
CGCGATCTTCGAGCTGCTCGACGTCGCGCGCCGGATCTTCAACGGCCATCTGGCGGACACGAGTCGACCTGCTCCGCCTCGTCGACGCGACCCCGTCCGGAAGCCGCCTCGAGGTAGACCCGCGCGTCTTCTAGGCGTCAGCGGACGGCGATGGCAGATCATCCGCTGCTCGTGGGGGTCGGAAGCCCGGGATTCGCGCTCGACCGCCCCGGGATCGATCGCCCAACGCCGCCTCTCGTCTACCTCGTCGCCCCTACCTTGCCCGTCTCCTCGTCAGCGCTGGACAGGCTGGAGACGTGGCGAGGCCCACATGCACAGGGGAGCACGGCGCCCCCGCGCGTGGCTGTCGAGAGCGGCCCTACGGGTTGTTGCCGGCGTTCCACAGAAGCTGGTGCGCCAACCTTGAACGGTCGGTGGGCGCGTTGCACGGTGTCGACGATGTGGGCCAGCACGTGCATGCTGCAATCCACGGGCCCCAGATCCCGGTCAGGCTCGGGCGTATGCTCAGCTGGCCGGAGGGGCACGGCCGCCGCACGGCGATGGCGCAGCGTGTTCTGGCCGGCAGCCACACCGCGTCGTCGATCTGGAGTTGGGGATGCCGAAGGCAACGGGACGTCGGGCGCCCGGGGTGCGTCGCCGGTCGACCAGGCCGACAGAGCACCTCACGCACTCTTGGACCCGGAGGTGCATCCGCCCCCGTTCATCACGCGCTGCCGCCACGGCCCTCGTCACCCTGACAGACCCCGCCTCCCTCGGATTTCACGACGACGGCAGAGCTACCGGATCTCGACCGGATCGTCGGCCAGGACCGCGCCGTCGAGGCGGTCGAGTTCGCCCTCGACGTTCGCCGGGAGGGGTACAACCTCTACGCACTGGGCCCGGAGGGGATCGGCAAGTCGACGGTCGTCCACCAGGCGGTCGAGGCGCGGGCACGGAGGGAGGCGGTCCCGTCAGACTGGTGTTACGTCCACGGTTTCGCCGATCCGTCTCGACCGCACGCGGTCCGGCTGCCGGCCGGCCGAGGCTCCGAGCTCCGGACCCGGATGGAGCATCTCGTGGTGGAGTTGAAGAGCGCGCTCCGGGCGGCGTTCGAGAGCGATCGGCATCGCAGCCGCAGGACGGCGATCGAGGCCGAGCTGAACACGCGCCGGGAGGCTGCGATCGAGGCCCTCGGCGAGAAGGCGCGCGAAGCCGGCGTGGCGATGATTCGCACCCCCGTCGGCGTCGGGATGGCTCCAATGCAGCTTGGCGAGGTCGTCGACGCCGAGCACTTAGCACTGCTCCCGGAAGCGGAGCAGGCGCGCATCAAGGCGACCATTTCCGGCCTCGAGGAGGAGCTGGCCGGGATGTTCCACCAGTTCGGTCGGTGGGAGCGCGAGGCGCGCGAGAAGTTGCGCGACCTCGATCGGGAGACCACGCGCCAGGCGGCGACGCACCTCTTCGACGAGGTGCGGCACGCTTTCGCCGGGGCTCCCGACGTGCTGGCCTACCTGGATGCCGCGGAGGCCGACGTGGTGGCCCACGCAGCCGAGGTGATCAAGACGACCCAGTCCGACGGCGAGACGCCGTCACCCCTGCACGGGGTGGCGTCGGAGACCCCGTTGTTCCGGCGCCTGGAGGTCAACGTGGTGGTGGACCACGCGGCGTCCGGCGGGGCACCGGTCGTGTACGAGGACAACCCGACGTATTCGAACCTCATCGGGCGCGTCGAGCATGTGGCCCAGCTCGGCGCGCTGTTGACCGACTTCGGGCTCATTCGCGCCGGGGCGCTGCACCGCGCCAATGGCGGATACCTCGTCCTCGAGGCACGCAAGCTGCTCTCGCAGCCATATTCGTGGGACGGGCTCAAGCGCGTGCTCCGGTCGCACGAGATCGCCATCGAGTCGCTCGGCCAGGCGCTCAACCTCATCGAGACGGTGTCGCTGCAGCCTGAGCCGATCCCGTGCGACGTGAAGGTCGTGCTCGTGGGCGACCGCGAGCTCTACTACCTGCTTGCCGCCCTCGACCCGGACTTCCCGGAGCTCTTCAAGGTCCAGGCGGACTTTGACGAGGTGATCGACCGTACGCCGGCGGCCAACCAGGAGTACGCCATGCTGGCGGCGACGACCGCGCGCCGCGAGGGATTGCGGCCGCTCGACGCTCCTGCCGTGGCGCGCCTCATCGAGCACGCATCGCGCCTGGCGGGTGACGCCGAGAAGGTGTCCGTGCACATGCGCACGATCACCGACCTGCTCCGGGAGGCCGACTTCCTGGCCGGAGACGCAGGGAGAAACGTCCTCCTGGCCGACGACATCCAGCGGGCCATCGACGGCCGCCTGCGGCGCGCGGGCCGCGTCCGTGCGCGGGTGCTGGAGGCGATCGAGCGCGGCACCCTGATCGTCGAGACGAGCGGCGAACGCATCGGACAGGTGAACGGGCTCACCGTCGCCGGCCTGGGCGACGTTCCATTCGGCGCGCCGACGCGCATCACGGCCCGGGTGCGCCTCGGGCGCGGCGAGGTCGTCGACATCGAGCGCGAAGTCGAACTCGGGGGACCGCTCCACACAAAGGGCGTGCTGATCCTGGCCGGGTTCCTCGGCGGCCGGTATGCCGAACGTCAACCCTTGGGGCTCCACGCGAGCCTCGTCTTCGAGCAGTCCTATGGCGGGGTCGAAGGAGACAGCGCTTCTCTGGGCGAGCTCTGCGCCCTGCTCTCAGCGATCGGCGACCTGCCCATCCGCCAGTCGTGGGCCGTGACCGGCTCGGTCGACCAGCACGGCCTCGTCCAGCCAATCGGCGGCGTGAACGACAAGATCGAGGGCTTCTTCGACGTCTGTGCGAAGCGCGGCCTGACCGGTTCGGAGGGCGTCATCATCCCGGCCTCGAACGTCCGAGACCTCATGCTCCGAGCCGACGTGGTCGCGGCGGCCGCGGAAGGCCGCTTCGGGATCTGCGCCGTGACGACCGTCGACGAGGCCATCGAGCAGCTCACGGGTATTCCGGCGGGGGAGCGCCGAGCTGACGGCACCTGGTCGCCCGGCACGGCGAACGCACGGATCGCCGACCGCCTCGCAGAGCAGAACGCGGTGTGGCGGTTGTTCCGCGAAAGCCCGGGCGACGGGTCAGAAGCTGGCGGACCAGCAGCGACGAGGGTTCGCCCTTGACGCCCGCGAGGTTCGTGCGAGTTCACCACCACGGCTGGAGCGGCAAGCGAGCGGTGCCCCTGCCGCCGGGCCTCGCCAGCAGGGCCTCGCAGTCGTCGAGGTCGCCGCGTTCGAACCCGAGGTGTGCGGCAGACATACGGCTACCACGTTCGCACAACTTCCTCGCTGGCAGCGGCCCCAAGTTCGCTTCGAGTCGCGCGACCCAGGCAAGGAGTGTCAGCGTGCAGTGCGGCAGAAGCGGCTGGACGTCGAGGTGTCTGAAGGCGCAAGCCTCCTCTTGGCTCCGTGCGGCTCGGAGAGTCTCGAGGAACTCATCCGCACCCCCGCTCAAGTTTGTTGTCGGCGCGCCCGATCCCTTCTGGGCGCGCGAGACCAACAGAGGATCGGTCGCCAGGTCTCCGAGCTCCGCATGACCACCCGCTCTGCGTTCTCGTGAGTCAACGGAGAAGCTCCTCGAGCGAGGTCAGAACGCGGTCCGCCGCCGACACGTCCGTCTCTGCGAACTCGGGCACTGCGTACACGAGCATCCCTGCCGCGTGAGCGGCCGCTATTCCTGATGAGGAGTCCTAGGGCGAGTGCCTCGGACGGTGCCACGCGGAGTGCCGCGCACGCGCGGAGGTACACGTCCGGCGCCGGCTTGGCGCGCTCGACCTCCTCGGCCGACACGACGACGTCGAAGGCATCGGCAAGCCCCGCCACCTCGAGGGCGAGGAGCGACCATGTCCATGTCGCTGTTGGAGGCAATCCCGAGCGGCAATCGCGCTCTCGCAATCGCGCGCACGAGCTCGATCGCGCCTGGGAGTGGTTGCAGGCGTTGGACCATCGCGGCACGCACCGCCGGGTCAGCTCCTTTCCGGAGGGCGGAAATGGCGGATGTCGGAAGTCCGATCCGACGCGCGAAGTGGTGATGGACGTGTCGATCGTCTGGCCGACCGTCGCGAGCCGGTCGACCGCCGCGTATGCCACGCCGTGATCGACCAGCATCTGGGCCTCCTCCTCCGCCGACAGGTTCTCGGTGTCGAAGAGGAGACCGTCAAGGTCAAAGACGACCGCGCGGATCCGTTGGGCAGGTGCAGGGACCACGTCGTCGCCTCATCCGCCTGCGTCGGGGCGTGCCTGCGGCTCTGGAGTCACTCGATCCTGGGATCGTCACCGCGTCCTCCGGTTGAGACGGGCCCCTAAGGGGTCAAGGCCGCGATGTGGTGTAGGTCGAGGTCCGCGGACTCGCCGCCGCGAGACGCGCATCCGCACGGGGGCCGAGACGACGCCACGAGGCGCCCGACCCCGCGGGTGAGTCAGCGACCCAACCCGAGCGACAATCACACCTCGTGCCGATGCATTGGACCGTCTGCACGAGGTCGTCACGGAGACGGCTGCATGCCCGCGTCGTGCCGCACGTGTCGACTCTGGTCATGGCGCGGCACCGGGACGATACTCGCCGGGGCGCAGCAGGGCAGGTGGCGCGCGCGAGCCGCCCATCGGAGCGACGACCCGGCACAAGGGGGTTAGCGATGTTCAATCGGATCCTCGTCGCCACGGATGGGAGTATCCACTCAAGGCGGGCCGCGCTCATCGGTGCGGAGCTCGCCAGAACGCTCGGAGCGAGCCTGACGCTGCTCACGGCTTACCAGCTGCCACCGGGCTTTGAGGGCGAGCCGGGCTACTCGCGCGACCTCGAGGCGGCGCTCGGTGAGGCCCAGGCCGTTCTCGTCGCCGAGGCGGCAGCGATCGCCGCGGAGGGCGGCCCGGCGGCTGAGCTGGAGGCGATCGGGGGCGCGGAGCCGGCTTAGACGATCGTCGATGCACCGCCTCGGGCCGCTTCGACCTGCTGGTGATGGGGACCCGCGGTCTGGGCCGTTTCGGCTGGACCTTCTCGGCTCGGTCTCCGAGCACGTGGCCGCGCACAGCCCTATCCCGGTCCTCATCGCTCACGACACCGACTGAGGGCAGGGCAACGGGACAGGGTCGGGGGCCCCGGCCGTCGAACCACAGTCCGGCGCCACGCTTGTTGTCCGCGCGTGCCCGAAGCCCTCCGGGCGCGCCTGAACAACAGAGATGCGCCGGGGGCCTGGACAACGTAAGCGCCGATGGCTCGCTCGCCGACGGTGCGACGCCGTAGCGATCCGCGGGGCCGATCTGGATAGGGCCGGTGGGCCGGCAGAGACCGCTGAGCAGACTTTGGCCTCGTGCCGAGGGTTGCCGGCGCGGGCATGGGCGGACCGGCAACGCCAACCCGCAACCGACGCGGGCCCGCAGGCTAGAAGAGAGCCGGATCGTCCACGGCTGTCAGCGCTGAATGGTCCCGGCGTCAGCGACCCCGGCAACGAGGGCTTCGAGTCCAAAGGCAGTCACCGGTCCCAGTGCGCCCGGACGGGTCAGGCCGCCCTCGGCGGCAACCATTGCTCCCCAGGCCATGATGTCGCCGGTGAAGGTGTAGGGGCTCGGGCCGTCGAGTCGCGTCCGATGCAAAACCTTCCCCGAGACCCGACAGAGCTTCGGCAACGATCACGCAGGATCCGGTCTCCCAAAGCTCGGCGCTCGGCCCACCCGTGGAACCCTGAGTCCGTCCTTCGAGAGTTGCCCTCAGCCCGGCGCGGACTCCCGGGATCCGGGCGGCACCCGCGACCAACCCAGTGATGATCGGGATCGCATTCGAAGCGCTCGGCCACCCCAAGATGACATCGACGTTGCGAAGTGTCGGGTGCAACGACGGCAACTCGAAGTGCTCAGTCCCGCCGACGCTCACGCCACGCTCGCGTCGTCCATCGCCTAGGTCAAAGCTCCGCACTCGTGCACCGGTCCGCTCCGACTTCAGTCGACCGTCACGAAACGCGACGACGTGTCGAGGATGGCGCCGGCGGCGCTCAATGCGGTTCCGCCGCTCGCACCGACATGCGCGCTGAAGTAGCCGACCTCGACAGAGACCGCCTCCGGACCTGCTGCCGCCAACGCGAGTGCTCCCGCGACGTTTCCCGGAACAAAAAGTCAGATCCGAAGGCGGTCACCATGGTGGAACCGGAACGGTTCGCCAACGGTCCGTAGTGGTCGAAGATGCGGCGGATGAACGACGGTTCACCAGTGGTGTCGAGGTAGTGCGCTCCCGCACTGACCGCTGCCATTGCGGCAGGCTCGCCCCACTTGCTGAAAGGCCCAACGGTCGAGACAAGGACATCGCCGGAGCCGACCAGGGAGCGACCGTTTCAGGCCTGGCAACGTCCGCTACGCGGGTCTCAACGCCTCCGAGCTCAGCCGCCAGTTCGTCGAGACGGGCCTGTGACGGGCAGCCAAGATGGGTCGGGCTCCACGCTTGACCAGGGCACGCGCCACCAGCCCGCCGGTGTACCCGGTTGCGCCGAAGACGACGATCTCGCCGG
>CAVYIV010000008.1:0-20065 GCA_963768675.1 uncultured Chloroflexia bacterium | reverse complement strand
CGGCCGCGGGCACGCTCGCGCGGGCGGCCTCGAGGGGAGCGGACGGGCCGGAGGACGCCTCGCTCGCGACCACCTGTACGGCGGGTGCGACGGGAACCTGGGTCGCGGGCGGCGCAGCGGCGGCGGGGGCCGGCGGAACGGCCGCCGGGACCGTGGGCTCGGAGGTGCCGTCGAGTCTGACGGCCTCCTGGACGTCGGAGGCTGCCTTTCGGAACTCGCGGATGCTCTTGCCGAGCGCGGCCCCGACGTCGGGCAGTTTGCCCGGGCCGATCACGAGCAGGGCGATCACGAGGATGATGACGAGCTCGACGGGCCCGATGTTCGGCATCGCGGCGAACCTCTGGCTACGGGGTCGTGACGGCCGGGCGCTGGGTCGTGCGACGGTCGCCGTGAATTCAGCGTAGCACAGGCAGCCGGGCCGCCCACCCGCGAGCAGCCTCGGCGACGCACCCCGACGTCCTGCGAGCGCCCGTCGGACGGCTGGCCCAGCGCCGCCCCGGCGATGCCGCGAGAGACGTTCACCAGAAGGCCTCCGCCCGGCCCGACCCCGGCCGGCTCGTGCGTTGCAGATCCGTGGGTCATCACGTCCGCGCAGCCTCTCCACCCTGCGCACCGACCCCCGGCACGAGGAATGCGAGACCCGGAACCAGCGCGCGAAGACCAGCCAGCTCCGCAGGCGCATCGCGCCGACGACGAGGCCCGCCCGGTCGCCAAGACCGGCGGCGGCCGCGAGCCTGGCCACCCGCCGGTGGAGTTGCTCGGCCGGGAAGCCATGCTCGACATCCGGCGCCACCACGAGATCCTGCAGCTCGCCGGCGGCCGGGTTCGAGGTCCGGCAGAGGACGTACGTGAAGCCGTCATCGCGCGCGAGGAACGGGGCCAGCGCCCCGAGCCCCAGGTACGGGCTGGCCGTCACCGCGTCCACGCCGAGCGCGTCGAAGAGCGCGACCGCCTGCCGGGCGACTGTCGTCTCGACGTCGCCGCGCTTCGCGTCGGCGATCACGGGAACGCCCGCCGGGATCTCGGCTCGCACACGCTCGAGCGCGGCCATTCCCGGGCTCCCGAAGGCCTCGAAGAAGGCGAGGTTCGGCTTCATTGCGGCAGCGAACGGCGCCGTGGCCTCCACGATGAGGCGGGCGAACCGCTCCACGCCGGCAAGGCCGCCCGAGAACCCGGCCGGCAGCGCCTCCGGGGTCGGGTCGATCCCCACGCAGAGCACGGTACCGACAGCGAGGCTCCGCGCTGCCAGGCGGGCGAGGTACTCGGTGCTCACGATGGGGACGGGCTCGTACCCGGGGAGGACGAGGGCGATGGCGCGGGAGAGGGCGAGGGCGCCGGCGAGGGCGCCGACCCCCACCACGCCGGGCGGCTGTTTCCGTCGAGCCCGCTGAAGGTCGTCAGCGGATCGATCTTCACCACCGAGAGGTCACCGTTCGCGGAGCGCAGGAGCGTGGCGAGTTGGAGGTCGACGGTCGTCTCCGAGAGCCGCAGGAACGCGAGCTGCGTCCCGTCCGGCGACCAGGTGGGCCCCCACGACCGGCCGTCCGTCGTCACCTGGGCGATCTCCGTTCCCTTCGCGTCGAGGATCACGACGTCCGTGCCGAGCGATGTCGTGCGCACGGCGGCGACGTAGCGCCCGTTCGGGGACCACTCTGGCCCCGTGTAGCCCGCCGATGTGAACGCCGTCGCGGTCTTCGTCGTGGTGTCGTAGCGCCAGATCGCGGGCGCCCCGGCGGAACCGTTCCGGGCGTTCAGGACGTACAGGACGTACCTGCCGTCGGGGCGCCAGGCCGGGTCCTGCTGGCCGAGCGGCGGGTTCTCCGGCAGCTCGGCGTTGATGAGCTGCTTCGTCCGCAGGTCGACGAACTGGAGGACCACGTCGCTCTTCGTCGGGTCGGGTCCGTCCGAGACGACGGCCACCCGCGTGCCGTCGGGCGAGACGGCGGGGTCGAGGATGAACCAGAACCATGTGTAGGCGCCGCCGGGCCCGCTCTTGTAGAGGCCGGACAGAACCGCCTCGCGGCCGGTCCCGTCGGGGTGGATCCGAGACAGGATCGGGTACTGGAGGTCGTAGTCCTTCACGACGCCGTCGGCAGGGAAGCGACCCTTCGTCTCGCGCGTCTCGATGAAGTAGACCCAGTTGCCATCGGGCGACCAGGTCGGCTCCGAGTCGCGGCCCGTGTTCGTGAGCTGGCGGGCGGCGTTCCCGGTCTGGATCCACAGGTTGCCCGCCTTGACGTAGACGAGCGAACCCTCGATCTGGATCGCGGGGTTGACCTGCGGCGGCGCGCTCGCCGACGGCGTCCGGCCTGCGGGCACGTAGCTGTTACCCCCGCTCACCCCGGGGCTGCCCAGGAACGGCACTTGGCCGGTCAGCGCAAAGACCGTCGCGACCGCGACGACCCCCAGGCCGACCAGGGAAAGAAGTGGGGCCGTGAAGGGCCCCAGGTTGCCGATCCCGTACGGGTCTCGGGCGGCGCTGCTGGACGCACGGGGCTGTGCGGTGCGTCGAGTCACCGGTCAGGCACTCCCGTCGGACACGGCGACGGGTAGGGCGACCGCCGTCTGCGCCGCCGCGACATCGATCACGCCCAGCTGGAGGGACTCGTACCCGCCAAATCGCCGGCTCACGAGGCGGGCCGCGACGTCCACGCGGTCGCCTTCGCGGACCATCCCGACCAGGTCGCCGCGACCGAACGCGATCCCGTCGAGCACGTCCAGGTCGCGGCGCAGCGTCAGCTGGGCGTGGCCCCCTGTTGCGGCACGGACCCGGGTGACGGTCAGGCCGTGCACGCCGATGATCGGGACCGCGTTTCCGGGGCCGGTCGGCTCCAGGGCTGCGAGCTCGCCGAGCAGCGCGTAGTCGACGGAGCGCGCCGGCAACGCGAGGTCGAGGGCCAGCGTGCGGCGGCCGTCGCGGGGCCCGGCGGTGGCCAGGAGGCCGTGCAGACGCTCTGCCAGCTCGTCCCAACGGCCGGCCTCGACCTCGAAGCCGGCTGCCCCGCGGTGTCCCCCGAATCGAACCAGGATGTCGGAACAGCCCTGGAGAACGGCGGCAAGATCGTAGCCGGCGGGGGCCCGGCACGACGCGCGGAGATGATCGCCGACGCAGGTCGCGACCACGGCCGGGAGCCCGGACTCGTCGGCCAGCCGCCCCGCCACGAGGCCGATGATCCCGATCGGCCACGGACCGCGGACGAGGATCCCCCAGTCCGTCCGGCCGCCCTCCGCCTCCAAGATGGAGCGCGCCTCGTCGAGCGCGGAGCGCGAGGCATCCCGCCGGGCGAGGTTCGCCAGGTCGAGCGCCGCCGCGTGGACGGCGGCCGTCTCGGCGTCATCGGTCAGGAGCAGCGCCGCGGCCGCATCCGCGTCCCCCACCCGGCCCGCCGCGTTCAGGCGTGGCGCGACCACGAACCCGACCGTCTCGAGCGTCACCTCCGCGGGGGTCGCACCGGCCGCCGCAAGCAGCGCCGCGATCGCCGGGCGTGGGTCGTGGCGGATCCGCTCCAGGCCGAGCCGGGCAATCGCCCGGTTCTCGCCGAGGATTGGGGCAACGTCCGCCACCGTGCCAATCATGGCGAGGTCGGCCATGTCCGCGGTCGTCACCTCGGCCGGGATTCCGCCGAGACGCTCCAGCAGGAGGGCCGCGATCTTGAGGGCGACGCCCGACCCGGTGAGCCTGGCATCGGGGTAGCGGGCGTCCGGTCGGTGCGGGTTGACGAGCGCGAGTGCCCGGGGCGCGTCCGGCGGCACCCGGTGGTGGTCCGTGACGACGACGTCGATCCCGGCATCCAGCGCCGCGGCGATCTCCGCGCTGCTGGAGCTGCCCATGTCCACGGTGACCACCAGCCTCCGCCCCGCGGCCCGGGCCAGCTCGACTGCGCGGAGCGAGAGGCCATGGCCGTCGTCGAGACGATTGGGCACGTGCGGCGCCGCGTCGATCCCGAGGGCGCGTAGCGCGCGGACCATGATCGCGAGACCCGTCAGGCCATCGGCGTCGAAATCACCGACGACGAGAACGCCCTCAGAGTCGCTCTTCGCCCCGGCGATGCGCGCGACGGCGCGTTGCGCGTCCGGAAGGAGGCCGGGATCGTGGAGGGCATCCCGCGGGGGCCCGAAGAAGCAGTCCACCTCTTCCGTGCCGACTCCCCGCGCTCCCAAGACCCGGGCCAGCCGCTCCGAGCCGCCGTGGGCGCGAACGGCCGCCAGGAACGCTCCGTCGAGCGGCCCCCGGATCAGGGTAGAGCCAGTGGAAGCGTGGCTCGATCACGGCACGCAGGATGACATGTCTGCCTCATCCGGTCCTTTGCGGCCACGCGCTCGGCGGGCAGGCGCGACGCCGCCGCCCGGCAGGATCACGACGCGGAGCGGCGGACCGGTCGGCCGCCGGCAGCGATCCGGCGGCGTTCTTCCCATTCCTCCCAGACGGTGAGCAGCGGGGCGGCGTTGAAGATGGACGAGTAGGTGCCAGAGGTGATCCCGATCAGCAGCGCGAGGATGAACGTCTGGATGGACGAGCCCGCGAAGAGCAGGAGCGCGGTGAGCGTGAACACGACCGTGAGGCTCGTGTTGATCGAGCGGGCCAGCGTCTGGAGGATCGAGTGGTTGACGATCGCCGAGAAGTTCTCCCCCGCGTGGCGCGCACGGTTCTCGCGGATCCGGTCGTAGACCACGATCGTGTCGTGGACCGAGAAGCCGATGATCGTCAGCATCGCCGTAACAAACAGCGCGTCGACCTCGATCTTGAAGAACGTGCCGAGGATGGCGAAGATCCCGACCACCACGATCACGTCGTGGACGAGCGCCGCGAGCGCGGTCATCCCGAACCGGAAGTCCCGGAAGCGGAACGTCATCCAGAGCAGGATCCCGAGCGACCCGATCAACACGAGCGTGATCGCCTGCTGGGTCAGCTCCGAGCTGATCACCGGCCCGACCGTGGTGAGACTGCGCTGCTCGTCGATCGGCCCCAGCTTGGCCTCGAGCGCCGTCACGAGCGTCCCGACCTCGCCGGTGCGCGTCACGCCACCCGGCACGGGCGTCGGCGATGGGGATGGGCTCGCGCTCGGGCTCGGTGAGGCCCCGGGGGACGCGGACGCCCCGGCCGCGGCCGCGGCGCCGGAGGCAGCCGGGCTGGCCGAGACTGCTGCCGATGCCGATGCGGCTGGAGACGTCACCGGAGATGCGGACGGCTCCGCCGACGCGGATGGGCCGGGCGCTCCGGAAGGCGCGGGACTCGCGGAACCGGACGGCGCCGGGCTCCCCGACGCACCGGGCGAGGCGCTGGGAGCAGGGGTCGCCGCGGGCGCCTCGATGAGGCCCAGCGGGACCGTCCGGATCACGACATAGCCGCCGGTCGAGGTCTGGACCTGCGAGTCGTACCCCTTGGCGGCGAGCACGGCGTGGACCTGGGCCGGCGTCGCCGAGGGATCCTTGAAGTGGATCTCCCAAAGCGTTCCGCCCGTGTAGTCGATGGAGAACTGGAGGCCGGCCTTCCCGCCCGTGATCGGGCCCAGGATGATGAAGAACAGCCCCGGAACCACGATGAGGCCCGAGAAGAGGAAGAACCAATTGCGCTTCCCGATGATGTCAAGCACGGGTGCGAGCCTCCCCACGGCGACCCGCCAGGAGCGTCCGCGCGGTGAACTCCTCTTCGCGGAGCCCGTAGAGCCGCGGGACCCGCGCCCACTCGTGGCGGACCACCCAGCGCAGGATCGTCCGGGTCAGGGTGATGGCCGTGAACATCGAGCAGAGCACGCCGATGATCAGGACGAGCGCGAATCCGCGGATGGTCGCCGACCCGAAGAGGTACAGGATCGTCGCGGTGATCAGGGTGGACACGTTCGAGTCGAGGATGGAGTTCCAGGCCCGGTTGAAGCCGGCCTCCATCGCGGAGTTGAGCATCTTCCCCGAGCGGAGCTCTTCCTTCATCCGCTCGAAGATCAGGATGTTGGCGTCGACCGCCATGCCGATCGAGAGGACGAAGCCCGCGATACCGGCCAGCGTCAGGGTCACCGGTATGAGCCGGAAGATGGCGAGCACCAGCAGCGCGTAGTAGATCAGGGCCATGCAGGCCACCACGCCGGGCAGCCGGTAGTAGACGAGCATGAACAGGAAGACCAGCAGGACCGCGATCGCCGCGGCAAGCAGGATGCGGTCCAGCGAGAAGCCGGCGAGCGTCGCGCCGATCTCCGTGTCCGACTCCTCCTTGAGCGGGAACGGCAGCGAGCCGTAGTTGAGGACGGTGATCAGGTTGTTCATCTGGGCGGCCGTGAAGCCGGTGCCGCCGCCCGTGATGATCCCGGTCCCGCCGGTGATCGCGCTCTGGATCACCGGCGCCGAGACCACGTCACCGTCCAGCACGATCGCGAAGAACTCGCCGACGTGCTTGCTCGTGTAGTCGGCGAAGAGCTGCGAGCCGGTAGACTTCAGGCGGAAGCCGACCGCCCGGAGCCCGGTCTGGTCCGTGGTCGGGTAGGCCTGGTCGATCTGGTCGCCGCCGAACAGCGGCTTCTCTGTCGTGGGAAGCGGCTGGCCCTCGACCGCCTGGTAGGTTCCGGGCGAGCTGCCCGTCCCGTATTCGGCCGGGGGAAGCGGGATGAAGTCGAGCTTGCCCGTCTGGACGAGCAGGGCGCGGATCTCGTCCGGGTTCTTGGCGTTCGGCAGCTCGACGATGACGCGGTTCGTGCCTTCCGTCTGGACGACGGGTTCCGCGACGCCGGTCGAGTTGACCCGGTTCTCGATGATCGTCTGGGTGGTCGCGAGCGCTGCGGCGTCCGGCTCCACGCCGTTGACCGGCTGGAGGCTGTAGATGACCTGCAGGCCGCCGACGAGATCCAGGCCGAGCTTCGTCTCGAGGACCCGGGTTCCTCCGCTCGGGTCGGTGAAGTTGGGGATGCTCAGCTTCGGCCAGAAGTCGACGATCAGGAAAAGGATGCCGATGACGACAATGATGATTGGGGTTGTTCGACGCATCGGGAGGGGATGCTAACAGGCTTTCGCCGCCCCCGTCGGCCGGTCAGTCGGCGAGGCCCGCCTTGATCCGCTCGGCCAGGGTCCGGCCGATGCCCGGGACGGCCGCGATCTGTTCCACCGGCGCCTCGCGAACCCGCTTCGCCGAGCCGAACGTGCGGAGCAGGGCGCGCTTGCGCGCCGGCCCGATCCCCGGCAGGTCGTCGAAGGCCGACTTCACCGCTGCCTTCCGGCGCAGGTCCCGGTGGTAGGTGATCGCGAATCGGTGCGCCTCGTCACGGATGCGCTGCAGCAGGTAAAGCGCGGGCGAGCTCGCCGGCAGGACCACCGGATCCGGGCGACCCGGGAGGAACAGCTCCTCGCGCTCCTTCGCGAGCCCCGCGATGGGGATGTCCGCCAATCCAAGCTCCTCGAGAATCGCCGTGTCCGCGCTCAGCTGGCCCTTGCCGCCGTCGACCACGATCAGGTCCGGCAGCGTCCAGTGCAGCTCCTCGGCGCTCCCCTCCTCTCCCGCCTTCGCGCGGTGAAGCCGGCGGCGCAGCATCTCGGCGTGGCTGGCGAAGTCATCCTGGCCGGTGACGTCACGGATCCGGAACCGCCGATACTCGCCCGTCCGCGGCTTGCCCTCCTCGAAGACGACCATGCTGCCAACCGTCAGGCTCCCCTGGAACGTGCTGATGTCGTAGCACTCGATCCGCAACGGCGGCGCGGGCAGGGCCAGCGCGGCCGCGAGCTCCTCGAGCGCAACGAGCGTCCGGCCATCGTCGGCAAGCCGGCGGGCCTGCTCCTGGGCCAGCGTCTCGGCCGCGTTCCGGCCCGCGAGCTCGACCAGCCGCCGCTTCTCGCCCCGCTGCGGGACGAGGAGCCGGACACGCCGGCCACGCCGGGTCGCGAGGAACGCCTCGAGATCGCCGGCGTCGGCGGGGAGCAGCGGCATGAGCAGCGCCGGCGGCACCGACGAGGCACGGGCGTAGTACTGGCCGATGAACCCCGCGAACACCTCGTCGTCGCCCGCGCTCACGTCGGCCTCCAGGAGAAACACGTCCCGCCCGATCAGGCTGCCGCCGCGGACGACGAAGAGCTGCACGGCTGCCTGGCCGCCGTCGCGGGCGAGGCCCAGGACGTCCTGCTCGGTCCGGGCGAAGGCGGCCATCTTCTGGTCCTCCATCGTCCTTTCGATCGCGCGCACCTTATCGCGCAGGGCCGCCGCCCGCTCGTAGTCCGTACGCTCCGAAGCCGACTCCATCTCGCGCCGCAGGCCACGCGCCACGGTCTCCTGGCGACCCTCCAGGAAGAGCTCCACCTGGGCGATGTCGGCCCGGTACGCCTCGCGAGAGATCGCCTCGACGCATGGACCCTGGCAGCGCTTGATGTGGTACAGCAGGCACGGGCGCTGGAGGGGTCGCTTGCCCTCCCGGATCTCGAGGCTGCACGTCCGGAACGGGAAGAGCCGCCGGATCAGGTTCATCGACTCGTCGACACTGCTCGCCGACGCGTACGGCCCGAAGTAGCGGCTGCCATCCTCGACGAGCTTCCGCGTGCGCTCAATTCGCGGGTAGTCCTCGCCCAGGCTGATCTTGATGTACGGGTAGCTCTTGTCGTCCTTCAGGCGTACGTTGAAGCGCGGCTGGAAGCGCTTGATCAGGTTGGCCTCCAGGAGCAGCGCCTCGGCGACCGAATCCGTGAGCGTGTACTCGACGTCCGCGACGCGGTCGATGACGCTCCGGATCCGGTGCGCCTCACCGTACGGGCTCTGCTTCTGCCAGTAGCTCCTGACGCGGCTCCGCAGGCTCTGCGCCTTGCCAACGTAGAGCACCGTGCCCCGGGCATCCCGCATCAGATAGACGCCGGGGCGCGACGGAAGCCCGGCGAGGGTCGTTGCGAGGTCGGGAGTCACGCCCACGATCGTACGACGGCAATGCCGAACCGGGAGGGTGGAACCCCGCTCTTGGAACCCCGAGGTCGACAACCGGCTTGGCCGCATCCCGCACCGTGTCGGCTGCCCGTTCGAGCAGGTTGCGGCCAGCTTCACGAAGTGCGTTTTACCCTGCCCACGGCCCCACCCTGCTCTATGGGTCGGCCCCGTCCAGTTGCCGATCGAGTGCCTCCCCACCGTCTGACCGGCACCGTACACGGGGCCCCCCGCCCTGGTCAATCGAAACCACATCGCCGGGCCTGCGCGGACAGAGTGGCAGGCCTTTCGACGCCACGGATCGACCCATCTTGGGCATCTAGAACCAGACCGCCGCGCTGCGCCTCGGCTTCGACCCGACCGCTGCCGCGAACGGCGAAATGCTGCAGGAGACCCAGCTCATCAACCTCGGCTGGGCAGCCAACGGGCGGCAATCCTCACAGCTTGATGGCATAGACCGCGAGTGCGGGTGTGTCGGCGGGCTGACGAGACGCGACCGCGGCCAGTTCGCGGCCGGATTGAGCACGAATGTCGACACTTTCGCCACCCGAGGTGGGTATTAGCTTGTCCAGCCACCGTCGATATCCGACGTTGTGGCGCAGACAGAACATATGTTCTATATGTCCGCACGGGCGTCTTAGATGCGGAAGCGGCGCCGTGACCGGCGCCGCTTCCGGGGACGCGATGGCGTTGTCGCACCGCGCGACGTGCGGGGCTACGACACCTCGCCAGGCTCCGACGCGGTCGGTGCGCGCATTGCCTTCGCCACGTACCAGGCGAAGATCGCGAGCCCCGTGATCGCGAACAGGCCGATGCTGCCCCAGAACAGCGGCCGCGCAACGGCAAGGTTCGAGGTGCTGACGAGGAGGCTCGGGATATTGCCGAGGTTCGTCTGGTCCTGGGCCTCCATGCCGTAGACCTGGGGGATGATGTACAGGACCGAGGCGATGATGAGCAGGACGCTCTGGAGGCGGAAGGCCCCCGGGTCGTCGTCGGCGTCCCGGACCAGCTTAACGGCGAGGGTCCAGAAGAGGACCACGGTCGCCAGCGGCGCCGTGATCGGGAGCCCGTCACCGGTGAGGTAGAAGTTCGGCATGAGGAAGACCATGCTCAGGCCGAGCGTCACCACCATCAGGCCGTCGCGGAAGAGCACGTAGGACAGCCACCACACGTCCCCGCCGAAGCGGAGCGTCAGCCGGCGCAGGAAGCGGATGATGTACGGGCGGGCGAAGTGCAGGATGAGGGTGAACGCCCAGAGGATCGGTAGGACGGCGGCGACGGAGGCCACCATCCATCCGGCCCCCCCCGAGGTCAGGGTCGTCGCGAGCTGGTCGGCGTTGAGGGGTGCGTTCATCGAGACGTCTCCGGGACTGGCGCGGCAGCGGGCCGCTTCACGGTCGTCTGGCGCAGGTTGTATGCGGCGGCCACGATCCCCATGATCCCGACGAGGGCCGCCGAGGTGTAGCAGAGCGGCAGCGCGAGGTCCGGGTTCGATGACGACACGAGGGCGGAGACGATCCCGGGCAGGTGCGCCCCGTGCAGCTGCGTTCCCTGCACGCCGATGAGGTAGGGCGCGATGTAGAGCGTCGCGCCAACGGCAAGCAGTCCGATCTGCCACTGGTAGCCGCGACGGTCCCCGTCGCCCTTGGTCATCAGCTTGATGAGCAGGACGGCGAAGACGCAGGCCGCCGCGATGCCGCCGGTGACCGGCAGGTCCTGCGCCTTCACGACGTCCGGGTAGAAGAAGATGAAGCTTCCCAGAAAGACCTGGACCGTGAAGATGTCGCGGACCGCGACGTAGATGATCCACCAGAGGTCGGCGCCCAGGCGGAGGGTGAACTTCCCGGTGGTCGTGGCCATGTACGGCCGGCCGAGATGCAACGCTAGCACGAGGAGCCACAGGACGACGAGGGCGGCGGCGATCGTCCCCTCGACGAACGACTCGCCGGCGTTGAACAGACCCGATACCTGGTCGGGCGTCATTGGAGATCACCTCCTGCGATCGACTGCGTCGCCGCGGGCGCGAGCGACTGGGTTGGGACCGGGTGGACCGCCTCGTGCGGCCCGCGGCCGGAGAGGACCGTGACGCTGGGGCAGCCGTAGACGGCGTCGCAGCGGAAGCAGCGGGAGGACTCGGAGCGGGCGACGTTCTCCGCGAACCCGGCCTGCGTCGCGGCGAACGTCCCGAGCTGGACCACCGGCAGGGGCGCATGCGCCCGCGGCCTGGTCGCGAGTTCTACCGAGAGGGAACGCTCCGGCGCGGTGGGATAGCGGACGGCGGCCATGATCTCCGCCTCGCCGTCCCTGGCACCGGCGAGGTACTCGTGGATCGAGGCGGCGGCGCGGCGCCCGGCCGCCACCGCGTCGATGATCGTCTTGGGACCGGAGACGACGTCGCCGCCGGCGAAGATTCCCGCCCGGCCGGTCGCGAGGGTTCGCGGGTCGGCAACGATGCCGGCCCACCCGCTCACCTCGATGCCCGCTCCCTCGGGGAGGATGGACGGATCCGGCTCCTCGCCGATGGCGACGAGGATCGTGCTCGCGGGAACCTCCCGGAAGGCGCCGGGGACCGGCGCGTAGACGGCGCGCCCATGCTCCATCCGCCCGGTCGGTTGCTGCTCCTGGACCCGGAGGGCCATGACGGCCCCATCTCGACCGACCACCTCAGTGGGAGCGAGCGACGCGAGGATCGTGATCCCCTCGCGCTCGGCGGCCTCGACCTCCTCCTCCTGGGCCGGCATGTCGCCGCGGCCGCGCCGGTAGACGATCGTCACCGAGTCCGCGCCCGAGCGCCAGGCCGAGCGGGCCGCGTCCATCGCCGTGCTCCCGCCCCCGACGACCACGACCGGACCCGACAGGCGCGGGTTCTCGCCGAGGTTGACCTCCTTGAGGAAGCGCGTCGCGGGGACGACCGTGCGGAGCTCATCGCCGGGAACGCCGAGGCGTCGGCTCTTTGAGGCGCCCGTGGCCAGGAAGACGGCCCGGAAGCCCTCGCGCTCGAGATCGCCGAGCGTGAAGTCACGCCCCATCGCGGTGTCAAGGCGGAGCTCGACACCAAGCCCGACGATCCGCTCGATCTCCTCGCGGAGGACGGATCGGGGCAGGCGGTACTCCGGGATCCCGATCGCCATCATGCCGCCCGGAACCGGCATCGCCTCCAGCACCGACACGCGATAGCCGAGCCGGGCGAGGTAGTAGGCGGCCGACATGCCGGCCGGACCACCCCCGACGATGGCGACGCGCTCGGCCCGCTTCTTCGCCGGCGGCGGGACCGGTGGCAACTTCCCGTGCTCGACGGCGAAGCGCTTGATCGTCCGGATCGCGATCGGCTCGTCCAGCGTCCCGCGCCGGCAGGCGGCCTCGCACGGCGCCGTGCAGATCCAGCCGCAGACGGAGGGAAAAGGGTTGACCTCCGCGGCGACCGCGTAGGCGTCGTCATAGCGCCCCGCGGCCACGAGGCCGACGTAGCGGCCCGCGTCCGTGCCGGCCGGGCAGGCCTCCTGGCACGGCGCGATGGGCGACGCCGGCGCATCGGTCACCATCGACTGCCAGACTTGCCACGGCTCCGGACGCGAGCGGGTTCGCCACGTGAACAGGTCGCCGAACGGCGAGTCGTGGACGGGCTTGAGCGCCTCGCGGGTGATCGAGGAGAGCGGCACCCAGCCGCCCTCGTCGGGGACCGGCCGCTCCACCGGACCCTGGCGCGCGACGAGCGGCGTGGGCTCCTTCATGACCGCGAGTGTCATCACGTTCGGCGGGCACTCGCGGATGCAGATCGAGCAGCCGATGCATTCGCCGACCTGGACCGGGTGCTCCATCATCCAGGGGAGCGGGCCGCCGCCCTCGCTGCCCACCTCGACACCCGGCGCCGCCGGGCGGCTCATGTCGAGCGCTTCGACCGGGCAGACGTCCATGCAGACGCCACAGTTGATGCAGTTGGCGTGGTCGATGTCGATGCGGTAGCCCATGGCCTGCCTCGAAGCGGATCCGGCCAGCCGAGCATGCGACCGTCTGTGGTCGCGCGCCACGTTCGGCCGGGCAGGAGCCGTGCCCACCCAATCGGGTGGGGCGCAGGGGGCCATCCGGCCCGGGCCATTCGGCGCCCGGCCAAGGGGCGCCCGTCGCGCGGAGCGCTCGCCTGGCAGCCGCCCCTGCCTTGCGGGCGCCCTACGATCAGCGATCCGGGAGGAGCCCCTCGCGCACCGCCCGCGCGGCGACCTCCGTGCGGCTGCCCGCATGGAGCTTCTCGAGGATATTGCGCAGGTGGAACTTCGTGGTGTTCTCGGAGATGCCCAGGTCGGCCGCGATCTCCTTGTTCCGCAGCCCGGCGACGACGAGCCGCAGGACCTCCACCTCGCGCTCGGTCAGGCGATCCGGCGCGGGAGCGCCGCCCGGCCCGGCTGCCAGCCGCGCCGACGGCCGGGCGACCTCGGCCAGGATGCGTGCCGCGGTCGCCGGCGAAATGGCCACCTCGCCGCGCTCGACGGCGGCCAGCATGGCGCGGAGTTGGGGGGCCTCGAGGTCCTTGAGGAGATAGCCCCGCGCCCCGGCCTTGATGGCCATGAAAAGGTCGTCCTCGTCCTCGCTCGCGGTCAGCATCACGATCGGGATGCCCGGATGGAGTGCCGCCAGGCGCGCCGTCGCGTCGATCCCACCGCCACCCGGCATCCGGACGTCCATCAGCACGAGATCGGGACGAAGCCGTTCGGCGAGCTCCACGGCGGCATCGCCATCCGCCGCGACGCCGACGACCTCGTGACCCCAGGCGCCGAGCAGCGACGAGACCCCGTCGCGGAAGAGAGCGTGATCGTCGGCGAGCAGGATCCGCATCAGGCAGTCGCGGGAGCCGTCTCCGGCTCGACCGCCGTCTCCGGCTCGACCGCCGTCTCCGGGACCGACGCCGACGGCAGCACCCCGACCGGGCGGAACGGCACCACCAGCCGCACCAGGGCACCGCCTCCCGGCGCGTTCTCCCATTCGAAGGTCCCGCCGACTGCCTCGGCCCGTTCGGCCATCGAGCGGAGCCCGTAGTGGATGCGGCCGTCCACCGGGCCGTTCGCCGGGAAGCCGCGGCCGTCGTCCCGGACCGTCACGCTGAGCCGATCACTCGAGGTCCGCAGCTCGACGACGGCGCGCCGGGCCGCGGCGTGCTTCCGAACGTTCGTGAGGGCCTCGGCGACGATCCGGAACGCCTGCGTCTCGACCTCGGGGTCCAGCCGTGCCCTCTCCACCTCGGCCGCAGCGTGCACGCGGATGGCCAGCTTCGCGGACTCGGCGACGCCGGCCGCGTGGGCCCGGACTGCTGCGACCAGGCCGGCCGCCGGGCCAATGGGGCTGCGGAGACCGAGGATTGTCTCCCTGACATCGACGTAGACGGACCGGGCCGCGGCGGAGAGCTCGCCCAGCTGGACGCGGGCCTCGTCGACGCGGCCCGCGGCGAGGAAGCCGTCGACCGCCTGCGACTTCGTGTTCACGTAGCCGAGCACCTGGGACAGGCCGTCGTGGAGCTCGCGGGCGATCCGCTCCCGCTCGCCGACGACCGCCAGCTCCCGCAGGCGTGACTCCAGCCGCGCGTTCTCCAGGGCGATCGTTGCCTGGTTGGCCAGCGATGAGAGGGTCTCGAGCGCATCGGCGTCGAAGCTCCGCGACTCCGCCGCGCCGACGGCCAGTAGCCCGATCGTCGTGCCGCCGCGCTGGAGCGGCGCGGCGACTCGTGCGACGGCGGACGACGGGGCGACGAAGCGCAGGATCTGGTCGGCATCTGCGGCCTCGGACACATCGGCATCATCCGAGGACGACGTCGGGGCAGCCGGGAGCAGCGCGCCGGGGATCGCGCTCGCGCCCCGCCGGGCCAGCCGCCCGTCGGCGCCGGCAAGGAGGAGCACGGCGGCGTCCACCCCGAGCAGCTCCCGGGTGTGGGTCACGATGGCGTCGAGGACGCGTTCGATGTCGGTCAGGGAGGCGATCGCGACGCTGACCCGGTGGAGGGCTCGGGCGGAGTTGGCGCGCGCCTCCAGCTCCTCGTTGCGCCGGCGCAGCGCGCCCGTCAGAGCGTCGATCCGACGAAACGCGAGCGTCGCGAAGATCATGGCGAGCCCGAGCGTTGCCCCCACGACGAGCAGCGTGTCCAGGGGGAACGGGAGGGCCGCGTCGAGGAGCTCGTCGCTCAGGAGCTCGATGGCTCCCACGACAAGCGCGGGCACGATGATGAGGAGCCAGCGGCCTCGATTGGACACGCGCACCTCGCAGCCGACCCCGCCGCCGGAGCTCCGCGCGGCGTGGCTCGCAGCATACCCCGGAGCCGCCGTGACTCCTCGCGCGCGAGTCCTGGCCTACCTGGTCCGCCGCTCGAGGGCATCGTGTCTGGCAAGGACCCTGGCAAGGTCGTCGATTGCATCCCGGAACCCGATCGCGAGGTCGGTGGGCAGGACGTCGAGGATGGAGTCCTTGGGCCCGTAGGCCGCCCGCGCCCGACGCGCCACGGACCGGAGCTCCGCGGGAGGCGCGTCGCGGAGCCGCTCCGGCAACGGCTCGAGAAACGCGGCCCAGCGCTGCGCGCCCGGGGCACCCGCGGTCGCGGCGGCGCGTGCGGCGGCGAGAAGCGCGTCGGCTCGACGGGCCGCCACGAGCCCGGCCTCGTCGATCGCCGGCAGTTCGTGGCGCGCGACGCGCGGTGGAGTCGGCGGCACCGTCCGGGTCAGTTGAGCCCGGTTGGCTCGACGATCCGCTCGACAACAAGCGGGATCCGCTTGCGCTCGGAGCCGTTGACGAGAACCCGCAGCGAGTGCTCGCCCGGGACGTTGAACGCGAGGTTCCACAGATCGATCGCGAAGGTCACCACGGTGTCCCGGCCATCGCGCGGGCCGTGGGCCGCGATGAGGCCGTTCGCCCCCGCGATCTCGGACCCGTCGGGGGCCAGGAGCGCGAAGCGGACGTCATGCTCCTTCTCGAGCTCAGGCGAGGTGACGAGCAGGCCGATCACCAGCGCGAGATGCGGATGGCGGAACGGGAACGTGTGCGCACCGAGCCGACTCACGCCTCCGCCAAGCACATGGAACTTCTCGCCGGGTCGTGCGTCGGCGGAATCGGCAAGAAAGGCGAACTCGATCTCGGGCATGGATGGATGGTACGACGCCGGCCGGACCGACGACGTGCTGGATCAGTCGACCCGCGCAGCCGCGGCTGCCGCCCGCTTCCCCGGGCGTGTCCCCGGGCCGCGGACGTGAGAGCCGCTCCGGGACGGGGCCGCTCCCCGCCCCGACTCCTCCGCGAAGGTCACGTCGGACAGCGGCACGAGCGGCTCGCCCCGCAGCACCCGGGCGAGGTACTCGCCCGTCGCCGACCCGGGGATCCGGGCGATCGCTTCCGGCGTCCCTTCGCCGATCACCAGCCCGCCCCGGATGCCGCCGCCCGGCCCGAGGTCGATCACCCAGTCCGCCGTCTTGATGACGTCGAGGTTGTGCTCGATGACGAGGACCGTGTTGCCGGCGTCGACGAGCCGGTGCAGCACCTGGAGGAGTTTCTCGACGTCCGCGAAGTGGAGCCCGGTCGTCGGCTCGTCGAGGACGTAGAGCGTCCTGCCGGTCGCCCGACGGCCGAGCTCCGAGGCCAGCTTTACGCGCTGCGCCTCGCCGCCCGAGAGCGTGGTGGCCGGCTGCCCGAGGTGGACGTAGCCGAGCCCGACCTCGACCAGCGTGCGCAGCTTGGCCGCGATCTTGGGCACCGCGCTGAACAGGTCCAGCGCCTCGGCGATCGTCATCTCGAGCACATCGGCGATGGAGTGGCCCTTGTAGTGGATCTCCAGGGCCTCGCGGTTGTAGCGCTTGCCCTTGCAGACCTCGCAGGGGACGTAGACGTCCGGCAGGAACTGCATCTCGATCTTCAGGATGCCGTCGCCCTTGCAGTTCTCGCAGCGGCCGCCCTTGACGTTGAAGCTGAAGCGCCCGGCCTGTAGCCACGGACGCGCGCCTCCGGGACGCCGGCGAACAGCTCCCGCATGGGCGTGAAGAGCCCGGTGTAGGTCGCCGGGTTGGAGCGCGGCGTTCGCCCGATCGGGCTCTGGTCGATCTCGATGACCTTGTCGACCGGTGCGCGCCCTGCATCGCCGTCGTGGGCGCCCGGCACCGCCCGGCGCCCGTTGAGCTCGCTGGCGAGCGCCCGGTAGAGGATCTCCGTCGACGAGCGTGCTCTTGCCCGGAGCCCGAGACGCCGGTCACCGCGACGAACCGCCGAGCGGGAACGCGACGTCGATCTCCGCGCAGGTTGTGCTCGCGCGCGCCGCGTCACGACGACCGCCGTCCCGGTCCCGGGGCGCCGGCTTCGGGATGGGAACCGACCGCTCGCCGCGCAGGTAGGCCCCCGTGATCGAGCCGCGGCTCGCCGAGGAGCGCCTCGAGCGGGCCGGACGACGATCACCTCGCCGCCGTGCTCGCCCGCGCCCGGGCCGATGTCGACGACCCAGTCCGCGGTCCGGATCGTCTCCTCGTCGTGCTCGACGACGAGCACGGTGTTGCCCAGGTCGCGCAGGCGCGTCAGCGTGGCGATCAGCTTGGCGTTGTCGCGCTGGTGCAGGCCGATCGAGGGCTCGTCGAGGATGTAGAGGACGCCGACGAGCGAGCTGCCGATCTGGGTGGCGAGCCGGATGCGCTGCGCCTCGCCGCCCGACAGCGTCGCGGCGGTGCGGTCGACGCGTGAGGTAATCGAGCCCGACGTCGACGAGGAACCCGAGCCGGGCGCGGATCTCCTTGAGGACCTGCCGGGCGATCGTCGCGCTCCCGCTCGCGTGAGCCGGTCCGGCAGGTCCGCCGACCCAGGCCAGCGCCTCCGTCACCGTCAGCGTGGCGATGTCCCAGATGCTCCGGCCGCCGATCGTGACGCCGAGCGCCTCGGGCCGCAGCCGCTTGCCGAGGCAGGTCGGGCACGGCCGGCGCGACCATGTACTGTCTCGAGCTCGGTCTTGATGTACTCGGAGTCCGTCTCCCGGTAGCGCCGCTCGAGGTTGGTGATGATCCCCTCGAACGTGGCGGTGTAGGTGTTCTCGCCCCGCTCGTGCCGGTAGGCGATGACGACCTGCTCCTCCTTCGCGGAGTGGAGGATGTGCTCGACGGCCTCCGGGGGGAGGTCGCGGATGGGCGCCCGGACGTCCCAGCCGTAGATCGCGAAGATCGCCTCCAGGATCTTCATCCGCCAGGAGTGCGTCGATCGCCATCCGCGACCACGGCACCAGCGCCCCCTCGGGAGCGACGTTCGCGGTTCGGGGATGACGAGGTCCGGGTCGATCTCCAGCTGGGTGCCGATGCCCGGTGCAGGCCGGGCACGCGCCGTGCGGCGAGTTGAAGGAGAAGCTGCGCGGCTCCAGCTCGTCGATCGTGGTGCCGTCGTAGGGCACGCGTAGCGCTCGCTGTAGCGTTGCTCCTCGAAGGCGGCGTCTCTCCGTCCCGCGCGGCCGGCGCGATCGACCACGACGCCCTCGCCGAGCCGGAGCGCGGTCTCGATCGAGTCGGCAGAGCCGCGCGGCGTCCGGGCGAGCGCCTCGCCCGGCGTCTCCGCGTGACGCACGACGAAGCGGTCCACGACGACCTCGATCGTGTGGCGCTTGTACTTGTCGAGGGCCCGCGCCTCCTCGAGGTCGAGCAGCTCGCCGTCCACGCGCACGCGCACGAACCCCTGCTTGCGGGCCGCCTCGAAGACGCGGTCGCCTTCGGTCTTGCGGTCCTTGACGACGGGCCCAGCACGAGCAACCGGCTTCCCTCGGGCAGCGCGTAGCACCTGGTCGACCATCTGCTGGACGGTCTGGCGCTCGATCTCGCGGCCGCAGACGGGGCAGTGCGGGTGCCCGATGCGGGCGAACAGCAGGCGCAGATAGTCGTAGATCTCGGTCACCGTGCCGACCGTCGAGCGCGGGTTCCGGCTGGCGCCCTTCTGGTCGATCGAGATCGCCGGCGACAGCCCGTCGATCTGGTCGACGTCGGGCTTCTCCATCTGGCCCAGGAACTGGCGCGCGTACGCCGACAGGCTCTCGACGTACCGGCGCTGGCCCTCGGCGTAGATCGTGTCGAACGCGAGGCTGCTCTTGCCCGACCCGACAGCCCGTGATGACGACCAGCCGGTCGCGCGGGATGGAGACGGTGATGTTCTTCAGGTTGTGCTCGCGCGCCCCGCGAACGACGAGCTGATCAGACGGCATCGCCCGCCGAGTGTATCCGGATTCGCGAAACAGAACGGGCGTTCTATACGGGCGCGTCGGCCTGCGGCGCGCTTCAGCGTCGCGGAGGCCGGCGCCCGGTTCGATGGCGGACGTTCGGCGTGACCGTGTGGTCCCAGGTCGGCCGATCGAGCCAGCGAGCCTGCCAGCCGCCGTCCGGGTCGTCGTGCTCGTCGCGGAGGCCGGGCAACCAGTCCGACGCGGTCCCCTCCTCCATGCCCGGCTCGACGCCCGGTTCCTCGGCCGCCTCGACGACCCGAACGGCGGTCACCTCGAGCGCCGGGCCCGAGTGGTCGCCGGGGCATGCCCCGGACCACGACGTGCGCCCTGGAGGCCGGCGGCAGGACCCACGGCGCCGCGCGCCGGGCGAGGCGACGTGGTCACGGTCTCCCCCGCCCCGGCCCGCTCGGCGCCACGCCCCACGGTGATCAGCGCGTCCTCCGCTAGCACCCGCAGCCGGATCTCCTGGACCTGGTCGCGGAGGGTTGCCGCCCGCTCGAACTCCAGGTTCTTCGCGGCATTGCGCATGTCGGCCTCTAGCCGGGCCACGAGCTCCTCCACCTGGCCGGCGCGTTCGGCCCTCCAGCTCGTGCTCGCAGGCCACCGGACCCGTACTCGGCGCTCGCCTCGGCGGCCACCCCGCAGGCGGTCGTTGCAGGTCGTGGATCTCGCGCACGATCGTGATCGGCGTGATCCCGTGCTCGAGGTTGTAGCGCTGCTGGACGGCGCGCCGCCGGTGCCCGTCTCCTCGATCGCGGCGCGCATCGACTCGGTGACGCGATCGGCGTACATGACGACCTCGCCCCCCGTGTTGCGGGCGGCCCGGCCGATCATCTGGATCGAGCGACCAGGCGCTGCGCAGGAATCCCTCCTTGTCGGCATCGAGGATCGCCACGAGGGTCACCTCCGGGAGGTCGATCCCCTCACGGAGGAGATTGATCCCCACGATGACGTCGTGAACCCCCAGGCGGAGGTCGCGC
>CAVYIV010000007.1:0-11840 GCA_963768675.1 uncultured Chloroflexia bacterium | reverse complement strand
CCATCACATGCCGCGGTTGCCGAGAGGCGCACCGCCAAGCACGAAGACGGACCGCCGCAGACAGCCTGCGCCCGCGGACCGCTGGCCACCCCCAAGGGTGGGCCGCCGGTCGGGGCTTGATCCGTCGGACCGGATCGGATACCCGCGACACGGGCATCCGGGGACGCCGACGAGCATGCCGAGGCAGGACGCCGACCGCGAGCCCTCCCACCGGGGGCGCCCGCTGCGGACCCTGCAGGACGCGAGGAAGCGCCGTCTGGCAGGGGATCCCGCCGGGTGGATCCACCGGGCGCGCCGGACGCGCGCCGCGCAGATGAGGGCCCTATGCCGACGGACGCGAAACGCGCCACCGTGGGTGAGCTCCGGGACGACCTGTCCCACAGCACCACGCTCGTCACCACCGAGTATCGCGGCCTGACCGTGAAGGAGCTCGGCGAGATCCGGCGGGCACTGCGAAAGCAGAATGTCACCTACCGGGTCGTGAAGAACCGGCTCATGCTGATCGCCGCCGAGCAGGAAGGAAAGCCCGGCATCGCCCCGCTCCTCCGTGGACCGTCGGCGATCGCCTTCGGGAGCGGGGACGAGGCGCTCGTCGCGCGGACCGTCCTTCGACGCCCTCCGCCCGTACAAGATCGTGAAGGTCACGGGCGGCCTGGTCGGCGGGAAGCCCCTCAACCTCGACGGCGTGACGACGCTCGCTACGCTTCCCTCCCCGCGACGTGCTCCTCGCCCAGCTGGGCGGCGCGTTCGGTGCCCCCGCGACCCACGTCGCCGGGCTGCTGGCCGCGAACCTCCGCAACTTGGGCTATGCCCTGACCCGGCTCCGGAGCAGAAGGCGGGCTCCGCATCCTAGTCGCGCTCCGAGATCACACACACGCGCTCGCAGACCGCGGGCGACCCTCGCAAGGAGAGATGAATCCCATGGCCACGCTCACCCAGGACGAGCTGCTCGACCAGATCGGCGCGATGACCCTCGTCGAGGTCGCCGACTTCATCAAGAAGTTCGAGGCGAAGTTCGGCGTCACGGCCGCCGCCCCGGTTGCCGCTGCAGCCCCCCCGGTCGCTGCTGCGCCCGTCGAGGTCGCCGAGGAGCAGACCGAGTTCACGGCCATCCTCGCCGAGATCGGCCCGAACAAGATCCCGGTCATCAAGGTCGTTCGCGAGCTCACCGGCCTCGGACTCAAGGAGGCCAAGGATCTCGTCGACGCGTCGCCGAAGCCCGTGAAGGAGGGCGTCGCGCGCGACGAGGCCGAGAAGATCAAGGCCGCCCTCGAGGCGCAGGGCGCGAAGGTCGAGATCAAGTAGCGGCGGCCCTCGTCGCCGGGAGCGCCGGCCGGACTCTGCGGTTCGGCCGGGCTGCTGCCGCCTCGCCGGGACGGTCACCCCTTCGCCGCCCCGGCTTTCGTGCGGGTTGACAGATCCAGCGAGAGCGATACAATTTCCAATTCCGTGAGCGCGGCCTTCTCCACCCTCTCCCTCCTCCGTCAAGGAGCGGTTCATGCTGCCTGTCGCTGATCCCCGTCCTTCGCGCCATCAGGCCGAATCTCCTATGCCCGGATCTCGGAAAAGCGCGAGATCCCCAACCTGATCGAGCTCCAGGTTCGGTCCTTTGCCTGGTTCATCGAACGGGGGCTGCGGGAGCTGTTCGACGAGATCAGCCCGATCCGGGACTTCACCGGCAAGGTAATGGAGCTCCAGTTCCTCGACTACGAGTTCGGGGAGCCCAAGTACTCCGAGCTCGAGTGCCGGACCCGCGACCAGACTTTCAGCAAGCCGCTCTACGTCAACGTGGAGCTCCTGATCAAGGAGACGGGCGAGATCCAGCGCCAGCGGGTCTACATGGGCGACTACCCGTGGATGACCGAGCTGGGGACGTTCATCATCAACGGCGCCGAGCGCGTCGTGGTCAGTCAGCTCGTCCGCTCGCCCGGCGTCTACTACGGCAAGGTCGAGGATCCCAGCTCCGGCCGGGATCTTTACACGGCCAAGGTCATCCCGAACCGCGGCGCGTGGCTCGAGTTCGAGACGTCGAACCGGGACCTGCTCTCGGTCAAGGTCGATCGCAAGCGCAAGATCGCCGCGACGACCTTCCTGCGTGCCGTCGGCTACGAGCGCAACGATGAGATCGCGGCCCTCTTCGCCGGCCTCGACGACAACCTCGAGCATCCGTACATCGCGGCGACGCTCGACAAGGACCCGACCAACACCCAGGCCGAGGCGCTGATCGAGATTTACAAGAAGCTCCGCCCCGGCGATCCCCCGACGGGCGACAACGCGCGGCAGCTGGTGGAGAGCCTGTTCTTCAACTTCCGGCGATACGACCTGGGCCGAGTCGGACGCTACAAGTTCAACAAGAAGCTCGGGGCGATCGCCGTCCGCATGGGCTTCGACCTGCCCGCCGAGGACCAGGCGAACCCGCATCTCGGCCGGACCATCACGCGCGAGGACATCGCCGCGATCGTCGGGCAGCTGATCATCCTCAACAACGGGCTCGGCCAGCCGGACGACATCGACCATCTCGGCAACCGGCGCATCCGGGCCAACGGCGAGCTGATCCAGAACGCGTTCCGCATCGGCCTGCTCCGGATGGAGCGCGTCGTCCGCGAGCGCATGACGATCCAGGAGATCGACAAGGCGACCCCGAACGCGCTCATCAACATCCGGCCCGTCGTCGGCGGCGATCAAGGAGTTCTTCGGCGGGAGCCAGCTCTCCCAGTTCATGGACCAGACCAACCCGCTGGCCGAGCTGACCAGCAAGCGGCGCCTCTCGGCGCTTGGGCCGGGCGGCCTCTCCCGCGAGCGCGCCGGCTTCGACGTCCGCGACGTCCACCACAGCCACTACGGCCGGATCTGCCCGATCGAAACGCCGGAAGGCCCGAACATCGGCCTGATCGGCTCGCTCGCCACGTTCGGCCGGATCAACGACTACGGCTTCATCGAGACGCCGTATCGCAAGGTCAAGCGCAGCGTCGCGTGGGACGACCCGGACCTCGCGACGCTGCGAGGCCGGGGCCGACCTGGTCGGCAAGGGTGGCGAGGTCATCGCGCAAGGCCGGCGAAGCCCTTCACGCGGCGCCGCCGCCGCGGAGCTGAAGCGCCAGAAGGCGCAGGCCTTCCCGATCCGCCCCATCGTCACCGCCGAGATCGTCTACCTCGCCGCCGACGAGGAAGAGGAGCACCACGTCGCGCAGGCCAACGCGGCGCTCGACGAGGCGGGCCACTTCATCACGCGAGCGCGTCCCGTGCCGCTACCGGGACCAGTTCCCCGAGGCGCGCCCGACCGCATCGAGTTCATGGACGTCTCGCCCAAGCAGATCGTCTCGGTCGCGACGGCGCTCATCCCGTTCCTCGAGCACGACGACGCGAACCGCGCTCTGATGGGCTCGAACATGCAGCGCCAGGCGGTCCCGCTGCTCGGCCCGAGGCGCCGATCGTCGGCACCGGCATGGAGCATCGCGCGGCCCAGGACTCCGGCCAGGTCGTCCTCGCCCGCCGCGCCGGGCGTCGTGACCTCGCGTGACCGCCGACCGGATCCTCGTCGAGACCGGACGACGCGGCGAGCTCCGACGATACCCGCTCCAGAAGTTCGTCCGCTCGAACCAGGGCACGTGCATCAACCAGCGCCCGATCGTGGACGTCGGCCACCGGGTCGAGCGCCGGCGATCCGATCGCCGACTCGTCGTCGACCGACCGCGGCGAGCTCGCTCTCGGCCAGAATGTGCTCGTGGCGTTCATGACCTGGGAGGGCGACAACTACGAGGACGCGATCGTCATCAGCGATCGGCTGGTCCGCGAGGACCTGTTCACCTCCATCCACATCGAAAAGCACGAGATCGAGGCCCGCGACACGAAGCTCGGGCCCGAGGAGATCACCCGCGACATCCCCAACGTCGGCGAGGAGTCCCTCAAGGACCTCGACGAGGACGGCATCGTCTACATCGGCGCCGAGGTTCAGCCCGGCGACATCCTGGTCGGCAAGATCACGCCGAAGGGCGAGACCGAGCTGACGGCCGAGGAGCGCCTGCTGCGGGCGATCTTCGGCGAGAAGGCCCGCGAGGTGAAGGACTCGTCGCTGCGCCTGCCCCACGGCGAGCGGGGCAAGGTCGTCGACGTCAAGGTCTTCACGCGCGAGGACGGCGACGAGCTCATGCCCGGCGTCAACCAGCTCGTGCGGGTCTCGCGTCGCCCAGAAGCGCAAGATCAGCGTCGGCGACAAGATGGCCGGCCGCCACGGCAACAAGGGCGTCATCGCCAAGATCCTGCCGCAGGAGGACATGCCGTTCCTGCCGGACGGCACGCCCGTCGACATCGTCCTCAACCCGCTCGGCGTGCCGAGCCGCATGAACATCGGCCAGATCCTGGAGACCCACCTCGGCTGGGCGCTCGCAGACCCTCGGCTACAAGGCCGCCACGCCGGTCTTCGACGGCGCGACCGAGGAGCAGATCCGCGACGAGCTGCGTCGCGGACGGCCTGCCGGAGAACGGCAAGATCGATCTGCGCGACGGCCGGACCGGCGAGGCGTTCGCCCGCGACGATCACGGTCGGCCAGATCTACATGCTCAAGCTCCACCACCTGGTCGAGGACAAGATCCATGCCCGATCGACGGGCCCGTACAGCCTGATCACCCAGCAGCCGCTCGGCGGCAAGGCCCAGTTCGGCGGCCAGCGCTTCGGTGAGATGGAGGTCTGGGCGCTCGAGGCCTACGGCGCCGCGAACATCCTGCAGGAGCTTCTCACGGTCAAGTCCGACGACGTCATGGGCCGTGTCAAGACGTACGAGGCGATCGTCAAGGGCGAGGAGATCCAGCCGCCCGGCGTGCCGGAGTCGTTCAAGGTCCTCATCAAGGAGCTCCAGAGCCTGGGCCTCAGCGTCGAGATCCTCAACGAGAACGACGAGGAGATCCGGTTCGTGGAGGACGTGTCCACCTATCCACTCCCTGATCTCGGCGGGATCAACCTCGCCGGGTTCGAAGACTAGCCCGCCTGCACGCCGCGGGCCCGGAGCTCGGCCGGCCCGGTCCCGCTCGCACCCGATCCGTATCGCGCCGCTGATGAGCCGCGGCGGCGCGGAGGAGAACCATGCTCGAGGTCAACAACTTCAACGCCATCCGTATCTCGCTGGCGTCGCCGGAGCAGATCCGCGACTGGTCTTCGGGCGAGGTCACGAAACCCGAGACGATCAACTACCGCACGCTCAAACCCGAGAAGGACGGCCTCTTCGACGAGCGGATCTTCGGTCCCACCAAGGACTGGGAGTGCTACTGCGGCAAGTACAAGCGGATCCGCTACAAGGGCATCATCTGCGACAAGTGCGGCGTCGAGGTCACCCGGGCCAAGGTGCGGCGGGAGCGGATGGGCCACATCCAGCTCGCGAGCCCGGTGAGCCACATCTGGTACTTCAAGGGCACGCCGATCGCGGCTGGGGATCCTGCTCGACATCAGCCCCCGCAATCTCGAGCGGATCCTCTACTTCGCGCTCTACATCGTCACCCACGTCGACGAGGATGCGCGACGGCGCGCCCTCATGCTCGACGAGGAGGCCGAGGGGCGCAGCGGGAAGCCGGCAAGGGCGGCGACGAGTTCGAGGACGAGCAGCGCGCGCCCTGTTCGCGCGCCAGAAGGACGAGCTCCTCGCCGCGCCAGGCCGCGCGGTGGCGATCTCGAGGCCGAGCGCTCGCCTCGCACCGACGAGATCAGCGGAGCCGCCAAGGAGATCCAGGCCGCGGCTCGCCGAGCCTCAAGACGGGCGTCACGAGGACACGATCGCATTCGCCCCGACGGGCGAGGTGGTGCTCGCCGCGGGCGAGAAGGGCTGGAAGAGGCGACGGCGCGCCTTCGCAAGGTCGCGACGGCCGAGTCCGAGCGGGTCACCGCGGAGTTCCAGGCAGCGGGAGCAGGCCGAGCAGCGCGCCACCGAGCAGAAGTCGCGGACCTCGAGGCTCGAGATGCGCGCCGCGCTGGACGCCCGGCGTGAGCGGCAGCGCGCGGGGCCGAGGGCCGCAAGGACGAGATCCGCCGCCAGCGCGACGAGATCGAGAGCCTCAAGCCGCTTGTGACGCTGTCGGAGACCGACTTCCGCTACCTGGACGAGAAGTACGGCGCGGGCGCAGCGCCCGCGGCGGCCGGATCTTCTGGGCCGGCATGGGCGCCGAGGCGGTCCGCGACATCATCACCCGGATGGAGCTCGAGGAGCTCGGCCGCACGCTCCACGTCGAGGTCCGCACCACGTCCGGCCAGCGCCGCAAGAAGGCCATCAAGCGGCTCCGCCTCATCGAGGCGTTCCGCCGGTCGGGACGCGGCCGGAGTGGATGATCCTGTCGGTGCTGCCGGTGCTTCCCCCGGAGCTGCGCCCGATGGTCCAGCTCGACGGCGGCCGCTTCGCGACCTCCGACCTGAACGACCTCTACCGCCGCGTCATCAACCGCAACAACCGGCTGAAGCGCCTGCTCGAGCTCGGCGCCCCGGAGATCATCATCCGCAACGAGAAGCGGATGCTCCAGGAGGCCTGCGACGCCCTGATCGACAACGGCCGCCGCGGCCGGGCGATCGCCGGGACCGGCAACCACCGGCTCAAGAGCCTGAGCGACATGCTCAAGGGCAAGCAGGGCCGGTTCCGCCAGAACCTGCTCGGCAAGCGGGTCGACTACTCGGGCCGCTCAGTCATCGTGGTCGGGCCGGAGCTCAAGCTCCACCAGTGCGGCCTGCCCAAGAAGATGGCGCTCGAGCTCTTCAAGCCGTTCGTCATGCGCCAGCTGGTAGAGAAGGGCTTCGCCCACAACATCAAGAGCGCCAAGCGGATCGTCGAGCGCGTGAACCCGGAAGTCTGGGACGTGCTCGAAGAGGTCATCAAGGACCACCCGGTCCTGCTGAACCGCGCCCCCACGCTTCACCGGCTGGGCATCCAGGCCTTCATGCCGGTCCTCGTCGAGGGCTCGGCGATCCAGATCCACCCGCTCGTCTGCACCGCGTTCAACGCCGACTTCGACGGCGACCAGATGGCGGTCCACGTGCCGCTCTCGCACGGCTGCGCAGGAAGAGGCGCGGACGCATGATGCTCTCCACGCGAACCTGCTCTCGCCCGCCGACGGCAGCCCGATCGTGGCCCCGACCCAGGACATGGTCCTCGGGCTGCTACTACCTCACCACGGACGTCCCCGCCGGGATCGCGAGGGGAACCTCCCTGCCGCGCCTTCGCGGACGAGGAAGCCGCCCTGCTCGCGTTCGAGCTCTCGAGCGGCGGGATGGCCGGCGGCAGTACCCGCACCTCCAGCCCGTTCGCCGAAGGCGATCCGCGGGCCCAGGTCGTGTACAACCCCGTGTCGCTCGCCTGCACGAGCCGATCGAGGTCAGCGTCCGGACGTGGGACGAGGCGGCCGGATCGACTGGTGGACCGCGCGGATCGACACGACCGTCGGCCGGATCATCTTCAACCAGATGCTCCCCGAGCGGCTCCGGTTCCGGAACGCGAGATGCGCCGCACGCAGCTCCGCGACCTCGTGGACCGCAGTGCTACCGCCGCTCGGCCCCGACCGCGACCGCCCACCTCGTCGACGGCATCAAGCGGTCGGGTTCGAATACGCGACGCGCGGCGGGATGACGATCGCCGTCGCCGATATCGAGGTCCCGGCCGAGAAGACGGAGCTGCTCGCCCTGGCGGACGGCCAGGTCACCCAGATCGACGGGCAGTACCAGCGCGGCCTGATCACCGAGGACGAGCGCTACGAGCGGTCGTCGAGGTCTGGCAGAAGACCACGAAGACGCTCTCCGACGCAGATGATGGACGTCCTGACCCGCACAGCGCCGTCGCCATGATGACGACCTCCGGGGCCCGCGGAAACAAGGGCAACATCGGCCAGCTCGGCGGATGCGCGGCCTGATGGCCGACCCGTCCGGCCGGATCATCGATGTCCCCGTCCGCAGCAACTTCCGCGAGGGGATGACCGTCCTCGAGTACTTCATCTCGACCCACGGCGCCCGCAAGGGCCTCGCCGACACCGCGCTCCGGACCGCGGACTCGGGCTACCTGACCCGGCGGCTCGTCGACGTGGCCCAGGACGTCATCACCCGCGACGAGGACTGCGGCACGGAGGAGGGGAGCTGGATCACCCGCTCCGAATCGCGACGAGATCGCCAGCGAGGAGGGCGCGTTCGCCCGCCGCCTCGTGGGCCGCTTCGCTGCCGCGACCATCACGCCGCCGACGGCACGCTCATCGCGGAACGCAACGAGGAGCTGACCGAGGAGATCGCCGCCCGTGTCGCGGCGAGCCGGCGTCGAGGAGGTCTTCGTCCGCTCGCCCGCTGACCTGCGAGGCGCGCTACGGCGTCTGCCGCTCTGCTACGGCCGCAACCTCGCCACGGGCTCGCTCGTGGGCGTCGGCGAGGCCGTCGGGATCATCGCCGCCCAGTCGATCGGCGAGCCGGGCACGCAGCTCACCATGCGCACGTTCCACACCGGCGGCGTCGCCGCGGGCGCCGACATCACCGCGGGCCTGCCGCGCGTCGAGGAGCTGTTCGAGGCGCGCGTCCCGAAGGGCAAGGCCGAGATCAGCCATATCGACGGCATCGTCGAGATCATCCGGGCCGACAACGGGACGCAGGGTGAAGGTCACGAGCCGCGAGCAGTTCGACACGCCGCTGCGGCTGCCGGCCCGGCGCCGAGATCCTCGCCGCCCCGGGCGACCTCGTCGAGATGAGCCAGGTCCTGGCCCGCCTGTCGGCCAGCGGACGGCGGCCAGGATCGACAGGACTCGCGGCGCCGGTCGGGGGCTCCTCGTCCGCGACGGCGACCAGCTCGTCGTCCGCGCCGAGGATCGTGGTGGAGCGCGAGTACGCGATCCCGCACAACGCCCAGCTGCTGGTCGAGAACGGCCAGGAGATCCGCGCCGGCGACGCGATCACGGACGGCCCGATCAACCCGCAGGAGTACCTCGACACCCGCGGCAAGGACGCCGTCCAGCGCTACCTGGTCAAGGAAGTCCAGAAGGTCTACCGGAGCCAGGGCGTCACGATCAACGACAAGCACATCGAGATCATCGTCCGGCAGATGCTCCGCAAGGTCCGCATCGACCAGCCGGGCGACACGGACCTGCTCCCGACCGAGCTCATCGACCGCCTCGACTTCGAGGAGGTCAACAACCGGGTCCTCGCCGAGGGCGGCGAGCCGGCCACTGCGCAGATCGTCCTGCTGGGCGTCACGAAGGCGTCGCTCAACACCGCCAGCTTCCTCGCGGCGGCCTCCTTCCAGGAGACCACGCGCGTCCTCACCGAGGCGGCGATCAACGGCTCCAAGGATCACCTGATCGGCCTCAAGGAAAACGTCATCATCGGCAAGCTCATTCCGGCCGGCACCGGGGCCCCGGCGAACGTCGCCGTCCGTCGCGAGGCGGATCGTCGGCGGGCGGCCGAGGCGCTTGCCGGTGGCGAGCTCCCGGCCGAGTTCGGGGACGCGGCCTACAACCCGTTCCTCGAGGACGCCGCGGACGGGCCCGTGGACGACGACTCCCTGCGTCTCTCGGCGCTGCTCGGCGAAACCGGGGGCGACGGAGCCGGCGACGCGGTCGAGGACGCCTTCAATCCGTTCCTCTCCGACGCCGGCGGCGGCGTCGCATCAACGCCCGATCCGGGCGAGCTCGACGACCGGGCGTGATCGAGGCCGGCGGGCTGTGCCCGCCGGCCGGCACCCGGCGTCCCGCGGCCGTGGTCTTTGACACGTCCGCGGCCACGCTGCTAAACTCCGCCTTCGCGGCCGCGACCGGTCGGTCGTCGCCGTGTGCTCCGCCCCGCGCTCACCGCGTCGGGCGGCGAGCGGCTCACATCGCCATCCGGACGACTCCGGGCGGCGGGGCCGCTGGACCAGCAGACCACGAGAAAGGAACAGCGTCTCTGTGCCGACCATCAGCCAGCTCGTGCGCCACGGCCGGAAGCCGAAGATCGCCAAGGTCAAGGCTCCCGCGATGCGCAGGATCTGGAACAGCCTTGACCAGCGCCAGCTGCCGATCCCGGGGGCTCCCCAGAAGCGCGGCGTCTGTCTCCAGGTTCGCACGATGACGCCGAAGAAACCGAACTCGGCGCTGCGGAAGATCGCCCGCGTCCGGCTCACCAACCAGATGGAGGTCACGGCCTACATCCCGGGAGTCGGGCACAACCTCCAGGAGCACTCGGTGGTGCTCGTGCGGGGTGGACGCGTGAAGGACCTTCCGTCCGTCAAGTACCACATCATCCGCGGCGCCCTCGACACGGCCGGTGTCCGCGACCGGAAGCAGGGCCGCTCGAAGTACGGCGCGAAGGCGACCGCGAGCCTGCCCGGCCAGAAGAAGTAGGACCATGCCGCGTCGCGTCAGCATCCCCCGCAAGTCGAAGTACGAGACGATTCCGGCGAACCGGACGACCGCCCGCATCTCCGCCAAGCTGATGATGGACGGCAAGAAGATCCTGTCGAACCGGATCCTCCGGCAGGCCCTCGCGCGAGCCGAGGCGCAGGCGAAGCGGCCGGGCCTCGAGGTGCTCGAGACGGCCCTCCGCAACGCGACCCCGATCATCGAGGTCAAGCCGCGACGGGTCGGCGGCGCCACGTACCAGGTCCCGGTCGAGATCCGCGGCGATCGTCGCCTCTCGCTCGGCGTCCGCTGGCTCGTGCAGGCCGCCCGAAAGCGCAACGGCAAGAGCATGAGCGAGAAGCTCGCCTCCGAGTTCGTCGACGCCTCGAACGGGCTCGGGGCGGCGGTGAAGCGCCGCGAGGACACCCACAAGATGGCCGACGCCAACAAGGCGTTCAGCCACTTCAAGTGGTAGTCCGGAGACCCTGACCGTGCCCCGTCTCTACCCGCTCGAGCGCACCCGCAACATCGGGATCATCGCGCACATCGACGCGGGCAAGACCACGGTGACCGAGCGGATCCTCTTCTACACGAAGAAGATCTACAAGCTCGGCGAGGTCCACGAGGGCGCCGCAACGATGGACTGGATGCCCCAGGAGCAGGAGCGGGGCATCACCATCACCGCGGCCGCCACGACCTGCTTCTGGGACGAGCATCGTATCAACATCATCGATACGCCCGGGCACGTGGACTTCACGATGGAGGTCGAGCGCTCGCTGCGGGTGCTCGATGGGGCGGTGGTTGTCTTCGACGGCGTGGCGGGGGTGGAGCCCCAGTCGGAGACGGTCTGGCGCCAGGCGGATCGCTACCGGGTTCCCCGGATCTGCTTCATCAACAAGCTGGATCGGACCGGCGCGGACTTCTGGCGTTGCGTAGGCATGATCGAGGATCGCCTCGGGGCGAACGCGGTCCCGATCCAGCTGCCGCTCGGCAGCGAGGACAAGTTCCTCGGCGTGATCGACCTGATCCGGATGCGGGCAATCCTCTATCGCGACGACCTGGGCTCCGAGATCGAGGTCAGGGAGATCCCGGCGGCCTACCTCGCCGACGCGAAGAAGCACCGGGAGCGCTCGTCGAGGCGGTCGCCGAGATGGACGACGTCCTGATGCACAAGTACCTCGACGGAGCCGAGCTGTCCGAGGAGGAGCTCGTGCGCGGGCTGCGCCTGGGCACGCTCCAGTACCGGATCGTGCCCGTCCTCAGCGGCTCGGCGCTCAAGAACAAGGGCATCCAGCCGATGCTCGACGCGGTCGTCGACTACCTGCCGTCGCCGCTGGACGTGCCTCCGGTGATCGGTCTGCACCCCCTGACGCGCGCCGAGATCCTCCGCACGGTCGACGACAGTGAGCCGTTCTCCGCGCTCGCGTTCAAGATCGCGGCCGACCCGTTCGTCGGCAAGCTCGCCTTCTTCCGCGTCTACTCCGGCACGCTCAAGTCCGGCTCCTACGTCCTGAACTCCTCCA
>CAVYIV010000006.1:0-14648 GCA_963768675.1 uncultured Chloroflexia bacterium | reverse complement strand
TCCGGGTCAAGCGTCACCTCCCGTGACGTCCGCGACGCCGGGCTTAGGGGCGCCATACCCAGCCGGCTCGCCCGGCATCCCGTCCGTCAACGACGGGTGAAGCGGTCGCGCGGGCGACGCTGCCGGGCCATGGTCCGGCGCCCCTCCGGGGTCGGTACGCTGCGCGGCCACCTCGAAGGCGAGGATCGAGCCGGCCACCGCGGCGTTGAGCGACGCGATCCGGCCCCGCATCGGGATTCTGACCAGGATGTCGCAGCGGCGGCGCACGGGAGGAGCCAGGCCGCGACCCTCGCTCCCCACGACGAGCACGAGAGGCCCGCGAAGGTCCGCCTCCCGGTACGTCTGGGCGGCATCGGCATCTGCGCCCACGATCCGGAGGCCGCGTACGTGGAGGGCGGCGAGCGCGTCGGGGAGATCGTCGACGGGCGCGAGGAGAAGGTGCTCACTGGCTCCCGCGGACGCTTTCACCGCGGCGGGGCTGAGCGGCGCCTGGCGGCGCGTCGGGAAGAGCACGCCGTGAACTCCGGCGGCCTCGGCGCTCCGCAGCAGCGAGCCCAGGTTCTGCGGATCCTCGAGCGAGTCGAGCGCGACCAGGAACGGGGCCTCGCCGCGCCCGATCGCGCGGGCGAGGATCTCGTCCGGCGCCGCGAAGCGTCGGGCTGCGACGACGAGCGCGACCCCCTGGTGGCCGTCGAAGCCCACCGTCGCCGTCAGTGTCCCCCCTTCGACCTCGACGACGGGGATCCGGAGGGCCGTGGCATGCAGCACGAGGCGCTCCAGCGCATCCCGGCGCTGCGGGGTGACCAGCAGGCGCCGGGATGCGCGGCCGGCGACAAATGCCTCCTCGACCGGGTGCCGTCCCGCGACGAGCTCCTCGTCGTCGGCAAGCACGATCGCCCTGCCGGACGGGCGCGGCGGGACGCCACGACCCGACGGGTGTGACCCCGAGCCTGGAAAGGGGCGCAGCGGCCGGCCCGCCGGTCGAATGCCGACACGACCCGGAGGCGCCCCAGCGCCCGGGCGTGTCCCTGTGTCGCCCGGCCGGGCCCCCGTTCCCGGGCGTGATCCCACATCGCCCGGCCCGGGCGCGGGAACCCGGGCCGGCCCATCGCCGCGCGGGTGCGCTCTGCCCAGCCCGGCCGGCGACCAGCCTTCGTGGTCCCGCTTCGCAAACCCGGTGCCCGGCCACCCGCCGCGTGGCGAGAATGGACCCGCCCCGCCCGGCCCGGACCGGGCGGGGGGCGGTGTGTCGGTCGGGCGGCCTGGGGCCCCGCCGGCGCGCCGGGGATGTCGCGGATCCGGCGGCTCAGGCATCGGGGGGTGCGCCAACGCGGCGCCAGCGCTGCCCGTCGCGTGAGTCCTCGACCGCGATGCCGCGCGCAGCCAGATCGTCGCGCAAACGGTCGGAGGTCGCCCAGTCGCGCGCTTCCCGGGCGGCGGCGCGCCGGTCCAGGAGCTCCGAGATATCGGGTTCGAGCGCCGGGGCGGTGTCATCCGGCAGCAGGCCCAGCACGCGGTCGAGGTCGCGGAGGGCACGGACCGCCCGGGCGGCATCTCCCCCCGAGAGGGATCGCGCGGCCACCCGCCGGTTCACGTCGCGGACAAGGTCGAACACCGCGGCGAGGGCGGCCGAGATCCCGAGGTCGTCGTCCATGGCTGCGCTGAACGCGTCGCGCGCGCCATCGATGACAGCCGGGAGCTCCGGGTCGTCCGGGACATCGGACCGATACGCGAGCAGCGCCGCCACGAGCGCATCGAGGCGGCTCACCGCGGCTGCGCCGGCGGCCACCGATTTGTCGCTGAAGCTCAGGCTCGTCCGATAGTGCGCCGCGATGAGCGCGTACCGCAGCGCACGCGGCTCGAGACCGGTCGCCAGCAACTCCGCCACGCCCGCGATGTTGCCCTCCGACTTGGCCATCTTGCGGCCGCCCATCTGGAGGTGGGCGCAGTGGAGCCAGGTTCGGACAAAGGGCATGCCCGTGGCGGCCTCCGACTGGGCGATCTCGTCCTCGTGATGCGGGAAGATCAGGTCCACGCCGCCGGTGTGAACATCGAAGGATGGGCCGAGATAGGCCATGCTCATCGCCGAGCACTCCAGGTGCCAGCCCGGTCGGCCGCTCCCGATCGACGTCTCCCAGCTCGGCTCGCCGGGCTTGGCGGCCTTCCACAGGACGAAGTCGCGGGCGTCGTCCTTCGAGTACTCGTCGGCCGCGACGCGCTCCCCCACCCGCATGGCGTCGGGATCGAGCCGCGCCAGCCGCCCGTAGGCGGGCCAGGCGGAGATCCGGAAGAAGACGGAGCCGTCGTCCGTGCGGTAGGCACAGCCGTGCTCGAGGAGCGCCTCGACGAGCGTGACCATCTGCGGGATGTGCGCGGTCGCCCGGGGCAGGATGTCCGGCGTCGTCATTCGGAGCGTGGCTGCGTCGGTGAGGAAGCCGCCGATGTGCCGTTCGGCGAGCGCGTCGATCCCGATCCCCTCGGCGGCGGCGCCGCGGATGATCTTGTCGTCCACGTCGGTCAGGTTCATCACCCACGTGACTCGAAGGCCCCGCCAGCGCAGGTAGCGCACCAGCAGGTCCGCGAACAGGAACGACCGGAAGTTCCCTACGTGGGCGGGTCCGTACACGGTCGGCCCGCAGGAGTAGATCCGGACATGCCCTGGCTCGAGCGGCTCGAGCGGCTGGAGCGCCCCGGACAGCGTGTCGTGGAGCCGGAGGCTCATCCGCCGATCTCCCCGAGCACCGCCACGGCGCGCGCGGCGATCCCCCGCCCCGCTCCGTCCCACCCGGCCAGGTTGCCGCTCGAGGCCTTGACGTTCACGCGGTCCGCCGGCAGCGCCAGGTGGCCCGCGATCGCGTCGCGCATCTCGGGCAACCGCGCCGCCAGGCGGGGTCGGGCACCGATGATCGTCACGTCCACCGACAGCGGCCGAAAGCCGGCCGCCCGCACGCGGCCCATGCATTCCGCCACGAGCTCGCCGCTCGCGATGCCGGCCGGGGTGGACGGCCCGGGTGGATAGATGCGCCCGAGGTCGCCGAGGCCGGCGGCGCCCAAGAGTGCGTCGCAGACGGCATGGAGCGCCACGTCGCCGTCCGAGTGACCGTGGAGACGCGGCGCCGCATTGATCGTGATGCCCCCAAGGGCGAGTGGGTAGCCGGGACCGAAGGGGTGCGCATCGTCGCCGACCCCGACCCGGATGGTGGCGGCGCCCGCCGACGGGACGGCGATCCGACCGGCCTGGACCAGCGCCGACTCGACCAGCAACAGGTCGACGGGCAGGGTCACCTTGACATTGGCCGGATCACCGGGGATCGCATGAACCTCGATTCTACAGGCCTCGAGCAGCGCGGCCTCGTCGGTCCATGTTGCGGGCCCCTCGGGCGGGAACATATCGTAGGCGGCCCCAAGCAGGCGGCGCTGCACGCCCTGGGGCGTCTGGGCGGCGCCGAGGCCGTTGCGCTCGACAGTGCCCGCGACGCGGTCATCGGCGATCCGCTTCAGGGTGTCGACCACCGGCAGCACCGGGATCGCGGCACCGTGCGCCTGCGTGGCCCGGACGACCTCGTCGACCAGGTCCGGCGAGACCAGGGGGCGTGCCCCGTCGTGGACGAGGACCACGCCGTACGCCGGCCCGGGAGGCAGCGCCGCGAACCCCGCCGCGACGGAGTCCTGGCGCCGGGGGCCGCCGGCGACGACGGCCGAGACGCGATCGGGCAGCCACCCCGCCCGGGCGATCTCGGGGAGCATCGCGCCCATGACGACGACCACCACGTGAGCGACGCTCGGTGCGCCCGCGATGGCCTCCAGCGTCCAGGCGAGGAGGGGCCTGCCCCCGACCAGGGCGGCAAGCTTGTCCGGCCCGCCCATCCGCGTGCTCGCACCGGCGGCGACCACGATCGCATCGGCCGCGGGCGACGGCGGGCCGGGGTCATGGCGGCCGGTCACTCGGACTTGGGCAGGGCGAAGATCATCCGCCCGGCGACGGTCTGGAGCACGCGCGTGACGCCGACCTCGATCTCGCGGTCGAGATAACGCGCACCGCCCTCCACCACGATCATCGTCCCATCGTCGAGGAAGCCGACCCCCTGTCCGGCTTCCTTCCCTTCCTGGATCACCCGGACCCGCAGCTCCTCACCGGGGAGGACCGCCGGCTTCAGGGCGTTGGCAAGCGAGTTCACGTTCATCACGCGCACGCCCTGGATCTCGGCGACTCGGTTCAGGTTGAAGTCGTTGGTGATGATCGTTCCGCTGCGCGAGCGGGCGAGCGCGACGAGCTTCGCATCGACCTCGCCGATCTCCGGGAAGGCGTCGTCGACGATCTCGACCGGCACGCGCCCATCCTTCTGGAGGCGGCTCAGGATCTCGAGCCCGCGCCGTCCCCGGTTGCGGCGCAGTGTGTCGGCGTTGTCGGCGATGCGCTGCAGCTCGTCGAGCACGACGCGCGACACGACGAGCGTCCCCTGCAGGAAGCCGGCCTCCGCGATGTCGGCGATGCGGCCGTCGATGACGGCGCTCGTGTCGACAACCACGTGCGGCTCGTCCGCGTGCGGCTCGCGCTCGGCCGCGGGCCGCCGGAAGATGCCGATCGTCTCGGCGGCGAGGATCAAGTCGCTCCTCTTCGCGACGGTCAGGCCCGCCATCCCGAGCCCCAGGAAGATCGAGACACCGAACGGCAGCCAGGTCCCCACCGGCGCGGGAACCGCGGCAAGGGGCAGCCCGAGCAGGAGCCCCATGACGAGGCCGAGCAGGAGGCCCACGACCGCGGTGACGAACTCGGCGGTCGAGAGCGCCTGCACCCGGCGGATCAGCCAGCCCGCCGGCACAACCGTCAGGTACGGCAGGAGCGCGAAGCCGACCACGAGCCAGGCCACGAGCCACGCGGCGATCAGGGCCCCGGCATATGCCGAGTTCGCGAACGGACCCCCGTTGCCGGCCACGAAGGAGATGCCGACCAGGAGTCCGATCGCCGCACCGAGGAGTCGGATGATGCGGATCACGGATCCGGAGCCTAGCACCGCCCCATCGTCTGCGTTAGCCATCCCGAGGACCCAGTGCGACGTCGAGGGCCTCTCTCACGGTTCGCGCCGCGACCACCGTGATCCCGGGAATCGCCGGCCCGGACGCCCGTCCGGGCGGAACGATCGCTCGGGTGAAGCCCAGCCGGGCTGCTTCGCGGACGCGACGCTCGAGCCCGCTGACCGACCGTAGCTCGCCGAGCAGGCCGATCTCGGCGATGGCCACGGTGCCGGCCGCAACCGGCAGATCCCGGAACGTGGAGGCCAGCGCGATCGCCACCGCGAGGTCCAGGCCAGGGTCGTCCGCGGCCAGTCCTCCGGCCAGGTTGGCATAGACGTCGTGGCTCCCGAGGCCGATCCCGGCGCGCCGGCCCAGGACCGCGACGAGGAGGGCCAGGCGACCCGGGTCCAGCCCGATCGCCGTCCGCCGCGGGGTCCCGTAGCCGGTCGGAGCGACGAGCGCCTGCACTTCCACAAGGAGCGCGCGCGACCCTTCCAGCGTTGCGCCGACGACACTCCCCGGCGCCGCGGATGCGTGGTCGCCGAGGAACGCGCGGGCCGGGTCGGGAACCTCGCGGAGGCCTGCCTCGCCCATCTCGAGCACCCCGACCTCCTCGGTCGACCCGAAGCGGTTCTTGGTGGCCCGCACGAGGCGCAGCGACCCCGACCGGTCGCCCTCGATGCTGAGTACCGCATCGACGAGGTGCTCGAGCGTCTTCGGGCCGGCCAGGCTTCCCTCCTTGGTCACGTGCCCGACGAGCAGGACCGCGATGCCGTCCCCTTTGGCTAGGTCCATGTAGCGGAGCGCCGACTCGCGAACCTGGCCGACGCTCCCGGCGGGGCCTTCGAGCTCGTCGACCGTCGCGGTCTGGATCGAGTCGACCACGAGCGCGGTCGGGCGCGCCGCGCGTGCCGACTCGAGGATCCGGGCAACGGAGCTCTCGGCGAGGACGGTCACCGCCGTACCCGCGGCCCCGTCGAGGAGGCCGAGGCGAGCGGCACGCAGCCGGACCTGGGCGCCCGACTCCTCGCCGGTCGCGTACATGACCTGTCCGGCCCGTGAGAGGCCGGCCGCGGCCTGGAGCAGGAGCGTCGACTTGCCGATCCCGGGCTCGCCCCCGACGAGCACGAGCGATCCCGGCACCAGGCCACCGCCCAGGACGCGATCGAGCTCGCCGATCCCGACGGGGATCCGGGCGACGTCCGCTTCCGAGAGATTCGCAAGCGGGACCGGCGCGCTGTTCGACGCGGGTGGGGAACGCCGGCGCGCCGCCGGCGAGGCCTCGCGGACGAGCGTCTCCACGAGCGTGTTCCATGCGCCGCACGCGCGGCATTGGCCTTCCCAGCGCAGGAAGGACTCGCCGCAGGCCTGGCAGACGTACCGGCTCTGGCTTCGCTTCACGGGCGGGGCGCCCGGTGCTATCCGGCTTCGACGGCGGCGGGCTTCTTCTCGTCGGCTTCGTGGATGGAGAGGCCCGCCTCCTCGCCCTTGTCCACGACGATCGTCGTTCCGGGCTTGTAGCGGCTCAGCAGGAGCTGCTCGGCCAGGACGTCTTCCACCATGTTCTGGATGACACGGCGGAGCGGCCGCGCCCCGTACGCCACGTCGTAGCCGATCTTGATGATGTGGTCCTTGGCCTCCTGGGTGACCTCCAGGGACATCTGCTGGGTCCAAAGCTGGTCGCGGACCCGGGCCAGCATCAGGTCGACGATGATCCGGATCTCGTCCTGCGTGAGCGAGCGGAAGACGATCGTCGCGTCGATCCGGTTGAGGAACTCGGGGCGGAACGCCGTCTTGAGCTCGGCCTGGACCTTGTCGCGCATGTTCTCGTAGGACGCCTCGGCGCGGGCCGTCTCCGTCTCGCCGAAGGAGCGGAAGCCGAGCGACGAGTTCGTCTGGAGCTGCCGGGCCCCCAGGTTGGAGGTCATGATGATGATCGTGTTGCGGAAGTCGACCCGGCGACCCTTCGCGTCCGTCAGCTGGCCGTCCTCCAGGATCTGGAGGAGGATGTTGAAGACCTCGGAGTGGGCCTTCTCGATCTCGTCGAGCAGGATGACCGCGTAGCTCTTGCGGCGGACGGCCTCGGTCAGCTGGCCGCCCTCGTCGAAGCCCACGTAGCCTGGCGGCGCGCCGACCAGCCGGCTCACGTTGTGGCGCTCCATGAACTCGCTCATGTCGACCTTGATGAGCGCGTCCTCGGAGCCGAACATGAACTCGGCCACTGCCTTGGCCAGCTCGGTCTTCCCGACGCCCGTCGGCCCGAGGAAGATGAACGACCCGATCGGGCGCTTCGGGTCCTTGAGGCCCGCACGGGCGCGGCGGACGGCGCGGGAGATCGTCTCGATCGCCTCCTGCTGCCCGATCACGCGCTTGTGCAGGTGGTCCTCCATGTGGAGGAGCCGCTCGGACTCCTCCTGCGCGATCCGGGTCACGGGGATGCCCGTCCACATCGAGACGACGTGGGCGATCTCCTCCTCGTCGACGGTCGGCTGCGCGCTCGCAACCGTCGCCTGCCACGCACCCCGGAGCGTCTCGACCCGCTCGCGCGCCGTGGTCTCGGCGTCCCGGAGGCGCGCCGCCTCGTCGTACTCCTGCGTGCTCGTGGCCGAGTCCTTGCCGCGCGTCGCGCGCTCGAGCTCCTTCTGGGCCTCGCGCAGGTCCGGCGGCGCCGATGCGTACCGGAGGCGCACGCGGCTCGCCGCTTCGTCGATGAGGTCGATCGCCTTGTCCGGGAGATGGCGGTCCGCGATGTACCGAATGGAGAGGTCCGCGGCGGCGCGGAGCGCGTCGTCGGTGATGGTGACCTTGTGATGCTCCTCGTATCGCCCGCGGATGCCCTTGAGGATCTCGATCGTCTGCTCGAGCGTCGGCTCCTCGACCATCACGGGCTGGAAGCGTCGCTCGAGGGCGGCGTCGCGCTCGATGTACTTGCGGTACTCGTCGAGCGTCGTCGCGCCGATGCACTGCAGCTCGCCCCGGGCGAGCGGCGGCTTGAGGATGTTGGCCGCGTCGATCGCGCCCTCGGCCGCCCCGGCTCCGACGAGCGTGTGGAGCTCGTCGATGAACAGGATCGCGTCGTTCGTGTTGCGGAGCTCCTCGATGATCTTCTTGAGCCGCTCCTCGAACTCGCCCCGGTACTTCGTGCCCGCGACGAGCGACCCGATGTCCAGGGTCAGGACGCGCTTGTTCAGCAGCGTCTCCGGCACGTCGCCGCTGACGATCCGGTGGGCCAGGCCCTCGGCAATCGCCGTCTTCCCGACACCCGGCTCGCCGATGAGGGCCGGGTTGTTCTTCGTGCGGCGGGAGAGGATCTGGATGACGCGCTCGATCTCCTTCTCGCGGCCGATGACCGGATCCAGCTTGCCGGACCGCGCGGCCTCGGTGAGGTTGATGCCGAGCTGGTCGACGGTCGGCGTCTTGCTCGCCCGCTTCGTCTCCGGCGCGGGACCGACCGCCGAGCTCTGCGAAAGGACGCGGATGACCTCGTGGCGAACCTTGTCCAGGTTGACGCCGAGCGACTCGAGGACGCCCGCCGCGATCCCCTCGCCCTCCCGGACCAGGCCGAGCAGGAGGTGCTCGGTGCCGATGTAATTGTGGCCAAGCCGGCGCGCCTCGTCGATCGCAAGCTCGATCACGCGCTTGGCCCTGGGCGTCAGGCCGACCTCGCCCACCACGGGGCGGTCGCCGCGGCCGATGATGAACTCGACCGCGGTCCGAACCTTGGGGAGCTCGACGTTCATGTTCTCGAGGACGCGCGCAGCGACGCCCTCGCCCTCGCGGACGAGGCCGAGCAGGAGGTGCTCGGTGCCGATGTAGTTGTGGTTGAACCGCTGCGCCTCGTCCTGCGCGAGCGTCAGGACTTTGCGGGCGCGGTCCGTGAACTTGTCGAAGCGGTCCATCAAGACTGAACGTCCGTTCTGGCGGCGTCAACCGCCCTCCGGGTCATGCTAGCACGACCCACCCGGCCTGCCATCGGCCGGTCACGGTCAGCGTCCGACCGTGGTGATCGGTCGGATCACGCCCTCCGGCAGCCTTCAGTTCGCGGGCCGAGCCCGAGCGGATGCCCGGACCGCGGTCGAGAGAATCTCGAGGCGCCCCACCGGTCCCCGGCGGGGCGCCTCGCTGGCTCCTTGCTACAAAAGGCTAGCCCTCGTCGGGCCCCTCACCGGCTGCAACCGGCTCGGGCTCCGAATCAGGCTCGACCGCGGGTGGGAGATCCTGCGCCGCGACGACGGCCGCGGCGGCCTCCGGAACCGCGACGGGCTCCGGCTCGGCAGCCGCTGCCGGCTCCGGGACGACAGCCGGCTCCGGCGCCGCCGGTTCGACCGGTCGCTGCTCCGCCTGTTCGGCCTGCTGGAGCTGCTGGCGAACCTGCGCGAACGCGGCGGCCAGCGTGTTGTCGATGCCGCCTTCCGGCTCCTGGACGGCGTCGGACATCGCGTACCCGCGCTCCTCGCGCGGTCGCCGAGGACGCGGCGCCTCCGGAGCAGCCGGGCGGGCAGGTGGCTCCTCCGCCTGCTTGAGGCTCAGCCCAAGGCGATGCCGCTCGGAGTCGAGCGAGATAATCTTGAGTTTGATCGTCTGGCCCTCGCGGACGACGTCTCCCGGGTGGGCGACGCGCTGGTGGGACAGCTCGCTGATGTGGATGAGGCCCTCCAGGCCATCGCGGACCCGGACGAAGGCACCGAAGTTGACGAGCTTCGTGACGGTCCCGTCGATGATCTCGCCGACCTTGAAATCGGCCACCGTGGAGTGCCACGGGTCCGGCTGCAGGCGGCGGATCGATAGGCTGATCCGCCCGCGCTCGTGGTTGATGTCGATGACCTCGGCCTCGACCTCTTCGCCGACCTTGTAGCCGGCTTCGGGGTTGTTGACCTTGTTCCACGACAGCTCACTCTTATGGACGAGCCCGTCGATCCCCCCGAGGTCCACGAAGACACCGAACGGCGCGATCGAGCGGATGTTGCCCTTGACCTTCTGGCCGACCTGCAGGCTGCTGAAGAGTTCGTCGCGCTTCTCGCGCCGCTCCTCGTACAGGGCGACCTTCTCGGAGAGGATCAGGCGGTTGGCCTTCCGGTTGACCTCGAGGATCTTGAGCCGCAGGCGGCGCCCGACGTACGGCTGCAGCTTCTCCGCGATCTCCTGGGCGGCGTCGCGAGGCTGCTCGCTCTGCGGACGGCGTGGGAAGTCGACGATCTGGCTGATCGGTACGAACCCGCGGATGCCACAATCCACGATCAGGCCGCCCTTGTTGTGGTCGATCACGGGCGCCTCGATGATGACGCCAGTCTCGAACTGCTCCTGCATCGAGCGCCACTTGCGCTCGAGTCCGGCGCGACGGAGGGAGAGGACCACGTGGCCCTCCGGCGACTCCGGCTGGAGCACGTAGACGAGGACCACGTCGCCGACGGCCAGGACCGGAGACGACTCGGCGTTCCGACCGTAAAGCTCGCGGTTGGAGACCACGCCCTCGCTCTTCGCCCCGATGTCGACGAGGATCTCGTCCTTGTCGATCCGGACGATGGCGCCCTCGACGACGTCCCCGTGTTTGAAGCTCCGGATGTCGGTGTCCTGCTCCGCGAGCAGCTCCTCCATCGTCACCGGCTCCGGACGGGACGTCCGCGTGGGGACGACCGCCTCGGGTTCCTCTGCCGCGGGCGCGTCGACAAGGTCTTCGGCGCTCACGCCGGCCGGCTCGGCGACGGCCTCCGCCACGGGCTCGGCGACGGCCTCCGCCACGGGCTCGGCGACGGCCTCCGCCACGGGCTCGGCGACGGCCTCCGCCACGGGCTCGGCGACGGCCTCCGCCACGGGCTCGGCGACGGCCTCCGCCACGGGCTCGGCGACGGCCTCCGCGGGCGCGATGATGGACGGGTCGGGGGTCTCGGCGGCCACGTCGGCGACGACCGTCGCCGGTTCTGCGACGGCGGTCACTTCGGCGGCGTTCGCCTCCGACATGGTCACCGGCGTGGTCCCTGCCTGCTGCTCTTCGGTCAAGGGTCTTCCTACCTCTGTCATGGAGTCCGCCCGAAACGAGGACGACGGCGGAGCCGTGCTCGCGCCGTCGTTGTTGGTCAGGTTCGGTCCGTGCGCCCTGCGTGCGGTCCGCTCCTCCGCTTCGTCGGTCGGAAGCTGTTCGGCTGTCGCGCCCTCGCGGGGCCGCGCGAGTCTAGCACACGACTCCTGACGGTTACAATCCGCGGGCCTTGCCCGAGCTGCCCGACCTCACGATCCTGGCCGAGGCGTTCCGCGCCGCCCTGGTCGGCCGGACGATCGTCGCGACCGCGGCCCGGGATCCGCTCGTGCTCCGGGCGACGCCCGTGGAGTTTGCGACCCTCGTCGGCGAGCAGCTTCGCGACATACACCGGCGCGGCAAGTTCCTCGTCCTCACCACGGATCGCACGTGCCTCTGGGCGGCCCCCATGCTGACTGGAAGGTTCGGGATGGTCCCGCCGTCGGCACGACGCCCGCGCGGGTCCGTGGTCGTCCGGCTCGGACCGAGGACCGGTCGCGGCGTGGACGATCCTGCGGCCTGGACGCGCGGCGCCGCCTGGATTCCCGCGCCCGAGAGGGACGTCGAGCTCCGTTACCTCGACCCGACCCGGATGGGCAAGCTGTACCTCGTCCCGGTCGGCGCGCAGCATACGGTTCCCGGCGCGGGGCCGGCCGAACTCGGGCCGGATGCAGACGATCCGGCCCTCACGGCCGGCGAGTTCCAGGCGCGGATCCGCCGCCACCCGGGCGAGCTCAAGAGCCTGCTGCGAAACCAAGCCTTCGTGGCCGGCATCGGGAACGCCTACAGCGACGAGATCCTGTGGGCGGCCCGTCTGAGCCCGTTCCGGCGCCGGTCGACGCTCGCGGCCGAGGAGGTCGACGCACTCTACGCGGCGATGCGAGGAACCCTGGCCGAGTCGATCGAGATCCTCCGGGCACGCGTGCCCCCGACATTCGAGAAGCAGGTTCGCGACCACCTGAAGGTTCACCTGCGGGGCGGCCTACCCTGCGTCCGGTGCGGGGCGGCCATCAGCCAGCTGGGCGGACGCGAGGCGACCTCGTATTGCCGCGCGTGCCAGCGCTGATCGCTGCAGGGAGCGGGCGCGGCAGAGCTCGATCGCCGCCGAGGACCCTAGGGCAGCTGGAGGACCTGGCCGACCCGGATGTAGCTCGGATCCGTGATCCCGTTCAGCTTCGCGAGGGCATCGGTCGTCGTCCCGAACCGCGCCGCGATCGCCGCCAGAGTGTCGCCTTTCTTGACCGTATAGGTGCGAGCGGCGGACGGGATCGGGGTCGCGGAGGCAACGGCTGTCGGGGACAGTCGCGGGCTCGGCGACGGAAGGGGCGCCGGGGATGCGAGAGGCGATGGCGTCGGGGGCTGCGTCGGGGACGGCGCCCCGCTCGCCGGGGTCTGGAGCACCTGCCCGACTCGGATCAGGCTGGGATTCGTGATGCCGTTCAGCTTCGCGAGCACCGCGGTCGTCGTCCCGAAGCGCGCCGCAATCGCCCCCAGCGTGTCGCCCGCGCGAACCCTGTAGGCCTGCGCGACGATCGGTGTGGCGGACGGCAGCGGGGCCGGGCTGGGCGAGGGCTGCAGGGACGGCGAGGCGGACGACGCCGACGCCGGGCTCGATGTCGCGGTCGTGCCCACGTTACCCGGCGTGTCCGCGGGTGAAGCCGGAGGACCGGCGCTTGCGCCGAGCCCCCCTGCGCCGGCCGGTGATCCGGGAACGCCGGGCCCGCGCGCGAGAAGCAGCGCGACGAGCGCTGCGCCAACGACGATGACCGTCGCCGGCGCCGCGAGTCGTGCCAGCGCGGGCCGCTCCAGCGTTGCCCCGAGCGGGCCGCGGTCTAGCACGACGGGCAACATGCTCGCGTATCCGCCGCGGGCGTCTGCCTCAACGAACCGCGGACACCCCGACCCGCCGGACCCCAGGCAGTACCTGCGCTGGTGGTCGACATCGAGGCGCTCCCCAGTCACGTCCCTGGTGCACCGATGGTCACGCGAAGGGACCCCGTTCCGCCAGGGGCCGGATGCCGAAACGAGGTACGGGCAGACGACGATCCCCTCCGGCGATGCCGGCGCCCCGTCGAGCGCGTCGCGCACGGGCTGGTCCATCGGGAGAGTGTATCGCGGGAGTGGTGGACCCCTGCCGGTGCCGACCCGATTCCGAGCCGGGGGACTCCCCGCCTGCCGCTGCTGCCCCGGAAACGCAGAAATCCTGGCGACGGCCTATTTTCCCGAAAGGCTGCCCTCTCAGTATCTTCGGCGCTGGAGAGCTTAACTTCCGTGTTCGGGATGGGAACGGGTGTGGCCTCTCCGCTAGAGTCACCAGGATTTCATGCGTGTGGTTCGTGCTTCGGCAGCGACAACCGCCACGCACAATCGCGCGGCTGGCGCCGGAACGAGATCTTCAACTTCGCGTCGTTCGGGCGTCCATGAACGCCCGGGTGCATCCCGATCCAAGACGCTGGCCCTTGGTCAGCGTTGGAAAGGTCAAGCCCTCGACCATTAGTACGGCTTGGCTTCACCCGTCGCCGGGCTTCCACGTGCCGCCTATCAAGCAGGTAGTCTCCCTGCGGTCTTACCCGGTTAACCCGGTGGGGAACCTCATCTCGAGGCGAGCTTCGCACTTAGATGCTTTCAGCGCTTATCCCGACCGAACATAGCTACCCAGCAATGCCCCTGGCGGGACAACTGGCACACCAGCGGTTCGTCCACTCCGGTCCTCTCGTACTAGGAGCAGCTCCTCACAAGTTCCCTACGCCCACGACGGATAGAGACCGAACTGTCTCACGACGTTCTGAACCCAGCTCGCGTGCGGCTTTAATCGGCGAACAGCCGAACCCTTGGGACGTACTTCCGCCCCAGGATGCCACGGGCCGACATCGAGGTGCCAAACGGTGCCGTCGATGTGAACTCTTGGGCACCATCAGCCTGTTATCCCCGGGGTAGCTTTTATCCGTTGAGTGATACCCCTTCCACTCGGAGGTACCAGATCACTAAGCCCGACTTTCGTCTCTGCTCGACTTGTGGGTCTCGCAGTCAAGCTCCCTTATGCCTTTGCACTCTACGCCTGGTTTCCATTCAGGCTGAGGGAACCTTTGGGCGCCTCCGTTACACTTTAGGAGGCGACCGCCCCAGTCAAACTGCCCGCCTGATACTGTCCTGCGCCCGGTTTACGGGTCGCGGTTAGAACCGAAATCCAACAAGGGTGGTATTTCAACGTCGGCTCCACCGAGGCTAGCGCCCCAGCTTCACAGCCTCCCACCTATCCTACACAAGCTGAACCCCAATCCAATGTCAGGGTGCAGTAAAGCTCCACGGGGTCTTTTTGTCCTGTCGCGGGTAACGAGCATCTTCACTCGTACTTCAATTTCGCCGGGTCCCTCGTTGAGACAGCGCCCAGATCGTTACGCCATTCGTGCGGGTCGGAACTTACCCGACAAGGAATTTCGCTACCTTAGGACTGTTATAGTTACAGCCGCCGTTTACCGGGGCTTCAATTCAGAGCTTGCACCCCTCCTCTTAACCTTCCGGCACTGGGCAGGCGTCAGCCCCTATACGTCAGCTTTCGCTTTAGCAGAGACCTGTGTTTTTGCTAAACAGTCGCCTGGGCCATTTCACTGCGGCTCCG
>CAVYIV010000005.1:0-33937 GCA_963768675.1 uncultured Chloroflexia bacterium | reverse complement strand
CTGTTGTCCAGAGACGAACGGATCGTCGCCATTCCGGGAGCGACCAGCGTCGAGCACCTGCGCGAGAACGTCGAAGCCGTCGGCTGGACTCTCAGCGACGATGAGCTCGCCGCGCTCGAGGGATCCTCGGTCTGATCAGACCCTACGAGGGTGTCGCCACGCCGGGGCTGCGACCCGCGCAGATCACCTCGGCCCGTCCCGGCCCGACTACCTCGTTACGGTCAAAGACGCGCTGGTGGTGTGGCTCAGGTCCCCGCTGACGCCCTTGATGGTGAGGCTGTAGGTCTGCCGCGAGGTCGTCGACCGAGTCCTGATCGTCAGGGTCGATGTGCTGGTCGCCGGGCTGGGGGTGAATGTCACGGTGGACCCCGATGGCTGACCGCTGAGGCTCAGCGTGACCGACCCGGTGAAGCCGTTCACCGGCTTGATCGTCACGGTGTAGGTCGCGGCGGCGCCCCGGCTGACCGACCGCGTTGCCGGGCTGACCGAGAGCGAGAAGTCCGGGGCCGCGCTCGTCACCGTCACGCTCGCCGTCCCGCTCACGCTGCCGCTGGTCGCGGTCACCGTGTACGGCCCGCCGGCGGTGGAGCCAGCGGTGAACACGCCGGAGCTGTTGATGGTGCCCCCTCCGCTGACCGTCCAGCGAATGAGGGCTGTGGACTCACGAGGCTGCCGAACTGGTCCTCTGGCAGTCGCGGTGAACTGCAGCGTTCCGCCCGTTTGAACGGAAGCGCTCGCCGGGGAGACGAGGATCGTGGTCAGGACCGGCGGCGCGGTCACCGTCACCGAGGCGATACCGCTCACGCTGCCGCTGGCGGCGGTGACCGTAAACGGTCCGCCGACGGTCGTGGCAGAGAAGAGGCCCGATGTGCCGATGGTGCCGCCGCCGGCCACCGACCAGGTGAACAACGGCTGCGGGCTGAGCGCGACGCCGTGCTGGCTCATATCCGGTGGCGGTGAACTGCTGGGTCTTGCCCGTCTGCACCGAGGCGCTCGCCGGGGACACGGTGATCGTCGTGAGGGCGGGCGAGGCGCTGCCACGGCGATGCTGCCGCGGCCGGTCGGGCCGTCCCAGCCGGACCCCGCAGTGCACAGCACCTTCGGGCTGCACGTCCCGTTCGAGCCGGAGGTGACGTCGTAGTACGGCGTGCCCGCCGCCCACGCGTACTGGCCTGCGAGGAACGAGGCGCTGTAGCCACCCTGCATCGCGTAGAGGGCCGCGATGAGCGGGGAGGACAGGCTCGTGCCGCCGAAGACCCAGTACCCCGTGGACCGTGTCATAGGTCGTGTAGATCGGCGAGCCCGGAGTTCGGGTCGGCATCGGCCGAGAGGTCGGCGACCGCCTTCTTGCCGGCGCACGGGTTGCTCGGGATGCTCTGCCATGCGGGCGCGGCGTTGTAGACCGAGCATCCGCTGCCCGTACCAGACCACGCGGTCTCCGAGGTCCGGACGCCGTTGGCGCCGACGGAGAGCGTCGTGCCACCCACGCCGATGACGTCCGTCGACGACGCCGGGAAGAGCACGCCGTAGCCACCGTCACCCGCCGAGGCGGTGACCGCGATGCCCTTCGTGGCAGCGGTGTCGTAGGCCGGGGCGACGCTCCCCGGGTAGTCACCCGAGATGCCGTAGCTGTTCGAGATCGCGAGCACGTGGGCGGTGGTCGACGCGGTCGTCACTTCGAGGCGGTCGTCACGGCAGTCCCGAGATCCGCGGTCGAAGCCGAGGTCGCCTCGAGGAGGAGGATGCTGCACAGCGGGCATACGGACGAGGCAGCCTGCAGGTCCAGGTCGATCTCGTTCGACCAGCCGGCGTTGGCGGATGGCAGGGAGGTGCCGCCGGTCTGGTTGACCTTGGTGAAGCAGGGGCTGCCCGAGGTGCTCGTGAGGCCCGTGAGGGTGGCAAGTGTGCAGGGCTGGCTCGCCATGCGGTGCCCCCAGCCGCTCCGGAACGTGGTGAGGTTGGCGAACGCGTTCGGGTCGTCGTAGGCATCGACGATCGCGACCACCTTCGACGGGTCGCCCTGGGCGGTGATCCCGTAGGCGGTCCGGATGCTCGTGCCCGTGTAGTAGGTGGCCTGGGCCGCCGCGGCCGCCGCGGCGAGGTCCGCCCGGGTCCGGGCCCCGTACCCGACGCCGCCCTGGTAGAACGCTCGGGCGATCGCCGTGCATTGGGCCTGGCCCGCCCCCGCCTGGCCGCAGACGCGCGCGTCCCGATGGCTCCAGCTCTGGGTTCCCGCGGCCACGGGAGGTGCCCCGACGGCCGACAGCAGGAAGGCGGACAGCAGGGAGAATGCGGCGGCAACCGCCGCGAGCCGCTGCCCGGGCTGTGCGCATCGACATGCCCCCCTTGTGAATATCGCCCGGCAGACCGGGCCATGGCCTGCTGCACCCGGGATCATGAGTTGCGGCATCGACAACGGTCAAGTTCCTCGACGGCATCGTGTGGACCCCGGACAACACCGTCCACGTACCCGAAACGCCTCCTGCTGTACCCTCGGCCCCTTACGTCGCATCGGAGCACTGGGTGGTCTGCTCGAACTGCGGGACGGAGAACCGGTCCGGGCGCGAAGTTCTGCACTGGATGTGCGTCGCGCCCTGGCGCTGGTGTGCCCGTCATGCGGCACGGCCAACCAGCCGGACGCAAAGTTCTGCGGCGAGTGCGCGACGCCGCTCGCTCGCCGGGCCCGCCCCCGCCGCGAAGCCGCTCGTCCCGGCTCGCCTGCCCCGGCCGCGGCGCGCCCGTCGCCGAGCGTCGGCTCGTCACGGTCCTCTTCGCCGATCTCGTCGGGTTCACCGGCACTCGCCGAGGGCCGCGACGCGAAGACACGCGGGAGCTCCTCTCCCGCTACTTCGACCTCGCAAGCGACGTGATCGACCGCTACGGCGGGACGATCGAGAAGTTCATCGGCGACGCGGTGATGGCGGTCTGGGGCGCGCCGACCGCCCGCGAGGACGACGCCGAGCGCGCGGTCCGGGCGGCCTCGAGCTCGCTCGACGCCGTCAGGCGCTGGGCCCGGCGTCGCAGGCGCGCGCGGGCGTGCTGACCGGCGAGGCCGCGGTCACGCTCGGGCGCACAGAGCCAGGGGATGGTGGCAGGCGACCTCGTCAACACGGCCTCCCGGCTGCAGTCGGTGGCCCCGCCCGGGAGCGGTCCTCGTGGGGGAGGCCACCCAGCGTGCCGCCGCCGGGCGCGATCGTGTTCGAGGCAGCCGGCGAGCAGCTGCTCAAGGGCAAGGCGGCGCCCGTTCCCGCCTGGCGGGCCCTCCGCGTGGTGGCCGAGCGTGGCGGTCGGAATCGGGCCGAGTCGCTCGAGGCCCCCTTCGTCGGCCGCGACGACGAGCTGCGCCTGCTCAAGGAACTGTTCCACGCCACGGGCCGCGAGCGGCGGGCTCGCCTCGTCTCGGTCATCGGCCCGGCCGGCATCGGCAAGAGCCGCCTCGCCTGGGAGTTCCTGAAGTACCTCGACGGCCTCGTCGAGACCGTCTGGTGGCACGACGGCCGCAGCCCGGCCTACGGCGAGGGGATCAGCTTCTGGGCCCTCGGCGAGATGGTCCGCGGGCGCTGCCGGCCTGCTCGAGGCCGACGACGAGCCGACAACCCGGGCCAAGATCGCCGAGACGCTCGCGACCCACGTGCCCGACCCGGACGAGCGCCGCTGGATCGAGCCCGCCCTCCTCGCGCTGCTCGGCGTCGAGTCGCGGCATCGGCTCGGAACAGCTGTTCGGGGCCTGGCGCACGTTCTTCGAGCGGCTGGCGGCGTCGGCGCCGGTCGTCATGGTCTTCGAGGACTTCCACTACGCCGACGCCGGGCTGCTCGACTTCGTCGACCACCTGCTCGAGTGGTCCCGGAGCGTGCCCGATCTACGTCGTCACGCTTGTCCCGGCCCGAGCTCCTGGAGAAGCGGCCGACTGGGGCGCCGGCAAGCGCAACTTCACCTCCGTCCACCTCGAGCCGCTGCCCGAGCCCGCGATGCGCGAGCTCCTCGCGGGCCTCGTCCCGGGCCTGCCCGAGTCGGCGGTCGCAGGCGATCGTCGCCCGCGCCGACGGGGTCCCGCTGTATGCCGTCGAGACGGTGCGCATGCTCGTCGCCGACGGCCGGCTCGCGCTCGACGACGGCGCCTACCGCCCGATCGGCGACCTCGCCGCCTCGCCGTCCCCGAGACGCTCACCGCGCTCATCGCCTCCCGCCTCGACGGGCTTGCCCCGCGAGGACCGGGCCTCGTGTCCGACGCGGCCGTGCTGGGCCAGAGCTTCACGCTCGCCGGGCTCGCGGCCGTCTCGGGCATCGCCCGAGCACGACCTCGAGCCACCGCTTGCGGGCCCTGGTGCGCCGCGAGCTGCTGTCCCTCGAGGCGGACCCGCGCAGCCCGGAGCGGGGCCAGTACGCGTTCGTCCAGGCGCTCATCCGGGAGGTCGCCTACAACACGCTCGCGCGGGCCGACCGCAAGCGCCGCCATCTCGCCGCGGCCCGGTTCTTCGAGAGCCTCGCGACCGACGAGCTGGCCGGCGCCCTGGCCGGCCACTACCTCGCGGCCCAGCAGAACGCGGCCGAGGGGCCGAAGCCGACGCCCTCGCCGCCCAGGCGCGGATCGCCCTCCGGGCGGCCGCCGACCGGGCCGCGGCCCTGGGGTCGCTCGAGCAGGCCGTCGCCTTTCTGCGGCAGGCTCTGACGGTCACCCCCGATCCCGAACGAGGAGGCAGAGCTGCTCGAACGGGCCGGGAGAGTGCGCCTCCGCCGCCGCCCACCACGACGAGGCGGAGGTCACTGCTGCGGCGGGCCTCGAGCTCCAGCGCGCGCTCGGCGATCGGGTGGCCATCGCCCGCGCCATCACCGCGCTCGGGCGGGCGCTCTTCGGCCCTACCGGACCGAGCAGGCCCTCGCCGTCCTCGAGCCCGCAGCGGAGGAGTTCGCCGACCTCGGCGACGGATGCGGCCTTCATCGCGCTCGCTCGGGCAGCTCGCGCGCGCGTACATGCTGCACATGGACACCGTCGCGCGATCGAGGTCGCCGACCGGGTCCTTGCGGTCGCCGAGCGCGCCGATCCCGTCGCGCTCGTGGCCGACACGCTCGTGACGAAGGGCACTGCGCTCGGGACGCTCGGCCGGGCTACGAGGGGCTGGGCGTCCTCGAGACGGGCATGCACCTCGCGGAGCGGCACGGCCTTGCGGTCACGGCTGGTCGTGCCCGCCTGAACCGAGGTTTCCTCCTGAGCTCGGGCGATCCTCGCGAGGCGCTCGCCAACGATCGGCTCGGCCTCGCCGAGGCGCGGCGCCTCGGCCAGCGCACGTGGTCCGACGTGTTCCTCACGAACGCCGCGGTGAACGCCCGGTGGACGGGCGACTGGGACTGGGCGCTCCTCGAGGTCGATGAGCTGCTGGCCGGCGACCTGGACCGCGAGACCCGGATCAGCGGCCTGACTTCGAACATCCAGATCCGGGCCCTGCGGGGGGACCCGGTCGCCGAGCTCCTCGCCGAGGCCGAACGCCTGGCCGGAGACGCCACCGACCGCCAGATCCTGAACGGCGTCCTCGGCTCCCGTGCCGCGTGGATCATGTGTCGCGGGGATCTGCTCGTGGCCGCGGAGGCGTACCGTCGGGCGGCGGCCCTGAATACGGGCGCCACCCAGGACTACATCAGCCTCGCCGCCCGAGCGGCCATCCGTGCTGGAGATGTCGCCGCGGTCGTCGGCCGACCTTGCCGCGTTCGAGGCGGCCGGGGTGCGCGGGCCCGCGATCGACGCCCGGCGAGCCGCGATCCAGGCGGGGCTTGCCGCCCTCGACGGCCGCGGAGCCGATGCCCTCGCCCTGTATCGCGATGCCAGCCGACGCTTCCGCGATGCCGGGCTGCTGCTCGACGAGGGCCTCACGGCGATCGAGATGGCCACGCTGCTGGATCCGGCCGAGCCGGAGGTCCGCGCGGCCATCGACGCGGGCCGCGCCATCCTCGTGCGACTCGGCGCCCGGCCGCTCATCGAGCAGCTCGATGCCGCGGCGGCGTGCTCGGCCGACCGGCCCAGGGATCATGCCGCGCCCGCGGGCACCGCTTCCGCGCTGCCTCCGCACGGGAGGCCGATCCCCGCCGGCTAGGCCTCCGGGCGATCACCAGGCGCCGCAGGCAACTGTCGCCTCGTCATCGTCTGGGTGGGCGGCTTGGCTTGCCTGACGGGGAACGTGAAGCGGCCGGGGTGGAAGACTCCATCCCGGCCGCGCTCGGGTCGTCGCTAACGATTTGGGCTTTGCTCGTCGCTGACGACCTTCACCTTCTGCGTGCCGTCCGGCCTATTGCGTGAGCCCGGCGCACTGGCCGATCGCCTTGCCTGCGACGACGTTGGGAGACCCCTTGTCGGTGGGGTTGACCTGCGCGGCAGGCGTGTCGCCGAAGCAAACCAGGTTGCCAGCGATGGTGTTCGTCTGCACCTCGGTCGAGTCCGGGTCCATCCCAGGTCCGCCCAGTTCCCCTGACCCGGCCGGCCCGGGCGGAGTCGACAGACTCACGTTCATGTTGACGATCACGTTCCCGTCGACATTGTTGCGGACGACGCCGAGCCAGCCGCCCTGCCAGCCCTGGATGATCAGGTTCCCGATGATCGTGTTGTCCTTGATGGGGAAGTTGCGGGCGGCTGTCGCCGGCGGCATCGGCGACGCGCCGCCAACCGAGATCACGTTGCCAGCGACGGTGAGATTGCCCAGGTAGAGCGTCAAGGGATTGATGGCGATGATGCTCCCGCCCACCGTGTCCGGTCCAAGCTTGCCCGTGGGTGCGTTGTAGCCGAGGCCCAGGATCGCGCCCTTGCCGACGAGGACGTTGCCGGTAATGTCCACCTCGGCCGTTGAGGCGGCATGGTCGTTGAGAACGCCACCGTTGGCAACGATCAGGTTGCCGTTGATCTGCACCGTTGCGCCCTTGGCAATGGTGCACGTGCCGGTCACGGTGAAGCTTGTCCAGGTGCCCGTGCTAATGCTTCCACCCGAGCAGGTGCCCGGGCCCGGCTTGGCTGCCAGCGCCGAGCCAGGCAACGCCATCGCCACGAAGGCCACCACCGTGCCGAGCAGAAGGGTCTTCCGGCCGAGCCGCCAGGACCGACCGCGATCGAATGAGCGCACCACTACACCTCCACCGTGAGCTCGTATACCTCGGCGGTCGGGTGGCCCGCCCGCTCGTGGATCCGCATGACCGCCTCACGGCTCGGGCCGCTTGCGAGGCAGAAGGCCTTGCCGGAGACCGGGTCGAGCCACGCGCGCTCGAAGTGCACGCCCTCGTCCGACTCGATCGCGAGATCCCGTTCATGAGCTTCCTGGAGCTGCTGGGCCGTCACCCCGACGAACCCAGAGTGCACGTCCATGAATGTCCCCATCGGGGCCCCCCTTGTGCTGGCGGGCCCGCCGTGGACCCTTGGTCCCGGATGTTCGTCGGGCGCGGCGCCGGCGTCATCGGTCGTTCGGCCGAGCACTCCACGAACATCGCCGGTGAATCTCGTATCGGCATAGGTCATTCGACCGATGGCGGACTCGACATGCGGACTAGACTCACGCTCTCATGACGCGACTGGGCCCCCTCCTCTCGCCGATCCTTGTCGGCCGCGACGACCTCCTCGAACAGGCCGAGCGCCGCATCGCGGACGCCGCACTCGGTCGCGGCCAGTTCCTTCTCCTCGCAGGCGAGGCGGGGATCGGGAAGTCCCGACTGACCGCCGCCATCGAGCGCAAGGCGGTCGCCGCCGGGTTCAGAGCGAGCGCGGGGCTGGTCGCGCCGCAGGACCGCGATGTCCCGGGGGCCTCCCTCCTCGACCTCGCCCGGACGATGTCGCGTCTGCCAGGTTTCACCGAACTCGGACAACAGCTCCTCGAGCTCGCCGAGGAGACCTTCGAGGCCAGCGCCCCGCGCCGGCGGACCCTCGTCCTGCGTGTCGTCGACCTGATCTTCGCGGCCTCGGACCGGCCGCTGATGCTCTCGTTCGACGACCTCCAGTGGGCCGACGATCTGAGCCTCGAGATCATCACCGAGCTCGCGCGCGCGACGGCAAGGCGCCCACTCCTCCTCGTCGGCGCCTATCGGACGGACGAGCTGGTCCCGGCCTCGATCCTCCGGCCGTGGCGCGCCCGGCTCCTGTCCCAGCGGATGGCGGAAGAGGCGCGCCTCGCGCCGCTGACGCACGACCAGACGGCGCTGATGACGACGCTCATCCTCGCGACGGGGCTGCCGGCGCCGCGGGCGGTTGTCGACGCCGTCTACGAGCGGACCGACGGCGTCCCGCTCCACATCGAGGAGCTGCTCGGCGCCCTCGACGAGAACGCGCGGACGGACAGCCGGGCGATCCGCGAGGCCGCCGTTCCCGAGACACTCGGCGACGCGGTCCTCCAGCGGATCGCCCGGCTCTCGCCCGAGGCGCAGGCGGTCGCTCGCTCGGGCGCCGTGATCGGTCGGTGTTTCGTGCCCGAGGTGCTCGCGGGCATCATGGACGCCCCGGTCGACTCACTGACAGACGCACTCCGCGAGCTCGACCGAGCACGGCGTCCTCGACCCGCCGGGGCCGCGCGGTCTGTACGACTTCCGCCACCAGCTCCTGCGCGACACGCTCTATAGGACCCTCTCAGAGGCCGATCTCCGACGCCTGCATGCCCGCGCCGCTGAGTTTGGGATGGAGCTTGAGGGCCAGTCCGAGGTCCACGCGTCGCTCCACTACGAACGGGCCGGGATGCGCAGCCAGGCGTTCCGCTCTGCGCTCGCCGGTGCCCGGGCAGCCGCGAAAGTGATCGCGCACCAGGAGGCGTTCGACCTCTACCGCCGGACGATCGACAACCTGCCCGCCAATCTCCCGCCCTCGGAGACGATGGCCATCTACCAGGAGGCGATTATCGAGGCCGCCGCACGTGAGCAGCTCGATGCGTGGCGACGCTGGGCGGTCGTGGGGCGTGAGCTCGCTCAGGCGGCGGGCGACCGCGTCCAGGCGGTGGCATTCCTTACCGAGCTCCTCGGGATCGAGAGGCGGAACGCGGGGCCGCTCGACCAGCGCTTCGGAATGCTTGACGCGGCCTTCGCCGAGCTCGATCCCCTCCTGATGACCGACGCGGCCCGTTCGATCCGCGCCGACCTCCTCCTGTCGCGGACGATCGCGGCCCATGAAGCCAACGACCTCGAGCTCGCACGCGACGCGCTCGCCGCCGCACGCGTCGAGGCCGTGGCACTGGACGATGGGGACCTGCTTCTCACGCTCGACTCGCTCGAGGGCCAGATCGCGACGTCAACGGGCCGAATCGCCGAGGGGATCGCGGCGATGGAGACCGCGGCGCAGGTCGCGCGGGACCGCGCGCTTGACGAGACGAGCATCACCAACTACAGCCGCGGCGCGATTGCGGCGATCGGCGTCCTCGACTACCGGCACGCCGCGGCATGGATCCACGAGGAAATCACCTACGCGGACTCGATCGAGCAGTCGTACTGCGCCCACATCATGCGCGCGGTCGGCGGCCTGGTCGCCGGGGCGACGGGCGCTGGGACGATGCCGTCGGCGAGGCTGCCCAGGCGCTACTCGCAAACGGGAGCACCCGCGGGGCCGCGATGGCGCGCTGGCCGCTCGCCTACGTGGCGCTGGGACGCGGCGACCTCGCGGAGGCTCGCCGCCAGCTCTCCGAGGCCACCAAGTTCGCCGACGCCTACGGAGCTCCCGACTTCCAGCTCGCGGCCGCCTGGGGCACGATCGAGGTTGCGCTCCTCGCCGGCGACCCCAGAGCAGCGGTCGACGCCTCCGAGGCGGCCCTCGAGCTCGCCGAGCGGACAGGGGAGCGCGGCCAGTTCGCCCCGATCGCGCTTTCGGGTGTGCGCGCGCGGCTCGCGGCGGGCCGCCCCGCCGATGCCGCGCGCTGGGTGGACTGGTGCGCCGCCTTCCTCAGCCCGGTCGGCTGGCTCGCCTTCCCGGTCATCGACCATGCCCGTGGGCTGGTCGCGCTCTCGGAGGGTTCAGTTGGGATCGCGCGGTCGTCATTCGAGCGGGCAATCTCCGGATGGGAGGCGAAGGGCCGGACTTGGGAGGGGCTGTGGGCTCGTCTCGATCTTGCCGGCTGCTTCGTACGCTCCGGCCGCATCGTGGAAGCCGCGGCCCTGATCGCCGACGTCCGCGAGAGCGCCGTGCGGCTAGGGAGCCGGCCGCTCGTCGAACGCGTGGCTGCGCTCGAGCGTCAAACGCACGGCCGGGTTTCCGAGGAGGAGCCGTGGCACCCGCTGACGGCACGGGAGCTCGAGGTGGCCCGGCTCATCGCCGCGGGCAGCACGAACGCGGAGATCGCCGCGGGGCTCGGGATCGCCCCCAAGACGGCGAGCGCCCACGTGGAGCACATCCTCGCGAAGCTCGGCGCATCGCGGCGGGCGGAGATCGCCACCTGGGTCGCAACGATCCCGTCGGCCGCCGCGAGCCTCGGGGTGCCGAGCCGCTAGCGCTCGCCCTGCGGCGTGATCACCTGGCGCCGCGAGTGCGCGCCTGACCGCGGCAGGTCAGCCGCCCCAGCCGAAGTCGGACACGACCTCTCCCGCCACGCGGTCCTGTCCCGTGGAACGGGGCGCGACCCAGGTGCTGAATGGGCCGGGCCCGACAACCGCGGCGCCCGCGGTCGCCGCCTCGGGCGAGGCCCAGCGTCCAACGACCATGAGCTCCTGCGGGCCGGTCTTCACCAGCGTCTGGCCGACGAAACCCTCGAGGCCCGCGAATACCGCCGGCATCTCGCGCTCGATGTCGGTAACCACCTCCTCGACGGGAACGCTCAGCCTGATCCGGTTGACGACGACGACGTGCATCAGGCCGACTCCAATCGGCGCCGCAGCTGTCGCGGCGAACGGGCGAAGCTTGGCATGAATTCGAGACGCGACCTGAGCGTCGGATCCGGTCGTCACCGCGACAGCCCGTCCCCTCTGGGTCACAGCCCTCCCGAGAGACTCACGTTCGCTACTGGGTCGGACGGCCGTCGTCGACCCGTTCGCCGAGGTCCACGATTCGACCCTGGATCCGTCCCGCGTCCGGGTACTCCTCGGTGTGCGCGAGGCCGGCTTCGGACAGGCCGAGCCCGGTCGCCGCGGCGTCGGTCAGGAACAGGTAGGGCCGAAGGCCGATCCGGTCCCGGATCGTGTTCTTGAGCAGGCGATGGGCGACCGTCACCGACGAGCCGAGCAGGTCGCTGCCGATCCCGACCCGCTGCCTCACCGCGTAACCACGATGAAGCACGACCTTGAGGTCGAGGTGCGCGACGGCGGGGCAGGCCGTGCAGATATGGTCGCTGGCAGGGATCGCTCGCGTGCGACTGTCGATGAACGCACGGTACGTGGCCCGAAGCTTCGCCAGGACCCGGTCAGCTTGGCCATCGAGACTCGCGGCTGGCGCGGCGGCGAAGACGGCATCGCCCTCGAGCTTGACAAGGGCGAAGTCCGGCTCGACGCCCTCGATGACCGTATTCAGCAGGTCACCCAGCACTGAGTAGGCCGCCGGAACGCCCGCGCCGAAGTCAACGCCGTGCTCAAGCTCGACGCCGGCCATGAAGCCCGTGTAGCCCGAGATGTCGGCGAGCAGCAGATACCGCTCCCCTCTCGGCGCATCTGCCGTTGCCGGAGACCCGGATCGCTCTGCTCGCTCCACGTGCTCCCCCCTGCCCGTCCTCGCCTTGGCGGAACTCGCCGATTGGCCTGCGCGAGGATCAAAGGCGACCGCACGGGGCGACGCGCGGCTGGATCTCGAAGGTCGCGCACATGCTCTATAGGTCGACAAAGTATGCCCGTGGGGGCTCTTCCCGTCCCGGAGGAGCGCGGCCGTCCCCGGAGGCAGCCGGCAAACCGGCGCGTGTCAATTCCGGGCCTGTTCACGCGTCGTTCACAGTGACCGGCAATCATGCCGGCACCCCGGCGGCTGCCGGGATCACGCTCTTCTCCAAGCTGGGGGCATTTTGAAATGGCAAGTTACCTGTTGACGTACTACGGCGGCGGCATGCCCGAGGGCGAGGCAGAGCAGGCGCAGGTTATGCAGGCCTGGGGGGCCTGGTTCGGAGAGCTCGGGGATGCCGTCGTCGACGGGGGCAACCCGACCTCCCAGTCGCGCGCGATCTCCCCGGACGGCTCGGTGATGGACGCGACGTCGGCACCCACCGGCTATTCGATCATCAAGGCGGAGAGCCTCGACGCCGCCGTCGCGGTCTCCAGGCGTTGTCCCGTGCTCGCCGGCGGGGCGGCGATCGTCGTGTCGGAGATCTTCCCCGTCATGTAGCGCATCGGATCGGCGGCGCGACGGCGACCTCGTCGGGACCGGCGGGTCGCCGCCGTTCCGCTCCCGGTCAGAACGCGCGCACCCGCGTCGGGCGGATGCGGATCGCGAGGGAGAAGTCCCGGGCCGTGGCCGCCTCGTCCATGCCCCAGTGGGCCAGCGGCTCGCGGTACTTCGCCATGTAGGCGGCATCCTGGTCGAACGGCCGGAGGGACGGATCTGGCACTGCCGTGCCCTCGAGCGAGAGCCCGTGGTCGCCGTAGACATCGCTCTGGAGGTTGAAGGCGACGCGCGGGTTCGCGGAGATGTTGCGCACCTTCGCGGTCTCGGGCCGGCTGTAGACGGCGATCTCCGCGCCGTCCCACAGGAACGAGACGACGGACGACTGGGGCGTCCCGTCCGCTGCGACCGTGGTCAGCCAGCCGACGATGTCACTTGCCAGGTGCTCTCTCGCCCATGCAGCGCCGGGATCTGCCGGATCGAGCTTCGCCAGCGGTCCATCCATGGTGCACCTCCGAGGTCGTGCGTCGATGTGGCTGCCACAGGGTCCGGGTCGAGTGTGGGCGGATCCGGGAGCCGTCGCTTGTCGTCTCGGAGCCGGCCGGGAGGCCCGCATCGCCGCAGGGACCGTGGTTCGCCGTCGCTCCCGCGGTCACGCAGCCGAACGTGCCAGAGTTGCACCGCTCCAGCATGTCCGATCCCCGCGGCTCGGATCCTTCGCGGCCCTCGAAAGGAGCCCTCGCGATGACCCTGACCTCGGCAGCCACTAATGTCGTCCTCGGTGCCGGGCCCGTCGGGACCGCGATCGCCCGCAGGCTCGCCGAAGCCGGCGAGACCGTGCGGGTCGTGACGCGCACCGGCCGCGATCCCGGGATCCCGGGGATGAGCGCCTTCCCGGCGGACATCACCGACGCGGCCGCGGTCCGCGCGGCGACCGAGGGGGCGAGCAGGGTCTACTTCGCGGCCCAGCCCGCCTACACGAACTGGCCGCGGGGGTTCCCGCCGCTGGTCGAGGGCGTCCTCAGTGGCCTGAAGGGCCGCGGCGTCCGGCTCGTGGTCGTCGACAACCTCTACGCCTACGGCCCGACCGGCGGCGTCCCCATGCGGGAGGACCTGCCGTACCGGGCGACGAACCGAAAGGGAACGGCCCGGGCCAGGGTCGCCGAGCGTTTCATGGCCGCCCACGCGGCGGGCGACGTCCCGGTCGTCATCGCCCGGGCGTCCGACTACTTCGGGCCCGGAGCGGTCGAATTGGTCGTCGGCGAGCGGTTCTTCGGGCGGATCGTCGCGGGCAAGGCGGCCTCGGTCTTCGGCGATCCGGACGCCCCCCACAGCGTGACCTACGTCCCCGACTTCGCCGCGGCGCTCATCGCGCTGGCCCAGCACGAGGAAGCTTTCGGGCAGGCGTGGCACGTGCCGTCGGCTCCGGCGGTGTCGTTCCGGCGCCTTGCGGACCTCGCCGGGTGCCGCCGCGGGAACGGGAACGCCCCGCCTCAGCCGGCTCTCCCGCCCGATGCTGCGACTTGCCGGTCTGTTCGTCCCGGCCGCGCGCGAGACGATCGAGATGCTCTACGAGTTCGAGATGCCGTTCATCCTCGACAGCTCGAAGATCGAGCGGGCGCTCGGACTGACCCCGACGCCGTTCGAAACCTCGATCCCGGCCACGGTGGCCTGGTGGCAGGACCGCCGGGGCACCGCAGGCGCCCGAACCTAGCTCGCAGCGCCACGGACGCCGAAACGCTGCGCATTCCCCCGTCGCTCGGCCGCGTCAGCCGCGTCAGCCGCGTCAGCGGACGTCGCGGAAGGCCGGGAGGACGTCCGCCGCGAACGCTTCCAGGACGTCGAGCCTGGCAAGCCCGGGAACGTCCGAGACGATGATGTAATTCACCCCGGCGTCGATGAGGCGGCCATAGGCGTCGATGATCTCCTGCGGCCCGCCGACGATGGCATGGGTCCGATACTCGGCCAGGCTCTGGTCGCGCCGGTAGCGCCGGGTGAGGAGGTCCGGGTCGTCGCCGGCTCGAACCAGGGTCGTCTCGACGTCCGAGGAGCGGATGAGCTCGTCGGGGTCGCGTCCGATCGCGTCGCAGTGGCCCCTGATGACGTCGAACTTGTGGCGATACCACGCGAGGTCGTCGAGGTGGCCGCCGAAGTTGGTTGCGTCGCCGTACTGCGCCGCGAGGCGCAACGTGACCCGCTCGCCGCTTCCTCCGACCCAGATGGGCGGGTGGGGCTGCTGGACCCCCTTCGGCTCGTTGATCGCGCCCGCGACCCGGTAATGCTCGCCGGCGAACAACGCGTAGGGCTCGGTCCACATGGCCCGGATGACCTGGAGCGACTCCTCCAGCATGCGCAGGCGTTCGGGCACCGGCGGGAAGGTGTACCCGTACGCCTCGAACTCGTGCTGGTACCAGCCCGCGCCGATCCCGAAGTCGAGGCGGCCATGGCTGAGCACGTCCACCGTGGACGCCATCTTGGCGAGCAGGGCCGGGTTGCGATAGCCGTTGCAGGTGACCATCTGGCCGACGCGAATCCGGCTCGTGTCACGGGCGAGAGCCGCGGTCGATGTCCAGCATTCGAAGGTCGTCTCGAGGACTGGCGTGTGGTACGTGTGAAAGTGGTCGAAGAGCCAGACCGAGTCGAACCCGAGGCGCTCGGCCGCCTTCGCCACCTGGCTCATCGTCTCGAACTGCTCGATCGGATCCTCGATGTCGACCAGGTCGAGGATCCAGCCCTGCGGGACGAACAACCCGAACCGCAGCCGATGCATGCGTGCGCCTCCTGATCGCCCGGGTCGCGGTGCGGCTCCATGGAGACCGCCACCGAGCCGGGTCTCCTGCCGCCGCCACAGTATGGCCCGTGGTCAGCGCCGCTCGTCGTCCTCGAGGAGGAGCGTGTCGAGGCCACGGGTGAGCCCGACGCGCCCGACGACCCGACGGACGGCGAGCAGCGTCCCCCTGACGTACGGCGCCGCCGAGAGGCCGGCGTCGTGGCGTATGGTCAGCCGTTCGTCGGGCAGACCGAAGATGACCTCCGTCGAGACGGAGAAGCTCGGAAGCCGGACGGAGTGCACCTGGATGCCTGCGACGTCCGCGCCCCGGGCCTCGCGAAGGCCGTCGGTCTCGTCGAGGTCGAGGCTGCGCAGCGGCGACCGTTCCTTGGCGAGCCGCTCGCCCAGCTCGCGCGCGGTCCCGCTCGGGGCGTCGGGTTTGGTCGCGCTCGAGTAGTCGATGATCTCGGCCTGAGGGAGGTGACGCGCGACGAGCGTTGCGGCCGCCAGCGCCATCGCCGCGGTCAGGGAGAAGTTGCCCGCCGCGATCACGCCGACTGAATGCGCGCGGGCGGCGGCGTCGATCTCCGCGTAGTCGTCGGCAGTGGCACCCGACGCGCCGATCACGACCGCGACGCCCCGCTCGACGGCGGCCAGCGCGTTCGCCTTCACCGCCACGTGAGACGTGTAGTCGACGAGCACGTCGACGCCGTCGAGCGCCTCGGGGACCGAGCCGTAGACGGGCACCTCCAGTGCCTCGCGTCCGAGCGCCGTGCCCAGATCCGACCCTGCTGCCGAGCGGGCGACCGCGGAACGCAGGACGAGGTCGTCGGCGCCGATCACCCCGGCGACGAGCGCCCGTCCCGCCCAACCGGTCGCGCCCGCGATGCAGATCCGGATCATCGCCGGCGGTCAGCCGATGATCAGGAGGGGCTGGATCCCGGCCAGCGGGCCGTCCGGCCGGGGCCTGACCAGCTCGGGCTCGGGACCGCGGCCCGCGTCCCGCGCCGCGAGCTCGGCCTCCAGCTGGGCAACGAGGCTCGGGATGTTCGCCCGGAGGGCGGCCCCGTATTCCGGGCCGATGTGCTCCATGAGCGCCTGCTCCCGACGAGTCTTGGGCGCAGCGAACCGCATGTGGATCGTGGTGCCGGCCGGACCGGGTTCCAGCTCGATCGTGTGGCGAGCCTTGACCGGTCCGCTGGGCGTGTCGATGATCGTCAGGTCGGTGACGTAATCGTACGGGCGCCAGTCGAGGATCTCCTCGACGACCGCGTCCTTGCCGTGCATGCAGTGGTTAGCCGAGCCGAGCCCCCGCCGGCCCCCGGTGGCGCCCTTGATCGTGACCTCCGTCACCCAGGGCTGCCAGGTCATCCGCTGCCCGGGTTTGGTGAGGTACTCCCAGGCGACCTGCGGCGGAACCTTCGTTGGCACCGAGACGGTGAGGATCGCCTCCTCCGGCGCGACGAAGACGCGCCCCCGGGCCTCCTCCTCCTGCCAGCGACGGTCGAGGTCGTGCACCCAGGCCGGAACGTCACCGATCCGGTCATAGGTCTCGGTGTGCTGGCGCATCCCGAGCGCGGCCGGGTCGATATCGGATGCATCGATGCACGCCTGGCTGATCAGGGCGTAGGCGGGCATGCCCAGCTTCTCGACGACCTCGTTCTTGAGCAGCCGGTGCGCGACGATCACGTCCGACCCCAGGAGCTCCTGCCGGCCGGCGACCTTCTGGAGGATGGCGGAGCCGTGGTGGACGACGAACTTGAGGTCGAGGTCCGGGATCCGGAGGCAGGCGTTGCATCCGCAGGAGGTCGCCTGGCGCACGTCGCGGCGGCGCCGGCGGAACCCGAAGTAGCAGCGCTCGATCGTGTCGAGGAGCATCGACCCGTCGATCCGCTCGACGGTCGCGAACGTGAATGCCGCGTCGCCCTCGAGCTTCGCGAGCCGGAAGTTCGGCCGGAGCGCCGTGACGATAGCGCCGACGAGGTCGGCCAGGATGTCCTGGGCATGGTCCAGCTCGACGCCGCCCAGGTAGCCCGTGTACCCGGAGATGTCGGCGATCAGGAAGCAGGTGGGTTGCGCGGTCGAGGTCATCGTTCCTTCGAGGACGTGGGGCGAGGGCACCACTATACGGGTGATCGCGGACCGGCCCGTCGAGCCGCGTTGGCCCCGCGAGCTACCAGGCGGGATGAGCGGACATCCCTCCGTCCACCACCAGGTTGTGACCGGTGATCCACGCCGCCAGCGGTGAGGCGAGGAAGAGGCAGGCGTTCGCCACGTCCATCCCGGTGCCGAGGCGCCCCAGCGGAGCCGCCGCGAGCCAGCGGCCGACGCCCTCGGGCCAGTCCTCCTCGAGGCCTGGCCGCGCGATCAGCCCCGGCGACACCGTGTTGACCCGGATCCCGAACCGCCCGTACTCGAGGGCCGCCGCTCGGGCGTGCATGATGATCGCTGCCTTCGAGGCCGCGTAGTGGGCGTGACCATAGGCCGGCAGGCTCCCCTCGATCGAGGCGATGTGGATCACCGACCCGCCGCCCGCACGACGCATGTGGCGGGCGGCGAGTTGCGTGCAGGCGAACGTCGCGCCGAGGTTGACGTCGACGACCGCGCGCCAGTCGGCGACGCTCATCGCCTCGAGCGCTTGGACCGGCTGGACGCCGGCGTTGTTGACGAGCGTGTCCAGGCGGCCAAAGGTGCGGACGGCACCCTCGACCACCTCCGCGCAGACATCCTCGCCGGCGAGGTCGCCGAGCACCAGTACGGCCCGCCCGCCGGCGGCGGCGATGTCCGCGACGACAGCCCGGACCCGCGCGTCGTCCCGTCGGGCGTGGACGGCGACCGCTGCTCCGGCCGCCCCGAAGGCCCGGGCGACCTGGGCCCCGATGCCCGCGCTCGCCCCGGTCACGAGCACGACCTGGCCGTCGAGGTCGATCACCGGCCGGGACCCCGCTCCGGGGCGTTCGAACCTGGCGTCCCGGGCCTCCAGAGCGCGCGGATCAGCTCGGCCCGCTCCGGGTAGGCGGCGGCCAGGGCGTCCCCGTCGCCGCCCTCGTAGTCGGCCGGGACGAAGCCCGGGGCCATCGAGGTCCCGAACAGCGACCAGGCCCCGCCGGGCCGCACGCGCGCGCCCATCCAGGTGCCCGCCGGGACGACCAGCTGGGGCACGTGGCCCGAGCGAAGATCGGGGCCCAGCCAGGCGACCGACGAGGAGCCGTCCTGATGCAGGAGGAGCATCTCGATCGGGTCACCAAGGTGGAAGTACCAGACTTCGGCGATCGGCAGACGGTGGAGGGCGGAGAACTGGTCCCCCGCCGCGGCCAGCAGCACGAGGATGGCCGTGCCGGCCGGGCGGCCGTCGCGCTCCTCCCCGCGCCAGGTCTCCACGAAGAACCCGCCCTCCAGCGGAAGAGGCACGAGCCCGAAGCGCGCGACGAGCTCCTCCACCGTCATGTCGATCATCGGATCCCCCGTTCGGCGCCCGTCAGCTCGTCCCGCCCGAACCGCCGCCGTAGAGCCCGAGCAGCCGGCCGCGTAGCGGTCCACCCGCGCCGACGAGCTCCAGGAAGTCCGGCCCGGCAAGCTCCAGCAGCCCGCCGTCGGACGCGGCGGTCACGGTCGCGGAGCGCGGCGCCTGGTTCAGCAGACCGAGCTCCCCGAACACCTCGTTGACACCGAGGTGGCGCAGGGTGACCGGCGGTGCGCCCGGCGCCTGCTCCTGAGTCACCACGAACGACCCGGACTTGATCATGTAGAACCGGTCGGCCGGCTCGCCCTGCGCGACGACGACCTGGCCGGCGGCGACCGGCGCCTCGCGCATCCGCGCGAGCGCGGCCTCGAGGCGGGACCCAGGGACGCCCGTGAAGAGCGGCAGCTTCGCCACTTCCGCAAGCGTCTTCTCGAAGCCGCTTGGCTCGCGCGTGGCCGCGCTGCCGATGAGCGCCAGACCGGCGACGGTCGCCGCGATCATGGCCGCCCCGCACGCGCCGAGGGTTGGCCCCGCGCCGACGTTCACGACGAGCACGGGCAGCGCCAGCGCCCCGGCAGCCCCCGAGATCGTGCCCACGGTCATGAACACGCCGGTCCAGCGACCGCGGAGCGCATCCGGGACGACCCGCTGGAAGACCGTCGTCGTGATGATCTCGATGACCAGCTCCCCGGCCGACGCGACGCCGATCGCGACGAGTGCGACGAGCAGGTTCGGGATCGCCCCCAGGGCAAGCAGGCCGGCCCCGACGATGACCGAGCCGATCACAAGCGGCGCCCCGAGCCCCCGCCGGAGCACGAGCACGCCCGAGCCGATGCCGCCGAGCAGGCCGCCGATGCCGATCGCGGCGTTGAGGTAGCCGTTGGCCGCCTCGCCTGCGTTCAGGACGTGGATGGCAAGGACCGCGGTCAGGACCTGCATCCCGCCGCCGAGGAAGCCGGCCACGAACTGGATGACCCCGAGGCCGGCGAGGGGCGCCGTCGCCGCGGGCGCATCGGCCGCGGGCGCAGGGGTCGCCGCCGCCGTGGGCTCCGCCGGGGTGCCCTCGCCTGCCGCCGGAGCGCCGGCCGCCGCCCTCGACGGAAGCGTCCACAGGATCGCGATGATCACAAGGAACGACGCGGCGTTGAGGATGAAGGCCATCTCCACGCCGCCGATGGCGAGCAGGATCCCGCCGATCGCCGGACCGACGACGTAGCTCACGTTCTGCAGGCCGGCCCAGGCGCTGTTGGCCGGGCCGAGCTCGCGCTCGTCGCGGACCAGGCTGGGCATGTAGGCGCCCATCGCCGGGTAGAAGAACGCCGACCCCCCGGCGGCGACGATCGCGAGCGCGGCGATCAGGGCGATCGGAGCGTGCGCCACGACGAGGATGGTCAGCAGGATCATGATCGAGCCGCGGAAGGCGTCGGACGCCAGCAGGACGAGGCGCCGCTCGTAGCGATCGGCCACGAACCCTGCCGGGATCGACAGGATGATGTAGGGGACCAGGCGCACCGCCCCGAACAGGCCCAGCAGCGCGGGATCGTTCGTCTGCGTGTAGATCAGGACGAAGATCGCCACGATGTAGAGCCAATCGCCGATACCGCTGACGAACTCGCCCAGGAGGAGCCTGCTCAGCGGCCGGTTGGCCAGCAGCTGCCGGTAGACGCCCAGGCCTCCCACGCGAGCGCCCTTCAGCGACCCGCTGCGCCCGGCCGGGCGCCGAGCGGGAAGGTGGCAGCGCCCGTGGGCAGTGGGAACATGCGGCGCAGTGTAGATGCGCGAGGTGGCAGAGCGGAAGCCGCCTGTCGAGCGGAAGGCGCCCGTCGACCGGAAGCCGCCGTCGCCACGTTCGAGCCGGAAGACGCGCCACGACCCCTCGCTGGCACGTCAACGGACGTCCTCGTATGCTCATCCACCACTCGCCCCCCCCGAACGGACCGCATCCGGAGGCCATCGCCCTCGTGACCTGCTCGAACTGCGGCACGGAGAACCGTCCCGGCGCCAAGTTCTGCATCGAGTGCGCCCGGCCGCTGGCTACGTCGTGTCCTGCGTGCGGCTACGCGAACCCGCCGGGCGCCAAGTTCTGCTCGGAGTGCGCGACACCGCTCGCCGCGGCGGCTAGCCCAGCGACGCCCGGGCCGGCGCGACCCGGCGCCGGCGGCGCCGAGCGCCCGACGGCCGCGGGTTCGGGGCCGGAGGCGGAGCGCCGCCTCGTCAGCGTCCTCTTCGCCGACCTCGTCGGGTTCACGCCGTTCACGGCGGAGCGCGACGCGGAGGAGGTCCGCGAGACCCTCACGCGCTACTTCGACCTGGCCAGCGACGTAATCGGCCAGTACGGAGGCACGGTCGAGAAGTTCATCGGCGACGCGGTCATGGCCGTCTGGGGCGCGCCGATCGCTCGTGAGGACGACGCCGAGCGGGCCGTCCGCGCCGCCCTCGAGCTCGTCGACGCGGTGCGGACGCTGGGCCCCGGGGTCCAGGCCCGAGCCGGGGTCCTCACAGGCGAGGCCGCCGTGACGATCGGCGCCACGAACCAGGGCATGGTCGCGGGCGACATCGTCAACACGGCCTCCCGGCTCCAGTCGGCCGCGACACCCGGCACGGTCCTCGTGGGCGAGGCGACCCAGCGGGCGGCGTCGGGTGCGATCGTGTTCGAGGAGGCGGGCGGGCAGGCCCTTAAGGGCAAGGCGGCCCCAGTCCCGGCCTGGCGCGCGCTGCGCGTCGTCGCCCAGGTCGGAGGCCGCAACCGGAGCGAGGCCCTCGAGGCGCCGTTCGTCGGCCGCAACGAGGAGCTCCGCCAGCTCAAAGACCTGTTCCAGACGACGAACCGCGAGCGCCGCCCGCGCCTGGTGAGCGTCATCGGACCGGCGGGCATCGGCAAGACCCGTCTCGCCTGGGAGTTCCTCAAGTACCTCGATGGCCTTCTCGAACGGGTCTGGTGGCACGCCGGGCGGAGCCCGGCGTACGGTGACGGGATCACGTTCTGGGCCCTCGGCGAGATGATCCGCGGGAGGGCCGGGCTCGCCGAGGGCGACGACGAGGCGACGACGCGCGCCCGGATCGTGGAGACCGTCCGGGCCCACGTCACCGATCCGGCCGAGGCCGCCTGGATCGAGCCCGCCCTGCTCGCCCTGCTGGGCGTCGACGTCCAGATCGGCTCGGAGCAGCTATTCGCCGCCTGGCGGACGTTCTTCGAGCGGCTTGCCGTGAGCTCGCCCGTCGTGATGGTCTTCGAGGATCTCCACCACGCCGACAAGGGGCTCCTCGACTTCATCGACCACCTGATGGAGTGGAGCCGCGGCGTCCCGATCACCGTCATCACACTTGCCCGGCCGGAGCTCATCGAGCGCCGCCCAGACTGGGGCGCCGGCAAGCGGTTGTTCACCTCGATCTACCTCGAGCCGTTGCCGCCCGCCGACATGGAGCGCCTGCTCGCCGGGCTCGTCCCCGGCCTGCCGGCGCCAGCGGTCGCGGGGATCGTCGCCCGGGCGGACGGGATCCCGCTGTACGCGGTCGAGACGGTCCGGATGCTCCTCTCCCAGGGCCGGCTCGTTCTCGAAGGAGGCGCCTATCGGCCGGTCGGCGATCTGCGCGAGGTCGCCGTCCCGGAGACCTTGACGGCGCTCATCGCGGCGCGTCTCGATGGGCTGGATCCGACGGACCGGGCCCTCGTCGAGGATGCCGCCGTCCTGGGCCAGGGCTTCAGCCTCGCCGGCCTTGCGGCCGTGTCCGGTATTGCCGAGACCGATCTCGACGTTCGGCTCCGCGCGCTGGTCAGGCGCGAGCTCTTCGTGCTCGACGTCGATCCGCGCTCGCCCGAGCGCGGTCAGTATGCCTTCGTCCAGGCGCTGATCCGCGAGGTCGCCTACAACACGCTCTCGCGGCGCGACCGCAAGGTCCGCCACCTCGCCGCGGCGCGCCACTTCGAGAAGCTCGGCACCGACGAGCTCGCCGGCGGCCTGGCCGGGCACTACCTGGCGGCGCAGCGACTCGCGGCGGATCCGGCCGAGGCGGACGCGCTCGCGGCCCAGGCCCGTGTCGCGCTCCGGGCCGCCGCCGAGCGCGCCGCGTCGCTCGGCTCGCACGAGCAGGCGATCGCGTTCCTCGAGCAGGCGCTCGAGATCACGACCGATCCCGAGGACCGTGCGAAGCTCCACCAGGCCGCCCTCGCCTCCGCCGATGCCGGCCTCGACCCAGCCGTGGTCCTTCGCCACGCCGAAGCGGCGGTCGTCGAGCGGCGGCGGAGCGGGGATCGCGCGGCGATCGCCACGGCCATCGCCGGCCACGCGAGGGCGCTCCGGAGCTCGCTCGCGGACCCGGAGCGCTCGCTCGCGCTCGTGACCGAGGCGTGGACGGAGTTCTCCGACCTCGAGGAGACCCCGGCGGGCGTCGAGCTGATGAGCGCGTTCGCGGGCGCCTACGCGGGACTCAACAACGTCGGCAAGACCATTGTCTGGGTCGACCGGCTCCTGCCGATCGCCGAGCGGCTCGGGCTGCTCGAGGCGACGGCCCGCGGGATCGTCCGCCGGGGCTCCGCGCTGAACGTCCTGGGCCGGCCAAGGGAGGCGATGATCCTTCTCCGCGGATCGCATCAGCTTGCCGTCGCGAACGACCTGCGCGACCTCGAGCTCAACGCCCGCGTGCTCATGACGTTCTTCGAGCAGTGGGGCGAGCCCGCCGCAGGTCTCGCGCTCGCCCGCGAGGGGCTCGAGATCGGGCGGCGCGTCGGATCGCGCGCCTACGGGTTCCAGATGGTCGGCAACGGCTGCGTCTGTGCGCTTCGCGTGGGCGAGTGGGACTGGGCGGCCGCCCTGCTCGACGAGTGGCTGGCCGGCGACTCGGCGACAAGCCAGCGGGCCGAGTTCTTCGTGGACCGGGCGAGCCTGCGTGCGCTCCGCGGGGAGGACGCGACCGCCGACATCGACGAGGCCGCGCGGCTGCGGGTCGAGGGCGGGATCACGGACCCCCAGTGGGAATCGTACGAGCTGTGGGCACGGGCGTGGGGGGCGCTGGCCACCGGTCGGTACGACGAGACTCGGCGTCTTGGTGCGCGCGCTGTGGAGCTGACGTCATATTTCGCGCCCCTGGCCTACCCGCTCGTCATTCGGAGTGCGCTGTGGGCCGGCGACCCGCCGGGAGCGGCCGCGGTGCTGGCCTCGCTCGAGGCATCCGGCTATCGCGGCCTCGCGCTCGCCGCGGACCGCCTGACGGCACGCGCCGGAATCGACGCGCTCGAGGGTCGCGGGTCGGAGGCGCTCGCTGCCTACCGGGAGGCCCTGCGCAGCTTCCGCCAGCTCGGCCTTGCCTTCGAGGAAGCGGCAGCGGCCGTGGACATGGCGACCCTCCTGCGGCCTCCGGAGCGGGACGCCCCCGACGTCGCGACCGCGATAGACGCCGCCCGGGCGACGCTCCAGCGCCTCGGCGCGCGCCCCTTCCTCGAGCGACTCGACGCGGTCAGGGCGAAGCAGCCGGCCGGTTAGGTCGGGGCGCTCGCCGGCCGGACGCGGCCGATCAGGCCTGCTTTGGCAGCTGCCCGAAGAGCCCCGCGAAGATCCGCATGAAGCGGTGGCCGCCATCTGAGGTCGGCTCGTACATCAGCGGGCAGCCACCGGCAAGCGAGGCGATGCCGTGCTGGCGGCAGAGCTCGTGGGCCTCTGCGGAGACGCTCCCGCCGCCGAACGAGCGGTGCATCCAGACGCGAGTGATGCCCAGCCGTGCGCACTCGCGGGCGACCGACGGCGCGACCGCCGGCCTCGTCGCGATCACGACCGCGTCGACACCGCCCGGGATCGCTGCAAGGCTTCGGTAGCAGGGGTCGCCTTCGACCGTGTCTGCGTTCGGGTTGACGGCGAAGACGTGGTAGCCGCGCTCCTTGAGGCGCTTGTAGACGACGTTGCCGCCGTGCATCCCGCCGGGCTGCCGCGAGACGCCGGCGACGGCGATCCGCTTCTGAGCCAGGAAGTCCTTGATTGCCGCATCGGCCGTGGGCATGGGCTGCGTCCTCCATCGCCAGCGCGCCGCACGGGGAGCGGCGGGCGCGGGCCCGCGTCGCGGTGCGTCATCCAGCCGGCCGAGCGTAGGGCACCCATTTGCTCCGACCGCCAGTGCCAGTGCGCCCGCCCTGGCCTGTCGGTCGGACCATCCCATGGCCCCCGCCGATGGAGCGGCCCGCAGCCGCCGGGCCCGGATCAGGCGAGGCCGCGCGCGGCCACCAGGATGTGCGCCGGGTCGTAGGTCGCGGACAGGGCGCGCAGCCGTTCGAGCGCCTCCGGCGTGAACACGCGTCGGAACCGCTCGGCGTCGACGCCCGGCGCGAAGTTGGGAAGGGCGCCCGGCACCACCCATGGCGCCAAGGCGCCGCGGAGTGCGGCGGCGTGGGAAACTACGGCCTCGCCGACCGGGGGCGCGGCGATCCCGACGGAGAACAGGCTGAACGCGGCGTCGCGCTGGCAGAACGCGCCGGGCGCCGCGTTGCGGGACGTGACGGCGCCGCCGAGCTGGCGGATCTCCACCGCGATCTGCGGCGAGCCCGACCCGGGACCGGCGACGGCCAGCAGCTGCTCGGCCGCCTGGACCGGGAAGCCAGCAAGCAGGGCGTGACCCTCGTGGGCCGGCAGCGGATCGACCGGGTCGGAGTGGATCATGCCCAGAGCCGTATAGGGCATCACCCCGACGGCGTCGATGATGAGCGGCGCCGCCGCGCGCATCGGAGCGAGGGTTGCGGCCCCCTGCGCGGGAAGCCCCGTCCATGCGAAGCGCACGGCCACGGTGGGACGCCCCGCCAGCGGCTCCGGGACGCCGGGCATCGGCGGCAGCTGGAGAAGGGCGATCGAGGTAGTGGCTTCGGCCGGCAGCCCGACGCACCACTGGCTCCAGGTGGCGACGACCGTGGCCGCATCGGCCCCGTCGTAGTAGAGCGCCCCGGCATAGAGCTCCGCGATCGGCAGCAGGTCGAACTCGATTGCCGTGACGATCCCGAGGGCTCCCTTCCCGCCGCGCAAGGCCCAGAAGAGGTCCGCGTGCTCCGTTGCGGTTACCCGCCGCCGCTGCCCGTCGCCCGTGACCAGGTCGAACGCGCGGACACGATCGGCCGCGAGGCCATGTGTGCGGGCAAGGGGGCCGTGACCGCCGCCGGTCGTATAGCCGACGACGCCGACGCCGGGCGACGAGCCGGCCAGCCCGGCAAGCCCATGGGGAGCGGCTGCCTCGAGCACCTGCTGCCAGACGACGCCGGCACCGACCCGCGCCCAGCGGCCCTCGGGGTGGATCACGCACTCGGTGAGCCGTCGCGTGCTGACCAGGATCGCGTTCGACACATCCACCGCCGCGCCGTGGCCCGTGGCCTGCACCGCCACCGGTATTCCGTGCGCGGAGGCGAACCGAAGCGTCCGGCTGACATCCCCGGCGTCTCGTGCTGCCACAACGGCAATCGGGACGCTGGGCACGGCGACGTTCCATGGGGTCGCCAGGGCGACGTAGTCGGCATTGCCGGGAAAGACGACGGAGCTGACCTCGGCAGCCAACTCGGCCAAGGGCAGGGACGGTCGATCGGCCATCTGGGGCTTCCTCTGGTCTCGGGGACGGGGGCCAGGTCGGCGCGGTGGCGAGAGTACCCGGCAGGGCGCCCTTCGGTCAACGGAGACTTGCGATGCATGACGAGGGCCGGCACGCCAACCTCCCGGTCGCCGCTCCAGCGCCTCATGCCCGGCCCGCGAGCTCAGAACATCCGCCGCAGGCCAGGCACTCGCTTGAGGACGAGGGCGCTCACGGCGAGCGATCCGGCGAGCGTCACGGCGACGAGGGTCACGAACTTCGCCACGGCCGGGATCGGGACGTCGAGGATCAGGTAAGCGAGCGGATACAGGATCAGCGGATGGACGTAGTAGATGCCGAAGGAGTTGGCCGCGAGCGTCCCCCAGACGGGCCCGGCACCGTCGATCCAGCGCCGGAACAGGACGACCCCCGCGATGAGCGCGCTCAGGCATAACGTGCTGAAGAGGAGCAATTCGAGGGCCAGCGCTGGCAGGCTCGTTCCCGGTCCGGCGCTCCTAAAGACGAGGTAGGCGAGCCCGGAGACGACGGCCACCGCACTCCACGGACCAAGGCGCGGCCGGAAACCGGTCTCCGTGAACCAGCCGCGTCGCTCCGCGTAGATACCGAGCATGAAGTAGCCCACGTAGAAGCTGATCCGGGCCGGCTGCACGACGAGCAGGAACGAGAGCGAGCGCCAGTCGTCGAGGCCAATGGCCGGCGAGAACAGGAGCGACCCGCCTGCCGTCAGCACGACGAACCAGACGAACAGGCTCACCCGGGGCTGGGTGACCGGGGGCTCGGCGACGTGCAGGGCGGCCCGTGCGGGATAGAGGTACGCGTAGACGAGCACCAGGAACTCGACGAACAGGACGCCCAGGAACCAGTAGACCGCCTGCTGGAACATCGGGCCCCAGAAGTCGGACGTCCAGAACTGGAGGTACCCGGTGGGCACGCCCCGGGACACGTAGTTCATGTACGTCTCGAGCGGGGCCAGGAAGATGACCCCCAGGACCCACGGGATCGCCAGCCGGACGACCTTCTCCCGGATGAAGCCCTGGGGACCGCGCCGCTGCAGCGACCGGACCGCGAAATAGCCCGCGACGAAGAACAGGACCTGCATGATGGGGACATCGATGAGCAGCACCAGCCAGGTGAAGACCACGCTCCGGTCCTTGTCGATCACGTACCACCACGAGGGCGGATCCGCCATGTAGGTGATCGCCGCGTGCAGGACGATCACCAGGAGGATCACAAAGGCGCGCAGGTTGTCGAGGTAGTGCAGCCGGGGCCGCGCCGCCATGCCGTTTCTCCGGGTCTTCGGTGAGGGTGGACGCTCGACGGTGATGATCGCCCATGGGCGAGGTCCGCCGCTTCCCCTCCCAGCGTCCGAGCCCGGCCGAAATGGGAGCGCTCCTTCCCGGGTTTCGGCACATCCCGCTAGGCTTGGGCGACGCCGCCTCGGGCGCACGTCGCGAAGACGATCCCGCCCCGCCGATCCGGAGATCACCCATGTTGGCCACGATCCGCAGCGCACGTTCGTCCCGGGCCGGCCACGGGCCGAAGGCCACGCCCGCGCGCGCAGCCATGGCGGCCCTCGCGGCTTTGGTGCTCGGCTCGTTCCTGGTCGTCGCGCCGGCCAGCGCGGCCACGGTGGGTGCCCAGTGGCAGGCGCGAGTCGGGCCGGCCGGCGCCAACGGGACGGCGACGATCCGGGTCGACACGTCGGGCGCCGGGGGAATCACGCTGACGTTGCGGGGCCTCGCTCGCCGGACGAGCTATGCCGCGACGCTCTACCGGGGCACGTGCGCCGCGCGGGCGGCGAAGATCGTCGCCCTGCCAACGCTCAAGACCAGCGCGAGCGGCACATTCGTCCGGACGAGCGCGCTCAGCCCGTCTCAGGCCGAGGTCGTGAACGCGGGCAGCGCGGCCATCTGGGTCGTCCTGGGCAGCCACATCACGTGCGGCACGTTCGCGGAACAGCCCGGCACAAGCATCGTGACGACGTGCGACCAAGGTCACCTCGCGTCCGCGCTCGCCGGCGGCGGGACGGTCCGCTTCGCGTGCGACGGCACGATCCCGCTCGCCTCGACCATCGCGGTCACGAGTCCGTCGTGCTCGACGCCTCGGATCGGTCGGTTGCCATCGACGGGGGCGGCACGCTCGGCCTGTTCTCGGTGGGCGCCGGGGCCTCCCTCGGCATCGTCGGCCTGACGCTTCAGAACGGCAGCTCGACCGACGCCGGCGGAGCGATCGACGCGCGCGATGGCGGTGCCGTCTCAATCGCGAATTCGACTCTTGCCGGCAACCAGGCGGGATCCGGCGGGGCCGTCGCCACCGGCAGCGCCCCGCTGACCGTGGTCGGGAGCACGTTCGTCGACAACACGGCGACGAGCGGTGACGGCGGGGCGATCGACGCCGGGAGCGTGACGGTCACGAACTCCACCTTCTCCGGCAATGAGGGTCCGGGTGTGGGGCGATCCACGCCTCGACCGGCCTCGCGGTCGTGAACACGACGTTCGTTGACACGCGGCACGGGCCCGGCCATCTCGCTCGACGGCGGCACTGCGAGCGTCCGGAACACGATCCTCGCCGGCGAGTCGGGCACTGAGTGCGCGCTCGGGACCGCGACGCTGACCGACCAGGGCGGCAACATCAGCACGGACGCGTCCTGTGGCTTCACCGCAGCACCTCTCGGAGCGAGCCGGTCGCGGCCCTCGACCTTGGGCTGCTGGCCGACAACGGCGGGCCGACCCAGACCGTTGCGATCCTCCCGGGCAGCGTGGCCGCCGACGCTGGGGTCGCCCGCCATCCGCCACGGTAGACCAGCGGGGCGTGCCGCGCCCGCAGCTCGCGGCGTGCGACGCGGGGGCGTTCGAGCTCGAGCCGCCGCCCGGCTACGACATCTTGTTCCCGCAGTGCAGCGGCTCGCTCCCCGTCACCCCGGCGTTCGAGATCGTCGGTGTCAATGGCGGCCGCGCCTTCACCCCGAACCCGTGCCTCGGTGCCGGCGACCTCCCGAGCGAGCTTGCGTGGGCGGGCGGGCCGAGCGCGCAGCTGTATGCGAACACCGGGAATCCCGGGCCCACGCTCTCAGCACACTGGCCCACCGGCCAGGCCACTCCGCGCCCCTGTGCCGCCGGGGCATCTCCCGCGAACGACACCCCGAACTGCGCCTACGACTACGGCTGGTACGCGGCAGCCGACTCCTACGCGAACGCGGTGAACGCCTACATCGCGCTCGGCCTCGCACCGCCGGGAGCAACGCGAACACCGACCCCCAACGCGTGGTGGCTGGACGTCGAGACCGGAAACAGCTGGCGCGACGACGTCTCGCTGAACGTCGCCGCCCTGCAGGGTGCGGTCGCCTACCTACAATCGGTCGGCGCTGCCAGCGTCGGCTTCTACTCGACAGCGTACCAGTGGGGCCGGATCACCGGAGGCACCAAGGTCTTCGCGACCGCGCCGAACTGGGTCGCCGGCGCACGGTCCTCGGTCCAGGCGCGGGCGAACTGCACGGTCCCGGGCTTCGGCGGCGGGCCGGTGACCCTGGTCCAGTTCGCGGCCAACGGCTTCGACGCCGACCTTCGATGCACGCAGGGGGCGTGATCGGCGTCCTCGCCGCGATCGCTCAGCCCATCCGGCCCGGTGTAGCGACCGGCGCGTCCGTCGCGGCCGGCGCGGCGGCGAGCATGCGCCGCGCATCGTCGAACAGGCCGTTGAAGATCCGCGACGTCGACGGGAACGCGTGGATCGTGTCGGCGAGCAGCTCGACCTTCAGGTGGGCCTTGATCGCCACGACACACTCGTGGATCGCCGCGGACGCGTCCGGGACGGCCATCGCCGCGCCCACGAGCTCGTGCGTCGCGCGGTCGACGACGATGGTGACGTGGCCGAAGGTCGCCTCGACCGAGTAGCCCTTGGCCGTCGTCGGGAAGTCCGCCACGAGCTCGAACGCGTCGAGGCCCGCCGCGAGCGCCTGGTCGAGGGTCAGCCCGACGGACGAGAGCTCGGGGTCCGTGTAGGTCGCGCGGGGCAGGGCGCGGTAGTCGGGCTCGACCGGCAGCCCGAGCGCCATCCGGACGGCAAGCTGGCCCTGGTAATGGGCCTGGTGCGTGTGCAGCTCGGGGCCCGCCACGTCGCCGACCAGGTAGAGGCCGTCGGCGACGCGGAGCCGGCCGTCGCGCGGGAGAGCAGCCCGATCCCGCACGTCGATGCCGACCGTTTCGAGGCCGAGGCCTTCGAGCGGAAAGGTCCGGCCGACGGCCAGCAGCGATGCGTGCCCGCTCACCGTGGTGCCGTTGTCGAGATGGACCACGTCCGCGCCGTCCGGCCCGGTACCGGCCTCCGCCCGGACGGCCCGCACGCCGAGGCGTACGTCGACGCCGTCGCGCACGAGCGCCCGGAGGGCCGCCTCGGAATTGCGGGGATGATCGCTGGGCAGGAGCCGCTTGCCCGACTGGACGAGCGTGACCGGCACGCCGAAGCGGACGAAGACCTGGGCCAGCTCGACGCCCGTCGGCCCGCCGCCGAGGACGAGGAGGCTCCTGGGCAGGTCGCGCGTGCCGGTGGCGTCCTTGTTCGTCCACGTCCGGATCGTCTCGATCCCCTCGATCGGCGGCACCTTCGTCGCCGAGCCGACCGCGATCACCACGTTTGAAGCCTCGAGGGTGTGGCTCGCCCCATCGTGGCGGACGACGACGCGGCCGGGTCCGTCGAGCGCGGCATGTCCGCGGACGACGACCGCACCGGCGGCCTCGAGGCCGCGCACGTGGCCGGAGTCGTCCGGGTAGTCCCGGTTCTCCCGGTTGATGATGTAGTCGCGGCGGGCGGAGGTCTGCGCCCAGTCGTAGCCGGCGCCGCTGGCGTGTCGCTCGGCGGCGTGCAGGAGCGACTTCGACGGGATGCAGCCCCAGAACGGGCACGAGCCGCCGAACAGGTCGGCGTCGACCACGGCAACGCTCGCACCCGTGCGCCCGGGCCTCGTAGGCAGCCGATTCGCCGCCCGGTCCGGCGCCGATGATGACGAAGTCGAAGTGATCCATGGCCGAGGTCTCACGTGGGGTGGCGGTCTCGTGGGTCATGACAGTCTTGTCGCCCGACGATGCCGGGGCGTTACAGAGGCGGAGCTCGTCCGGCCGCCATCCGGGATCCTTCGAGCGTAACGGCCGGGGTTCCCGGCCGGACTGCGAAGCACGAGAACCTGATCGCGCCCGTCGCGCGGTCGACACGTGAAGGAATGTCATGGACCGCCCCCGCGTCTTTGCCGGCACCGTGCCCCCGCCGGCGAACCGAACGATCCCGGGCCCGGGCCAGGAGTCCGTCTGGGACTACCCGCGCCCGCCCCGCGTCGAGCCCGTCCCGGAGCGGATCCGGGTCGTCGTCGACGGCGTCACGCTTTGCCGACACGGCCCGGGCGCTCCGGGTCCTCGAGACCGCCGGCGCGCCGGTCTACTACCTGCCGCCGGCCGACGTCCGGACGGACCTTCTCATGCCCACTGGGCACCGGAGCGTCTGCGAGTGGAAAGGCGACGCGTCGTACTGGTCGATCGCGCTGCCGGATCGGACGATCCCGAACGCGGCCTGGTCCTACAAGGACCCGATGCCGGGCTACGAGGTCATCCGCGACCACCTAGCGTTCTACGCCTGGCAGGTCGACGAGGCATGGGTCGGCGACGAGCTCGCCACGCCCCAGCCGGGCCGCTTCTACGGCGGCTGGGTCACCTCGAAGGTCGTCGGCCCGTTCAAGGGAGGCCCTGGCAGCTTCGGCTGGTAGTCGGCCGGCCGCCGGCCGAGAAACGCGCCCGACGCGGCCCGCGGGGGCCGCGTCGGGCGACCTGAGACCGGGACCAGCATTTCGCCGAATGAGCCCAGCTCCGGGGCTAGTGTCCCAATTCGCTGATCGCTCGCCGCTTGCGGACGGCCTTGGCGAGGATCTCGTCGTCTGACTTCGTCCACACGAAGGGTGAGGCGCCGGCGTTCCAGCTCTCGATGAACGCCTCGATCCGCGCGACGAGCTCCCTGACGGAGCGGAACGCCCCGCGCCGTATGGCCTGGCGGGAGAGGATGCTGAACCAGGTCTCGACCTGGTTCAGCCAGGATGCCGAGGTCGGGGTGAAGTGGAACGTGACCCGCGGGTTCGCGTCGAGCCACGCCCGGACGGCCGGCGTCTTGTGGGTGGACACGTTGTCGAGGACCACGTGCAGCTCGCCCTCGGGGTAGGCCCGCCCGACCGTGCGCAGGAAGGCGAGGAAGTCGGCGCCGGTGTGCCTCGCCCGCGTCTGGGCGGTCACCCTGCCCGTCCCGACCTCGAGCGCCGCGAAGAGCTGGGTCGTCCCGTGGCGCTCGTAGTCGTGCGTGTGGCGCTCGACCTGGCCCGGGCGCAGGGGCAGCATCGGCGGGTGCGGTCGAGCGCCTGGATCTGGGTCTTCTCGTCGAGGCTGAGCACGACCGCCCGCTCGGGCGGGTCGAGGTACAGCCCCACGACGTCGCGGACCTTCGCCTCGAGCTCGGGGTCGGCGCTGAACTTGAACGTCTCCGTGCGGTGGGGCTTGAGGCCCGCCTCCGCCCAGATCCGCTGGACCGTCGTCGTGCTGATCCCGGTCCGGGCCGCCATGCGGCGGGCGCTCCAGTGGGTCGTCCCGCCGGGCGGCGGCTCGAGCGTGAGGGCGATGACCCGGTCGCGCTCATCGCGGCCGTACGTCGGGGCGCGCCCGGGGCGCGGCGCGTCGCCGAGCCCGGCCAGGCGGGCCTCCGCGAACCGCCTGCGCCACAGGTAGACCGTCATCTTGTGGACGCCGAGGTCGGCGGCGATGCGCTCGTTGGCGACCCCGTCGGCGGCGGCCAGGACCACCCGCGCCCGCATCCCGGTCCGCTGCTCGGTCGTCCCGGCCCGGACCAGCGCCCGAAGCGCCTCGCGTTCGGCCTCAGTGATCGCCAGCGGGGGAGCGGGGTGGTTCGGCATGGCCGGAATCGTAGTTGCGCCAGGCAGAACCGTCTAGCGTTTAGCGGTCCGTGACACTCGGCGGCGAGCTCGGACGCCTCGACCTCGATGTGGACCTGGGCCGGAACTGCCGCAGCCCCCTGCAGGTCGGCCGCGAGCGCGGGAAGCGCGAGGGCGACCAGGGCGGCGAGTGCCACGACCGCTGCACCTCCGGCCACAGCCGGGATGAGCCCGTCCACGTAGAGCCGGGGTGCAGCGTCCGAGCCGTTGGCCGCGAAGATCGCGGCGAGGACCGCCACTCCGAAGACGCCGCCGAGCTCCCGGATCGTGTTGCTGGCTCCGGAGGCCTTCCCTTCGTCCTCGCGCGGCACGGCCGAGAGGACGATGTTGGCGATCGGCGCGAAGAAGAGCCCCATGCCGGTCCCGCTGACCGCGAACGCCGGCACCAGGGACGTGTACGGAACGGTCGCCGAGCTGATCGCGGCGATCCAGCCGAGTCCAAGGGCCATCGGCGCGGAGCCCGACCGCGAGGATGACCCGCGGGCTGATGCGGGCGAGCGCCAGCCCGGCGAGCGGTGCGACGACGACGGGCATCGCGGTCCAGGGCAAGACCCGCAGGCCCGCCTGGAAGGGGTCGAGGCCCTGCACGACCTGGAAGAACTGTGCGAGCAGGAAGATCGAGCCCGAACGTCCCGAACAACATCAGGAACAACCCCTCGTTCGCGACGATCGACGCTCGACGGCGGAACAGTCCGAGCGGAAGCATCGGCTCAGCCTGCGCGCAATTCCCAACCGATGAAGGCGGCGAGGAGGGCGGCGCCAACACCGATAGCGACGAGCACCTGGACGTCGGTCCATCCGCGCCCGTTGCCATGCGTGACGCCCCAGATGATCCCGACCAGCCCCGCGCCGGCCAGCGCGACGCCGGTGATGTCGAGCGATCTGCCGGGCCCACGGCTTTCACGGAGGCGGAACCACGACAGGATGACGGC
>CAVYIV010000004.1:0-5215 GCA_963768675.1 uncultured Chloroflexia bacterium | reverse complement strand
GAGGGAGTGCTGTTTGGACTTGAGGTTGTCGATCGCGTACACGAGGTTCCAATATGCGCTCTCGACCGATTGGGCCGTGCTAATCACGATCTCCTGGAACCCGACCAAAGAGATGTCCCTGTTCCTGCGCGCAACCTCGATCGCCGTGCGGTTGACGTCCGTGCCGAAGCCCTTCAGGAGCGGCTGCTTGAGGGAGGCGAGCAGGCCGGAGCTGTACGCCGGGTTCAGAAAGTAGAAGCTCGAGTTGGTGATGCTGCGGGTGTTGGTCCACCCGATCGAGTACGTGCCGCCGGTGGGCACCAGGGCCCCGAGGGAGAGATCGAGCTCGCGTCCGCGCTGGATCCCGACCTCCGCGCCCATGAGGGCGTTGGTGGAGGGACTCTCGGAGTACGACCCGCCCAGGCTCGATGAAAGAACCGGGTCGAAGATCCCGGTGCTCCCCAGGAGTCCCTGCCGGGCCGACGCAAGTCCGAGCCGGGAAACCTCGAGGTTGATATTGTGAGCGAGCGCGAGTGCGACCGCATCCTGGAGCGAAAGCCTCATTTCCGGGGCGCCCAGTTGCGCGCCGCGAACTTGCTGTCCGGGCGAAGTTCCGACCTCGAACCGCGATTCGGCCGCCCATGCGCTCAGTGTCGTCGCCGCGATCACCGCGGCCAGACCACTCTTGAGACTCGTTGCTCTCACACGCACCTCCGCTCCAGCATCGCTGATCTAGTACGTCCCGGCCCTCGAACTGGTTTCAGACCCGTCCGGGCCGCGCGCCACTCTATCCGAACCCTTACGGATCGAGCCCGGACCGAACGCGTGCCCGATCTCTGAACCCAACGTCAATTTCCGCCCCCCGGTTCGCCCCACGGGACCGCGGTACCGGGCCGCGGCCCGGCCTCGAGCCAGGTCGCCGCGGCGATGAGCTCGGCGGTGCCGGGACTCGAGGGCCGGCCGAGAACCTGCCCCACCGACCCGTCCTCGACGATCCTACCCTTCGCCAGGACGGCGACGCGAACACAAAGATGTGAGATCAGGCGCACGTCGTGGGCGATCACCATCATCGCCAGCCCCGTCCGGACGTGCAGTTCGAGCAGGAGATTCAGCACCTGACCGCGAACCGACGCATCGAGCGCCGACACGGGCTCATCGAGGATCAGCAGCTGGGGGCTGCAGGCGATTGCTCTCGCGATCGCGACCCTCTGTCGCTCGCCTCCGGAGAGCTCGCGCGGCAGACGACGAAGCAGTTCGACGTCCGAGGGCAACCCCACGCTCGCCAGCAGCTCGGCGCAGCCCTCTCGGCGTCTGCCCCTGGGCACGAGGTTGTGGACCGCCAGCGGTTCGGAGAGGATGCTCCCGATCGTCTGGCGCGGGTCGAGCGAAGAATGCGGGTCCTGAAAGACGACCTGAACGGCCCTACGCATCCCCTGGAGTTCCGTCCTGGTCAAACCCCGCAGCGGCCTGCCGGCGTAGCGGACCGAGCCCTCGTCGGGCGGTTCGAGGCCGAGCAGGACCCTCGCCAGTGTGCTCTTCCCTGCTCCCGATCGTCCGACGACCCCCACGATCTCACCGGGCCGGAGTGCGAACGAGACGGAGTCGAGCGCATGAACAGCGCCCTGGCGCCCCCGCGCCCTGTACCGCCGCGAGACCCGGTCAGCGACCAGGATGGGGACCGTTCCCGCGTCAAACACCGGGTTCCTCCGCATCTCCGAAGAGGAAGCAGCGCACCGTCCGTCCCTGCGGGAGGGCGGTCAAAGCGGGGCGCGCCTCGCGGCATCGCTCGAAGACATGCCGGCAGCGGGAGGCGAATCGGCATCCGCGCCCCCAGTCGCGAGCCTGGGGCACCGCCCCCGGAACGGTCGGGAACCGCACGTTTGCCCCGTCCTTGATCGCCAGTCGCGTCTCGAGCAACGCCCGTGTGTAGGGGTGTTTCGGATCGGAGAGCAGGGCCCCGCAGTCGGCGATCTCCACGGTCTCCCCCGCGTAGAGGACGGTGATCCGATCCACCAGACGCGCGACGAGCGAAAGATCGTGGCTCACGAAAAGGAGGCTCAGGCGCCGGCTCTCGTGGAGCCTCCCGAGAAGATCCGCGATGCCCTTCTGCGAGACGGTGTCGAGAGCGGACGTGGGCTCGTCCGCGACCAGCACGCGGGGATCCGCAGCCAGCGCGGACGCGAGCAGCACGCGCTGTCTCTGCCCGCCCGAGAGCTGGTGGGGGTACGAGCGCGCGGTCCGCTCCGGCTCCTCGATCCCGACCTCTGCGAGAAGCCGTGTGGCCAGAGCGAAAGCTTGAGACTGCCCAACGTCCTTGTGCAGGCGGGCCGCCTCCGCGACCTGCGACGCGACGGACCGAACCGGATTCAGGGCCTGCGCCGGTTCCTGGAAGATGAGCCCCACCACGGCGCCTCGGATCCAGCACATTCGTCGTTCGTCCGCCGCGAGCACGTCCTCACCGCCGATCCGGATGTTGCCTCCGACGATCCGCCCCGGCTCGGGAACCAGACGAAGCAGCGCGAGGGCCGTGAGCGTCTTGCCGCACCCGGACTCGCCCACGACTCCCACGGCCTCGCCTTCCATGAGGGAGAGCGTCACGCCGTCGACGACCCGCCGCCAGCCGCCCGCCGGGTCCGGGAAAGCCACTGCAAGGTTCGTCACCTCCACAATCGGCGGCATTCGGTGATTTTACGCGGTCCGGCCGGGAAACGTCCGGGTGGCGCCGAAGCCGGGCCGTTGACACTCGCCGGCAACCTCCCGGAAGACCCCGAATCGGGCCGGGGTGTCCGCTGCCGGGCCCTTCTTTCGCGACCGGCGAGCGGCTAGCATGATCCCCGGAGGTGTGGGGTGGCCCTTTCGAAGCAGGAGTTGCTGACCCGCGCCGGCCGCGTCAAGGCGATCGCGCTCGACGTCGACGGCGTCCTCACCGACACGACCCTGTTTTACAGCGCTCGCGGGGAGGCGCTCAAGGCGTTCTCGGCGAGAGACGGCTTTGCCATCCGATTGGCGATGACCGAGGGGATCGCGGTCGCCATTCTGTCGGGACGCCTCTCCGGTCCGGTGAGGCCACGCCTGAGCGACCTCGGGATCCCCGCCGAGCTGGTCGTGCAGGGCAGCCGGGACAAGAAGGCCGACATTTCGGTCCTCGCGACGCGCATCGGCATCCCGTTGGCCGAGGTCGCCTTCATGGGGGACGACATCCCGGATCTCCCTGCGTTCGCAGTGGTCGGCCTGGCGGCCTGCCCCTCAGATGCGCCGGAAGAAGTGCGGGATCGTTGCCATTTTGTCGCCGACTCTCCCGGCGGGCGCGGCGCGGTCCGGGAGGTCGTCAAATTGCTCCTCGAAGGCCGGGGACGGTGGGCCGCTGTGGTCGAATCGTGGGCCGGCGGAGCCGCGCCCCGCTCGTTCTTCGGCGGCAAGCACGCGCCGGGCTCCGGTCACCGCCGCCGCGCATGACCGGCGGAACTCGAGCCGCCGCCCCCTTCCCGGTCGCACGTTTATAGTGGAGAAATGAGCAGGGACATCCAGCGGGTCCGGCCCGGCGTCTGGGAGATCGCGCCCGAGAGCGGGATGCGGGTGCCCGCCCGCGTCTTTGCCAGCGAGAGGCTCCTCGCAGCGATCCGCGGCGACCGGTCTCTGGACCAGGCGTGCAACGTCGCCCACCTTCCGGGCATCGTCGGAGCGTCGCTCGCGATGCCGGACATGCACGAGGGGTACGGTTTCCCGATCGGCGGCGTGGCCGCCTTCGACGCCGCCGACGGCATCGTCTCTCCGGGGGGCGTCGGGTACGACATCAACTGCGGTGTGCGGCTCATGCGCACGGACCTGCGAGCCGGCGACGTGGGCGGGCGCCTGCGCGCCCTGGTGTCGCAGATTCAGCGCGACGTCCCCGCGGGCGTCGGCAGCGAGGGCGCGATCGCGAAGCTCGCGGACCGCGACCTCGACGACGTGCTCCGGACGGGGGCCGCGTGGGCCGTCCGCGCCGGTTACGGAGAGCCGGAGGACCTCACGTTGACCGAGGCCCAGGGCTGCCTGCCCGGCGGCGACCCCGCCGCGCTGTCGCGCCGGGCCCGGGAGCGCGGGGCGCCCCAGCTCGGAACGCTCGGATCCGGCAACCACTTCGCGGAGATCCAGGTCGTGGACGAGATTTTCGATGAGCAGGCGGCGGCGGTCTTCGGGCTCGCCGCGGGCAAGGTCGCGGTGATGCTCCACTCGGGCTCGCGGGGCCTCGGCTTCCAGGTGTGCGACGACGCTCTCGCCGCGATGCACCAGGGCAAGGGGCGAGACCGGATCCCGCTGCCCGACCCCCAGCTGGTCGCGGCGCCGCTCTCCTCCCTGGAGGGCAGGCGCTACCTTGCCGCGATGCGCGGCGCCGCCAACTTCGCCTGGGCGAACCGGCAGGTCATGATGGTTCTCATCGAGCGAGCCATGGCCCGGCTGTTCGGGGGAAACCGGTCATCGCTCGGTTTCCGTCTGGTTTACGACGTCGCCCACAACATCGCGAAGATCGAGGAGCACAACGTCGGAGGCAACTGCCGGACCGTGCTCGTCCACCGCAAGGGCGCGACGCGCGCCTTCCCTGCCGGGCACGCGGACGTGCCGGCGGCGTACCGAGCCGTAGGCCAGCCGGTGCTGATCCCCGGCGACATGGGACGGCCGTCGTTCGTCTGCGTCGGGACACCGGTCGCGATGCGGGAGACGTTCGGCTCGGCGGCGCACGGCGCGGGGCGCGGCATGTCCCGTCACGCCGCCAGGCGAGCCGGCGCCGGGCGCGACATCGCCGCCGAGCTCGGACGGCGGGGCGTCGTCGTGGCCGCCCGTTCCCCGAGAACGCTCTCCGAGGAGATGCCCGAAGCCTACAAGGACGCCGCCGAGGTCGTCGAGGCGCTCCGCCTCTCCGGCATCGCCGTCCCCGTGGTCCGCCTGCGCCCGTTGGGCGTCATCAAGGGCTGAACCGCGGCCGACGATCCGCACGGCTTTCCCGATGAGCCCGCGAATGGACACCGGGAGGCTGCGCCGGGAGCGGGGCCTTGGTCGGGAGTGGTGCCCAGGGGCGGAATTGAACCGTCGACACCGTGATTTTCCCCTTCGCTTCGCGTCCTTCGCTCCGCGAGCGACGCTCCGCTTCGGGACGTCACCTCTCCACTCCGCGGGGGGCGAGCCCCCCGATCCCCCATCGAGCACGTGACTGAAAATCAAGAAACCCCGCCGCAGCGGGGCCATGGATCGCAGTGGT
>CAVYIV010000003.1:0-78357 GCA_963768675.1 uncultured Chloroflexia bacterium | reverse complement strand
CAGGTCACCGAGTATTGGACGCCGGGATCCAGCAGGACCACGGGCTCCCGGGTCTCATAGCCCACACGTCGCGGCCTTTGCGGCAGATAAGGACCTTTGTCGTGCGTGCTAGCGCAGCCTGCCGCCAGCAGGAGCGCCCCGCCGGCCGCGATGATGGATACCAATGATTTATTCATAACGTTTGTGGTGTTGTTGAAGTGTCGCTGACAAACACCACCTTGTCATGGTTGGTTGTTGTAATGTTGAGGGTGATGGTCTTATTCAGCTCCGATGCACCCGGCCCGAGGCACAAGAAATTGAACAGTCGCCACGCGCTGCCCGGGGGGCAGCGGCACGTTCACGAAACTGAGGTAATGCGGCAGGTTCTCCCAGGAACGCGTGTCCGCCGCCGGAACCGTCGCGGCTGACACCATCTTGCTCACCAGTCCCGCGACCGCGATGCCCAGACCGACTTCCTGCGCCGTACGATTGTCGCTCACTGCCGCTGTCGTCAACCCGCCGATGAGCGCCACGTTGCCCGCGGTGTCAGTCGCGGATTTGAACACCGCTTTGTTGCCGAAAATATGGTCCATCATCGCGCCCGGCCGCGTCGTCGCCTGGAGATAGACATCATCTGTCGCCGCGATGGGATTTTGGAAGGTGTCCACTTTCAGTTCCGCGGAAGTCGACGGTGAGGCACCGCACTGAAAACGAAGTTCCTCGCCGTATTGCCCGGTGGCATATTTGGTCGGGCCGAGGCCGAACTCGACAAAGAATATTGCATTAGCATTGGGGTTGTAGGGCGGCAGTTTCACCTTCCGCCTCGGCCTGCGTGCGTTTGAAGGCGTCCGAGCCGTCGCCGCCCATCTTCGTCGTGATGAGTCCGTCCAGATATCGGGCAGGACCCAGTCGCCCCCGTATTGATGGTTTTCAGCGTCGCTGTCTTCAAATTCCGCGCTGCGAAACACGCCCGGGCATTGTCCGGTTCCCCGTCCATCCAATAGATAATGCCCCGGTAAATGTAAGCCATGGAACGCTCGTATGGTTCGCCTATGAAAGTCTTCTTGGCCTCGGCATGGAAATAACTCCGGGCCTTTTTGGCGTCGCATCCTTGCCATAAATCCCGCCGAGGGAGCGCAGCGCGTCATCCAGGTTTTGCTTCGCCACGCGTACTTCCCCTGCCGCATCGCCGCCGCCGCCAGGCGATATTGCCACAGCACCTTGTCCCGCGGCGGCCCGTTGGCGATGGCGTTCGGCGCATCCACCATGATGTTGCCGGTGAGCGCGACCTGGTGCTTTGTCGGGTGGCGCAGCCGGCGAGCATCAGGAAAAGCAGCCAGCAGCGTCGGCTGCCAGAGCCCTTTCATCACTTCGCCCCGTGAGGAGCTCAGCGATAAGCCGCGTCTTCCAGCCCCTGCTTCTTTATCTCCGCCGATATCCTCCCACACAATGACGCTGGTCCGGGCATCAATCAGATGGAAGTCATACAGGATGTAATCGCTGGTGCCCGCCGCGGTGCGAGTGGACAGCCCTTGCAGGGTGCCCGGTCAGGAAATAATCCGCGCCCTTGAACTCCTGGACGTTGGGTCGGAACTCGCCGTCACGCTGCCTTCGCGCTTGCGGTTGCGCTCCTGCTCCAGCGCCTCCATTTGGCTGCGTGCCAGGAACATCATCTTGCCGTGGGCCTTCGAGTTCAACTGCGCCCGAATCCGCGTCAGGAAAATCTCCTTGTTGATCGGGAACCGCGTCTGGTTATCCACCGGCTCCAGCACGATGGTCGGCGGCGTCGCCGCGTTGGCGACTTGCGGAATGCTGAGGATGCTCCGCGCCATCTTGTCGGTCACCATCACCAGGTCTTGCGACTCCATGCCGGTGCCCGCCACGAAGCCTTGCTCGTCGGCGTTCATGTGTGTCACCGGAACGCCGGATGGATTCTTCACGCCGCTGGAGGCGCAGCCGGACAACAGCGCCAGAACGGTTGCGCCGCAAACAGGAACAGTGAGTTTAGTTAGAAGTGGATTCATAATATTGTAAGTTAAGCATTCAATTATCAAAACGTTGGGGCACCGGGCACCCGAGGCGCGTCCGGAATCTGGTGAACCTTCGCCTGGTCAGGCGCCGCCCAATAAGCCTGTTGGGCTGGCTGGGCCGGGGTCGCGGGCTGCAAATAAGCAGTCGGCGCCGGGTAATAATAATAAGACTGGGAGGCATAGTAATCCTGCCGTCGCACTTCGCCTAAGATTGCCCCGGCGGCCAACCCGACCCCCGCGCCTATAGCTGCGCCACTGCCCGAGAATCCGTCATGGCAGTTGCCGCCGGAAACCCCGCCGATCACCGTGCCCACCAATGCGCCGCCAAGGGCATCAGGACTGAACAACTGGGCCTGCGCCCCCGTCAGCCCACTGCTCGCTAAAATGATCAGGATCAGCTTCTTCATGGCCCAACAGATACTTCGACGCTCAACTTAACCTTTTATTCGGCGGCACGCTAACACCAATTCCCACCCCAGGCAATCCCGGGCCGATTCCACCGTATCCCACCACCGTACAGGCACTTTCCCCTGGCTTTCCCTTGGCTCGAGGGTGGCTTTGGGGTCGCATTGGGGTGGCTTTAGGCTCGCATTGAGGTGGCTTTCAGGTGGCTTTAGGGTCGCATGTAGGTCGCATGTGGGTCGCAATCCCCTCCCAAGCAGTTGGCTTGAAGGTGGCTTGTAGATGGCTTTGGGTGGCTTTTCCCGACCATTCTGCCTTCCCCACCACGGCCAAGGACAAAGTCTTCTTAAGTCATTGTAGGAGACGACGTTAGGAGTCTCTGATCTCTTGGCTGCTGCCCAAACCTGGGCTTGTTCGGAACGTGCTGATTTGAGACTTCTTACGTCGTCTCCTACAGCTTCAGATTGGAGTCCTCATCACCGACTTTGTCAATGGCCGTGCCTTCCCCACCGGGTGGCTTTGAGATGGCTTGCGGAATTGCAAACAAACCTGTTGTCTGAGCAAATTCGATCTGCATGAGAACATATATGAGAGGGTCATTATTCGTTGTCTTGGCGGCGTTGTCAGGAATCGCGCAGGGAGCGGACGCGCCCGTCGGCAACGAGCACGCCATGAGCAAGGGCTATGTTCCGCCCAAAGACCCGGCCGTGCAAAAGAAGCTCGAATGGTGGCAGGACCTAAGTTCGGCCTGATGATGCATTGGGGAACCTACAGCCAGTGGGGCATCGTCGAGTCGTGGTTAATCTGCCCGGAGGACGAAGGCTGGTGCCAGCGCCGCGGTCCGTCCGGCACCAATTATTTCACCTACGTCAAAGCCTATGAAGGCCTGCGCCAGACCTTCAACCCGGTGAACTTCAATCCCGACAAGTGGGCCGCGGCCGCGAAGGACGCCGGCATGCGTTACGTGGTTTTCACCACCAAGCATCACGACGGGTTCTGCATGTTGGACACGGCCAAGACGGATTACAAGATCACCTCGCCCGATTGTCCGTTCCACGCCGACCCGCGGGCCGACGTCGTCAAGGAAGTGTTCGCGGCGTTCCGCAACGAAGGCTTTGGCATCGGCGCCTACTTCTCGAAGGCCGACTGGCACACGCCGGATTACTGGTGGCCCTACTTCCCGCCGAAAGACCGCAATCCCAACTACGACTTCCCCGCTACCCGGCCCGCTGGCAGCGGTTCAAGGAGTTCACCTGGAAACAGATCGAGGAGCTCATGACCGGCTATGGCAGCGGGACATCCTCTGGCTCGACGGCGGACAGGTGCGGCCACCGCAGCAGGACATTGACATGAACGGCCTGGCAGCGATGGCGCGCACTCACCAACCCGGACTGCTGGTGGTGGACCGTCCCGTGGTGGCGAAACGAAAACTACTGCACGCCGGAAAACGAAGTTCCCGGACAGTTACTGCCCTACCCCTGGGAGACCTGCATGACGATGGCCACTTCCTGGAGTTATGACCCCACGACCGGTAAGCCCCGGCACCCTCGTCCGCCATCTCTGCCGCATTGTGGCCCGGGGAGGCTACCTCTTCTCAGCATCGGCCCCAGCCCCGAGGGCGACTTCGACCCCGAGGCTATACGCCGCCTCAAAAACTCGGCGAATGGATGAAGCTCAACGGGGAAGCTATCTATAACACCCGGCCAGTAGTCCATACGAGCACGGCGACTGCGTCTTTACCGCCACGCGCGACGGCACCGTCTATGCCATCCTCCTCGGCGAAAGACGACCCGGCCACGCTGCCGCCACAGGTCGCCATGCCGGCGGAGATCCTCGCCGGAAGGGCCAAGGTGCAGTTGCTCGGCTTCGGCGAGCTTAAGGCAGGCGCAACCGAGGACGCCAAGACGACTTTCACCATTCCCGATGGGGCCCAGGGCAAACTCCCTGCCAATTACGCCTGGGTCTTCAAACTGGCAAAGAACCCTTAGCTACGCTCATGAAACTGCACTCACTGGACATCGCCATTATCGGCGTCGATTTAGTAACCACCGTCTTAATCGGCCTCTGGGTCTCGAGGCGCGGCGCTAAGGACCGCAACTCGGATTTCCTGGGTAGCAAGTCGCTGCCGTGGTACTTGCTGGGCATTTCCGACGCCTCAGGGACGTTTGATATTAGCGGCACGATGCTGATGGTGTATTGGCTGCTGGTTTACGGGATGAAGAGCATCTGGCTGCCGTTCTTGTGGCCGGTGTTCAACCAGATCTTCCTGATGATGTTCCTGAGCGGCTGGCTGCGGCGCTCGAACGTGCTCACCGGCGCCGAGTGGATCCAAACGCGGTTCGGGCGCGGCATGGGAGCGAACCTGGCCCACCTGAGCGTGGTCGTTTTCGCCGTCATCCAGGTCATCCCCATGCTCGCCTACGCCTTCAAGGGCATCGGGAAGTTCGCCGTGGTGATTCTGCCCTGGCGCATTACCGGCGCCACGGAAGGGTTGCTCTCCGACGAGAACATTTACGCCATCATCCTCCTCATGCTGACTTCCCTCTATGCCATCAAGGGCGGCATGGTCAGCGTCGTCATTACCGAGGTGATGCAGTTCTGCATCCTGACGGTGACCTCGATCATCATCGGCTGCATCGCCATTTACAAGGTCTCGCCCGAAATGATCCAGTCCGTCGTCCCGTCCGGTTGGTTCAGTCCTTTCTTCGGCTGGAAGCTCGGCCTGGACTGGACCGGCATCCTCGACAAAGTCAACGACTCCATACGGCAGGATGGCAACGAGTTCTTCGCCATCATCTTTGGCCTGATGTTCTTCAAAGGCATGCTGGCGAGCCTGGCCGGGCCGCTGCCCGGTTACCACATGCAGCGCGTGCTGGCCACCCGCAACCCGCGCGAAGCCTGCATGATGAATGGCTTCGTCAACGTCGTGCTCTACTTCCCCCGCTACATGATGATCGCCGGCCTGACGATCCTGGGCCTGGCCTTTTGCATGCCGCAGATGCGCGCTATGGATAAGCCGGACTTCGAGAAGCTCCTGCCCATCGTGCTGACGCAATATGTCCCCGCGGGCGTAGATTATACGGTATTACGGTGACACGCCGGTCTTTACCAATCTGCCGCTCAATGAAGGCCGGCGAAATGTCGCGACAGGCGCGGGCCGTAGTGGCGTAATCCCGTTGGCGCCCAGGCGCGGACGTTGCCGATGATGGAAAGCGGAATTTGGAAATCAGGCGACGCAGCAAAATAATTGAATCCCCTCCGCCGTCATTGCGAGCGGAGCGAGCGACCCAGGGGCCACAGGCTGCGGCCCCTGGATTGCTTCGTCGCAAGAGCTCCTCGCAATGACGGCTAGTGAAGCTGGAGGTCTTCACTACTTCGAAGTTGTTATTTTGTCGCCTCGCCACTAGTGATTTGACGGGCCTGTCACCGTAATGCCGGTCCGCACTTATGCCGTTACTGCGACGTGAGAGGGCTTACAGTCGCTAACCCTTCAATTTATGGTTAAAGAGGGGACATGAATAAGAAAAGAGATGTGGTAGAGAACCTACCCCATTCATCTGTACAAGAAAGATTGCGAGGAAAGGGGCATGCTGATTCGTATATTCCGGTCAGGATGTCCCTCTGATTCAGCTCGCTTAATCGGCTATAGGGCTTTGATCCCAACGACCTGGTAGAGGATCACGGACTGTTCAATACCTTTCAAGCGCGCTTCCCTGTGGCACTGGACGATGAGAGATTGACCGAGACGCTCGTGGATCTCCGGCGTAACGAGAATCTGCCCGCCGATGGTCTGAGCCTCAACCCGGTAGGCCACATTAATCGGACCTCCCATTGCCCCGTACTTGCGGCGTTTTTCGGAACCGATGCTACCGACCACAAGTTCACCACAATTGATACCGATCCCCATTTCAAGGGGCGGTAAACTCTGATTTTCATGCTCCTCATTCAACAGCAGCAAGGCTGACTGCATGGCCAAGGCACATTCTACGGCCCGCCGAGGGTGGTCGGGTACCCGCCGCGGCGCCCCGAAAAATACGAGTAGTCCATCGCCCATTATTTCGTCAATGGTTCCATCGTGGCTGACGATCACTTCCGTCATCGTCTCCAGATATGCATTGATCATTTTGAGCACAAGTTGGGGCTCCATCGTTTCGCACAGCCGAGTGAATCCCCTGAGATCGGAGACCAGGATGCTGATATCCCGTAATTCTCCAGCAAGCTTCACACCGGTGTCACATGTGAGGATTTCAGCAGCCACCTCTGGACTAACATAGCTCCCGAAGGTCTCTCTGATGAAATCCCGTTCCCTGAGTCCTTCGGCCATTCTGTTAAACCCAGCAGCCATAACGCCTATCTCATCATTTGAGACCACCGGTATGCTAACGTTCAATTCTCCTTCACGAATTCTTTTCATAGCGTCTCCCATCCGCTGGAGCGGCTCCGAAACGCTCCGGGACATGAGAAAAGACAGGATCGCCACGGCAACAACCGCAAGGCACAAAATGAATAGGAGCACATGAGGCATCTGGGACGCGAAAACACTGACATGCTTCGAGTCGCTCTGGATCAAAGCGATCTGGTCGAGCGTGATGAAGCTCACTATACCCAACGGTATGGTCCCGATCATGAACGACAACAGGAGCATCTTGGGAAGCACATTGGTCCTGAAGGTCCGGGGGACATCGGTAAGGGTTTCTTGAGGGAAAATCTTCGCCGCACTCTTGCGTGTCCGCCATTCCAGCACGAAATAGATGAATGCTACCGTTGTCGGGGCCCCGACAAGGTACATCGCGATGAGTAGCCGAAGGGCCAAGCGCACATCCCCTTGATGAAACTGCTCAAAGGCGGGGGGCATGAACGTGAAGATGAAGCCGCCGACGAGCCACCCAAAGAGACTCACTCCCGCCATATGGATGGGTAGGTTCAAGTATCTTCCAGCGAGAAGCTCCGAGCTTTCCACTTCACGACCGGAAAAAAACCGGACAAGGCCCTTGCGCAACGGACGAAGCACCTGATGCGTCATTCGCGGAAATGATAAGGACCACCACCCCCGTACCGAGAAGGAAAACTCGGAGATTGGCTCCCAAGTCACGCTCCTGCCCTGGAAACGTCAAGCTCGACTCGACAAGCGCAAAGTAAATGAACATCAGGCATGCGCCCAGGACGTTGCCTAAAAGGCTCAATGCCCTTCCGGTCTAGTCACCACCGTGATTCCGAGTCTCGGTGCTTTTCTAGTCATAAGCCTCTTCTCCGGACCACTTCTGCCCGCCATTGTACCGGGGTCTGGCAGATTCCTGTGAATTGGCCCCAGCATTAGACAGCCGGAAATACCTCTGTGCAGAGAATACCCCTTGTGGGCGCCCAGAAGGTCCTATTACCGCAAAATCGTCTGAATGCAGAGGACTATGATAATCGTGCCATACTGTAATCGATGTGGCATACGATGCCCGGTTCAAGCGAGAGGAAGCCTTATCAAAGCTCCTTCCCTCGGTAGTACACAGACACCGGGCCATCGGCACTGACTGCGATTGCCAATCCGAACTTCGAAGCAAATCGTGCTGCTGTTGTACGAGCACCCTCATCCTCTTTAGCCGCTCGGCGCCCTGGAACTCGCAATATGGTACCGAACGTAATCAATTTGCCCGTGCGGTCGACAATCAGTGCGCCGTCCACGGCTGCCAAAGCGGTCAGTATATCAACACCAATGTCACTGACACAGCGATTCCGAAACTGCTCGAGGAGGAAGTCTTTTGGCCGAAGCATCAGGTCGCTAACAATGGGTTTGGTAAGCGTCGCAATGACTTCCCGGCCGAGACGCCTCTCCTCGTTCTCAATTCTGGTCGGTCCAGGTATATTAAGAGCGGAAGCCACGCAGAGATCCTTTTTGATCAGTTGCTGTGGGTTCTTTAACGATCAAAAGCAATCCACCTTGACCGGTCTTATGCAGCTGCCTCGCAACTGTCCCACATTATGTGATTCGGGCCGATCAGTGACGGCTCTCGGTCGTGCACAAGGCTTTGCTTGGTTTCGATATCGACGTAACTCCATCTTCCCTCCCTATAAATAAGACGAAGAGCACTGCCGACTCGAAACTCGAGTAACCCACGCCTCGCAACACGCCAGCTGCATGTGGGTTCCAGCATATTGTATAAGGACTCCACCGAAAACAATCCCAGGAATTCGCCACAGCCGCCAAAGACGAAGACGGTTCTCTTCCCGTCACTTAACTTGCGGCTGAACCTAGGCTGGGTGCGGAGATCGAGCCCATCCTGAATATAAGGCAACCAGCGAAGTCGATCTGTGTCGCTAGATTTGATGAAGACGATTCCCGCTGTGGCATGTTCGCCTTCATACTCCTGGACGAGAAGATTCTGCAAAGCGCCCAAGATTTCCCGGTGTAGGTAACTTGCGGGATGACTCCAGGAATCCCAGAAGCGCTCATCGGACCAGACCTCATGATTTGATACAAGCATCGTAAAGCGGCTGACCGACTGGTCAGTCAAGGCAAGAGATGTGAGGTGAGCCAGTTCGTCGGAACGTTCACCGAACGATCGCAGGAGGATCAATAGGAGACGTTGGTATTCCATTAGAAGAAGCCGCTGATAAGGATGCACGGGACTGTTGCCCTTGCCTCGCACGCGCCGCCTCGTCAGAGGGCCTGAGTCAGCGCTCCAGGCTGGAGTGACAATCTCAGGGCCGCGAGATCCATAAGGATTTCTCTGAGCGACCTTCTCTTTAGTGGCTTCAAGCCCCATAGCAGAGAGGAATTCATCTGCAGCAAAGCCCAATCTAGCTAGAGCGCCCCAGTAGTCCGAAACTCGAAGTGCGCGAATGCCCCGCAGTGCATCGGTCATGGTCGGCATTATTCGGCTCTCGTACGCGGTTAAGTCCAATGCCATTCCTTGTAGGTTTCCTGATCAGGATACCGGATAGTGAGAAACATGTCTCTTCCATAAATGCATCCCGGATGGTCCGAGGGGACGACGTCCCCTGGAAGATGACCGATTAGTCTTCGAAGGCAGACTCCGGATACTGAGCACAGGGGCTCGCCAGAAAGATCTTCCTAAGAGGTCTCCGGCCTCCTTCACCTTGTTGACAGCGTCTCCATGAACGGTAGGGGAGTGGTCCCGTATGTTTATTACTCATCCTCAGTGGTTTCGAGACTCACCGGGATGGGACTCACCTTCCAGATTTCATTACAATATTGTCGAATCGTCCGATCGGAAGAGAATTTACCCATTCGGGCTGCATTGAGGATAGACATTCGTGTCCAGGCATCTTGGTCTCAGTATCTCTTACTGACACCACATTGCAGACTTCTTTGCCCGTCACAACCCTCTCAATTTCTTTTGCAGCCAAACTAGTTCTCTTCCTGCGAGTAGACTCGTACGACGCTGCACCTTAACACAGAACGCTTTGCCCTATGTCTGCCAGTTTGCGGACAGCGTTCTGGTACTCCGCTGCTACAGCGTGCATGAAGTCTGTGTCGACTGGTCCCTTCCACGTAATGACTTCTCCGAATCTCTTTGGAATTGAAACACTTGTTCGGATTGTACCCGTCAAGTACTTTAACCGCCACCGCTTGTTCTGAACATCCTTTGACCGGGCAACTACGGATTCAGCGAGACGCAGGGAGTCCCACAGACGCAAGACATTCCTTGAGACGCTCCTCGGAATAGACGTTGCGCGCGAACAGGCACGAAACCATGCAGGTAAGCTGCACCCGCCGCCGCTCCTCTTCGATCAGGAATGCCACAGCGTCTTCGGGTTTCTTGCATCGGCCTTTTGGTCGTAGCTGTACCCTGCGTTGTCAAGGTGCGAGTGTCGAAGGCCGTAGGCCTGGGAGGCAAAATAAACCTCACCCGTGGCATATCCCGCCATCTCCTGTCCGAGCACGCACGCGAATTCGCTCCCCCCGTAGCGGGCGGCAGCTCGAGAGTCCCTTGACCCAGAAAACGATAGAAATCGTTGGTGCGCAGTCCCCAGATGTCTCACGGCTTCGCGATACTTTTCAACGTCTCCGAAGGACAGAGGAACCAACGTTTCTTTGTCCGAAACGATGCCACGCTCAAATGCCTCCGTTGCCCATGCAAGAGCAACGCCTGCACTCATGACGTCCAGTCCCTGGCGTTCCATTTCCTCCAGAAGAGTCAGTACGCCACCCGCATTGGTGACACCAAGCATGGAGCCTGCAGCGAAAATGGGCTCATGATCGTACGAGACCTGACGATACTGGAACTCGTTCTGTCCGCGAATTTCTCCCGTAATAGTCCCACGTGGATGCATCCGACAGGGCATCCGGAACACGCTGTCTTCCGCAGGAGCAATTCCTCGGCAAATCGTTCCCCTGATCTTCATTGACATTTTCGTCATGCGTGGACTGGAGATTTCGCCACGGGACCGCATTGAGTTCATTGAGAATCAGCATATTCTCGGGAGTCCCCAGATCGTGGTATTTCTTCATGGCCGGAGTTTGGGTCACTTCCTGGTACACCTGTTTGAACAAATCCCGGTAGGCTTTTCCTTCGGGAAGCGGTAAACCGCCGTCGCCAAGCACAATAATTCCTTTCAGTCGCTTGGCCCCCATCACTGCTCCGCCGCCGAGCCGACCGAAATGCCGGTACGTATCCACATTGATGCTTGCGAATGCAACTCCGCGTTCTCCCGCCGGCCCAATGCGGAGAATGCTCCGGTGGCCGGAGTCTCGACCGGAAAACCGCCTTAGATGTTTTCCCGTTGCCAAGACGTCAAGACCCCACAAGTAATGGACGTCTCGGATTCCTATGCTCCGGCTGCCCACGATCAAGCACGAAGGCGTTCGAGCTATGCCCTTGATCACCAAAGCGTCATAACCGGCAAAACGCAAAGCCAATCCCAGTCGTCCGCCCGCATGACTCTCTGCATATTGCCCGTTGTACGGCGACTTGAACCCCAAGACCACTTTGCTCATGAGGGGAAAGTAGGCGGTCAGCGGGCCGATGGCAAAGATCAACGGCTGATCCGGATGATCCGCAGGTGCGTCCATGATGCCGTACTAAGCGAAGAGACCGGCGCCAGGCCGCTTCCACCCAGCAATTCCAACGGACTGCCGAAAGAAACAGGTTCGCTCTTCCCTTCGGTCAGGTTTACCACCAGCACTCGAAATGTTTCTTCATTGATCATCATCTTCTCCAGCCGCGGATGGCAGCATCTCCAGGCATTCATGGGGACAAAAAGCCGCACATCGGCCGCAATGGATGCACACGAAAGGCAGCCCGGTTTCCGAATCCATGTACACCGCATTCACCGGACAGGCCCGAGAGCACTCGCCGCAGCGAATGCATGAATCCCGTTTCACCCGCACTCCGCCACCCTTTCGCTGGCGGAATGCGTCAGTGGGACAGGCTTCCACACAAGGAGCAGGGTCGCAGCCGAGACAGACCTGTGCCTCAAATCCGGTGCTCAAACCGCCGGCAGAGCGAATGCGAATCCCACTGCGATGCCAAGACAGGCTCTGGTGTAACAAGTCTTGCGCATGCAAGGGAGCAAGAATAGCACCCGATGCAGCGTTCCATTCTGGTAGGCGTCGAAGTATTTTCATGAGGACCTGCCGTATATTGAAGCAGAAAGTTTAATGCCGGTTTTGGGCACCGACCTATGCCATCGGATGTGGTTGACCCGTGCAAGAGAGCACGGTGCTCCAGAGCCTTCCCTCGGGCTCTATCTTTCTCCGAGCTGCAACTGCCATGGCAATTGGCACGTGTGTGAACTCGCGTTGCCAGTTGCCGACTACCATGTTGGTCCTCCCCGCCATTGCCGCATGAACCGCGTTGTGCCCTAGCATTAAGCAAAAAGCTGAGTCGTAAGGACTTGCGGGCACGCTCCGAATCGTGTAGCTCGGGTCAATGTATTTCAGGTTGAGTTCCATACCCAACTTCTTAAAGTGCTGAACAAGCTGCTCTTTTAGATACAATCCCACGTCACTGAACCGAACGTTTCCCGATGCGTCCCTCTCGCCCGTGGCCTGAATGAGATCTTGACCTGCTCCTTCAGCTACTACGACTACTGCATGGCCGCGATCGTTTCAGTCTGTCCTCCAGGGCTCGAAGGAATGCTTCCACAGTGAACCTCACCTCGGGAACCAGGCAGAAGTTGACATGATTCGTAGCAAGAGACGCAAAGGCTGCAATAAATCCTGACTCTCTGCCCATCAGTTTTACCAGTCCGACCCCGTTTCTCGCTCCAAGGGCTTCCGTATGAGCGGCATAGATAGACCCTCTCGCTTCGCTGACAGCAGTAACAAAACCGAAGGACATGTCCACGGCGGAGATGTCGTTGTCGATAGTCTTCGGGACTCCGATGACAGATATTTTCAAATTGCGCCGACCGACCTCTTGTGCAATTGCCCCGGCTCCGCGGAGTGTTCCGTCTCCTCCGACAGCGAACAGGACACCCACGTTCATGCGTTCAAGGGTGTCGACCATCTCCCCAACATCCTGAGGGCCGCGAGAAGATCCCAGCATCGTACCACCTTTTTCCTGAATGTCGGCAACGAGGTCGGGCGTGAGTTCAATGGGTATGTGCCCGTGTTTGTACGTGAGGCCTTCATACCCGTACGGGAAACCGAAGACCGTTCGAACTCCGTAGTGGTGGAACAGGCCGAGGACTATGGATCGTATCACGTCGTTGAGTCCTGGACACAATCCCCCGCAGGTGACGATTCCGCATTTGAGTTTTGAAGGATCAAAGAAGATTCGTTGTCGAGGGCCCGCCATTTCGAAAGCAGGGGGCTGTTGCCCGGAACGGAGGAACCCCTGAATTTCTGCAAGAGTCCCATGATAGAGGACTCGTTCGTCGTCACTCACGAATTGGGTGGCCGCCATGGGAGAGGGAATCCTGCATTCGCCGAGCGTCCGGATGTCGAAATCGGAAGTCTTCAATTCTAGCATGAAGATACCTCTTAACTTGACAAGCCTTCATAGGCATTGAGTTGTAGTCCAACAGCTCCTCATGCGCTGCCTGCGCTACCGAGGACATGCTCGTTTTTATACTTGATCATTCGGATCAACTCGTCACGTGCCGGTCCGAGGTACTTTCGTGGGTCGAACTCTCCCGGATTTTCTGCAAAGACCTTCCGGATCATGGCGGTCATGGCGAGTCTACCGTCGCTATCGATGTTGATCTTGCACACAGCCGACTGAGCAGCCCGCCTCAGTTGTTCCTCCGGTATACCCACAGCCTGCTCCATCGATCCCCCATACTTGTTGATCAACGCCACATACTCGGGCATTACTGTTGAAGCACCGTGCAGCACTATGGGAAAACCCGGTATTCGACGCTCGATTTCCTCTAAAATATCAAACCTGAGAGACGGGGGTTCCTCGCCAGGTTTGAGCTTAAACTTGTAAGCCCCGTGGGAAGTGCCGATAGAGATGGCCAGACTGTCAACGTTGGTCTTTCCAACAAATTCCTCAACCTCTGAGGGCTTCGTGTAGTGCGACACCTCAGAGGACACAGCGTCCTCGACTCCTGACAAAACGCCGAGTTCTCCTTCAACAGTGACATCACGCTCATGTGCATAATCTACCACCTTCTTCGTGAGCCCCATGTTTTCATCGAACGAGTGGTGAGATCCATCTATCATCACGGACGAAAACCCTGAATCTATGCATGACCTGCACAGTTCAAAGGAGTCTCCGTGGTCCAGGTGAAGGGCCACCGGACAGAACCGCTGAGGTCCTTCATCATCTCCACTGCCCCTATCACCATGAACCTCAGCAGCGTCGAATTCATGTATTTTATGGCGCTGCCCGAACATTGTAGGATCACTGGGGACCTTGATTCAGAGCAGCCCATTAGGATCGCCTGAAGTTGCTCCATGTTATTGAAGTTGTACGCCGGGATGGTGTATCGACCTTCCATGGCCCGCATGAACATGTCCTTGGTGTTTACGAGCCCTAAATCGGAATACTTGGCAACAGAAGTCATTTTGATCTCCTTAAAACGGCTTCACGGCTACTCCTACAGCTATCTCGCGCTCAGCGGCGAGCCGTGTCAAGAATCTCAAGCCGGTTGTTAGCATCGGGATACATCCTCGAAGGGCCTTCGGTCACTAGAGCGAGTTTTCCTTCCAGGCCATTAGTCTTGAGCCAGTCAGCGACGAAGGTATTCCAGTTCTCTGGATGCTCAGCGTTGCACACTGGTATAACGCCTGAGGAAAATTGTAACTCTTGACACGTGGTTTCCTGCGAGCTCACTGCGATGATCCAGATGGGAAGGCGGAATCGCACGATGCTCCTCGCCGTATTGCCGCCGTGTGTGGGAACGAATACGGCTGCAAGGTCTGCGTATCAAGGACGGTCTCGACACTCAAGTCGATGAGCCTTGCAGGGGGAATCTTGCCCTTGAGATCGATTCCCTTGAACAAGTCCTTGGCACTCACCGCGGTGCGATATGGCTCGATTGCGGCGGCGATCCTGGCGAGCGTTTCGACAGAATCGACAGGGTAGCTGCCCATGGCCGACTCACCGGAGAGCATGACGCAGTCTGTCCCATCGAGGATCGCATTGGCCACACCGCCCATCCTCAAGGCGTACTTGTCACGGGCGGTGGGCGGCCGGCCCCATATCCCCGTCGATCCCGAAGCGCCGCTCGAGGCATTCGAACGCATCGCCCCGGACTTCCCGGTCTTCCGCATCGACCCAGTGGGACCGACCTCGCGATGAGCACTTCCGGTTCCAACGAACCGGCAGCCGCGGCCGTGTTCCGGCAGCCGGCGATCAACGGCGTCCTCGCCGCCATTCTGCGGTCGCCGTTTCACGGGCTCGCGAGCAAGCAGAACCTGCTCATCAGCTACCTCGGACGCCGGACGGGACTCGTCCATGAGCTCCCGGTCCGCTACGCGGCCGCCGATCGCGGTTACGTCGTGCGGATCGGGCGACCCGAGGCAAAGCGCTGGTGGCGCAACTTCACCGAGCCATGGCCGCTGACCGTCATCGTCCGGGGCCGCTCGATCGCCGCCACGGGACACGCCGTCGGGGGCGAGAGCGACGAGGGGACCGCGCTCGCCGCCGCGTACTTCGCCCGCTACCGCGGGAGCGCCCGGCACCAGAGCCTGCGGGTGCGCAAGGGCGACACGCCGAGCCGCGACGACGTTCGACGGGCAGCGACCGGCCTCCTGTTCCTCTCCATCACCCCGGATGGCGGCCAGGCGGACCGGTAACGTCCGCGCCGGGGTCGGCGGCCACCTCGATGGTCGCGGCGATCCCGATGTGGTCAGAGGGGTAGAGGGAGGGATCGTCGACAGCCGGCCGGTTCGCCCACAGCCACGCGTCGACGACCCGCACAGCCCCGCGCACCCAGATGTAGTCGAAGCAGGACGGATCGCCGTCCGTGTCCATCGCGGGCGCCTGAAGCCCTGACGGCCAAGTGACCGCCGGATCCCGGCCGTTCGCGGCGGCGTAGGCGGAGCGGAAGCCGGCGGCCCGCATTCGCCGCGCGGCCGGTTCGGTGGGCGTCGCGTTGAAGTCCCCCATCACAAGCTGGCCCGTCGAAGGCGGCGCCGCCTCGAGCCAGGCGAGTAGGGCCCGGACCTGGCCGTCGCGGGCGGCTCTCGCGCGCGGGACGTGATGCAAGTGGGTCACGGTCACCTGCAGGGTTGAGCCGCCGGAAAGCGGAAGGACGACGCGCGACGCGGCGCGGTTGAGGCCAAGGTCGAGGCGCTCCACGGCCGCCTCGCCCGCGAGCGGGCGACGGACCAAGAGGCTGTTGCCGTACTCGGGCCGTCCCGCCCAGCCCCGGTGAACCGCGTAGTCGTCGGGCGTGCCGGCTCCCAGGAGCCGGTCCTGCTGCATGACGTACACCACTTCCTGGAGCGCGAGCACGTCCGCGCGCAACGCGGACGTGTCGGCCAGAAGGAGCGGGAGGCGCTCCTCCCAGCGGTCGGCCAGGTTCAGGATGTTCAGGGTCGCGACGGTGAGGCGGTCCACCGGTCAATCCCCGCGCACGGTCGGGTCCGGCGCCGGCCGTGACCCCACCCTGGTCCCAGGCGGTCGACGGTCGCCGGCGAGAGCGGCGCCCTCGACGCAGGCGGCGGAGACACCCAGGCGCTCGAGACGGGCAAGCGTGCGCCGGTTCGTGAACGTGAACGCCGCGAGGTCGAGCCCTGCCCGCGCGACCGCGGCCGCGCTCTGCGCGTTGATGGCGCGCCACTCCACGGAGATGCCGCGGCAGCCGAGCGCGACCGCGAGATCGAGCGTCGCGGGCGCGAGGTCCTCGGCGTTGAGCCAGCAGGCGACGGCGGGCGCGAGGCGCCGGATCGTCGCCAGGCTTGGCGGCTCGAAGGCCGAGATCACGGCGCGAAAGAGCGAGCCGTCGGGCAGGCCACGGGCCGCGAGGAGCGGGTCGAGCGCGATCCGGCCCAGGTCCTCCTTCAGCTCGACGTCGAGGAAGGCCTTCGGCCCGCAGATCGCCAGGACGTCAGTGAGCGTCGGGACGCCCGCGGCGTCGAGCCGCGCGGCCGACAGCGAGTCGGCACGCTCGGGCCGTCCCTGGACGCGCGCCAGCGTCGCGTCGTGGAGGACGACGGCGACACCGTCGGCCGAGGCACGGACGTCGAACTCCACGCCATCGCAGCCGGGGCGGGCGAGCGCTGCCGCGAAGGCGACGAGCGTATTCTCCGGGGCGCGGGCGTGGTCGCCGCGATGGGCCAGCAGGAGCATGCTCAGGCTCCCGGCGTCGCGGCGAGGTCCGGCCCGAAGACCGGCAGGGCGAACCCGAACGTGGAGCCGCTTCCCTCCTCCGACTCCACCCAGATCCGGCCCCCGTGCGCCTCGACCACGTGCCGGGCAATCGACAGGCCCAGCCCCGTGCCGCCGACGCCGCGCGTCCGCGCCCGATCACCCTTGTAGAAGCGCTCGAAGACGCGCGGCAGGGCGGAGCGAGGGATCCCCGGCCCGTGATCCGTGACGGTCACCACCACCTCGTGCTCTCCGGAGCTCACCCCGATCACCACCTCGGCGCCGGCCGGGCTGAACTTCACCGCGTTGTGGAGCAGGTTCAGCAACGCCTGGCCGAGCCGCTCTCCGTCTCCGCGGACCTGGGACGCGTTCCCGTCCTCCTGCACCACGATCCGGACGCCCTGGCGCTCGGCAAAGAGACCCAGGCGGTCCGCGGTCGCGCGCGCCAGGCGGCCCAGGTCCACCTCGTAGAGGACGAGGGCGGTACTGCCGCTCTCGATCTTGGAGAGGTCGAGGAGCTCGTTCACCATTTGGACCAGGTGCCCGGTCTCCACCTCGATCTTGGCGATCCGCTCCGCCGTCCGTGGCGGCAGGTTCTCGGCGTCGAGGGCGAGCGTCTCGGCGAGGAGGCTGACGGTGGTGAGCGGCGTCCGGAGCTCGTGGGCGAGGTTGTCGATGAACTCGGTCCGGATCCGCTGGAGGCGGCGCAGCTCGGTGACGTCCTCGAGGACGAGCCACGCGTCGCCCGCAGGCATGCGTCGCGCGCGGACCAGGAGCGTCGGCGCGTCGGCGCTGCGGATCGTCAGCTCGCCGGTCGCAGACCCGCTCTGCAGCGCGTGCCGCGCGATCTCCTCCAGCCGGTGATCGGTGGACGCCTCCATCACGCTTCGTCCCGGCAGTGCCGCCGGCCGTCGCGCGAGCAGCCGAGCCGACGTGTCGTTCGCGGCCAGCACCATGAGGTCGTCCGAGACGCGAATTACGCCGATCCCGACGAGGTCGACGAGCACTCCCACGTCGCGCACCCAGGCCGCCGCGCGCGCCTCGGCCGTATCGCCATCGGCTGCCGTGGGTCGCGCCACGTCCGTCACGGCGCGATCGGCCGCCGGCGCCGGCCGAGATGCACCCCGGCGCTGGAGTCCCACGGCCAGCAGGAGCGCGGCTCCGCCCAGCGAGACGACGGCGACGACGGCGACGGGGTCCACGGCGGCGCACGCGGCGGCTCAGCCGCGAAGGCGCGCCTCCACGTCGGCGAGCGGCTCGATCCTGCGCTCACCGGTGGCCCGGTCCGTCACCTCGACACCGCCCGCTGCCAGCGAGCGCGGGCTGACGGTCAGGATCTGGGGCATGCCGAGCAGCTCTGCGTCCGTGAACTTCACCCCCGGGGACTCGTCCCGGTCGTCCCACAGGATCTCGTGGCCGGATTCGAGAGCCAGGTCGTGGAGCCGCGCCGCGACCTCGGCGACCTGCGGGTCCTTCGCCGCCCCTAGCGAGACGAGATGCGCCGCGTACGGCGCGACGGCGGCGGGCCAGGCGATCCCCTTCGCGTCGTGGTGCGCCTCGACGATGCAGGCGAGGGCCCGCCCGACGCCGATCCCGTAGCTGCCCATCACGATCGGATGGCGCCCGCCATCCTCGCCCAGGTACTCGGCGCCGAGCGCGGCCGTGTACTTCGTGCCGAGTTTGAAGATGTTCCCGACCTCGATCCCGTTGCGCAGGATGACCGGCGCGCCGCACGTCGGACAGCCGTCGCCCTCCCGGGCGTTCGAGAGGTCGGCCACCAGGTCCGGGACGAAGTCGCGCGGCACGTTCACGTTGCGGAGATGGAACCCGGGCCGGTTCGCCCCCGCCACCAGGTTCGAGGAGCGGACAACCAGCTCGTCGACCACGACGAAGGTCCCGCGCGCCCCGATCGGCGAGGCATAGCCGGGCACCATGCCCGCGGCCTCGATCTCCTCGGTCCGGGCGGGCCGGAGATCGGCGGCCTTTGCCGCGTTCGCCAGCTTGGTCTCGTTGACGTCCATGTCACCGCGCACGATGGCGGTGATTAGGCGACCCTCGCGGTCGACGAAGAAGGTCGCCTTCGCCGTCTCCTCCGCGCTGATCTGAAGAAACGCCGCGAGGTCCGCGATCGTCGCCGCGCCCGGCGTCGCCACCTCCTCGAGCGGGAGCGCAGGCACAGCCGGCGGCTCCGAAAAGCGAACCCGGGCGACCTGGCGGTTGGCCGAGAAGCCGCAGGTCTCGCAGAGCACCAGGACGTCCTCGCCGTACGGGTTGAGGACCATGAACTCGTGCGCCTGCGAGCCGCCCATCATCCCGACGTCGGAGGCAACGGCGATCGCGTGGAGGCCGAGGCGCTCGAAGATGCGCGTGTACGCCTCGTAGTGGCGCTCGTAGCTGACGTCGAGGCCGGCGAGGTCCAGGTCGCAGCTATACGAGTCCTTCATGACGAACTCGCGGACGCGGATCAGCCCGCCGCGTGCCCGCGGCTCGTCGCGCCACTTGGTCTGGAAATGGTAGACCATCATCGGAAGTTGGCGATACGAGCGCACGATGTCGCGGAGCAGGTCGGCCACGACTTCCTCGTGCGTCATGGCGAGGACCATGTCGCGTCCCGCGCGATCCTTGAAGCGGGCCATCTCGGGTCCGATCGCGTCGTAGCGGCCCGTCTCGCGCCAGAGCTCCGCCGGGTGGACCACCGGCATCTCCATCTCCTGGCAGCCGATCCGGTCCATCTCCTCGCGGATCACCTGCTCGACGCGCTTCGCGACGCGGAACCCGAGCGGCAGGAGCGAGTAGATCCCCGACCCGAGCTGGCGGACGTAGCCGGCCCGGACCAGCAGGCGATGGGACGGCATCTCCGCGTCGTTGGGATCGTCGCGCAGGGTGGCGAAGAAGAAGTGGCTCAGGCGCATTGGCAAAGGATACCGGCGCGCCTGGTCGAGCGGCAGCGGCGCCACGACAGGGCCGCTGGCGTGCCGATCGAGCCCCTCCCAGGGGCGGCCGGCCTCGCCCCGTGTCGGCCGTTCAGCCCGGCTCGATCGGAAGCCAGCCCGACCACGCCGGGATGGGTCGCGGGCGTGCCGGGTCCAGCTCCAGCCAGCGGACGGCGTAAGCGAGGTCGAGCGGGTCGGCGTTCGCCCCGCGGCCTGCCAGCCGGAGCGCAGCCTCGCGCCCGAACGACGCGGCCAGCATCTCCCGGCCATCGATCGGCGCGAGCTGAGCGCGGATCTCGTCCACAGCACGGCCGAAGCCGGCCGTGCGCCAACGCGGAGCAACGGCCCCGGTCTCGACCGCACGGAGCAGCTCGGTCGCACGCATGGCAAGCAGCGAGGCAAGCGGGTCGTCGGAGATCGACGCCGCACCCCGGAGGCGAAGCAGGCGACGCCGGGACGTGTCCAAACCTGGTGGCGGCGCGACGATCACGCTCCGCATCGTGACCCGGCCGCATGAAGAACGTGTGAGTGCGGGGTTAACGTCGTGTTGCGCCGCGGCCGCGCGGGCGGTTCCGCCGGTCGCGATACTCAACGATCGATGTACCCGCCCCGCAAGTATCGCCGGGCGCCCCGATGACGCTCGAGCTGCTCGCCGTCCTCGTGCTGGCCGTCGTCTTCGACTACATCAACGGCTTCCACGACACGGCCAACGCGATCGCCACGTCCGTGGCGACCCGCGCCCTTCGGCCGCAGCACGCGATCCTGATGGCGGCTTCATTCAACTTCATCGGCGCATTCGCCGGGACGGCCGTGGCGCAGACCATCGGGGCAGGCCTCGTCAACGAGGCGACGTCCTCGCAGGCCGTGGTGATGGCCGCGCTGCTCGGCGCGATCAGCTGGAACCTGTTCACATGGCGCCTCGGGATCCCGAGCTCGAGCAGCCACGCCCTGATCGGCGGCCTCCTCGGCGCGACGATCCTGGCCACGGGCACGGGCTCCGTGAAGTGGAGCGGCGTCGTCGGAAAGGTCCTAGTGCCGCTCGTGTCGTCACCCGTCATTGGGTTCGTCGGCGCCTTCTGCCTGATGATCGCCCTGTACTGGATCTTCCGGAGGGCGAGCCGACGTCCCCTGACACGGGGCTTTCGGCGCCTGCAGGTGCTGTCGGCCGGCTACATGGCCTTCGCCCACGGCTCAAACGACGCCCAGAAGACGATGGGGATCGTCACCCTCGCCCTTTTCTCGGCGGGCGTCATCCCGACGGTCGCCGTCCCGATCTGGGTGATCGTCATGGCCGCGAGCGCCATCTCGCTGGGGACCGCCGTGGGTGGCTGGCGGATCATGCGGACGATGGGCCGCAAGGTGGTCGAGCTGGAGCCGATCCACGGCTTTGCCGCGGAGACCACGGCGGCCACCGTGATCCTAGCGGCTGCCCATCTCGGCATGCCGGTCTCCACCACGCACGTGATCTCGAGCGCGATCATGGGCGTCGGCTCCAGCAAGGGTCCGCGCGGCGTCCGCTGGGGCGTGGCGCGGAGCATTCTCATCGCCTGGGTCGTGACGATCCCGGCCACCGCCCTCGTCGGCGCGCTGGCCTGGGGCGTCCTTTCGACCGTCGGCGTCCGGTAACAGGCTGCAAGGGAGCTGTGCCGCATGGTCCGCCTGATTCCCCGCGACGAGGAGTTCACCAAAATCTTCGTGCGCGACGGCGAGAACCTCCTGGCGGCCGCTCGCGCGCTTGAGGAGCTCGTCGTTTCGTACGACCGGCTCGACGAACGGGTGGCGGCCATCCAGGCCCTGGAGCACCAGGGTGACGAGATCGACGCCGAGATCGCGGCCCGCCTGGAGCGCGCCTTCATCACCCCGTTCGACCGCGAGGACATCCACGAGCTGATCAGCCGGCTCGACGACGTCGTGGACGGGATCCAGGAGGTCGCCGAGACCTTCGTGATCTACGGCATCGTCGAGCCGACCCCAGAGGCGCGCCAACTCGCCGGGATCATCGCCGGCCAGGGCGCCGAGCTCATGGCAGCGCTGCGCCTGCTCGACAAGCCCGAGACGATGCAGGCGCATCTGCGGGAAGTCCACACGCTGGAGAACAAGGCGGACGGGCTGTCGCGCGCGGCGATCGGCCGCCTCTTCCGGGAGCGGATGGACCCGCTCGATGTCATCCGGTTCCGCGATCTCTACATCGCGCTCGAGGAGACGGTGGACGCGGCCGAGGACGCGGCCGAGGTCCTGGAGCGGATCATCGCGAAGAGCGGCTGAGCCGCGCCCGAAGCCGATTCTCCGGCGCCGGGCTGTCGGGCCTGCGTCAGTGACCGCTCACGCAGACCGGCGGAAGACGTAGCCGATGCCCCGCACTGTGTGCAGGTAGATCGGCTCGGCCGGCGCCGGCTCGATCGCGGCGCGGAGCCAGTGAACGTGAACGTCCACCGTTCGGGTCTCCCCGGCGTAGTCGTAGCCCCAGACGTGCTCGAGGAGCTGCTCGCGGGACAGCACCTGGCCCGGGTGGCGCAGCAGGTAAGCCAGGAGCTCGAAGACCTTCGGCTTGACCAAGACGCGCTCGCCGTCGCGGAGGAGCCGATGACCGGCGAGGTCGACGGTCAGCGCCCCGAGCTCAATGAGCGGAGCTGGGGCCTCGGCGAGCTGCTCGGTGCGGCGCAGCAGCGACCGGATCCGGGCCGTCAGCTCGCGCAGGCTGAACGGCTTCGTCACGTAGTCGTCCGCCCCGAGCTCGAGGCCGACGACCTTGTCGAGCTCGGAGCTCTTCGCGGTGAGCATCACGATCGGCACGCCGGACTCGGCGCGGATGATCCGGCAGACCTCGATCCCCGAGAGCTCGGGGAGCATTAGGTCGAGCACGACGAGGTCGGGCTGGTGCTCGCGGAACCTGCTGAGCGCCTCGCGCCCGTCCGCGGCGGTCAGCACCCGGAAGCCGTCCATCTCGAGCGCTTCGGCAAGGGTCTCGCGCAGGGTTGGTTCGTCGTCGACAACGAGGATCGTGCGGGCCATTCGAGAACAAGGATAGTTGCGCGGGTGAACGCCGCGTTGGCGGATTGTTAACGGATATCCCGCCCGCGGTCCCTCGTTCCGATGCCCCGCCGGACGACCGGATCGCGCTCAGGCCGGCGTCAGCACGTGCGCGGCCTTCTCCAACCGGGCCAGCGTTCGCTCACGACCCAGCGCGATCATCGACTCAAAGAGCGGCGGCGTCGCCGTCCGCCCGCTGATTGCGACCCGGATCGCCATGAACAGGTCCCCGGCCTTCCAGCCGCGCACCTCGGCAAGCCCGCGCATCAGCGGCTCGAGACGCTCCACCGTGAAGTTCGCCTCGCCAGCGGCCGCGATTGCGTCGCGGGCGGCCCCCAGCCCGGCCAGGGTCGTCGCCGCGTCCCAGCGCTTCGGGACCAGGAGCGCCGGGTCCGGCGCAAGGTCGTCGACGTAGAGAAAGCCGACGAGGTCGCCGATCGCGCCCAGGACCGGCAGCCGCTCGCGGACCATCGGCAGCAGCGCACCGATCTCCAGCGGGGACGGCGCCCGATCGGTCCGCCCGGCAGCGGCGTCGGCGGCCAGGAACGGGGCGAGCCGAGCCGCCAGGTCGTCGTCGGCCAGGCGCCGGATCCACTGGCCATTGAGCCACTCGAGCCTTCCGCGGTCGAAGACCGCGCCGCCCTTCTGGATCGCGCCGGTGTCGAACCGCGCGGCCAGCTCGTCGAGGGAGAGGATCTCCTCCTCGGTGCCGGTGGACCAGCCCAGGAGGGCCAGATAGTTGACGAGCGCCTCGGGCACGAACCCCTCGGCCACGTAGTCCCGGACCGCGGTCTGGCTCTTGCGCTTGCTCATCTTGGTCCGGTCCGGGTTCAGGATCAGCGGAAGGTGGGCGAAGACCGGGACCTCGTGGCCGAGCCCGCGGAAGAGAAGGATGTGCTTCGGGGTGTTCGAGAGGTGGTCCTCCCCACGGATCACGTGGGTGATGCCCATCGCGGCGTCGTCGACCACGACCGCGAAGTGGTAGAGCGGCGTCCCGTCGGCGCGGACGATCACCAGGTCGCCGCCGAGCGCCGCGGCGTCGATCTCCACCCGGCCGCGGACGAGGTCGTCGAAGGCCACCACGCCGTGCTCTATCCGGAAGCGGATCGCCGGCCGGCGGCCCTCGGCCTCGAAGCGCGCCCGCTCCGCCGGCGTGAGCGTGGCGCAGCGATCCCCATGGCGCGGCGGCAGCTTCTCCGCCTCCAAACGGAGTCGCTCCGCCTCGAGCTCCTCGGCCGTGCAGTAGCACGGATAGGCCCGATCCTCGGCGAGCAGCTGCGCGGCGGCCTCGCGATACCGCTCGCGGCGTTCCATCTGCCGGTAGGGCCCGAACGCTCCGCGCTCGGGCAACCCGCCCGCCGCCGGACCCTCGTCCCACTCGAGCCCCATCCAGTGGAGGTGCTCGAGGATGTCCACCTCGAACTCGGGCGTCGATCGGGCGACGTCCGTGTCCTCGAGGCGGAGGATGAACGTGCCGCCGAAATGTCGGGCGTACAGGTAGTTGAAGAGCGCGGTCCGGGCCGTGCCGATATGCAGCGGCCCGGTCGGGCTCGGCGCGATCCGGACACGAGGGGCGGTCATCGCCCCGATTGTACGGGCGCGAACGTCCGCTCCGCGGCCGGGGTGGCCCGGGCCAAGCCGGGGCCGGCGAGAGACCCCATCAGCCCATGCGAAGGCGCCCGGGGACGCGGTGGAACAGGGCCGGATCCGCCTCACCGCGAAGCACGTGAATGAGCGCCGCCGGGCGCAGGCCGAGCGTGGCCCGCCCGATCGGCCCGTCGAGCGTCACCGCGTCCAGCGACGCGGAGCGGGCCAGGATCTCCACGCGGGCTCCGGGCCTGAGCGCGCGCGCCTCGAGGTACGAGAGGAGGGCCGGATCCTCCTCCGCCGCCTCCGTGATCCGGTAGACCGTCGCAACCTCGCCGGCCTCCATGCTGGCGAGCGGTACGCCGGCCGGCCGCCGCGCCGCGATCGCGGCGTCGATCGGGTTGCCATGGGGACAAGTCTCCGGGTGGCCGAGCAGCTCGTCGAGGCGTGCCTCGACCCGCGGGGAGATCGCCCCCTGGAGGCGGGCGGCTTCCTCGTCGGACTCGGCCCAGCCCAGGCCGACCACGCTGATGAGGAGCCACTCGAGCAGCGCGTGGCGTCGGAAGATCGCGTCGGCTGTGGTGCGCCCCGGCTGGGTAAGCGTCAGCTGCCGCCCTTCCGCCTGGCTGACGAGGCCCTCCGCGGCGAGGCGCCGGTACATCTCGCTGGCAGCCTGCGTCGAGACGCCCAAGTGGCGAGCGACGGTCGCAGCGGTGGCGTGGGCCTCCTCGACGGCCGCCGACCGCAGCGCCAGGAGGTATTCCTGGGCGGCGCTCGAGAGGTCGGAGGATCCGCGACGAGTCACCGGGTCATGGTAGCGCCGGGCCTCAGGGCCGGAGCCGCCCGGGCCGCCCGGACAGACGACGTCTCACGGCGGCGACGAACCTCCTGACGGGCCGCGGCCAGCCCGTTCGATCGGGCTCCGGGCGCTCGCCGGTGGGGCGTGCGGCCGCCGTCCCCACCGCCGCCTCTGCGGCCGGGTCGTCCGCCGGTTGCGCAGCGGCAGCCTCCGCCGTCGGGGCAGGCCGAGCCAGGGGCTCGCGGCGATGTGAGGCACGGGCCGCGCGGGCGCGGGCGAGGTACTCGGGGCCGTGCTTGCGGGGGTCCGCGTACTCCTTCGGGTTGACCGTCCAGTACGTTCCCGATGCCGGACCGTACCAGGCAGCGCCGTCCCAGTCGGGCTCCCCAGCTTCGTCGGCAAGGTCGTAGGTTGTCGAGCCGAGGGTCGCCTTGCGGGAACCGCGACCCCGCCGGCCCTGCTCGGCGGATCCCGTCCCACCCGGCGGATCGCCCGGACCGCCGGCATCCGCGTTCGACCCGGCCCGGGACGGGCCCGGAGCCGGTCGCGCGTGGCGCTGGCCAGTCGGGGCCGGCCGCTGCGGAGATTGCGCCGGCCGCCGGCCGGGCGACCGGGACGCACCCGGCCGGCCGCCCGAGGCATCACTCCGGACGATCGACTCATAGGCGGCCTGGATCTCGAGGAACCGCTCCAGGGATCCCTTGCCGGCGTCGGGGTGGTTCCGCTTGACCAGCAGCCGGTAGGCGCGCTTGACCTCGGCCATCGGCGCGTCCGACGGCACGCCGAGCACGCCATGCGGGTCCCCCAGGGACGTCATCCGGCCTGCACCCCGATGCCGGGCAGCGTCAGCCGACGAGCTCGCCGACGGGCACCAGGTCGAACTCGGCGATCGTCTCGGCGGCGATCTTGCCGTGCGGGTCGAGCTGGATGGGCCGGTGGTAGCGGCCGAGCGTCCGGAGCGCCTGGCCTTCGAGGATCCCCGCCAGGCGGAGCGTCTCGACCGCGATCGACCAGGACGCCCGCTCGAAGCCACCGCCGTCCTCGACCTTGATCGCAAAGGCCGAGGCCCGGCCGCCTGGCGACCGGTCCGCCAGGACAGCGATCCCGCGGAGCGCCTCCGCCCCGCCCTTTGCCACCAGCCGGCCGGGGAGCGCCTTCATGAGCGACGTGTCGAGCCGGTCGCGGGTCCCGCCGACCAGCTCCGGGTTCGCCAGCATGGCGTCCCGGATGACGCGGAGCGGCGCGGAGAGCATCCGGCGGGCGTCCGTGGCCGGGAGGGCCTCCGGGTCGGCCAGCAGCGCGTACGCGCCGGCGACGGCGCGCAGCGGGAACCCATACGTGTCCACGCCGCAGCGGTCGGTGGCCGTGAGTAGCTGATCCGGTGTCGTCGCGAAGACGCGCGCGACGACGGCCCGGGTCGCCACCTGGACGGCGTGGTCCGGCTGCCAGTAGTCATCGAGCGTCCAGTCGCCGAGCCGGGCGAGGAGGAGCTGGGCGGCGTGCATCCCCGAGCAGTTGTGCCGGATCGGGCCGGGCTTCTCGCCGTCGCGCGCCAGCCGCATTGCCGTCAGCGCATCGAGGGGCGCGCCGTCCGTGCCGCAGGCGAGCAGCGTCTGGCTGACGCCAGCCCGACGGAAGACCGCCTGCAGCGTCCGGACGTGCAGGTCCTCGCCCGAGTGCGAGCTCGCCATGACCGCGAGCTCCGCCGGCGACAGGTCGAACTCGCGCACGCCGCCAGCTTCGAGCAACGCAATGAGCGTGAACGGCTTCACGCACGATCGAAGCGAGACGACGACCTCCGGGTCGCCGACGGCCCGGAGCACGACCCCGGTCGCGCTCACCTGGACGATGTGCCCGCGGTGGACGCTCTCCAAGATCGTCCCGCGGACCTGACGGGCGAGGATGGGGGCGACCTTGCGGGATCCCGTGGCGGAGGCGGTGCGCGGCGGGCGGGGCGTACGGGTTGACGGCATCGAGCGAGAATACCGCGCCCCCGCCCCCGACGCGGCGCAGCTGCCGTGCGGTCGGCTGGAGGCCGCGTGCCCCGCCCACGGCAACGCGTCGAAGCCGGTCCGTCGCGGGGTCGCCCGGGTGCTAGGATCGTGCGGGTCGGGATGCCGTTGCGCCTGTGCGGGCCCGGCCGGTCGTCCGCCCGCTCAACGCCCGAGGTGCGCGCCCGTGTCCGACACAACCGTTCCGCCCCACGCTCCATCCCTGTTCGTCTCGCGTCACCCCGCGGTCCTCCACAAGCTCGCGATCCTCCGTGACGAGAAGACGGAGCCCAAGAAGTTCCGCGAGATCGTCCGCGAGCTCTCGTGGCTGCTGGGCTACGAGGCGCTCGCCGATGCACGCCTGCGACCCGTCCGTGTCCGCACGCCACTCGAAGAGGTCGAGGCCCACGAGCTGGGCGACCGGATCGGGCTCGTGCCGATCCTTCGCGCCGGCCTGGGCATGGTCGACGCCATGCTCGAGCTCATGCCCACCGCCGAGGTGTGGCACCTGGGCCTCTTCCGGGACGAGCGCACGCTCCGACCGGTCGAGTACTACAACAAGCTGCCCGACTCCGCGACGGTCGACCTCTGCCTCATCCTCGACCCGATGCTCGCCACCGGCGGCTCGGCGACAGCGGCGATCGACGTCCTCAAGCGATGGGGCGCGTCGCGGATCAAGCTCATCAACCTGATCGCCTCCCCGGAGGGCGTGGCCGCGGTCAGCGCGGCGCACCCGGACGTCACGATCCACTGCGCGGCGCTGGACCGGGCTCTGAACGCCAGGGGCTACATCCTGCCCGGGCTCGGCGATGCCGGAGACCGCCAGTTCGGAACCGGGCAGCGGAACTAAGTCGACAGGCCCCGATGAGCGGTTCCCGACCGATCGACTGCGTGGTCCTGGCCAAGCAGGTCCCCGACACGCACAACCTCACCGGCGACGTGATGACCCGGGACGGCACCATGAACCGGGGTGCGCTTTCGGCCATCTTCAACCCGGAGGACCTCAACGCCCTCGAGATGGCCCTCCAGGTGCGGGACGAACACGGCGGAACGGTCACCGTGATCACCATGGGCCCGCCCAAGGCGGCCAACATCCTCCGCGATTCGCTCTGGCGCGGCGCCGACGCGGTCATCCTCCTGACGGACCGCCGGTTCGCCGGGGCCGACACGCTGGCCACCTCGTTCGTCCTCCAGAAGGCGATCGAGAAGATCGGACGCTACGACCTGGTCCTGGCCGGTCGCCAGGCAATCGACGGCGACACGGCGCAGGTCGGCCCGCAGACGGCGGAGAAGCTGGGCATCCCGCAGATTACGTACGCCGAGTCAGTCCTCGAGATCGCCGACGGCCGGATCACCGCCAGGCGCGCCCTCGACGACGGCGCGGAGGTCGTGCGCTGTCGGATGCCGTGCCTGCTCACGGTGGTGGGCTCCGCCAACACGCCCCGCCCGCCATCGGTCCGGCGGCGGATCGCTCGCAAGCTCGCGGCGGCCCCGGGCGAGTACGCCGCGCTCCGGAAGCAGTGGCCCGAGTTCGAGACCGAGGCGGCGCTCGAGGCATACCTGGACGCCCACGGCCTGCGGATCCCGGTCTGGACCGCCGACGACATCGGCGTCAGCGCGGACGCGATCGGGCTCGCCGGCTCTCCCACCCAGGTCCACAAGATCAACTTCGTGGTCCTGGAGAGCACCCAGAGCCAGGCGGTCGAACCCACGCCAGAGGCGATCGCGGCGATGGTGGCCGAGCTCGTCCACGAGTATATCGTCGGGTAGGCGGCCATGACCGAGCGAAAGGGCATCTGGGTCTTCATCGAGCACGCCGACGGCCGCGTCGCCGACGTCAGCCTGGAGCTGACCGGCAAGGCCCGCGACCTGGCCGACCAGCTCGGCTACGAGGTGGTGGGCCTGCTCTGCGGGCACGGCGTTGAGGAGCTGGCGCACGACGTCATCCGGCACGGCGCCGAGCGCGTCCTGCTGGCCGACCATCCCGAGCTGGCCGGCTACCGCACGCTCCCGTGTGCCCGCGTGGCGATCACCGAGGCGCGCCGGCGGGCCCCGGAGATTTTCCTGGTCGGCGGCACCCCGAATGGCCGGGACTTCGCACCGCGGGTGGCCAGCGCCCTGCGCTGCGGCCTGACCGCGGACTGCACGGACCTGCAGATCGGCGACTACTACCTCAGGCGCGAGGACAGGACGTACCGAAACCTGCTGTACCAGATCCGGCCGGCCTTCGGCGGGAACCTGGTCGCGACGATCGTCAACCCGGACACGCGACCCCAGATGGCCACGGTTCGCGAGGGGGTCATGCGCATGCCGGCCGCGGACGCGAGCCGGACGGGGATCGTGGAACCGGTGACGCCCGAGTTCGAGCCGGGCGACTTCGACCTGGAGGTGCTCAGCCGGGAAGTGCGCCGCTCCACCGTCAACCTGAAGGACGCGGCGGTGATCGTCTCCGGCGGCGCGGGCGTTTCGGGCCCCGACGAGTTCGCCCTGCTGCGCGACCTGGCCAACCTCCTCGGCGGCGAGGTCGGCGCGTCGCGCGCGGCGGTGGACGCCGGGCTGATCGGCCGCGAGTTCCAGGTCGGCCAGACCGGCACGACGGTCCGGCCTCGCCTCTACATCGCCGCGGGCATCTCGGGCGCCATCCAGCACCGGGCAGGCATGGACCAGTCGTCCAAGATCGTCGCCATCAACACGGACCCAAACGCGCCCATCCACCAGATCGCGCACTACCGCATCGTCGGCGAGGTCGGCGAGGTCGTCCCGATGATCATCAAGGCCCTGCGCGAGCGCTCCACGGACCAGCGAGACGCCGAATGAGCGACAACTTCTTCCTCGACAACCCGGACCTGCAGTTTCGCCTGGAGCACCTCGACCTGCGCGAGGTCCTCGATCTTAAGGAGAAGGGCTACGCCGAGTCGGAGCACTACCCGACCGCGCCGCGCAGCTATGCCGATGCCACCGACAGCTTCCGGATCGTGCTCGAGGTCCTCGGCGAGATCTGTGGAGAGCGCGTCGCGCCCCGCGCTGCGGAGGCGGACGAGGAGGGCGCGCACTACGAGAGCGGCGAGGTGACCTATGCGGCCGCCACGCGGGACGCGATCGATGCCCTGCGCCAGGCCGAGCTCTTCGGGGCGATGCTGTCGCGCGAGTACGGCGGCCTGAACCTGCCCGAGTCCATCTACCAGATGATGGTCGAGATCGTGGCCCGGGCCGAGAGCGGCCTCATGACCGTGTATGGGCTCCAAGAGATCGCGTCCTCGATCGAGGAGTACGGCGACCCGGAGACCCGGGCCCGGGTCCTGCCGCGCTTCGCGCGCGGCGAGGTGTCCGGCGCGATGGTCCTGACCGAGGCGGACGCCGGTTCGGACCTCGGCGCGGTGGCCACCCGGGCAACCCTGGACGAGGCGACCGGCGGGTGGCGTCTCAACGGCGTCAAGCGCTTCGTGACCAACGGGCTGGCCGACGTCTCGCTGGTCCTGGCCCGCAGCGAGGAGGGCTCCACGGACGCCCGCGGCCTCTCGATGTTCCTGGTCGAGCGCGACGACACCGTCAAGATCCGGCGTCTCGAGAACAAGATGGGGATCCACGCGTCGCCGACGTGCGAGATCCAGTACATCAACACGCCGGCCATCCTGCTCGGCAAGCGCCGCTTCGGGCTGATGCGCTACGCGATGAACCTGATGAACGGGGCCCGCCTGGCCGTGGCCGCGCAGGCCCTCGGCATCGCGGAGGCCGCCTACCGCGAGGCCGACCAGTACTCCCGCGAGCGGGTCCAGTTCGGCAGGCCCATCCGGGCCCTCCCCGCCGTGGGCCGGCTGCTGCTCTCGATGAAGGTGGACCTCGAGGCGACCCGGGCCCTGCTCGCCGAGACCGGCCGCTGGGTTGACCTGTGGAAGGTCTACGAGAAGGCGCTCGGGGAGGGAACGTCGGACGCCGACCCGGCGATGCGCGCGCGCCACAAGCAGTCCCAGGCCCTGGCCGAGACGCTCACCCCGATGGTGAAGTACTGCGCGACGGAGATGGGCAACCGGGTCTGCAACCAGGCCATGCAGGTCCACGGCGGCGTGGGCTACATGCGAGAGTTCAACATCGAGCGGCTCTTCCGGGACGTCCGCATCACGAGCATCTACGAGGGCACGAGCCAGCTCCAGGTCGTCGCCGCCATCGGCAAGCTGCTCAACCGTTCGCTCGACCCGCTGCTCGCCGAGTGGCAGTCGGCCGAGTACCCGGCGGACATGACCCCCGAGAAGGCGCTCCTGACCGAGCTCACCGGCCTATTCGACGAGGCCGTCGGCGGGCTGAAGGCGCTGACCGAGCGCGACCGCGTGGACTACTACGCCGTCGACCTGGTCGAGATGGCGATCGGGATCGTCTCCGGGTGGCTGCTGCTGCGCGACACGATCAGCGGCGAGCACAAGAAGCCGGTCGCTCGCGCGCACGTGGCCGCGCTCGCCCCGAAGGTTCGGGCAGCGGCAACCGTGGTCATCGCCTCCGACCGGGTCCCGCTCGAGGCAATCCAGGCGCTGCTGCCGTAGTCGCGGGCAGCCGGGCCCACGAACCGCATCAGCCAGTCACGGCCTCGTCGGCAATCTCGAGCGCGCGGTCGATCACCTCGAAGCCCTCGGCCAGCTGCTCCTCGGTGATGCAGAGCGGCGGGTTCGTGTGGATCGAGTTGTTGGGCGTCATCGTGTAGAGATGGTTCTGGCGCAGGAATTTCGCCACGGCCTTCATCTCGTCGGACGTGCCGTTGAAGGCCGTCAGCGGGACGAACGGATCACGGCTGCGGACCAGGTCGAGGATCCCGAAGAGCCCCAGGTTGCGGTGCGCGCCCACGCTCGGGTGCTTTGCCGCGAGCGCCTCGTGGTGGCCCCGCATGACCGTGCCGAGCCGGGCGGATCGCTCGATGAGCCCATCCTCCTCGTAGACGCCGATCGTCGCGAGCGCGGCCGCAAGGCTGACCGGGTGGCTGCTGTAGGTCAGGCCACCGTGGTACATCTTCGACTCGAACGCCTCGGCCACGTGGTGGCGCATCGCGACGCCGCCCAGGGGCAGGTAGCTCGACGTCAGGCCCTTGGCCATCGTCATGAGGTCCGGGACCACGTTCCAGTGGTCGACGGCAAACCAGCGGCCGGTGCGGCCGAACCCGGCCATCACCTCGTCCGCGACCATCAGGATCCCGTATCGGTTGCATAGCTCGCGGACGCCCTGGAGGTAGCCGTCGGGCGGGATCAGGATCCCGTTCGTGCCGACGATCGTCTCGAGGAAGACCGCCGCGATGGTGTGCGGCCCCTCGTACTGGATGACGTCCTCGAGGCCCTGGAGGCTCTCGGCCACGGGCCGCGGCTCCTTCTCGCCCCAGCGGTGCGTGTCCGGGTAGCGCACGACACCCACGATCCCCGGCTCGTTCGCCCAGCGCCTTGGGTCACCAGTGAGCGTCATCGACCCGAGCGTGGCGCCGTGATAGCTGCGGTAGCGGGCGAGGATCTTGAGGCGGCCCGTGTAGAGGCGGGCCAGCCGGATCGCATTCTCGACGGCCTCGGCGCCGCCGAGCGTGAAGAAGACCTTGTCCATGTCGCCGGGCAGGATCTCGGCGAGCTTCGCGCCCAGGCGGGCCCGGATCTCGGTCACGAAGGCGGGCTGGACGTACTGCAGTCGGCTTGCCTGCGCGGTGATCGCGTCGATGACGCGCCGGTCGCCGTGGCCGATGTTGACCGACATGAGCTGGCTGTTGAAGTCGAGGATCCGCTCGCCCTCGGGCGTGTAGAGGTAGACGCCCTCCGCGCGGTCGACCGCGATCGGGTCCAGGGCGCCCTGGACCGACCACGAGAAGAACGTGTGGGCGCGCGAGAGCCGGACGACCTCTTGGCTCGACATCGGAACGGCGGCGGTTCGAACGGTCATCGGTCACCTCGAGGCGGGGCATGCACGGCACGCCATCCGCGAACCTGCTGGCGCGACGCTCACCGACCGCGACGACGAGCCACGGGCGGTCAGGACGGCGCCGACCTGCTCTGTCCGTGCCGTCCGGGGAACGCTCGCCATTAGACCACACCCGCACGGGGCGGCATGCGGCCCGGCGGGAGGACACGGCGCCCGCAACGCGGCGCCCGCACTGGGGGCGTGCGGGACGCTCCGCGTTGGGCCGTGTAGCATTCCGGAAGGTTCCCGACGGGCGGCCGGGGAGCGCGTCCTGCGCTGCGGCCGCGCCTCCTGCCCTGCTCCCGCGATCCCGACCAGAGGTGACCGATGCCGCGAAATCGTGCGAGGCGCCCTCGTCCAGGCGACCTGGACCGGCGACAAGGAGTCGATGATCCGGAAGCACGAGCAGCGCGCCCACGAGGCAAAGGCGCAGGGCGCCCTGTTCGTCCTGTTCCAGGAGCTCTTCTACGGGCCGTACTTCTGCCAGGTCCAGGATCCCGCCTACTACGCCTACACGGAGCTGATCCCGGACGGGCCGACGACCACGCGGATGCAGGACCTCGCGAAGCAGACGGGGCTCGTCCTCGTGGTCCCGATGTACGAGGAGGATTCGCAGGCGTCCGGCCTCTACTACAACACCGCGGCGGTCATCGACGCGGACGGGACCTACCTGGGCAAGTACCGCAAGACCCACATCCCGCACATCAAGGGCTTCTGGGAGAAGTTCTACTTCCGTCCGGGCAACCTCGGCTACCCCGTGTTCGAGACGGCCGTCGGCAAGATCGGCGTGTACATCTGCTACGACCGCCACTTCCCTGAAGGCGCCCGCGCGCTGGGCCTCAACGGGGCCGAGATCGTGCTGATCCCGAGCGCCACGAGCCGCGGCCTCTCCGAGTACCTCTGGCGGATCGAGCAGCCGAGCCACGCCGTCGCGAACGGCTACTTCGTCGGCACCATCAACCGCGTCGGGACCGAGGGGCTCGGCGACGACGACTTCTACGGGCAGAGCTACTTCTGCGACCCGCGCGGCCAGATCGTGGGCGGCGTGGCCAGCCCGTACGACGAGGAGCTGGTCGTTCGCGACCTGGACCTCGACCTCGTGACCGAGGTGCGCCAGACCTGGCAGTTCTACCGCGACCGGCGACCGGAGGCGTACGGGGACCTGGTCCGACCGTAGCCGAGCCGGGGGCCGATCGGAGGAGGCGCCGCATGCAGTTCGGGATCACGCTCAAGCCCGACCAGCCGATCGAGCGGACGCTGGCGCTCGCGAAGCAGGCCGAGGCTTCCGGCTTCGCCTACTGCTGGATCTTCGACAGCCACGTCATCTGGCGCGACCCGTACCCGCTCCTGACGCTGATCGCGCGCGAGACGACGACCCTGCGCCTGGGCACGTGCGTGACGAACCCCGCCACCCGCGAACCCTCGGTGACGGCGTCCAGCCTCGCCGTGCTGCAGGAGCTGTCCGGGGGCCGCTTCGACCTCGGGATCGGGCGGGGCGACTCCGCCATCCGCGTCCTGGGCAAGCCGCCGACGACGATGGCCACGCTCGAGGAGGCGATCCACGTCATCCGCGCGCTCGCCGAGGGCCGACCGATCGAGTACGAGGGCGCCTCGCTCCATTTCCCCTGGTCGCCGGGGTACCGGCTCCCGGTCTGGGTGGCCGGCTACGGGCCGGTGGCCCTGAAGATGACCGGGCGCGTGGCCGACGGAGCCATGCTCCAGCTCGCCGACCCCGACCTGATCCGCTGGTTCGTGGACCAGGTCCGGGCGTCCGCACGGGAGGCCGGCCGCGACCCCGCCGCCGTGCGCATCATGGCCGCGGCGCCGGCGCACGTCGGGGACCTCGCCGACGGCCGCGATCGGATCCGCTGGTTCCCCGCGCTGGTGGGGAACCACGTCGTGGACCTCGTCAACAAGTACCAGGGAAACCTGCCGGAGGAGCTGACGCGCTACGTCCGGGGCCGCGAAGGCTACGACTACCTCCATCACGCGGAGGTCGGCAGCTCGAACGCCGACTTCGTCACCGACGACATCGTCGATCGCTTCGGGATCGTGGGCGGCGTGGAGGCCCACGTCGCGAAGCTGCGGGCCCTCGCCGCGGCGGGGGTGGACCAGTTCAACCTGTACCTGATGAACGGCAACGAGGAGGAGCAGCTGGCGATCTACGGCCGCCAGGTCATCCCCGCCCTTCGCGACACCCCGGCTGCCCACGCCTGAGGAGAACCCGATGCGCACACTCATCACGAACGGACTCGTCGTCACGGCCGCCGGTTCGTACCTGTCGGACGTGCTGGTCGACGGCGAGACGATCGCCCTGCTCGGCCGCGACCTGCCGGGCACCGGGGTCACCGCCGACGAGACGATCGACGCGACCGGGAAGTACGTCGTGCCCGGCGGGATCGACGTCCACACGCACATGGAGCTGCCCTTCGGCGGCACGGTCGCGAAGGACACCTTCGAGACCGGCTCGAAAGCGGCCGCCCACGGCGGCACCACGACCATGCTCGACTTCGCTGCGCAGACGAAGGGCCGCCCGCTCCGCGAGGGGCTCGACGCCTGGCGCGCCAAGGCCGAGGGGCACACGGCCATCGACTACGGCTTCCACATGATGATGACGGACGTGACCGACGCGACGCTAGCCGAGATGGACCAGCTCGTCGCCGAGGGCGTCCCGGAGTTCAAGCTCTTCACAGCCTACCCGGGCGTCAACTACAGCCCCGACGACCACATCTTCCGGGCCATGCAGCGAACCCGCGAGAACGGTGGGCTGGTCATGATGCATGCCGAGAACGGGCCCGTGATCGACGTGATCGCCGCTGACCTCGTGGCCGCCGGGATCACCGGCCCGATCGGGCACGGCCTGGCCCGCTACGCCATCCTCGAAGGCGAGGCGACCAACCGGGTCATCCGCCTGGCCGAGGCGGCCGGCGTCCCCGTCTACGTCGTCCACCTCTCGTCCCGCGACGCCCTGGAGGCGGTCACGGCCGCCCGGGGTCGCGGCGCGATGGCGTTTGCCGAGACGTGTCCGCAGTACCTCTTCCTCTCGCTCGACGACCTGGAGATCGGGTTCGAGGGCGCCAAGTACGTCTGCAGCCCGCCGCTTCGCCCGAAGGACCACCAGGTGGACCTGTGGCGCGGGCTTCGCACGGACACCCTGCAGCTCGTCGCGACAGATCATTGCCCGTTCGACTTCCACGGCCAGAAGGACCTCGGGCGAGACGATTTCCGCAAGATCCCCAACGGGCTGCCGGCCGTTGAGGACCGGGTGGACCTGCTCCACGACGGCGGCGTCGTCCACGGCCGGATCTCGCTCGAGCGGTGGGTAGAGATCATGTCCACCGCCCCCGCCAGGATGTTCGGGATGTACCCGCAGAAGGGCGCGATCGCGGTCGGCTCGGACGCGGACATCCTCGTCTACGACCCGAACCGGCGCCGGACGATCGGCGCAGCGACGCACCACATGGACGTCGACTACTCGATCTTCGAGGGCTTCGAGATCCAGGGAACCTCGGACGTGGTGATGAGCCGCGGCACCGTTTTGGTCCGCGACGGTACCTGGGTTGGGCCGGCGAACCACGGGCGGTTCCTGCGCCGCGGCATCACCGACTTCGCCCGGATCAGCTGAGGGTCGCGCTCCGGGCGGCCCGCAACCCGGCGCTGCGGCGGCGCCGGATCACGAGCGTGGCCGCCGTGGCCGCGCCGCCGGCGATCGCCGCCACGCCGAGGCAGATCAGCTGCTCGGCCTTCAGCGGTCCGAGCACCGCGTCGTCGCGCCACGTCGCGGCGACGAGCGCGCGACCCAGGGCCCACGCCGCCAGGCCGACCGCGAAGAGGCGCCCGTCGGCCCGCCGCAGCCCGGACCGCCAGCCGAGCAGCGTGACCAGCAGGAGCACGCCAACCGCCATCGCGGCCTCGAGGAGCTGGGCGGGGATCGCCGGCAGCCCGGCGCCGGGGCTGCCCCAGGGACCGGCCCCGGCGAAGGCGGTCGCGAGCCCGCCGCCGTCGGGCCCGATCGAACCCTGGCCGGCGCCGCCGAGGACCTCGGCTGCCTTGCCCAGCGCGAGCACCAGGAGAAGCGGCCGGATCGCGACGTGGAGCCACCGGCCCACCGGCGCATCGAGCAACGCAGCGACGTAGATCGCGGTCAGTGCGCCGCCGACGACCGCACCGGTCAGCTCCAGACTTCCGCTCCCCGGATCGAGGAGTTGGTGCCAGTCGCGCGAGTACCAGTCCGCGTGCAGGAGACCGTAGCCGACCCGTCCGAGCACCACCGCACCGGGGATCGCCCCGATCACGATGAACAGCAGGTCGTCGCGGCGGAGGTGCCAGGTGCCTCCGGCGCCTTCCGACCCGTCGACACGCATCCCGATCCAGGTGTCGAAGGCCGGGGTCCGGCCCGCGATCAGCGCACACCAGGCGAGCCCGGCGAGAACTGCGACTGCGATCCCCAGGGTCTGCCAGCGGACGGCGATGTCCCCGAACTGGAAGGAGGGATCGAAGCCGAAGACGAGGACGGCCGCAGCGACCGTCACGCCTGCTCCTCCAGGCGGCCCGCCACGACGCGACCGCCCGCGACGGTCGCGACCAGGACGATGCCGTCCCCGCCGCCGATCCAGGCATCCCGGGGGATCGCCGTCGGGTCGCCGGACAGGATCACCAGGTCGGCGCGGCGTCCCACCGCCAGCCGCCCGCCGTCGTCGTCGCCGAGCGCATCGGCGCCCGCGGCGGTCCACGCGTGGAGCGCCTCGGCCGCGGAGAGCCCCGGGTCGTGGCGCAGCGCAGCCCGGATCCCGTCCAGCGGCGCCCCGGCCACGACCGGTCGATCGCTGGAGAAAGCCATCGGGATGCCGGCGCGCAGAAGCGCCGCGTAGGGAAGGAGCCGGCCCGCGCGCTCCTCGCCGAGCCGGGCGCGATATGTTGCCGCGGCCCAGGCCAGGAACTCCGGCTGGACGACCGCGCTGGCCCGCGACGCGACCAGCCGTTCGATCAGCTCCGCGTCGAGGAGCATCGCGTGCTCGATCCGGTGGGGCCTCGCAGGGGTCGGCGCCGCCGCAAAGGCATCCAGGACCGCCGCGACGGCGGCATCGCCGATCGCGTGAGTCGCCAACCCCCAGCCGGCCTGCACGGCTCCTCGGACGCGTTCGGCGAGCGCGGCGAGGTCGTGGACGGGCCCGCCCGCGTGCGGCGCATCCTCGTAGGGGGCGCGCAGCCAGGCCGTGTGCGTCGTCAGGGCGCCGTCCGCCTTCAGCTTCAGGTGCGTCAGCCGGACGTCCTCGCGGATGGCCTTCGGCAGGCCAGCCGAGATCTCGGCCGGGGACGGGATGGTGTCGCCCGGATCGGGTGCGAGGCGGACGAGGCTGGGCAGCAGCGCCACGGCCAGCGGCATCTCGCCGGACGCGATTGCCCTCGCCCAGGCAGCGAGCTCAACGTCGATGCCGTGCGTGGATCCCACGTCGGCGTCGGCAACGCTCGTGACGCCGTCCGCGGCAAGGCGCGCGGCCGCGCGCGACAGAGCCGCCCGGCCCTCGGCGGCGGTCGGCGGGGGCATCGCCCCCGCGATTCGGTCCCAGGCGTCCGGGCCGCGGACGATCCCAGTCGGCTCCCCGGACGCATCGCGCTCGATCATCATCCGGCCGGGCTGGTCCTCCGAGGCACGGCCGAGGCCGGCGAGCGCGAGGGCCAGGCTGTTCGCCACCACCGCGTGGCCGGAAACGTGGGCGAGCAGGACCGGCCGGTCCGGAACGGTCCGATCGAGGTCGTCGCGGGTCGGGTCGTCGGGGCGGTCCCAGCCGGTCGGGTCGTAGCGGGCGACGAGCCACGCGTCGGCCTCCAGGTGCTGCCCCGCCCCGGGGACGGCGCGGATGGCAGCACGCCGCTCGCGGCCGGCGATCAGCGCTGTGCCGTCGACGAACCCCTCCCAGTAGGGGTGTGCATGCGACTCCACGAACCCCGGGGCGACGGCCCGGCCATGAAGGTCAATGACCTCCGAGTCGGGCCCCGCGAGCGCCAGGACCTCGTCGTCGGCGCCCGCGGCGAGGATCCGATCGTGGGCGTAGCAGATCGCGGTGACCCGGCGGCCAGCCGCGTCGGGCACGCCCGGGTCGCCCGCCGCGCGCGAGGCGGCGTCGCTCGGCAGCGCGCCCTCGAGGGTGAGGATCGCGCCGCCGTGGAGGACCACGTATCGATGAGTCATCCCGGCGGAGTCTAGCCGCCCGCAATGCCAGGCAAGGCCGCGAGCGTCGGGGCGTTGCGCTGGTCAGCCTGCGCGGGCGGGGACGGGTGCCACTCGCTTCAGGCCGGGAGCTTGTCCAGCAGGCCGCGGACCGCCTCGGCGGAGCGGAGGAAGGCAGCCCGCTCGTCGTCGGACAGCGAGATCTCGATGACCTTCTCGACGCCGCCGTTGCCCAGGATGATGGGCACGCCGACGTACAGCCCGTCGATCCCGTACTCGCCGTGGAGGTACGCGGCGCAGGGGAGGACGCGCCGACGATCCCGCAGGATCGCCTCGATCATCTCGACCACCGAAGCGGCCGGTGCGTAGTAGGCGCTCCCCGTCTTGAGCAGGGCGACCACCTCGGCCCCGCCGTTGCGGGTGCGCTCGACGAGCGCCTCGATCCGCTCCTCGGACATCAGCTCCGTGATCGGGACGCCGCCCACCGTCGAGTAGCGCGGCAGCGGGACCATCGTGTCGCCGTGGCCGCCGAGGACGAACGCGCGGATGTCGCGCACGCTGACCTGTAGCTCGGCGGCGATGAAGGCGCGGAAGCGGGCCGAGTCGAGCACACCCGCCATCCCGATGACGCGTTCGGGCGGGAAGCCGGACGCCTTGAGGGCCACGTGGCACATCGCGTCGAGCGGGTTCGTGACGACGATGATGATCGCGCCCGGGCTGACGGCCGCCGCCTGACTGACGACGGACTCGACGATCCCCGCGTTCTTGGCCATGAGATCGTCGCGGGACATGCCCGGCTGCCGGGCCAGGCCGGACGTCACCACGATGATCTTCGAGTGGGCGGTGTCCGCGTAGTTGTTCGTGCCCGTGACGCGGACGTCGTAGCCGAGGACCGGGGCGGCCTCCGCCAGGTCGAGGGCCTTTCCCTGGGGCAGCCCCTCTACGATGTCGACGAGCACGACGTCGGCGAGGCCGGTCTCGATGATCTGCTGGGCGGTGGTCGCGCCGACGTTGCCGGCGCCGATGACCGTGACCTTGCGGCGGAGAACGCGCGTCATGGGATGCTCCTCCGGGCTGCGACTCGTGATCGCTGGCGTTGGTCGGGATTGTAGGGATCGCGAACCGTCCGCAGGTGGCCGCGCGGGCCTCCGAGCGCTCAGCCCGGCGGTTCGAGCTGCTTGGGGACGGGCTCGCGCGTACCCGGTGCGGCCCCGTCCGGCTCGCCGGCGGGCAGCGCGTCCGCGGGCAAGCCGTCCGGTGGGTCGGGCGCCCCGCCATCAGCGGCCGCCGCCCCCGGGCGATGCCGCCAGGCGAGGAGCACGATCGCCCCGGTGACCGCGATGGCCGAGATGATAGAGGCGGTCGGAAGCCCGTCGAACGTCCAGTTGTTCGAGCGAAGCGGCTCCAGCAGGAACCGCGTGGTGCCGTACCAGACGAAGAAGAGCAGCGCGAGGTCGCCCGGTCGAAGGGAGCGTGCGCGCCGGGCCAGCAGGAGCAGCACAATCGCCCCGACGAGCCCGGAGATCGATTCGTAGAGGAAGAGCGGCACGAAATGCTGGCCGAGCGTGGCTGCGGGGTCGCTCCCGGCGGGGCAGGCCCAGGTCTGGGTCCGGTTCGCGCACTGGATCGCGATGCCCCACGGCAGCGTCGTCGGGGGCCCGTACAGCTCCTGGTTGAAGAAGTTCCCCCAGCGGGCGATCGCCTGCATCACCAGGAGGCCCGGGGCGGCTGCATCGGCCCAGGTCAGGAACGGCTGGCGCTTCCAACGGACGTAGAGGATGCCCGCGACGAACCCGGTCGCGATCCCGCCGTAGACGCCCAGGCCGCTGTAGGGCGGCAGGACGATCGCAGGGAGGTCGTCCTTGTAGGCCGCCCACTGGTCGATCACGTGGTAGGCGCGACCACCCACGAGCGCTGCGACCGCGATGACGATGAACCCGTTGACCAGCAGTGTCGTGTCGAGGCCACGGCGGAGCGCCTCCCGCTCCACGACGAGGTACGTCGCGGCCAGGCCGATCGCGTACATGATCCCGTACCAGTGGACCGCGAGCGGGCCGATGGCGAAGGCGATCGGCTCGGGGGTCCAGTTGATCACCGCGGCAGTGTACCGGCGAGCGGCCGGCTCGGCCGGCTCGGCCGCCGGTCGGCCCGGGCACGGCAGGCGGGCGGGCGCCGCCTCCGTATACTCGCCCCGATGCCCGCGCTCGTGCCGCTGCCTGCCTTCGTCGCCACACTGTGAACAGCGAGTACCTGGTCTGGTTCGGCGTGCTCGTCGTGGTCACCGGCGTGGCACTCGCCTGGCTTGCGATCGGCGAGGTTCCCGACTTCCTCGTCGATCACGAGGACGCAGCGGAACCGGCCGAAGACGAGGGCCCCGCCCCTCACGCGTGAGTGGCGCCCGACCTCCCCGGGCGTTCGGGCGGAGGATTCATTGACGCGACCTTGACGGTTGCGGGCCCTTTCGCGATCTAGACTCGCAACGAGGTCGCATCCGGGTCGCAATCTGCGCATGCCCGGATCACCCGAGGTGAATCGCGTCCCGAGGGGAGGGACCGGCGTGCCAGTTGTGCCGACCAGGCAGATCCTCGACCGTGCCTTCGCCGAGCGATACGGCGTGGCGGCGATCAACGTGATCAACGACCTTTCCATGGAAGCCGTCCTGGCCGCCGCCGAAGAGCTGCGGGCCCCGGTCATCCTGCAGACCTCGGTTAAGCACGTGAAGATGACCGGCCTGGACGCCATGTACGCCATGTGGCAGGCGTACACGAAGAACGTGCGCGTCCCCGTCGCACTCCACCTGGACCACTGCCCGGAGCGGGACGTGATCAGCGCCTGCCTTGCCAAGGGCTGGAACTCGGTGCTGTTCGACGCCTCGAAGCTCTCGGTCGAGGAGAACAAGCGCCAGTGCATCGAGGTGGTCGCCGAGGCGCGACGCTACGGCGCCGACGTCGAGGGTGAGATCGAGGGCTTCAAGCGCACCGAGGAGATGACGGGCGACGAGGCCGAGCACGTCCAGAGCCTGGAGACGGTCGTCGACTTCGTCCGGGAGACCGGGGTCGACGTCTTCGCGCCCGCCATCGGCAATGCCCATGGGATGTACAAGACGGCGCCCCACCTCGATTCCCAGCGCGTCACCGACATCGTCGAGGCGACGGGCAAGCCCGTCGCGCTCCACGGCGGGACCGGCATGAGCCCCGAGCAGTTCAGCGACCTGATCGGGCGTGGCTGCGCCAAGGTCAACATCAGCACCGCCCTCAAGATCGCCTACATGAAGTCGGGCTACGACTTCATGACCGAGCACCCGGGCGACTACGACCCGCCGAAGATCTTCGCGGCCCAGCGGACGGCCGTCATGGAGATGGCCAAGTACCACATCCGCCTGTTCGGCAGCGAGGGCAAGGCCTGGTGAGCGCGCTCGTCTTCGACTGCGACGGCGTCCTCGCCGACACCGAGCGCTACGGCCACCTGCCGGCCTTCAACCAGACCTTCCGCGAGTTCAACCTGCCCGTCGAGTGGTCGGTCGAGGAGTACGGCCGGCGCCTGAAGATCGGGGGCGGCAAGGAGCGCATGGCAAGCCTCCTGACCCCGGAGTTCGTGGCGGCCGCCGGCCTGCCCACCGACCCCGACGCCCAGGCCGCCGAGATCGCCAAGTGGCACAAGCGCAAGACGGCGATCTACACGGAGATGGTCGCCGGGGGCAAGCTCCCGCCCCGGCCGGGCATCCGCCGGATCATCACGGCGGCCCAGGATGCCGGCTGGAAGCTCGGCGTCGCCTCGACCTCGGCCGAGGCATCCGTCCACGCCATCCTCGACTACGCGGTCGGCCCCGAGCGGGCCGCCCGTTTCGACGTCTTCCTCGCCGGGGACTGCGTTCCTCGCAAGAAGCCGGCTCCCGACATCTACCTACTCGCCCTCGAGAAGCTCGGCGTCGATCCCGCCGAGGTGCTCGTGGTCGAGGATTCGCAGAACGGCCTGGAGGCGGCGCACGCCGCAGGCCTGCGCTGTCTCGTCACGGTCAACGGCTACACCGAGAAGGAGGACTTCAGCGAAGCGATCCTCGTCGTGTCATCTCTCGGCGATCCGGACGGGGAACCAGCGACCGTCATCGCCAATCGTTCGGCCGCCCGACCCGGGCAGTTCCTGACGCTCGCCGACCTGGAGGCCTGCCTGGCCTCGTGACCGCCCGGGCGGCCGGCACCCAATCCTGAAGGAGGCTCGCATGGCACAGGCGTCGCTCGACGACCTTGACCTCGTTCTCATGACGATGGCCTCGACGATCGTCGACAACGCGGACTACTTCGCTCAGCTCGACTCGATCGTGGGGGACGGCGACTTCGGGTTCTCGCTCCGGAACGGCTGGGAGGTCGTCCTGAGCGACTATGGAACGTTCGACCACTCGAGCGCCGGTGCCATCCTCAAGAAGGTCGGCCTGACGCTGACCGCCAAGGTCGGCGGCGTGAGCGGACCGATCTGGGGCACGGCGTTCCTCCGGGCGGGCGTGGCGGCGGGTGACCGCACCGAGCTCACACCAGAGGACGTCATCGCGATGCTGCGCGCCGCGATCACCGGGATCATGGCCCGCGGCGGCGCGGCGCTCGGGGAGAAGACCCTCCTCGACGCCCTCGTCCCGGCGACGGACAGCCTCGAGTCGGCGATCGGTGACCCGGCATTCCAGGGCGACCATGGGGTCGCCGCCATCCAGCGCGCCGCCGACGTGGCAGTCAAGGCGGCCGAGGACACCAAGGGCATGCTCGCGATGCGCGGCCGGGCCGCGTACACGGGCGAACGGAGCATCGGCTCCGTGGACGCCGGCGCGACGGCGGTCGGCGTGATCCTCCAGGCGATCAGCGCCACGTGGCGCGAGAAGCACGGAAGGTGAGGAAGTTCGCGTGAAGAAGTTCGTCAACGATCCGAAACAGTTCGTCCCCGAGTTCCTCGAGGGGATCCAGCTGGCGAGCGGTGGCGCGCTCAAGTACGAGCCGAAGTACAACCTGATCTACCGGGCGGACATGCCCAAGAAGGACCGCGTCTCGATCATCCAGGGCTCGGGCTCCGGTCACGAGCCTGCCCACACGATGATCGTCGGGCCCGGCATGCTCGATGCCGCCTGCCCGGGCGACGTGTTCGCGGGCCCGCCAGTCGAGTTCGTCACCGAGACCTCGAAGTTGATGGACACGCCGGCCGGCGTCCTCTACATCGTCAACAACTACACCGGCGACCGCGCCGCCTGGGAAATGGCCAAGGAGCTCTGCGAGGCCGAAGGCCAGAAGCTCGGCTATCTCCTCGTCAACGACGATGTCGCGGTCAAGGACTCGACCTGGACGGTCGGCCGGCGCGGTGTGGCGGGCAACTTCTTCGTGATCAAGGCGGCGGCGGCCAAGGCCGACCAGGGCGGCTCCCTCGAGGAATGCGTCCGGGTCGGCGAGAAGGTCATCGCCAACGTGAGGACGATGGGCATCGCGCTCAGCTCGTGCACGCCGCCGGTCCGCGGCACGCCGCTCTTCGAGATTGCCGAAGACGAGATGGAGGTCGGCATCGGGATCCACGGCGAGCCAGGCCGCCAGCGGACGAAGCTCGTCCCGGCGAACGAGATCGTGGACCTCCTCCTCAATGCAATCGTCCCCGACCTGCCGTTCAAGGCCGGCGACGAGGTCGCGCTGATGGTGAACGGCCTGGGCGGGACACCGATCAGCGAGCTCTACCTCCTCTACGGCATCGCCCACAAGAAGCTCGCCGCGAAGGGCATCAAGGTCTTCCGCAGCTACGTCGGCGAGTACTGCACGTCGCTCGAGATGGCCGGCGCCCACATCTCGCTGCTCAAGGTGGACGACGAGATCAAGGAGATGCTCCTCGCCCCGGCGGAGGTTGCTTACCGCGTGTTCTGATCCTCGCCAGCACGAGGGGGCCGGCCCGGCGGGCCGGCCCCCTCGGCGTTCGTTCTGCCCTGCCACGACCCCGCTGGCCGGACTACCGGCTCCCGGTTGAGCCGACCTGCCGGCAGGTGCGCCTCCAGGCAGGTCACGCCGGATGGGCCGACCGTGGCTGCGTGGTCGATGCCGGCCGGCAACTCGAGCCGGTCGCCCGCGCCAAGCAGGAGCGTCTTTCCACGTCCCGGAAGGCCGAACGTGATCGAGCCCCGGGCGCACACGACGACCTTGTCGTAGGCATGCCGATGGACGGCATACACGTCGCCCGGAGCGTTGCTCCACGCTCCCGTGACAAGGCCCTCGGCACGCAGGCGGCCTGACAGCTCGGACTCCCCCATCGCGTCCATCAGCTACGCTCCGTGCCCTTCGCCGCGGGTGCGGACGGTTGCCATGCTATCGTCGCCGCGACCGCCTGCTCAGCGTCGGCCGCCCGGCCGCCCGCCGGGACGAGCCGAGGCACGGGAGCCAGAGGGGACCGTCGGGCCGTGACCGCGCCGCCACTCCGATACCTGGCCGCAGCGGACGTCGCCGCGTGCATGCCGTCGCTCGACGAGCGACTCCGGCTGGCCGAGCGGACGCTCGTCGGGCTGGCGAGCGGCGCCGAGTTGCCCGCGAAGATCGGCGTGCACCCACGGCCCGCGGACAGCTTCGTGCACGCGATGCCCGCGCACCTGCGCGGCCAGGCCCCGGATGGGTCGGCGGACCTCGTGGGCATGAAGTGGATCGCCGGTTTCCCCGCCAACGTGGGGGCCGGCCTGCCAGCGCTCCACGGCCTTGTCGTGGTCAACGACCCGCGGACGGGCGTCCCGATCGCGGTGATGGACGGCGGCCCGATCACCGCGAGCCGCACGGCGGCGGTTTCCGGCGTCGCGATCGGGCGCTGGTCTCCGCCAGTCGCCGGCCGGGCCCCGCGCGCCGTCGTGATCGGCGCGGGCGTGCAGGGGCAGGCCCACGTCCCGGTAATCGGACATCTCCTCCCCGGCGTCGAGCTCGCGGTGCACGACCGGCAGCCGGAGCGCGGCGAGGCGCTGGCGGTGGCTGCATCGAGCGTCCCGGGCATCGGCACCGCCCGGGCGGTCGCGGACCCGCGCCCGTCCGTCGAGGCCGCGGACGTCGTGGTCACCTGCGTGTCGTTCGGGCCCGGGGGCCAGGTCATGGACACGGGCTGGTTCGCGCCGGCCGCCCTTGTCGTCGCCGTGGACTACGCGATGTCGATCGCGGCCTCGGTCGCGGCCGACGCGGCGCTGTTCCTCACCGACGACCGCGGCCAACTGTTCGCCAACCGCGACGCGGGGTTCTTCGAGCGCTACCCGGACCCGCACGCGACGCTCGGCGAGGCGATCCTGGCCGGTACGCCGCGCCCGACCCGCGGCCGCGTGCTCGTCACCCACCTCGGCGTGGGGCTTGCCGACCTCGTGTTCGCCGACGCGATCCTCCGCGCCGCGGAGCCGCGCGGGCTCGGGACGGTCCTGCCGCGGTAGCCATCGCGCCCGCCGGCACGCGGCTCCCCGCCGGGGCCCGAACGCGCTACTCCGGGAACTGCACGACCAGCCGGCCGTCGACGACCCCGACCGGGTAGACCGCCAGCGGCTCCTCGGCGGGCGGGTCCAAAGCCTCGCCCGAAGCCAGGTCGAACCGCGAGAGGTGGAGCGCGCACGTCAGCGAGCCGTCGGTGAGGAAGCCCCGGTCCAGCTCGAAGTACTCGTGGCTGCAGATCCCCTGCACCGCGTGGAAGACACCCTCGAGGTTGACGACGAGGACGGGCTCCGTGGCGTCGACCCACGTCATCAGCATCGTCCCGGGGGCGACCGCCGCCGCCGACCCGACGTCGACCTGCCGCGTCACGACGCCCACCGTGCCGGGCGGCCGGCCTGCCGGGCCGGGCCTTCACGCCGCGGGCTCCGCGCCCGCCCGACGCTCCGCCCACTTCGCCTCGAGGAGCGCCCAGAGACGCTCTCGCTCGGCTTCCAAGGGGACGCGCGCCACCACGGGCTCGAGGAAGCCGAGCGTGATGAACTTGCGGGCCTCGTCCGGGGTGATCCCCCGGCTCTCGAGGTAGAACAGCTGGGCCGGGTCGATCGGGCCGACGCTGCTGGCGTGTGCCGCCCGCTTGCAGTCGGGCTGGTCGATCTCCAGCGACGGGATCGTCACCGAGCGGCTCTTGTCGGTCCAGGATCATCCCGAACTCGCCGAGGAAGCTGTCGGTGCCGCGGGCGGTCTGCTCGATCCTGATGAGGCCCTTGATGTAGGCACGGCTGCCCTGCTGGAGCACGGCCTTGCTGAGCAGGTTCCCGGTCGTGTCCTCGCCGACGTGGCGGGTGTACGAGGTGAGGTCGAAGAGCTGGTCCGTCCCCCCGAAGACGATCTCGACCTGCTCGACGGCAGCTCCCGCGGCCGCCGAGCCGGTTGTCGATGCGCGACCGCACGATCCGCGCGCCGAGCTGGGCGAGGGCGAGCTTGAGCGTCGCGCCGCGACCCAGGCGTCGCGGCGCGCTGGTGCGAGGAGCGTCGTGGCGAGCGGCAGGTCCTGGATGGAGGCGAACGAGAGCGAGGCGCCCGCGCCGAGCTGGATCTCGCTCGTGGCGCCGACGAGGCCCTGCCGGACGGCTCTCGCCTGCGGCGCACGCAGTGGCGGGGCCCGGCGCCACCAGGTCCTCGATGACCGAGGCCGACGCGTCGATCCCGAGCCGGATGATGGTCCGGCCGAGGAGGGCGCGCTCCGGCGTGCCGCCAGCCCAGCGCAGGAGGATCGGCCGTTCCACCTGGACGCCGTCCGGGACGTGGAGGTGGATGCCCTGGCTCCAGAAGCCACGCGAGAGGGCCGCGAGCTTCTCGTCGCCGGGAAGGGGTGTCGCGAGGAGCGCTTCGCGGATCCCGGCCGCGTCGCGCGCAACGGCGGCGCCGAGCGTCTCGAGGACCACCCCGCGCGCGACGAGGTCCGGCTGTCAGCGCGAGCTGCGCGACGACGTCGTCGCGCAGCTCGATGATCGCCCGCCGCCCCCTCGGGCACGGAGGCCTCGGCCCCGGCGGCCGGCTCGTCGGCGCCCGCGGAGGAACGGCCGGACGCCGGACGAGGTCGGCGGCCCGGAAGTCCACGTACGAGGTGTAGAGCTCGTTCGACTCCAGGGGCAGCCTCGCGAAGTCGGCGGCGGCGGCGGCGCGATCCTCGCGCAGCCAGCCGGGCTCGCCGCGCGCCTCGCCCAGGGCGGCCGCAAGGGCCGCGTCGGCGAACGTGAAGGGCAGCTCCGCCGGCGCCCGCCGGGCCCGCGTCGGGCGGGCCGTCGGCTGCGGGTCCGGCGCCCCCGCGGGTGCCTGGCCGCGTGCGCGGGGGAGCTGCCGCCGCAGCGGGAGTCGACGCCTCCGTGCCGCCTCGGCGGGAACCGTCATCCGAGCGAGCCCTCCATCTCCATCTTCACGAGGCGGTTGAACTCGATCGCGTACTCCATCGGGAGCTCCTTCGTGAAGACCTCGAGGAACCCCTGGACGACCAGGTTCGTCGCCTCGTTCTCGGTCAGGCCCGCGGCTCATCAGGTAGAAGATCTGGTCCGTCGCTGATCTTGCCGACGGTGGCCTCGTGGGTCATCGTCGTGTCGTCTTCCTGGATGTCGATGTACGGGTAGGTGTCCGAGCGGCTCGCTCGTCGAGGAGCAGCGCATCGCAGCGGACGCTCGCCACGACGCCCGTCGCGCCCGGTGCGACCTTGAGCGTCCCGCGGTAGGTGGAGCGCCCGCCGTCCTTGCTGACGGACTTGCAAACGATCCGGCTGCGCGTGTTCGGGGCCAGGTGGACCGCCTTCGCCCCGGTGTCCTGGTGCTGGCCGTGCCCGGCGAAGGCGACGCTGATCACCTCCGCAGTCGCACCCTCGCCGCGCAGGTAGATCGCCGGGTACTTGACCGTGCGCGCGGGAGCCGGTATTCGCGTCGACCCACTCGACCGTGGAGTGGGCGTGGGCGTGCGCCCGCTTCGTCACGAGGTTGTAGACGTCGCGGCTCCAGTTCTGGATCGTCGTGTAGCGGATCTGCGAGCCGGGCAGGGCGATCACCTCGACGACGGCGGCGTGGAGCGCGTCGGTCGTGTAGATCGGGGCGGTGCAGCCCTCGATGTAGTGGACCTTGGACCCCTCGTCGGCGATGATCAGCGTCCGCTCGAACTGGCCCGTGTTCTCGCCGTTGATCCGGAAGTAGGCCTGGAGCGGCAGCGGGACCTCGACGCCCTTCGGGATGTAGACGAAGCTGCCGCCGGACCAGACCGCGCTGTTGAGCGCCGCGAACTTGTTGTCCTCCGGCGGGACGACGGTGCCGAAGTACTTCTTGACGATCTCGGGGTACTCGCGCAGGCCCTGGTCCATGCCCATGAAGACCACGCCGATCTTGCTGAGCTCCTCGCGCACCGAGTGGTAGACGACCTCGGAGTCGTACTGGGCGCCGACCCCGGCGAGGAACTTGCGCTCGGCCTCGGGGATGCCCAGCTTCTCGAACGTCTGCTTGATCTTGTCCGGGACGTCGTCCCAGGACTTCTCCTCGCCGCTCGGACGGCTTGCGGTAGTAGACGATCTTGCTGAAGTCGATGTGCTGGACGCTCTCCGGGACCCAGGTGGGCATCGCGCGGGCCATGAAGTGGTCGTAGGAGCGCAGCCGGAACTCGAGCATCCAGGCCGGCTCGCCCTTGAACGCGCTGATCTCCTCGACCGTGCGCCGGGTCAGGCCGACCTTCGTCTCCGCCAGGTACGCGACGTCGTCGTGGAAGCCGTACTTGTAGTCCTGGGAGACGATCTCCCCGCGCGCGACGGTCATGCTGACTCCTCGGGCTCAGGGTGTCGATCCTCCGGCGGATGCCCGGGTGCGGAGGCTCGGGAGTTCGGCAGCGGGGACGCGCCGGATCGCGAGGGGGCCGCGATCCGTCGCTGCCGAATTCCGACCTGCATTGTCGGATATCCGCGTTCCGCCGTCAAACAGCCAGCGCGGCTCCGCCGCGAGCCGCGGCTGCCGGGCCCGGGCCGCGCGGCCCGGGCTCTCGACAGGCGGGTCAGGCGGGCCCGGACTCCGCCGGGGCACGCCGCCGCCCGAGCCTGGTCTTCCCGCCGTCCACGAGCGAGTAGACGACCGGCACGACGATCAGTGTCAGGAACGTGGACGAGAAGAGGCCGCCGATGACGACCGTCCCCAGCTCCGCGGCGATGATCGAGCCCTGGTTGAGCCCGGCGGCGAGCGGGATGAGCGCCAGGATCGTCGCGATGGCGGTCATTAGGATCGGCCGGACGCGGGTCTTGCCGCCCTCGACCAGCGCTTCGGTCGTCGGCATCCCCTGTCGCCGGAGCCGCTCCACGAGGTCGAGCAGCACGATCGCGTTGGTCACGACGATTCCGATCAGCATCAGGATCCCGATGAGGGCGCTGATGCCGATGGCGTGGCCCGTCACCAGGAGGGCGGGGAACACGCCGATCGCCGCAAGCGGCAGGCTGAACATGATCACGAACGGGGTGATCAGGCTGTTGAAGGCCAGGACCATCATCACGTAGACCAGCAGCATCGCGATCGCCATAGAGTTGAAGAGCCCGCCGAAGGCCTGCCCCTGTTGCTGGGTCACCCCCGAGAAGGTGACGTCGACGCCGGCCGGGATCGCACCGGATGCCTCGAGCGAGTCCACGACCTTCTGGGCCGCTCGCGAGGCGCCTCCCGTGTCCTTGCCGGTGATGTCGGCCGTGATCGATGCGGACGGCGCCTGGTTGATCCGGGTGATGCTCCCCTGCGTGGCCACCTGGGAGACGTCGGCCACAGACCCGAGTGCGACCTTGGTCACGGTCCCGACCGGCAGCGCTTGGAGGGCGGCGACGGACGTGACCTGCGCGGGGTCGAGCTGGACATAGAGGTCGATGGGGCCGCCGTCGGCCAGCTGGACCCGCGTGACGAGCGAGCCGACGAGGGCCGAGCGCACCTGCGTCGCGACCTGCGCCGCGGTGAGGCCCGCGGAGAAGGCCTTGTTCGGGTCGACAGTGATGTCGATCTGGGGCGTGGCCTTGACAAGGTCGGACTTCACGTTGGCCAGGTCCGAGCTGGCCTGCAGCGCCGAGACCACCGCGTCGGTGGCAGTCGTGACCGCGGTCGGGTCGGCGGCGCTCACGATGATCGAGAGGTTGTTCGAGCTGAAGCCGCCGGACTGGTTCACTGCGACGTCGAACCCGCCCACCTTGAGGGGGGTGAGCTCGGTGGCGACCTTTGTCGTGTACGCGTCGAGGTTGACGTCGCTTGCCAGGCGCACGACCATCGTCGCGCTGTTGGCAGGCTCACCCGAGAACGCCGCCGAGAGCGTCGACGTTCCCGTGTCGCCCTCGCCGGGAACGGTCGTCTGGACGAGCTGCACCTTCGGGTCGGCCCGCAGGATGGTCTCGGCCTGGGTCGCCCTCGCGAGGACCGCTTCGGTGGCGGCGCCCGCGGGCGGCACGATGCTGACCTGGAGCACCTTGTCCGACCCGGTCGAGATGAACTCGGTCGGCAGGTGCGTCGCAAGGGACACGGACCCCAGGAAGAGGATCGCCGCGAGCGCGAGGACGCCCAGCTTCGTGCGCCGATCGCGGAGCACGAAGCGGATCGTCGGCGTGTAGGCACGGACCCACAGTGAGTTTTTCGGCTCGCCCGTCTCGTCCACGGCGAGCCTGACGCGGTCGATGAACAGGTAGGCCAGGATCGGCACGATCGTCAGCGCGCAGACAAGCGATGCCAGCAGGGCGAAGGTGACCGTGAGGGCGAAGGGCAGGAAGAACTGGCTCACGATCCCGCCGACGAAGCCGATCGGGAGGAACACGGCCACGGTCGTGAGCGTGGAGCTCGTGATGGCTCCGGCCACCTCCCGCGGGCCCTGGAGGACGGCGGTCATCCGATCCTCGCCCATCGCCCGGTGGCGGTAGATGTTCTCGAGCACCACGATCGCGTCATCGACGACCCGGCCGACGGCGACCGCGAGCCCGCCGAGGGTCATGATGTTTAGGGTGATCCCGGTCACCTGCATCACCACGAGCGCAGTCAGCACGGAGAGCGGGATGCTGACCGCGGCAACGAGCGTCGAGCGAAGGCTGAACAGAAACAGGAAGATCGTGATCACCGCGAACAGGGCGCCGAGACCCCCTTCGTGGAGCAGGCCGTCCCGCGACTCCTTGATGAAGTTGGAGAGGTCGGTGACGGTGAGGATCTTGAGGTCCGGGTGGCTCGCCCCGATCTCGGCCAGCTTTGCCGTGACCGCGTCCGCGACGTCCACGGTATTGGCATTCGCGTTCTTGCTCACCGTGATCGTCAGCGAGGGTTCGCCGTTTGTGCGGGCATAGCCCGTCGTCGGTACCTGGGCGAGGGCGACCGTCCCGATGTCGGAGATGTGGATCATCGTCGGCGCGACGAACGACGGCGCTGCCGCGGGCGCCCCGGCCGCACCGGGCGAGGTCGCGGCGGCGGCGGCCGCCGGGCTGGCCCGCAGCTGGCCGACGACGAGCCCGCTGATCTGGTCGACGGACGTGAGCGAGCCGGACGTGGACACCGGGATCTGGCTGCTTCCATTCGAGAGCTGGCCGGCTGGAAGGGTCAGGTTGTTCGCGGAGAGCACGCCTTCGACCTGGTCGATCGAGATGCCTGCGGCCGCCATCTTCGTGGGGTCGAGCGTCACGACCAGCCGGCTCGCAAGGCCGCCGGCGAGGTCGACGGACGCGACGCCGTCGAGCCCCTGGAGGTCGGGCACGACTTCGGCGGCGGCCACCTGGGCCGCGGTCGCCAGGCCGTTCGGGCCGCTCCCGGAGATCGAGGCGATGATCACGGGTGAGGCGTTGATGTCGAGCGCGGTGACCTGCGGAGTGACTCCTTGGGGCAGCTTCAGCGCCGTCACGTTCTGGGCGATCGCCGCCTGGGTCCCCTTGACGTCGGTCCCGTAGGAGAACTCGGCAACGACGAGCGCGATCGAGTTCGCCGAGGTCGACTGGACCATCTGGAGGCCGGCGACGCTCGAGATGGCGCGCTCGATCGGCTTAGAGACCTGGTCGGCGACGTCCGACGCGCCGGCGCCGGGGTCCGACGCGACGACGGTGATGATGGGCAGCTCGATGTCCGGGAGGAGCTCCTGCTTGAGGTTCCCCCAGGCGGAGATCCCGCCGATGAAGAGCGCGACGGCCAGCAGGAGCGCGACGCTCCGCTTGCTCACGGCGAGCTCGGTGAGTCGGCTCATGATCGGCCTCCGTGAATGGTCGGGTGGGCGGTGGGAAGGGCGGCGCCGGGAACCGGGGCCGGGTCGTCGGCCGCCGCGGCGAGGAGAACGGTGGCGCGCTCCACGACGTCGAGCTCCGGGTCGCGGAGGCGCCCGAGAAGTCGCCGGAGCTGGGCCGCGTTGAGCTCGCGGAAGCGCTCGAGGTCGGCGCGACCGGTCGGCGTGATCGTCACGACCACCTGGCGGCGGTCGGCGGGGTCGTCATGGCGGGCGAGAAGCCCATGGTCCACCAGGCGGTCCACCAGCCCGCTCGTCGTCGAGATCGACACGCCCAGACGCGTGGCCAGCTCCGACATGTGCATGCCCTCCGCAGCCGCGGCCAGGTAGAGCACCTTGGCCTGCGACATGGTCACCGCCACTTCGAGAAGGTCGGGTGCGTGCCACGTCGCCACGCGGCGCATGAGCAGCTCGTAGGACGCCACGACACGCTCGATGCGCGCGCCGCGGTCTGCAGGCTCTGCTGACATCAGCCGGGGGTGCCTCCGTGATCCTTGGTCTTGCACCAACCATATCGAAGATGCGAAAGAAACGGATTGGGCCTCGGAGGCCGTCCCGCCCGCCGGTCGACGGGCAGGCGTCGGCGCATGGTCGCGACCGGCTACCATCCGCCGGTGACGCCGACCAGGATCAGCCACCCGGCAAGGGCTCCGTCCCCAACCCCGCGGCCCATCACGGCGGCGGTCGCGCGCCGCTTCCTCGTCCTGCGTCACCAGCTCGCGCCGCCACGGGCGCTGCCGCCGGAGAAGCGAGCGTGCTCAGCGTGGTCGAGCGCCTCGGGTCGCTGCAGTTCGATCCCCTCGAGATCGCCGGACGCAACCACGACCTCGTCCTCCACGCGCGCATGGCGGGCTACCGGCGGGAGATGACCGACGTCCTCCTCTACGAGCGGCGCCTCCTGTTCGAGGCGTACAACAAGGGCCTCAGCATCCTGCCCACCGCAGAGCTGCCGCTCTACCGGCTGACCTGGGATCGCGCCCGCGCGAGACACGACGGCGGGGCGTTCGACGAGCACGCGCCGCTGGTCGAGGAGCTCCTGGACCGGATCCGGCGTGGCGGGCCCCTCTCCTCGACCGACGTCGAGCCGCGCGCGTCGATCGACTGGTACTGGCGTCCCACGAACCAGGTCCGGGCGATCCTGGAGGCGCTCGCCGAGGCGGGGATCCTGGGGATCGCCCGGCGCGAGGGCAACCGGCGGGTCTACGACCTGGCCGAGCGTCTCTTCCCCGCCGAGACCCTCGCCCGGCGCCCCGCCGTCCGCGACCAGGCCCGGCACCGGCTGCTGTCCCGCTACCGGGCCCACGGGCTTCTGGGAGCCGCCGGACAAGCCGAGCTCTGGACCGGGACCGGCCCGGCGGCGCCCGACCCACGCTGGGACGGCTACCCCTCGCGCTCGGAGATCCGCGCGGAGATGGTCGCCGACGGGACGCTCCTCCCGGTCGCGGTCGAGGGCCTGCGCGGCCACCGCTTGGTCGTCGCGTCCGACGTCCCGTTCCTGGAGCGCGCGGGTGCCGAGGTGGCGGCGGGGACACCGCCGGGCGGCGTCGCCCCTGCGGTCAGCTTCCTCGGCCCGCTCGACCCGTTCTGCTGGGACCGCGACCTGCTGCGCGGCCTGTTCGGGTTCGACTACGTCTGGGAGGTCTACGTCCCGCGGGCCAGGCGGCGCTGGGGCTACTACGTCCTGCCGGTCCTCTTCGGCGACCGGCTCGTCGGCCGGATCGAGCCGCGCTTCGATCGCCCGGCGAAGGCCGTGCGCGTGCTCGGCGCGTGGTGGGAGCCGGGTTTCGATCCGCTCGCGTCGGACGGCTTCGTGCCGGCACTGGCTTCGGCCCTGGTCGCCTACCGGAATCTCGGCGGCGCGAGGCGCGTCACGTTCCCCGGGACGGGCGGAGCCGGGCCCTCGCGCGGGCGGTTTCCCAGGCAAGCTGACGATCAGGCGGACAGCCCGACGGCGGACGACCAGGATCCGACGTTGCCGGCGTTGTCGCGGGCCCGGACCCGGACCGAGATCCTGTGACCTGCCGGGACGTACGTGGACCAGGAGCGCCGGCCGGTCGAAGTCCAGATCGAGATCCACGCCCCACCGTCGACCCGGCGCTGGATCTCGAACGACCGCAGCCCCGCGGTGAGCGCCGCGAGCAGGATGTCGTCGCCGCTCCAGCTCCAGGTCACCAGGCGGACCCGGCGGCCCGACGCCAGCGTGGCATAGGTCCCGGGTGCCGGAGCCAGCATCTTCGCCCAGGGCGCGGTCCGGTCCGGGCCGCGCAGGAATGATCGCGGTCCAGTAGCGGTCGCCCGCGGCGGTCACGGCCAGCGCAACACCGACGTAGTTGTAGTCCGTCGAGCGGATGATCGCGACGTGCTCGGCCGACGCGAGCCAGGCCTGGTTCACGACCGCCGTCGAGCCGCTCAGGCTGGGGTAGTTGTTCCAGCCGATCGTCTCGCCCATCGCGTACCAGGTGATCTCCTGCGCCTTGATGAGATCGAGCGCGGTCCGCCCGTTCGGCTGGACGTGGCTGAGCTGCCCGGCCGCGGCCATCGCGTCGGAGCGTTCGCGAGCGATCGCCGTGAGCCGCGGATCGACGCGGAGCGCTACGAGCCCGACCGCCGCCCGATCGGCGTTGAGCAGCCCGACGAGCTTCGCCTCGGCCCCGACAAGCGTCAGGTTCGACGCACCGACCGCGGCCGCTGGGGCCGGCTGGGCGGCGGCGAGCGCCAGCCGTCCGGCTGCCGGCAGGAACGAGGCGAGAAGCGCGACGCCGAGGGCAAGCGCCAGCGAGGCACGAGCGGGCCGCGGAAGGGACGATCGCGTCGGGAGGTACCGGTGCAAGGTCCAAGGGTACGCCGCCGGTCCGCGTCCTGTCTTCGGTGGATCAGCGCCCTCGGCCGGCACTCACGGTCGGGGCATCCGGGCGGTGACGGTTCCGCGTGACCTGTGGGAGGATCAGGATCCCCAGACGGTCAGCGACACAGCCCGGAGGATCCCATGGCGGCAGTTCGACGCGCGGAAGCGACCTGGACCGGCTCCCTCGCCGAAGGAAGCGGCTTGATCAACTACGTCACGAGCGGGTCCTTCACCCGGCTGCCCGTCAGCTGGGCTGCGCGGACGGAGACCCCGGGTGGACGGACCAGCCCCGAGGAACTCGTGGCCGCGGCCCACGCGTCCTGCTTCTCGATGTCGTTCGCGGGAAGGCTCAGCCGCAACGGCACCCCGCCGACCTCGCTCACGGTGAGCGCTACCGTCACGTTCGACAAGCTGGAGGCCGGCTGGAAGGTGGTCTCGTCGGCGCTGACGGTGCGGGGCGTGGTCCCGGGCATCGACGCGGCGACGTTCCGGTCGCTCGCCGAGTCGGCGCGTGACGGCTGCCCGATCTCGGTGATGATGCAGGGAAACGTGGCCGTCTCCGTCGAGGCCACGCTCGAGGGTTGATCAGCCGATCGTGAGGAGGCGGCGAGGGTTCTCCACGGTCATCTGGCGGATCTCGGCCTCCCCCACCCCGGCCGCGCGCAGGCGCGGGAGGAACGCCTCCTGGAGATACGTGTACCCGTTCCCGCCGTAATGGCGCAGCTGCTCGTTGTGGCAGACGTCCTGCGACAGGAAGACGCGGTCGGCGCGGCCGCGCGCGAGCAGATCAAGGAGCAGCGGGATCAGGCGTGGCTCGGCCTGGCGCTCCTGGGGCGTGAACGACATGCCGAGGAAGTCAAACTCGATGCTTGCCCCGCGCTCCATGATCGCGAGCCAGTAGTCCAGCTGCGGGTATGAGTCGGCGTGTCCGATCACGACGCGCGCCGGATCTGCACCGGCGTCCTCGAGGACGCGAAGCTGGGCGAGCCCGACGTCGCTCATCACTGCGTGGGTGACGATTCCCAGCCCCGTTGCGCGCGACGCACGCCCGACGGCGCGGAAGACGCGCTCCTCCTGCGCCGAGACCCAGGGCTTGTCCGTCCCGATCTCGCCGATGATCCCCGGTCGGACGTCCGTGCCTTCGGCCCCGCCGAGGATCTCGCCGACGAGGAGGTCCGTGAGCGCTTCCACCGGACTCCGGTCGATCAGCGCGTCGGGCGGGTAGTACGGGCCGCGATACCAGCCGCAGCTCATCACGAGATGGAGACCCGACGATTGGGCCAGCCGGAGCAGGCGGAGCGGGTCGCGTCCGATGGCGGCAAGCGTGAGATCCACCAGACAGGTGCCGCCCATGTCCCTGAACCGTTCGAGCTCCGGCAAGATGAGCTTGTCCTCGCCGGTCAGCTCCCAGTAGTCCCAGCGATTCGGGATTTGCCAGAGGACGCAACGCGTGTGCTCGTGGGGAAGCGTGAACCCCAGGACCGCGGGTTCGACCGGGCCGAGGACCGTCTCGACGTGGGGGCTCATGCGTCGATGATAGGCGCGCCGCAGGCGCCGATGCACCGTCCGGCCGGCAGACTCGGCCGCGCCGGGCGCGCGCGGGTCGCGCTATTCTGACCGACGGCCCCGCCCCCTCCGCGGGCCCGAGAGAGATTCCCCGCTGCACCCCGAGGTCCGTCCATGTTCCTGCGCTGGGGCGCGTTCGTCTACCGGCACCGACGCGTCGTGGCGCTCGTCGCGCTCCTCGTCGCGCTCGCGGCCCTGCCCTTCGCCTCCCGCGCCTCGAGCCAACTCACCTCCGGCGGCTGGCTCGATCCGCTCTCCCAGTCATCGCAGGTGGACAGCCGGCTGGCGGCCGACTTCGGGGGCGGCAAGAGCAGCCTGCTGGCGCTCTTCACGCGGGCGCAACCCGGCGCCGACGCGACCTCGGCCGGCTTCCAGGCGGCGATCGCGACCGCCGTTGCACCGCTCCGGCACGACCCGAGCGTGACCGACGTCGTCGGCTACGCGAGCACAGGCGACCGTCGCTTCGTGAGCCTCAAGGGCGACGCCGCGTACGTGGTGATCAACCTCGCCGTCACCGACGAGCAGTCCGTCCCGCTCTATCCCCGCCTGCGCGCGGAGCTGGCCCCGCCGGCCGGCTACGCCGTCAGTGTGTCCGGGTACGCCCCCTTCACCATCGACACGTCGAACTCGGCGGGCAAGGACCTCGAGCGGGCCGAGCTGGTCAGCCTGCCGATCGTGGCGATCGTGCTCTTCCTCGTGTTCACGTCCGCGGTCGCGGCGGGAATGCCGCTCCTGGTGGCCGGCCTCGCGATCCCGACCTCGCTGGGTCTCGTCTACCTGGTCGCCCAGCTCACGACGATGAGCATCTTCGTGCTCAACATCGCCTCGATGCTCGGCCTCGCCCTGGCGATCGACTACTCGCTGTTCATCACGAGCCGCTTCCGCGAGGAGCTCGCCCACGGCCGCGAGGTGGGCGACGCGGTGGCGCGGGCCATCGCGACCAGCGGCAAGGCGGTGATGTTCTCCGGGATCGCCGTCGCCGTCGGGCTCTCGGGGCTGATGATCTTCCCCTTCGCCACGATCCGCTCGATCGGGCTCGGGAGCGCGATCGTCGTGGCCTGCTCGGTCTTCTTCGCGCTCACCTTCCTGCCGGCCGTGCTGGGCATGCTGGGGCACCGGGTCAACCGGCTCAGCCTCGCCGGCCTCCGCCACCGCCTGCGCGGTGAACAGGGCACGATCACCGAGGGAGAGGTCGTCCTGGAAGTCACCGATCCGGGCCACCCGAGTCGCTGGGGCCGCGTGGCGCGCCAGGTGATGGCCCACCCGTGGCGCGTCCTGCTGCCGATCGTCGCGTTCCTGCTCGCGCTCGGCACGCCGTTCCTCCACCTGGAGCAGGGCGTCCCGGGGGCGGAGGTCCTCCCGGTGGGCCTCGAGAGCCGCGACACGTTCGTCAAGCTCGAGGCGGACTTCGCGCCGGGCGAGACGACGCCGATGGTCATCCTCGCCGACCTCTCGACCGACCCGACGAGCCCCGCCGGGATCGCCGCCCTGCAGGCCTACGCGACCCGCCTGGCGTCAGTTCCGGGGATCTCGCGCGTCGAGAGCTTCTTCACCATCACCGATCCGAAGACGGGCCAGACGCTCCCGCCGGCCCAGGTGCAGGCGCTCTTCGCGCTGCCGCCGGCGCAGCGGCCCGCGGGCGTCGCCTCCCTGCTGACCCAGTACGTCTCGGGGCACACCGTCATGCTCGACGCGATCAGCCCCTACGTGGCGTCGCGTCCCGAGGCGACCTCGCTCGTGCCCGTCGTGCGGGCCCTGCCCGTCGCCGCGCCCATCTCGCGAACGGAGGTTGGTGGCACCGCGGCGCTTGGCGCAGACTTCCTGTCCGGCCAGGCCGACCGCCTGCCGTTCGCGGTCGGCTGGACGATGCTGGCCACCGCAGTGATCCTGTTCCTGCTCTTCGGGTCCGTGGTGCTGCCGCTCAAGGCCGTCCTGATGACGCTCCTCTCGGCAACCGCCAGCTTCGGCGCGCTCGTCTGGATCTTCCAGTACGGCAACCTGTCCAACCTGCTGGCCTTCCAGTCGCCGGGCTTCACCGTCGCCGGCATCCCGATCATCATGTTCTGCGTGATCTTCGGGCTGTCCATGGACTACGAGGTGCTGCTCCTGTCGCGGATCCAGGAGGCCTGGCGCCGGACGGGCGACAACACGGCATCGGTCGTGGAAGGTGTCGTGCGCACGGCCCGGGTGATCACCGGAGCGGCGCTGATCATGGTCTGCGTCTTCTCCGCGTTCGTCCTCGCCGACGAGATCACGATCAAGACGATCGGCGTGGGGATGGCGATCGCCGTCGCGATCGACGCGACGATCGTGCGGGTGACCCTCGTCCCGGCCGCGATGCGGCTGCTGGGGCGCTGGAACTGGTGGGCGCCGGGTCCCCTGGGCCGGGTCGCGGCCCGGGTGGGCTTCTCCCACGTGGAGTCCGCCGACCCTCGCCTGCCGTCCGGCGCCGACGCCACGGACGGCTCCCGGCAGGGCTAGTCTGCTAGCGTGACCGAGCCCCACTCCCCGGACGACGACGTCGACCGGCGCTTCCGCGCGCTGAAGGGCGAGGTTGTCGACGGGCCGCTCCCGGCGGGATCGCGTCCCGTCGGCGGGAATCCGCCGCGACAGGGAGGGTCGGGACAGGAGGCGTCGCACCCACACGGCGCGGCGGTCCGAGTCGTCGGCTGGTTGTTCGGGCAGGCAGAGGCAGGCCGGCTCGGGCTCTGGATCGGCCTCGGGATCGTCGCGATCGGCGGCTACCTCGTGCTCGCGCAGTTCGTGCCCGGCGTGCGGGCAGTGGGTGCCCTCGCCCTCGGTCTCGCCGGCGGCTTCCTCCTGGCGCGGGTCGTCACCCGCCGTTCCGGCGCCTGGGCGCTGAACCTAGGGGCCATCCTCGCCGGCTACGGCGGGCTCGGGTTCATCGCCGTGGTCGCGAGCCTGGGCACCGCGGGCTGGGGCACGCTCGGGGCGGGGCTCGGCCTGCTTGCGGTCGCCGGGGTGCGCGCGGGCCGCGGCCAGGGCCTGGGCTGGCAGGCGTGGATTGGCGGTCTCTTCGTCGTGTGGGGCGGGTGGGGCGCGCTCCGGGGCGTCGTCCCGGGGTTTCCAGGTCTCGGCGACCTGCTGCTGCCCGGTTTCGTCGTCCTGCTCGGCATCGCCTTCCTGCGGCGGGGGATCAGTCCGGGCCGCTGAGACGCGGACAGTCCGCGGACCGGGGCGTGCGGCTGGCGGCCGCGACGTCAGCCCGCCGCGACGCCGGAGGTCGCCGTCTCGACCGCCCCCGCGACCCCATCGGCGATCCGCACCATCTCGTCGTCGGTGACCACGAACGGCGGCCCCAGGAGGACCAGGTCGCCGTCCACCCCGTTCGCGTTGCCCGTGCCCGAGTAGACCAGCACGCCCCGCTCGCGCGCCGCCCGGACCAGTGCCTCCGTCCGCCGCTCGGCACGCGGGAACGGCGCGCGTGTGGCGCGGTCCGCGACGATCTCCAGCCCGACCATCAGGCCGCGGCCCCGGATCTCGCCCACGTGCGGGTGTTCGGCGAGACGGTCGGCGAGCAGCCGGGCGAGCGTTTCGCCCTTCGACGCGGAGGCCGCCACGAGGTTCTCGTCGCGGAGGATCCGCAGGACCTCGCGTGCGACGGCCGCCCCGGTGATCGAGTGGCTGAAGGTGAAGCCGTGGACGAAGCCGCCGGCCGTGATCGCGTCGTAGATCGGACCGGCCGCGGCCACGAAGCCGAACGGCCAGTAACCCGACGTCGGCACCCTTCGCGGCCGCCAGGAGGTCCGGTCGGACGCCCCAGTGGTCGACCCGAACCAGCGGCCGGTCCGGCCGAAGCCGGTCATCACCTCGTCGGCGACCAGGAGGACGCCGTGGCGCCGGCAGACCTCGGCAATCGCCGGCCAGTAGCCCTCGGGCGGCACCACCGCGCCCAGGGTGGCCCCCACGATCGGCTCCGCGACGAACGCGGCAACGGTCCGCGGGCCGGCGGCGACGATCACCTGCTCCAGCTCGCCGGCCAACTCTGCCGCGTCGCCCAGCGCGTTGGAGCGCGGCTCACCGGCCCGGTACGGATACGCGGCGGAGACGTGCCGGAACCGGCCAAGCCACGCCTCGTAGGGGCGGCGCAGCGGCTGTCGGCCGGAGAGGTCGAGCGCCCCGAGCGAGTTGCCGTGATAGCTCCCCCATCGGGCGATCACGATCTGGCGGGCGGTCTCGCCTCGCGCGATGTGGTAGGCCCTGGCCATCTTGAGGGCCGTCTCGATCGCCTCGGAGCCGCCGGAGACCGGGTAAACGGCCGGCGCGTCGAGCGGCAGGACCGGCCCGAGCTCGACCGCGTACGCCTCGAGCGCCTCGCTCGTGAAGGCCGTCCCGTGGGCATAGGCGACGCGGGCGGCCTGGGCCGCCATGGCGTCGGCGACGCTGCGTCGCCCGTGACCGACGTTGACCACGATGGCACCGCCCGCCGCGTCCAGGTACGCGCGCCCGTCGGCGGCGTAGAGCGTCGATCCGTCGCCCCGCTCGACGACCGGGAGCGTTCGCCCGAAGACGCGCGGGAAGACGCGACCGGCCGGGCCGGCATCGGAAGCACGGGAGTCCGTCATGCCCGTGATTGTAGGATCGCCCGGCTCGGCCGGCGACGCGGATGGCTCAGACGCGACCGCGCGGGACGGTGTGCCAGTAGGTCTTGTTGAAGACCATCTTGCCGAGGTGCCAGAGCTGATTGGGGCGAGGTGGCTTCGGTGGGTGCTCGTAGTCAAACTGGAGGAGCGTGCCCTTCCCGTCGCCGACCTCGAAGAAGCACATCACCTTGCCGGTGTAGCTCGCATCCTTGCCCTCGGGCTCGCGGCCCATGACGAGGGCGCTGACGCGCTCGGCGACGATCGGGGCCTCGAAGTGAGCCGTGGAGCCCGCCTTCGAGAGCGGCAGGTCGGTCGCGTCGCCGAGGGCGTGGATGTTCGGGTAGCGCGGCACCTCGGCGTCAGGCGTGTTGGGCGGGACCAGGTGCTTCACCTGGAGCGTGTGGCGATCGGTCGGGAGCCAGCCCGACTTGGGCGCGAGGCCGGAGTCGATGAGCGCCTGGGCCCCCTTGTGGGGCGGCACGCAGATCAGCAGGTCGTACGGGTACTCCTCCATCGCGTCGGTGATCACGACCTTGCGCTCGGCATCGATCGAGTCGACGCCGGCGAGGAGCTGGAGGTCGATCCCCTTCTCCGCGAAGATCGGAGTCGCCATCTCGCTCACGCTCTCGATCGTGAACGCGCGGTTGATCGGCGAGAGGAAGGTAAGCTGCGTCTTCTCGCGCAGGCCACGTGTCCGCAGCTCCGCTTCGACGAGGAAGGCCACCTCGAGCGGCGCGGGCGGACACTTGTAGGGGATCCCGGCGATGCCGATCACGATCTTCCCGCCCGCGAAGGCATCCAGGGCCTTCCGCAGCCGTGCCGAAGCCGCCGGCGTGTAGAAGTGGTACGCCTCCGTCTCGAAGCTCTCGATCGTCTCCGGCAGGATCCGGCAGCCGGTCGCGATGACCAGCTGGTCGAAGTGGATCCGGGCGCCCGAGGCCATCTCCACGAGAGAGTTCGCGGGATCGATCCGCACGATGGTCTCGACCACCAGGTCGACGTTCCCGTCGAGCAGCGAGCGCTCCGGCCGGTGGAGGCGCTCCGGCCGCTCGCTGCCCATGGCGATGTACATGTAGCCCGGCTGGTACGCATGCTCGCCCGTCCCGTCGACGACCGTGACCTTCGCCTCGCCGCGCGCGATGTGATGCTTGAGCTTCCTGGCGATGAGGTTCGCGGCGAGGGTTCCGCCGACCCCGCCGCCGAGGACGACGACGCGCTGCACGAGGCTACCGGGCCTTCGTGACGACGATCTCGTCGTAGCCGTCCTTCGACTCGACGCTCACGAGCGTGTGACCGGCCTTCTCGATCCACTTCGGGATGTCGATCCTGCTGCCCTTGTCGGCCGACCAGACGGCGATCGTGTCGCCCACGTCGGATTCCTTGATCGCGCGGATGAGCTCCATGAGCGGACCGGGGCAGAAGCTTCCCCGGGCGTCGACGGTGCGGGTGATCGTGGCTGCCATACGGAAAACCGTTCCTTCCGTTGCATCCCGTCCAGTCGCGTGAGGGCCGGACGGCGAGACGCCGCGGGCCCCCGCGCGCGGCGGGCCGGGTCAGATCAGCAGGGTCAGATGAAGAGCGGGGAGCTTCCCTCGGTCATGAGGCCGATCACGGTCGCGGCGCCGACCGGCTCGCCCATGCCCTCGATGAGGTCGTCGCGGGTCAGCCCGAACATGTCCATGGTCATCTGGCAGGGGATGAACTCGACGCCGAGCGCCTGGGCAACCTCCAGCAGCTCCTTCGGGCTGGCGACCTTGTACTGCTTCGCGAGCGTGCCCATCATCCAGGGCCCCATGCCCAGGAAGTTCATCTTCGAGAGCTTCCGGTGGCTGACACCCGGCCGCTGCATGAAGGACAGCATCTTCTGCATCCAGTTCTGGCCGGTGATCCGCCTCGCGTCCTTGACGAACGTCTGGAGGCCCCAAAACGTCACGAACACGCGCGTCTTCACACCCATGGCGGCGCTCGTCGAGGCGAGGATCATGGTCGCCCATGTCTTCTCGAGCTCGCCGCTGTAGCAGATGATCAGGACGTCCTTCGACTTCGTGGCGCCGTCGTCCTCCACGGCGGGAGCCGGGGCCACGCTCGGCGCATCCGCGACGGCCATCGGTGGCTCTGCGACTGCGGTCATCGGTGGTCCCTCACTTCCGGCGGAGGACAAAGCGATACACCCCGCCCTCGGCGCTGCTCTCGACGAGCTCGTTGCCGGTGCTCTTGCACCACGCGGCGAAGTCCTTGGTGGAGCCCGCATCCGTGGCGAGCACCTCCAGGAGCTGCCCGCTGGTCATCGTCTTGACGGCCTGGGCCGTCTTGACGATCGGCATCGGGCACGCCAGGCCCTTGGCATCCACGCGCTGGGCGATCTCGAGAGGCATCCCTGATCCCTTCCTGCTCTTCGGCACGCTGGCCGCCAGGCGGCCGCGCCGGTGTTCCGCCTAGATGAAGATGATGTGGCCGTCGCCCGCGTTGAGATAGAAGGCGGTCACGCCCTCGACCCCGTCGACGAGCGGGTCGAGGTCCGCCTCCTCGATCTTGAGGACATCCATCGACAGCGAGCAGGCCTGGATGTCGACCTCGCCGAGCTCCTTCGCCTGGCGGAGCGTCTCGTGCCACGGCGCCTGGCCTGCCTCCGCGGCCGCCGCGACGAGGGCCGCCCCGGCCTTCCCCGCCTCCGGGCTGAGCCCCAGGGTCGCTGTGATCCGGTCCTTGCGGAACGCGTCGAGCGCCCAGTACTGGAGGAAGATGTTCACGCGCCGGCCGAGCGCCGCGGCACCCGCGGTCATCACGGCGGCCGACTGGAGCTTGTCCGCGGTGCCGGAGAAGAGCACCAGGTTGATCGGTTCGTCCACGCGGGTCACCTCACCCCGCGCCGGTCGACGAGGTGGCGGCGAGCGCTCGGTCGTCTGCCGGGAGGGGCTGTTCGGAGAGCTCGCCGAGGCGGGCGAGACGGCGCATCAACACCCCGCGCATGAGGCTGCACGCGACGATGACGTCCGGATCGGTGAGCCGATAGCGGACCTCTCGTCCGTCGCGCTCGGCCTCGACGATCCCGGCCGCCCGCATCACGGCGAGGTGCTGGGAGACGTTGGGCTGGCTGATCCCCATCTCATCGGCAAGGCGGCCGACCTCCTTTGGCTCCTCGGCGAGGAGGTGCAGGATCTCGAGCCGCCGCGGGCTCGCGAGGATCTTCATGACCTCCGACTGGAGGCTCCAGATCGCTTCCATGCCGCGATGATCAGTCCATGCGCATCCGTGCATAAGATGCCGATGGCCCGTTCGAAGGACCGTCCGGCACAGGCCTCCCCTGCCGATCGGCACGGGGGCCGCGGGGCATCGACGGGGAGCCTGCCTCAGCAAATGCGGGGCAGCTGCTCGCCGACCAGCATGTCGACGATCCGCTCGCTCCCGACGATCGTCCGCAGGGTGACCATACCCGGGTGTTCCGCGACGACCGTCCCGATGACCGCCGCGTCGGCGCCCTCGCGGGTCGCCCGCATCGCCTCCACGACCGACGTCGGCCGAGCCCCGCGGCACGATCGCGACGAGCTTCCCCTCGTTCGCCACGTGGAACGGGTCGAGGCCCAGCATCTCGCAGGCTGCCCGAACGGGTCCCGGGATCAGGATGGACGGCTCGTCGAGCACCATGCCGACGCCCGACGTCGAGGCGATCTCGTTGAGCGCGGAGGCGAGGCCGCCCCGCGTCGGGTCGCGCAGGACGTGGACCTCGGGCTCCGCCTCCAGGATCGCGGCCACGAGTCCGTCGAGCGCCTGCGTGTCCGAGGCGACCTCGACCTCGAACTCCAGCCCCTCGCGGACGCTCATGATCGCGACCCCGTGGAGGCCGATCGGCCCGGACAGGATGACCGCGTCGCCGATCGCGGCGCGGTCCGCAGCCGGCGCCACGCCGTCCGGGACCAGCCCGATGCCCGCCGTGTTGACGAAGAGGCGGTCCGCGGCTCCCCGTCCGACGACCTTCGTGTCGCCGGTCACGATGCGGGCCCCGGCCCGGGCAGCCGCCCGGGCCGCCGACTCGGTGATCGCCCGCAGCTCCTCGAACGGCAGCCCCTCCTCGATGACGTAGGCCAGCGAGAGGGCGACCGGCCGGGCGCCCATCATCGCGAGGTCGTTGAGCGTCCCGTTGACGGCGAGCTCGCCGATGTCGCCGCCCGGGAACGCGAGCGGGCTGACCACGAACGTGTCGGTGGTGAAGGCGAGCCGTGCGCCGGCGATGTCGACGACAGCCGCGTCGTTGAGCGGGCCACCGGGCGCGGCCGCCGCAAGTGCGGGGCCGATCACGTCCCGCATGAGCGCAGCCGAGAGCTGGCCGCCGGACCCGTGTCCGAGGATGACGCGCTGGTCCTCCGGGATCGGCGCCGGGCACGCGATCCCGTTCGCGTCGATCGTCACCGACCCGCCGACCCGCGGCTCCGGAGCGGTGCCGACCTGGGGTTCGCGCCGGCCGCTCATCGGCCCGCGTCCGCCGGCCCGGCGGCCGGAATCGAGCGGCGCCACCTGGAAGAACGGCGTCGCCGGCGCCAGCGTCCGCGCGCTGCCGAGCCCGCGGCCCGCCGAGAAGAACGCGGCGCAGGTCCCCTCCGAGCTCACCATCGGGGCCCCGAGCGGCTTCTGGGGGCTGCAGAGGGCCCCGTACGCCGTGCAGTCGAGGGGCGTCTTCTCGCCGGTGAGAATGGCGCCCGCGATGCAGGCCGGGTGCTCCTGGGTGTGGATGTCGCCGACGGAGAACCGCGCCTCGGCGTCGAAGCCGGCGTACTTCGGGCGAAGGCGGTAGCCGGAGTCGGGGATCTCCCCGACCCCCCGCCACTTCCGATCGCCGACCTCGAAGACCTCGAGGATCTGCTTCTGGGCGAGCGGGACGCCCTCCCGCCGGACCGCGCGCGCGTACTGGTTCTCCACCTCGTGGCGCCCCTCCTCGAGCTGCCGGATCGCCATCAGGATGCCCTCGAGAAGATCGAGCGGCTCGAAGCCCGTCACGACGATCGGAACCCGGTACTTCGCCGCGATCGGCTCGTACTCCGTCCAGCCCATGACGGCGCAGACGTGGCCGGCGGCCAGGAACGCCTGGACCTGATTGGCCGGCGATTCGAGCAGCGCGACCATCGCGGGCGGCACCAGGACGTGGCGACACGAGGACGCTGAAGTTGTCGATCCCGCGGCGGGCCGCCTCCGCGACGGCCATCGCGTTCGCCGGCGCGGTGGTCTCGAAGCCGACCGCGAAGAAGACGACCTGCCGGTCGGGGTTGGCATGCGCGATCTTGAGGGCGTCGAGCGGCGAGTAGACGATCCGGACGTCCGCGCCCGCGCGCCTTGAGCGCGAGCAGGTCGGTGGTCGATCCGGGGACGCGCAGCATGTCGCCGTAGCTCGTGAAGATCACGTCCGGTCGGGCAGCGATCGCAAGCGCCTTGTCGACCTGCTCGAGCGGGGTAACACAGACCGGGCAGCCCGGGCCGTGGATCATGCGGACGCCCTGGGGCAGCGCCTCGTCGATCCCCTGCTTGACGATGGTGTGGGTCTGGCCGCCGCAGACCTCCATGAGCGTCCACGGCCGGGTGGTGATGCGGTGGATCTCGGCGATCAGCTTCCGGGCGAGGACCGGGTCGCGGTACTCGTCGAGATACTTCACGCGGGGCCCCCGGGAGCGCGGGTGAGCGGGACGTCGCGAGCCCCGTCGAACGGCGGGCCATCGTCGGAGACGACCGCCGGCGCGTCCATCCCGGGGCCCATCGTCGCGAGCTCCGCGCTCCATCAGGTCGCCCATGCGAGGCGAGGATCTCGAGCGTCTTCAGCGCCTCCTCCTCGTCAACCCGCGAGATCGCGAACCCGACGTGGATGATCACGTAGTCGCCGAGCTGCACCTCGGGGATGTAGGCAAGGCAGGCATCCTTGCGAACCCCGCCGAAGTCGACCTTGCCCATCGGCAGGCCCGCGTCGTCGCGGATCTCGACGACCCGGCCGGGAATCCCCAGACACATGGCTTCTAGTTCCTTCCTCGCGCGCGGCCGGCGGGGACGCCGGCGTCCGCGGCCGACCCGGCCGCCATCGTGGCCGCGGCGATCGCCGCCTGACCGTAACTGATTCCGCCGTCGTTCACCGGGACGCGGCGGTTGATGAAGACCGCGAAGCCGTCACGGGCCAGGCGCCCGAGCAGCGCACTCGCCAGGCGCCGGTTCTGGAAGACGCCGCCCGACAGGCAGACGCTGCCGATCCCGGTGTCCGCGGCGACGTTTGCGCAGAGCTCGCGGGTGACCTCGGCGATCGTCTCGTGGAAGCCGGCCGCGAGCACGCCTGCGGGAAGGCCCGCAGCCCGGCCTGAAAGCAGCGCCGCCAGTGTCGGACGCGGGTCGTAGACGAGCATGTTCCCGAGGCGCTCCACCGCATACGGCAGCGCCGCCGCCGCGCGATCACCAGCCGAGATCTCGAGGTCGATCGCCGCCTGCGCCTCGTACTCGGCGACATCGCGGAGCCCGAGGAGGCTTGCGGCCGCATCGAAGAGCCGGCCGGCCGACGAGGCCTGCGGGGCGTTGAAGCCGCGCGCCACCTGGGTCCGGATAACGGCGACCTCGCGCGCGTCGAGCCTGGCGAGAAGCTCCTGCGAGAGGTCGCCGTCGCGGCCGCACGCCTCCGCCACTCCGGCCTTCTCGTCGGCCCGGAGCGCCTCAGCGCCAAGCAGGTAGCCGAGCGCCATCCGGTAGGGACGCCGAACGGCCAGCGCGCCGCCGGGGAGCGGTGCCCGCCCGAACCTGGCAACCCGGCGGTAGGCGACCAGGTCGGCGATGAAGATTTCGCCGCCCCAGAGGCTGCCGTCGTCGCCCATCCCCAGCCCGTCGTAAGCAACGCCGATAAAGGGCGCCGTGATGCCGTGCTCGGCCGCACAGGAGGCGACATGCGCGTGGTGGTGCTGGACCGCGATCCGGCGCTCGGCCGGGAACCGGGCCGCGGCGTACTTCGTGGACAGGTACTCCGGGTGGCGATCGTGGGCCACTATCTCCGGCTCGAGCGCGAGCAGCCGCGAGAGGTGTGCCAGCCCGTCCGTGAAGGCCAGGTGCGTCGCGAGGTCCTCGAGGTCCCCATTGTGGGGTGCGACGTGGGCCCGCTCGCCGCGCGCGAGCGTGAAGGTGTGCTTGAGCTCCGCTCCAACCGCGAGGATCGGACGCGTCGCGGCGACAGGGAGCTCCAGTGCCTCCGGGGCGTATCCGCGCGCGCGCCGGACCAGCGACTCGCGGCCCGCGACGACCCGGGTGACCGAGTCGTCGTAGCGGGCCCGGATCTCGCGATCGTGGGTGAGGTACGCGTCTGCCAGCCCGGCAAGTCGCGCCGCCGCATCGGCGTCGTCGGTCGCCAGCGGCTCGTCCGCCAGGTTGCCCGAGGTCAGGACGAGCGGCCGCCCGACCGCCTCGAGGAGAAGAGTGTGGAGCGGCGTATAGGGCAGAAAGATCCCGAGCCGGCGACTCCCGGCCGCCACGGACGGCGCCAAGGCAGGCGCGCCGCTGCGTCGGGCCACGAGAAGCACGATCGGTCGCGCCGGACCGGCGAGGAGCCCCGCCTCGGCGGCCGTCACGTGGCACAGGGCACGGGCGGCCGCAAGGTCACGGACCATCACCGCGAACGGCTTGGCCCAGCGGCGCTTGCGGTCGCGCAGTCGTCCGACGGCCGCCGGATCGGTCGCGTCGCAGGCGAGGTGGTAGCCGCCCAGCCCCTTGACCGCGACGATCCGGCCGGCGCGGAGGTCGGCCGCGGCGGCCATCAGGGCTGCCTCCTCGAGCGCCTCCGGCGCGGGCGCCTCCGTCCTCCGATAGGCAAGGCGCGGTCCGCAGCGCGGGCAGGCGACCGGCTCGGCATGGAAGCGGCGATCGGCAGGATTCACGTATTCCGCGGCGCACTCCGTGCACAGGGGGAACGCGCGCATCGTCGTGCTGGCGCGGTCGTACGGCAGCTCGTCGATGATCGTCGCGCGCGGCCCGCAGTTCGTGCAGTTGGTGAAGGGGTATCGATAGCGCCGGTCCGCCGGGTCCGCGAGCTCGGCGAGACAGTCGTCGCAGGTCGCGATGTCGGGCGGGAAGAGCCGATCGGCCGCGTCCGCGCTCACGCTGGCATCGATCACGAAGGTGGTCGGAAGGGTCGCCGCGACCGCCGGGTCCATCGGCACGGCGGTGACCCGCTCCACGCGGGCACGGGGAGGTGCGTCCGTTCGCAGGCGCCGGGCAAAGGCATCGAGGGCCGGGGGCGCGCCGGCCGCTTCGATCTCCACCCGACCCGCCGCGTTGCGCACCCGGCCGGTGAGGTCCAGCTCGGTCGCCAGGCGCCATACGAAGGGGCGAAACCCGACGCCCTGGACGACGCCCTCGACAAGGAGCGTGCGGGCTACGGCGCGGCGACCCCGTCGACCTGTCTTCTCGCCGGGACGCGCCTGTCGCTTCGCAACCGATGCGGCCATGCGCATAGGATCGCCCGCCCGATGCGCACCGCGGACGTGCCGAAGGTCCCCGGAACGGCGGCCAACGGGGGGCCGGATGGCGGCCCCGCGTCCGTCAGGGCGGGCCCCTGCAGCCCGCTCCGCACACGCCCGCCGCCCGGCAGCGGGAGGGGCCCTTCGGCCCCCGTCTCCTTCCAGCGCGATCGGGCCGTTTCGATACGCGATCGCAACCCTTCGGCCCTAGCCCGCCACTTCGGGCCGGAAGAGGCTCGAAGCCACAGCATCAGGCAGGAGGTTCCAACCGGATGATCGCCGTTGCACAGGACTCCCTCGCATTACCGGGCGCGGAGTTGCCGGCCCTGGCCGGCTCCGCGCCCGGGACATGGAGCCCGCTTCACATCGCGACTGACCGCTGCAAGGGATGCAGCCTCTGCATCGGCGCCTGCGCGAAACAGGCGCTCGCCCTGGACGAGACGCGCGTGAACGTCCTTGGCTACCACCCCATCCTGCTGATCGATCCCGCCGCCTGTACCAGCTGCGCGCTCTGCGCGCGGGTCTGCCCGGATAGCGTCTTCACCGTCTTCGCGGCACCGAAGCCGCCCCGGGGGACCGCGCGATGACCACCGCCACGATCCCGCCGACGACCCTGCACCACGGCCATCGCGTGCTGATGAAGGGCAACGAGGCGATGGCTGAGGCTGCCATCCGGGCCGGGTGCGACGCCTACTTCGGCTACCCGATCACGCCCCAGGCGGAGCTCCTGGAGTGGATGGCGCGCCGGATGCCCGAGGAAGGGCGCGCATTCGTCCAGGCGGAGTCCGAGCTGGGCGCCATCAACATGGCTCTCGGCGCGGCGGCCACCGGGGCGCGCGTCCTGGTCTCCTCGTCCTCACCGGGGATCAGCCTGATGGCCGAGGGGATGAGCTACATGGCCGGGCGCCGAGATCCCGATGGTGCTGGTCAACGTCATGCGCGGCGGACCCGGGCTCGGCGGCATCGGACCGAGCCAGAGCGGACTACTTCCAGGCAACGAAAGGGCACGGCCACGGCGACTACCGCGTGCCGGTCCTGGCGCCGTCCTCGATCGGCGAGGCGATCGCGCTCATGGCGGATGCCTTCGAGCTCGCCGAGAAGTACCGCACGCCCGTGTTCATCCTTGCCGACGGCACGCTCGGTCAGGCCATGGAGCCGGTGGAGCTCCAGTTCCGCGAACCGCCCCGGCTCGCGGCCGGATGGGCGCGCCCGGGCGCCGACGGCCGGCCACCCCGGGTGGTGAAGTCGATGCACCTCGAGCCCGAGGACCTCGAGATCCACAACCGCCACCTGCAGGCGAAGTTCGCCGAGATCTCCGGCCCGCGAGGTCCGCTGGGCGAGCGAGAGCCTCGACGACGCGGACCTGGTGATCGTGGCCTATGGGACCGCCGCACGCGTCGCGCGGACGGCGATCGCGCAGGCCCGCGATGACGGGCCTGCGGGTCGGGCTCTTCCGCCCGATCACGCTCTGGCCGTTCCCGTCGGCAGCGCTGGCGGCGGTGGCTGCGCGCGCTCGCGGCATCCTCGTGGTGGAGCTGTCGGCCGGCCAGATGGTCGAGGACGTCCGCCTCGCCGTCGAGGGACGGTCCCGGTTGCCTTCGAAGGCCGGACCGGCGGCATGGTCCCGACGCCCGGCGAAGTGGTCGACGCGCTGCGCCGCCTCCAGGCGGCGACGGCCGAGGGCCGCAGCGGGTCGACCGCTGGAGGTCCGGCCATGACGATCGAAGCGCCGGAGGGCGCCCGGGTCATCTTCGAGCGGCCGGAGCTGCTGGTCGATCGCAGCACCCACTACTGTCCCGGCTGCGGCCATGGCGTCGTCCACCGGCTCATCGCAGAGGTTCTCGGCGAGATGGGGCTCGGCTCGAGGACGATCGCGGTCGCCCCGGTCGGGTGCGCCGTCTTCGCCTACGACTACATCGGCGTCGACTTCGTGGAGGCGCCGCACGGGCGGGCGCCGGCGGTCGCCACCGGCATCCGGCGCGTTCGGCCGGACGCGTTCGTGCTCACCTACCAGGGTGACGGCGACCTCGCGGCGATCGGCACGGCGGAGATCATCCATGCAGCCGGCCGTGGCGAGCTGCTGACCGCCGTCTTCGTCAACAACGGGATCTACGGGATGACCGGTGGCCAGATGGCCCCGACCACGCTCCTTGGGCAGAAGTCCACCTCGTCCCCCAGCGGGCGTGATGCCGCCTTCCACGGCTACCCGATCCCGATGACCGAGATGCTCGCGGTCATGCCGGGCGTGGCCTACGCGGCGCGCGGCTCGGTCGTCGACGCACCGGCGATCGGCCGCACCAAGCAGTACCTGCGTCGCGCCTGCGAGATCCAACTCGAGGGTCGCGGGTTCGCGATCGTCGAGGTGATCAGCAACTGCCCGGTCGGCTGGGGCATGACGCCCACGGAGTCGATGGAGCGTCTGCGGGACGTGGTCGCGAAGCAGTACCGCCCCGGGGTCATCGTGGACCGGGCGAAGGAGGCCTGACCGATGGAGCGCTCGGTGATCTTCGCCGGGTTCGGCGGCCAGGGCCTCCTCTTCGCGGGCCAGGTCCTGGCCCGCGCCGCGATGGACGAGGACCGCGAGGTCCTCTGGATCCCGACCTACGGGCCCGAGATGCGGGGCGGCACCGCCGCCTGCACTGTCATCGTCGGCGACGCGCCCATCGGCTCGCCGGTCGTGGACGCCGCCTGGGCCGCGGTCGTGCTGAACCCGCCGTCGCTTGCCAAGTTCGCGCGACTCGTCGCGCCCGGCGGCACGCTGGTCGTGAATGCCACGCTGGTGGAGGCCGAGTCCGGACGGCACGACATCGACGAGCTGCGCGTGCCCTGCACGCGCCTCGCCCGCGAAGCCGGCGACGACCGCCTGGTGAGCGTCGCCGCGCTCGGTGCGCTCGTGGGCCGAACGGGCATCGTGGGGGCCGACGCGGTGATCTCGGCGCTCCGGGAGATCGTCGGCCGCAAGCACGCCGAGGCGCTCGAGGCCGACCTTGCCGTCTTTGCAGGCGGCCTGGCCTTCGGGCAGGCGGCCCCGGGCTCGGTCGCAGAGGGAGCGGAGCCGGCAGCGCGAGGCGCGGGCGCGACGGCGGGAGCCGCCGTCGGCTGATCCGGGCGCGACGCCCGCGATCACGCGGCTCCCCTGCAGATAGAAGCGCGCGGCCGCGGAGCTCGAGCCCCGCGGCCGCGCTGTTTGCTCCCGGCTCCCGCCGGCGCGCCGGACGGCGCGCGATCAGGCGGTGGTCAGGTCGCGCGATGCGGACCACGAGCGCAGCGTCCGCATGTAGTTGGCCCGCTCGAACGCCGAGGGATCCTCGACGGACGAGGAGCTTGCGCTCCCGCGGAGCTGGCTCACCGATTCGTACTCGTTCTCGCTCATCCAGGCCCGGAGCCCCGCCTCGACCGTTCGGATCTTGTCGGGGCCGTTGCGCAGGATCGCCGAGGTCATCATCGCCACGTCGGCGCCCACCATGAGCGCCTTGACGACATCCGTCGCGGAGCCGACACCCGAGGTTGCCGCCAGCGATGCGTCCGGCCCGAGCTCGGGTCGCAGGATCGCGATCCAGCGCAGCGGCAGGCGCAGCTCCCAGGACTGGCTCAGGTCGAGCTTCGCGACCACGTCGAGCGTGTCGAGGTCCAGGTCCGGCTGATAGAAGCGGTTGAACAGGACGAGCCCGTTCGCGCCCGCCTCGATGACGTGACGCGCAACATTGGCCAGCGACGTGTAGTAAGGGCTGAGCTTGACGGCCAGCGGGATCCGGACCGAGTCCCGGACGGCGGCGATCAGCGCGAGATCCTCGGCCTCGATGTCGGCCGCCGACTTGGCGGGATCCGCGGCGACGCGATATAGGTTGAGCTCGAGCGCATCTGCGCCCGCATCCTCGATGAGATTGGCATACCGGACCCAGCCGCCGGCGGTTGTCGCGTTGAGGCTGGCAATCACCGGGACGGCCGACTGGGCCTTGATCTGGCCGAGCCGGGCCAGGTAGCGGTCGCCCGCACCGGCGAACGATCCGATGTTGGGGAAGTAGTCGAGCGCCTCGGCGAAGCTGTCCGTGCCGGCTTCGAGCGACCGGTTGATCTCGATCTCCTCGAAGACGATCTCCTCCTCGAAGAGCGAGGGCAGGACGATCGCCGCGGCGCCCGCCTGCTCGAGCAGGCGGGCGGAGGCAAGCTCGCCGGTGAGCGGCGACGCGGACGCGACGATCGGCGAGCGAAGGTCGAGGCCCAGGTATCGGGTGCGAAGATCGACGGTCACGCCTCGTCTCCCGTATCGGCGATGCCCGCGCCGGGCCGGGTGTCGGTCTCCGGTCGAGCATCGGGGTCGTTGTGGACGTGCGGCACGCTCCGGTGCATCGCGGCCAGCTGCTCGTAGTAGCGCCAGCGCTCGTCGACGTCGGCCTGCGCCAGCTGGGCGAGGTCGGCCGCCCGTTCGGGTTGGGTGCGGGCGAGGATCGCGAACCGCGTCTCGCCCGCGACGAACTCGCTGACCCGCATCGATGGCTTCACCGAATCGAGCTTGAAGGGCTGGCCGGACGCGGCGTCGCTGGGATGGAACCGGTAGAGCGGCCAGTAGCCGCTCTTGACGGCATCCTTCTGGTGGGACATCGACTTGCCCATGTCGATCCCGTGGGCGATGCAGGTGCTGTAGGCGATGACCAGGGACGGCCCCGGCCAGGCGTCCGCCTCGAGCAGCGCCTTGGCAGCCTGCGCATCGTTGGCGCCCATCGCAATCTGGGCGACGTAGACGTCGCCGTAGGCCCGGGCGACGGCACCGAGGTCCTTTTTACCGCGGGACTTGCCGGCGGCCGCGAACTTCGCGACCGCGCCGCGCGGGGTGGCCTTTGAGGCCTGGCCGCCGGTATTCGAATACACCTCCGTGTCGAGGACCAGGACGTTCACGTTCCGGCCGGAACCCAGGACGTGGTCGAGGCCGCCGTAGCCGATGTCGTAGGCCCAGCCGTCCCCGCCCACGATCCAGACGCCCTTGCGGACGAGGTCGTTGGCAAGCGCGAGGAGGTTGCGGGCTCCGAGGCGGACGCCCCGTCGAGCGCGCCGAGGATCGCGCGGAGCCGCGCGATCCGGGCCCGCTGGGCCTCGATGCCCGTCTCCGTCTCCTGATCGGCTTCGAGGATCTCCCGGACGAGTTCCGGGCCCACCGCCGGCGCGAGCTTCGCGAGCAGCAGGCGAGCCTGGTCGTTCTGGGCGTCGAGGCCCAGGCGCATGCCCAGGCCGAACTCGGCATTGTCCTCGAAGAGGGAGTTGTTCCAGGCCGGGCCGCGGCCCTGGGCGTTGACGGTCCACGGGGTCGTGGGCAGGTTGGCGCCGTAGATCGACGAGCAGCCCGTGGCATTGGCCACGATGATGCGGTCGCCGAAGAGCTGCGAGACGAGCTTGAGGTAGGGTGTCTCGCCGCAGCCGTTGCAGGCCAGCGAGAACTCGAACAGGGGCTCGAGGACCTGGGCGCCCTTGACGGTGTCGTGGGCGATCAGGCTCCGGTCGAGCGGCGCGATCGATTGGAAGAACTCCCAGTTGGGACGCTCCCTGTCGCGGTGCGCGGCGGCCGGCTCGAGGTTGATCGACTTGTGCTTGATCTCGGTCTTGCTCTTGGCGGGGCACACGTCCACGCAGACGCCGCAGCCGGTGCAATCGTCCGGCGCCACCTGGATCGTCAGGCGGTGCTCGAGCAGGTCGCGGGACTTGAACTCCTTGGACAGGAAGCCGGCGGGCGCGCCCTCGACGGCCGCCGCCGGGAAGACCTTCGGAATATCGCAAAGATGGCCACCCCGGAGAGATCAAGCTCGCTGCTCTGGGATCGCCTGAAACAGAAGGCCCTGCGAGGTTCAGTTCGGACAGTTGAAGAAGTGTACGGCAGTAGGAAGCTCCACAAAGAGTCTTTACCGCAGCAAGACAAACAGGAGAGCCGCTGAATGAAACTCAAGATTGGTGACATCTTCTGTGGAACAGGTGGCTTCTCGCATGGCTTCGCTCAGACGGGTCTGTTTGAAGTATCTTTCGGGATTGATATCCGCCGTCCAAGCACTGAGACGTTCGCTGCCAATCATCCGAAGGCAATTCCGGTCTGCGATGATATACGAAACGTCACCCCGTCACGAATAGCGGATTGTATCGGAACATCCAAACTAGACGTGATCATTGGTGGCCCTCCATGCCAAGGGTTTTCGTCAATTCGTCCGTTTCGCTCGATCAACGAAAATGATCACCGCAACAATCTCTTCGAGCAGTTGTACTGTTTGTGGGATTCTTCCGACCTCGCTTTGTGGTTCTGAAAATGTTGTTGGCATGGTTCGACACAACAATGGGCAGACCCTAACCGCAATACGTCAGGCCGTGGAAGCGCTCGGGTAAACTCGGTTGACGTTGCCGTGCTCAATGCTGTGAGCTTCGGCGTACCGCAGAAGCGCGAGAGAGTCATCGTTCTTGGGAGCAGAGGGAAGAGGAAGCCACCCATCCCGGAAATTACACACCTCTTCAATGGACGGAGCATGGCTGGGAAGGGCGTCGCCGTTAAGCCACCACCCAGACTCGCAAGACCTTTCACCAGCACTGACAGGACCAGATGCTATCTATGACCTTCCCGAAATAAAAGCGGGAGGAGAATCTGTCCAATATCGTAACGACATCCCGCTGAACGACTACGTCAAGGCACGGAGAAACGAATGCAAGGAGCTGACGCTGCATTCCTCCACCCGGCACACGCCACGAATGTTAGAAATTATCCGCAAAGCCGGAACAAATAGATGGGCACTTCCAACCGGGATGACAACTAGCGGATTCAGTTCTTGCTACTCTCGACTGACGCTGGATTAGCCGTTAACGACGATCACGGTAAATTTGTCCACCCTGCTTCAAACCGTTGCATCCACCCAACGCAAGATCGAGCCTTGACACCGAGAGAGGGGGCACGACTTCAAGGATTTGATGATTCCTTCACGTTCTGCGGGTCTCGAACTGAAATCGTCAAGCAAATAGGGAGGCCGTGCCACCGTTGCTCGGAAGAGCGATTGCAATCAGTCTTCTGAAACAGATTTAAGGTCGAGGTCTGTAGTTGCGCCTGCTAGTTCCAAATTAGGATCACAGTACACAACTTCGAGCTGTTCCATTCCTGCCTTGTTAACGACGGCCGTTTTCCCTGAAT
>CAVYIV010000002.1:0-103029 GCA_963768675.1 uncultured Chloroflexia bacterium | reverse complement strand
TACCGGACCCAGCCGCCGGCGGTTGTCGCGTTGAGGCTGGCGATCACGGGGACGGCCGACTGGGCCTTGATCTGCCCGAGCCGGGCCAGGTACCGGTCGCCCGCACCGGCGAACGATCCGATGTCGGGGAAGTAGTCCAGCGCCTCGGCGAACTGTCCGTGCCGGCTTCGAGCGACCGGTTGATCTCGATCTCCTCGAAGACGATCTCCTCCTCGAAGAGCGACGGCAGGACGATCGCCGCGGCGCCGGCCTGCTCGAGCCGGCGGGCGGAGGCAAGCTCGCCGGTGAGCGGCGACGCGGACGCGACGATCGGCGAGCGAAGGTCGAGGCCGAGGTATCGGGTGCGAAGATCGACGGTCACGCCTCGTCTCCCGTGTCGGCGGTGCCCGCGCCGGGCCGGGTGTCGGTCTCCGGTCGAGCATCGGGGTCGTTGTGGACGTGCGGCACGCTCCGGTGCATCGCGGCCAGCTGCTCGTAGTAGCGCCAGCGCTCGTCGACGTCGGCCTGCGCCAGCTGCGGCGAGGCTCGGCCGCCCGCTCGGGTTGGGTGCGGGCGAGGATCGCGAAGCGCGTCTCGCTCGCGACGAAGTCGCGGACCGGCATCGACGGCTTCGCCGAGTCGAGCTTGAAGGGCTGGCCGGTCGCGGCTGTCGCTGGGATGGAAGCGGTAGAGCGGCCAGTAGCCGCTCTTGACCGCGTCCTTCTGGTGGGCCATCGACTTGCCCATGTCGATGCCGTGGGCGATGCACGTGCTGTAGGCGATGACCAGCGACGGCCCCGGCCAGGCCTCCGCCTCGAGCAGCGCCTTGACAGCCTGCGCGTCGTTGGCGCCCATCGCGATCTGGGCGACGTAGACGTTGCCGTAGGCGCGGGCGACCGGCCCGAGGTCCTTCTTCGCGCGTGGCCTTGCCGGCGGCCGCGAACTTCGCGACCGCGCCGCGCGGCGTCGCCTTCGAGGCCTGGCCGCCGGTGTTCGAGTAGACCTCGGTGTCGAGGACGAGGACGTTGACGTTGCGGCCGGAGGCCAGGACGTGGTCGAGGCCGCCGAAGCCGATGTCGTAGGCCCAGCCGTCGCCGCCGACGATCCAGACGCCCTTGCGCACGAGGTCGTCGGCCAGCGCGAGCAGGTGGTCGGGCGTCGGAGTCGCGACGCGCCGTCGAGCGCGCCGAGGGTCGTCGCGGAGCCGCGCGACGCGGGCCCGCTGCGCGTGCGATGCTGCGGCTCGCGTCTCCTGGTCGGCTTCGAGGATCTCGCGGACGAGTTCCGGGCCCAGCCGCCGGCGCGAGCTTCTCGAGCAGCAGGTCGAGCCTGGTCGTTCTGGGCGTCGAGGCCGAGGCGCATGCCCAGGCCGAACTCGGCGTTGTCCTCGAACAGCGAGTTGTCCCAGGCCGGCCCGCGGCCCTCGGCGTTGACCGTCCACGGGGTCGTCGGCAGGTTGGCGCCGTAGATCGACGAGCAGCCGGTGGCGTTGGCCACGATGATGCGGTCGCCGAAGAGCTGGGAGAGGAGCTTGAGGTAGGGCGTCTCGCCGCAGCCGGCGCAGGCGCAGCGAGAACTCGAACAGCGGCTCGAGCACCTGGGCGCCCTTGACCGTGTCGTGGGCGATCAGGCTCCGGTCGAGCGGCGGGATCGACTGGAAGAACTCCCAGTTCGGCCGCTCCCTGTCGCGGTGCGCGGCGGCCGGCTCGATGTTGATCGACTTGTGCTTGCACCTCGGTCTTGCTCTTGGCCGGGCACACGTCGACGCAGACGCCGCAGCCGGTGCAGTCGTCCGGCGCCACCTGGATCGTCAGCCGGTGGTCGGGCAGGTCGCGGGACTTGAACGCCTTGCTCTGGAAGCCGGCGGGCGCGCCCGCGACGGCCGCCGCCGGGAAGACCTTCATCCGGATCGCGGCGTGCGGGCAGACGATGGCGCACTTGCCGCAGTCGATGCAGATCGACGGATCCCAGATCGGGATCTCGTGGGCGATCGCCCGCTTCTCGAACCTGGTCGTGCCGGTCGGGAACGTCCCGTCGACCGGGAAGGCGCTGACCGGCAGCTGGTCGCCGTCCCCGGCCATGAGCACGGCCGTCACGTTCTTCACGAAGTCCGGCGCGTCGGCGGGCACGACCGGCGGGACGCGGGTGGCCGGTCCCGGCCGGGCCGAGCTTCACGTGGCCCAGGCGCGGCGATCGACGCGTCGATGGCGGCGAAGTTGCGCTCGACGACGGCCTGGCCCGCGCTTCGCGTAGGTCTTCTCGACGGCCTCCTTGATCCGCGCGATCGCCTCGTCCGCGGGCAGCACGCCGGAGAGGTGGAAGAAGCACGGCTGCATGACCGTGTTGATGCGGTTGCCCATGCCGGCCTCGGCGGCCACGGCGAAGGCGTCGATGACCCAGAAGTCGAGCTGCTTGTCGATGAGCTGCTGCTGCACCTCGGCGCGGCAGGTGGTCCCAGACCTCGTCCGGCCCGTACGGGGAGTTGAGCAGGAACGTGGCGCCCGGCTTGGCGAAGTCGAGCACCTCGACCTTCTCGAGCAGGCCGAACTGGTGGCAGGCGACGAAGTCGGCCTCGTCGATGAGGTAGGCCGAGCGGATCGGCTCGGGCCCGAAGCGCAGGTGCGAGACCGTCATCCCGCCCGACTTCTTGGAGTCGTAGACGAAGTAGCCCTGGGCGTAGCAGGTCGGTGCCCTCGCCGATGATCTTGACCGAGGCCTGGTTGGCGCCGACGGTGCCGTCCGAGCCGAGGCCGAAGAACACCGCCTGCACCTCGCCCGCGGGCGCGGCGTCCGGAAGTCGGCGTCGATCGGCGAGGCTGAGGTGCGTGACGTCGTCGTCGATGCCGACGGTGAAGTGGCGCTTGGGCTGCGCCGCGGCGAGCTCGTCGAAGACCGCCTTGGACATCCCCGGGGTGAACTCCTTGGACGAGAGGCCGTAGCGGCCGCCGATCACGCGCGGCATCGCGGCGAACGGGCGGCGCGTCGGAGTCCATCGCGCTCGGTGAGCGCGGCGACGACGTCCAGGTAGAGCGGCTCGCCGACCGCGCCGGGCTCCTTGGTGCGGTCGAGCACGGCGATCGCCGCACGGTGGCCGGGCAGCGCGGCGCAGCATCGCGTCGGCGGGGAACGGCCGGTAGAGCCGCACCTTCGAGCACGCCGACCCGCTCGCCGGCGGCGTTCAGGTCGTCGACCGTCTCCTGCACCGCGCCGACGCCGGAGCCCATGAGCACGACGACGCGCTCGGCGTCGGGCGCGCCGTGGTAGTCGACCGAGGCCGTAGCGGCGCCCCGTCGCGCGCGCGAGCTCGTCCATGACCTCCTCGACGATGCCCGGCACGGCGTCGTAGAAGGGGTTGGCCGCCTCGCGGGCCTGGAAGAAGACGTCCGGGTTCTGGGCCGTGCCGCGCACGACGGGGGCGTCCGGGGTCATGCCGCGGGCCCGGAAGGCAAGCACGTCGTCGTCGCGGACCAGCGCGCGGATGTCGTCGTCCTCGATGAGGGCGATCTTGTTGATCTCGTGCGAGGTGCGGAACCCGTCGAAGAAGTGGAGGAACGGCACGCGGGATCGCAGGGTGGCCGCGTGCGCGACGAGCGCGAAGTCGTGGGCCTCCTGGACGGAGCCGGCGGCGAGCATCGCCCAGCCGGTCGACCGGGCGTGCATGACGTCGCTGTGGTCGCCGAAGATCGAGAGCGCGTGCGTGGCGATCGTCCGGGCCGCCACGTGGATGACCGTGGGCGTCAGCTCGCCGGCGATCTTGAACATGTTCGGGATCATGAGCAGCAGGCCCTGCGACGCCGTGAAGGTCGTCGCCAGCGCGCCCTTCTGCAGCGCGCCGTGCAGGGCGCCGGCGGCGCCGCCCTCGGACTGCATCTCGACGACGTCGGGCACCTGGCCCCACAGGTTCGGCCTGCCCGGCCGCCGCCCAGTCGTCGGCGTGCTCGCCCATCGGCGAGGCCGGCGTGATCGGGTAGATCGCGATGACCTCGCTGAGGCGTAGGCGACGCGGGCCGCCGCCTCGTTGCCGTCGATGCACTCGAAGACCTTGCCGCGGCTCCGGGCATCTGGGGTTGCGGGGACGGCGCCCGGCGCGGCAACGGGCCGCTCCGGTGGCGTCTGCAGGGTCATGCTGGACCTCCGATTGCCAGAAGGCGGCTCGCGAGGCTGCCGCCTTCAACGTGCTTGAGGATGGTGGCGCCGATGCCCGCGGCGCGGGCCTCCCGGGCCTCGTCGGCACCGAGATACGCGGCGAGACGACGATGTGATCCCGGGGCGTGACACCGTCGAGCGCGTCCGCCACGGCGCGCCAGCCGCCCCGAAGCGCACCGTCGACAAGGACTAGGTCGGGCGCGCGCGTGCGGGCCGCGAGAGCCGCGGATCCTGCGGATCGGACCTCGCCGACGACCGCGAATCCGTGCCGGTTCAGGTGCGCCGCCAGCGCGTCCGAGCTGCCCACGTGGTCGCTGACGATGAGGAGCCGGCGCACCGGCTGGGGAGACTGGAGCATGCTCGTAGCGTCGTCCCGGGCCTCCGGAGCGGGCACCCCCGCACCGGCCCCAAGAAGGGGGCCATTCGGCCCTGCCAAGCGTCGCGATCGGCGGACCACACTGCCGAGCGTGGTGGACGTCGCAGGGGACGCGCGATGTCCACCACTACCCGTGTTGGTCGACGCAGGCCCCGCGCAGGTGACGCCGCCGACCCTGTTGCCCGGCCCGCTCGCTGAAGATCCGGCGCGCCGACGGTCCGACCGTTTCGCCTACAGCCAGTGCGTTCGGCGGGCCTGCGCGGTCAGCTCGTCGCGGAAGTCCGGGTGCGCGATCGCGATGAGCGCGGCGGCGCGCTGGCGGATCGACTTCCCGTAGAGCTCGGCGACGCCCCATTCGGTGACGACCGTCCGGACGTGAGCCCGCGTCGTCACGACGCCGGACCCCTCGGGAGGAAGGGGGTGATCCGCGAGATCGTCCCGCCCGAGGCGGTCGAGGGAAGCGCGATGATCGGCCGGCCCTCGCTCGCAAGGGCCGCGCCGCGGATGAAGTCCATCTGGCCGCCGACGCCGCTGTAGAGCCGCCAGCCGATCGAGTCCGCGCAGACCTGGCCGGTCAGGTCGATCGCGATGGCCGAGTTGACGGCGGTCATCTTGCTGAAGCTGCGGATTACGTGGGTGTCGTTCGTGAAGTCGCAGGCGCGCATCTCGACCATCGGGTTGTCGTGGGCGAACCGGTAGACCTTCTCGGTCCCCATCATGAAGGTGGCCACGATCTTGCCGCGATTGCGCTCCTTCGCAAGGCCGGTCACGGCTCCCGCTTCCACGAGGTCGACAACGCAGTCGGTCATCAGCTCGGTGTGGATGCCGAGATCGTGCTTGTCGCGGAGGCAGAGCGCGACGGCGGTCGGGATCGCCCCGATCCCCATCTGGAGCGTTGCGCCGTCCGGGACCATCTCGGCGACGTTCTCGCCGATCCGGCGCTCCACGGGATCGATCTCGCCGTCAGGGCGCGGGTACGGCGGCACGTCGACCTCGACCGCGTAATCGATCTGCGAGACGTGGACGAAGCTATCGCCGAGCGTGCGCGGCATCGCCGCGTTCAGCTGGGCGATCACCGTCTTCGCCGAGCCGATCGCCGCCCGCATGGCCTCCACGGACGTCCCGAGCGAGCAGTAGCCGTGGGCATCCGGCAGGGAGACGTTGCAGAGCACGGCGTCGAGCGGGATCAGGCCGGTCTCGAGGAGATGCGGCACGTCCGAGAGGAACACGGGGACGAAGTCGGCCCGACCCTTGTTCACGGCGGCGCGCGCGTTCGGCCCGATGAAGAGCGCCGTGTGGCGGAGGTGCCCGGCCATCTCCGGCGCGAGGTGCGGGCCCGGGCCCTCGATGTGGAGATGGATCACCTCCACGTCGTGCAGCTCGGAAGCCCGCTCGACCAGCGCGTCGAGGAGGATCGAGGGAGCGGCGGTGGCACACTGGACGTAGACCCTGTTACCGGAGCGGATCACCTCGACGGCTTTCGCGGCGCTGACGATCTTCATGTCGGTGAAGTCTACGGACGCCGTCCAGCGCAGTGATGGTCCGTCCGACACGCGAGCGCGCGACGTTCGGCCTCGCAGGTGCCGCGACGCGCAGGCTCGGACCCGGCGTCGGGCGCTACGTGCCGGAGCCCGGGAGGCGGTGCTTCGCGACGAAGGCGGCCGCCTGGGCGCGCCGCTGCAGGTTCAGCTTCGAGAGGATGGAGCTGACGTAGTTCTTGACCGTCTTGTCGGACAGGAAGACCTCCGAGGCGATCTCCTTGTTCGTCTTCCCCTCGGCGACCAGCTGGAGGATCTTCTGCTCCTGGGCGGTCAGCTGGGCCAGCTCGTCGGTGTACGTCCCCGATGCGATCCGCCGGACCCGCTCGAGGACCTTCTCGGTCACCGCAGGGTCGAGCAGCGACTCGCCGCGGCCGACCGCCTCCAGGGCGTTGACCAGGTCGCGCGCCCGGATCTGCTTGAGCAGGTACCCGGAGGCTCCGGCGATGATCGCGGAGAGGACCGCCTCCTCGTCGGGGTAGCTCGTCAGCATCACCACGCGGGTCGCAGGGAGCTCGGCCCGGATCTCGCGGCAGGCCTCGATCCCCGAGCCGTCCGGGAGGCGGACGTCCATGATCACGAGGTCCGGCTGGAAGCGGCGCGCGGCGTCGAGGGCCTCCTCGACGGTGCCCGCCTCGGCGACGACCTGGAACTTCTCGCGGCGGTCGATGAGCGCCACCAGGCCCTGGCGCACGACCTCGTGGTCGTCGACGACGAGCAGGCGCAGGGGACGTGGCTCGGTCTGCTCCGTCATGGTCGAGGTGGGCCTCCGGTTCGGATCATGTCCCGGGGTCGGTGTCGGCCTCGCCGGCCGACGGGTCCCGGGGAACACTCGCGATGATACGCGTCCCGCGATCCGCCGAGCTCTCCACCGCCAGCCTGCCCCCGATCACGCTCATCCGGGCCTCCATGTTGGCGAGACCCAGGTGGCCGAGGCCGCGCGGCTTGTCTGGGTCGAAGCCGATGCCGTTGTCGCTGACGGTCACGCTGATCCCCTCGCCGCCGGCCGCCGACGCAACGAGCACCTCCGCCCGCGTGGCCCGCGCGTGCCGCGCGATGTTGCTGAGCGCCTCGCGAACCACGGACAGGACCTCGAGGGTCCGTTCCGGGCTCAACGGAACGGCGTCCACCTCCCGCCCCGCGCGAAGCTCGACGTCGACCATCGTGTTGACCCTGAACTCGTCGGCGAGCGCGGCCAGTCCCTCCACCAGCTCCACGCCGTCGAGCAGCTGGGGGCGCAGCCCGAAGATGAAGTTGCGGATGTCGCGAATCGTCTGGTCCAGGCTTTCGATGGCGCGCTCGACGCGCCTGCTCGCCTCGGCGGGCTCCTCGACCATGAGGTCGGGGACGTCCTCGAGCGAGAGGCCGACGGCGTAGATCGACTGGATGACGCCGTCATGGAGATCGCGGCCGATCCGCTCGCGCTCTTCGACGACGGCGAGCCGCTGGACCTGGTCGTGGAGGCGGGCGTTCTCCATGGCGATCGCCGCGTGCCCGGCGAAGAGCTCCACGAGGTGCTCGTCGGCAGCGCTGAACCCGCCCGACTTCTCCGTCAGGTACAGGTTGCCGATCGTTCGGCCGTGGATCACCACCGGCACCCCGAGGAACGCGTGCATCACCGGGTGGTGCGGCGGGAAGCCGAAGCGCCGCGAGTCCTTCATCAGGTCGTCGATCCGGATCGACCGGTTCTCGCGGACGATCAGGCCCAGGAGGCCGTGCCCGCGCGGGGGAGGTCCGATCAGCGAGCGGTCGAGGCGCGAGATCCCGCTCGTGATGAACTGCTCGATCACCCCTTCGGCGTCCACGATCCCGATGGCTGCGTAACGGGCGCCGACGAGCTCGCGGACACCGTCCACGATCACCTGGAGGATGCGGTCGACCGACAGGACGGCTGCCATCGCACGGATCGACGCGTCGAACGCGGCGAGCCGCTCGTCCGCGAAGCCGGCCGTCGGCGGGCGGGTGGAAAGCTCGGGAGCATCCGCGGGCGAGCGCAGCAGCTCGGGCCCCGCGACACCCACGTCGGGCGGGGTCTCGTCGGGATCGGCGGCGCGGGGAGCGGCGGCGTCGGTCACGGATCCGAGGGTAGCAGGCGGCGCCTCCCGCTGCCCGGAGGCTGCCCGCTGTCCCGATCCTCACCGCCCGCGATGTGCCCGCGAAGCCCGCCGGCCGGGACACGCGTCATCGCGCCAGAGCACCACCGTGCACGCATGCGCATATGTTTTGCCCCTCCGACCCCCGTGTTTGTGACAAATGCCCCATCGTGGCGCCGTCCGGGGCGGGTAGCATGCCGGCCCATGGATGCGGCGGGCGTCCCGGAGGCATGGGAGCCGCCCGGGCCCGACTTCCGGCGAACCGGCGCCGTCGCATCGAGACTCGAGGGCGCGCGTTGAGCGCCATCCCGGTACGTCGCCGGAGCACGCGGAGGCCGATGTCCCAGATCGAGACGATCCTTCTTGCGACCGACGCGTCGCGCGCTTCGCATGCGGCCGAAGAGCAGGCCATCGAGCTTGCGGCACGCCTCGGCGCCCGGCTCGTCGTCGTCTCGGCCTGCTCAGGATCGCCGGAGGTCCGGTCCGCGCGCGTGCTCGCCGTCGAGCGCGTCGTCCAGCGCGCTCGCGCTGCGGGCGCAAACGCCGCCGGCATGACCTGGGACGGAGAGGCGGGCGAGGCGATCGTGGAGGCCGCCGTCGCGGAGCATGCGGACCTGATCGTGGTCGGGACGCACGAGCGTGGTGCGGTCGGGCGACTCTTTCTCGGGAGCGTCTCGGACCACGTGGTCCGGCATGCCCGCTGCCCGGTCATGGTCGTGCGGCCCACCCACATGAACGCGGGCTCGCCGGGCTAGGCACGGCGTTCGCCGGCCGCCGTTCCGGCAGGGTTCCGCGCCTACTTCGTGTACATCCCCTCCGGGTCGAGCTCCTCGCGGATGAGGCGGAGCTCCTCTGCGGTCGGCGCAGGCGTCGGCGCAAGCGAAGCGCTGACGTGCGGGTCCCAGCCGAGTCGTGGTCCGGACCTCGTCCAGGGTCGCGCCCGGGTGGAGGAAGTCCAGGCGCATCTCGCCGGACTCGTCGAAATGCCAGATCCCGAGGTCGGTCACCACGACGGACGGTCCGCGGCCCAGCCACCCCTGCTCGCGGCGGATCAGCTCCGACCTCTCGGCGCCCCCGAGGTTGCCGGGCGACGTCCGGAAGTCGATCCGGTCCACGAACGAGCGCGCGGACTGGCGCATGATCACGAAGATCTGGCGCGCGTTGATCGCGATCTCGCAGGCGCCCCCGGACCCGGGCAGGCGCGTCCTGGGGTGCGCGTAGTCGCCGATCACCGTGGTGTTGATGTTCCCGAACCGGTCGATCTGGGCGGCGCCGAGGAAGCCCACGTCGATCAGGCCGCCCTGCAGGTAGAAGGCGAACAGCTCCCACATGCTCGTGACGGCGGTGGCGCCGGTGACGATGGTCGGGTCACCGATCGACAGCGGAAGGCGCGCCGGCCGCGCTCCGAAGACGCCGGCCTCGTAGACGAGCTCCATGTCCGGGGCGACCGTCCGCTTCGCGAGGTTCACCGCGATGTTCGGCAGGCCGACGCCGACGAAGCAGACCCGCTGCCCCGCGAGCTCGCGGGCCGCGGCGACGATCATCATCTCGGACTTCGAGAACGCGGTCGCCGGCTCCCCTACCCGCCGGGTTTCCCGGACCGCTCGGTCGGCCATCAGCGGTACTCCCCGTAGTCGACCGCGCCGGACGGCGCGCTGCCGCTCGGCAGGAGCTCGCGGAGGCGCTCCTCGCCGAGCTTCTCCACGTACGCCGCACGGCCGTCCAGGTCGTAGACCCACTCCCGGAGCCACGCGTCGGTGACCGCCGGATCCCGGCTGATCGGGTCCCAGTCGCGATAGAAGCGGTTGTCGCGGTCGTAGCGGCCCTGGACGTAGGACGGATGGGCGCCCCACGGCTCCACGACCACGGCGTCGACCACGATCCCTGGGACGATCGTCCGGTTCGGGTCGGCGCGGATCACGGCCTCGTCCACCAGCTCCTCGACCACCACGATGACCCGGTCGGCCGCGAACGCGGCTTCCTTCTGGCAGCCGAGGAGGCCCCAGACCTGGGTGTTTCCCGCCGCGTCGGCACGCTGCGCGTGGATCACGGTCACGTCGGGCTTGAGGGGCGGCACGGCGTATACGACGCCGTCCCCGTACGGGCTCGCGATGGGCCGGATCAGCGGGTTCGCCACCGGGAGGTCCGTCTCGAAGTACGAGCGGAGCGGCATGAAGGGAAGGTTCGCCGCGCCGGCCGCGTAGCGGGCCACCATCCCGAAGTGGCTGTATTCCTCGAGCTCCAGGGTGGCGTCCGCGCCCTCGGTGACGCGCCGGATCGCGTTCAGGCCGCCCACCCCCGGGTTGCCAAGCCAGCTGAAGATGAGCTTGCGGGCGACGCCGGCAGCCACCATCTGGTCGTAGATCAGGTCCGGGGTCATGCGCGCCAGGACGAGGTCGCGGCGGCGCTGCCGGATGATCTCGTGGCCGGCGGCGAAGCTGATCAGGTGGGTGAAGCCCTCGATCGCGACCGTGTCGCCGTCCCGCACGAGCGCGGCGACGGCGTCGCGCATCGTGGCAACCTTGGATCCGGACATGCGCCGGAGCTCAGCGGCCCGCGACGGCGGCGACGGCCTCCGCGAAGACCCGGCAGCCGGTCGCCGTCTCGTCGCGCGTGATCACGAGCGGCGGCGAGATGCGGATCGACGTCGTCCCCCGCGGTGAGCACCATGAGCCCGCGCTCGAACGCGGCGTGCTCGACCGCGGCGGCCGTGGCCCCCGAGTCGAACTGGATGCCGACCAGGAGGCCCTTCCCGCGCACCTCGCGGACCCGGTCCGGGAACCGCGCGACGAGCGGCCGAAGGGCGGCCTGCAGCTGCTCGCCGCGCGCCGTCGCGTTGTCGATCAGGCCCTCCTCGAGCAGCGCGATCGTGGCGAGCGCCGCCGCGCAGCTGACGGGGTTGCCGCCGAACGTGGAGCCGTGCGTGCCGGCCGACCACGTCATGAGGTGCTCTTTGGCGATCATCGCGCCGATCGGCATCCCCGAGGCGAGGCCCTTGGCGGTCAGGATCACGTCCGGCTCGACGCCCCAGTGCTGGATCGCCCACATCCGCCCGGTCCGTCCCATCCCGCTCTGGACCTCGTCGGCGACGAGGAGGATCCCGTGCTGGTCGCAGATCCGGCGCAGCCGGGGCAGGAACTCGGCGTCCGGGACCTGGATCCCCCCTTCGCCCTGGATCGGCTCGACCACGATCGCGGCCACCTCGTTCGCGGGCACGAGGCGGCGGAAGACCCGCTCCTCCAGCTCGTCGAGGCCGGCCGACCCGAACGGCACGTGGTAGACACCCGGCAGCATCGGCCCGAAATGGGCGTGGTACTTGGCCTTGGAGGCGGTGAGGCTGACGCTGCCGTAGGTGCGGCCATGGAAGCCGCCGAGGAAGCCGACGATGTACGGGCGCCCGGTCGCGTAGCGGGCGAGCTTGATCGCCGCCTCCACGACCTCCGTTCCCGAGTTGCCGAGGAAGACGCGGCTCGGGCCGCGCATCGGCGCGATGCGCTCCAGCTCCGCGGCGAGGTGCGCGTAGACGGGCAGGTAGAAGTCCGAGGCGCTGTAGTGGAGCAGCTCGGATGCCTGGGCGGAGATCGCGGCGACGACGCGCGGATGCGCATGGCCGGTGACGTTGACGGCGATCCCGGCGCAGAAGTCGAGGAACCGGTTCCCGTCGATGTCCTCGATCACGGATCCGCGGCCGCGGACGGGGACGATCGGGTACGCGCGCGGCAGGGACGGCGACGTGTAGCGCTCGTCGAACGCGATGTGGGCGCGCGCTTTCGGCCCGGGAAGCTCCGTGACGAGATGCGGGGCGTCGAACGCCGGGTCCGGGGCCGCGGCCACGCCGGCCGTCTCGACATCGCGGATCGCCACGCGGCTCATGGTGCACCTCCCGGACGACGGCGCGCCCCGGCGCCGGGCGGAGGCCGGAGCCGGAACGCATAGAAAGTATGCAGACTGGATACGGCGAGTATAGCCGGGCCGAGGTGCCCGAAACGCGGCGTTCCGGCGGCCGTCCCGGGGCCGGCGCCAAGGCCTCGACAGCCGGTCAGTCGACGACGGTGTGGCTCTGCTCGCGGATGAACTGGGCCGGGTAGTACATCGAGAGCCCGGCCTTGCCGGTGCTGCCCGAGGCCTTCCAGCCGCCGAACGGCTGCACACCCGGCCACGCGCCCGTGGTGGCGCCCGCGCGCCGGTTGACGTAGATCGCCCCCGCCTCGATCTGGTCGAGGAACTGCTCGACCTCCGCCGGGTCCCCGCTGTAGACGCCGGCCGTCAACCCGAACGGGCTCTCGTTGGCGCGCGCGATCGCCTCGCCGAGGGAGTCGACCGCGGCGACGGCGGTGAGCGGGACGAAGAGCTCGTCCTGGAAGAGCCGATGGGTCAGCGGCACCTCGACCACCGTCGGCTCGACGTAGAAGCCGCGGCCCAGCGCGCCGTCGGTGAGGTGTTCGCCGCCCACGTGGACGCGTCCGTCCCGGCGCGCCTCGGCCACCGCTCGCTGGTGGCGCTGCACCGCGCTCGCGTCGATGAGCGGACCGAGCCAGATCTCCCGCCGCAGCGGATCCCCGATCGTGATCTTCTCGGTCTTCTGGACCAGGATGCGGACCAGCTCGTCCCGGACCGGCCGCTCCACGTACACGCGGCTGTTCGCGGAGCACTTCTGGCCGCCGAACCCGAAGGCCGAGCGCATGATCCCCTCGGCGGCCTCCTCGAGATCGGCGCTCGCCGTCACGATCGCCGGGTTCTTGCCGCCCATCTCGACGATGCAGGGCCTGGGGAACCGCGTCGAGAAGCGCCGGAAGAGCTCGAAGCCCACCTCGAAGCTGCCGGTGAAGACGATGCCGTCGATTCCCGGGTTCGCCTGGAGCTCCTCGCCGACCGTCGCACCGGGCCCCATCACGAGGTTGAAGACGCCGTGCGGGATGCCCGCGTCGACGAGCGCCTCCGTCAGCAGGGCGCCCGTCATGGCGCCCGCGGAGGCGGGCTTGAAGACGACCGCGTTGCCGCCCGCAAGGGCGCCCGCGGACGGCCCGGCGGCGAGCGCGATCGGGAAGTTGAACGGGCTGATGACGGCGAAGACCCCGTAGGGGCGAAGGATCGAGCGCGTGTGGACGGACTCGTCGCCCAGGTTGTCCATCGGGTGGTCGTAGCCGTCGTTGCGCTCGAAGACGTCCGCGTAGTAGCGCAGGAGGTCTGCCGCCTCCTCGACCTCGCCGAGCGCCTCGAGCCGGTTCTTGCCGACCTCGATCGCCATGAGCGCCGCGTACTCCATCTGGCGCTCGGAGATCAGCTCGGCGGCGCGGCGCAGGATCGCGAGGCGCTCCCGCCAGGGCATGGCCCGCCAGGCGGGCTGGGCGGCCCTCGCAGCCGCGATCGCGTCGCGGACGTCGTCCGCTGTTCCGCGCGCGAACGTCCCCACGAGCACCCGCTCGTCGATCGGCGAGCGGAGCTCGAACACCCCGGCGCCGTCGCGGCCGACGCCGTTCACCAGGTTCTGGTGATACGCACCGAGCCGCTCACGTGCCCGGGCGATCCCGGCCTCGTACTGGGCGTGGAGCTCCTCGTTATCGGTGCGGAGCGTCGCGTAGGTGATCTTGATCCGCTCGGCCATCGCCGATCCCCCTCGAGCACGTGGACGGCGCGCGGGCGGCGATACACGCCGGGGCGGGGGCATCCGCGGTCTCGATCGGCTCGACGCCCGGACGCCGCGAGCTGCGGTCCGGTGGCGGTCAGTCTAGCGCGGCGACGACGTCTGCCAGCGAGGGGGCAACGGCGTCGGGGACGGCGCGTGACCGACGCGTGCCGGCTCCCCGGGTCGGAGTGCCACGGCGAGCGCCACGGCCTCCGCTGCACTGGTCTTGCCGGTCAGGACCAGGACGCCGCGCATGCCCAGCCGGCGGGCGCCCGCGATGTCCTGTACGGGGTCGTCGCCGATCATCGCCACGTCGCCCGTCGCCAACCGTGCGCCCAGGTCGGCCGTCAGTCCGGCGAGCGCGGTGCGGAACATGATCGGGCCGGGCTTGCCGCACAGGATCGCCCGCACCTGCGCCGCGTACTCGAGCGCGGCGACAAAGGCGCCGCCGTCGATCGTCGGCCCCCGGGCCGTGAACCACCAGCGGTTCCGGTGCATGGCCAGGAGGTCGGCCCCGTTGCGGATCAGCCGGAATGCCCGGTCGAGGTTCTCGAAGCTGAGGTCGGCCCCGCCGTCCCCGATGACCACCGCCGCCGCCCGCGCGCCGGGCGCATCCGCCTCCTCGTAGGGCATCACGTGCTGGCCATCGAACTCGCGGCGGCCGTCGGGCGTGGCGATCACGAAAAGTGGCCGGCCCGGGTATTCAACGCTCGTGCGGGCGGCCGCCGCGCTCGCCGCGGTGACGATCCGGTCGTCCGTCACGGGGATCCCGCCGGCCCGAAACCGCGCGGCCAGCGTTCTCCGGTGAGCTGACGAAAAGTTGGTCGCGATGCGGAACGGGATCCCACGAGCGGTCAGGCAGGCGATCGCCTCGGGCACGCCCGGCAGCGCCGCGCCCCTCATCATCAGGACGCCGTCCGCGTCGAGCACGAGCGCACGGACGCCCGTCAGGCTGCGTCGGAGGGCAGCGCTGGACATTGGAGTCGCCGAAGGCCGGAGGCGACGGGCGCATGTGCGCGACAGTAGCGCGCCTGCTCGGAGCCGTCATCGAAGGGCGGTTGCGCTCGGGCCGGCGGTCGACGGCGGGGGCCCCGACCGTCGTCCCGGGTAGGATGTCGCGACACGCGCGCACGCTGGGAGGAACGCGAGGCATGGGCCTGCTCGACGGCAAGACTGCTCTCATCTTCGGGGTCGCGAACGACCACTCGATCGCCTGGGGAATCGCCAGGGCGCTGCACGCGCAAGGCGCGTCGGTCGGCTTCAGCTCCATCGAGAGCCTGCTGGAGCGGCGCGTGCGGCCGCTCGCTGAGCAGCTTGGGTCCACGTTCGTGGCGCCGTGCGACGTGCGCGACGACGCGCAGGTCCGGGCGGTGTTCGATCGATGGGGCGCCGAGGTCGGACGGCTCGACATCCTGGTCCACGCGCTCGCCTTCGCCAACCGCGACGACCTCGACGGCGATTTCGTGAACACCAGCCGGGACGGGTTCGCGCTCGCCCTCGACGTCAGCGCGTACTCGCTCGTCGCGCTCGCGCGCGCCGCGCGGCCGCACCTGGCGCGGGGTTCGAGCATCCTCGCCCTGAGCTACTACGGCGCCGAGAAGGTCGTTGCGCACTACAACGTGATGGGCGTCGCGAAGGCGACCCTGGAGGCCTGCGTGCGCTACCTGGCGGCCGACCTCGGTCCCGAGGGGATCCGCGTGAACGCGATCTCCGCCGGCCCCGTGCGGACGCTCTCGGCCCACGGGATCGCGGGGTTCAAGGAGATGTACGGCGGCTTCCGCGACCTGGCGCCGCTGCGCTCGAACATCACGATCGAGGACGTCGCCGGAGCGGCGGTCTGGCTGGCGTCCGACCTCGCCCGCCAGGTCACGGGCGAGACGGTCCACGTCGACGGCGGCTTCAACATCCTCGGGATCCCCAACCCGGACGCTCCCGGCTGACGGCGCACGCCCACGTCGGCTGGGAGGGCTGCCCGTCGGTCCCCGGTCGCGTCGCGCGGGTCGCCCGGGCGGCCGAGGTGATCGTTCGGGCGGAGGACCTTGCCGGCAACCGGATCCGCGTCCGGCGCGCGGGCCTCGAAGCCCGGGTGCTGCTCCACGAGCTCGACCACCTGGTCGGCCGCCTCTACATCGACCTCGTGCCGGCCGACGAGATCGTGAACGTGGAGACCAACCCACGACCGGGCTGAGCGTGGATCCCGCGAGGGCCTACGGCGCGCCGCTCGCCGACGGTGCGGGCGACGCGGCCGGTGACACGCCGGGCGGGGTGCTCGCCGGGGGGCCCGGCGACGGGATGACGAGCTTCTGACCCGTGACGATCAGGTTCGGGTTCGTGATCCCGTTGGCAGCCTGGATCGCCTGCAGGGTCACCCCGAACGAGGCGGCGATTCTGCCGAGCTGGTCGCCCGACTTCACGACGTAGGTGACCGGACTGCCGGCCGGAGCCGGGGACGCGCTCGGGGTCGGCGATGTGGACGCCGGGACGCTGGGCGACGGCGCTGCGATGGGGCTCGCGACGGGCGTCGCGATGGATCCGGCCGTCGGGGCCGGCGACGTCGCCGCCGTGCCGCCGTCCGGGAGCGGGATGAGGAGCGGCAGGAGCATCCCGATCCCGAAGCCGCCGGCACCCACGACGACGAGGATCAGCAGACCCACGATGACCGACACGACCGGAGACCGCCTCCGCGGACGCGCGGCGACGGCCTCGGGGGCGAGAGAGGCCGTCGGGTAAGCGGGCTCGGGCGCAGGGGCGGCGGCGTCACCGCCCTTCCGCTGAGCCTCGTCCCCACCGCTGTCGACCGACGCAGCGGTGTCGCCGGCATCGGGAGCGGCGGGTCCCGCGGGGACGACCGCGCCTGCCGACGCGGAGGCCGCGTCGGCGGCGGTCGGGCCGGCGCCAGTGGCCGGGACGGCAGCAGGGGCGCTCTCCGGGGCGGTGGGGGCGTCCGCCGCGGCGTCGGGGGTCCCACCGGTCGGCGGACCCGGAGTCTCGTCGCCAAGGGCCTCGTCACGGAACCAGCCGGGCTCCTCGCCGGGCGGCAGGCTCCAGGCGTTCTCGACCCACGCCGCGGCCTCGGCTTCGGCGAGCGCCTCGGCCGCCGCGGCGGCATCGGGCTCGAGCGCCTTGCCGGGCGAGTTCACGCTCGCGGCGCCGCCTGGTCCCTCGGGACGGGCGCGCCTGCGACGGGGCTGGCGGGGCGTTGGCATCGGGCCGGATTGTACGGGCCGCGCGCCTCGAGCGCCGATTGGCAGGGTGTCGTCCACGCTGGAGCGGCCCGGCACCGACGCGGCTCGGCCCCGGCATGCCTGCGGGGCCGGGCTCGACGTGGCGCTACCCCGCGTCGGAGATCTCGAAACGGGCCAGGCGGCGTGCCCCGAGGACAAACGCGATGGCCGTCACGGCCGCCGCCAGGACGAGGCCGGTCGCCAGCGTCACGTCGCTCGAAAGCGAGCCGGCCTCGCGACCCGCGATCCCGGCGGCGACTGCCAGCCCGTACTCGCGGATCGAAAGGAGCCGCGTCCCGGAGAAGAAGGAGGCGATGAAGCCCTCCCAGAGCAGGACGTAGCCCAGCCCGACGATGAGCGCCCGTCCCGTCCAAATGGAGAGCGTCACGAAGACCGCCGTGTAGGCGACAACCGCGACGACCGTCCCTGCCAGCATTCCGAGGACGAGGCGCGGCTCGTCGAGCCCGACCAGCAGGAGCCCGGTCACGAGTACCGAGGTGGCGCAGATCATGACGCCGGCCGCCCCCGCAACCAGCACCTTGGCGAGCAGGATCCAGGCCCGCCCGACCGGCTTGGCGAGAAGATGGATGACGGTCCCGTCATCGATCTCGGCACCGATCGCGGTCGTGCCCAGGATCAGCGCGACAAGCGGCACCACGGTCGTCAGGACGAGCGAGGTGTAGAGCTGGCGGGTGACCTCCGCGGGTGTGGCCAACTCGCCTCCCAGGACCAGGATGATGGCGACCCCTACCGGCGCGAGCCCCAGGAGCCCGACGAGGACGATCCTCCGGCGCCCGAGCAGGCCCCTCGCGGTGAGGTCCACCAGCGGGCCCAGGACCGACGCGCCGAGCACGGGCGCCGAGGGGCGCCGCGGCAGCGGGGGGGGCGACGGTGCCGCCGCCGGCCAGCCGGGGACCGGGCCACGGCCCGGGGATGACGGTGAGATGCTCACCGGCGCACCAGGTAGTCGAAGACCGACTCGAGCGATTCGTCCGCGGGTGCGAGCTCGAAGATCGAGACGCCCACGCTCCGGGCGAGCACGGGGAGCTCCCTGGTGAAGGCGGCGAAGTCGGTGGTCCGGACGTCGAGGTGGCCCCCCTCGAAGGCCAGTCCCGAGATCGTCGGACGGCCGGCCAGCCGGCTCGCGAGCGCGCGATCGTCGGATGTCCGGAGCGTGAACGAGTGGGGTCGGTCCGTCATGAGCCGGCGTATCTCGCGGAAGTCGCCCGAGGCGGCAAGCCGACCGGCAACCACCACGAGCACGCGCTCGGCGACGCGTTCCACCTCCTCGAGGATGTGTGACGAGAACAGGATCACCCGCCCTCGCCCGGCGAGCTCCCGGAGGAGGGCCATCATGTGGAGCCGCTGCCGCGGGTCCATCCCGTTGAACGGCTCGTCGAGGACGAGGACGGCCGGGTCGTGAACGAGGGCGGCGGCAACCTTGGCGCGCTGGCGCATCCCCTTCGAGTAGGTCGCGAGCTCGCGATCGGCGGCCATCGTGAGCTCGACCGTCTCGAGGGCCCGGTCGACGGCCCCGCTGCCGAGGGGCAGCCCCTGGAGCTGGGCGCTGAGGCGGACGAACTCGCGCGCGGTAAGGTACGGGAAGACGGCCTCGCGCTCGGGGACCAGGCCGACCTTCCGGTAGACCGCGGGATCGCCGAAGGTCGGGCTTCCGCCCACGGTCACGCTGCCGGCCGATGGCCGCAGCAGCCCGGCGATCAGGTGCAGCAGGGTGCTCTTGCCGGCCCCGTTCGGGCCGAGGAGGCCGGTCACGCCCGGTTCGAGGTCGAACGTGACGTCGTTCACGGCAACGACGTTGCCGTACCACTTGGCCACCGCGCTGACCGAGACGGCGGGTGGCGTGGCCGTCGCGCTCATGCCTCGATCCGCCGATAGCGCGCGACGAGCACGAGGAGCATCGCGACCGCGACGAACGCGGCGCCCGCGGCAAAGAGCGCAGGATCGATGCCCGAGCGGATCACGCTCGCATTGCGGGCCGTAACGCCGAACAGCGATGAGGCGAGCCCGTCGAGTAGACCGTACGGGTCCAGGAGGGCGATGTAGCGCAGCGGATCTCCCAGCTTTCCCTGCACAACGATGGCCTGGACCACACCGCTCAAGACCAGGAACGTCGCCACGATCGCCCCTGCCGAGAAGGCCCGCCGCGGGATGAACGCGGCAATCGCCAGGCCGATCCCGGAGAAGAAGGCTGCCGCGACGACGGTGCTCGCCACGATCGGGAAGAGGAGCGGCACGATCTGGTCGAGGCCGGACACCAGGTCGATCGAGGCGAACACGATTCCCAGCAGGAGCACGACCTGCGGCGCGAGAAGGACCAGCGCGAGAGCAGTCACGAGCGCGGCGTACTTGGCGAGCGCGTAGTCCGAGCGTTCGAGCGCGCGGCTGAAGTAGAGGGTGAGGGCGTGGCTCCGCTGGTCCCGGCCCAGCAGCTCGGGGGCCTGCGCGGTCACGAAGAACGCGATGAACGTCTGCACGTAGGTCAGGTAGCTCTGCGGCGTGATGGGGTTCACCCTCTCGGCGGCCGGTCCGGCGAGTGCCCGGATCCCGACGGCCAGGACCGCCGGGAGCAGCGTCAGACCCGCGAGCACGAAGGGGGCGATCTTGGCGCGGCCGCCCCGGCCGATCCCGAAGGTCCACTTCAACGAGTGGACGAAGAGCGTGGCGACCGCGTGCCGGCGACCCAGCCGTGGCCCGTCGTAGCCGTGGTAGCCGAGATCGAAGATCGAGCCGGTCCGGCTGCCGGCCACGAGGTCAGGCGGCGCTGCCACGGGCGCCCATCTCCTCCACCTCGTCCCGGAACAGGTCTTCGACCCGGCGCCGGGCCGGCTCGACTCGGATGAGCGCGAGGCCGCGGGACGCCGCCGCGTCCCGGATCAGGTCGAAGGGGAGGTCGGCCTGCGCCCCCACCAGGACGCGGCGCGGGCCGTCTGCGCGCGCGGTGAAGCCGGCGGCAGCGAGGTCGGAGGCGAGCTCGGCGGCACGCTCGTCGACCTCGACGATGAGCGTGCCCGTGCGGCCGGTGAAGCTCGCCAGCGAGGCCGACCGGAGCAGGCGTCCGGCGTCGATCGCCACGACGTGGTCGCACACGCGCTCGATCTCGCCGAGCAGGTGCGAGCACACCAGGACCGCGATCCCGAACTCGGTGCCGGTTCGGCGGACCAGGTCGAGCATCTCCTCGCGGCCGGCAGGATCGAGCCCGTTGGTCGGCTCGTCGAGGAGGAGCAGGCGCGGGTCGTGGACGAGCGCCTGGGCGAGCTTCACGCGCTGGCGCATCCCGCTCGAGTACCCGCCGATCGGCCGATATCGCTCCTCGAAGAGGCCGACGTGGCGCAGAACGTCGGCCGTCCGCTCCCGCGCCGCGACCCGGGGCAGGCCGCTCATCTCGGCAAGGTGAGCCACCAGATCCGTCGCGGTGAGGTCGGGCGGGAGAACGTCGTGCTCGGGCATGTAGCCGACGCGCTCGCGGATCCGGCTGCCACGAGTCACCGTGTCGAGCCCCATCACGGACGCCCGGCCGCTGGTCGGAGCCAGCAGCCCGAGGAGGATGCGCAGGAGCGTGCTCTTGCCCGCCCCGTTCGCCCCCACCAGGCCGACGATGCCGGGCTCGATCTCCACGCTGAGCGCGTCGAGCGCCAGGACCCCTCCCCCCGGCCCCGGATAGCGCTTCGTCAGGTTCTCGATCGCGATGAGCGGCATCAGGCCAGCAGTGTAGGTCGGCGTCTGCTCCCCGGCCGACCGCGGTCAGAGGTCGTCGCGCCGCCGCGTCGACGCGAGCGGCTCAGCTGGGCCGCGCCCACGGCGCGTCGGCCATGCGGTACACGACGTTCTGGCCGTTCTCCACGCGGTAGGCGACCGCGATCGGCTGCAGGGTCGCCGCGTGCACCGCGAGGTGAAAGGCGGGGAAGGTCCCGGCGTCGGTCTCCAGCGTCCCGATCACGAACTGCATGACCTGGTCGTCCGTGGTCCGCAACGTGAAGCCCTCGATCTGCCCGGTGGGCGCGTCGACCGCGATGACCACCCCGGCGGCTGTCATGTCGGTCGGGCCGCAGCCGGCGACGGCAAGCGCGATGGAGATCGCCAGCGCAAGGGGTGCCGCTCGCGGCGGCCGAGCGGGCCGGAGACGAGGCGCGCGGAACGTCATGCCGGCACGGTACAGCACCCGCGCCTTCGAACGGCGTCACCGCGCCGGTGGCCTGTTCACGGCGCAGCGTCCTCGCCATGGCGCTACGCTGCAGTAACACCACACGCTGGACCAGGCAACGGAGGAGGCGGGCACGAGCGGGATGATCGGCCGGGACCACGGCACGGCCAGCACCCCCGGGGATGCTTCTTCGGGCGGGCGCAGCCCGTCTCCGCGGCGCGAGTTCCACGTGTCCGCGGCCGCACGGGCCCGCTATCACCTCGACGAGGCGCTGTTCGAGCTCTCGGGCAACCTGATCCTCGCGAACCTCCGCGCCGTCCGTGGCCTGGCCGCCGACATGACCGCCCGTCGGCGCGCCGAGGGGACGACGAACGCCCCGGTCAGTCCGGGCGAGCTCAACGCCCTCGGCCTGGTCGACGAGATCCTGCACGCGGTCGTGGGGATCTACCGGGAGCAGGAGGACCCGGAGGCAATCGACGACGCGCTCGACCACCTCGACGAGCTCGTCGGCGCGGAGGCGGTCGACGCGACGCTGGCCCGGTTCACGGCAGGCTTCCCGCCGCTTGCCGTCCACCGCGGGGAGCTCACCGTGGCCGAGTACCTTGCCGGCGAGACCGATGGAACGCCCAACCGGGAGATCGCCCTCGAAGAGCTCACCAACTGCTGGCTGGCAAACGCGAACCCCGCCGCCGACACCTTCCGGGAGCTGTTCGACGACGCCGACCTGGCCACCGCCACGCGCTACCGGGTCGTGATCGAGGAGCTCGGCCGTTTCTTTGCCGGCCGCACGCCCTTCGGGCCGGACAGCCAGGACCTGGTGACGATGCTGCGGGCGCCGGCCGTGGCGGAGCCCGCCAGCCTGGGCGGCCAGCTGCGCTGGATCCGGACCCGCTGGGGAGCGTTCCTGGCCGCGGCGCTGGGCGACCGCTTCGCGGCCCTGTTCGACCGGCTCGTCACCGGCATCGACATCGCGGCGGAGGACGAGCGCGCCCTCTGGTTGCGCTTCCACGGCGGCCCCGGCGCGGGCGGAGCCGTAGAACCGCCCGACTTCGGAGGGCTCGACATGGAGGCGGAGCGGTTCTCCGAAGACAAGGCCTGGATGCCCCGCGTCGTCATCATCGCGAAGAGCACGTACGTCTGGCTGGACCAGCTCTCGAAGTCATACGGTCGCCCGATCCGTCACCTCGACGAGATCCCGGACGAGGAGCTGGACAGGCTGGCCCGGTGGGGCTTCGGCGGCCTCTGGCTGATCGGGCTCTGGGAGCGCAGCGCGGCATCCGAGCGGATCAAGCGGCTCCGCGGAAACCCGGACGCGGTCGCCTCCGCCTACTCGCTGCGCGACTACGTGATCGCCGATGACCTGGGCGGCGAGAGCGCCTACGCCAACCTGCGGGACCGCGCCTGGGCGCGCGGGATCCGCCTCGCGTCCGACATGGTTCCCAACCACATGGGGATCGATTCGCGCTGGGTCATGGAGCACCCGGAGTGGTTCCTCTCGCGACCCGACGCGCCATATCCCGCCTACAGCTTCACGGGCCCCGACCTGTCGGGCGACTCGCGGGTCGGGATCTACCTCGAGGACCACTACTGGGAGGCGTCGGATGCGGCCGTCGTCTTCAAGCGCGAGGACCGCTGGTCGGGCGACGTCCGCTACGTCTACCACGGCAACGACGGGACGAGCATGCCGTGGAACGACACGGCCCAGCTCGACTACCTGCGCCCGGATGTTCGCGAGGCGGTGATCCAGACGATCCTCGCCGTCGCGCGGCGCTTCCCGATCATCCGCTTCGACGCGGCGATGACGCTGGCCAAGAAGCACATCGAGCGGCTCTGGTACCCCGAGCCCGGCCAGGGCGGCGCAATCCCCTCGCGGGCCGAGTCGTCGATGCCCAGGGCGGCGTTCGACGCCGCCATCCCCGTCGAGTTCTGGCGCGAGGTGGTGGACCGGGTCGCCACCGAGGTTCCCGACACGCTCCTGCTCGCCGAGGCGTTCTGGCTCATGGAAGGCTACTTCGTGCGGACGCTGGGGATGCACCGCGTCTACAACAGCGCCTTCATGAACATGCTGCGGGACGAGAAGAACGCGGACTATCGCCTCGTCGTCAAGAACACCCTGGAGTTCGACCCGGAGATCCTCAAGCGCTACGTCAACTTCATGAACAACCCGGACGAGAAGACCGCGGTCGAGCAGTTCGGGACCGGCGACAAGTACTTCGGGATCGCCACCCTGATGTCCACAATGCCCGGCCTGCCGATGTTCGGACACGGCCAGGTGGAGGGCTTCGCCGAGAAGTACGGGATGGAGTTCCGGCGCGCCTACTGGGACGAGCGTCCGAACGAAGCGCTCGTCGGACGCCACGAGTGGCAGATCTTCCCGCTGCTGCACCGGCGGCGGCTCTTCGCGGAGGTGCGCGACTTCCGGTTCTACGACGTCGTCGACGATGGCGGCCACGTCAACGAGGACGTCTTCGCCTACTCGAACCGGAGCGGTGACGACCGGGCGCTCGTCGTCTACCACAACCGGTTCGGCTCGATGCACGGCCGGATCCGCCAGAGCGTCGCGTTCGCGGTCAAGGCTGCGGACGGCGAGAAGCACCTGGTCCGATCGACCCTCGCCGAGGGTCTTGGCCTCACCGACGCACCCGGTGCGGTGGTGATCTACCGCGACGTCCTTGCCGGCGTCGAGCACGTCCGGGAGGTCTCCGACCTCCGCGCGCATGGACTCCGCGTCGCGCTCGACGCCTACGCCACCCACGTCTACTTGGGCTGGCGCGAGGTGTCCGGCGATGCCGCGGCCGAGTACCGGGCACTCGCAGCCGAGCTTGCCGGGGCCGGCGTCCCCAGCGTCGAGGGGGCACTCGCCGAGCGGCGCCTGCGCCCGCTCCACGACGCGGTCGCGATCGTGATGAACGAGGGCCAGCTGCGCGACCTCGTCGATGCGGTCGGCGCGACCCTTGCCGGGCGCGTCCGGATCGCATCCGGCGCCGACGTCGCAGGGCCGTCGGCGCGGCCGTCGGCGATCCCGCCGGCCGATCTGTCGGCAGCGGCGGTCTCGCCGGGCGAGCGCCCTGCGGCCGGCGTGGAACCGCGCGGCAACCTGCCCAACCTCCACGCCATCGCCGCACGGGCGGCCGCGCGCTGTACGGACGCCCTCCGCGGCGCCCGCGCCGCGGCCGGTGCGCCGCTCGACGACGCCTCGATCGAGGCCCTCGCGTCGCACTTCGAGCGCCGTCTCCGGAGCGCGCTGATCCTGGCGACGAACCCGGCGCTCGGTGGCGCACCGGAGGGCGCGGCAGGCGACCTCGAGGCAACCGCCCTCTCCCGGGCGCGTGCCACCGTGGCCTCGGCGCTGCCGCCGGACACGGCGTCCTGGGGCGCGCTGCTCGGCTGGCTCGTCGCGGACGCGCTGGCGGGCGTCCTCGAGCCCGACGCCGCGGCACGTCGTGGGCGCGGGTGGTTCGATCGGTCGGGCATCGGCCGGGTGATGGCCGACACGTACCGGTGGCGCGGCATGGACGAGGGCGCGGCGTGGTGGACCGTAGAGGCCGTCCGGCACCTCTGCGCCCAGCCCGGGGACGCGGCGCTCACCGCGCCGGCGGCGGAGCGGGCGGGCCGGCTGGTTCGGGCCTGGTTTGCCGACGACGACCTCAGCCACTGGCTCGGGGTCAACCGGCACGAGGGGATCGCCTACGTGAACCGCGAGTCGTTCGAGCGCGCGCTCCGCTGGATCGTCGTCGTGGCGGCGGTGGATGGCGCGGCGGAGGGAGCCGCACCTGGCGACGCGGCTGCGGCGCGCGTGGTCGCTGCCGACGAGCTAGCGGCACGTCTCGCGCGAGAGGCAGCCGGCGTCGGCTACCAGGTGGGACGGCTCGTGGAGCAGGTCACCAGCTGAGACGGAGATTCCCGGCGGCGACGGAGGCCGCGGGCGGGCTCACGTCCCCTGCCGGCCGACGGTCGCGCGGCCCGGGGTTGTGCGGCGAGGGGGTCTAGCGCTCGCGACGACCGCGTGCGGGCTCCCGCTCCTTGATCTTGGGCTCGTGGCCGGGGCGAGGAGGGCGCGGCAGCGTGCCGGGCGCCATGTCGGGCCGGCGGGGCTCGGGCCCCCTGGCGCGGGCTGCCTCGACGCTCGTCGCGAAGGCCTTGGCTACGGCCGGTGGCAGGCTGCCGATCCAGGCCGCCTCGATCTGCTTGACCCGCTCGGTCTCCTCGGCGCGCCGCTCGCGCTCCCGCCTGGAGTGCTTCGTCATCCGTTCCTCTCCTGAGCCACCACCGGTGCCATGGGCTAACCGGGCTGAGAGTGTACCTCCCGTGCACCGATCGAGCCGATCGGCTGTGACCGGCGCGCTCGGGCGCGCGAACCCGCTGCATCGGGGCGCCCCGTGCGTCGCCGACCCGAGCGTATCCTGCAGGGCATGTCCGGCACGCCTGGCACTCCCGTCGCGTTCGCCGCCTACGGCGCGCGCTCGATGACCGCGCCGCTGCGCGAGGTCCTCGTCCAGCGCCCGCGGGCCGCCTTCGGCCGGGCGTTCGACGATCCCGCCCACGGCTTCCTGCACCCGGTCGACCTCGAGGCCGCCCAGCGCGAGCACGACGCGCTCACGGGCCTGCTTCGCCGGCTCGGCGTATCGGTCCACGACCTCGCGTCGGACGCGCCGCACCCGGACCTCACGTACACGTTCGACCCGTGTCTCGTCTCCGATCGCGGGGCCATCGCCCTGCGGTCCGGAAAGCCGACCCGGCGTGGTGAGGAGACCGAGCTGGAGCGCTGGCTTGGCGCACGCGGCATCCCGGCGCAGGGCGGGATCAGGGCGCCCGGAACGGTCGACGGCGGTGACACGTTCTGGCTGCGCCCGGACCTCTTCTGCATCGGCCGCACGCTTCGCACGAACGACGCCGGCGCGCGGCAGCTGGCCGATCTCGTCGGCGGCGACGTGCGGGTCTTCGACCTGCCCTACTGGCGAGGACCGGCGGAGCTGCTTCACCTCCTGTCCGTCGTCTCGCCCGTGGCGGACGACCTCGCGGTCGCCTACCTTCCGCTCCTGCCCGCGGGCCTCTGGGCGCTGCTGCGCGACCTCGGCGTCCGGCTGATCGACGTCCCGGACGAGGAGCTCGCCACCCTCGGCTGCAACGTCCTCGCGGTCCGACCCGGCGTGTGCGTGGTGGCGGACGGCAACCCGACGACGCGGCGCAGGCTGGAGGCCGCCGGCTGCGAGGTCCACGCGTTCCCGGCGCAGGAGATTGGCATCAACGGCTCCGGCGGCCCAACGTGCCTGGCCCGCCCGATCCTGCGGCAGGCGTGAGCGACCCCGGGCAGCGCGAGCGGCGCGGCCCGTTCGAGACCCACCTCGGCGCGCGGGAGCGCTCCGCCGTTGCCGCGGTCGAGTACGCGACCATCGCCGAGGACCTCGTCGCGATGTGCGCGATCCCTTCGCTGACAGCCGACGAGGCACCCGCCCGGGACGATCTGGCCGGCCGCCTGGAGGCGGCGAGCCTCGAGGTTCGTTCCTGGGACGCCGACCCGGCGAACCTCGCCGGCGATCCGGGGTTCCCGGGCATGGAGGTGGCGCGCAGCACGCTTCCCCTCGTGGCGGGGCTGCTGCGGGGCACCCGACCGGGACCGCGGCTCATCCTTCTCGCCCACACCGACGTGGTGCCCGCCGGCGACCTTTCGACGTGGACCACGCCCCCGTTCGCGCCGGACGTCCGTGACGGTCGCGTCCATGCGCGCGGTGCCTGCGACATGAAAGGCGGGCTCGTCGCAGCGCTCGCCGCGATCCGCGCCGTCGCGCGATCCCTCGGGCCGGCGGGGCTTGCCGGCGAGGTGGTGCTCGTCGGCGTGCCGTCCGAGGAGGATGGCGGCGCGGGCACGTTCGCCGCGATCCACGCCGGATACGTGGGCGACGCGGCCGTGATCCCCGAGCCGACGCGCCTGGAGATCGTGACGGTCTCCGCCGGCGCGATCACGTTCCGCCTCTCCGTCCCGGGACGCGCCGCGCACGCGTCGACGCGCCGGGAAGGCGTCTCGGCGCTCGACAATCTCGAGCTGCTGCACGCGGCCCTGCGGGTCGACGAGGACGCCCGCAACGCGTCCGAGACGCGGCCCGAGATGCGGGCGCTCGGGCTCCCCTACCCGACCATCATCGGCACGGTCCACGGCGGCGAATGGCCCTCGAGCCTGCCCGACCGAATCGTCGCCGAAGGACGCTTCGGTGTCCGGGCCGGCCAGTCGGCCGAAGCTGCCGCGCTGGAGCTGCGCGCGGTGATCGCGCGGGCATGCGACGCGGACCCGTGGCTCCGCGAGCATCCGGCGGCCCTCGAGGTCTGGGGCGGTCGGTTTTCTTCGTGCGAGGTTCCAGTCGACCATCCCCTGCCGGTCGGGCTCGCGGAGACGGCCCGGGACGTCTTGGGGCGCCGCCCGGCGCTCGTGGGCGTCCCGTACGGATCGGACATGCGGCTGATGATCAACGAAGGCGGCACGCCCTGCGTCCTGTTCGGTCCCGGCGACGTTCGCGTCGCCCATGCCGCCGACGAGCAGGTTGCGCTGGCCGACGTGACGGCCTGCGCACGGACGCTCGCTGCCTGGATCGCCCGGGGGCTCGCCCCCGCCTGAGCAATACCGGCCCGGGAGCGGCCGACCTTACTTCTTGCCGGCGCGCTTCTTGCCGTGCTTCTTCTTGCCGCCACCGTCCTTCTGGGCTGCGGGCTGCGGCGTCCGTGCCTCGGCCTCCCGGACCGGGGTGCCCGCGCCGACGGCCGGTTCCGGCTTCGCCACGTCGAGGGCCGCGCCGCCCATTCGCGCATCGGCCGCGAGCGCCTCCACCCAGCGCAGCAGCTCCTCGATGCCGGACGCCTCGAGCCGGTAGATGCGGCGCGTTCCCTCGCGGTGCTCGCTGACCAGGCCCGCGGTGCGAAGCACGGTGAGGTGCTGGGAGACGGCGGGGCGGCTGACCGGCATACCCTCCGCCAGCCGGCCCACCGGCGAGGGACCCCGTCGGAGCCGTTCGACGATCACGCGGCGGGTCGGGTCTCCGAGGACGTCAAGTGCGCGTGGGTTTGCTTCCATGAACGGTAAGTATCGTCTGACGGAGCGGGACGTCAATCCCCCACCGTGCCGGCCCTGCGCCCGGGCCGAATGCCGCCTGCGACGGCCCGATCTTCCCGCCGCGGCACCCCGGGCCTCACTATGCTACCGGGATGGCGCCGGACCTCGTCCATGCCGGGCATCGCGTGCCGCTCGTCCCCGGGCGGACGCTCTTCGACGCCGCCGACGAGCTGGAGCTGGTGGTTCCTGCATCGTGCCGGCGCTCCGGACGGTGCCACGAGTGCATCGTCGAAGTCGCCTCGGGCGGTGAGGTGCTGTCGGCTCCGGGGCCCGAGGAATCCTTCCTCCGCGACGGCTACCGGCTCGCCTGCCGCGCCGTCGTGGAGCGCGACGACGCCGACATCGAGTTCTCCGTCCTGCGGCGCCGGCTGCGCATCTTCATGCCGCCGGAGGGACCGCCGCTCGAGCTCGAGCCCGCGGCGAGCGTGGTCGACGGACACGTGCGCCTCCTCTCGGATGACGGAGCCGCAACGGACGACCTTGGCGAGCCGGTCGGCCGGCTGCTGGGCCTGGCGCTGGACGTGGGCACGACGACGGTCGTCCTGGAGCTCGTCGACCTGGGTTCGGGCGAGGCTCTGGCCGCGGCCGCTTTCGAGAACCCCCAGCGCTTCGGTGGCAGCGACGTGATGGCGCGGATCACCTACGACGGCGAGCACCCCGGCGAGCTGCGCCGGGCGCTCCGCCGGGCACTCAACCACGAGCTCGCCCGCCTCTACGCGGGGTGGGGTGTCGACCGCCGGCAGGTCGTCGAGGTCGTCGTTGTCGGCAACACCACGATGCGCGACCTCGCTTTCGGGCTCGACATCGCGCCCATCGGGCGGTCCCCGTATCGGTCCACAACGGAGGTCGCCTGGCGCTCGGGCGCGGTCCCGTCGAGCGCGCTGGAGCGGCGCGCGCACGAGCTGGGGATCCTCGTCCATCCGCGCGCCCGGGTCTGGGGCGCACCGCTAATCGCCTGCCACGTCGGCGCGGACGCGGCGGCCGACCTCGTCGCGATGGACGGAGCGCCGGCCGGCCTGCCGCGCATGCTCGTGGACGTGGGCACGAACACCGAGGTGATCCTGACAGACGGGGAGCGAACGCTGGCCTGCTCCTGCCCGGCGGGACCGGCGTTCGAGGGCGGCCTCGTGCGCTACGGGATGCCCGGCGCCGAGGGCGCGATCGACGCCGCGAAGAGCGTCGGCGGCTCGTTCGTGGTCCGGACCATCGGCGACGTCGAGCCGGAGGGGATCTGCGGGTCGGGACTGGTGGACCTCCTCGCCGAGATGCGCCGGACCCGGGCGATCGACCCGCGTGGCGTTCTCGCCGGCGGCGTGTCCGCGGTGACGGTCGTGCCCGACCGCGGCATCACGCTGTCCAGGGCCGACGCGAGCCACCTTGCCCAGGCCAAGGCCGCCAACGCGGTCGGGATGCAGGTGCTGCTGCGGAAGCTGGGGATCGAGGCGACCGACCTCGCGCGCCTCGATCTCGCCGGCGGCTTCGCCTCATCCCTCGACGTCCCGAACGCGATCGCCATCGGCTTCCTGCCGGCGATCCCGGCGGAGCGGGTCGTCCGCCACGGCAACGCCTCGGTGCGCGGGGCGAAGGCGCTCCTGCTCTCGCGGAGCTCCCGGGCACGCCTCGTGGCGCGGGTGGCGCAGATCGAGCACGTCGAGCTCGAGGCGGAGCCGGACTTCTTCGAGCTGTTCGTCGACGGCTGTCGCTTCGAGCCGATCGCGGCCTCGAGGGTGCCCGCATGAGCGTGGAGAAGGCGGGCCTCCGCGAGCGCCTCGAGGGAGGCGAGTTCGTGACGGTCGCCGAGCTCGTCCCGTGGCGCGGGCCGGCGGCCGACAGGGCCGGCCGGGCCGGCCTCGCGGCCGCGCATGCGCTGGTCGACGACCCGCGGATCGCGGCCATCTCGATCACGGACAACGCCGGAGGACACGCCATGGCGCGCCCGGCGGTCCTCGCCGAGGAGTTCCTGGCCCGCGGGCAGGACGTCATCGTCCACGTGGCATGCCGGGATCGCAGTCGAAACGGCCTGCTGTCGCTCGCCTGGGAGCTGGAGCAGCGCGGCGTGCGGAACGTCCTCGCCGTCTCGGGCGACCACCCTGTCGAGGGCTTCGAGGGACTCTCGCGGCCCGTGTTCGACGTGGATTCCGTGGGCCTCCTCGCACTCTACCGGGACCTCGTCAACCAGGGACAGGGCGACGCCGGCCAGCCCGTGCAGCCCGGCTTCTTCCTGGGCTGTGCCGTCTCGCCGTTCAAGCGCCTGGAGGCGGAGGTCATCCCGCAGTACCTCAAGCTCGCGCTCAAGGTGCGCGCGGGAGCGGCCTTCGTGATCCCCCAGCTCGGCTACGACGCGCGGACGTGGGACGAACTCCTCCGGGCGATGCGTCGGACCGGGCTGCACGTGCCGGTGCTGGCGAACGTCTACGTCCTCTCGCGGACGGTCGCCCGCCTCTTCAACGCGAACGGGATCCCCGGCTGCGTCGTCTCGGACGAGCTGCTCGCGGTCGCCGAGAGGGAGGCCGCGTCGCCGGACAAGGGTCGGGCATTCTTTCTCGACCTGGCTGCACGCCAGGTCGCGATCGCCCGCGGGCTCGGCTTCGGCGGCGTCTACCTGGCCGGCCACCTGCCGGCGGCCGACGTCGCGCGCGTGCTCGACACGGCAGCCGGCTATGGGCCCGACGACTGGCGCGCCTTCGCCCGCGAGATCGCCTACGCGCCGAAGGGGAGTTTCCGCCTCTTCGCCGCGGATCCTGCGACCGGCCTGGCGACCGACGAGCCGGACCCGGCCTACGCCCGGACCCTCGCCCCGCGCGCCCGCGGCCGGGCGCGTCGGCGTGCCTCCGCGTGGTATAAGGCCAACCGCCTCGCGCATCGCGTCGTTTTCGCCCCCGGGGCGCCCGGTTTCCGCGCCGCCGGCCGGATCTACGCACAGGTCGAGCGAGCCCGGCTGGGGCGGCCCCTCCACGTGCTCGAGCAGGCGATCAAGGTGCCCCTGTACGACTGCCGGGACTGCGGCGACTGCTCGCTGCCGGACGTCGCGTACCTGTGTCCCGAGTCGCAGTGCCCGAAAGGCGAGCGCAACGGCCCGTGCGGCGGGTCGCACCACGGCCTGTGCGAGGTCGAGCCGAAGCGCTGCGTCTGGGTGCGCGCCTACGAGCGCCTGAAGCCGTACGGCGAGGAGCTCGCGATGCTCGAGCGCCCGCCCGTGATCGTCGACAACCGCCTGCGGCGCACCAGCGCGTGGGCGAACACCTTCCTCGAGCGCGACCACTTCGCGAAGGGAGCGTCATGACCGCGGACCGAACCGGCCGGTTCATCGTGATCGGCGAGAACATCCACGCCACGCGCGTGGTCCTCCGCGCCGGCCCACGCGTGGCGACCCTGCCGGACGGCAGATCCGCGCTCCCGTTCACCGACGAGGCAGGCGTCGAGCGCCTCCTGCCCGTCCCGGACGCTGCGCTGGACGGCCCGGCTGGCCCGAAGCAGCGGGTCAAGCACGTGAAGGCGGCCGTGCTCGCGGGGAGGGCCGGCGACGCCGGCGGGGCCGAGCTCGGGCGCGGCTATCTCCGTTCGCTGGCACGCCGCCAGGCCGCGGCGGGCGCGCGGTTCCTCGACCTCAACGTCGACGAGGTCACGACCGACGTCGAGGGACGGATAGAGGCGATGCGCTGGATCGTCGCGGCGGTTGAGGACGCAACCGAGGTGGCCCTCGCGCTCGACTCGTCGTCGGCGGCCGTGCTCCGGGCGGGCGTCGCGGCTGCGTCTCGGCGCCCCGGCGCGCCGCTCCTCAACTCTGCCGCGCTCGACCGGCTCGACGTGCTGGACCTCGCCGCCTCCGAAGGCTGCTCGGTGGTGCTCTCGGCGTCGGGCACGGGCGCGATGCCGGCGAACGTGGAGGAGCGAGTCGCCAACGCGCAGGCGCTCATCGAGGCGGCCACGGCCCGGGGTCTCGGTCTCGGCGCGCTGCACGTGGACGCGCTCGTCCTCCCGGTCGCCGTCGACCCGGCGGTCGGCGGGTACTTCCTGGATGCCATCGGCGCGCTCAGGGCCGCCTTCGGGGACGAGATCCACCTCACGGGCGGCCTGTCGAATGTGAGCTACGGCCTTCCGGCCCGCAAGCTCCTCAACGACGTCTTCATCGACCTGGCAGTGGAGGCCGGCGCGGACAGTGGCATCATCGACCCGGTGGCGAACGACCCGCGGCGGATCGCCGGGCTCGATCGCGAGATGCGACCGTATGTGCTCGCCAGGGACCTCCTGACCGGGACGGACCCCTACGGCGGTGTGTTCCTGGCGGCGTTCCGCGCCGGTGAGCTCGGCTGACCGACCGCGGGCATCGGCGGCCGGCGATCCGGCCGATCACGGCACGACGGGATACGGGAGAGACAACCGATGGCGGACCTTGCGGCACTCCAGGCGGCGATCGAGGCGGGCGACCGCGGGTCCGCTGTCCGGATCACGCGGGAAGCGGTCGAGGAGGGCCTCGACCCGCGGACGGTCCTCGCCGCGATGACCGCGGCGATGGAGGTGATCGGCGCACGCTTCCAGAGCCAGGAGATCTACGTCCCCGAGATGCTGATCTCGGCCCGGGCGATGAAGGAGGCGACCGCCGTCCTCGAGCCCGTGCTCGTCCAGGCTGGCATCCGGCCCGAGCACACCGCGGTCATCGGCACGATCAAGGGCGACCTCCACGACATCGGCAAGAACCTCGTCGGGATGATGTGGAAGGGCGCCAGCATCGAGGTGATCGACCTCGGCACCAACGTCTCGCCGGAGCGGTTCGTCGAGGCGGCCCGGGAGCACGGCGCGCACCTCGTCGGGATCAGCGCCCTCCTGACCACGACGATGGTGGGCATGAAGGACGTCGTCGCGGCGGTCCGCGCGGCGGATCTCCGCGGCGTCAAGGTGATCGTCGGCGGCGCACCCGTCACGCAGGACTTCGCCGACATGATCGGGGCGGACGGGTACGCGCCCGACGCCGCGTCGGCGGTGGAGGCGGCCCGAGCCGCGCTCCGGGCCGGCTGAGCCGGGTCAGCCCGCGGGCGGGGCGGGCTCTGCCCGGATCACGCCGTCGTCGTAGGACATCGCCAGCCGCTCTCCGGGCTGCAGCACCAGGAAGTCCTCCGGGCTCCAGGACCCGTCGATGAGCCGGCGGACGAGGAGCAGCTCGCCGGCCAGCCTCGCGAACTGCCAGCCGCGCCGCTCGGCGTCGTCGCGGGCACGCGCCTCGGCCTCGGCGGCCGCCTCCGGCGCGGCTACGCCCATCTCCAGGAACGCAGCGCGGTCGTAGTGGGAGCGCCAGGCGCCCAGGGCCTCCATCAGGTACGCGGCATTGTCCTCGCCGTACTTCGCCACGTACTCCTCGTACGTGGCGCGCGCGGACGCGTCGGACACCGCGCCGACCCCACCGAACGCGCTCCCATCGTCGGTCCGCTCCAGGTAGTCCTGGACGTACCAGTAGGTGCCGGGGTTCGCGCTGAACTCGGCCTGGTAGCGCGAGCGGTCGCCCAGGAACAGCGTGATGCAGTCGTGGGCGCGCGGGACGGCCAGCGGGATGGGACCGGCCCGCAGCCCCGCCGTCGCACCACCGCACAGCCCGTATGCCAGGGCCACGGCGTCGTACGGGGCGCCGATCCCGTCGATCTCGGCCTGGAGGATGGCGCGGAGGTTGGGCGGGTCGTCGTGGAGGCCGCGCCGGTTCAGCCGGACGTCCACGACGTGCGGTGAACGCGCCGCGCACAGGTAGACCGACCGGGCGAGCACTTCGCAGGTGAGGGCGAGCAGCCGCATCGCCGGCAAGCCTAGCAGCGACTCCCTGTATCGTTCCGCCTGTCCACCCGCAGCCAGGAGCACCGCACCGTGGCCCTTCCGTCGCTCGCCCGGATCCCCGCCCCACCCGATTCGATCCTCGGCCTCTCCGAGGCGGCTCGCGCCGACACCCGGAGCGGCAAGATCAACCTGTCTATCGGGGTCTTCGTCGACGAAACCGGGACGACGCCGGTCCTGCCGTCGGTGACCGAGGCGGAGCGGCGGATTCTCGCGGCGGGGCGGACGAAGCTGTACCGGCCCATCGACGGCGAGGCAGCCTTCCGCGACGCGGTCCGCGACCTCGTCTTCACGCCCGAGCACGAGGTCGTCCGCTCCGGGCGCGTCGCCGTCAGCCAGACGCCGGGGGGCACCGGCGGGCTGCGCGTCGCCGCCGACTTCATCCGGCAGTCCGGCGGCGGCGGCACGATCTGGATGAGCCAGCCGACCTGGCCCAACCACCCCCAGCTGTTCTCGGCGGCCGGTTTCCGCATCCGCGAGTACCCGTACACCGATCCGACCGGACGGCGTATCGACGAGGACGCCCTGCTTGCCGCGCTCGGGGAGGCATCGCCCGGCGACGTGGTGCTGCTCCACGGCTCCTGCCACAATCCGACCGGCGTGGACCCCTCGCCGGAACTGTGGGCTAGGATCGGCGACCTGGTCGAGGAGCGACGCCTCCTGCCCCTCGTCGACTTCGCCTACCAGGGCTTCGGAGATGGGCTGCGCGAGGATGCCGACTGGATGGTTGGGATCGTCCGCCCGGGCCTCGACCTCCTCGTCTCGACGTCGTTCTCGAAGAGCTTCGCCCTGTACAACGAGCGCGTCGGTGCCCTGTTGTTGGTGGCCGGAACGGCCGCCCAGGCCGAGGCAGCGCAGTCCCACGTGCGGCTCGCGATCCGCTCGAACTACTCGAACCCGCCGTCGCACGGCGGCGACATCGTGGCGACGATCCTGGGCGATCCCAGGCTGCGGGCACAGTGGGAGATCGAGCTGGCCGGGATGCGGGCCCGGATCAAGGCGAACCGGGTCGCGCTCGTCGACGCGATCACCGCGCGGGGAATCCCGGGCGACTGGGCGCCGATCGCAACGCAGCGCGGGATGTTCGCGCTCCTCGGGCTCAGCCTGGAGCAGGTCGCCCGGCTCCGCGAGGAGCACGCCGTCTACGTCGTCGGCCGGGGCCGGATCAACGTGGCAGGCTTCACCTCGGCGACCGTCGGGCCGTTCGCCGACGCGCTTCGGGCGGTCGTCGCCGGCTGAACGCGTCTTCCTGCCGGCGCCGTACCATCGTCGCATGCCGATCACCGCCGTCGACCTGTTTCGAACCGTCGGGCTCAGCGCCGACGGACCCGTGGTCTGGGGCAATCCCGTCCGCGCCGGAGGGCCCGGCATCTACGTCGTCGAGTGGCCGGCGGTGCCCGATCGCGCCCCGATCGACATCTCGGCGATCGGCACCTGGCTGAGCCGGGTGCCCACGCTCACCGTTGACGGCGAGCGCCCGACCGGCAAGGGGCTAGCTGCCCGGCTTGCCGCGTGGTGGCTCCCGGGGGAGCCCGTCGTGTTCATCGGCAGCACGGGGAAGTCGATCGCGCGGCGAGTGGAGGCGTTCTACGCAACTCCGCTCGGGGACGCGCGTCCCCATGCCGCCGGGCAATGGCTGAAGGCGCTCACCGGCCTCAAGCATGCCCGCGTCTGGTGGGCACCGACGGGTGCCGCGGAGGAGTACGAGGACGCCTGCTTCGAGGCGTTCGCGGCCGCCGTCCCGGCCGAGGTCCGCGCCGCGCTTCCCGCGAAGGGCCCGGTGCTCCCGTTCGCCAATCGCCGCCATCCCGGCGGTGCGCTCCGCCCCGACGGGGTGACCGGCTCCACGGTCGAGCCCCCGCCGGCGGCGGAGCCGACCGCGGCAGCCGGGAAGGGAACCGCGCGCCGGAGCCCCTCCACCATCTCGGACGAGGACCTGGTCCGCGTCAACGAGCTCCTCCAGGACCTCGCCTGCGGCGAGCCCGGCCTGGAGATCACGCCGGCGCAGGCGAACGCGGAGGGCGCGATCCGGCGCCTGCTCGGCGAGACGCCGGACCGACCCGCGAGCGCGCTGGGACAGCTGCTGCGGGCCGGGAAGATCGCCGGAGCGCACCAGGACCTCGACGGTCGCTGGGCGATTCGCTGTACCAGACGGAGCAGGTGATGACACTTCGACCGAGCCTTGCCGTGATCGCGCACGACGGCAAGAAGACCGATCTCGTGGCCTACGCCACGTACAACCGCGCGGTGCTCGCCCAGTTCGACCTCTTCGCCACGGCGACCACCGGGCGGCTCCTGCAGGAGAAGGTGGGACTCGAGGTCACCACGCTCCTCTCCGGCCCGCTCGGCGGCGACGCGCAGATCGCGGCGATGGTGGCCGAGGGCAGGATCCGCGCCGTCCTGTTCTTCGTCGATCCTCTGAGCGCCCACCCGCACGACCCGGACATCCGCACGCTCCTGCGCGTGTGCAACGTCCACAACATCCCGATCGCGACGACGCTCGCCGCTGCAGACCTGTTCCTGACGTCTCCCCTCCTCTACGTGGGCATGGGCGAGGCGGCGGACGTGGTCGAAGCCGGGACGGCGGCACTCGGGGTGGGGGCTGCGCAGCCGGGCGCCGGCCGCCGCGCGTAGGAGACCGCACCGGCTGCGACTCAGCTCGTCGTCAGCGATGAGGATCCCGGCGGAAGCCCGGCGGTCGATCAGTCCGAGTGATCGGTCGGCGCCTCGGCCGGGGCCGAGGGGAGCCGGACCTCGAAGCGCGCCCCGCCCTCGGGGCGATTGGAAGCCGCGATCGTGCCGCCGTGCGCCTCCACGATCCAGGCCGCAATCGAAAGCCCCAGGCCGGTCCCACCTGCGGGCGCGTTGTCGGCGCGCCAGAAGCGCTCGAAGATTCGGGGCAGATCCTCCTCGCGAATGCCCGGGCCTGCGTCGTCGATGCTCATCACCACGTCCGCGCCCTCCGGTCGGACGCGCACGACGACGGTGGTCTGCGCCGGACTATGCGCGATGGCGTTGTCGACGAGGATCGTCACGAGCTGGCGGAGCCGCAGCGGATCCCCGGAGACCGTCGCAGGTCGCGGATCGACCTCGAGGCTCACGCCATGCTCCGCCGCGATGGGCGTGAGCGGCCCGACCGCCTCGACGGCGACGTCCGCGAGGTCGAGCGTCGTGCGATCCAGCGTCAACGCGCCGGAGTCCGTTCGGGCGAGGAGCAGGAGATCCTCGACGAGCGCCGTCAGGTGGGAGACCTCCGCGTCGATGTCGTCGAGCGCCTCGCCCACCTTCTCGACCGGCTGCTTCCGGTTGCGGCGAAGGTCGGCCACGCTCGCCCGGATGACCGTGAGCGGCGTCCGCAGCTCGTGGCTCGCGTTGGCCGTGAACTCCCGCTGCCGCCGAAGCGCGGCGTCGCGCCGGTCCATGGAGGCCCGGACCGGGATGAGCGCCCGCCCCGCGTACACGTAGCCGGCCGCGAGCGCGAGCAGCAGCGCGGCCAGCCCGCCGATCGCCAGGACGGACAGGAGCGTCGAGAGAAGCTGCACCTCCGACGACCGCTCGCCCAGCGACCTGGACGACGTACGTGCCCTCGGGCCGCGTGACCGCGACCGAGTAGACCCGGACCGGGATCGACGAGACCTCGCACCTCCCGCACGTCGCGTGCGTCCGGCCCGGGCGGCGGTCGACGCCCGCCTGGTTCGGGCAGCCCGGCAGATCTCCTGGAGCTCCGCCGGCGCCCAGCAGCGTGCCGCCCGGGGCCGGACGATCAGCGCGAGGGTCCCGGACGACTCGCCCCCGAACCCGGCCGAGCACGAAGCCGCCGCGGGACCTGACCCTGGCTCTGTGAGAACCCGCAGATCGGGTCGGCGCGCGGCCGCCAGGAGATCGCGTACCGCGCGCGGTCGAGGATCCGGCGACCGCGCAGGTAGAGCGCCGTGCCGAGCGCGACCAGGATGACGAGCGTCAGTCCGCCGCTCCAGGCCAGGAGGCGGAGCCGCGTTCGGCGCGAGCAGCGATCCGCGTCGCCGTTCTCGCGCGGGACCTCAGTCGCCACGCAGCCGGTACCCCATCCCGCGGACGGTCTCGATGCAGCTCCGCGGCAGCCGGCCCGAGCTTTTCGCGGAGCAGGTGGATGTACGCCTCGACCGTGTTCGGGGTGAGCGCCGCACCGTACGGCCAGGCGTAGTCGAGGAGCTGATCCCGGCTCAGGACCTGGCCGGGCCGGCGAAGCAGGCATTCCAGGATCGAGTACTCGCGGCCGCTGAGCTCGGACCTCCTTGCCCGCGACGCTCACCCTACGAAGCGCCTCGTCGAGCACGATCGGTCCCGCCGCGAGGCGCAGCGTCGAACGCCGGGCGGTGGCCGCCGCCCCAGCGCGCGGAGCCGAGCGAGCAGCTCCTCGTAGGCGAACGGCTTGACCAGGTAGTCGTCGGCGCCGGCGTCGAGGCCCGCTACCCGGTCCCCCACCGCGTCGCGCGCCGTGAGCATCAGGATCGGCACCGCGCTGCCCCCGCGCCGGAGCTGCCGAGCGACCTCGAAGCCCGAGCGGTCCGGCAGCCCGACATCGAGGATGACCGCGTCGAGCCCGGGGGACGCCCCGGCGATCTTCGATGCCCTCGTCGGCAGTCTACGCCGTCTCCACCGTGTGTCGGTCCTGCGTCAGCAGCCGCTTCGGAGCAGCCGGACGAGACGCGCGTCATCCTCGATGACCAGCAGGTGCACGAGATCTCCAGTGCGCGTGAACGCGTCAGTGCGCGATGCTGCTCGTCACTGACCGACGAGCGTGACGTCCGCGGCCGTGATCGTCCTGGTGGTGCCAGCGCCGCCGGTCGCCCCGCCGGTCGTTCCAGTCCCGCCGCCTGTCGCACCACCGGCCGCCCCGCCTGTGCCGCCACCTGCTGCACCGCCGGCAAAGCCACCGGCCGCGCCGGTGCCACCGCCGAAGCCGCCCGCGAGCTGCAGCTGGACCTGCACCTTGCTCCCGGCCGTCACGTCTGCTGGCGGTTGCCGCCGCCTGGGAATGGTACGTCGTGGTCCCGGTCAGGTCGACGTTGACGGTGGCCCCGTTGGCCTCCGTGAGGGTCATCGTGTTGCCCGAGATGGAGCTGACGGTCCCGGTCAGGAGGACGCCGCCGAACCCGCCACGGGCAAAGCCGCCCGTTCCGGCCCCAGCCGTCCCGGTCCCGCCGGCCCCGAACCCCCCGCCTGCGAAGCGACTCGCAGTAGTGGGCGCGGCGGCGGGGGCGGTCACGCGGCCGACGGCGAACGCGACGCCGCCCACGGCGATGACAAGCGCGACGCCGAGAAGGATCGTGAAGGTCCGGTCCTGCTTCTTGACCGGTGCGACGACCGGTGGCAGAGGTGCGGCCGTGGGAGGAGTGACGGGTGCGAACGAGTCGGTCATTGGTGCATTCCTTTCATCCGTCGTGACGCGACGGTCATTCGTCGTGACGCGACGGTCATTCGTACCGGAGGGCGACGACGGGGTCGAGCCGGGCGGCCTGGCTCGCGGGCCAGACGCCGAAGACGATCCCCACGATGACGCTGAAGCCGACGGCCACCACGATCGTCAGCGGGCTGAAGATGAACCCCCAGCCGGCCACGATGCCGATACCGGCGGATATCAGCAGGCCGATCAGGATCCCGACCAGGCCTCCTGCCAGGGAGAGGGCCAGGGCCTCGATGAGGAACTGGAGGAGGATGTCCCGGCCACGGGCGCCGATCGCCTTGCGGATCCCGATCTCGCGGGTCCGCTCTCGCACCGAGACCAGCATGATGTTCATGATCCCGATCCCGCCCACGATCAGCGAGATCGAGGCGATGCCGGCCAGCAGCACGCTCAGGAGCGTGCTGACGGATCCGACCGTGGCGAGTAGCTGGTCCTGGCTCGTGATCGAGAAGTCGCTGGTCGCGGTGCCCGTGAGACCGTGGCGCTGGCGGAGCGTCGCCGTGATCTCGGCGGTGACCGTGTTCGTCTGGTCCGCCGATACGACGCTCACGCCGATCGAGCGGACGTTGGTCGCGCCCGTCGAGGTAGGCGCTCGCGGTGGAGATCGGCACCAGCACCTCGTCGTCGGGGCTCGCGAAGCCCGTGCCGCCCTTGGCCTGCATGATGCCCACGACCTGGAACGGCAGCCCGGCGATCTGGATGTCCGTCCCGATCGCGCTGGCCCCGAGGCCGAGGTCGTCCGCGGTCGTGGCGCCGAGGACGGCGACACGAAGGTCCGAGTCGACGCTGGCATTGGTCAGGAACGAGCCCTGCCACATCGTGTAGGCGAGGGCGGTCATGTAGCCGGGCGTCGTCCCGATCACGCTGGTGGTCGTGTTCAGAGCAGCCGGCCACGACCAGCTTCTGGCTGGTGAGCTGCGGGGCGACGGCCACCGACGCCCGGCAGGGTTTCGAGGGCGGTGGCGTCTGCCACCGTGAGCGTCGTGGACGAGCCGGCCGCCCCACGAGTGAAGCCGGTGAACGTCGCACCCGGGTTGACGGTCAGCAGGTTCGTGCCGAGGCCCGCGAGCCGGTCACTGATCCCGCTGGTCGCACCCTGGCCGACCGCCACGAGGGCGACCACGGACGCGACGCCGATGATGACGCCGAGCATGGTCAGCGCCGTGCGGAGCTTGCCCGTGCCGAGGCGCCCGAGCGCGAGCTGGAGAAGGTCCCGGACGCTCATGCCGCGATCCGCCCGTCGCGGATGTGGATCTGCCGCTCGGCCACCGCCGCGACCTCCGCGTCGTGCGTGATCAGGATGATCGTGCGGCCCGAGGCGTGGAGGTCGTGGAAGAGCTCGATGACCTCAGCGCCCGAGTGGCTGTCGAGGTTGCCCGTCGGCTCGTCGGCCAGGAGGATCGCGGGCTCGGTCACGAGCGCTCGGGCGATCCCCACGCGCTGCTGCTGGCCGCCCGACAGCTCGGTCGGCTCGTGATGCAGACGATCACCGAGACCCAGGCGTTCGAGCACGGCCTTGGCCCGCTCGTGACGCTCGCGGCGCGGGATGCCCTGGTACATCAGGGGCGTCGCCACGTTGTCGAGGGCGGAGGTGCGCGGCAACAGGTTGTAGGACTGGAAGACGAAGCCGATCGAGCGGCTCCGGAGGCGCGGCGAGGCCGTCGTCGTCGAGCGTGTCGACGGGCGTGCCGTCCAGGATGTAGCGGCCTTCGGTCGGCCGGTCCAGGCACCCCAGGATGTTCATCATGGTCGACTTCCCGGACCCCGAGGGCCCGATGATCGCCACGAACTCTCCGCGGTGGATCTTGAGGTCCACCGACACGAGCGCCGGGACCGAGAGACCGTCCCGACGTGTAGGTCCGGGAGACGCCCTCGAGGGCGATGATCGTCTCGTTCGGGGCTGTCGCCACGCTCATGGCACGACGACCCCGCCGCCACCGCCACGGCCGAAGCCGCCACCACCACCGCCGATGCCGGGGATCGCCACCCCGCCGCCAGTGGTCGTGGTCGTGGATGTGCGGGCCGAGACCGTCCCGATCGAGACCGTGGTGCCATCGGTGATGCCGCTCTGGATCTCGGCCAGGCTGGTCGTCACCAGGCCCACCTGGACCGGCACGACCTGCGAGGAGCCGTCCGCCGCGATGACGCGGACGCTGTAGTTGCCGGACGATCCGATGAGCGCGATCGACGGGACCGCGATGACGTTCGTTGCCTGCGCCGTGGTGACCGCGATGCTCGCGCTCATCCCGGAGAGGACCGACGCGGGTGCGTCCGTGAGGGTGATCTGGACCCCGAAAGTCACCACGCTTGACGTGCCGCCCGAGGTGGACGCGGTCGGGGTGATCTGACTAACCGTGCCGGGAAACGTCTGGCCGAGAGCTGTGATCGTGACGGCCGTCGGCTGGCCCACCTTGATGCTGCTGACCGCGCTCTCGGCGAAGCTTGCCGTCACCTGCATCGGGCCGACCTCGAGCAGGATCGCGTCGCCGCCCGGGGCGAGAACCCCTGCCGAAACGCCGACTGCCGTGACGACGCCGTCCGCTGGGGCCGTCAGCGTGGAGGCCCCGGCCTGGATCTGGGCCTGACTGAGGGCCTGCTGGGCGTTCACCACCGAAGCCTGGTCGGAGGCGATCGTGGACGGGGTCGCGGGCGCAGTCTTGCTCGCATAGGCGAGCTGGGCCGACTGGAGCCCCAGGCGGGCCGAGGCGAGCTGGTCCGCCGTCGAGTTCGAGGAGGTCGAGAGCTGGAGCTTGAGCGCGTCCAAAGCGTTCTGGGCGTTGGTGACGGCGGTCGTGTTGTTCTTCAGGAGGTTCGCCTGGTCGGTGGCCAGCTGGTTCTGTGCCTGCGTGAGGGCCTGCTGCGCCTGGGTCAGCGACAACTGGTTCTGCTGGTCGGTGATCGACGACTGCGTTCCCGCCGCAGCAATCTGGGCGGTGATGTTGTTGACCTGCGCCTGCGCGATCTGAATCGCGGTCTGGTCGGCGGCGATCGTCGACGGGGGAACGGGAGTCGGGGCCGGAGAGGCGGACGGGGACGGGTCAGCTCATCGACTGGTCGGCGGCCAGCTTGTTCTGCGCCGCCGTAAGCGTGGCCTGTGCCTGGAGGAGCTGGACGTTCAGGGACGCCGTCGAACTGACCGCGGCCTGGGCCGATGCGATCGTCAGGTTCAACGCGTCGAGCTTGCTCTGCGCGGCGTTGATCGCATTCTCGTCCGCCGTGAGCCCGGTGGCCGCCGGGCCCGCGGCCGTGTCGGTGGCGAGCTGGTTCTGGGCGTTCGTGAGCGTGGTCTGGGCCTGGCTCAGCTGGAGCTTGGCCGACGCCGAGGAGATCGGGGCTGTCTGCTGCGCCTGCGCGAGCGACTGCTGTGCCTGCTGGATCGACAGCGCCGCCGCGGCCCGGTCCGTCGGGTCCAACCCTGCCTGGTCGGCGGCGAGCTTCGCCTTCGCGACGGCGAGGCTCGCCTTCGCGGTGGCGAGCGTCGCCGTCACCGAGCTGGAGCTGGCCACCGCGAGGACCGCGCCCTTCTTGACGCTCTGGCCGACGGTGACGTTGACCGTCTTGACGAGCCAGTTGGAGGACGAACCCGCCGAGGTGGTCGTGCCGGATGAACCGAGGAGGGTGGACGTCACCAGCTGCGGCTGGCTCCCGAACGCGAGACCATAGGTCGCGCTGGGGGCCACGTTGCCGGTGGCGACCGCCGTCGCGGTCACGTTCTCCTGCGTCGCCGTGGCGGTCAGGTACTGGGTGGTCGAGGACGAGCCGAAGTTGGGCCCGATCACGGCCACCGCGATGGCGCCGACCCCGATGACGATGAGGCCGATCACGGCCAGGAGGCGAAGCTTCATGCGGGATCCCTCTGCTAGAGCAAGCCGGCGGAGCCGGGCGGTGCGGCCGGTTGGGCCGGGACGGGACCTGGTCGTCGGAACAATCGCTGTCAGGTGTAGGGTGCGAACCTGAAAGAAGCCTGAACTGAGAGTTCAGTCCAGGAGCGGCCCCACGACCGGCGTCCAGACCAGGCGCCCGTGGTCCGTGATCGCCAGCGCGCCGTAGCCCGGGTGCGTCCCAACCCATCCCGGACCGGCCGAGCCCATCGCGAAGGCCGTGGTCGCGTAGACATCCGCCCAGGTGAGGCTCGGTCCGACCACGCGTGAGGCTGCGCAGCCCCGTGGGCGCCAGGCCTGTCCACGGGTCGCGGATGTGCTCCCCCCGCTCGTAGGTCCCGGACGTGGCCACCGCGAGGTCGCGCACGGCGAGCACCCGGGCGACGGCGTCGGCGCGGTCCGGATGGCGGATCCCGACCCGCCAGGGCCGGCCGGGCTCCGGCTCGCCACGGGCGATCACATCCCCGCCGCAGTTACAGCTGTAGTTGCGCGCACCGGCCTCGTCCAGGAGCAACGCGGCCTCCTCCACGGCCCATCCCTTGACCAGCCCGGACGGGTCCAGACGGCCGTCGGCGCGGTGTCGGCCGGGCGTCGAACCAACCACCGGTGGTCCGCTGAAGGTCGTCACACATGCCCAGCACGAACCGCACCTCGGCCGACGCGTCGGCTTCGGCGAACTCGCCGCGCGCGATCCGGCTGATCTCACTGAAGGCCGATAGGCGCTGAAACGGGCCTCGATCTCCTCGAGGCGGGCGAGCATCGCGTCAACCACCGTTTCCGGGATCCCAGGGTCGCGGACGTCGATGCTGATCATCGTGCCCATGACCGGAGCCACGCGATGCGGGCCGCGACCGGCCGCGCCGTTGCCGCGGTCAGCCATGCGCGGCCTGGTCGAGCGCGGCTTGGAGCGACTGCGCGTAGGCGTCGCTCGTGTACGTGGCGCCGGAAATCAGGTCGATCTGCGCGCTCTGGGCAGCGAGCGCCTCGCCCTGCAGCATCGGCCCCACGATGCTGCTGATGTATGCCGACCGCTGGCGGTCGGACGGCAGCTGGAGCGCGGTGACGTTGGTGATCCTACCGTTCGCAAGCGTCACCTGGACCTGGACCGGCCCGAACTGAGTCTGGACCACGGGCCCGGTGACCGTGCCGTTCGCGAGCACAGCGCCGCCCGATGACGGCTTCGGGGTGGTGGTCGGGCCGGCGGTTGGGGCGGCAGTCGGGACGGACGCGGCCGTCGGGACGCCGGACGACGACGGGGCCGCCGCAGCGGGGGCACGGGTAGCTGCCGGAGCGGTCGAGGCCGCCGGGGCAGTTCCTCCGCCGGGCTGGACGATCGCGACGTTCCCGCCGGCCGCGAGCAAGCCAGTGTCGGGCGTCTTGAACGAGACGAGCAAAATCAGGGCAACCGTGGTCAGGGCAAGGGCGATGGCGCCGCGTTTCGGCATCGTTTTGTCTCCGGATCAATACGCGAATCGTTCAAGGTGGACCTGTGACGCCGGCACGGCCAGCGCCGAGAGGCTTGCCTGCACCGACTCCATGAGCGGAACAGGCCCGCAGAGGTAGACGTCCCGGTCGCGCACGTCGGGGACGAGCGCGCCGAGACCGGCCGCGCGGAGCGGATCATGCGGCATCGCGCGGGTGCCGCGCCGCCCGACGAGGTAGTGGATGGTCGCACCGCGATGCGCAGCGAGGACATTGAGCTCCTCGCGGAAGACGAGCTCCGATTCGCTGCTCGCGCGGTAGACGAGGGTGAGGTCGCCCGGCCGGCCCGGCAGCGACTCGAGGAGCGCGCGGAGCGGCGTGATGCCGATCCCGCCCGCGACCAGGAGGACGCGTTGGCGCTTCCGCCGCGCCCCGGTGAGCGTCCCGTACGGACCTTCGAGCGCAACGCGGGTCCCCGGCCGCAGCGCCTGGAGGCGCGCCGTCCAGTCGCCCAGCTCCTTGATCGTGAACCGGAGGGAGCGCCCGTTGGGAGCGGCAGAGAGCGAGAACGGGTGGGCGCGCCACCAGTCGTCACGGGTCAGGATGCGGAGGTTGAAGTACTGGCCGCTGCGGGCCGCGAGCCGATCCATGTCGCGGCCGGTCACGTAGACGGAGACGACGCCCGGTGCCTCGGTCACGACGCGCTCGACCCGGGGGCGATGGCGGAGCGTCGTCGCGATCGGCTGTCCGAAGCGGAAGACGAGGATCATGGCCGCCGCAACGACCAGGAGCGCCGTCCAGTAGACCCGGGCGATCGGGTCGTTGATGAAATCGCTCCCGATCACCAGCTCGTGCGCGAAGCCGAGCGCGATCCCCAGGTACGCGTAGAAGTGGATCCCGAGCCACGTCTCGTAAGAGAGTCGCCGCCGGACGGCGCGAACCGACGTGACCCCGACCGCGACGAGGCAGGCCATCCCCGCGGTTGCCATCAGCACGAACGGGTATGTCCCGAGCAGAGTCGTCGTCTCGTCGAGGACGCTCCGGCCGTCGGCCATCGACCAGCCGACGGTCGTGAAGACGCCGTGCGCCGCGATCAGCCAGATCGTGGCAAAGCCGAGCCACCGGTGCGCCCACGCGAGGCGGTCCATCCCGAAGACCTGGTCGAGCCACGGGCTCCGCGACATCAGCACGAGCTGGATGAGCGCGAAGTACGTGCCGAGCAGCGCGGTGACCTGGCCGATCGCGGTCAGGATCGCCGCAGGGCTGTCCAGGCGGAGGCGCCACCGTGGCGGACCCACATCGCGAGGATGAGCAGGCCGTTGCCGACCAGGAGCGCAACGACATCGGAGGCCCGGATCGGCCAGGTGCGTGGAAGAGGGACGCGGGCCGGTCGCGAGGCGACGGGTCGCGAGGCGATCTGCATGCGGAAGTTCCCGGTGCTCTGGCGGCCCCGCCTGGAGGTCGCTCGAGGGCGCCATGGTGGGCACCGTGGCTGAAACGGGCCTGAAGCGAGGGTGCGCTGAACGTCGACCCGCGAGGCCGAGCCGGCCTCGCGGGTCGAGACAGCCTCCGGCGAACGGACCTAGCGGAGTGGGCGGGCGACCGCGCGACGGGCCGGCGGCCGGATCGCCTTGATCGCCTCTTCGATGTCCCGGGTAACCCCGTCGCTGCCGGCCGACGATTTCGCGGAGCGAAGACAGGCCAGCGCGACGTCCACGTTGTCGGCGTCCACGGCCTTGCGGATCACGCGGACGGCGAATGCGCCGAGGGCCGGGTCCGTGAGCCACGGGCTGACGCCCTTGATCGCTGCCTCGCCATGCGCGGCGATCGCGTCCCGGAGCTCGATCCGCCGGTCGGGTGCGGCGTCCGCCGCGGCCTGGAGCAGCGACGCGAGGGATTGCTCTTCCGACTTCATCGACAGACTCTCCATCCAGCGGACCGTCTCGCCGAGTGACGGAACAACCACGGCGGGTGTCGGACCCGGATGTCCGGCGCGTGGGAGGCGGCGCGGTGCCACCAGCCTACCCCTTCCGAGGCGGCTTCGTGGGCCGTCACGTGCGCGGTGGGTGATGCACGAGAACGCGGCGACGGTCGGTCGGCCCCGGAATTGGAGCGGGAGACGGGGTTCGAACCCGCGACATGCAGCTTGGAAGGCTGCCGCTCTGCCAGCTGAGCTACTCCCGCCCGCGACCTGTCGGCGCAGCGTCAGGAAGGGTAGCACGGTCGCGAGCACGGATACGGGATGACGGCCAGATCCCCGGGCACTATCGGCGGTCGATCCGACTCGCCGGGCCAGCGGCCAGAAGCATCCGAGGCGCCTGAATCATGAGCAGGACCATCGTCTTCCTCCACGGCGCCTGGGTGACGCCGGCCTGCTGGGAACCGTTCCGCGGCTTCTTCGAGGAACAGCGTTACGCATGCATCGCGCCGGCCTGGCCGGGCATGGATCGCCCGGTCGAGGCGATCCGCGCCGATCCGTCGCCGCTCGCCGGCCTCGGCTCGCCGAGATCATCGACCACTACGCCAAGCTGGTCAGCGCGCTCCCGGAGCCGCCGATCCTGGTCGGTCACTCGTTCGGGTGGCTGATCGTGCAGGTCCTGATCGACCGCGGCCTCGGCACCTGTGGGGTCGCGATCGACTCGGCCCCGCCCAAGGGCGTCGTCGTCTTCGAGCCGTCGGGATTCCGCTCGCTCGAGCCAGGGCCCGGACGACCGACGTTTCGGCGCCGGGTTTACCCTTCCAGCATGTGCCGCAGCATCCGTCCGCTCCGGGTTTCGGAGCCACCGACAACCGACGGTGACGTTCGCGCCGCCGCCCTCCAGTACGTACGCAAGGTGAGTGGCTCGCGCGCCGCCCCGCGCCGGGACCCGGACGCGTTCGAGGCCGCGATCGACGAGGTGGCCGCAGCCACGTCCCGGCTCCTGACCGCAATGGGCGCCCCGCCCATCCAGGGGGAGGCCACGCCGCCCGCTCTTTGGCCCCGGTCGGGCCGCTCCCGCGGTCGCATCACGCTGCCGGCGCAGGAAACGAGCGCGTGACCGACGACGCCGCGCGCCGCCAGTGGGCCGCGGTCGCGGAGCGCTACGGGGCGGGCTGGAAGCAGGCGAACGCGCCCGACCTGGGCTGGCTCGTCGCCGCCGTCCGAGCCCGCCGCGCGAGATCGCGCCCTCGATGTCGGGACCGGCGGCGGCCACGCCGCGCTCGCGCTGGCGCCCCACGTGGCGTCCGTCGTCGCGATCGACCCCACACCCGAGATGCTTGCCGTGGCCGGTCGGCTCGCCGCAGAGCGCGGGATCGGGAACATCTCGTTCAGGCAGGCCTCCGCGGAGGCGCTCCCCTTCCCCGACGCGAGCTTCGACGTCGCGATCAGCCGGCACTCGGTCCATCACTGGCCGAAGCCCGCGGCCGCGTTCCGCGAGATCGCGCGGGTGCTTCGGCCCGGCGGGAGGCTGGCGATCGTCGACCTCCGTGCGCCCGAGGACGGTCCGCTCGACACGTTCCTCAACGCCGCTGAGCTGCTGCGGGATCCGTCGCACGCCCGGTCACTGCGCGCCTCCGAGTGGCTGGCCGCCCTGGCCTCCGCCGGCTTCTCGGCACACGTGGAGCGGACCTGGGAGCTGGAGCACGTCGTGGAGGAATGGCTGTCCACGACGGCGCCGGCGGCCTGGCGAGCCGACGCCGTCCGGGCACTCTTCCGCGACGCGCCGCCGGCTGCCCGCGAGCACTTCCGGATCGCGCCGGACGAGTCGACGATCACCGTCGGCTGCGCCCTGATCGTCGCGTCGCGCGGGTAGGCCGGGCGAACCTCTGCCCGCGCCGCCGGGCGCAGGCGGAACCCCCGTCCCCTACCCCGGGCTGAGCGCCTGAGCGCGACCGCCCGCTCGTAAAGGGCCGCGTAGCGCGGCGCCGACGACGTCTCCCAGCTCCAGTCGATCGCCATCCCTCGGGCCACGAGGCCGTCCCACGGCCCCCGATCGGCGGCACCGAAGACGCGGAGCGCGCGCTCGACGGCAGCGGCAAGCGCATCCGGCGTGGCGTCGTCGAACAGGAACCCGGTCCCGCCGGCCGGATCGGCGTCCAGGTCGACGATCGTGTCGGCGAGGCCGCCGGTGCGTCGCGCCACGGGTGGCGTCCCGTAGCGCATCGCGATCATCTGGCCCTGCCCGCACGGCTCGAAGCGCGACGGCATCAGGAACAGGTCGGCGCCGGCGTAGATCCGCCTCGAAAGCTCGCGGTCGAACCGCTCCAGGACCGCGATCCGGCCCGGGGCGCGGGTGGCCTCCGCGCGAACGCCCTCGAGCAGGCTTCCGTCGCCGGTCCCGAGGATGACCAGCCTCGCTCCATCCTCCACGAAACGCCGCGCGGCCCCGGCGACCAGGTCGAACCCCTTCTGGGGGTCCAGCCGCTCGATCACCCCGAGCACGGGCGAGGGATCGGCGGTGTCGAAGCCCACGCACGCCAGCAGGTCCGTCCGGCAGGCGGCCTTGCCGGCGAGGTTCGACGGGTCGTAGCGCGCGGCGAGCGCGGCGTCCGTGGCCGGGTTCCAGATGCCCTGGTCGAGACCGTTGAGGATCCCGACGAAGCGGTCGCCGCGGGCGGCGAGATCGCCGTCGAGGCCCATTCCGCCGGCGGGATCGAGGGCTTCGCGGGCGTATGCCGGGCTGACGGTGTTGACCGTCTCGGCCCGCCGGATGCCTTCGCGCAGGAGGTCGATCCCCCACCCGTCGCCCACGTCCGCCGACGCGTCGCCGAGACCAAGCTGGCCGGCCTGATGCCGGGGCATCCACCCGCGATAGGCCAGGTTGTGGATCGTCAGCGACGTCGCCGCGCCCCCGATCACCGGGTCGTCGGCGTACGCGAGGTCGCGCAGGAGGACCACCGGACAGGCGTGCCAATCGTGGAGAGCGACCAGGTCGACCGGCCTGCGCTCGGCACGCCGCGCCTCGAGCGCAGCGCGTCCCAGCAACGCGAAGCGGCGGGGATTGTCCGCGTAGTCGCCTGCGGCATCGCCGTAGAAGCCGGCCCGGTCGAATGCACCCGGGTGCTCGACGAGCCGGAGGCGGTAGCCGTCGGCGTCGAACGAGCGGACCACCACGTCGCTGACCCCACCGGGCGCCATTGCGTCGGCAACCCGGATCTCGAGCAGGTCGACGGTCGTCCCCGCGGGGATAGCGACGCTCGGGTATCGCGGCAGAAATACCTCGATCGGACCATCCACCGCGCCCGGGACCCTGCCGAGCGCCCGGGCAAGCGCGTCGACGACGTCACCCAGGCCACCGGTCTTGGCCCACGGCTCGCACTCGGCCGCCACGAAGATCACGCGCATGGGTGGCGATGGTAGCCGCGTCAACACGCCCCCGCCACTAAACCGGTTCACGACGCGAGTGTCCCTCCGGTATCATCCCGGCCCATATGGTTCCGCTCGTCCGCGTTCCGACCCTGCCCAGCCTCCCCATCCGGGTTCCCCCGCAGTTCGACGGCCTGCGGACGCTCGCCTACAACCTCTGGTGGATGTGGCACCCGCGGGCGGCCCTGCTGTTCAGCCGCCTGGAGCCCAACACCTGGTCGCGTTACCGGAACCCGGTGGCGCTCCTCCAGACGGCCATCAACTGGGAGCCGCTGCTGGAGGATCCGGGCTTCATCGCCGAGTACGACGGCGTGATGGACGCCTTCGATCACTACATGACGAACGGCTCCGACCACTGGTTCAACCGGCACCACCCCGGCCAGCTGACGGGGCCGATCGCCTACTTCTGCGCCGAGTACGGCTTCCACGAATCGCTGGGCATCTACTCGGGCGGGCTCGGCGTGCTCGCCGGTGACCACATGAAGTCGGCCAGCGACATGGCGATGCCGGTGATCGGCGTCGGGCTTCTCTACCGGCGCGGCTTCTTCCGCCAGACGATCGACGCGGACGGGCACCAGGAGCACGAGTACCCGGACTTCGACCTCGGGCGCCTCCCCTTCCTCCGGGTGCGGGACCACGTGGGCGACCCGCTGACGGTCCCGATCGAGCTGCCCGGCAGGGTCGTCTCGGCCGCGGTGTGGCTGCTCCAGGTGGGGCGCGTGCCGGTCCTCCTGCTGGACACCGACCACTCCGGCAACGACGACGCGGATCGCCCGATCACCCACATCCTCTACGTCCGCGGGCGGGAGATGCGGCTCCACCAGGAGCTGGTCCTCGGCGTCGGAGGCGTCCGTGCGATCCGCTCGCTGGGGGTGTCGCCGTCCGTCTGGCACCTCAACGAGGGCCACTCCGCGTTTCTGCTCGTGGAACGCGCCCGGGAGCACGTGGCAACGGGCATGCCGGTCGCCGACGCGTGGGACGCGGTGCGGCGGTGCAGCGTCTTCACGATCCACACGCCGGTCTCGGCCGGCAACGAGCGTTTCGACGCCAACCTCGTGCGGCGGGTCGCCGGCCCGCTGTGCGGAGCCGAGGGCGACGCCACTGCCGCGAGCATCCCGATCGACGACGTCCTGCGCCAGGGCCTCGGCGTCGAGGGCGATGTCTCCCAGTTCGACATGACCGCCTTCAGCCTCCGCCTGTCCAACGGTGCGAACGCGGTCTCGCAGCTCCATGCCGAGACGGCCAACCGGACCTGGGAGCCGATCCTGGGCGAGCGCGGGATCGCGGGGATCACCAACGGAGTCCACACGCCGACGTGGGTGGGCCGCGCCACGCGCGAGCTGCTGGAACGACGCCTCGACGCTGACCTGGACGACCTGGACGGCCGCACGGACAGCGGTCGCTTCTGGGAGCGGGTCGGGCGGCTCCCGGATCGAGAGCTGTGGGAGGCGCACCGGTACCAGAAACGTGAGCTGGCGGTCTTCGCCCGGCAGCGCCTGCGCTCGCAGCTGGCGCGGCACGGCGAGTCGCCGGCGACGCTCCTCGAGCTCGACAGCGCGCTCGACCCGGACATCCTGACGATCGGGTTCGCGCGCCGCTTCGCGACCTACAAGCGCGCGCAGCTGCTCTTCACCGACATGGAGCGCCTCACCCGCCTGGTCTGGAGCGCCGACCGGCCGGTCCAGTTCGTCTTCGCGGGCAAGGCCCATCCGGCGGACCGGCCGGGCCAGCAGGTGATCCAGGGCATCTTCGAACGAAGCCGCTCCGCTGAGCTGCGCGGGCGGGTCTTCGTCCTCGAGGACTACAACATCCGGGTGGCCAAGCTCCTCGTTCGCGGCGTGGACGTCTGGCTCAACAACCCGCGTCGGCCGATGGAGGCGTCGGGGACGTCGGGCATGAAGGCGTCCGCGAACGGCGTGGTCAACGTGTCCGTCCTCGACGGCTGGTGGGACGAGGGCTGGACCGGCGATAACGGCTGGGCGATCGGTGGCCGGGTCACGAACCCCGACGAGGGCGCCCAGGACTGGGCCGACGCGCTGGACCTGTACCGGATCCTGGAGGACGAGGTGGTGCCGCGTTACTACGAACGCACCTCGGCCGGGCTGCCCAGGGAATGGCTGGCGCTCATGAAGCGATCCATGGCCACGACGATGTGGCGGTTCTCGACGACGCGCATGCTCCACGAGTACGCGGAGCAGCTCTATCTGCCGGCTGCAGGTGTCGACGTGGCTGGCCAGGCCACGAGCCGGCGCCCGCTCGTCACCGAAGCGGGCTGATCCGGGCCGGCGCAGCCCCGCGGATCGCGAGGAAGTCTCACAAGGGAGGGCACGTGGCCCCGCGGATCTCGCTGGCACTGGCGTTGCACAACCACCAGCCGGTCGGCAACTTCGGCTGGGTGTTCGGCGATGTCTACGACTCGGCCTACCGGCCGATGCTCGACGCCCTGGACCGGCACCCGCGCGTGCGCGTGGCGCTCCACTACACCGGCCCGCTCCTTGACTGGCTGCGCGCCGAACGCCCCGAGTTCGTCGAGCGGCTCGCCGGGCTCGCCGCCCGCGGCCAGGTGGAGCTGCTCGGGGGCGGTTACTACGAACCCGTACTCGCCTCACTGCCGGAGCGCGACCGGATCGGCCAGCTGCGCAGGATGGCCGACGAGATCGAGCGGATTGCCGGCCGCCGGCCGCGCGGCGCATGGCTGGCCGAGCGGGTCTGGGAGCCGGACCTGCCGACCGCGCTCGTCGCGGGCGGCTACAGCTGGACCATCCTGGACGACAACCACTTCCGGGCCGCCGCCATCCCGGAGGAGAAGCTCTGGGGTCCCTACACGACCGACGACCAGGGCAGCATCTTGACCGTGTTCGGGACGGAGAAGGGGCTGCGCTACGGGATCCCGTTCGGCGACGTCGACGACGTCATCGCCTATCTCCGTGATCACGCGACCGAGGCGGGCGAGCGGGTCGGGATGATGGGTGACGACGGCGAGAAGTTCGGCTCGTGGCCCACGACCTGGGAGCACTGCTGGGGCAGCACCCGCTGGGTCGATCGCTTCTTCGAGGCGCTCGAGGCGAACGCGGACTGGCTCACGACCACGACCCCGTCGGACTGGCTGGACCAGAACCCGCCGATCGGCCGCGTCTACGTCCCCACCGCCTCGTACGCGGAGATGGGCGAGTGGGCCCTGCCGCCGGTCGAGAGCCGGGTCTTCAGCGGCCTGCTCCACGCGGCCGAGGCGGCCGGGCGGCCCGAGGCGCGCTACCTTCGCGGCGGCTTCTGGCGGAACTTCCAGATCAAGTACCGGGAGGTCAACGACCTCCACAAGCAGATGCTCCGCACCTCCGAGAAAGTCCACGCGATGCCGGCCGGGCACGCCCGCTCGGCCGCCCTGGACCACCTCTTCCAGGGCCAGTCCAACGACTGCTACTGGCACGGGCTCTTCGGCGGGATCTACATCAGCCACATGCGCCTGGCCACGTACGAGCACCTGATCGCCGCGGAGGACGCGGCGGACCGTGCCGCCCGCTCGGCCGGCGCGGTGCCGGGCCCGGACGGGGTCCGCTCGGCCGACGTCGACCTCGACGGGATCGCCGAGCTGGTCCTCGCGACACCCGGACAGCTCGTGGTGGTCAAGCCGTCCGAGGGGGCCGGCATCGGGAGCTGGGACGTGCGGGCGGTCCGCCACGCGCTCGCTGCCGTGCTCCGCCGCCGCCCGGAGGCCTCGCACGCGACGCTCGTGTCGCACGAACAATCACTGTCCCGCGACGCCGAGGGCGCGGCCTCCAGCGAGGCGGTCGGGTCCATCCACGACCGCGTCGCGACCAAGGAATCCGGCCTCTCCGAACGCCTCTACTACGACGCCTACGAGCGGCGCTCGGGCCTGGTCCACGTGCTGCCCGGGAGCGCGACGCCGGGAGCGTTCGCGAGGGCCGAGGTCGAGGAGCTGGCGGACCTCGTCGATGCCCCGTATCGGGTCCTGGAGGTCTCGGCCTCCGAGGCCGGCGGCCACGTCCGCCTCGCCTGCAAGGGCTATGTGCGGACGGCGGACGGGCCGGCTCCGGTGCGTGTCGAGAAGCGGATCGAGGTCGCGGGGGGTCGCCGCGACCCGGTGCTCACGCTCGAGGTCAGCCTGGAGAACCTCGGCACGCAATCGATCCGGGGCCTCGTCCTGGCCGTCGAGTGGGCCACGACGATGCTCGGGGGCGGCGGGAACCCGGCCGCCTACTACATCCTCGACGGCGTACGCGTCTCCCACGACAGCACCCAGAGCAGCACGGCGGTCACGGCGCTCCGGTCCGGGAACGAGTACGTCGGGCTGGATGTCACGACCGACGTCATGCCCGCCGCCGACGCCTGGATCGCCCCGATCGAGACCATCTCCAACTCGGAGGCCGGCTTCGAGCGTGTCTACCAGGGCTCTGCACTCGTGCTGACCTGGCCACTCGACCTGGCGTTGGCCGCACGGACCTCGGTCCGCATCGAGCACCGGGTCACGACGACCCGGGACCGCGCCGAGGAGGAAGGGCTCTAGGCGCCCGGCGCCCAGGTCCCGCTCCGTGACTCGCGGCCGGCTCGCACTCCACGGTCACTTCTACCAGCCGGAGCGCCGCGACCCCTTCACGGGCCGCATTCCCGGCGACCCCTCCGCCGCGCCATTCCCCAACTGGAACGCGCGGGTGGCGGCGGAGTGCTACCGGCCGAACGCGGAGCGCGGGAACCTGGATCGGATCGGGTTCGACGTGGGGCCGACGCTCACGTCCTGGCTGGCCGCCGAGGACCCCGTGACCCTCGCCCGGATCGTCGCCGCCGACCAGGGCACGAACGCGATCGCCATGCCGTTCCACCATGCGATCCTGCCCCTGGCCTCGGCCCGGGATCGCGCCACCGAGATCCGCTGGGGACTTCGCGACTTCGCCTTCCGCTTCGGCCGCGCGGCGCGGTTGATGTGGCTCCCTGAGGCCGCGGTCGACCTCGCGACCCTCCGCGAGATGGCCCGCCAGGGCGTCACGGCCACGACCCTTGCCCCCTGGCAGGCCGGCACGCCCGCCCTGGAGACCCGGCGTCCCCACCGCGTTGAGCTGGGCGGCGGCCTCGAGATGACGGTGGTGTTCTACGACGGGGCGCTGTCCGGCGCCGTCTCGTTCCAGCCCGAGGTGACGGCCGACGCCGACCGGTTCGCGCGGGAGCTGGTCCTGCCCGCGCTGGCCGCCCCGCTCCATCGGGATGGCTCGCACCGGCGGGAGCCCGGCGCGCCCCTCGTCCTCGTCGCGACGGACGGCGAGCTGTATGGCCATCACCAGCGCTGGCGGGACCTCTTCCTGGCCCGCCTGACGGACCCCGAGGAAGACCGCGGCTTCGACGTGGTCTCCCTGGGCGCGGCGCTGGCAAGCGAGGATCCGGCGACGTTCCCCCCGGCACTGGTGGCCGACCGGACCTCGTGGAGCTGCCACCACGGCGTGCTGCGCTGGTCGGGCGAGTGCCCATGCGCGGCTGACGGGCGCTGGAAGGGCCCACTCCGGGCGGCGCTGGAGCGCCTCGCGTCCGGCGTCGACGCGGTGACAGAGCTGCTCGCCCGCGACCTGCCCGGGCGGGGAGACCGAGCCGGAGAGCGGGTCCCCGTGGACCCGTGGGCTGCGCGTGACGCATACGTCGACGTCGTGATCGGAGCGCTGGCGCCGTCCGCCTTCGCGGCCGCCGAGCTCGCGCCGCGCGCCCGCGGCACGGCATCGCAGCGCCTGCTCGACCTAATGGAGGCCCAGCGCTGGCGGCTCGCGATGTTCGCGTCCGACGGCTGGTACTGGGACGACCCGGCCCGCCCCGAGACGAAGCACGTCCTCCGCTGCGCGGCCTTGGCCGCCCGCACGGTCGACCGCCTCGCGGGCACGCACCTCGAGCGCCGGCTCGAGGAGGACCTCGCCCTCTTCGTCTCGCCGTCACGCGGCGTCGACGGCCACGGCCTGTACCGCCAGGCGCTCGCGGAGGTCGGCCGGCCGGCCTGACCCGGCCCCGGAATTCGATTGACCGCCGGCCAGGGCCGGCGGTCAATCATGCTCGGTCCGGCGAAGAGTGGGGAGGGTGGGAGCCTCGCCGAGCGGAGACGCGCGAAGGGTCAGTAGGCGCCGTGCATCGGCGCGTGCGAGTCGTCGATGTCGAAGCGCGAGTCCACGCCCACTTCCGCCGAGGTGGCGTCGAGGACGGCAAGGCCGACAAGGACGACTAGGATGATGAGCAGGATTTCCATCAGGATACGAGCCTCGTGACGCGGCCGGGCGACCGCGGATTGATATAGTGAACTAAGACATGTGCAGCATAGTTGGACTATCGAGCTATGTCAATGGGTGATCCGTCCGGGGGCCCGCGCCGGCCGAGGTGGCGTGACGATCCTGCGATCGGGCGCTCGGTGCGTTCCAGCGTGGAGGCGGCACCCGCGGCTGCGCCGGTCGCCAAGGCGGCCATGCCGGCGGGAGGAGCCTTCGACATCGCCAGAGATTTCGGACGTCCCGATCTCCACCCAGCTGTACTGGCAGCTGGCGTATCAGATCGACACCGGCCGGCTGCTGCCCGGCGCGCGGCTGCCCACGGTCCGCGAGCTCGGCGCGATCCTCTACGTGAACCCGAACACGGTCCGGGCCGTCTACAAGCGGCTCGCCGAGGCGGGCTATGTCGTCTCGCGCCAGGGGGCGGGCACCCGCGTCACCGCCCGATCGCTCCAGCGCCGCACCTCGGGGACGCTGGAGGGGCTGGTTGCCGAGCTGCTTCGGTCAGCCACGCGGGCCGGCTACTCGGCGAACGAAGTGGCCTCGGCCGTCTACTCGGTCGCGGCCGAGCGCAAGCGGCCCGGCCCGCGCGTCCAGATCCTGTTCGTGGAGTGCACGACTGCCGATGCGCAGCGCGCGGCCGAGCAAATCGCCGAGTCGTTCGGCGGGCTTGCCGACGCGGACGGCGTGCTGATCGACCTCGTGGACGAACGCCTGGGGCGCTTCCACTACGACCTCGTCGCGACGTCCACGTTCCATGCCGACGAGACGATCGCGCTGGTGGACGGGCGCGCCCCCGTGATCGCGATGCTCGCGGCCCCTTCCTACGCCGAGCTGCTCGACGAGGTGCGAGCGCTGCCGCCGGGCAGCACGGTCGGGCTCGTCTGCGCCGGCGAGCGGAGCACGCAGAACATCGCCCAGTGGCTGCGTGAATCGGGCGGCGAAGGCGTGGAGCTGCTCACGGCGCTCCAGCGCGACGACGCCGCCCTGGACCTGGCCGATCGGACGGCGGACCTGCTCCTGCTGACCCGCGAGGCGCTGGAGATCGGGATGGCGGCCCGCTTCGGACGCCAGGAGCGCATCCGCGAGTGGACCTACGACCTGGACCCTGCGGGCCTGGAGCTGCTCCGTCGCGCGGTGGATCGGATCCGGGCCGCCCGCGGCCCCGACGACGGGGCGGACGGAGGCGTCGGGCGGCGCTGATGATCGACCCTGCCGACTGGGCTCGAAGCCCGACGCTCTCGGGCCGGCGAGCACGGCTGGAGCCGCTCGACGAGCGCCACCTTCCCGGCCTTCTCGCCGCCGCGGCCGATCCCGCCACGTGGACGTGGATGCCCGCGCGCCTCACCGACGAGGCCGCGCTGCGGGCCTGGCTCACGGACGCCCTGCGGGCCCGGGACGCCGGCACGGAGCTCCCCTTCGCGATCAGCGACGTCGCCGGGGCGCGCGTCGTCGGGAGCACGCGCTACCTGGCGATCGCGCCTGCTCACCGGCGGCTCGAGATCGGCTGGACCTGGCTGACGCCCGAGCGGTGGGGAACCGGCATCAACGTGGAGGCGAAGCTCCTCCTCCTGACCCACGCGTTCGAAACGCTCGGCGCGATGCGGGTGGAGCTCAAGACCGACGCGCGCAACGAGCGGTCCCGGGCTGCGATCCTCGCGCTGGGCGCCCGGTTCGAGGGCATCTTCCGCAAGCACATGCGGATGCCCGACGGCCGGATCCGCAATTCCGCCTGGTACGCGATCGTCGACGACGAGTGGCCGGCGGTGCGGTCCCGCCTCGAGGCCCGGCTCGAGGCGCTGCGATGAGCGAACACCGGCCGGCCGAGCGCTCGGCGGGTGGCCTACCGGAGGTCACGACCGTCGACTACCACACCGGCGGCGAGCCGTTCCGGATCGTGACGGGGGGCGTTCCTGGGATCTCTGGAGCCACGATCCTGGAGAAGCGGCGCTGGGCGGCCGCTCACCTGGATCACGTGCGCCTGCTGCTCGTCAACGAGCCGCGTGGCCATGCCGACATGTACGGCTGCTTCGTCGTCGATCCGGACGACGGAGGCGCCGACCTCGGGGTCCTGTTCTTCCATAACGAGGGCTACTCGACCGCCTGCGGCCACGGAACGATCGCGCTGGTCACCTGGGCGCTCGAGAGCGGCCGGCTGCCGGTGGTCGGGCCCGAAACGCCGGTCAACGTGGACGTCCCGTCGGGTCGCCTGGCCTGCGTCGCGCGCTGCGACGTCGGGTCGGGCCGCGTGCTCGGCGTCCGGTTCCGGAACGTGCCCGCATTCGTGCTCGCGAGGGACGTCCCGGTCAGAACAAGGGCCGGGCTCGTTCGCGTCGACGTCGCCTACGGCGGGGCGTTCTACGGGAGCGTGGACGTCCGGTCTCTTGGCCTCGCTGTCGACGCGGCAAGCCTGCCGCGCCTCATCGCGCTGCAGCGTGAGCTGCGGCCCGCGCTCGACGCGGCGCTCGACGTGACGCACCCGGAGGAGCCCGAGCTGCGCGGCATCTACGGGATCACGTGGTGGCAGGACGAGACGAACGCGCCCGGCGATGCCGCGGCCTTGACCCAGCGGAACGTGACGGTCTTCGCCGACGGCGAAGTGGATCGGTCGCCGTGTGGAAGCGGCACGTCGGCGCGCCTCGCGATCCTCCATGCGCGCGGCCGGCTCGGGATCGGCGACGAGCTCCGCCACCTGGGCATCGTCGGCTCCTCGTTCGGGGGTCGGATCGTCGCGACGGCGGCGGTGGCCGGCCGGCTGGCGGTCGTCACGGAGGTCGAGGGCAGCGCCCACCGCACCGGGTGTCACGCGTTCACGCTGGACCCGGACGATCCAGTCGGGACGGGCTTCCTCCTCCGCTGAGCCCGGCCCGCCCCGCCAGCCAGGCACCGGCCGTGCGAACTTGCCGGGGACTGGACGCGGCATGGGATGATCGTGCGACGGCCGCCGGACGCGACGCCGGCAGGATCCGCGGGCGACCGGGAGGGAGCAGAGTGAAGGGGTTCGTCGCCAGCATCATCGCGACCGGTATCGCGCTGTGGGTCGCTGCCCGGTACGTCAGCGGGATCGCGATCCCGTCGTCGTCCTTCGACCGGATCCCCCACGACCTGGTGACCTTCGGGACGGTGGCGCTCGTCTTCGGGGTCGCGAACGGGCTGGTCAAGCCGGTCGTGAAGATCCTCTCGCTGCCGGTCACGCTGCTCACCCTCGGGGTGGCGGGGATCGTGCTCAACGCCGCCCTCTTCCTCGCGGCGGCCTGGGTCTCGGACCAGCTGGGCGGCAGCATCCGCGTCGGCGACTTCCCGCCGAACCTGCTCACCGAGGCGACGCTCGTGGCTGCCTGCATCGGCTCGATCGTAGTGGGTGTCATCTCGACCGCCGTGCGAATGGTCATCCCGGACTGACGGCGTGCGACCCGAGGCGCCGGACGAGACCCGCGAGCCCGACGATCGGCTAGGGATCCTCGCGCCCACACTGCGGGAGATCGCCCGGCGCTACGGGACGCCGGCCTACGTCACGGACATCGGCGCCCTCGAGGCGTCCGCAGCGGCGTTCGACAGCGCGTTCCTCGCCCCCTGGGAACGGCGCTACTCGCTGAAGGCCAACGAATCTCCCGGCGCTGGTGGCCCGGCTCGGACGGCTCGGGTTCGGCTCGAACGTCGTCTCCCGGGGAGAGTGGGCGCTCGCGACCCGGGCCGGCATCCCCAACGCGGAGATCACGCTCGAGGGGATCGGCAAGACCGACGCCGACCTGCGCGCCGCGGCGCTGGCGGCCGTGGGGGGCGCGCCGCTCCGCTGGATCGCGCTCGAGTCGGCGGACGAGGCGGCTGCCCTGGCGCGGGTGGCCAATGTGGTCGATCCCCGGCTCCGCCTGGACGTCCTGCTCCGGCTCAACCCCGAGGTGGAGCCGGAGACTCACCGGGGCCTCGTGACCGGGGCGGCCGGTTCGAAGTTCGGGCTCACCGCCGACGAGATGTCGGCCGCGATCGAGGCCGGTGGCGGCACGGGCGGGCCGCTCAGGTTCCGCGGCCTGCACCTCCACGCCGGGTCGCAGCTCGCGACCACCGATGCATGGCGGGACGCCGTGCGGCGGGCACTCGCCCTGCTGGCCCTGCTGCGCGGTGGGCTGCCCGACTTCGACACGCTCGACATCGGGGGCGGCTTTCCCGTCGCTCCACTGGGCGTCCCGGCCCCAGACCCCGCCAGGTTCGCGCGAGAGATTCCTGCACTCCTCGAGGCGATCCCCGCGGACCGGCGGCCGGAGCGCCTCGCGATCGAACCCGGTCGCTTCCTGGTGGCACGAGCGGGCTGGATCGTGGCCCGGGTCCTCCACGTCCGTGAGCGGATCGGACCGCCCGCCGCACTGCCCGTGGAGCGCGCGGGATCACTTGGCCTGGCGCTCCTTCCGCTCGATGCGCAGACCGACGACCGCGTCGAGCGCCTGGTCGTGATCGACGCGGGCATGACCGAGCTGCTCCGGCCCGCCCTGTACGGGGCCGAACACGCCGTCGTCGCGCTCACCGCGGGCGGGCGTGCCCTCGAACCGGCACTGGAAGCGCTCGCGCCGCGCACCTCGGCCGCGTGGAGCGCCGCAAACTCGGATCGCCGGGCCATCCGGGCGGCGCGCGAGGCCGCCGCGGGGCGCTCGCCGCGACGCGACGAAGCCGGCGCCGAGACGGGCTGGAAGCTGGTGCCGGGTCGACGGCCCGATCTGCGAGTCGACCGACACGCTCGGCGAGCACCGGCTCCCGCCGCTCTCGCGCGGCGATCTCGTCGCGATCCGCGACACGGGCGCCTACGGCGCGTCGATGCGATCCGCGTACAACGGCCGGCCCCGACCGCCCGAGGTCTTCGTCGAGGTCGATGGCTCGCTCACGCTGGCGCGGCGTCGCGGGACGCTCCGATCCCTCGGCTGACGGCAGCTTGGTCGGCGCCGGGCTTGCCGGCGGGTGCGACCCGAGGCGCACGGTACGATGACCGCATGAGTGACCTCGGCGGTCCGGAATTCGTGCGCACGTCGGAGCGCGAGCGCTTCCGGGCGCTCCTCGCCGCCCGGCCGCTTGTGGCCGACGGGCCACCGGAACGCTGCTGTTCTCGCGCGGAATCCCCCAGCCGGGCCTGCCTCGACGAGCTCGTCCTGTCGCGGCCGGACCTCGTCGGCACGATCCACCGCGAATACCTCGACGCCGGTGCGGACATCGTGGAGACGGCGACCTTCGGCGCGAACCGGGTCCGGTTGAGCGGATGGGGGCTCGGCGATCTTGCCGGCCGGCTGAACCGGCGGGCGGCCCAGCTCGCGCGCGAGGCGCGCGATGTCGCCGGCCGTGATGCCCTCGTCGCCGGGTCGATCGGGCCGCTCGGGCGCCCGGCCCACGGCGACCTCGGGGTCGGCGACGCGGCGGCCCGGGCCGCGTTTCGCGAGCAGATCGACGGACTGCTCGAGGGTGGGGTCGACCTCCTTGTGCTCGAGACGTTCCACGACCTCGAGCAGCTCCTGCTGGCAATCGCCGAGGTCCGGGCCGCGACCGGCCTTCCGGTGATCGCGTCGATGACGTTCGGCGAGGAGCTCGGCCTCGCCGACGGTCGCACCCCGGAGGCCGCAGCGGATGTGCTGACCGGGGCCGGCATCGACGTGCTGGGGGTCAACTGCGGCGTTGGCCCCAGCGCCTCGCTCGACGCCCTCGGCCGGATCGACCCGCGACGCTGCGGGCTGCCCGGCTCGTTCATGCCCAATGCCGGGCTTCCCAAGCGGATCGAAGGGCAGTTCGTCTACGCAGCGGACCCGGCCTGGCTCGGCGAGTTCGTACCGCTCGCGCTGGCGGCAGGCGCCCGGATCGTGGGGGGCTGCTGCGGCACGACTCCAGCCCACGTCGCCGCCATGCGCGCCGCCGTCGACCGGTCGATCGCCGGGTCGGGCGGGGGCGCGGACCCCGGCAGGGATGCGTCACGACCGGTGGGCGCGACGGCCGGACCGCGCGTCGCGCTCGTCGAGACGCCGCGTGCGGCACCGCCACAGCGGACTGAGCCGGCTCCGTCTGATCCCCCCGTCCCGACCGAGCTCCTCCGCAGGCTCCGCGACGGGCGCTACGTCATCTCCGTGGAGATCGACCCACCCCGCTCGATCCGGATCGAGCGGACCGTGGAGGCGGCACGCCTGCTCGCGGCGGCCGGTGCCGACTGCGTGAACGTCAGCGACTCGGCCATGGCGCGAGTGCGCATGGGCGCCCTGGCCGTGGCCTTCGGGATCCAGCACGACCTGGGCCTCGAATGCGTTGTCCACCTCACGACGCGCGACCGCAACCTGATGGCCCTCGAGTCAGAGCTGCTCGGGGCGCACGCCCTCGGCGTCCGGAACATCCTGGCCCTCACCGGCGACCCGCCGCGCGTCGGCGACTACCCGACCGGTACGGGCGTCTGGGACGTGGACTCGATCGGGCTGGTGCGGATCCTCGCGCGCCTCAACCGGGGCGAGGACGAGGCGGGCGCTCCGATCGGCGGCCCGGCCGGCTTCACGATCGCCTGCGCGCTGGACCCGACCGCGGAGGACGCTGCCCGCGAGTGGGACCGGCTGGCCCAGAAGCTCGACGCGGGCGCGCAGCTCGTGATGACGCAGCCGCTGTTCAACACGGCACAGGCGGAGGCGATGCTCAGCGAGGCGCGGCGGCGGTATGGGTCGGGCGGGTTCCCGGTACCGCTCCTGCTGGGCGTCCTGCCGCTCCAGTCGAGCCGCCACGCCGAGTTCCTGCACCACGAGGTGCCGGGGATCACGATCCCCGACGCGACGCGCGACGCCCTGCGGGCGGCGGGCGAGTCTGCAGCCGAGGTCGGCCTGGAGATGGCGCTCGCCCTGCTCCGCGATGTCGGGACCGCCGTCGCCGGCACCTACCTGATGCCGTCGTTCGGGCGCTACGAGCAGGCAGCGGAGCTGGTTCGCCGCCTGCGAGCGGAGATGGCGCCGGCGGCCCAACCGGCGCCACCTTCCACCCTACCGTCTGGGGCACCGCCCGCCGCGCTCGGCTAGACTCAAGCAATGGGAGCCACGGACACGATGGAGCTGTTCTTCGAGCAGCTGAACGGCGGACTGCGCGAGGGCGCGGTCGCCCTGATGGACGAGCGGATCGAGATGCGGATCCACGTCGGCGATAACGCCCGCACCCTGCGTGGCCTCGACCAGGTCAGCGGCTGGTTCCTGCGCGCGGATGCCGGCCTCAAGATGATCCCGGGCGCCGTCCAGGACATGGGCAACACCTACCAGGCGGACCTGCTGGTCGTGCGACCCGGGGTCGAGTCCCAGCATCTCGACGCCGCCTTCCGGGTCGAGGCCGGCAAGATCACCTCGATCAACCTCGCGCCGCGCCGCTGACGCCGGGATCGGCGCCGGGGGCTACGGCGCCGCGGTCGCGGGAGCCGCGGTCGAAGGCGCCGGGGTGAGCGTTCCGCTGTCGGTGATCGCGGGCGCAACCGCCGGCGGGATCACGAGCTGATCGCCCAGGCCGAGCTTGTTCGGATCCTTGATCTGGGGGTTCGCCTTCACGATCTCGTCCACCGTCAGGCCGTACTTCCCGGCGATCCGCGAGAGCGTGTCCCCGGCCTTCACGGTGTAGACGGTCGGGCTGGGTGACGGCACGGGCGTCACCGAGGGCGCGGCGGACGCGGGCGCGGAGGCGCTGGCCGACGGCGTCGGGGTCGCCGAGGCGCCCCCACCGCCGCTCGTGAGCCCGCGGAACACGAAGGGTGCCGCGAAGAGCGCGACGCCGGCCACGAGGATGATGAGCCCGTAGAGGACGGGTCGCGGGAGGGAGGCCAACCCGCCCCCGCCCGACCGCAGCGACGGGTACGCCTCGAAACGCCGCGGGCGCTCCCACGCTGGCGCGGCAGGGTCCGCGATCTCGCGCTCGCTACCCCGATCGATCGGTCGGTCCGGGAGCCGCTCGGCCAGCCTGTCGCGGCGGCGACTCCCCGGCTGCGACTGCGCGGGGGCGCCCCGCGCGTCGCCGACCGGTCTCCGGCGCGGAGGAGCTGCCCGCGGAGCGTCCCGCGAGATATCCTCGTCGGCCGCCGTGAGCCCAGGGTCGGCCGCCCCCTTCTGCCGCGTGGCGCGACCGGCCAGGAAGGGCGGCGCAGCCGGCTCCGGCGAAACGAAGCGGGGCTCGGCATCGAGCCCGGTAATGGCCTCGGGCGGCCGGGCATCCGCGCCGGCGGTTTGAGTCCCTGGGGTAACGATCCCTGCGAGCGCGGAACCGGACCACGCCCCGAAACCGGGGCCACCGCGGTCCTCGGCGACGGGCGGCGCCTCCGGGACGGGCAGGACATCCGGTTCCTCGAGATCGCTCGCACCGGCTAGAGGACGGGGCTCGCGCCGCGCCTCCGCTTCGGCCGTCCAGGGCGGCGGCGCGGTCCATTCCGCTCGCCCGCGGCGTGGCGGCGGAGGCGCGTCGGGCGGGGGGACCGTCCGGCTCGACGTGTCGCCGGATCGCTCGGCCAGGCGCGGCGCATTCGGCGCCTCGCGAAGCGTCCGAACCGGCTGCTCCTTCGGGGGAGCGGCCTCGCGCCGGGCCCAGTCCAGGAACGTCGGGCAGCCAGGGAAGGCTGCGGAGAGGCAGTAGGCCGCCTGATGAGCGAGCGCCCGCGTCGCGGCCGGGCTCTCCGCGAAGCAGCGGTGCCGACGATCGGGCGCGTCGGAGCGGAAGTCCCTGTCGTCTTCGAAGGCCACGAAGGGACAGACGACCTGTCCCTCCGGGCCGGCGGCACCGCGTTCTGTCATGGCGCCGATCATACCGGGCCGCGGCCCGGGCGAACGGCGGGCGGCCGCGCCGGCCCTATCCGTGGCGGCGGTAGGTCCAGATGGCGAGCGGGGCGAAGACCGCGACGAGCCCGGCGATCCAGCACAGCGCGAGCAGCACTGTCCCGGCGTCGGGGGTGCCCAGGATCAGGCCGCGGGCGGCGTTCACCACGATCGTGACCGGGTTTGCCTGCGCGATCGGGCGCAGCCAGTCCGGCATCGTTGCAACCGGCACGAACGCGGAGCTCGCGAACGTGAGCGGGAAGACCGGGATGAAGATGGCGCCCTGGGCAGCCTGCGCCGACTTGGCACGGAGCCCGATGTTGGCGGAAAGCCAGCTGATCGCGTAGCCGAAGAGCGTGACGAGGAGGAGCGCCAGCAGGAACTCCGGGATGGTGCCCGAGAAGCGGAAGCCGATCAGGAACCCCACCACCGTCATGACGGCGACCGTGTATGCGTTGCGCAGGAGGTCAGCGAAGGTCCGGCCGATCAGGACGCCGGAGGGAGCCATGGGGAGCGAGCGGAAGCGGTCGATGATCCCCTTCTGGAGGTCTTCGGCGAGGCCGATCGCGGTGCCGGTCCCGCCGAAGACGACGGTCTGGACGAAGATGCCCGGCATCAGGAACGTCACGTAGTCGATCCCCGGCGTCTTGATCGCGCCGCCGAAGACGAACGCGAAGAGCAGCACGAACATGATCGGCGTGATCGTGTCCACGACGAGGAGCTGCGGGTTCCGCACGACCGCCAGCATGTTGCGCCAGCCGAGCGTGATCGAGTCGCTGACGATCCACATCGGCCGTCGGCGGCTCTGCGCGATCGGGCGGCCGGCGGTTGCCGGCGCGGTGAGGGCGGTCATGCTGCCTTCTCCTCGGTCTTCTCCTGGGCCGGGCGGCCGAAGCGCCGGCGCGAGCCGGCAGCCCGGGCGTCTCCGATGGTGTCGGTTGGGGGTGCGTCCTCGGCGCGGTGGCCGGTCAGGGCCAGGAAGACGTCGTCGAGGCTCGGCCGCCTGAGGGCGAGTTCACCGATCTCAAGCCCGGCTCCGTCGATCCGGCGGACGATCTCGGCAAGCACCCCGGCGCCGTTCTTCACGGGCAGGTGGATCCGGCCTTCGGCGGCCTCGGCGCGCGGCTCGGCCGCGGCAAGCGGGCGGAGGAGCTCGAGTGCCTCGGCGGTCCGCGCCCGATTGACGACGCGGACATCGACGACGTCCTCGCCCAGGCGGTCCTTCAGCTCGTTCGCGGTTCCCTCGGCGATCAGCAGGCCATCGTCGATGACGGCGATCCGGTTCGCGAGCCGGTCGGCTTCCTCGAGGTACTGGGTGGTGAGGAGGATCGTGGTCCCGTCCGCAACGAGGCGTTCGATGACCTCCCAGAGCCCGAGGCGACTGGCAGGGTCCAGACCGGTCGTCGGCTCGTCGAGAAACAGGACGTCCGGGCTGCCGACCAGGCTCGCCGCGAGGTCGAGGCGGCGGCGCATCCCGCCCGAGTAGGTCCGGGCCGGCCGGCCCCCGGCGGCAACGAGGTCGAAGGTCGCGAGCAGCTCGTCTGCGCGCGCCCGGGCCAAGGGCCGGCCCACGTGGAGCAGCCGGCCGACCATCTCGAGGTTCTCGCGGCCGGTCAGGTTCTCGTCCACGGCGGCAAACTGGCCGCTGAGGCCGATAGCGGCGCGCACGGCGTCCGGCTCCCGCAGCAGGTCGTGGCCGGCGATCGTGGCGCGCCCACCGTCCGGGCGCAGGAGCGTCGTCAGGATGCGGACGGCGGTCGTCTTGCCGGCGCCGTTCGGGCCGAGCAGGCCCAGGATCGTCCCTGCCGGGACGGCCAGGTCGATCCCCCGGAGCGCGTGGACGTTCCCATAGGACTTGCGGAGCCCCTCCGCGGAGATTGCGAACTCGAACATGCTCCCCTCGCCTGTGACGTGCCGTGTGCGGCAGACATCCCTCCTTTCGGACGACGGGGCGGGTCGGATGGGTCGGGGCGCAGGGCACGGTCGCGCGCGGCGGAGTCCTAGCGCGTGCGCCGCCCGGAGACGGCTGGCGGTCAGCGCCGGCCGAAGATCGCGCCGAGGATGCTCTTCATGAGACCGGTGACGGCGGCCAGTACGAACAGCACGACCAGGCCGACGACGAGCAGCGGCCAGAGCCAGAACGGAAGCAGGGCGAACAGGAGGAGGACGAGAAATCCGGTGATCAGGCAGCCGAACATGGCTCGGGGCTCCGGACGCGGGTGACGGGTCGCATCATCGCACGGGCATCCTGGGCGACGGCACCAGCAGGACGGCCGTCACTGCATGGCGGCGACTGCGGCGTGATGCCGTTCGAGGCGAACACGTCGGACATCAAGGGCGTCCCGCAAGACAGCCCGACCTTCTCGCCCGGGCAAAGAACACGGTCTCCTTGGCGAGCAATCCAACCGGGTCCAAGCCAGCGGCGTCTGCTGTCTGAGCGGGCGCAACGTATCGGCGATCGAGGAATTCGCGACTCTGGTCGCATGTGTACGGTCCTCGTGTTGACATCGGCTCACGCGAAAGCCGAGGATGCGGGCAACGAACTGGAGGGCCGCGGCCTGGACGAGCATCGGGTTCGTGGGGAGGCGGCACGCATGGGCATTGCCAACCTCCGAGGGTCCACGACAACGCCCTACGGCCCACGCCGTGGGCCGTCGCGGTCAGCGCGAAAGGACGGACGCCCCGCGGGCCCCGGCCCGTCGACTACCAGGTCCAACCCGGGCCATCAGGCGAACGATGATCATCTCGATCGGGAGGAGGAGGTCATGAAAGCCCACAAGGTTCTGCCCGTTCTGGCATCCCTGGCACTGGTGCTGAGCCTCGCGCCAGCGGCCGGCGGCGTGGCGAGCGCACGCTCAGTGGCGTCGCCATCCCTCCAGCGTGGCCCACACGCAGTCCCGGCCGCCGTCGCCGGCCAAAGCTACGGCCTCTTCACGTGCCAGACCGGTCAGGCGGCGGGTGAGGTCTGCTATGACCCGTACCAGATGCGCCACGCCTACGGCGTCGACAATCTGATCTATGCAGGCTTCACCGGCAAGGGCAAGACGATCATCATCGTCGACTCATTCCAGTCACCGAACATCGTCGCGCAGTTGAACTACTTCGACACTTTCTACGGGTTGCCGAGCCTCAACGGCCTGGGCAACCCGAGCGATTCCAGCCTCGGCACGTTCACTCAGGTCGCCCCGGACGGCCTCACTCCGTTCGACCCGACCAACGGCGACATGGTTGGCTGGGCGGAGGAGATCTCGCTCGACGTGCTGTGGTCGCACGCGATCGCCCCCGGCGCCAATATCGTGCTGGACCTGGCAAAGTCGGACGCAGGATGCCGACATCCTGAGCGCGACGAAGTTTGCCGTGGATCACAATCTCGGTGATGTCATCTCCCAGAGCTTCGGCGAGAACGAGAGTTGTGTCGACCCCAAGCTGCTCAAGTCGGAGCACCAGCTGTTTACGGCGGCGACGCTGAAGCACATCACGCTCTTCGCCTCCTCGGGCGATTAAGGCGCGGCACAGCCGACTTGTGACGGCTCTTCGTGCGTTCAAGCGGTCTCCTCGCCCGCGAGCGACCCGCTGGTCACCGCCGTGGGCGGCACCGAACTGCACGCCGCCGACTATTGCCTGGCTCCCTTGGCTGCAACCCGACCGCGAATCCGCGCCCGGAACCTACGAAGGCGAGATTGCATGGAACGAATCTCGCCAGCGTATCGCCACGGGCGGCGGTTTCAGCGTGCTATATATGGCGCCATTCTTCCAGCTGCCGCGATCGAGGGGGGCAAGCAGCGTGGCGTTCCCGACGTTGCGTATAGCGCGGCCGTTCTTCATGGGGTGCTGACCTATCTCGATGTTCCTGGCGACTACACGGTTGGGTTCTCTTTGGCGGAACCAGCGCCGGCTCTCCTCAGTGGGCGGCCATCGCCGCGATCGCCGACCAGAAGGCCGGACGCGACCTGGGCTTTATCAACGCGGGGCTCTACCTCTACAGCGCGTTGCCCAGCGTCTACCAGACGCTCTTCCACGACGTGACGAGCGGCAACAACTCGGTCGTCGAGGACGTGTCGGTGGCGGGCTTCTATGCCGGTCCCGGCTGGGACGCGACCACCGGCCTCGGCTCCCCCAGGGCCGACCAGCTGGTCAACTTCCTGACGAGGTTCACATCGTGGAGCGATGGGAACAGAGGCGGTCCAGAGCACGGAGCCGAACCCGAACGGTCATTCTGGACACCACCAGGACAGCCCTCACTGACAGGAGCCCGCTTGGTGCACGGCCCGGGCGAAGCGCACCGCAGCGTCCGGCGCTTCATCACGGGTCATACGACCCGGCACTAGCCGTAGATCAGTCCTGAGCACGAATACCGGACACCGGGTACCGAATGCCCGGTGTCCGGTTCTCACCCGGGTTAGCCAAGCTGTGGGCCGCGACGCGTTCGACGTGTGCCATTAGCGGACCGCGCGTCCTCGCAGATGGGAACCGTCTCGGTGGCACTCACGTCCCCGGAGACGATGCACAATGCGAGCGCCACTGGGGGAGCCATGACACACTTGCAGCGCACTCGTTCGACTCGTAGCCGAAACGCCATTGGCGCCTTCGGTGCGCGCGCCGCGATGGTTGCCCTGGTGTTGGTCCTCGGAGGATGCGTTGCTGCCGAACCGTCCGGTGCGGCGGCAACGGGGGCGGCAACCTCGGCCCCGCCTGCCGCCGTCACCCCCGAACCGGCATCTGCCTCGCCCTCGCCAAGCACAGCCGGGACGCTCCCACCCACGCACCTTGTGACCACGAGGCCGGCCGCATCCACCACGCCGCCCGTCGCGGCCTCGCTGAAGCCGGCTGCAACCCCGGTCCCTACCCGAACCACCTCAGCAACGCCGACACCAAAGCCGAAGCCGGCAGCGACCGCGGCCTCCCTCGTCGCGACGCTGGCGGACAACGGCACGACGGTGCGCCTAGCGGTCGGCCAGGAACTCCTCCTCGACCTCGGGTCGAGCATGGACTGGGCCGTGACGGTGGCGGACGAGACCGTCGTAAGCCGCGTCATCGGCGTGCTGGTCATCCAGGGCGCCCAAGGCATCTACGAGGCGCGGGCACCCGGCACGACCGTCCTGAGCGCGATCGGGAGCCCGCACTGCACGTCTGGCGTCTGCCCCTTGTTCAGGGTCGCGTTCCAGGTCACGATCACGGTCAATTGAACGCGGGGAGCACCCGCCTGCCAGGTCCGCCCTTCTACGTCCCTGTCGCGAGCCAGTCGAGGATGTTGCGGGTGAGCCGGGGAAAGTCGGGCGAGACAGCATGGCTCGCCGCGAAGCTCGGGTCGAGCGCCCAGCCCCAGTAGAAGGTGCCGGCGCTGAAGACGCGGCCGCCGCTCGGGAGCTCGCGCCAGACCGCCTCGGCCGTCCAGCGCAGCGAGGGCAGCCTGCCCTCCAGCCCGGCGGCCACCGCGAACGGGTGGTCGTAGGCGCCGCGCAGCGGTCCCCACCATTCGTTGAACGGGATCACCCCGTCCACCTCGCCGCCCGCGATGAACCCGAGCGAGCTGTTCGCCGCCAGCCCCGTTCCGGCGAGGAGCCGCGGGTCGGCCCCGGACGGCACGATCGAGTACCGCCCGAGCACGGTCGTGACGCCCCGGTAGTGGACGCCGAAGAGCGGCTGGTCCGCGAAGCCGCCGACGTACGGGCCGTCGGGCCCGAGCGCGACATAGCCGGGACGGCCGCGCTCCTCGGTCTCCCCCGGGGCGAGCGTCTCCGTCGGGAGTTCGGACGGCTCCGCCGCCTGGCCCGGGGGCCGGAGCGCCGCGGGCACGGGCCCGTTCTTGAGGCACACGAAGCTGCGCGGTCCGTTCGGCGTCGCCGGCCCGAAGCTGATCGGCCAGTACCCGCTGTCGGCAGCGAGCATGGCGAGCCCCATGTCGCCTGCCGTGATGTGGCTCTCGAGCCAGCCGTAGAGCGGTGGGCCCCAGTACTCGTCGTGGCCGTTGGTCAGCAAGGGTAGGTCGGATCGGACCCTGTCCGGGTGCGACACTTCGGAGTGGATTGTCTCCTCTCCCTCACCACGTTTGACGGGAGAAGCGATAGAGCCCTTTCATCTGACGCAAACCCGGACACGGCCCGTCACCACCCGGTAGGGTTGGCGAGGCCACCCCCGGACCTGGGGCAACGTCCCGGGGAGCCCGACTGGTGCCCTCTTCGAACCGGTCCACCCCCACGCGCGTGGGGGCGACTGGAACACCCAAATCAGCGCCACCCAGAAGTCCGGTCCACCCCACGTGCGTGGGGACGACGCCCCGACGATGACCGCAATCGCGATCAGGTACGGTCCACCCCCACGCGCGTGGGGACAACACACGGGCATGGCACCACCCGCAAGGTCAAGGTCGGTCCACCCCCACGTGCGTGGGGACGACTCGCACTGCGCCCAGTAGTTGTACCCGGTGATCGGTCCACCCCCACGCACGTGGGGACGATCGGTACGTCACGCTCACCGTGGGCGGGGCATTCGGTCCACCCCCACGCGCGTGGGGACGGCGCCCAGGTGACCTGCAACTTGGCCGGAATGTCGGGTCCACCCCAACGCGCGTGGGGACGCCATGACCGGGCAGCTCACCCACCTGTACATCATCGGTCCACCCCCACGTGCGTGGGGACGGCGGCTTCCTCGCCGAGAAGGCGGTCAAGTGGACCGGTCCACCCCCACGCGCGTGGGGACTACGTCTGTTCGACCGCCACCGCGTAGTACGTCGGCGGTCCACCCCCATGCACATGGGGACAAGGGCACCATCACCGCCCTCCACAAGATCGGGCTCGGTCCACCCCCACGCGCGTGGGGACGACACGATCGTGCCCGTTCTCTGGGATCACAAGGTCGGTCCACCCCCACGCGCGTGGGGACAACACACGGGCATGGCACCACCCGCAAGGTCAAGGTCGGTCCACCCCCACGTGCGTGGGGACGACTTGGTGCCAGCCGTCTATCGGCTCGTAACCCGGCGGTCCACCCCCACGCGCGTGGGGACAACAGCTTGGTCGTGTTGGCGGCAGTGAAGGCGTTTGGTCCACCCCCACGCACGTGGGGACGACGTGAACGTCACGTTCCACACGTCCTTGTCCACCGGTCCACCCCCACCCGCGTGGGGACAAGGCCCAGGTGACCCGCAACTTGGCCGGCATGTCCGGTCCACCCCCACGCGCGTGGGGACGACCCCGACGTGGTGGTCGGCGGGGATGCCCGCTACGGTCCACCCCCACGCGCGTGGGGACGACCCGCCCGTCGGCATCGCGCCCTGCAGAGTGCACGGTTCACCCCCACGCGCGTGGGGACGACGGCGTCTATGTCGACGAGGTGCTCAAGGGCTACGGTCCACCCCCACCCGCGTGGGGACGACCCATGCAGTGTCATGAGCCGGTCAGGATGCGCCGGTCCACCCCCACCCGTGTGGCGACGAGGTCTGGGCATCCATCTCGTTCTTCTCCACCCAAGGTCCACCCCCACGCGCGTGGGGACGACTGTCACGTGTGCGGTCACCGGCTGGACATGCACGGTCCACCCCCACGCGCGTGGGGACTACGATGAGATCCCCGTCAACGTCGGCACGCCGACCGGTCCACCCCCACGCGCGTGGGGACGTTCCTCACGGCCCGACCGGTGCCACCGACAGCAACCCGAAGCCGTACGCCTTACCGGGTCCGATCCCCGTGCAGACTGCCTGTCGGAGCAGCTCGCCGTCTGTCACGCTGAGTACACCCTCGAACCCCGTGCCACGCAGGGTGATCCTTGCGGCCTCGTCACCGGCATGCTTACGCCAGCCGACGAGGTCGCCCAGCGGCCGAGCGACGACTGACCTCACGGCCTCACCCGGATTCGCTCCGACGGAGAACCCGGCGGCCTGCCCCTTCCGGATCAGCCAGCTCAACTGCTCCTCCTCCCCCCGGAGCGGGACGCGCTGCCCGTTCCGCCGGTCGCCGTCGGGGCCGCTCTTGGTGTCGATCTTGCGGGTGGGGTTGGCGACCAGCCGGAAGCGCAGCCGCATCCCGCTCGTCAGCGAGGCGAGTGCGGTGTCGACGGACTTCGTTTCAGGACTCGGCTCTCTCAAGTAGCCCGGCGGCACGGACGACCAGTCAGGGATCGTCGTCGACTGGACGAGCAGCTCGAGGCGGCCGCGCCGTTCATCCGGTTCGAGTCGCCACAGGACGCCGTGGGCGGCCCGCGCAGCCTCGCCGGGTAGCCCCGGGAAGGCCGACATCACCGTCCGGTGCATTGCGTGCAGGTTGCCGGCGTCTCGTCGGACCGAGGGGCTCCGTGGATCGAGCAGCAGGCGCGAGAGGTACATCGCTAGTCCTCCTTCGCGATCTCGACATCGGTCCCGGCGACCAGGAAGGACGTGCGCGTCCGGCGCGGCGCGAAGGTTCGTTGCTCGAAGGCGGCCCCGACGGGTTGGTCGTAGCGCTCGGCCTCGCCCGCCGGATCCTCGAGCACGATGCGCAGGCGCTCGCCCGCGTGGTCCCGCCCATCCGCTGGTCGCCACACGACCGAGCCGAGGGCATCCTGGAGCGGCAGCTCCACGAGCCCGGGCCCGTGCGGCGGTGCATCCGGCAGCCGGACGGGGAGAGAAGGCGGGCAGGACTTGCGCCCCAGGAACAGGGGCCAGCGGGGCGCGGCCAGCGCGTCGTCGAGCCGATGGAGCAGGTCTGCATCGCCCTCCAGCCCGACGAGAAAGTCGGCGTCGGAGAGGTAGGCGCGCCTCGACACGACCGGGTTCGCTTGGCCCGCCTCCTTCCCCGGCACGCGGGCGACGTGCTCCGCGGTGTGGAAGTCGATGCGCGTCACGCCCTCGCGATCGATCCGCACCCCCATGCGGAGGGCGGCGAGATCGTCGACGGTGTCCTCTCTCGGGCGTCCGAGCGCCGCCGCGAGCAGGCCCACCACGCCGCTCTTGGACGGTTCGGTGCCCGTGTCACGGACGTCGAAGCGGCTCTCGGTACCCCACGCCTGGAGGGGTCCCGCGAGCCGCATGAGCAGGACGGTCATGCGGCGCCTCCGGTGCTCGCGACGACCCGCGCGACGAGGGCGTCGACACCGTCGACCCGCTCGATGCTCGCCCGCCCGGTGAGCTCGCGGTCGGCCGAGCACCCGGCGAAGCGAAGCCCGCGCGTGCCGTACATGCGCGCGAGGCGGTCCCAGGTAGGATTCGAGCTCTTCGATGGAACGGTCCACGAGATCACGCTCGCCGGACGCGCGGACCGGGCGCAGGAAGGCGTTGGCCAGCGACCAGTTGCTGGCCTCGCGGACGACGGCCAGCACGTACGAGGGCGGGTTGTGGGCGGCGAAGCTGTTCTGCTTGCCGGTGGGCTCGGCCGCGATGACCGCCCGGAGGAAGGCGTGCAGGGCGAGCCCGACGCGCTCGGCGTCGAGGTGCTCCCTGAGCGCGGTGACGTCGAGGGTCGCGTACCGGTAGTACGTCGCCGCGTTGAACTCGACCGTGTCGACCATCGCCGCGCCGGTCTCCCCGGCGGTGGCCAGGTCGTCCATCGCCGTGTAGTAGTCGAAGTCGAGCTCGACGCGGTGGGTCGAGATGGCGTGGGCCACCTGGGCCGCGGCGTCGATGTTGCCGGCGGGCAGCTCGGCGATCATGCGGCCGAAGAGGGCAACGTCGACGCTGCGGGGGCTCGTGAGCGCCGCGGTGACGGGCCCGTGCAGGTCGGGAAGCCCCTCTCCGCGCTTGGCGGAACGTGGCTTGGCGACCTCCGCCTGCGAGGCCGCCGCGGCGAGCAGGGCCGGGGCGTGGGCGAGGGCGATGTCGGCGAGCGCGGCCACTTCGTCCTGCCCGACGAACATGAGTGCCCCGACCTCGCCGTCGGTCGACTTGATCCCGCCCGCCGCGAGGACGGCTGCGGCGAGGGCCGATGCGTCGTCAGGGGTCCGTCCCCGCTCGACGAGGACGGCCGCGATCTGCCCGACGACCCGCTTCGTGCGCGTCGCCCGCAGCTCGGCCGGCACAAGGTCTCCCGTGGCGAAGGCCCGACGCATGGCGCGCTTCAGGCTCTGGCTGGAAATCCGAGCCCGCCGGACGCCACCGAAGTCGCAATCCTTGGGTGCCCCCGTGTCGTCGCGGTTGAGGTTCGAGGGCGCGAAGCTCTGGAGGACGTGGAGCTCGACGATCATCGGTCTTCTCCTTCGGGAGTGGTCGGGTGGTCGGCCTCGGGGACCTCCGGGGCGTGGCCGGCCACGAACGATCGGGCCCAGCGGCGCTGGACCGGCTGGTCGTCCCAGCCCCAGGCCCGGACGTCGTGGGCGAGGCGCGCCCAGTTGATCGGCACGTCGGCCGAGCGCAGGAGGGTCACGGCGTGGCGCAGCCGCTCCCCGAGGGTCGCGCGGTCGGCGGCGAGGAGCGGCGTCAGGCGGCGCGCCGCCCGCTCGACCTCCCAGCCGGCGGCCACCCCCAGCCGGGCCCACGACTCCCCGAGATCGCCCTCGGTCGCCCGGTGCGCCGTCCGGCCCTGGTGATAAACGGCGTACAGGCCGGCGACGAGCGCGTATGTATCGAAGTCGCGGTCGTTCGAGCCGCGTGGGATCACCCGATCGAGGACCCGGATCGCCTCGAACGCGGCCGGTCCCCCGGCTGCGCTCCGGCGCAGGATCGCGAGCGCCCGGCGTCCGTCGGGCCCGCGTGCCACGGCCTCGAGGCTGTCCGCGAACGCATGGTCGCGTTCGCCCGCGGGGTACGTTCTCATGCCGGTGCCACCTCCGTCGCTGCGCGCGGGCGACCGAGCACCCGCACCATGCCGCCGTTGAACGCCCGCTCGCCGTCGGCGACGGCGAAGACCGCGCGGGTGCCGCTGCCGAGGCCACTCGTCGCCCGCACGAACGCGTCCCGGGCCGTGGAGCCGACCTGTTCCCGCCAGCGATCGACGGCGGCCGCGAGCTCGGCGTCAGGATCCGCCGATGCCGCGGCTGCCCCGAGCTCGCCGAGGAGGAGGGCGAAGTGTGTCGCCAGCGCGGCCCAGTAGCGCTGGGCGGCACCCGCCTCGCGGACGAAGGCACGGACCGCCTCGGGCCGTGGGGGTCGTCCGGGAGTCCCGAGCATCGCCATTGCAATCCGGGCCAGCGGGCGCGGCAGGTTGGCACCGGCGGCATCGACGGCGAGATCGCCGTCCCCGAGCACGGCTCCCACCCGCTCGGCTAGGTCGAGCGCCTCGCGGATGCGCTCGACGATCGCCGGGTCGCGCAGCGCAGCGCTCGGCACCGAGAGGGTCTCGCGCCTCCAGAGCAGGGTCTTCGCCTGGTCGGCGACGAGCCCACCGGCCTCGAGCGGGATGAGACCCGTGCTCGCCATGTCGCCGTAGCCGGAGTAGGCCAGCTCGGCCGCCCAGTCGATGACACCCGGCCTCCGCGCGGAGGAGCCCGGACCCGCGGCCGCCAGAAGGACGGTGCTGTCCCGCCAGAGCGCCCGGTTCGCCGAGAGCCGGACCTCCCGCAGGGCACCGGCCGCGGCCTTCGCCCGGCTCGGCACGAAGGCGAGCATCGTCGGTTCGAGCGCCCAGAGCTCCCGCCCCGACGCCACCCGCTCGCCCGAGACCATGGCGACCGCCTCGATCAAGCCGTCGGCCGCGGGCGGTGCGAGCTCGACCCGCCGGGTCTGCCAGGTGAGGAGATCGAGGTAGCCCGTCGGCTGGCGGGTCGAGCCGTCCGGGGCCGGCCGCTCCCACGCCGGCCGGTCGTCCACGGATCCGGAAACCGGAACGCCGACCGCCGGGTCGTAGCGGACGAGGTTCGCGAGGAGAGTCTCGAAGAGCGTCCGGCCCCTGACCCGGCAGACGGCCCCCCGGGCAGGCGGGGCATCGACGGAGCTCCGGTCCCTGGAGCCGGGCGGCGGAGTCGTTAGGCTCCCCAGGGCAAACGTCTGGAGGGCGACGAGGACGCGGGCGGCACGGGCTGGGGTGAACCGCGCATTGGTCGTGTGGTCGAAGAGGAGCGCAGCGTTGCCCTCCGAGGCGAGCTCATGGGTGAGCCGGGCGATGGGTCGGGCCGTGGCGCCGGCGCCGAGCAGATCCCGGACCTGGTAGAAGGGCCGCTCGGCGGCAAAGAGGTCAAAGCGCCCGGCGAGGCCGCCGAGGTACCCGTCGATCGCTGCGCCATCGAGGCGGCCTCGCACCCACAGGCGCTGCCAGTCCTCCGCGGACCGGGGGCCGGCGTCGACGCGGTGAAGCAGGGCTAGGAGCAGCCGGTGCAGCGCGACCTCGACCAGGGGCGAGGCATCGACGACCCCGCGCAGCTCGTGCGCGCGGACGAGCACCTCGCGCAGCCCGAGCTCCGCGGGGGCCCCCGACAGATCGAGGACCGGGACCCACGGCTCGGTCCGCAGGTCGAAGTGAGCGGGTGGATCGGTCACGGGGCTCCTCCCTTCGCGGTGCGGTCGATGACGAGGCCAAGGTCCGGGTCGAGGACCAGTCGGAGGGTGCGGCGGCCGCGGGGATCGCGGAGCAGACAGGAGCCGTCGGCTTCGAAGACGAGCGGGCGCGCGCCGCGCAGCAGCGACGAGCGACGCCAACCGCCCGGGACCGGGAGGTCGCGCAGCGCCGGCAGGAGACCCCGGCTGCTCAGGCGGATCGACCGACGAAGCAGCCGGCTGGCCTCGCCGAACGTCGGCGCCGCCTCGAGGTCGACCGGCGTCCCGTCGAGGCGCGGACCACCCGGCCCGGCCGCGAGACAGACCACGAGCTCCCCGTCGGCGTCGAGCCGGGTGAGCGCCCGGAAGGTCCCCGCGTCGGGGTCGTCGTCCGCGGCGTTGCGCGTGAGCCCGCTGACCGGCGCGCCGGCGTCGGAGGGCGGGAGAACCCAGCGGTCCCTCGCCTCCATCCTCTCGGCCTCGGCCGCGGCACGGCTCGTCGCGCGGGTCCGCTCCCAGGCTTCGCGGACCGCCTCGGGCTGGCCCACGGGGGCTGCCCGATCGTCGTAGACGGCCTCGACGAGGTCACCGACGTCCTCGGGAACACGGATGCTGAGGCGCTTCTCCAGGGCAAGCCACGTCCGGAGCCGCACGTGGGCATCGTCGTAGACCGCGGCCGTGCCACGGTCAACGACGGGCTCGCCGCCCGTAATCGAGGCGGGACCGACGACCCGGAGCACGGGCAAGGCGAACGCGGGAGGACGCCGGTCGTTGTTTGACCGGTGGCGGTGGAGCCGCCCCGACCGCTGCAGGAGGAGGTCCACGGGGGCGAAGTCGCTCACTATCGCGTCGAAGTCGATGTCCAGGCTTTGCTCGATGACCTGGGTCGCCACGAGCACGGCCCGGTCCGGGCGCACGACTCCATCCCCGCGCCCGAAACGCCCCAGGACGCGGGCCTCGCGGCGCGCACGCTCATCGAACGGGTACCGGGCGTGGAGGATGTCGACGACCGGCTTGCCGCCCGAGGAGGTACCGGGAAGGCGGGACCGGAGGCGCCGGTACATCGCCTGCGCCCGCTCGACGGTGTTGCAGATGACGGCCACGCAGCCTCCGCCGCCGACGAGATCGACGAGGGCGTCAAGCTCGCTCTCCGCCATCAGGCCGTCGGGCCCGGGGGCGACCCACGAGAGCGCCAGCGACCGCCGGCCTCCGTCCGAGACGTGGAGGCCCACCGAGCCGGACCCCGCGCCCGAGTGCCACCCGAGGCGCGGGTAGCGGTCCTCGACGACCGGCGACGACGGCCACCCGGCACCCGCCGCGTAGGCGGCCAGGAACGCCTGACGCTTGGCATTCGGCAGCGTTGCCGAGAGCAGGACCACGCTCGACCCGAGCGCGCCGAGCCACTCGACGAGCCGCTCGAGCAGGGTGGACATGTACGCGTCGTAGGCGTGGACCTCGTCGAGCACCACTACCTTGCCCGAGAGGCCGAAGAGCCGCACGAACACGTGGCGGGTGACGAGGGCGGCAAGGAGCGCCTGGTCGACGGTCCCGACCCCGTACGGCGCGAGGAGGCCGCGCTTTCGGGCCGTGAACCACGTGCCGGCGACCACGGTGCCGTCCACTGGCGCGCCATCCGGATCTATGTCCGTCGGGGCAAAGAGCCGGTCCCCGGCCCGGCGCATTGCCTCGAACTCGCCCGAGAGCGCGGCGTGCCCGTGGAGGAGCTGCAGCACGATGGCCTCGCCCGGGTAGCGCGTCCGCAGCGCGTCCCGTACCCGCCCGAACATCTGGTCGCTCGTCGCCTGGGTGGGGAGCGCGACGTAGGCGCCCCGTGCCCCGGTCGTCGTGCCCCAGTGGTCGACCAGGTACAGGGCCGCCTCAGTCTTGCCCTCGCCCATGGGTGCCTCGAGCACGACGATGCCGGGCTCCGACAGCGTCCGGGCGAGGTCGGCCGTCGCCTCCTGGAGGGGCCGGGGCGGCAGGCCGAACATCTCCGCGAAGCCGATGGGCTCCGCAGACCGCGGGACCGCGCGCCAGCCGAGGCGGTCGAGGGCATCTACGGCGCGCCCGCGCGCGACCGCGAGATAGGCATCCGCGTCGACGGGCGCGTCCGCTGGCCCGTCTACGGGTATCGCGTAGGGGAAGCAGTCCGTGTTGGACCCGATCCAGTCGGCGACGCTCACGAGGCCGGCCAGCAGCATCGAGGCGCGCGGCGTGCGGGCGGTCGGCGTCGGCGTGCGGGCGTCGACCCCGGCGATCCGGAGGACGCAGTCCGCGAGCTCGGACCGTGCCGACCTCCATGTCTCCCCGCCCGAGGATGAGGGGCCGAGCGCGACCACGTCTGCCACGCTTGGGAAGACGCCGTGGTGTCCGCCAAGCAGGAGCCCGAACGCTACCGCCAGCGGTCGATCGATGCCCCGCTGCACCAGCAGGTCCGGGAGCGCGTGCGCCGTCAGCCGGTCGTGGCGCGCGGGGACAGGCGGCAGCCCGACGGTGAGGCCGGCACTCTCCAGTGCCTTGCGATGGCGACCGTCGCGGTCCGGCAGCGTTCCGAGCTGGAATGCCGGCGACGCCTTGCCGAGGTCATGGAGGCCGGCGAGGGCGGCAACCCAGAGGCGGGCGGCATCAGTCTCGAGCCCGAGGTCCGCCGAAACCCATGTCCGTGTCCTTGCCGGGATGATCTCCAGCCAGAGCAGCTCGGCGACGGAGAGCACGTCGAGCAGGTGGCAGATGAGCGGGTGGGTCCCGCTCGAGCCGTCACCGTACTTGCCCCAGAGGGTGGACCACGTCACGGACCGAGGTGCCTCGCGGTCAGGGGTTCGAGCCTACCAGACCGGCCGTCCCGAAGACGACGCTTCCCGCCCAGATTGGACATACCTGCGCCGCGCCACTCGGGCCTCAACACACGCTCGTCAGGCGGGTTTCGTCGCTCTGGCAGCCGTCCGGACGATCTCCCACCAGCGTGCGTGCGGCACTCGCTCCCCCCGCAGGATCGCCGCGCAGTACGGCCGCGAGAGCCCCGTGATCTCGGCTAGGTGGGCTGCGGGCACCCCAGCCAGGAGCGGCAGCACGTCGCGCCGGAACACTTCTGGGTCGGGCAGCGGTCCATTGGACCGCTGCCACTTGGCAGCGGCACGACGGCTGCTCGAGACCTTTGATGCCCGACTACGTCCTGCCCTGCCGCCATGGCTACGATCGGCCCCGGTTTCGCGCTGGCGCCTGAGCTCGATTTGGCCCGCGGCGAGGAACTTCGCTCGCTGATCTGCTGTGACCACAGGCAGGCAGGCGCCGCAGCAGTCGCGACCGACAGGGACGCCAGCGCCGCATTCCCGGCACGATCCCAGCAGGACCGCCACCGGGCGAACCGATCTCCGTTTCGCCCGGCGTTGTCCGGCTCGTCCAGCGGAGCGTCGGTCACCTGTCAGGAGCGTGGGTAGTCGACCCGTTCGCGTCTCGGGGCTGGCGGCGAATGCACGCGCGACTCCCTCGACGATCGGGCCAAGCCGCGCCTCCCAGGCCGGGAGCGTCGCGACGAGTTCGTGCGTGAGCGGCGACAGGATCCTGCAGGCACCCTGACGCGTCTCGTGGAAGTCGACCACGCGGAATGTCCGCGTGCGAAGCTGGTCGAGGACGAACGCATCGACGTCGGGGCGGGCGGCCTCGATCACGTCAAGAGCGAGCGAATCGCGGGCGCGTTGGTCCGCGTGCAGGATGCCCAGTCCTGGATCAAGACCCATGGTGATGCACGACAGGCGTGCGGCAGCCTCCAGCAGGCGATACCCGTACGACAGCAGGGCGTTGGCTGGGTTGGCCGCGAGCCGAGGGTTCCCCGTGAGCGGCGATGACCGGCTCCCGAAAGTCCGCCAGTGATCTGGAACGCGGCCCAGATCCGCCTTTGCCCAGCGGAGCTCGACCCCGGACCACGCCGCCCAGTAAGCGGAGGCAGCCGCCGCCTCGGGCGCCATCAGCTCGGCTGGCGTGGTGGCCAGCCGGAGCAGAGGCCGACATGCCTCGATCGCGACCACCGCAGCGTCGCCAGCCGGAAGGCGCCTGGCGACCGCGGCCTGACCGCGGAGCTTGAGGTCGAGCAGATCGAGCGCGGCAGCCATCCCCGGTCCGCTGCTCCATGACAGAGCCTGGGCCCGCCGGAGGCGTGGATCGTCCAGGCCCAGGCCAGCGGACCCGACCAGGAGCCGACCATCGGGGTCGAGTTGGACAAAGCCGACGCCGACGTCAGCGAGCCAGCGGATGGCCTCAAGCGACCAGTACCCGGTGCGGCCGAGTACGACCAGCCGCTTGATCCCGGAGGTTGCCCGGGAGAACCGTGAGCGCCGACGGTGTGGGCCGATACCATCGGCGACGACGAGGTGCCCGCGCTCGACCTTGAGCTCGATCCCGTAGCCGTCGACAACGCAGACGCCATCGCGGGTCACCGGGATTGGGGCGGGAGTAGTCTGCGGTTGCATGGGAAGCGCTCCTTCCTGTGCCAAGCCCCCGGACTGCTGGAACCAGTCGCGGGGGCGTTCTTTGCTAGCCGCCCTGGAGGTTCACCTCAAGTCGACGATCAATGTCGAGGATCGCGATGCACAGCACCTGCTCCTCGAGCCGAATGTCGTCGAGCGGGTTGGGCGCGGGAGCGAAGTATGCCGGGATGAACTCGCGGACCATCGCGTACCAGCCCGCCGCCCAGGCGTCGATTCGCTCGGCGTCAACTCTCCACAGGAGGTGCGGCCAGGTCTCGACGGTTGGGAGCCTTCGGCGGCGGAGTCGCTGCGGTCCCGCAGGTTGCCGGAAACGCGCTACGCGCGCGAGCGTGCGTGCCGGTTGTCGAAGGAGCGGCACCAGGTCGATGAGCGCCTGCTGGAGCTTGTAGGCGGGAACCGGGAACAGGGGGTAGTAGGCGCGCAGGAACACGGTTCGTCGCGCAAGCGGGCGCGCGTACCCGGCAGCACGTTTCACGGCCACCAGCTGGTTGACGACCGAGCCTGGAAGAAGGCGATCGTCTCCGGCCGTCGCGACCAGTCCGGCGTACGCGAAGGCGTCGTATTGGGCACTCGTGACGGGCTCCTCGGCGAGCTCCTCGGCGAGCTGCCGGGCGGCGTGGATGGTGAGCCGTTCGGGCAGGAGTCGCTCGGGTATCAAGTCGCCGAAGATCTCTTCTGGAAGCCGCATGTCATAAGTATAGCTGATACCCGGACAGTTCGCTCGCCGCCTGCCACAATGAAGGCATGAACCGCGAGGCGCCCGAGCAGCTCCTGAGCCCCGCCGACGCAGCGAAGCTGCTCGGCCTGACCCCGGCTGGGGTCGTCGGGCTCGCGGACCGGGGCGTGCTGCCGTGCCTCCGAACCGTAGGTGGACGGCGACTCTTCCACCGCTCCGATGTCCACAAGGTGGCCGCCGACCGCCAAGGGCGAGCGACCCGCGACGTCACCTCATGAACATCCGCCTCGAACTTCTGCTCCTGGAGCCCGCCGCCTACCCGCGATCCAAGCGGGATGACGGCAGGGTCGCCGAGTTCATGCAGCTGTATGCGGACGGCGGTCCCGACGCCCTCCCACCGATCGAGGTCGTCCCCAACGGTGATGGCCGGTACATCGGCGCGGACTTCTTCCACCGAGCCACGGCAGCCCTGAAGCTGGGATGGAGTGAGCTTCCTGCGATCATCATCGACGCTCCCGTGGGCACCGACCCCATCGAAGTCGCGCACCTTCGGGCTCTCGAGACGTCCGTCAGCACGGCCAAGCCTCTCTCGCGGGCCGAGCGCAGGCGTGCTGTAAGGCGCCTGATCGAGCGCCACGTCGATTGGAGCGACCACGAGATCGGCCGCCGGGCGGGCGTCTCGCATCAGACGGTCGGTCGCATCCGCGACGAACTCGCGCAGCCGGGACGGCGCCCGGAGGCGACGCTCTCCGATGAGTACTTCGCGAGCCTCACTGCCTCGCAGGTGACCGACCGTCTCGTCCGTGGCCTGGCTCGCGCATGGGATGCCCGTGGGCTGACCGACCTTGCGCTTCGGCGCATGCCGGCGACGCTCGCAGGCTCGCTCAGGCGCGAATTCGGGGAGGAGGCGCAGGTTTGGGCTGAGCGGCTCCAGCAGTGGGCGGCCAACGCGCGACAGCAGCTCGATCGAGGGGCCGCCTAGGTGGGCGACTATGCGCGTGACAAGGAGCTGGCCGCCGAGCGGGGGTTCCCCTCGGTTCGGGCGATGCGCGTCGCCGACCGCGTGCCGCGCAGTCTCGGGGACTTCCTCGGCATGCCCGAGTCGGTCAGGGATTTGCGAAGCGAGGCCGAGGCGACGCTCCGGATCGCTCGCCGCGACCGGATCCCGGTCGAACTCGCTGCCCGCCGTGAGCAGACGAGCCTGGCGACGGTTCGCTGGTGGTTCCCGGAGGCATTGGCCCCAACGCGGCACGGGCGGACGCGCCCGACGCGGGCCGACCGGTACCTGCGCGTCCGGACCTTCATCACCGGACGGGAGCGCGTCTTCGTCGCCGTCCGAGGCTCGAGGGCGGCCGAGGCTGCCCAGAGGGCCAACGCGCTCCAGTGGCAGTACGTCCACGGGCGAGTCGACGCGGACGAGCTCGAGCAGCTGCGCGGTCTCCGGATCGGCGGCCGACTCGTCCAGGCCGACGCGGGCGAGCTCATGGAGGTTGCTCGCCAGGGCGAGTTCGATCCCGACGAGCTGTACCGCGAGCTCACGGCATGAGCCACCCCCTCTGCTACTGCGGCAGGCCGGCGGACGAGATCCACCACCCGACCGCCCGCGTCGCCGGCGAGGACAGCCCGTACCTCGACCCCGAGTTCCGGGTCCCGAGCCTGCCACGACGACCACGGGCTCATCTACGACGACCAGCGGCGGATGGAGGACCTCGAGCGCGACCTCGCCCGGGCCGACGCGACGATCCTCGATCGGCTCGAGGTCCGCCTTCGGCGGGTCGCGGCGTTCATCGGCCGCGTCGGCGGGGCGATCGGGATCGCCGCCCTCGTCGCGCTGATGGCAGGGCTCGCAACGCACGTTGAGCGCTGGGCGAACGAGCTGGGCACGGCGATCGCGATCCTCGACTCGGCCGTGCCCGGGTGGCGTACGCTGCCCGGGATTCATGGATGAAGGACCCAGCCCGTCCGACCTCGACATCGCGATCCGCGCCTTCGGGACGCGACCGCCCATCGAGCGGGCGCGCAGTGGCGACCGGCCCCCGGACAAGCGCGGGGCGAGGCGCGCCTACGGGCCCGAGGCGCTGATCTTCGACACCGAGACGACCACCGGGCCATCGCAGCGGCTCAAGGTCGGCGTCTGGCGCCTCTACTCCGACCGTCCCGGCGCCGAACCCGTGAAGACCTGCGTCGAGGAGGGGATCTTCTACGACGACGACCTCGCGACGGCGGACCCGGGCGGCTATGCCCGCCTGCTCAAGTACGTCGCGAGCCGCGCGGACGCCGGGGTCGCGCCCGGCCTTCCGTCGCGGCTCCTGGTGATGTCGGCGTCCGAGTGGCTCCAGAAGCGCCTCTATCGGTACGCCTACCAGCACCGCATCCGGCGGCAGACCGACGTCGTCGGGTTCAACTTGTTGTTCGATCTGGGACGCCTCGCGTCGCACTGGAGCGAGGCGCGCGTCGGAGATCGGGGCGCGTTCTCGCTCGGGCTGTGGGGTCGACACGACCGTGACGGGAGCTGGCACGATCGCAGGTACCACCCACGCCTGATCGTCCGCGCGATCGACCCTCGCCGGACGCTCTTCTCATGGGGCTCGCTCGATCCCGAATCTGCGAGCGGCGTCACGGCGCCCGCCCGGTTCGTCGACCTCCACACGCTCGTCTTCGCCCTCACGGACCAGAACCACTCTCTCGAGTCGGCCTGCGCGGCCTTCGGGGACCCGCGGGAGAAGGATCCGATCCCGTACGGCGTCATCGACGAGCGTTCGCTCGATTACGCTCGCGACGACGTCCGCCACACCGCGATCCTGTACCGGGCCTGTCAGGCCGAGCTTCGTCTCCACGCCGGGATCGAGCTCGAGGCGCCCCGGCTCTACTCACCCGCCACGGTCGGGACCCGGTACCTCGAGGCGATGGGCGTGGATCACCCGCTCGAGCGCTTCATGGCCGACCCCGAGCGCGTCCGCGACACTCCCGGTGCGCCCGTCGACGGGCGGATTCACCCGCGCCAGGTGGGCTTCGCGATGGGCGGTTTCTTCGGGGGGCGGGCGGAAGCCCGTCTCGTCCGGGTTCCGATGCCGGTGACGTCCTTGACGCGAGCTCGATGTACCCGACCGTCAACGCGAACCTGCGCACCTGGGAGATCCTGACCGCGGACCGGCTCGACGTGGTCGACGCCACGGCCAATGTCGCCGCGCTCCTGTCGGCTCCCGACCTCGTCGAGCGGATGCTCGTTCGGGACGCGTGGGCGTCGTTGGTCGGGGTGACCCTCGTGGAGCTGACCAACCCGGAGGGTGACGTCCTCCCGGTCCGCGCCTACTACGACCCGAGCGGCCTCAACCCCGGGATCGGCCTGAACCCCCTCACCTACGCGGGGCGCCTCTGGTATCTCCTGCCTGACGTGATCGCGGCCGCGCTGCTCACCGGTCGGCCGCCCCGGATCGAGCGAGCGCTCCGCCTGGTCGGGGTCGGTCGCCAGGCGGGACTCCGCCCCGTGGCGCTGCGTGGCGGCCGGGTCCTCGACCCGTACGCGCACGACCCCTTCGTCCAGATGGTCGAGGAGCGCCACCGGATCGAGCAGGACGCGGGTCGCCCGGAGGAGGAGCGCAAGCGCCTGACGCGCTTCCTCAAGATCACCGCGAACGCGACCGCCTACGGCATCCTGGCCCGGTTCGACCGCCGCGAGCTGTCCGATCCGGTCGGGGTCACCGTCTGGGGCCCGGACGAGCTGCCGATGACCCGCATGCTCAACCACCCGGAGGACCCGGGGCCGTATGCCTTCCCGCCGATCGCGGCGACGATCACCGCCGCCGCTAGGCTGATGCTCGCGCTCCTCGAGCGGCTCGTGACCGACGCCGACGGGACCTACGTCTTCTGCGACACGGACTCGATGGCCATCGTCGCCCGACCTCCGTCTGGCGATCCGATCCCGTGCCCCACGCCCGACGGATCGAACCGGGTGGCCGGCCTCGACCGGACGACGATCGAGGCGATCGTCGATCGATTCGCCGGGCTCAACCCGTACGACCCGGACCTGCGGATCCCGGTCTGGAAGGCCGAGCACGACAGCCTCGCGCGGCCGGTCACCTGTTACGCGATCAGCGCGAAGCGCTACCTGCTGTATCGACCGGCGACTGCCCGGCAGGCGCCCGAGCTCGTCCACGTCAGAGACGAGCCGGACGAGGGGTCGGTCGACGAGCCGGATGAGCTCACCGACTGGTCAGAGCACGGGCTCGGCTTGTACCTCTCGCCCGTGGTCGACGAGCGCGGGAGGCCGAAGCGGGACGAGAAGGGGCGTCGAGTGTGGGTCCGCGATGCCTGGGCCTGGGTCCTCCGCGACGCGCTCGGGGATGACCCCGACCCGCTGCCCTGGGCCGGTCTTCCGGCCGTGACCCGGTTCACCGTCTCGAGCCCGGCCATCGCGGGTTGGTTCCGCGGGCGCGACCGCGACTTGCCGCGCGCGGAACGGATGCGCCCGGGCGGCTTCGGCCTGCTCGCTCATCCCGCCGAGTCAGACAGGGCGGGTCGGATGCCGGCGGCCGCGTACGAGACGAAGCCCGAGGCGTGGCTGACACAGGACTGGTACGACCGCCGCTCCGGTCGAGCAATCCAGGTCACGACCGCCGACCCGTTCCGTGCGCCCGAGCGCTTCGCCGGCGATCTTGCGGCGGGGGCCCTCCGCATCCAGACACTGGGCGAGATCCTCGCGACGTACGGGCAGCGGCCCGAGCACAAGTCGCTCGCGCCCGACGGTTCGCCCGCGGGCGCAACAACTGTTGGGTTGCTGCGACGACGACCCGTCCACTCGACACCTGCCCGGACGCACCTCGCTGGCAAGGAGGGCAACAGACTCCTCGAGCGCGTCACGGGTGTAGTCGTCGATCCGATGGACTACCGGACGGACTTCGGGCTCCGGGTCGACCCCTGGGGCACGCTCGTCGTGCCGCTGCTCCGGAGAATGGGCGCCGCGGAGGCGGTCCGTCGGACCAAGGTGGCGGGGCGACGGTCGATCGAGCGGATCATCAAGGACGGGCACCAACCGAAGTCAGCAGAACGCGTGGCAGCGCTGACGAGCGTCGCGACCGGGTTTGCCCGCGAGCACATTCAAGCAAGCACCAGCGTGGACGACGCGGCCGCAATGACCGCTTGGCTTGGACTTCCGGACGCTCCCCACGCGCACCTGTGCGCATGCGGGTGCGGGCTCCCGGCTAGATCTGCTCGTGCGCGCTGGTATTCAGACGCTCACCGGAAGCGCGGAAGCCGGCACCGCGACGGGAGCATCGCGCTGGAGTAGGTGCGGGCGGGTCACATAGCCGTTAAGCGAAGTCTCTCGGGCGCTCTGCCAGGTGTCGCGGGCGGTCCAGGACTTCGGGGCCCCGAAAGCACTCGGCCTTCAGCACAAGAGGCCATTTGCATCAAGACATCGGGGCTGGAGCGGATCATCACTAGCGCCAACCGTTTCGGTTGTGGCGCTAGCAGGGGGTCCTTCCGATGTTTCGCTCGGGAAGGCGGCCGGCGCGTCCCGCCGTGGTCGTCGCGCTGGCTATGGCGCTGGCTGGATCCACGCTCGTGGCCGGCGCTCCCCAGCCGGTGGCTGCCGCGCAGTACCTCTCGTGTACCGGCGGAGTTCTCCAACCCAATGCCTTGACCGTCCAATGGCAGTGGTCGGGTTCGCAGTGGCAGGTGTACCTCAGCGGTTACGTCGCTCCAGTTCTCGTGGTGGGCGGCACCCAGGTGCAACTCGTAACGTCGGCGGGAGCCCTCTGGAGCCTTGGTCCCCCAACAACTGACGGGACCTATTACTACTGGAGCGGCTCGGTCGACCAGAGCGATCTCGGCCTCTACAACCCCGGCGACACGTCGACGTTCTGGCTCCACTTCGCCATTCCGCTCCAACTTGACCTGGACACGTGCGCGATCACCGGCTCCTACTCAGCTCCGATCCCGAGCCCGACGCCCGTCCCAACTCCCACGCCTGCGCCGACGATCGCCGTCTCCACGATCACCCAGGGTCAGCAGGAAACGCTGACTTGGTCAGGCGGCGTCCCAAATGCGCAGGTGCAATGGCAGACCTCCCCGGACCTGCTCAGCTGGTCTGCCCTGACGACAGTCACCCTGGATGCGTCGGGCAGCGCGTCGTACACGTTCACGCCGACGCAGACCGCCTACTACCGCGGCTACGCATACAGCACCGGGCAGTACGGCACGAGGATCCTCGAGGTCATCGTCGTCCCGACGCCGACGCCCATACCCACCCAGAGCACCATCCAGACAATCTTCACGATATCCGCGGGCCAGCAGACGACAATTCAATCCACCGGTACGCCGGGCGCGACCCTCCAATTCCAGTCATCGCCGGACCTCTCCACGTGGTCGGCGCTGGCCACGGTGACCGTCGGGTCAACCGGGGTCGCCACCTACACCTTCGCTCCGACGCAGACGGCGTATTACCGCACGTACTCCTACACGACGGGTCTCACGAGCGGTGCCGTGCGCGGCGTGGTCTTGCCCGCGCCGCCTCCGAGTCCAACCCCAACGCCAGCCCCATCAGAGGTGACCCCACAACCAGCCGCAGTCCAAACGATCTACACGATCACGGCCGGGCAGTCCGAGACGGTCACCGGGCAGGGGACGCCTGGTGACACCCTGACCCTGGAGAGCTCGCTCGACGGCACTCAGTGGAGCCCGCTGGTCACCGCAACGGTCGATGGCGGAGGCACCGCGTCCTTCACGTACCGGCCGGCGACGAACCTTTACCTGCGGATCACATCGGCAGGTGCGAACCCGAGCAGTGGGGTCCGCGGTCTCGTCCGACAACTCGCGCTGCTGCGCCCGACGAACAGCGGACGCGTCGCACACGTTCGCCTCGGTGCGTCTGTGACGTTCACGACGACGGTGCGCCCGGTTGGCGCCGCATTCCCAGCCAGTGTGGTCACTTTCGTCTTCTACAAGCTCGTCGGCGGGCACTGGACGCGAATGGAGAAGTGGCAGAGCTACACAGATAGTTCAGGGCGCGCATCGTGGCCCTGGACGTTCCCATCGCGCGGGTCGTGGTACATGCGTTCGTACTCGGAAGGCTCGTCCCTGAACGTGGCAAGTCTCTGGACGCCGGTCGAGCGGTACGACGTGGAGTAGCCAGTGCTTGGTCAGGAGCAGGTCGTGGCGGCGCGCAGCGGATATCGGGCACAAGTAGCCGCAGTCTGCGGCTGTGCCGTGCTCGCTCTTGTGATGCTCGCTGCCTGCTCGAACACAAACTCGCCTTCGGCGCCTAGCGCGCCAGTCGGGAGCACCTCCAGCGAGGCCCTTGGAGCAACAGCGACGCCGAGTCAAACCCACATGGCGACCCCGACGCCTACAGGAACGCCTCCGCCAACGCCCACGCCCCCGCCAACATGGGGACTTCTTGCAGTGACTCCGGTCGAGACCGCTTTCCTTCAGGCGACCCAGACGGGGGATACCTTGACCGGCTCATTGACGCAGGTCATCGCCGACACATTCACCAGCACAACTACGAGCTCGGTGATCAACTTCACCGGTGCGATCAGCGGGTCGAGTGTGACGTTGAACCTCATCGGCAGCACGATCCGCGGGGCATCAGAGATCACGGGCGCACGGAATCCTGACGGCTCATTGACGTTGACCTACCCCGCGTACGGTGGGCAGATCGCGACGCTGCAGTTTGTCCCGGCAACGGTCGATGATTACAACGCAGCAGTTGCAACCCTCGAGGCGACTGAAGAGGCAGCCCGAGAGGCGACAGCACAAGCGTCCGCGGCGGCAGCTTCAGCGGCCGCGGAGAGTAGTTGTGCCACGCAAGTCACCAACCACGACGCAATCGTGATCGTGCGGGGACCGGGTGCCGACACCGAATGTCTGCGCATCGCGACCACGATCAACTTTAGCGGGGCACCGTGGGGTGCCGTTATTCGCCCGGCGCCCGACACGGTCAGGGGCGTCAGCATCGTCTGCGGCGGCACGATCGGGCAGCTTCGCGTCGTCGTCTGGGACAGTTGGACCGCCTCTTACGGAACCGCAACCTGCAATGCGTTGCCCTTGGTCGTCGCGTTCATCGGCGTGAACAACTACACCCCGGCTGCTGGTGGTCTCAGGCTCATCGGCGGCACCGACGCAAACAACAATCCTTACCCCGCCATCGTTCCAGGCAGCCCGGCCGATCAGGCTGGGCTTCAAGAGAACAACATCATCACTGCGATTGACGGAGTGTCGGTGTCAAGCGGCCAGGATCTGACGAACATCCTGGCCTATGACTCGCCCGGGCAGGTTGTAGAGGTCGCGATCCTGCGCAACGCCGCTCCGGCCACCATTCAGCTCACCCTCGGAACAAGACCGCAGGGTTAAGACCGACACCACGGCCAAGTCCGGTCCTAGGGCTGCTAATGAGGCGCCCTCCGCCCAAGCCGTAGCCCTCACCGGGCCGTGTCCGGGTTTGCGTCAGATGAAAGGGCTCTATCGCTTCTCCCTCACCACGTTTGACAGGTTCCCGGCGCCCTCCGACACTTGGAGGAGCGGCCGAGGCCGCCGGTGCAGACCCCAGCGGCCAGGTCCCCGGGCCACCGACCAGGACACGCGAAGCGAGGAGTCCCATGTCCCGTCTCACCAGCTGGCTGCGCCCGAAGACGGTTGCGCACGCCCATTGCGACGTTCCCTGCGGCATCTACGATCCGGCAGAGGCCGTCCTCGCGGCGCGAACCGTCGCCCGCATGGTTGAGCTGATCGGCCAGATCCCGGAAGGCTCGACGGCAGTCGCCGACCGGAACAAGTTCGTCCGCTGCGTGGCCGTGAAGGAGCAGCACGCCGAGAAGGTCAAGCACGAGGTCCAGGTCATCTGGTCCGACTACTTCAAGCCCGAGCACCTCGCGGCGTTCCCGGATCTCCACACGAAGGTCTGGAACCTGCTCAAGCTGGCCGGCAAAAACAAGCAGAACGTCGACGCCCAGGCGGCCGCCGATCTCGAGGCGGCGACCAAGGAATTCGCGGAGATGTTCTGGGCGACCAAGAAGTAGCTGACGATCCGGGCCGGGCCCGTCCCGGCAGCCGCGGAGGCGCGAACGCGCCCAAGGTCCGGCGCGCTGCCGGGGGGCCGTGGCGGCTCCGGCTGTTCCTCGGCATCTCGGCGGTCCTGGCCGTCGCCTGGGACGCGGGCGCGCTCGTGCGGCGCGCCCGGCGTGGACCATGGCGCGTGGAGGTCTCGGGCGAGAGCATGGTCCCGGCGCTCCGGCCGGGCGACTGGGTCGTGGTCGACCCGACTCCATCCCGTTGGCCCCGCCGCGGGACGCTCGTCGTCGTCCGCGAGCCGGCCAGCGACCTGGTCGTCGTGAAACGGGTCGCAGGGCGGCCGGGCGACCGGATCGCGGGGTCCGGCGGCCCACCGGCGGTGCTCGGGCTAGCGGAGGCCTGGCTCGTGAGCGACGCCCCGGGCGCCGGGATCGACTCGCGTCGGTATGGGCCGGTCGACGTCGAGCGCTTGCTCGGGCGGGTCGCTTGGCGCTACGGACCCCGGGGCAGGATCGGGCGCGTGCGCTGAGGATGTACGGGGGCCTTCTTCGCGCGGGCGGCGCCGCTGCTAGACCCCGGCGACCCCAGCCGTCGCCGTCGCGAGCGGCAGCCCGGCCGCCCGAACATCCCTCGCAAACGAGGCGAGCCCGTCGTCGCTCGTGTCCCAGCGCGATGGGAACGCGACGAGGCGGTCCAGGCCCAGCTCGGCATAGCCGCCCAGGCGGTCGACGCGCGCCTGTCCGTCGGCGCGAGCGTCGGCGTCGCGGCAGTAGAGCGAGATGCGCAAGGTCGCGGGATCCCGGCCCTCCTCCTCGCAGCGCTGGCGCGCCACCGGCATCGCCGCCCGGATCTCGTCCGGCTCCAGGAAGACCAGGTTCAGCTCGTCCGCGTAGCGGGCGGCATACCGGAAGGTCACCTGCTGGCCGTTTCCACCCACGATGATCGGGATATGAGACTGGATCCCCTTTGGGACGTTGAGGGCGCCCTCGACGCGCGCATACGCACCCTCGAACGTTGCCCGCCCCGGACCCAGCATCCGCCGGATCACCTCGAGGTGGTCGCCGAGCGCGCCGAGCCGGTCACGCAGTGTCGGGAAGCCGAACCCGTACGTGGCCCACTCGTCTTCCTTCCACCCTGCGCCGATGCCCACCTCGAAACGGCCCCCGGATATCACGTCGAGCGTCGAGGCCATCTTCGCCGTGAGCGCGGGGTTGCGAAATCCCGTGCAGATCACCATGTGGCCGATCCGAACCCGGGACGTGGCCTGCGCGAGCGCGGCAAGCATCGTGAACAACTCGAAGGTGATCTCCTCAGTCGGGACGGGCACCGTCGTGAAGTGGTCGAAGACCCAGATCGACTCGAAGCCGAGCGTCTCGGCCTGCTTCGCCCGTTCGACCGCGTTCGTCCACGCATCTGCCGGGTGCCAGCCGTCGAACTCGCCCTTCCAACCCTGGGGAACCATCACCCCGACGTCCATGCGCTTCGTCATCCTCTCGACCATCGACCCGGAGGTCATGTCCTGGTCGCACCTGCGCGACCGTCCGCGGGCGTGCTCCTCCGTCCCCCGTCTTCCGAGCCTATCATCGGTCGCATGGAGGCGCCGCCGCCGTTCGACCCGACCATCCTCGCCCACCCGGACCCGGAGGCGATCCTCTCCGGGCCACCTGCCCCATGGAGCGCGCTGCCTTCCCCCGTGCAGCGCGACGGGCCGCCCTGGTGGATGACCGAGATGATCGCGGCCGAGCCCGCGCTTTCCGGCCGCGTGCTCCGCAGGATGGGCGTCGTGCGGCGCAGCTCCGGGGTGCCGGGGGTACCGCCGAAGCTCGAGGCCCCGGGACGCGACTCGCCGGCTGGCCGCCTCGCGGCGATGATTCGCGGGGCGCTCGAAGCGGGCGAGCCGGTCGTGGTCACCGGCTGCGGCACCAGCGAGCATGGGGCGATGGCGTTCGCCGCCATCGTCACCGACGCGATCGAACGGGCCGGCATCCGCGGCTCCGGGCAGCCCGGCGTCGTCCTGGCCCGCCAGGCGTTCGAGGCGTCGCTCGCGCCCCAGCGCCGGGGCCTGGTCATCGGGATCAGCCACGAGGGCGGCACGTCGGCAACCCTCGCCGCACTGGGCGCCGCTGCTGCCCGCGGCGCGAAGCGAGCGGCCGTGACCGTCAGCCGGACCGCACCGATCGGCGCGGCAGCCGCGCTCGTCCTCGAGACTGCCGAGATCGACCGGAGCTGGTGTCACACGATCGGTTACCTCTCCCCGATCCTGGCGGGCGTCGCGGTAGGGGCGGCGCTCACGGGCCAGGCCAGCGACGCCGACCCGGGCGTGGTCCGCTCGCTCCTCTCCGGCGGCCTTGAGCAGGCCGGGCAGGCCGAGGTGATCGCCGCCGCGCTCGCCGGTTGCCGGGAGCTGATCGTGGTGGCGTCCGGCGCCGACCTGCCGGCCGGCCGCGAGCTGGCGCTCAAGGTCGAGGAAGCCGCCTGGCTCCCGACCACCTTCCGCGACACGGAAACGTTCCTGCACGGCCACCTCCCGGCGATGGACGCCTCGACTGGGCTGGTGCTGATCCTGGCGGACCGGGCCGGTCGCGAGGCGCGCTCGGCACGCGCGCAGCAGGCCTTGGCGGCCGCGACCCGCGTCGGGATCCGGCCGGCGGCGATCCTCGCCGCGGATCTCGACCACACCTGGCCGGCGTTCCTCGCCCCGGCCGGCCGGATCCTCGTGGCGGAAGCACCGACACTGCCCGCTCCGGTTGCCGCGCTCATGGCGACGGCCAGTCCGCTCCAGCTCCTCGCCGAGCGGATTGCGCGGGCGCGTGGGACGAACCCGGACCTGATCCGGCGCGACGCAGCTCCCCTACCGGGAGGCGGCCGCCCTCGGCGACTGACGGGCTGGGCAGCTAACCCCGCACGAGAACCTCGCCGAGCAGGTCCACGTGATCCAGGTCCCAGGGCAGGAAGTCCTGCAGGATGATCCGCTCGCAGCCAGCCGCCTCGAACCGTGCCGCCATGGCCCGGGCCTCGTCCGGTGTGCCGTAGATCCAGCGCGGCCGCCGCGCCTCGAACCAGGCCGTGCCTTCGTCCGGCATCCCGAACGCGGCCAGGACCGCGTGCGCGCGGCGCTCCACCTCGGCGGCATCGCGCCCGACGAGGGCGCCCACCATGGCCGAGTGGCGGAGAGCGGTCGGGTCGCGGCCGGCATCGCGCGCGACCACGTCGAGCCTGGCGAACCGTTCCGCAGCCTGCTCCGGTGAGGCGCTCGAGAGGTTGAACTCGTCGGCGAACCGCACCGCGATGCGCATCGAGCGCGGGCTCCCCTCCCCGCCGACGATGATCGGAGGTGCGGGCTGCTGGACGGGTCGCGGACGGAACCGCCCGCCCGAGACCTGGTAGTGGCGTCCGCTGAACGACCAGCCGTCGGGGCCCTGCCAGAGGCCACGCAGGATCTCGAGCTGTTCCTCCAACATCTCGGCCCGGACGCCGATCGCGGGGAACGGGAAGCCGTGGTGGTCGTGCTCGGCCTGGTTCCAGCCCGCACCCACGCCGACGTCGAGGCGGCCGCCGGACATCTCGTCGACCGTGCTCGCCAGCTTAGCGAGGTTCCCCGGGTGGCGGAATGTCACGGGCGAGACCAGGACGCCGAGCCGGATGCGACTCGTCTCGCGGGCCAGGCCGGCCAGCACGGCCCACGCGTCCGTCGTGGGGCGGCCCGCCTCCCCCGGGAAACTGTCGTAGTGGTCGGAACGCAGGAACGTCTCGAAGCCGGCCGCCTCCGCGCGCCGGGCGAGCGCGAGCTGGTCGGAATAGGAGCACCCCTGCTGGGCCTCGATCATCAATGCGTATCGCATGGCTCGCCTCTTCTCGACTCGATGGCCCTGATCGACGAATGCCTCTAGGATGACGCACCTGCCGGCGCCCGGATCCGGCAGGATCTCGGGCCCCAGCCGCTCGACCGGTGGCGTCCTGCGCGAAACGATCCGGATCGACGGGCGGCGCGAATTCAAATGCGCAGGGAGAAGCGTCGCCGCGAGGTGCGGAGCGCACGGAGCCGACCGAGGAGACAGCACGACCATGATGGAAGCAGCACCGCTCGTGGAGGGTCCGGCGGCCGCGCCTGCCGGGGCGGCCCATCCGGCCGTCGAGATCTCGCCGCGAGCGCGGTTCCAGGTGCTCGGTGCGATCCTGCTCGCCCTCCTCCTCGGCGCGCTCGACCAGACGATCGTCGGCACCGCCCTGCCGCGCATCGTGACCGACCTGCAGGGCAACGACCTCTACACGTGGGTCGTGGCGATCTATTTGCTCACGTCCACGATCAGCGTGCCCTTCTACGGCAAGCTCTCCGACTTCTACGGGCGCAAGCCGATGCTCATCTTCGGCGTCGTGGTCTTCCTCGTGGGTTCCGCGCTGTCGGGCCTGAGCCAGACCATGTGGCAGCTGATCCTGTTCCGCGGAGTCCAGGGCATCGGAGCGGGCTCGCTCTTCCCCATCTCGCTCGCCGTCATCGGCGATCTCTTCACGCCGGCCGAGCGCGGCAAGTACCAGGGCCTGTTCGGAGCCGTGTTCGGGCTCGCGGCGCTGGTGGGCCCGGCCCTGGGCGGGGTGATCACCGATACGATCGGGTGGCACTGGATCTTCTACATCAACCTGCCGATCGGGCTCCTCTCGCTGCTCGTGGTCAGCCGCGTGCTGCCCAGCCTGAACCGCCCCAGGCATGCCCTCAACCTCGACTGGGTCGGCGCCCTGGTCTTCGTCGCCGCGATGATCCCGCTGCTGGTGGGCCTGACGAACAGCCAGAGCTCAGGCTGGACCAGCCCCGAGGTCGGCGGGCTCCTGCTGCTCGCCGCGATCCTCATCCCGGCCTTCATCTACATCGAGACGCGCGTGAAGGAGCCGATCGTCCCGCTCAACCTGTTCCGCGATCGGACTTACGCGGGCTCGGTCCTCGCGACATTCTTCGCCGCCTTCGGCTTCTTCTCCGCCACCATCTTCCTGCCCCGCTTCTACCAGGTGGTCAAGGGCGACAGCGCAACGGTCTCGGGATACGAGCTCTTCCCGCTCCTGCTCGGGGTGATCCTCGCAAGCGTGGTGAGCGGCCAGGTCGTGGCGCGGACCGGGAAATACAAGACCATGCTGGTGGGCTCAGTGGTGCTCGTCGGCGTGGGGTCGCTCCTGTTCACGAACCTCACCGCGAACACCGGCCTGTGGTCGATAATCCTCTGGCAGTTCGTGCTCGGCGTGGGGATCGGGCCGACGCTGGCCGTCTTCACCATCGTCGTCCAGAACGCCGTGCCCTTCAACAAGCTGGGCGTGGCGACGTCGAGTATCGCGTTCTTCCGGCAGATCGGGGGCACCGTCGGCCTGTCGATCGCCGGCTCGCTCTTCGGCACCCAGGTGGCCGCCGAAATCCCGACGCGCCTGATTGCGAGCGGCGTGCCGCAGCAGGTCGTGAGTGGGTTCCAGGGCGCCGGCTTCGACCAGAACAGCCTGCTCGGCGTGGGCTCGTCGCTCGGCACCCAGGTCCTCGCCGGCCTCCCGGCCCAGGCGCAGCAGGCCGTCCAGCCGTACATCCCGAGGATCGTCACCTCGATCTACGAGGCGATCTCCGTGTCGATCGGATCCACCTTCTGGCTCAGCCTGGGCGCGTCGGTCCTTGCGCTGGTGGCCGTGCTCGTGATCCGGGAGCTGCCGCTTCGATCCTCGCTCGGGCCTGCGGTGGGCCAGGCCGAGGGCAGTCACGCGACGTCTCACGTCAGCTCGGAGAGCCTGACGCCGCAGCCCGTTCTCGCCGGCGACTAGGTACCCGGGATGGACGTGAGCGACTCGTCGCGGCCCGCGGCCGGATCCGGCTCGCCTCCGGCGCAGGGAGGCTCCCCGCCAGCGCGGCGGATCGCGGCGACGCCCCCGGGCCTCGCCGCCCCCGGAACGGCCGGTGCGTCCTTCGTCGCCGCGCTTCCCGCTGCCGACCTGCCGGAGGGGACGCTCGCCCGGGTAAGCATCGGCGAGCTCGACCTGCTGCTCGCGAACGTCCCGGCGGGGCTGCTGGCAACCGACGACCGCTGCCCGCACATGGCCGCCCCGCTCTCGATCGGGCGCCTGGACGGCTGTATCGTGGACTGCCCGCTTCACAACGGTCGCTTCGACCTGTGCAGCGGGGAGACGGTCCAGATGCCGACCACCGGCGGCCTGGACGCCGATGGGACGCCCCATCTTCCCTGGGCGCCGCCCGGCACGGAGCCGAAGCCCGAGCCACCCGGCAGGAAGGCCGAGGCGCGACGCCTCACCCGGGTGCGCCGCCTGCGCTACTACCCGGTGCGCGTGGTCGGCAGCATGATCGAGGTGGCCATCCCGGGGGCCTGACCCATCAGGCGAGCGAGGCGCCACCGGGCGAGCTTCCCGCCGCCCCGTGGGCCTGTTCATTCGCCTCCACGAACGTCCGCAGGCCGCGCACGACCTCCGCGAGGTCGTCGGTGATGGTGAAGAGCTCCAGGTCGCCTGGCGCGATCGTGCCGGCGGCCAGGAGGGTCTCCCGGAACCACGCGAGGAGGCCCGACCAGTAGGCGCTCCCCACGAGGAACACCGGAAAGTGCTCGATCTTCCCGGTCTGGATCAGGGTGAGCGATTCGAACAGCTCGTCGAGCGTCCCGAACCCGCCCGGGAAGATGACGAACCCCTCCGCGTACTTCACGAACATGGTCTTGCGCACGAAGAAGTAGCGGAACTCCACCCCCAGGTCCACCCAGGGGTTGATCCACTGCTCGTGCGGCAGCTCGATGTTGCAGCCGACCGAGAAGCCGCCGGCCTCGAAGCAGCCGCGGTTGGCCGCGGCCATCACGCCGGGCCCACCGCCGGTGATCACCGTGAGGCCTGCCTCGGCCAGGAGACGTCCGAGCTCGCGGGCCTGCTCGTAGACCGGGTCGCCCTCGGCCGCGCGCGCGGACCCGAACACGGTCACTGCCGGCCCGACGCCGGCCAGCGCGTCGAACCCTTCAACGAACTCGGCCTGGATCCGGAGCGTGCGCCAGGGGTCCGAGTCGAGGAAGGCGGTTCGGCTGCGACGAAGGAGCCGCTCGTCGGCGGTCCCGGCCCGGGACGGCATCTGCCGGTCCACCGCCTCCCGCCTGACCACGAGCCGCCCCGCCCGGCGGAGCTTGTCGCGGCCGGTGGTCATCGGCTCGCCGTCCACTGTGCGGGCGCGGGTGTGGTCCGGTTCGTCGGATCGGGACGGGAGCGGCGCCGTTCGGTCAGGCATTGCGACCTCCGGTCGAGTGTGTCGGGCGAGGTGCAACCGGGTCAGGACCCGTGGGGGTGAACCAGGTCGTCCAGGTGGCGTCGGCCGGGCCGGCCGTCACGGCGTTGCCGTTCCGGACCAGCGGGAGGCGCAGCAGGCGCGCGTCCGCGAGCAGTCGCGCCGTCAGCTCGGCGTCGTCCATCGACAGGTACCCCAGGCCGGCATCCCGCCACGCTCGCGACGTCGTGTCGGCGAGGGCGGCCGCGCCCAGCCTGATCGCGAACCGCTGCAGCTCGCCGGGCGCGATCGGCCTGCGCCGAAGGTCCACGAAGTGCACTCCGACCCGGCGCTCCTTGAAGAAGCGGAGGGCCGCGCGGGTCGCCTGGCTGTCCTCGCGGCCGAAGACCTGGACGCTCGGCGCCGGGATTTTGGACATGCCGTGATCGTAGCGCTGTCCGGCGGGCGCGTCGGCCGGGGCGCACAAGCGGCGGGCCGGGCGTCGGCCCCTCGGCGCATCGGCCCCTCGCAGCGTCCCGGGTGGCCCGGCGCTACCATCGCAGCGGAGGTGATCGAAGGTGTCCGTCTGGTTCACGGTCCGGCTCGACGATGCCCCGGGCTCGCTTGCCCGCGCGGCCGCGGCGCTTGCCGAGCGCGGCGTCAACATCACGGGGATCGTCGGCGTGGCCGAGGACACGAACGGCGAGCTGATGCTCACGACGAGCGATCCGGCGGCAACTCGCGAGGCGCTCGCGCGCCTGGGCGTCCCGTTCGAGGAGCACGACCCCACCGACCCGCACGGGCTCGCCGGGCCGGGCGCTCTCGCGGAAATGGCGCGGGGCCTCGCGGACCGATGAGCCCGCGCCGGGCCGCGGCGCTCCTGCCGAGCCTCGCGATCCGCGTCGTCCACGACGACACCCCGGGAGCGCTCCCCGCGATCCTGGGCGCGCTTGCCGTGGTCGGCGCAACGGTGCGCACCATGAGCACCGTCCGGCACCTCGAGGACGAGGGTGCCGGGCCCGCCGTGGAGACCGAGATCGAGTTCGAGGGCGTCGATGAGGCGACCCTCGACGCCACCGTCGCGGCTGCCCCGGGAGTCCGGGAGCGACGCCAGACTCGCACCATGGACCGGATCTTCGGCAAGCGGATCATCGTCGTGGGGGGCGGCGCCCAGGTCGCCCAGGTCGCGCTCGGCGCAGTCTCCGAGGCCGACCGTCACAACCTGCGCGGCGAGCGGATCTCGGTCGACACGATCGCCCTCGTGGGCGAGGCGAACATCGCGGGTGCGGTCCGCGCGGTCGCCGACCTGCCGCGTGCCCGGTGCCTGGTCCTCGCCGGCTCGATCATGGGCGGCGACATTAGCCGCGCCGCGGACGAGCTTCGGGCGGTGGGCATCCCCATCATTGCCCTCAACATGGTCGGCTCGATCACGGAGCACGTGGACCTCGTCGTCACGGACCCCGTCCAGGCGGGCACGATGGCGGTCATGGCGGTCGCGGATACGGCAACCTTCGACCTCGCCAGGCAGCGCGGACGGCGGTACTGAGGGATGCGCATCGCGACCTGGAACGTCAACTCGCTCAAGGCGCGCCTCGAGAAGGTCGACTGGTGGCTCGAGCGCGCCGCGCCCGACGTCCTGCTGCTCCAGGAGACGAAGCTCGCGGACGACGCCGCGCCCGTGCTCCCCTTCTCGATGGCGGGCTACGAACTGCTCCACCACGGCGAGGGACGCTGGAACGGCGTCGCGATCGCGAGCCGGGTCGGGCTGGCCGACGTGGTCACGAACTTCGGCGACGGCCCCGTTCGCTCCACGGCCGCCGGCGCGCCGGTCGCGGGCGCCGAGGACAACTTCGACCCGCTCGCCGAGGCCCGCATGGTGAGCGCGGTGTGCGGCGGGGTCCGGGTCGTCTCGATCTACGCGCCGAACGGGCGCGAGGTGGGATCCCCGTTCTACGCTGGCAAGCTTGCCTGGTTCGCGCGGCTGCGGCGCTGGCTGGACGAGACCCAGGACCCCGCGACGCCGCTCATGATCGGCGGGGACTTCAACGTCGCGCCCGCCGACAGCGACGTGTGGAACCCGGATGCGGCTCACGGCGGGACGCACGTTTCCGAGCCGGAGCGAGCGGCGTTCCGGGCCCTCCTGGCGTGGGGGCTCGAGGACACCTGGCGGACGCGCAACCCGACGCTCCGGCGCTTCACCTGGTGGGACTACCGCGCCGGCAGCTTCCAGCGCGACGAGGGCATGCGGATCGACCACCTCCTGGCAACCGGACCCGTCGCCGCGCGGATCGTCGCCGTGGAGGTGGACCGGGAGGCCCGCAAGGGCAAGCCGGTCCCGTCGGACCACGCGCCGCTCGTCCTGGACCTCGACGCGCCGGGCCACCCCTTCGACCCGGGCTGGACCGACGCGGCTGCCCGGATCGCGGACCGGGTCGCGGCGCGGCGACCGAGCGCCGCCGGCTGACCTCGAGGGCGCCCGACGCCCGCCCTCGCGAGACGCCTACACCGACTCGAGCTCGACGGCCGGACCGGCGCCCGCCCGGACGGATCGGAGCGCGACGGCCTGGATCGCCAGCGTGAGCGCCAGGGCGAGGCCGAATGCGGGTCCGATGCCGAGGGGCACGAGCGCCAGCGCGAGAACGAGCATGAACGCTGCCGTCCCGAACAGCCCCACCAGCAGCCCGCGCAGGACGTCCAGGGCACCGGGCACCCCTTCCTGGCGGTGGGTGAACAGGGTGAGGATCGAGACGTAGACCGGAAAGGTGGCAATGATCCCGCTAGTGTGCGGGCCGAGCAGCGGCGCGATCGTGGTGAGGCCGACCACCAGGCACGTCCCGATCACCACGCGTGCCGGGAGGTCCCAGGCGGGATGCGGCCCGGCGGCGCGGCGGGCGCCCGACGCGGGGAGAAGCCGAAGCGCGACAGCGAGCGCCGCGAGGACGGCGACGAAGAGGATCCCAACCGGCGTGTTCAGGATCGGCTGGACGAGGAGCCCAATGGCCACGAAGGCGACGACCGCGAGCAGGATCCCGGTTCGCGGCCCGGCGCGCACGAGCCCGGCCGCGAAGGCGAGCGTGAACCCAGCGATCGCCGCGAGGCCGACGAGCGACCCGACGATGGCCGTGGCCGCGAATCCCGTCCCGTGGTCGAGGGCCAGGAAGAACGTCACCGGGCCGCTCGTGAGCGGCAGCGACACGAGCCAGCCCCCGATCGCGGGTCCCCAGCGCCGTGCCGCCAGGCTGGCTCCGCCGACGAGCAGCGGCGTCAGGACGAGCTTGAGGGCGAGGATCGACACCCCATCAGCGTAGACCGCGGCGCGCGGCAAGACTGGCTGCCCCGCGCGCGGCGAGGCGCCGCCCGGCGTTCGGGACCTCCGTCCGGGCGTCCCGCTCCGTCCGCCGGCCGTCGTTCGCGTAGCGATCGGCGCACATCAGGTCGAAGGCGTGCACGGACGCCTCCTGGTTCGAGTACCGGCCGGCCTCCCAGCTGCGCGAGCGCGTGCCCTGCTGCTGGAGCTCGACGACGTGGTAATCCTGCCGGTTCGTCAGGTCCCAGAAGTCGACCGCTCCCAAGACGTCGACGGAGCCCGCCGAAATCGACGTCTGCGTACAGGTCGCAGACCACCCTCGTGCGATTCGGCCCGTCGGGCCAGGTCTGGTGGGTGAGCACGTAATCCGGGTGGACGGAGATGATCAGGTTCGGCCAGAGGATATAGTAGTAGATCCGCCCCGCCTCAACCTCGTCGCGGGCATAGAGGAGCGGCCGGCCATGTCGCTGGCCGTCCATCGACATCGTCTCGCAGCCGTTCGCAAACACCATCCAGCCGCCCTTCCATGGGCCGCTCGGGAAGAAGTCCTCGCCCAAGTCGTACGGGGTGAGCGCGTTGAGAAGCGGGTGCACCCCGGGGCAGTGGTAGCACTCGGAGTAGTTCTCGGCCACGATCTTCCAATTCGCCGCGACCTCGTACTCCAGGCGGGCTGCGCGCCGGAGCCGGCTGAAGTCGCGCCCGAAATCCGCGTGGTGCCCGAACCAGTCGCCGAGGTACGCCTGCAGGCCGGGCGTTGCGTCGTCG
>CAVYIV010000001.1:0-233114 GCA_963768675.1 uncultured Chloroflexia bacterium | reverse complement strand
AAGCAGAGGAAGACCCATCCGCCCCAGACCTCGGCGCGGATGCCCGCCAGGCCGGAGGTGGCGAGGCTAACTCTCGAGATCCTCGGTGTGCCTGGCCCGCAGGAGGCGCCCGTCGAGGTCGTAGATCCAGGCGTGGTAGGGGCACTGGAACCGGACGGCTGTCCCGCACTCGCGCTCCTCCACGGCGGTGCCGCGATGGCGGCAGACGTTGTAGAAGGCCCGGATGATGTCGTCAGCGCCGCGGACCAACAGCAGGCTCTCGCCGAAGTAGTCGCGCAGGACGAAGTTCCCGGGGTCGGGCATCTCCTCGGCGCGCGCGACCGCGACCCAGTCCCGGAAGAACCACTCCTCGCGCTCGAAGTCCAGGAACGCGGGATCGTGGTAGGCCCGGCCCGGCAGGAGGCGGGCCCCGCGGAACGGACGGCGGATCGAGGCGAGCTCCGCCTCCGTGAGCGGCGAGGATCGGTGTGGCGGCTGGCTGACAGTCATGCGGGCTGGCTCCTGCGGCGCATGCGCTCCGGCGCGAGCCCGGATCGTAGCCGATCGCGGTCGCGGGGCGGATGGGCCCCGCCAGCCGGGCGGCGGGACGCCGCGTCACGGTGGCCGAAGTGGCGCGCGGCAAGTCGGCTCAGTCGAGCATGACCGCCTCGTGCCAGCGCGGAACGTGCACGTCCAGGCCGAGCGCGACGACCTTCGGAGCCAGATCTGCCTGTGGGCCCGGGTCGCCGTGGACGAGGAAGACCCGCCGCGGGAAGCCGGGATCGCCGGTGCGTTTGCCGTGGGTGAACCCGGCCAGCCAGGCGAGCAGCCCCGGCTCGTCCGCGTGGGCGGAGAAGCCACTGATCGAGGCGATCCGGCAGCGGACCTCGCGGACCTGCCCGTCCAGGCGCACGGCCTTCGCGCCCTCCTGCAGGTGGCGGCCCAGCGTTCCCTCGCCCTGGTAGCCGACAAAGAGGATCGTGGCAGCCGGGTCGTCGATGAGGTTCCGCAGGTGGTTGACCACCCGCCCTCCGGTGAGCATCCCGTTGGAAGCCACGATCATGTACGGCCGGCGCGCCTCCGCGATCGCCTGCGACTGCTCCATGTCGGCCACGATGACCTGGTTCGGGTAGTCGAGCGGGGTATCGCCCGACTCGAAGAGCGCCCGCGTCTCGGCGTCGTAGTACTCCGTGTGGCGGCGGTAGATGTCGCTCGCCTTCGCGGCCATCGGCGAATCCAGGTAGAGCGGCAGGGCCGGGATCTCGCCCGAAGAGACGAGCCGGTCCAGCTCCCAGACGAGCTCCTGGGTCCGTCCGATGGCGAACGAAGGGACGAGCAGGACACCCCGGTGCTCCGCCACCAGGCGGACGGTCTCCGCCAGGACGCGGTGCGCCTCGGCGGTCGGCTCGTGCTCTCGTCCCCCGTACGTGGACTCGCACAGGACGTAATCCGCCGAGTCCAGCGGGGTCGGGTCGGCGATGATCGGCGCACCAGTTCGTCCGAGGTCACCCGAGAAGACCAGGATCCGCTCCGAGCCGCCGGCGACGTCCTGCACCCGCAGCCGGATGATCGCAGATCCGAGGATGTGCCCGGCGTCGAGATACGTGGCGTGGATCCCCGGGGCAACCTCTTCCTCGACCCCGTAGCGCACGGGCCGGAAGCTGCGCAGGCTCTCGAGCGCGTCACGCTCCGTGTAGAGAGGCGCGTCGACGTCGGGCTTCAGCTCGTGGCCGGCCAACCGGACGTCGGCGTCGTGGTCCGGGCGCCCGCGCCCTCCGACCGGCTCGATCGAGGTGGCAACGTGCGCGCCCTCCGCGTGCGCCGCCTCCCGCGCATGGCGGACCGTCCCGGGTTCGGCGGGTGCCGGGGGCGGCGGCGCGCCCTCCTCGCCGGCCTCCGCGAGCTCAATTGCCGCCTCGAGCGCAGCGCGTTCCTTGGCGTCCTCAACCTCGGCGCGATCCGGGTGACGCCGCTCCCAGCGATCCTCGCGCTTGGCGAACTCCTCCTGGAGACGGCCGGAATCCAGGAGCACGAGCCGGGCCAGCTCGATCGTGCCGGCCGTCGCCCGGATCGGGCCGCGGAACCCCTCCCTGACCACGTGCGGGATCAGGCCGCAATGGTCGAGGTGGGCATGCGTCAGCAGGATCGCATCGAGTGTCGCGGGGTCGTAGGCGAGCGGGATGCGGTTCCGGACGGACTCGTTGGGGCCACCCTGGAACATCCCGCAGTCGACGAGGATGCGGGCCTGGCCCGTCTCGAGGAGGAACTGGCTGCCCGTCACGGTCGTGGCCGCGCCGAGGAAGTGAAGGTCCATGCCGCGCATGGTGCCACCGCCGCGCGAGCGCGACACGTCGGGACGGTGCAGTGCCCGCCCTCACGACCCTCCCGCCCCTACGCGAGCGGGATCCTCACGAGCGCGTCGATTGCTACCGCGAGGAAGAGCAGCGTTAGGTAGCTGATCGAGAACCGGTAGAGCCGGATCGCGCCGACCGTGGTGCCCTCGAGCGTGCCCACGCGGGCGAGATTGCCGGCCTTCCATAGGAACACGGCGCCGAGGCCGACCGCCGCGGCGAGGTAGATCACGCCCATCTGCCCGACGGCGAAGAAGATCAGGCTGACGGCCACCAGCAGGATCGTGTAGAGGAAGATCTGGCGTGTCGTCTCGGCGGTCCCCCGGACCACCGGCAGCATCGGCACCCCGGCCGCCGCGTAGTCCTTGGCGATCCGGAGGCTGAGGGCCCAGAAGTGAGGCGGAGTCCAGTAGAAGACGAGCGCGAACAGCATGATCGCGGGCAGCTCCACGTGGCCCGTCACGGCCGCCCAGCCGATCACCGGCGGCAGCGCGCCGGCGGCACCGCCGATCACGATGTTCTGGGTCGTGTTCCGCTTGAGCAACAGCGTGTAGACGAGGACGTAGAAGCCGATCGCGAGCAGGGTCAGGAAGGCCGCCACCAGGTTGACGAAGATCGCCAGCAGCGCCACCGAGAAGACCCCGAGGGCGATCCCGAAGATCAGCGCCTGCTCCGGCTCGACCGTGTGCGCGGGCAGCGGCCGGCGACGCGTCCGGGTCATCAGGAGGTCGATGTCGCGGTCGAGGTACTGGTTGATCGCATTCGCAGCGCCGGCTGCCAGCGTTCCGCCGACCAACGTCCAGAAGGCGATGATGCCCCAGTTCTCCCAGTTCACGCCGGGCAGGTCACGCGTCGCGAGGACCATCGCGGGGATCGTCGTCACGAGGAGCAGCTCGATGATCCGCGGCTTCGTCAGCGCCACGTAGGCACCGACGGTCGCGGAGATCCGACGCGGGGCGGCGCGCCCTGCAGGGTCGGCCCCCGCCGATGATGGCGACGGCCGGGAAGCGTCCACGGTGGACGCCAGGGCGGCCGTCGCGGCCTCCGGAAGCGTCCCCTGCACGGCCGACACCGCACCCGAAGGTCCGGGTTCGCCCGCGGCGGAGCCGGGCGTGTCGGGCCGCCCGCCCGCTCCTGAGCGGTCCGGGCTCGCAGGGCCGGCACCCGCGTCGGGCGTCCCCGCGGGGACCTGCACCCGCGCGCTGTAGTAGCTCACGAAGACCGCCGCGACGGCGGCCGTCCAGATGAACGTGGCAAGCGCGACGTGCAGCGTTTGGGCCCACGGCGCGAGCTGCGTCCAGATCTGGAAGGCGCCGACCACCGCCTGTACCGGGTACAGCACCGCGGCCACGGTGACCAGTCCGAAGAGGGCCCGGTTCGCTCGGTGCCCCCGCCACGCGGCCAGCCAGGTTGCGGCGAGCAGAAGACCGACGACTACCGCAACGTACCGGTGGATCGCGTTCGTGAACGCGAGCAACTCTGTCGCGGGTTGCATGGCCCCGAACGGCGGGATGAGCGCACCCCCCATCAGCGGCCAGTCCGGGAAGATGAGCGCGGCATCGAGCGACGTCACGTTGCTCCCGAGGAGCAGGAGCACGCCGGCAGCGATCGCCGTGTCGGCGGCGAGAAGGGTGAACAGCTGGCTTGCGCCCCGGCCGGTGATCCGCGCCGGGTAGCCGGCGCGGACGAACAGGAAGGTCAGCAGGCCCACGAGAGCCAGGGCAGTGGCGAGGTGCGCGGTCACCGACGGACCCGAGTTTCCCAGGCGCACCGTCTCCCGACCCAGCCAGGCCTGGAATCCGACCAGCGCGACCGCCCCGATCGAGGGGAACAGGATGGTCCGCCGGTCCCGGTGGTCGACGACCGCCAGCACAGCGACGCCCGCCACGAGCACGCCGATGACGGCCGCGATCAGGCGGTGGATCCACTCCGCCCAGGCACTGAAGTCGCCGAGCGGCGGGACCAGCTGGCCGTAGCAGAACGGCCAGTCCGGGCAGCCCAGGCCGCTGCCGGTCGCACGGACCACCACCCCGACGATCACGAGGGCGAGCGTCAGCGCCAGCGTCGCGCCGACGAGCTTCTGGAACCGGTTCACCGAACCTCCGCCGAGCCTCCCGCCCATCTTCGCGGGCCGCGGGCACGCCTGCCGGAACGCCGGCGGATTGTAGCGTGACTCGTCCCTGAAGGCTCGCCGCGGGCCGGCGCGCGGGTCGCTGCGGGCAAGCGCCCGGCTCGCCGCCCGCCCGCAGGCGATCCCCGGGCGACAGGCGTACGCTCCGTGCGTGCGTCCGTCGGCTCGACTCGCGATCGCCTGCCTCCTCGGGGCGGGGCTCCTCTCGGCCTGCGCCGGGAGCATCGCGACGAGCCCGGCGCCCGGTGGCGCGGGCGCATCGCCGGCGTCCGGGACGGCAACGTGCAACACGGACGCGCTTCCGGGCTGGCCGGCGGCCGGCGAGGTCAACACGAGCGGCCTCATCCCCGTCCTGGCCAGCTCCCAGAAGGTGGTCGGAACGAGCCGCCTCGTCTTCACGCTGATCGACCAGACCAACAGGCCCGTCGCATCCCCCGACATCCACCTGCAGATGGCGTTCTACGACCTGTGCGCGAGCCCGTCGAATCCCACGGAGACGCTTGCGCCCACCTTCGCCTGGGGAATCGCCGGCCAGCGTGGCTTCTACATCGTGTCACCGACGCTGTCGCGCCCCGGCTCCTGGGGCGTGGCGGTGACCGCGACCGACGCGTGGGGACGGCAGGCCACGGCCAAGCTCCAGTTCTCCGTCTCACGGACCGGAACGACGCCGCCGATCGGCTCACCGGCTCCCTCGGTCCGGACGCCCACGCTCGCGGACGTGGGTGGCGACGTGCGGAAGATCAGCTCCGACCCGGACCCGGATCCGTCGCTTTACGTCCAGTCGGTCGACCAGGCGCTCGCCGCCCACGAGCCCTTCGTCCTCGCGTTCGCGACGCCGGCGTTCTGCACGAGCGCCGAGTGTGGCCCGACGCTCGACCTGGTGAAGGCGACGGTCAAGGCCAACTCGATCCTAGGCATCAACGTGGAGCCCTACGAGCTCACCTGGACGGGCGACCGCCTCCAGCCGGTGCTGCAGGACGGCAACTTCGTCCCCGTGAAGGCGACGGACGCGTACGGCATCCCGACCGAGCCGTGGATCTTCGTGATCGGAGCGTCGGGGCGCGTGGTCGCGTCATTCGAGGCTGTCGTGGCACCCTCGGAGCTGGCTGCCGCGATCAAGGCCGCCAAGGCGAGCTGAACCGGGACTGCCCGCAGCCGCTCACAGCCGCGGGCGGGGCGCCTGGCTCCTGCGGGTTGGCAGGCGGGACGCGCGGCCCGTACACTCCCACGCAAGGAGGAACCTCATGGGCGACAAGACACCGAAGCGACCGCCGAAGCCGAAGAAGCCGAAGACGCCGGCGTCCGCAAGCCGCTGAACCCGACGCCGATCGACGGGGGCGCTCCCGGGATCCGGCCCGCGCCCGCCGTCCGGGCGCGGGCCGTCGGTCGGGTGGGCGCGCTCAGGCTCCCGCGGTTCCCGTGCTCCCGGGCGCGTAGAGCGGCACGCCCGCAGCGCAGCCCGGACACGTCTCGGAGCCTGGCTCGAACGTGGGGATCTCCAGCTGCCACAGACCCTGGACCGGGTAGCGGCGCTCCGTCGTCGGTGAGACCAGGACCGCCGTCCCTCCCGAGCGATCGGCGAGCACGAAGCAGGCGACGATCTCCCCGCCGGCGGCCTCGACGGGTGGCAGCATCGCGAGCAGCGAGCCGCCCGTGGTGAGGATGTCGTCGACGAGGAGCACCCGCTCGCCGGGCTCGATGCGGAACCCGCGCCGGAACTCCCGGCGAGTCGTCCCGTCCGCGGCGCGGACCTCCTCGGCGAAGATGCCGCGGACCCCGAGCTGACGGGCCGTTTCGAACGCCAGCACGATCCCGCCGGTCGTCGGCCCCGCCACCACGTCGACCATCGGCCTGCCGTCCGCCCCGCGCGCCGCCGCCGCCCAGAGCGAGCAGAGCTCGCTGGTCACAGCCGGGTCCTGGAGGACCAGGAACTTCTCCAGGTAGCGCTCGCTGTGGCGCCCGGACTTCAGGAGGAAGTGGCCCTCCCTGAGCGCGCCGGCACGCTGGAAGAGGGAATTGGTTCGGGCGCCGATCGCGGCGCGCGCCGCGGCATCGAGAGCGGGGCGGATGGTGGTCATGTTGCGATTCTCGCGCATCGGACGGCGGGCCGGGAGCCGGCCATGTCCGCAAGATCGCCGTCGAGCGCGGCGGACCCCGCGAGCACCCCGCATCAGGGCCGGTATTCGACGCCTTTCGCGGAAGTCGAGCCGGGCCGCGGCGGAAGCGCTGTCCCCACCAGCGGCCGGTACGATGCCAGTCCGCGCCGGCCGCATTCGGCCGCCAGCTCGCCCGCCAGCCGGATGGGCAGGGTCGGGTCGGCGAAGATCGCCGTTCCCACCTGGACCGCGACCGCGCCGACCGCCAGGAAGTCGAGGACATCGTCGAGCCCGGCGACACCTCCGATCGCGACGATCGGGATGCGCACGACCTGGGCAACCTCGTACACGATCCGCAGCGCGATGGGCTTGATGGCAGGCCCGGAGAGCCCGCCGTACGTGTTGCCCAGGAAGGGGCCGGAACGGTCGCGGCGGAGCGCCATCCCCGACAGGGTGTTGATCGCGGAGAGTGCGTCCGCGCCCGCATCGGCGACCGCCGCCGCGATCGGCCGGATGTCGGCGACGTTGGGTGAGAGCTTGACGATGAGCGGCAGCTCCGTTGCCCGGCGAACCGCGCGCGTCACGGCGGCCGCGGCATCCTGGTCGATCGCGAACTGGAGCCCGCCCTTCCCGACGTTGGGGCAGCTGATGTTCAGCTCCACACCGGCAATCCCCGGCACGAGGTCGAGCTTCCGGACGACCTCCACGTAGTCCTCGATCGACTCCCCGGCGACGTTCACGATGACCGGGACCTGCCAGGCGGCCCATTGCGCCGCGTAGCGCTGCAGCACCGCATCGACGCCGGGGTTCTGGAGGCCGATCGAGTTGAGCATCCCGCCCGGCGTCTCGGTGACCCGCGGCGGCCGATTCCCCTGGCGGGGCCGGAGCGTGGTTCCCTTGCAGCAGATCGCGCCGAGACGCTCGATCTCGACGACATCGCGCGTATTCCACCCCGTAGCCGAACGTCCCCGAGGCGACGAGGATCGGGTTGCGGAGAACCAGCCCGCGCCCGAGGTCGACCGACAGGTCCACGTTCGGGGCTGCGGGTCGGACCGCCGGGGCGCCGGGTGCGGAAGGCGCCGTGCGGGGAGCCAGCGCCCTCGGCCGCGGCTCGATGATGGCGCTCCGGATCGTGCGGACGGTCGGCGTCCGACGCGTCCGTGGGACGAAGCCACTCCCCGAACCCCCGGACGGAGATGCCCCCTTCCCCTGCGTGACGACCCGGCGCTTCGCCTTCATCGCCCGTGCGACCCCGCTCCGGCGGTCGTCTCCCAGTCGATCTCGTCGAAGGCAAACACCGGTCCCTCGCGGCAAACACGCTGGGGTCCGTCGACACCCCAGATCACGCAGCCCAGGCACGCGCCGACGGCACATCCCATGTTCTGCTCCATCGCCACCTGCAGGAACGCGCGCTTCCGAGCCGCGGGCGACCCGAGCGGGACCGGCCGGCCGCCTCCCTTCTTGCGACCGAGCGTCGCGACGCCGAGGCGGCGCGTTCGGCCTGCCACGAGGCTGGCCAGCGTGCGCAGCATCGGGAGCGGGCCGCACGCGAAGGCCTGGTCGGCCCACGCCTCGTAGTCGACCACGAGGTCGGTTACGAACCCATGGTGACCGACGGAACCGTCGTCCGTGGCAACCACGTACTCGACCTCGTCCGGCAGCAGCGACGAGGGGTAGACCTCGGACACGTCGCGGCAGCCGTAGAGCAGCACCACCTGCCGGCCGTCGCGAAGCGCCTCGTCGACGAGCATCCGGAGGTCGGCGATGCCCAGCCCACCGGCCACGAGGAGCAGGTGCCGGCTCCGCGCATCGACCTGGAACCCCTGCCCGAGCGGCCCCAGCATATCGATCCGCTCGCCCGGGCGGAGGCGCGTCAGCCAGGCCGTCCCGCGGCCGACCTCCCGGAAGTGAAGCGAGATCGAGCCGGTCGCCGGGTCAGCGGTGTTGATCGTGAACGGCCGGCGCAGGATGAGCCCCGACCAGTCACCCGTGCGGACGTGGACGAACTGCCCGGCGCGTGCGCTGGCTGCGAGGGCGGGCGCGTGGTACTGCTGGAGCCACTGGCCCGGCAGGATCTGCCGGCTTTCCTGGAGCTCCGCATCGACGAGCTGCATTCGGCGTCGCTGCGATCGGCGGAGCGAGACGGGGACCGCCGGTGCCGACGGCCGTCGCTTCGGCGGCTAGGCGTCCGTCCCGGGAGCGGGCTCCTCCCCCGAAGGACTCGTCATCGTCGGACTCGTCGAGCTCCGGTGCGACGGCCGGGTAGGCCTCCGCGATCGCGTCTGCGATGTCGCCGAAGACGTCCGTCGGATCGTAGAACTCCACGAGCTCCTCCGGCGTCGTGAGCTTGCGCCACTCGCCCTCGTCGCCCTCCGGCTCGACCTCGGCGCGGATCATGCCGCCGCGCGTCAGGGTGAGGCGCTCGTCGTCGTCGTCGATGATGATCAGGTCGCCCAGTTGCTCGGCGAGGCCGCCGGCCGCGTGCTGGAATTGCTCGATGAGGCGTGCCTCGGACAGCTGGCTCCGCTCCTGGAACGTAAGCGCAAGGTCGTAGAGCTTGTGGGCCGCCGAGGTCTCGTCGTCGGCGTCGAGCGGCTGGCCGGCTGCCCAGTCGTCCGCAGCTCCGGCATAGGCGGCATCCGCCTCCGGCGAGATCGACTGCTCCGGGCCGATCCCCGCCACGCTGAGGAGATCCTCCGCGGCGGTTGGCTCCGCCTCCAGGCCGGCGGCCTCCCGGGCGGCCTCCGCGAACGCCGCGTAGATATCGGCCGGGTTGTAGAGCTCGACGAGCTCAGCCCCGCTCTCGATCACCTCGGTCTCGCTCACCCACTCCCCGGTCGTCTCGTCCTGGAACCGCGTCCGGCTTCGGAACGACAGGTCTGGCGCGACCGAGAGATAGTCCGGGTCGTCGTCGATCAAGGTCATCCCTCCGATGACCTTGATCCGGGCGGCGTTCGCGTCGAGAAATCCCTGCAGCTGCTCCGCAGCGCGGACGAGGAAGTCGGATCGCTCGAGGGCGGCGTCGCGGGCGAGCTCGCCGAGCAGATCGGTGCGGTTCGCGTCCATGGCTGGCGCCTCCTTGTTGGTTCGACCCGGGCCGTCGTCGGCGCCAGGACCTAGGGGTGGTAGACGAGGTCGGTGCCCATCCGCTCGCGGAGGAACATCGAGTGGTGGCGCTCGAATATCCACTCGCCGGCCCGGTGGCCAAGCGCCCGGGTCGCCTCGTCGGCCTCGAGCTTGTCGAGTGTCGCGTAGTCCGGCAAGTCCAGCAGGATCACGTTGTCGAAATCCCAGCCGTGGGCCACGTTGTACCAGCCGAGGAATTGGATCCCGAACTTCGTCTCGTACTCGTGCACCTGGCGCGGGAAGATCGTGCGCATGAAGAACTTGAAGAACGGGTCGCGCCCGCGCCGGACCGAGAAGTAGGTCGCGAGCACCGGCACGGACGTCAGCCCTCCCTCAATCGCCGGCCCTCCCGGCGACCGGGGGCGCGCCCCCGGTCGGTCGCTGGTGGCGACCGCGCCTATTCTCGCACGCTCGCCGGCCCGGGCTCGACCGTCGGCGGTTGGGGCGGGCCCGGCTCGGCGGCTTTCGGCACGTGCCCTTCGACACCGGTGGCGAGGTCGGCCCCGACCTCGCCCGCCAGGGGGGCAGGACCAAGGGCATCCTCGAGCTCGCCGACCGTGGGCGTGGGGCTCGCGAGCGGCCGGCGACGGCCCACCTCGCGACGATCCGCGGCCACCAGGCGAAGCAGGAAGATCATCGTCTGGCCCACGAAGAGGAGCAGGCCCAGGACGATGAACAGGAGCACCGCGAGAACTTCGTACGGCCAGTCCAGGTTCACGCCGATCGGGATCAGCACGAGGAAGATCGCGAGGACCGCCGCCTGGAACCAGAAGCAGCCCAGGCCCGGACCGCGGGCGGGGTCCAGCTCCTCTCCCTTGTAGGCGGGACGGCGGGCTCCCACGTCGGCGGAGCTGCGCCGAGCGCCGGCCGCCGGCAGGTCCGCGGCGTGCCGTGATCGCTCGGGGTCGGGAACGGGCGCGGGCGTCGCGTCGTCGGTCACGGGCTCGGAGTCCTCGGCGGCAATGGGCGATTCGGTCGGATCGGCCCAGACAATACGCCCGGGCGATCCCTAGCGTCCGAAGATCCGTCCGCCCCGTCGATCCGAGCCGGTCGTCGCCGCGGCCGGCGCCTCACGCAGCCCGTGCCGCTTGAGAAGCGCGTCGATCTCCGCGGCGTATGGCCGTCCCTCGGGCTTCTTGTCCAGCCACTGGAGATAGCCGGGGTCGTAGCGGGCGATCTCCCCGAGCGACCAGCCGTAGAACACCCCGAAGTCCAGGACGCTCCCCGACGGGTTCCCCGGGGGCGCGCCCGCGGCCCCGGTCCAGGGCGGTGCCGAGCTGGGCGGCATCGGGCGGGAGCCGGCCGCGGGTTGGGCCTGGCGCTGGCCGGAGCCGCTCGTGCCGGCCGGTGCTGCTGCCGCTCGACCGGCGCCCGCTCCGAAGCGTTCGCGGTGGTACGCCGCTCGACGTTCCGGGGCGCCGATCCTCTCCCAGGCCGCGTTGAGCTCGCGCATTCGCTCTTCGCCGTCGGGGCCGGCGATGTCGGGGTGATAGCGATGTGCGAGCGCGCGATAGGCGGCCCGCAAGACGGCGTCGTCCGCGCTGGACGCCACCTGGAGGACCTCGTATGGGTCGCGTTCCTCCGTCACGGGACGAGCGCCGCCCCCCTCCACCCTCGCCGGCACGCTCTGGGATGCCGGACCCGTCTCAGTATGCCGCACGAGACAAGCCGCCGGGAACACCCTGAGCATGGCCGATGGTCCCGGGTGCGGCCCGTCCGGTAGGATCACCGTCGATGAACGACGCGGCCACCGACCCGCTCGCTCGCTTCCGCTGGCACCCGGAGCCCGAGCTCCTGGGTGTCGGCGACGAGGCGACCAGTCGCGCCGCGCTCGAGCGCCTTGGCGCCGCGGCGTGGCAGACGAGCCTGGACTACCTCTACCGCGAGGGCGTCCGCCGGGGCACGGGCCCCGATACCTATGCCGAACTTCGCGAGCGCTATTTCGGCGCGGCCGGGGCCCCCGGCCCAGCGCCGGCTGTTCCCACACCTGCGGGCGAGATCCTCCGGGAGTTCACCGACCGGCTCGCGCCGTACCTGCTCAACCCGTACCACCCCGGCGTCTTCTCCTACTTCACACCGCCCCCGCTTGCGCTCTCGATCGTCGGCGAACTTCTCGCCCAGTGGATCAACCAGGGGATCGACGTCTACCAGGCCGGCCCGGTCGGGGCGTTCGTGGAGGAGGAGGTCGACCGCTGGCTCTGTGACCTCGTCGGGTACGGCGCGGGAGCTGGGGCGTGCTGACGTCCGGCGGCACGATGGCGAACCTGATGGCGCTCACGGTGGTCCGCGACGTGCACCTCGCGCGGCTCCTCGCAGCCGAAGCGGCCGGGCTGCCCGTGGGCGCTGCACTGGATCCTGCCCGGCTCGTCGCGCGTGGCGTGGAGGACTTCCCAGCCGTGCCGCGCGGGACGGCGCTCGATGGCGTCCGAGTCTATGCGAGCGACCAGGCGCACTACTCGATCGCGAAGGCGCTCGACGTCCTCGGCTTCCCGGAGGAGACCCTGCACGTCGTGCCGTCCGACGAGCGGTTCCGCCTGCGCGGCGAGGCCGTCGAACGGGCGATCGCCGACGACGCCGCCAGGGGCCTGCGTCCGCTTGCGATCGCCGCCGTCGCCGGGAGCACGAACACGGGGTCCGTGGACCCGACGGGCGCGCTCGCCGACGTGGCGGCAGCGCACGGACTCTGGCTCCACGTGGACGCCGCCTACGGTGGCGCCGCCCTTCTCTCCGCGCGTGACGCGGCCAGGGTCCCGGACCTGGCCCGGGCCGACTCGATCACGATCGACCCGCACAAGTGGTTCTTCCAGGCCTACGACATCGGCGGGCTCCTGGTCCGCCGCCAAGACGACCTTCTCCAGACCTTCCACCGGGCACCCGAGTATTACCGCCACGGCCACCCGGGCGAGGAGCCGATCCACTGGCACCAGTACAGCTTCGAGGGGACCCGGCGGTTCCGGGCGCTCAAGCTCTGGGCCAGCTGGAAGCACCTCGGGACGGCCGGGCTCGGGCGGCTCGTCGAGATGAACAACGACCTGGCAGCCCACCTCTCGGCGCGGATCGCGGCCAGCGACGACCTCGAGCCGATCCCGGCCGGCGACCCCGACCTCTCCGTCGTCTGCTTCCGGCACGTCCCGGGCGGACGGGCCCGGGCGGCGCAGCTCGAAGCGTCCGACGCGGGCCAGCTGGACCGCTACACGGACCTGCTCTGCGCCGCCCTCGTCCGCTCCGGTGAGGGCTGGCTCTCGACCACGATCCTGCGTGGCCGGACGTGCCTGCGGGCCGGGATCGTGAACTACCTGAGCTCGCCCGAGGCCGTCGATGCCGTCCTCGCGACGCTCCGGCGGCTGGCACCGGCCGCAGCAGCGGCGGCGGGGATCCCCGCCTCAGTGCGCGGCGGCCGCCCTCGGATCGTCGGGCCGTCGGGACGGCGGCGCCGCCCGCGGCCGGCGCCATCGGCCAGGCGATACCACTCCCCGACTGCCGGCGGAACCATGGCCGGCCCTCGTAGGGCTGGCACGAGCGGGAAGCGCAGCGACGCGAGCGCGGGGGCCGGCTCGCCGCCGAGGATCCACCCGACCGCCCGGTGGCCGAGATAGGGCAGGATCGCCAGCCCGCTGCCGCAGCAACCCGTGGCGTACGTCAGGCCGCCCATGCGACCGACGTGGGGCATCCGGTCGAACGTGAAGCCGAGCTTGCCGCTCCAGGCGTACGCGACCCGGACGCCGCCGAGCTGCGGGTGGACCCGGAGCATGCCGCGATGGAGGAGACGCGCGGTCTTTTCACTGCCGACGGCCAGAACAGACGCGCCCGCCGAACAGCATCCGGCGGTCCGGAGTGAGGCGCCAGTAGTAGAGGAAGTTCTTCAGTCGAAGAACATCCGGCCGTTCGGGCTGAGCTCGTGGGCAAGATCCTCGGAGAGCGGCTCGGTGGCGATGATGTAGCTCCCGATCGGCATACCCGCCGCCGGAGCTCGGGCGCCGCCGCATCCGTGTAGCCGTTCGTGGCGCCGAACACCTCGCGGGTCACCACCGGGCCGGCCGTTGTCTCGACCACGGCCCTGCCGTCGGCCTGCGGCCGCACGTGCAGGACCCGAACGCCCTCGTGGAGCGATGCCCCGGCCCGTTCGCTGCGGCCGCCAGGCCGGCGACATACTTCGCCGGCTGGAGTCCCACGGAGCGCTCCACGAGCAACCCCCCGAAGTAGGCGTCCGTGCCGACCTCGGCCCGCAGCTCGGAAGCCGGCACCGTGCGGGCGGCCTCGCCCACGGTCGCGAGGGACGCCGCCGCTGTTGCAAGGTGCTCGAGGTGCGACGGCGCATAGGCGAGCTCCATGTGCCCGGGGCGCACGAAGTCGGCCTCGATCGCCTCCTCGTCGATGGTCGCGGCGGTCCACTCGACGGCGTCCACGGATTCCCGGTAGATCGCCTCGCCGACGATCGCGCCGTGGCGCACCATCAGCTCGGCCGGGCCCCATTTGAAGCCGGGATGGCACATGCCGGCGTTGCGCGACGATGCGCCCCAACCGATCGACTCGGCCTCCAGGAGCGCCACCCCAGCCCCGAGCTGTGCGCCGCGCCGCGCGGCCGCACAGCCGGCCAGCCCGCCGCCGATGACCACAAGGTCCGCGACGTCGGGAAGGGGCCGCCCGCGCCGGTCCGGCTGCGCCGGGAGCTGCGCCTGCCAGAGCACGGCGCGTTCGAAGGACCGAAGCGGGTCGGCGGACGGTGTCATCGCCACGAGGGTAGCGCCGCGGACGGCGGCCGGCTCGTGGTCTAGCTCGGTTCGGCCGCGTCGCGGTAGGCGAGACGACCCTGGGCCAGCGTCAGCAGCACCCGACCGGGCAGCTCGCGACCGAGCAGCGGCGTGTTCTTGCCGCGTGACGCAAGGGCGTCCGCCGTGACGCGCCAGCGATCGCCCGCGTCCACCACGACGAGATCCGCGGGTGCGCCGAGCGAGAGCCCGCGCGCGGCCCCGCGCCGACCCGGACGGGTGCCCAGGAGCGTCGCGGGTCCGACCGTGAGCGCCTCGACGGCGCGCCGCAGCGTCAGCCTCCCCGCACCGACCGCCTCCAGTAGCACGCCGAACGCCGTCTCGAGGCCGCTGATCCCGCTCACGGCGAGGCCGAACTCGGCCTCCTTGTCGACGGCCGTGTGTGGCGCGTGGTCGGTCACCACCGCGTCCGCCGTGCCGTCCGCAAGGGACGCCAGGCAGGCCGCCGCGTCGATCGGGCCGCGGAGCGGCGGGTTGACCCGGCAGGCGGTCGAGTACGGCGTGCGCGACGAGCGCACCGTCCGCCCACGGATCGCGCGCGCCACCTGATCTGGTCGAGCGCCTCCCAGGCCCACCGCCGCGCGCCGGCAACCCACTCGTCCGTGAACCCGAGGTGGTGCGGCGTCACGTCGCAGGTGACCGGCAGCCCTGCTGCCTTCGCGCGCCGCACGGCGGCGAGCGCCCCGGCCGTCGACAGGTGCGTCAGGTGCAGCCGGGCGCCCGGTGCGTCGGCACGCACCGAGTCGAGGATCGCGATCGCTCGCTCCACTGCCGTGATCTCGGCGGCCGCGGGCCAGCCCTTGAGGCCGAGGACGGTGGCGACATAGCCCTCGTTCGCCTCCGCGCCCGAGGTCAGCGTCGGATCCTCGGCGTGCTCGACGATCGGGAGGCCCAGCATACCGGCATAGAGCAGCGCGTTGCGGAGCAGGATCGCGCTCTTGACCGGCGAGCCGTCGTCCGAGAAGCCGACCGCACCCGCGTCCGCGAGCTCGCCGAGCGCCGCGAGTCGCTCCCCGGCCCGCCCCACCGTCACGGCGCCGTGGGCCAGCAGCTCCACCGGTGAGCCCGACGCGGCCGCCACGGCGGCGACCAGCGCCAGGATCCCCGGCTCGTCTGCGGCCGGCGTCGTGTTCGGCATCGCACACACGGTCGTGTAGCCGCCATGCGCGGCCGCGGCGAGCCCGCTCGCCACCGTCTCCGCGTCCTCGTTGCCCGGCTCGCGCAGGTGGACGTGAAAGTCGAGGAACCCCGGCGAGGACGAGGACGCCGTCCGGTCCGATGCCGACGGCCTCGGCACCCGAGAGCCAGGTCACTGCCTCCAGGACCCCGTCGCGCACCACGATCTCCCCGGGCCCTTCGCGCCCGACGACGGGGTCCACCAGCCAGGCGCGACTGATCTCCAGGAGCGGAACGACATCGCCAACGCGCAGCTCAGTCATTCGTCACGGCCTCCGGGTGTCCGCCGGCAAGAAGGTAGAGGAGAGCCATCCGGACCGCCACTCCGTTCGTCACCTGCTCAGTGATCACGCTCCGGTCGAGGACCGCGACGTCCGGTGCGATCTCGACGCCCTCGTTCATCGGTCCGGGGTGCATCACGAGCGCAGCGGCTTTGCCGCCGCCAGGCGCTCGCGGTTCAGCCCGAACCGCGCCGAGTACTCGCGCAGCGACGGCAGGAGCCCGGCATCCATGCGTTCGCGCTGGAGCCGGAGCGCCATCACGACGTCCGCGTCGCGGAGCGCCGCGTTCACGTCCGAGGTCACCGTGAAGCCGGCGTGTCCCGGCACGCTGCCGCCCGCCCAGCGAGCCGCCCAGGCGTCGAAGCCGCGGAGGATCGTGCTGGGGCCGCAGATCCAGAGGTCGGCCCCCGACGCCGTCAGCGACCACACGTTCGAGCGCGCGACCCGCGAATGGAGGACGTCGCCGATGATCACGACCTTGCGGCCGCGCATGTCGCCGAGGTGTGCCCGCATCGTGTACAGGTCGAGGAGTGCCTGGCTCGGATGCGCATGCCAGCCGTCCCCGCCATTCAGGATCGAGCCCATGAAGACCTCGGCCGCGAGGTACGCCGCGCCTGAGGTCGCGTGTCGCATGACGATCATGTCGGCGCCGAGCGCCTCGATCGTCCGGATGGTGTCGACCAGCGACTCGCCCTTCGTCACCGATGAAGACGACGCGGCGATGTTCACGACGTCCGCCGAGAGGTTCTTGGCGGCGACCTCGAAGCTCACGCGCGTCCGCGTCGAAGCCTCATAGAAGAGGATCGTCACGTTCGTGCCGCGCAGGGCCGGCACCTTGGTGATCGGCCGGCCGAGGATCTCCTTCATCGCGTCGGTGGTGCGCATCACGGTCTGGATCTCGTCGTACGTGAGGACGTCGACGTCCAGGAGATGCTTGTGCCGCCAGCCAGCGCCGGCGTTCGTCGGGGTAGCCATGGCGTTCATGCGGACGTTCCTCCGGCGGCCCGGGATGGCCGGTCCAGCCGCTCGATCCGGACCGCGTCCTCGCCGTCGACCTCGACGAGCGAGACGCGGACGACCTCGTCGCTCGAGGTGGGGACGTTCTTGCCGACGTGGTCCGCGCGGATCGGGAGCTCGCGATGACCCCGATCCACGAGCACGGCCAGGCGGATCGCCCGGGGACGGCCGAAGTCGGCGAGTGCGTCCATCGCCGCTCGAACTGTTCGACCCGTGTAGATGACGTCGTCGACGAGCACCACGGTCCGGTCGTTCGGGTCGACCGGCAGCCGCGTACCCTTGACCACCGGGTGCTGCGCGATGAGCGAGAGGTCGTCCCGGTAGAACGTGATGTCCAGCGCGCCGACGGGGAGGGCGACGCCCTCGTGCTCGGCAACGGCGACGGCCAGGCGTTCGGCCAGGGGGACGCCTCGGCGCTGGATTCCCACGAGCAGGAGGCCCTCGGTGCCGGCGTGGCGCTCGACGAGCTCGTGGGAGATGCGGACGATCGCCCGGCGGATCTCGTCCGCTGTCATGATCTGGCGCCCGCTCATGGGGCGCACCCGCCTCGTGTCATTGCATCCTCCTTCCCGGCCTCTCGGGGCCGGTCCTTAAAGGGTCGGCGCAAGGATAGCGTGCCGGCGGGCGGCTCGCGCGGTCGCCGGGCTCGTCGGCCAACAGGTGCGCCCGGTCGACGTACCCGTGCCGTCCGCGCGGCACCCATGCCGGCGTGACGGACGTCAGCGAGCGACGACCAGCGGATCGGTTCCCGGATCGGGGGCGCCGTGGATGCTGCCGGAGCCATCGTCGGACCAGGCGTAGACGCTGAGCGTGCTTCCCTGCCCGTTCTGACCGGGCGGGCTCGCCCACGCGATCCGGTCGCTGCCCAGCGAGAAGCCAGGCAGGGCCGCGACGTCGGCGAGCAGCGTCTCACCCAGGCTCCCGTCGGCGTTCACCGCGAAGAGGCTGAGGCTGCCGGTCGACGGATCCGCGGAGTTGCCGATCCACACCGCAAGGTGGCGGCCCGAGGGATCCCATCGGACGTCCCAGCTCGTCACGCCCGGCAGCCCCGCGGACCCGGGGAGCTCGATCGCGGTGACGTCACCGGGGCCGTTCAGCGCCTGCCAGTCGGCGATGACCAACTGGCCGCTCGTGGGCGCCCACGCGCTCGTCGCCGGATCGAAGGCCTGGACACCCGTCCAGAACACGACGATCCGGCCCGTCGGGTCGACGACGGGGCGCCACACGCCCGGACGCGTGATGGGCGTCTGGCGGCCCGACTGTGGGTCGAGCAGGAACAACGCGACGGGAACGCTCGGAACGGGAGTTGACGCCGCGGGCGACGCCGACAGGTCCGGCGATGAGCTCTCGGCTGGGACGGCGGGAGTGCTCCCCGATGAGACCACCGGCGTCTCGATCGGCTCGGCCGAGGCGGCGGGAGAAGCGGGCGCCGTGGCGGAACCAAGCGCGGAGGAGTCGGCTGGCTCGGCCGACGTGGCCGCGGTCGATCCGGGCGCCTCGCCGGACGCGAACGGCTCAGGCGACCCGCTCGCCGGGAACGCGACTTCGGGCGAGGCCACCGCCGGGGAAAGCGTCGGGGACGGCGCCGGCTCGATCGTGATGGCCCGCGCGTCGAGTGCCGGGCTCAGGTCGGGCACGACCGCGCTCCCGAGGATCTCGTCGAGGTCCCAGGCCGAGAAGACCGACGCGTGGTCGCTCGTCAACGCGTGTGCCAGTGCGTCCCCGACGTGCCAGACGTAGATGTCCGGCCCCTGGCTTCCGTCGAGCGGGCGGGCCGAGAAGGCGACCCACTGCCCATCCGGCGAATAGGCCGGGGGCGGACCCACGAGAACGACGCCTTCGATGATCGGGGTCGTCACGGCCGCCGATGGGGCCGGGCTGGCCGGCGGGATGCTCGTCAACGCCCCGGCCGGCGTGGCGCCCTCGGTGGCCCCGACCGCGCTCGACGGCTGGCCCGTGGCCGCGGGTTCGGCGGACGCGGTCTCGGCGGGCGTCGCCGTCTCCCGACCATGCGCGGCGGCCGAAGCGAGCACCGTGGGTTTCACCGACGGCGACTCGACCGGCGCAATCGAGGACGGCGGTCGGGTTCGCGTGGGACCCGGGGAGCGAGAACCGGTCGGGACGGGAGTGGTCGCTGGAGGAGTAGCTGCCACTCCCGTCGCCGCCGGCGTCGTGGAAAAGGCTCCGGGTGCTGCGATGGAGGACGAAGGAACGGGCGTCTGTGTGACGCGTTCCTCAAACGGGACCACGAACGCGTAGACCGCGGTGTCGCTCACTAGGACGGCGGACGGCCCGTTGCGCTGCAGCACGACCGCCGACGGCTTGATGCTGAACGCCACAATCTCGCGCGCACCGGCGTCGAGGGTGCCGCATGCCGAGGCGTCGAACCCTGGACAGACCTGGTCGACCGTTGCGGTCGTGAGCACGTAGCCGCCATCGGGCTGCTCCTGGACCCACGCCACGGTCTGCGCGGCCACCGCGATCGGCGTCGGCTGCGGGGACCCGTTGCCCCCGAGACCTCGTCCGGTCGGGCCGCTCGCGGTCCCGAGACCACCGAGCGCAAGCGGCAGAAGCATGAGCGCCACCACGGCCGCGATGGCGATTGCCGCGTACCCGAGCGACGACGAGCCGAAGGCGGAGCGGCCAGCTCGAGCGTCCTCCCGGGTGGCGCGCCGAACCTCGACGTCGAGCGCCCGCGAGAGACGGGCACCCAGGTCGCGGGGCACCACCGGGAGATCGTCACGGAGCGCCCGGATCCGGCCGCGGTCGCTGGCGAAGGACGCCGTGGTGCGGCGGCACGCCGGACAGGCTTCGAGGTGTCCCTGGAGCCACCGCGCCTCCTCGTCCATGAGCGGGCCGAGGAGCTGGTCGGACGCGAGGCCGCGCGCCCGTGCGTGGACGTCGGTTCGGCGGTCCGGGTGTCGCATCGCCCGCTGCAGGCCGCTCATCGTCGCCCGTCAAGCCTCGTACCGCCCGCTGCGGGCTGGTCCAGGGGTCGCCCGGAAGCCTCCGCGTCGGCGGTGCGGACGCGCTCCTCGGCGAGGGCGCGGCGAAGGCTCTCGCGAGCGCGGGTCAGGAGTGCGCGCGCCGCGACGTGCGAGGTGCCGAGCGCAGCGGCGAGCTCGATGCCGGTCAGGTCGTGGACCTCGGCGAGAAGCAGTGCCGATCTCTGGCGCTCCGGGATCCGGGCGAGCGCCCGCTCGAGCTCGGCGGAGAACCGAGTGTCCATGACCAGCCGTTCGGCGGACGGCGCCGCCCCGCGCGATTCGCCGCTCCACGGGATGAAGCGGACGATCTTCCGACGGCGGATCTCGTCGAGCGCGACCCGGTTGGCGATCTGGTACAGCCAAGCACGGGCCCTGGTCGGGTCGTCCAGGCTCGCGTGGGCACGATAGGCGCGGATGAAGGCGTCCTGGGCAAGGTCGGCGGCAAGCTCCGGGTCGCGGAGCATCCGGACGAGGTACGCGTAGATCTCGGTGTGATGGCGCGCGAAGAGCACCTCGACGAAGGCGCGTGCCGCGATCGGATCTGCCGGGAGGCCGGTGATCTCGTCCTCGCCGGTCGACAGGAGCGCGCCGTCCGCCGGCTCGCCGAGTCCCACCTGCGGCCGCTGCTCGAGGGGCGGGGTCATCGACCCGATCCCCCAGCGGCGCGCAACGACGACGACCATCGATCCTCCGGCCCGGAGACAGAATTGCGCGGGGCTCCCCCGCGCTCAGGAGCGTTGACGCGGCAGGCGGCCGGCTTGTGACGGTCGTGCGGCATTAGGGCCCACGCCGGCCTGCTCATCGGCGCGCCCCCGACCACGTCTCGCGTCCGTCCTCGGCGGCGGGCGCGAGCCGGCGGAGGAGCTGGTCGACGGCCTCCTCGGGGCTGACCGGGTTCACCGGCAGGCCGGTGCCGAGCTCGAGCCCGGCGATCTCGCGGAGCCGGGGGTGGATCTCCCAGTGCCAGTGGTAGGTCGCCTCGACCCGGCTGCCGAGCGGGGCCGTGTGGAGGACCAGGTTGTAGGGCGGTCCGTCGAGCTGGGCGAGACGCCCAAGGACATTGCGCAGCCCGTCCGCGGCAGAGACGAGGTCGTCGTCCGTGGCCCGCCCGAAGTCCGCCTCATGGCGACGCGGCACGATCCAGATCTCGAACGGCGAGCGCGACGCGAACGGGGCGAACGCGATCGTGTGCTCGTCCTCCCAGAGGAAGCGGACGCCACGGTCGCGTTCCACCCGGACCGCGCGGCAGTAGGGGCACTCGCTCTCCCGGATCATGAAGCGAGCGGCACCGCCGATCTCCTCCGCGACCTCGTGCGGGATCTGCGGGAGGTCATAAAGGTCCAGGCAGAGGTGGTTCGTCCGGGCGCCGGCCTGGCGGCCCCAGTTCTGGAGGACCTGCAGGTACTCGGTCTGGCCAACGCGGGCGGCCTCGTTGATGGCAGAGCGAGCGCCGTGGAGAAGCGTCGCGATCAGCTCGGTTCCCACCGAGTGGAGGGGGCGATGCTCGCCGGGCGGTGCCACGATGGTCCGCCAGCTGCCGGCGGCCCTTGCCTGGCCGAGCGCGATCTGGGTCACGCTCCGCTCCTGCTCGCGGGCCTCGGTCTCGGTCCCGACGGTCCGGAAGGCGAAATCCTTGAGGACGCGGAGGCGCACGCCGTCCCCGGGTGGGAGCCGGCAGTTGAGGCAGTCACCACCGTCGTCGATCGACTCGGCGGCCAGCATGAAGCGATCACGGACGAACGGTCGGTCCACGACCGTGGCCACCCACCAGCCGGTGATCGCGTCGCGCCGCATCTCGAAGAGGCCGGGCGGCATCATCGCGCTCCGGCGCTGGCGATCGGTCCGGGTGACCGCTCGAAACCGTCGACCAGCGCCTGGAGCGCACGGCGCTCGCTTCCTGCATCGGCGGCCGGCGGCAGGTCGCCGGCAATCTTGAAGCCGAGCCGTCGTGCCAGGGCGGGCGCGAAGACGGCCGCCGCGTCGGCGACGCTCGCGGTCGTCGGCGGGGCGTCCGCGCGGACACCGGGGATGCCCGCGCGGACCCGCTCACGGGCGAGCGACGTCGTGCGAAGCCCCGGCATCCCGCAGGGGTCGATCAGGTCGAAGTCGGCGAGGGCCGTGGTCACGTTGAGGGCGATGCCGTGGAACGCCACGCCCCGCGCCACGCGAATGCCGAGCGCCCCGATCTTGCGCGGCAGCGGACCGTCGGCGCCAACCCAGCAGCCCGGATGGCCCGGGCGCGGCCCGGCGGCGATCCCGGCAGCGGCGCAGGTGTCGACCATCGCACCCTCGAGGGCTTCAACGAAGAAGCGGACGCCGAGCGGACGCCGAGCGAACGGCTCGGCGTCCGCTCGGGCCAGGGCACCGGGCGGGAGCAATGCGACCACCGGGTACGCGACCAGCTGGCCGGGGCCGTGGTAAGTGACCTCGCCGCCACGCTCCACCCGGACCACCTCGATCCGGCGGGCGGCCAGCACCTCGGGGAGCGCTCGCACGTGCGCCTCGCGCGCGTTGCGGCCGAGGGTGAGCACCGCGTCGTGCTCGAGCAGGAGGAGCTGGTCCTCGCGCAGCAGGCCCGCGGCCCGGGCGGCGGCCAGGGCCTGCTGGAGGGTCCACGCCTCGCGGTAGGCGATCCGGCCCAGCCAGCGGGCGCACAGGAGCCGGGGCGCCGATTGCTCCTCCATCGCCACGCGCTCCACGCGTCCACGATACCAGCCGTCCGTGCACCCGACGCACACGAACCGTGGCCCTAGACCCCGGCAGTGGACCCCGGCCGCGGACCGGCGGGGTCCGCGCGCGTCAGGTCGTCCCGGGCTCCTCGACCGCCTCCAGCACGAACAGGCGGGCCTGGAAGTCGCCGCGTGCGGCCGTCTCCGGCCGCGTGGCGACGATCAGGATTCCCGCGCTCATCAGGTCGTCGCCGCCGCGCTCGACGGCGTTCCGGGCGGCCATCGAATTGTCGCCCGGAGGCCAGGCCGTGACGCGGTAGCGGGCCGCAGGATCGAGCCCCCGCAGCGGGATCCGGTCGGAGCCCGGCTGGGGCCGGTTGAGGACCCGGTACCAGCCGACGACGGCGCGGCGCCGGTCGTCGGCGACGGTCATCCAGGCGACGTCGTTGCCGTCCCCCTCGAACGGGCTTCGCAGGCGCAGGAACCGGCCGCGCTGGAACAGCTCGCGGTGTGCCTTGTAGAAGACCACCTGGTCGGCGATCTGGCGGCGCTCTTCCCGAGACAGGGGCGCCGGGTCGAGCTCGTAGCCGAAGACGCCGAAGAAAGCCACGGCCGCCCGCGTGGCAAGCGGCGTGATCCGGCCGACCTGGTGGTTCGGCACGGCCGCGACGTGCGCGCCCATCGAGCTGAGCGGGTACACGAGCGACGTGCCCCACTGGATGCGCAGGCGCTCCACCGCGTCGGTGTCATCGCTCGTCCAAGCCTGCGGGGCGAAGGCAAGCATCCCCGGGTCGAAACGGCCCCCCCCGCCCGCGCACGACTCGAAAAGGATCTCGGGAAACGCGCGGGTCAGCCGGTCGTAGAGATCGTAGACGCCGAGGATGTAGCGGTGGAAGAACTCCCCCTGGCGATCGGCGGGCAGGGAGAGGCTGAACGGCTCGGTGATGTTCCGGTTGTAGTCCCACTTGACGTAACTGATCGGTGCGCTGCGCAGCACGTCGCGGATGGCGCCGAACAGGTGGTCGACGATCTCGGGCCGCGACATGTCGAGCACGAGCTGACTCCGGCTCTCGGTGCGCGGCCGGCCGGGGACGCCGATCGCCCAGTCCGGGTGGGCGGCGAAGAGCCGGCTTCGAGGGCTCACCATCTCGGGCTCGATCCACAGGCCGAAGCGCATGCCCAGCGCCTCCACCCCCCGGGCCAGACCGTCGAGCCCGTCGGGAAGCTTGCGGCGGTCGACCTCCCAGTCGCCGAGCGAGCTCGTGTCCTTGTCGCGCTCGCCGAACCACCCGTCGTCGAGCACAAACAGCTCGATCCCCATGTCGTGGGCGGCGGTCGCCATCTCGAGCATCCGGCTCGCCCGCACGTCGAAATAGGCGCCTTCCCAGCTGTTGAGCAGGACCGGCCGCGGGCGGTCGCGCCAGGCGCCGCGGGCGAGCCGTTCGCGGTACAGGCGGTGGTAGGCGTCGCTCAGGCCGCCCAGGCCGCTCTCCGACCAGGCCAGCACGGCCTCCGGCGTGGCGAACTCCTCGCCCGGCTCGAGCGTCCAGGAGAATCCCTCCGGCTCGATGCCCAGGCGGAGGCGCGTCGTCCCGAAGGCGTCCACCTCGGCCTCGGCCCGGAAGTTGCCCGAGTAGACAAGGCTGAACCCGAGAGCGGTGCCCTGGTCCTCGGTGGCGGAGGGACGCACGAGCGCCACGAACGGGTTGGCCTCGTGGCTCGACGCCCCGCGCCCGCTCGTCACCACCACGCGACCCGGCGCCAGCGCCTGCCGGACGACGTGTCGCTCCCGCGCCCACGTCCCGGCCAGCTGGAGCAGGTCCCAGCGGCAATCCGGGAGGTCGAGGGAGGCGCTCATGGCGCACCGAAGGGTGACCCGCGCCGTCCCGGCGTTCCGGATCCGGACGCTCCGAGCGACTACCGGCTGGTCCGCGAAGATCGTGTAGAGCAGCCGGACCTCGACGCCGCCGGCCGCGTCGACTAGGAGAACCTCGGCCGTCTCCGCCTCGTCAGGGCGGTCGACGTAGGTCGAGGGGAGCCCCGGGATCGCCGGCTTGCCCGCGCAGATCCGGTGCCCGGCATAGGCGAGATGGAGGACGCTCGACCCGTCGGCGTGCTCGACCTCAAGGGCTGGGACGCGGAAATCCCCCGTGCCTCCGGTCGGGTACTCGAGGGCAACGAACTCGGTCTGGCGGTCCGAGAAACCCTCGAAGTGGGCCGGCCCGAGGTGCGAATACGAGCGCCCGGGAGCGAGGGCAGGGCCAAAGTAGACCTGGGCAACGGAGGCATCGTCGAGCGCCCGGACGACGTAACTGATCCGGCCATTTTGAAGATGCAGCTCGTTTGTCGCGCCGTTCCAGGTCGCCGCCATGTGCTCTCCCGATGTCCCGTCCGTGGTCAAGACCCCCGCCGACGGGCCCGCCCGAGAGTATGGGCCGTCCCCGTTCATTGCGGATTCGACACGCGAACGCAACCCGGCGGCGCTAGGCTACTGACGTTCAAGTGGGCGGGCGTCCCGGCCCCAGCCCCGCGTTTGGAGGAGTGGTACATGGGCAGTTTGGCTGCGCCCTGGCGCAGGACCGCGCTCGTCGGCTTGGCGACGCTCGCGATCATCGTAGCGGCGTGCAGCGGCAGCGCCACGCCGACACCCGCGGCTCCGTCCGCGGCAGCACCCTCGGCCGCCGCGTCGGCGGCCGCGTCGATGGCCGCCTCCCCGGCCGCGTCCTCCCTGGGCGCGACGACTCTCGGCTCGAACGAGAGCGACCCGAATCCCAAGGCGGCCGTGGCAGCGCTCGCCTCCTACTGCCAGACCCAGGCAGGCATCACGATCCATGTCGACACGACCGACCACAACACGTTCCAAAACCAGATCAGCTCGTACCTGCAGGGCAAGCCTGACGACGTCGTGAAGTGGTTCGCCGGCGAGCGCGTGCGCTTCTTCGCGAGCCAGGGCCTGCTCACGCCGATCGACGACGTCTGGGCACAGATCGGGTCGAACTACACCGACGCCTTCAAGACGGCGGCCACCGCTGCCGACGGGCATCAGTACCTCGTGCCGAGCATCAACTACCCGTGGGTGGTGATGTACCGCAAGAGCCTCTGGACGAAGATGGGATACACCGTCCCGGCGACGATCACCGACTTCGTCACGCTCGCCAAGAAGATGCAGGCCGACGGCCTCGTCCCGCTCGCCTTCGGCGACAAGGACGGCTGGCCGGCGATGGGCACCTTTGACATCCTCAACATGCGCATGAACGGCTACGACTTCCACATCGGCCTCATGGGCGGCACGAACAAGTGGACCGATCCGAAGGTCAAGGCCGTCTTCCAGGAGTGGGCGAGCCTGCTCCCCTACTTCCAGCCTGGCGCCCCCGGCCGGGACTGGCAGGATGCCGCCAACGCGGCGCTCGTGCCAGACGCCTCCGGCAAGTACGTGGCCGGGATGTACTTCCTGGGCACGTTCGCGAACGCGCAGGTCCCCGCGGCCGACCAGTCGGACATCGGCATGTTCACCTTCCCGACCCTCGGCACCGCCTATGACAGCGAGAATGCCATGGATGCGCCGATCGACGGGTTCATGCTGAGCGCACACCCGGCAAACGTTGCGGCCGCCAAGGCGTTCCTCGCCTGCATCGGGACGCCCGGTGCCCAGAAGGTCTACACGGGGATCTCTGGCGACATCGCGGCGGTCAAGGATGCTGACACGAGCGGGTACACCCCGTTCCAGACCGAAGAGGCCAAGATCATCGCCGGGGCCGGCAAGATCGCCCAGTTCCTGGATCGCGACGCGCGCTCGGACTTCGCGGGCCCGTCGGGCATGCAGGGCTTCCTGCTCAACTTCCTGAATAACCCCAGCCAGGACCTCGACAAGTTCCTGAGTGGGATCCAGTCCTACTACGACTCGCTGCCCCCGCAGTGAGCTAGCGACATCGCAGGGGACCTGACCTATGACTGATCGCGTCGCGCGATCGGACAGCGTCACCCCGCCGGCAGCGGCCGGCGGGGTGACGTCGCCTCCGGCCGCGCCCCGGAAGAAGTCCTACAGCCTGCTCTCGCGAGGCGACAAGCTGACGCTGGTGGCGATGGCCGGCGTCCCCTCCCTGCTCGTGATCGTCTTCATCCTGCTCCCGACGGCGGCGTCGATCGTGCTCTCCTTCACGAGCTGGAACGGGATCGGCGGGCTGGGCGCGATCAAGTTCATCGGTCTCAAGAACTACAGCGACCTGATCAACATCTACCAGCCGTTCTTCCCGGCCCTCGAGCACAACCTCATCTGGTTGATCTTCTTCCTCGTGATCGCCACCCCGCTCGGGATGTTCTTTGCGGTCCTGCTCGACAAGAACGTCAAGGGAACGCGCATCTATCAGAGCGCCCTGTACATGCCCGTCGTCCTCTCGCTGGCGATCATCGGCTTCATCTGGGACCTCATCTACGCGCCGGAGCAGGGGCTGCTCAACAACATCCTGGGCAGGACGTCGCCGACCAACGAGATCTCGTGGTTGGGCAATCCAAGCCTCAACCTGTGGGCGATCCTCATCGCCGCCAGCTGGCGCCAGGTGGGCTACGTGATGATCCTCTACCTCGCCGGCCTGAAGGGCTTCGACCCCGTCCTGCGGGAGGCCGCGGCGATCGACGGGGCCAGCGAGTCCCAGACTTTCTTCCGCGTCGTCTTCCCGGTCATGCGCCCGATCAACATCGTGATCCTGGTGATCACCGTGATCGAGTCGCTCCGCGCATTCGACCTCGCCTACATCACCAACCAAGGGCTCAACGGGCTCGAGCTGCTCTCGACGCTCGTCACGAACAACATCATCGGAGAGACCAGCCGGATCGGATTCGGTTCGGCGATCGCGGTGGTCCTGCTCGTCATATCCGTCGGCCCGATCCTCTTCTATCTCTTCCGGGCGCTGGGGGAGGACAACGAGTGACGCAGATCTCCACCTCCACCGCAGCCCGGCGGAAGAAGTTGCGGCGGGCGGCCCTCCAGGCGTTCCTCATCACGATGAGCGTGATCTGGGTGCTCCCGATCGCGTGGGCGATCTACACGTTCGTTCCGGCCCTACGATCAGACGGCCACGTACGGCTACGTGTCAATCGCCGGGACGTACAACTTCGACAACTACGTCAACTCGTTCAACCAGGGCCAGCTGCCCATGTACTTCATGAACACCGTGATCATCCTGGTCCCGGCCGTCATCCTGGTCCTGTTCCTAGCGTCGATGATGGCGTTCACGGTCTCGCGCTACAGCTGGCGCTTCAACCTGATCCTGCTGATGATGTTCTCCGGCGCAAACCTGCTGCCGCCCCAGGTCATCATCACGCCGCTCTTCCGGATGTACCTGGCCATCCCGATGTTCGCCCCCCTGAGCGACAACGGCATCCTCTACGACCAGTACATCGGGATCACGCTCATCCACGTCTGCTTCCAGATGGGCTTCTGCACGTTCGTGCTGAGCAACTACATGAAGACGATCCCCAAGGCGCTCAACGAGGCCGCCGTGGTGGACGGAGCCTCGGTTTGGAAGACCTACTGGAACATCATCCTGCCCCTCACGCGGCCGGCGCTGGCAGCTCTCGCGACACTGCAGGTGACCTGGATCTACAACGACTTCTTCTGGGCCCTGGTCCTCATGAAGTCCGGCTCGAAGTTCCCGATCACGTCCGCACTGAACAACCTCCAGGGCGAGTTCTTCACCAACAACAACCTGATCGCGGCCGGCTCCGTCCTGGTCGCCCTCCCGACTCTGGTCGTCTTCTTCTTGCTCCAGAAGCAGTTCGTGAGCGGGCTCACTCTCGGGTCCACGAAGGAGTAGTGGGCATTTCCGTCCCCTCCCCCTGGGAGGCGCCCGAGGTCACGGGTGTTGGCCGGGTCCCGATGCACGCGGTCCCCCATGGGGACCGCGTGTCGCTTGACGGGACATGGCGCTTCCAGCTTCTGGCACGTCCCGACGCGGATCCCTCGCCCGCCTGGGGCGAGATCGCCGTACCCGGCTGCTGGACGCTGCAGGGCACGAGCGACCATCCGCAGTACCTCAACGTCCGGATGCCCTTCCGGGACCTGCCCCCGCGTGCGCCGGAGGCGAACCCGACCGGCCTCTACGAACGCGAGGTCGAGGTCCCCGGGCGCTGGGCCGCGCGGCGGATCGTGCTCCACGTCGGGGCAGCTGAGAGCGTGCTGATTGCCCATGTCAACGGGCGCGAGGCCGGGATCAGCAAGGACTCCCACCTCGCTGCCGAGTTCGACGTCACCGAGCTCGTTCGCCCGGGACCGAACACGGTCTCGTCTGACGGTGATCAAGTGGTCCGACGCCAGCTACGTCGAGGACCAGGACCAATGGTGGCACGCCGGGATCACCCGTTCGGTCTTCCTCTACGCGACCGGCCCGGTCCATCTGCTCGACGTGCACGCCATCGCCACGCTCGGGGAGGACCTCGCGAGCGGGACGCTGGAGGTCCGGGCCGAGGTCGACTTTGGCGCCTCGGCCCCGGGTCCCGGCTGGACCGTGGAGGCCCGCCTCGGGGACCGCACTGGGCTGCTCGCTTCGCCGGTACCCCATACCGGGCGCCACGAGGGGCCGCGCCCCAGCCGGCATCGCCGGGTGCTCGCGGACCGCGTGATCTCGTCGGCCGCGCTTACCGAAGAAGAGCGCACTATCCTCTGGCCGCGGCTGTACGAGGAGTTGGCGCCCGCGTCCGTGGGCCGGGTGACGCTCAAGGCAGACGTCGCGGGCATCCGGCCCTGGTCGTCCGAGCTGCCGGTCCTCTACCCGCTCGACGTGACACTCCGCTCGCCGGCCGGCATCGCCGTCGAGTCGGTTACGCTCCGAGTCGGCTTCCGGCGGGTCGAGATCGAGGGGCTCGACCTGCTCATCAACCGGAAGCGGGTCTTCATCCGGGGCGTCAACCGCCACGACTTCGACCAGCACACCGGGCGGGTGATCTCCGAGGCGTCGATGCGGGACGACCTAGTGGGCATGAAGCGCTTCGGCTTCAACGCGGTCCGGACCTCGCATTACCCCAACGACCCGGCGTTCCTGGACCTGTGCGACGAGCTGGGCCTGTACGTGGTCGACGAGGCCGACATCGAGTCCCACGCGTTCATCGACAGCCTGTGCGACGACCCGCGCTACCTGAACGCCTGGGTGGACCGGGTCTCGCGAATGGCGCTGCGCGACAAGAACCATGCCTGCGTGATCGCCTGGTCGCTGGGCAACGAGTCCGGCCACGGTGCCAACCACGAGGCGGCGGCGGCCTGGCTGCGGCGCTACGACCCGACGCGCCCGCTCCACTACGAGGGCGCGATCCGCTGGGACTGGGCGAGCGACCAAGGCGTGAGCGACCTCACCTGTCCCATGTATCCGCCGATCTGGGCGATCACGGGCCACGCGGCCTCTGGTCACCAGCGCCACCCCCTGATCATGTGCGAGTTCTCGCACGCGATGGGCAACAGCAACGGGACCCTGGCCGACTACTGGGACGCCATCGAGCGCACGCCAGGGCTTCAGGGCGGCTTCATCTGGGAGTGGTGGGACCACGGGCTGGTCAAGGAGTTTCCCGACGGGACGCGTCGCTGGGCGTACGGAGGCGATTTCGGGGACGAGCCCAACGACGGCAACTTCTGCATCGACGGCGTCGTCTTTCCCGACCGGACCCCGAAGCCGGTGCTCTGGGAGCACCACGCGATCGCCGCGCCCGTGCAGGTGCGCGCGACGGCGAGCGACCTCGGGGCCGGCCGCATCACGATCCACAACCGCCAGGACTTCCGGGACCTTGCCTGGCTCCGCGGCGAGGTCGAGGTGACGGTGGAGGGAGAACCCGTCTATGCCGCCGAGCTCCCCCTGCCGGCCCTCGGGCCGGGTGAGGAAGCGGCCGTTGCCCTGCCCGGTTGGAACGGGATCCGGCGCGGCAGCGGTGAGGCCTGGCTGACCGTTCGCTTCGTGACCGCTGCGGCCGAGTCGTGGGCGCCCGTCGGGCACGAAGTCGCCTGGGCCCAACTGCCGCTGGGGGCGCTTCCGGAGCCCGACCCGAACGCGCCCCACGTGCGCGGCGTGTCCCACCGCGGCATCCCGGTCGACCTCGAGGGGCAGCTGATCCACGATCTCGTCACCGCGCCGCCGCGCCTGAGTCTCTGGCGTGCGCCGACCGACAACGATCGAATCCCCGGCCTCGCCGCCGAATGGGAGCGGCTGGGCCTCGCGGAGCTCGCGCGCACCCTCGAGTCAGTGCAGGACATGGATGGGATCACGACGGTCCGGAGCCGCTACCGCACGGGGGCGGGCATCGAGATTCCCCACGAGATGGTCCTGACCGGCCTCTCCGGGGGCGCGGTCCACGTCCGCGAGACCGTCGCCATTCCGGAGACGCTCCCCGATCTCGCGCGGGTCGGCTGCGTCCTGGAGGTCGCGGCGGGGCTCGATCGCGTCGAGTGGTTCGGGCGCGGGCCGCACGAGACGTACCCGGATCGGCGGCGGGCCGGCCGCGTCGGCCGCTGGCGATCCACGGTCGCCGACCTGCACGTCCCGTACATCCGGCCCCAGGAGTGCGGGGGACGGGCGGATGTCCGCTGGATCGCCCTGACCGACGCCGCAGGCCGGGGGCTGCGGATCACGCTCGACGAGCCGCGCCAGGTCTCGATCTCGCGGTTCCGGGCAGCGGACCTCGCGGCGGCGACCCACCACGGCGAGCTGGTCCCGCGGGACGTCGCCGTCGTGCACCTCGACGCGGCGCATCGCGGCCTCGGGACGGCCAGCTGCGGACCGGACACGCTGCCCGAGTACCTCGTCGGACCCGGGACGTATCGCTGGTCCTGGACGCTCGAACGCATCGACGCGTGATGGCGGCCCCGACCGCCTCTACCGGGGATACGTCTTCGACCTCGACGGGACCGTCTACCTGGGCGACGCGCTCCTCCCCACCGCCGGCGAGACGATCACCCGCCTCCGCGCGCTGGGCTGCCGCGACCGTCTTCCTCTCGAACAACCCGACTCATCCGCCCGATGACTACGCCGCCAAGCTCACGCGCCTGGGGCTGCCGACGACCCTCGAGCGACATCCTCGTCTCGACCCAGGTCATGGTGCGCGTTCCTGCAGGAGCGGATGCCGGGCGCGCGGCTCTTCGTCATCGGCGAGGAGCCGCTCGTCCGCGCGCTCGCGGCGGCCGGGCTTCGAGATCGTCGCCGAGGCCGGCGCGGACCGACGCCGTGATCGCCAGCTTCGACCGCACGTTCGCCTACCCGAAGCTCCAGGTCGCCTTCGACGCCATCCGGGCCGGGGCGCGCTTCTTCGCCACCAACGGGGACCGCTACTGCCCGGTGCCGGGCGGCGGCGAGCCCGACGCGGCATCGATCATCGCGGCCGTCGAGGCGTGCACGGGCGTGACCTGCGAGGCGATCGTCGGCAAGCCGTCGCGCCACACGAGCGACGCGGTGCTCGCCATGCTGGATCTGCCGGCGGCGGACTGCCTGATGACCGGCGACCGGCTGGAGACCGACGTGCTGATGGGCCTCGACGCGGGCATGGCGGCGCCCTGGCCCTCACCGGGGCGACGACCGCGACGATGCTCGGCCGCATCGGCCGATCGTGCCCACGTTCGTGCTGCGCCGGCTCGAGGACCTGCTGCCGAGGATGGCGAGCCATGGCCGGGATTGCCACGCCGCCGCGACCGGCCGTCCGGAGCGCCGATGAAGGACTATCCTCCTCGGCATCGACCAGGGCACGAGCGGAAGCCGCGCGCTCGTGCTCGACCGCGACGGAGCGGTCCGCGGCTACGGCTATCGCCCGCTCGCACGGCTCCACCCGCGACAGACCGCGTCGAGCAGGATCCGCTCGTCGTCGCGGCGGGCGTGCGCGAGGCGATCGACGCGGCGCTCGCCGAGGCCGGGGTCGGCGCCGGCCGACCTTGCCGCGCTGCGGGATCGCGTCGCAGCGGGCACCGACTTCGTCTGGGACGCACGAACGGGCCGTCCCGCTGGCGAACGCCATCACCTGGCAGGACCTGCGGACGCAGCCGCTCGAGCGCGACCTGCGCGCGTGGCCGCTCGCCGACGAGTGCCGCACCCGCCTCGGCTACTGGCCGGGCCCGTGCAGCTCCGCGCTCCATCTGGCCTGGCGGCTGGCCAACGACCCGTCCGTCGTCGAGGCGGCGCGCGAGGGCCGGCTGCGCATCGGGCTCTCGGCTCTCTGGGTGCTCAACGCGCTCGGCCGGGCCGACGGCCACCGGGCCGACGTGTCGCTGGCCCAGAGCATGTGCCCTCTCGACTTCCGGGCGCGCGAGTACTGGGCCGACTGGCTCGAACTACCTCGACCTGCCGCGGGCCGCCCTGCCCGACGTGACCGGGACCGTCGACGAGTTCGGCTGGCTGGACCTCGACTCCGACCCGGGTGCCGGTTCGGTCGATGATCGCCGATCAGCAGGCCGCCCTTTTCGGCTACGACTGCCGCGCCGCCGGAGCGCCGAGTGCACACACGGGACCGCGTCGTTCGTGGATGTCTGCCTCGGCGACGCGGCCCCGGCCCGACACGATCAAGGTCTACCTCGCCTGGCTGCTCGACGACCGCCCGACGTACTGCCTGGAGGCCGACACGACCGTCACGGGCGCGGTCGTGCGCTGGCTGCGCGAGGGCGCCGGCATGATCTCGACCGACGAGGAGCTCGGCCGGCTGGCCGAGACGGTGCCGGACGCAGCCGGCCTCGTCTTCGTGCCCGCCTTCACCGGGCTCAATGTTCCCGTACGACATCCGGGAGGCGCGCGGGTCGCTGCTGGGTCTCACGCTGGGCCACACGCGCGCCCACATCGCACGCGCCTTCCTCGATTCGATCGGCCTCCAGCTCGGGACGATCCTCGACGAGATCGACGCCAGAGCCGGCGTGCGGGTGACCCAGCTCAAGGTGGGCGGCGGGCCTCTCCGGCGAGCGACGCCGCCTGCGCGATCCAGGCCGACTGGCTCGGGATCCCGGTCCTCCGCTCATCGCTTCCGCGAGACCACCGCGCGCGCGGCGGCCCTGCTTGCCGGGATGGGCGCCGGGTTCTGGAAGGACGAAGCGGACCTGCCGCCGATGCCGGGCGACACCCGGATGTTCGAGCCGCGGATCGACGCCGACGGCGCGCGGAGGGCCGCGAGTCCTGGCGGCGGGCGGTGGACGCCGTCACGAGGTGGGCCGAGGCCGAAGGGTGAGCTCGCGCGGGGTCGAAGGTCGCCCCGCGTTTCAGGTTCAGTTCAGACTACAATGGTCAAATCCTGACCAAGGAGATCGGACTCCTCCTCCGAGTCTCCATCACAGCCGGCCCGACCGACCTCCTCCCGGTCCCATCCGGCATCGAACACGGACCCGCGCACGCCCCAACCTCGGGCGGCCGGGTCCGTTTCGCGTCTGTGGGACAGCGCCGTTGCCCCCGGGGCGGCGGCCAACCGGAGCGCCCTCGGGGTGCCGCACGCCGGCCGGTCAGGCCCCGGCGGGCGGCGTCTCCTGCTCCCGGCCTCTCGCGCGAAAGACCGACGTTCCGGACGGGACACCGTGGCTCGGGAAGTCGGACTCGACCACCCGCGGCCCGATCAGGCAGTTGCGCCCGATGCGCGTGTCCGCCGGGATGGTCGCGCGCTCGGCGACCACGGTGATCGCCGCTGTAGAGGTGCCCCGGCTCGTCGGCATTCGGCGTGTCGCGGTCCTCGCCCTGGCCCACCACCGCGCGAGCCCCGACGTGGACGAACTTGTCGATGATCGCCGTGTCGACGACCGCCCCGGGCCCGATCTCGCTGTCGAGCAGCACCACCGAGTCGCGCACGAGCGCGCCTTCGTAGACCCGAACGCCGGGAGAGAGCACCGAGTTGAGCACCGTGCCGTTGACGATGCAGCCGTGGCTCAGCAGGGAGTGGCGCGCGATCGCCTCCGGGCCCAGCTTGGCCGGCGACCGCTCCTCGGATCGAGTGTGGATGAGCCAACTGCGGTCGAACAGGTCGAGCGGCGGAACCAGCCCGACGAGATCGAGGTTGGCCGCCCAGTACGCCTCGATCGTCCCGACGTCGCGCCAGTAGCCGTCGAACCGGTGCCCGAACACCGGGGCCCCGCCGGCGAGCATCGCCGGAACGACGTCGCGCCCGAAGTCGCTCCGCGACTCGTCCAGCCAGTCGTGGAGCGCGGCCCGCGTGAAGATGTACACGCCCATCGACGCGAGATCGCTCTTCGGAACGGCGGGCTTCTCCTCCCAGTCGACGATCCGGCCGTCCGCGTCCAGGGAGCAGATCCCCATCCGGGATGCCTCGGCGATCGGGACGGTGCGCACGGCGACGGTGGCGGCTGCCCCCGACGCGCGGTGGGCCGCGATCATCGGCCGGTAGTCCATCTTGTAGATGTGGTCACCGGCGAGCACGAGCACGAGGTCCGCGCCGTCCTGGTCGATCTCGTGCAGGTTGTAGCGCACCGCGTCGGCAGTGCCGAGATACCAGCCGCTCCGCTCGCGGGACATGTACGGCTGCAGGATCTTGATCCCGCCGCCGCGCATCCGGTCCAGGTCCCACGGCCGACCGGTCCCGATGTGGTCGATGAGCGAGCGCGGGTTGTACTGCGTCAGGACGAGAACGTCGTCCACTTCCGAGTTGACGCAGTTCGACAGACTGAAGTCGATGAGCCGGTACTTGCCGCCGAACGGCACGGCCGGCTTGGAGCGGATCGCGGATAGGACGGAGAGCCGCTCACCGGCTCCACCCGCGAGGACGACGGCGAGGACTCCCTGCATTGCCATGTCCTTTCCGCTTCGGGCCGAGGCGCCAGTCATCGCGATGGCGTGCCGTCCCTATGATGACGCACCTCGCGCCGGGACACGCGGGGATCTCCCGGACCGCCACGATCCTCGGGCCGCCGACGCGCTCAGGCGAACCGGAAGAGCGCGAGCGCCCCCACGACCAGGCAGTAGATCGCGAACGGGGTGAGCGTCCGCGTCGTGAAATAGCGGGCCAGGAAGCGCACCGAGAGATACGCGGCCACGCCCGCCGCGACGCTCCCGACGAGGACCTGGAGGCGCACCCCGTCGCCGTTCGGGCCCAGCAGGTCGGGCAGCTTGTAGACGCCGGCGGCCAGGATGACCGGCGTCGCGAGGAGGAACGAGAAGCGGGCCGCATCCTCGTGGTCGAGCCCGCGCACGAGGCCCGGCGACCATCGTGATCCCCGATCGGCTGATGCCCGGCAGAAGCGCGAAGGCCTGGGCGACGCCGACGGTCGCCGCCACGCGGAAGCCAAGGTCGTCGAGCCGCCGCCCGGCCGGGGTCGCCTGGCTGCCGACCCGCGTGGCGTGGCGCGTCGGCCCGGCGACGCGGCCCTGGGCCCGCCGTCGCAGCCATTCGCCGGCGAGCAGGATCAGGCCGTTGATGACGAGGAAGCCCGCGGCTGCGAGCGGCTTGGCGAAGACGCACCCGCAGCGGGTGCTCGAGCAGCAGCCCGACCAGGCCCGCCGGGATCGTGGCCACGATCAGGAGCCAGCCGAGGCGCTGGTCGGGTGTCTCGATCCGTCGCGTCCCGAGCGTGGCCAAGACGCCCCGGACGATCCTGACCCAGGTGTCCCGGTAGAAGACCGCGAGGGCGAGCGCGGTCGCCACGTGGAGCCCGACGAGGAGGGCCAGGAAGTACGACTCCGACGCCGACTGCGCCGCGACCACGCCGGTCCAGCCGAGGAGCTGTGGGAGGATCACCGAGTGGCCCAGGCTGGAGACGGGGAACAGCTCGGTGACGCCCTGGAGCAGGCCGAGGACGATCGCCTGGAAGTAGGTCAGCATCGCGTGGGCCTATGCCCCCGGGGCCCGATGATCCGGCCGGCCGCTCGGCGGGGATCCCAGGGCCGCCGCTCGCCCCCGGTTGCGTGCCGCCACGTACATCGACGGGCTCGGGGCGAGGCGCCCGAGCCGTTCCTGCAGCGGTGCCTCGATCCGCGCGAGATACTCCGCCGGTACGAGGGACTTCAAGCGGGCCGACCGGAACAGCGAAACCGAACGCCGCGAGGTCGGCACGAGGCCCGCCGCCCGAAGCTGCCGCATGACGGTCGCGGGCTGATGGGAGAAATGCCCTTCGCGATACTCGTGGGGAGCCGGATCGCCGGGCGACCACGCCTGCCGACGGGCGAGATAGCGCAGCCTCGCAAGGAGGTGGCGCCGGTTCGGGAACTCGAGCACGAACAGGCCCCCCGGCCGCAAGACCCGGGAGACCTCCGCGAAGACGCCCTCCGGGTTTCGTACGTGGAGGATCAGGCGAACCGCGACGACCACGTCCATCGACCCGGATTCGAGCGGCAGGTGGGCGGCGTCCGCCTCGATGATCGTGAAGCGGGGGTCCGGCCCGATCCGCTCCCGGGCCGCCCCGATCATCGCCGGAGACGCGTCTGCGAGCGTGACGTGGTCGAAGGCGCCGTATTCGTCGGCCAGCCGGCCGAAGCCCGCGCCAAGGTCCAGGAGCTGCCCGCCGCCGGCCGGCAGGAGGGCGCGGAGGGCAATCCGGTCGCAGCGGTCCTCGTATGCCCGCGACGCCCAGAACGCGTCGCGGTACGAGAGATCGTAGGTGGGTGGCTCGGAGCCCGCCGGCGCCGGCGGGGTCGCCCAGGGGCCGGCTCGGGGGCGCGATCGGTGGTCGACACGCCCCACAGTATCGCCGCTCGGCTGGAAGCCGGTGATCGTTCCCCCGGCGACCGGCCCCGGGCGCCCTACCGCGCCGGCAGCGTCGTCCCGGCAAGGACCTGGCGGAGCACGAACTGGCCGTCCGTGGCGGGGTCGACGAGGTTCGGCTGGGCGTCGTCGAGCACGACGGTCGGGGTGAGGCGGACCTGGGCAAGGCGCGTCCCGACGAACGTCAGGGACGTGATGATCCCCTCCTGCGTCTGGCGACTCCAGTCCTGCCCGAACCAGAAGTTGCCCTGGCTGGATCCCACGTACCGGTAGGCCGACCCGGTCCAGGTGACGGACAGCGCCCCTGCCCAGTGGAAGTCGGCGCCCACGATGTCGTCCACCCCGGCGGCCACGAGAGTCTTCACGAGGCCGAGCTGGAACGCGGTGAACCGCGCGCGGTACTCCACGGAGCTCCACTGGGGCAGGGCGATCACGACCTGCGCCCCGCGCGCACGCGCCATCGCCACGGCGGTCCTGACGTTGGCCGGGGTGAGCGGGGCGACACCGGCCGATGTCGCGGTCGCGTAGGCGGACCCACCGATCGCGTCGAATCCCACGAAGCCGAAGGTGACCCCGCCCGCGTCGACGACGGCCGGGCGAAGCGCCTGGGCGAGCGTGCGCCCGCCGCCGGTCGACTGGATCCCGTTGGCCCGGAAGAGGTCGACCGTCTGGCCGACCGCCGCGAGGCCTGCGTTGGTGTTGTGGTCGGCCGCGATCGTCGCGACGTCGAAGCCGGCCTTCGCCATGAGCGGGGCGACCCGCGGGTCGATCGAGAAGACGGTGCCGCTGTCGTGCTGGACGAAGTTCGGCGTCATGGAGCACTCGAAGTCGCTCACCGCGACGTCGGCGTTGCGGATCAGGTCGACGACGGCGCCGGCGTGGCCGGTTCGCACGGCGTCGACGACGGTCCAGCCGTAGCGCGAATCCCAGTGGGTTCCGGTGTAGCGGGCGGTCCCTCCCTGCAGCAGCCAGTCCCAGCCGCGCCCGAGGACGACCGTCTGGTGGCTCACGCCGCGGTCCGGGCAGTTGACCCCCGTCGTCACGACCACCCGCACGTCGGCCCCGTTCCAGGCCGTCCACGCCGCGGGCCAGGCGGCCGGAACCGGGATCGCAAGCGGATACGCGGCGCTCCGGACGGGCTTCTCGCCGAAGAGGTCGGCGCCGTCGATCGGGATCACCTTGACGCGCGGCGTGACGAGCGCAGGCGGGATCAGGGCAAGCTTCGTGCTCGCCGGATCCATCTGCGCCGTCACCTGGTCCGCCGGGACGCAGGCCGGCGCGGCCGCGCTCGGGACCCCGAGGGCCAGGGCGACCGCAGCCTCTGCCCCACACGGCAGCTCGAGCGTACCGGCCGCAAGGCGCGACCCCAGCGAGCTGCGCGTGACCGACGCCAGCGAGTAGTTGTCGAAGCCGGTCACGACCACGAGAGGCGTGGTCGCCGCCGCGGGGCTCGGTGTCGCCGGGTTGGACGCTTCGGGGCTCGCGACGTCCGCGCTCGTCGCGGCGGGCCCGCTCGCAGGCGCAGCGGCCGCCGCTCCGGACGCGACCGGCACCGCAGCCGGCATCACGCCGGACGCCACGACGGCTGCGACCGCCGCGACGAGCGCCACGGCGACACCGCCGTTCCGGCCGCGCGCCCGGGCCGGGTCATCGGCACCTCAGGATCCCGGCGGGGCGGGAGGGACCGGCTGCTGGGCGAGCGCGAAGCCATTCGCGTCCGCGTCGGGCGCAGACGGAGTGTCGACGAGGACCCCGCGCCGGATCATGGCGCCGCCGTTCTCGACCGATAGCTTCGGGTTCCGGCCGTCAAGAGTGGCATTGTCGAACACGACCGTCCCGTGGACGGCGAGCCGCGTGGCGCGACCCTCGACGATCGGCGCCTCCTCGACCCATTCCGCCGACGTGCCCGGGCCCGAGTACGCGCGGGTGGTCGTGTAGCTGCCGCTGCGCGCATCCTTGATCGTGATGCGCCAGCGGCCGGCCGAGGCGCGCGTGATCGTCACGCTGACCCGGTCCCCGGCACGGACCGAGAGCGAGTGGACGGTCACCGCGGAAGCGGGCAGGATCTCCCACCAGGCGCTGTAGTGGGCGGTCCCGTCGTAGAAGTCGGCCTCGGTGCCGGCCTGGATCAGCGCGTCGTTGGTGAAGCCGTCGATGCCAACCCAGAGCGCCGAGTAGCCCGGCCGGGCGGTGGCGCTCACCGCCGGAACCGTCCACTGGGCGCTGACGCTCGTATGCCTCCCGTCGGCGACCGCGTAGCCGGCCCAGTTGGAGGAATACCAGCCGAGATCGCCCGGGATCATCACGGCGGACGGGCCGGCCTCGTACGTCGCCGTCGGAGGCGCAGACGACGACACCGTCCCGGCTGCTGCGCCGACCGCGAGACCACCGGACGAGCCGGTCGCCAGGATCGCCGCGACCACCAGTGTCGCCCCCAACCGCATGCCGTCGAACCTCCGGAGATGGCGCCACGCGGCGCCGCTGCCAGGTTCAGTCTTCTCGATCATGCCACTCCGTGCGAGCAACGGACCGCTAAGAATCGAACATGCGGCCGGAGACGGCCCCCCGGGCGTGCCGCCGGAGCACATAACCAGCGGAGCCTGTGCGCCGCGGAAACGCTCAGGCGACGAGTTCCGCCTCGTCGATCGCTGACCGCATCGCCAGCAGGTTCTCGGGCGGTACGTTGGGCTGCACGTTGTGGACGGCCGCGAACACGAAACCGCCCCCGGTTGCGAGGTCCTTCACCCGCCCGCGCACCTCGGACCGCACCTGCGCCGGCGTGCCGCTTCCCAGGACGTGCTGCGTGTCCACGCCGCCGCCCCAGAAAACCAGGTCGCGGCCGAACTCGCGCTTCAGCGACGCCGTGTCCATGCCGGCCGCGGAGACCTGGACGGGGTTTAGGACGTCGACCCCGATCTCGATGAGATCCGGGATCAGCGCGCGCACGGCGCCGCAGGAGTGGAAGAAGACGCTGGCATCGGTGTGGGCGTGCAGGAACGCGAAGAGCTCCCGGTGGAGCGGCTTCACCAGCTCCCGGTACGTCGCCGGCGCGAACAGGGTCCGGTCCTGGCCGCCCAGGTCGTCGCCTCCCCCACCACGTCCGCGAGGCCGTTCAGCTGGGGCAGAACAGCCGCCCAGTAGGCAAGCTTCACCTCGAGGATCCGCTCCATGATCCTGCGTGCCAGGGCCGGATCCGCGGCCAGGTCCATGTACCCGTCCTCGAAGCCCCGCAGCTTGAACAGCCCCTCGGTCAACCCGCCGCAGATCGACCCGACGTGGACCGCCCGCCGCTCACCCAGCGCATAGCGGCGCGCCTCCTCGGCCATGCCGGCGACGCGAGCCGGGTCCGTGGCATCCGGCCAGGGAAACGCGTCGACGGCCGCCGCGCTGATCTCGCCGGCGAGCGGCGGCGCGTACGAGTCGTAGTACAGCCCTCCGGCGCGCAGCATCCGCCGACCCACGCCCCACTCGTCGACGAACGTGCGGTACTCGCCATCTTCGCGAATCTCGCGGTGATATCGGGAGCCGGACCGTGGCATGACGGCGCGGGCGTCGCAGCCGAGCGCGTCGAGGACGTCCTGCTCGACGTCCGCAAGCTGCTGAGTGAGGTCGCCCACGCGCGGCTCGCCAGACGGGAGGCCGAGGAGCGCGCGGAGTCGGCGGTACGCCTCGATGTGGATCCCGGTCACCCGCGAACCGCCGAGGTCGAACGGGATCCGGTCGGACGCGCGGTGCTCGAGTGCGGCCCGGACACGCTCGCGCGAGGTCATGCCGTCACCCGGCGCCAACCCCGGGCCCGGCGACGAGCGTTCGACGGCCGTCGGCGGCAGTCGGTGGAGATGCGTCGGCGTGGCCAGGCATTCGGCGTTGATTTCCCTTCGGCATGTGCATTATGCTCGATAATCGATGATAGCCGCCGGATCACAGACCGTCCCGAGCGCGAGCCGGCGACCCTTGGGGCCCGACCTGCCGATTCTGCCTGCCCACCCTGAACGGCAGCAAACGCCGGGACGGCTCCCGGTGACACGTCTTCGATCACGAAAGGATGCCCGATGAGCCAGCTGGATCGCTTCCGACTCGACGGCAGGGTCGCGCTCGTGGCGGGAGGCGGCGGCGCGATCGGATCGGCGATGGCAACCGCGTTCGCGGGTGCCGGCGCGCGCATCGTCGTGGTCGACCAGACCCAGGACCGGGCCGACTCCGCGGCCGGGCTCGTGCAGGGAGCGGGCGGCGAGGCGCTGGCGCTCGCAGCGGACGTGACGAGCGCCCCGGAGTGCGAGCGGATCGTGGCGGCCACGGTCGACCGGTTCGGTCGCCTGGACATCCTCCTGAACGCGGTCGGCGGTGGTGCCGGCAAGGTTCTGTTCAACGCCGAGGACTACCCAAGGGATGCGTGGGACTGGATCTACGAGCTCAACGTGCGAAGCACGTTGCTCGTCTCCCAGGCCGCCGTCCGGGCCATGATCGCCGGCGGGCACGGCGGTCGGATCATCAACATCTCGTCGGTGCGGGCGTCGCTCGGGATCAACGCGGGCTACTCGGCCTATGTGGCCGCGAAGGGAGCGGTGAGCTCGCTGACGCGGCAGTGGGCCACCGAGTGGGCGAAGCACGGGATCACCGTGAACGCGATCGCCCCGACGTTCGTCGACACACCGCAGGTCGCGATGCTTCTCGACGACCCTGCCTTCAAGGCGGGGCTCGTGGCCCGGATCCCGCTCGGCCGGGTGGGCGGCACCGACGACCTCGCCGGCGCCGTGATCTTCTTCGCTTCCGACGCATCGGCCTTCATCACCGGCCAGATCCTCGGGATCGACGGCGGCCTGACCGCCACCCAGTAGCCGACAGGAGCTCGCACGCCATGGAGAACGTCACCCCGAACGTCTTCACCACGACGAAGCTCCGGGGCTGTAACCCGAGCTTCGTGACCACGACCGACGGGGTCGTCGTCATCGATACGCCCCAGCTGCCGACCCGGGCGGTCGCCATGCGGACAGCGGCCGAGGCGCATGGGCCGATCCGCTACCTAATCAACACGGAGCACCACGTCGACCACATCTTCGGCAACTACTGGTTCAAGGGAGTCGGGGCCGTCGTCGAGCACCAGGGCGTCTACGACAACTTCATGGTCGTGACGCCCGACCTCGACCCTTACGCCTACGCGCTCGAAGCCATCCCCACCGACGACCCGGCCGCGGCCGGCATCGTGCCGGACCGCGAGACCTACTACGCCGACCCGAACAAGGGCACGCTCGTCTTTACGGGCGACCTCACGCTCCGCGTCGGCGACCACACCTTCCGCCTGCTGCACACGCCGGGGCATACGCCGGGACAGGTGGCCGTTCACGTTCTCGAGGAGCGGGTTGTCTTCACGGGAGACACGGTCTTCTCGGGGTGCCAGACCTGGCTCTACACGTCGAACGTGGACCAGTGGCTGGTTGCGCTCGAGAGGATCCGGGCACTGGACGTCGACCACGTCGTCCCCGGCCACGGCCCGGTCACGACGCTCGCCTACCTCGACACCCAGCGCTCCGTGCTCCTCGAGTGGACGGCCGCCGTTGCGGCGGCGATCGCGCGCGGATGGACGCGGGAGGAGACGATCGCCCGGGTCGACTTCCGGGATCGCTTCGGCCCGGTCGACATCGGGCAGGGCTACATGATGGACCACATCCAGACGCACAACGCGGCATCGCTCTACGACAAGCTGACCCGTTCGGCACTCGCTCCGGCCTCCTGAGCGGGCGTCACGCCGCCGGCCACCCGCGAGAGCGCGGGACGGCTCAGGCGCGCCCGGCAGCCACCTCGTCGGCGCGGCTGCGTCCCGCGAGGAGGATGAGCTCCTCGTGCAGCTCGAACCAGATGCCGTGGTAGCTGTCGACGCGCGGGGAGGCGATGTAGCGGCCGTCGCCGCCATCGAGCCGCGGCGACGGCCCGCCCGAGCCGCTCGCCGTAGGCGGCAAGGCGCGGGAAGCCCGACACCAGCGGTGCCAGCCAGGTGTCCACCTCCCCGTGGAGGGCGTCGAGCTGGGCGATGATCCCGGCGTCGTAGGCGGCGTCCGTGTGGTTGTTGAGGGCGCTGACCCCGTCGACCTCCCGCATCTGCCATGCCGTGACGGTTTGCTTCACCCGCGCGTCGAGCGCGACGAACGCGTCGAGCGCCGCGGACGCACGGTCGACGCCCCAGCGCGCGCCATCCGCCGCGATCTCCTCGCGCGCGGCGGACGCGCCGGTGACCGTCAGCCGGAAGGACCCCGCCGAGACCTGCGCGAGGCCGCCCGCGACGAGCTCGTCGAGCCGTGCTCGGGCGTCGTCGGGGGCGCAGCGCAGCGCGGCGGCCGCGCCTTCGGGCGTCGCATAGCCCTTCACGAGCAGGACGCCGGAGCACGTGCCCGGCGGAAGCCGTTCGGCTCGGCGCGGCAGCGTCCGCAACGGCGGGTGACGGCGCGCTGGCTGACGTGGCGGCGGACCCGGGCGCACCCGATGCACCGGGCTCGCCCTCGCTCCCGATCGCGATCCCGAGCTCACGGGCCCAACCGAGGAGAACGGCCGCCTCCGGCACCTCGCCGGGGCGTCCCGGACCGACGGCGCCGGCGAACACCTCACCGGTCGTCCCGTCGATGGTGATCACCTCGCCGGCGGCGAACGTCCGGCCGCCGATGACCACGACCCCGCTCCCCACCTCGACCGCGGGGGCTGCGACGACCGCGGGGATCCCCCAGCCGCGGGCCACGACCGCGGCGTGACTGGCGAGCCCGCCGGTGGCGGTGAGGATCCCGGCGGCCCTGGCCATGCCGTGGACATCGTCCGGCGACGTCTCGGACCGCACGAGGATCACCGTTCGCCCCGCCTCGGCCGCCTCAACTGCCGGCTTCAGCGGAGGTCACGATCTCGCCGCAGGCGATCCCCGGCGACGCGGGCAGGCCACTGGTGAGTGCCGCGGGCCGCGTCGCCCCGCCGGACCGTTGCCACCGGCGGATGGGCGAGCAGCCCGGCGACGCGGCGCACCGCCTCCTCCCGGTCAGCGGGAACCCGGGTCCTTGGCCATGTCGACCGCGATCCGGAGCGCGGCCTGTGGGCTTCGCTTCCCGACCCGGACCTGGAGCATCCAGAGCTTGCCCCGCTCGATCGTGAACTCGATGTCGCACAGGTCCGCGTAGTGACGCTCCAGCCGCGCCGCGCTGCCGCGGAGCTCCGGCGCGACCTCGGGCATCCGCTTGTCGAGGACGCGGATCGGCTCGGTCCGGTGGGTCCCGGCAACCACGTCCTCGCCCTGGGCGTCGAACATGATGTCGCCGTACAGGGTTGGCTCGCCGGTCGCCGGGTTCCGGGTGAACAGGACGCCCGTCCCGGAGTCGGCGCCACGGTTCCCGAAGACCATCGCCTGCACGGTCACCGCCGTGCCCAGGTCGTCGGGGATCCCTTCGCGGGTGCGGTAGGCGCGCGCCCGATCGCTGTTCCAGGACCGGAAGACCGCCTCGATCGCCCCGCGAAGCTGCGCCCATGGGTCCTCGGGGACGCGGTTCGAGCCGACGATCTCCCGGTACATCCCGGCCGAACCGCGCGCGGCAATCGGCGGCGAAGGCCGGATCGCCGGCGGCCGTCGCGAGCCCACGCTGGGTGGCGTCGTTGAGCCCAAGATTCAGGATCGTGTCCATCATTCCCGGCATCGAGACCGGGCGCTCCCGAGCGCACGCTGACGAGCAGCGGATCAGCCGGGTCGCCGAACCGTCGGCCCACCGACCGCTCCATCCGGCGCATGTGCTCCCGGATCTCGTCGTCGAGACCGGCCGGCCAGCCGTCGCGGAGGTAGGTTCGGCAGGCCTCGGTGCCGATCGCGAACGCCGGCGGCACCGGCAGATGAAGCTCGGTACGCCATTGTGGCGATGTTGGCGGCCTTGCCACCGATGAGCGCCGCAAGCTCGGAGAGGGGCAGGTCGGGACATCGATCGAGGGCGAAGACGTGCGTCACGAGACGGGCCTCGTGCGACGGCCCGACCTGTCGGCGCTCCTCCGCTGCGTCGCCCGCGCTGGTCGCGGTTCGGGGTGCGAGCGCTCCAGGCTCATCGATCTGACCGGTCCCTGAGCGCCCGCCAGACGCGTTCGGGCGTGAGCGGCAGGTCGCGGATCGCCACGCCCGTCGCATCCCGCACGGCCGCAGCGACGGCCGGGGCCACGCACAGGAGCGCGCCCTCGCTCATCCCCTTCGCACCGTACGGCCCCGGGCCCGTCCCCGTTCTCCACCCTGGCGGAGCGCATCTCGAGCGGGAGATCCAGGCTGGTCGGGATCCGGTAGTCGATCGCGCCGAGGTTCCGGATCCGTCCCGTCTCGTCGAAGACGAGATGCTCCATCAGGGTGTGGCCGAGACCCATGATCGCGGCGCCCTCGTCCTGCATCGTGACCTGCAGCGGGTTGAGCGCTTTGCCGACGTCCGACACGGTCACGTGCCGGACGATGACGAGGTCGCCCGTCTCCTCGTCCACCTGGGCCTCGATCGCCGTGCAGTTGAACTCGAAGAACGCCGCGCTGCCGCCGAGCGGGTGCTCGGGATCGTCGGCCTTGCGCGCCTCGCCGTTGCCGATCAGCTCGCCGCCCATCCGGCCTAGGCCGGGGCGGAGCACATCGATGATCGGGACCGCGCGCCCCGGCAGCCGGACCACGCCGTGCTCGACTTCGACTGAAGCCTCGTCGACATCGAGGAGCCGGGCGGCCATGGTGCGCACCTTCGCCTGGACCTCCCGGCAGGCAGCCAGGACGGCGTTCCCCATGAGCACGGTCGAGCGGCTCGCCGAGGTCTGCTGGTCGTACGGGACGATCGCCGTGTCGCCCATCACCACGGAGACCCATTCAAGCGGGGCACCGAGCTCGTCGGCCGCGATCTGGGCGAGCACCGTCCGGGCACCCTGGCCCATGTCGGAGGTGCCGGAGTAGACCACCACGCTTCCGTCGGCGAGCAGCCGCACCGTGGAATACGAGAGCCCGGTCGTCGGACCCGACTTGATGCCGACCGCCAGCCCGCGCCCATGGCCGGGCGGCAGGGGGGTCCCCCACCCGATCTCCTCCGCCGCCAGGTGCACTGTCTGGCTCCAGTCGCCGTCGGCGGGCGTCTCCCACGGAATGAACGCCTCGCCTCTTTGGGCCAGGTTCCGGAGCCGGATCTCGAGGCGGTCGATGCCCAGGGCCCGGGCGCCCTCGTCGATGTTCGACTCAACCGCCCAGTTCACCTGCGGGTTTCCGAAACCCCGGAAGGCCGTAGATGGCAGCGTGTGCGAGAGAACGGCGCGGGCGACGATCCGGGCGGCCGGGACCCGGTACGGTCCGGCCGCAATGTAGCTGCCCTTGCCGACCACGCGGTCCGCGATGTCCGCATACGCGCCGATGAGGTAGTCCGCCTGGACGTCCTGGAAGGCGATCGCGCCATCGGCCAGGAATCCGGTCCGGACCCGGACCTCGGCAGCAGCTCGGCGGACGGCCTGGAACGTCTCCTCGAGCGTGAGAGTGAGCCGCACCGGGCGGCCGGCGCGGAGGGCCATGAACGCAACGAGCGGCTCGTACTTCGCGTGCTGCTTGCCTCCGAACGCGCCCCCCGGATCCGGGGCATGCACCCGGACCCTGGCGAGTGGCATCTCCAGGATCGAGGCGAGAATCCGCTGGAGCCAGTACGGGTGCTGGATCGAGCTCCAGACCGCGATCCCATCCCCGTCAGGCGCCGCGATGAAGGCGTGTGGCTCGATCGCGAAGTGGGTGACCATCGGGAACGTGTAGCGGTTCTCGACGACCAGGTCGGCGCTGGCCGCATCGACGTCGCCCCACCCGACGCGATGCTCGCGAAGGACGTTCGTCCCGGACAGCGGGTCGCCCGGCCGCAGCAAGGGATCCTGGACCAGCGGCGCCTCCGGGTCGAGGGCCGCACCGACCGTGAACACGCCCGGAAGCTCCTCGTAGTCCACGGCCACGAGGCGCGCGGCCTCCTCCGCAGCGTCCTTCGTGTCGGCGGCGACCGCCGCGACCGGCTCGCCGTGGTACTTCGTCTCCCCGACCGCGAGCACCGGGCGGTCGCGAAACTGGGGACCGAAGCGCGGCACCGGATGAGGCAGGTCCCCGGCAGTCAGGACGAGTCGCACGCCCGGGACGCGCGCGGCCGCCCGCACATCGATCGCGAGGATCCGGGCGCGGGCGACCGGGAGCGTGACGAGCCTCGCGTGGAGCTCGTCCGGGAGGTGGATGTCGGCCACGTACATCTGCCGCCCCGTTACGCGATCCGTGCCCCCGACGCGCTGGGGCGAGTCTCCGACGCGCGCGGCTGTCATCGCCTCATCGCCTCGGACGCGGCCAGCACCGCGTCCGTGATCTGCCCGTAACAGCCGCACCGGCAGAGGTTGCCCGCCAGGCCCTCCTGGACCTCGGCGGGCGTCGGGTGCGGGGTGCGCCGCAGGAGATCGTCCGCGGCGACGACCTGACCGGGGATGCAGAAGCCACACTGGACCGCGCCCCGATCGAGGAACGCCCCCTGGAGCGCGCCGAGGCGGCCCTCGGGGGCGAGGCCCTCCGACGGTAGTGACGTCGCTCCCGTCGGCCTCGACCGCGAGAACCAGGCAGCGAATCGACGATGCGGCCGTCCAAGCGGACCGTGCAGGCGCCGCACTCGCCCGACCAGGCAGCATTCCTTCGCTCCGGTCAGCTCGAGGTCGTCGCGCAGGACGTCGAGGAGCGAGTGATGCGCCGCGACGTCGAGCCTCCGGCGGCGCCCATTGACCGTCAGCTCGATGGGATAGGTCGCGGTCATCGGGGTCGCTCCCGCCCCGAGAGCCGTTCGATCGCCGATGCGAGCGCCCTCGCGCCGAGCACGCGCAGCATCGCCAGGCGGTACTCCGGGCTCGCCCGCAGCGATCGCGGCGATGGGCTGGCCGCGGCGAACATCCGCTCGAAGATCATCGCCTTCGCAGCGGCCGGGGCGGCCGGGTCGGCCAGGGTTCCACTCTCATCGACGGCGAGGACCGGGCGCGGACCCACGCTCCCGTAGGCGAGCCGGGTCACGCCGGTCTCGTCGACGCCGCAGCACAGCGTGACCGAGGCGAGGTCGTGGCCCCGGCGACGCGTGCGGCGCACGTGGGCCGCCCCCATGCGCCGGGCCGGGAGCGGGAGCTCGATGGCGGTCAGCAGCTCGCCCTGCCGCAGCGTCGTCTCCCCGGATCGGACGAAGAGCTCGTCGAGCCGGATGCGCCGTGTTCCCGCGGCGCCGTATGCGACGACCTCGGCGTCGTAGACGAGGAGCGGCGGGGCAGTGTCGGCCGCCGGGGACGCGTTGCAGATGTTGCCCGCGAGCGTGGCCCGATTGCGGATCTGGACCGACCCCACGACCTCGGCGGCCTCGACGAGAGCCGGGAAGTGGCGTCGGACCTGCTCGTCCAACGCTGAGGTCCGTCATCACCGTGCCCGCGCTGATCACGAGGCGGCCGCCGACCTCGCGGATCGCCGGGCGCAGCTCGGCGATCCGCTTCAGGTCGATGACCACGGACGGTCGGGCCGTCCCGTCACGGAGGCGAACCACGAGGTCGGTGCCACCCGCCAGCAGGCGCGCCTCGGGCCCGTGCGCCTCGAGGAGGGCCACCGCCTCCGCCAGCGTGGCCGGTCGCGCGTATTCGAACGGGCGCATTCCTCGTCCTTCGCTCGACTCAGACGACCGTGTCCACCTCGTCCATCAGCACCTGCGGGGTGGCTGCGCGGACGAAGAAGAACGGACGATCGGAGAAGCGGGCCACGAACCCGGCTCGAGCCCGGCGCCGTGCCTCTGTGTCGACGATCGGCATCGGGAAGCCGGGCGCCAGCAACTCGTTGAGGAGGAAGTAGTTCTGCAGCGAGTGGAGCGTCTGGAACTGGCGCTCGAACGGGATCATCGCGTCCAGGCCCGGATCGAAGTTCCCGTCGATGGCCGGCACGATCACGATGTCGACAGGCGTCGGGTCGTCGAGCTGCACCCAGGTCGGCATGCCGCCGAAGAACTTCTCGACGCCCCGCTCCGGCGCGGCCTTGTCCGCCCGCTCGGTCCCCTCGGTCCGCTTCTTGAGGAAGGCGGACTTGGAGCCCATGACCGCGACGCCGGCCTCGTCCACGACTGTCGTCTCGGTCGACACGAGCAGCGCCCCACGTCGGCACGCTTCGATCTGGCCCATCGATTTTCCGTGGTTGGACTCGCCGCCGAGGAACATCACGGTCTTGCCCCGGTAGTTGACCGCCGCAGCGTGGAAGGGATGCAGGCCGACCGTCTCCATCCGGAGGGCCAGCATCGCGACGACGACCTTCTGGATCGGCCCCGCGGGCCAGGGTCCGGTGAAGTGCATCACGCGACCGTCGTAGCGGATCTCCTTATCCCCATCCTGGAGCCAGATGATGTCCGGCTCGGCCAGCGTGACCTCCGGCGAGATGCGGACATCGGCAAGCCGGTAGTTAAGGAAGCTCAGGTCGTCGAGGACGTGCTCGCGAGGCTCGCCGCCGTGGACGTCGACCCGCAGGCGGGCCGTCCCGGCCGACATCTCTTCCGACAGTCGCGGCTGGTTGTTCATCTGGTCCTTTCGGTGCACGATGCGGGTCAATCAGGTAGCCGGAGCAGGCGAGTGTTCGGCCGGGCTCAGGACCCGATCCCGATGAGTGGCCGGGCCGGGGCCGTGCTGAGGATCTCGACGACGCCGGAGGTGCCGTCGATGCGCACGCGGTCGCCATTCTTGATCTGGTCCGTTGCCACGGACGTCCCGACGACGGCAGGGATGCCGAATTCACGCGAAAGCACGGCCGGGTGCGAGGCGGTGCCGCCCGTGTCGGTGACGAGCCCGACGATCTTGGTGAACAGGACGACCCAGGCGGGGTTCGTCATCTGGCACACGAGGATGTCGCCGGCGCGAACATCGTCGAACTGGTCCTCGCGCAGCACGACCCGCGCGACGCCCTCGACGACGCCCGGGGAGGCGCCCAGCCCCTCGATCCTGCCGGCGACCGCCGACGGCTTGCGATAGAACTTCTGGGGAAAGCCCCAATTGCTCAGGTACGGGAATGCGAGCTGCGTGGCCGTGGCCGTCCCGACCCAGTCGCGGGGGCGGAACGCGTAGGCATGCTCGCGAGCGGCCTTCGCCGCGACCACGATCGCCCGCCCGTCCATCCCGCTCGGGTTGCCCATGAAGACGCGCAGCTGGTTGTAGCGGAGGAACATGACGTCGTCGGGCGCATCGAGGTGGCCCGCCGCGACCAGCTTCCTGCCGATCGCCATGAGCACGAGCCGGAGGTGGGCGTTGGCGCCCTGGTCGATGTAGAAGTGGTGGTCCGGGGTGAGCGGGGCCATCCGCAGGTTGATCTCGTTGGCCGCCCGCATCTCCTCGAGCGCGTCGCCCTCGAGCCCCTCGAGGATCTCGGCGGCCGCTGCCTTGATGTCGTCGGCGAGCGCGGCAATTGTTGTCGGGTAGTCGTAGTTCGACTCGATGTAGCCGCGGACGAGCTCGATCACGGGTTCCATCTGCTCGCGGACCGTCGGGAAGATGAACTCGTGGCTCCAGACCGCGTGCCACCCGAATTCCCGCTGGTACGGCTCGACCCGCTGAGCGATGAAACGCCGACCGCGGTCGCTCGCCTTGAGGGCGACGATGATCTCGCCCGCCGTCTGGGCGGTGAAGATGGCGGCGAGTTCCGGGTCCGCCTTCACCTCCTCCTTCATCCGCCAGAGGGCCTCGATCGAGTCCCAGTTGCGGTCCCTGGCCGAGTTCTGGAGGCGACCCAGGAGCTGCTCGTTGATCCTGCCGTGGGTCTTCTCCATGACAGCCCGCAGGTTGAGCGTCGCCGACAGCTGGGCGAAGTTGAGCATCCAGTGAATCTTCCAGTGGCGATCGTGGATGTCGATCGCGTCCTCCAGCAGGCAGGCAAGCTGCATGAGGGAGAGCTCGTCCTGCCGGTCGAGCATGCCTTCGAGGTAGGCGAAGTTGCGGTCCATCTCGGGGACGAGGCGGTCGTGCCACCAGTCGACGAACTCGAGCCCGTAGGTCGGCAGGACCGCATCGAGGTACGTTCCGATCGTGGCGGCGTAGTCCGGGTCCTGCGGCACCACGCCGCTGATCGTGTACCCGTATTCCTGGCCGCCCGCGGTGATCCCGGCTTCGGCCGGGACCGCGGCCGTGTACAGGTAGCCGTTGACGTTCTTGGCGAGCCAGTCGGTGGCAAATGGGGTACCGAACCGGCGGAACATGTGGTCGCACGAGAGCCACCAGCCACCGATGTCCTCGAACATCGGGCTGAGCGGATGCGGGCAGTGAAGGTCGTCGTAGACCCAGAAGAGGAGCTTCTCCGTCTCCGACGACCAGACGATCGGGAACGTCTCGTCCCCGAGGAACTGCCCGAGGACATCTTCCTTGAGTGGCACGTCCGTCGACTCCAGACTTCAGGCTCTGTCGCCGTCGATGGCGACCCGGTCAGCCGGCGTTTTCCCCGAGGCGCGTGAACCGCGGAGCGCACCGCGCCGAACGCCTCGTCCCGGCTGCAGGACAAGAGCTGAACGCGCGGCACAGATGAATTGTCGATAATCGATTGTTGAGGATATCATTGCCTCCGACCCCGTCAAGAGCCGCCGGGCAACCCTTCGGCGTCCCTGGGCGACCGACCTGCCGGCGTAGACTCCCCGCCGAGGGGGACCCGCCAGCGCGTCCGAACACGAGGCGTCCCGAGGAGCCGCGGTGCCCGACGACGAAGTACCTGACAACCTCGCGATCCCGCGTACTGTCCTTGCCGACCAGGTCCGCGATCGGCTGCTGGAGGCGATCCTCGCCGGACGCTATCCGCCCAACTCGCGGATCGTCGAGACGCGGGTTGCGCGCGAGCTCGGGACCAGCCAGGCGCCGGTCCGCGAGGCGCTGCGGGGCCTCGAGGCCCTCGGCCTGATCGAGATCTCGCCGTTCCGCGGGGCGCGTGTTCGACGCCTCTCGGCGAGCGAGCTCATCGAAGCGTACGTGGTCCGTTCGGAGCTCGAGTCGCTCGGTGCGCGGCTCGCGGTCCCGCTGCTCACGGAGGCGGACCTGGCGGAGTTCGCGACGTTCGGCGAAGCCATGCAGGCCGCCGCCCGAGCGGACGACCGGCACGCCGTGGCGATCGCCGATGCGAGCTTCCATGCCGCCCTGGTTCGCGCCGCCCACAACGGGACCCTCGAGCGGGTCTGGCGCGCCCTCGAGCCGTTCTCGCGGACGTACATCACGCTCGTCGTGCCGGGCGCGAACGCCCAGTGGACCGCTGACCTCCACACCCCGATCATCGACGCGCTCCGGCGCCGCGACACGGAGATGGTGGTGCGGGCACTTCAGCAGCATTTCGCTGATGTCAGCGCGCGGCTCCGCGAAGAGTGGCCCAAGGATGGGCACGACCCGGCCGGAACGCCCGGGATCGCGGCCGAGCCCACGCCACGCCGAGCCTGAGCGCCGTGGCCTCCTAGGCGTTCCCCGGGAAGACGAGCGACAGCGCTGCGCGTCGGCCGGGCTCCGGCCAGCGCTCGGTGACCATCTTCTGCTGGGTGAAGAAGCGGATCCCGTCCTCGCCGCGCATCGCGAGGTCGCCGAAGGCGGACTCCTTCGCTCCCCCGAACGAGAGGTAGCCGGCCGGCACCGGGATCGGCACGTTGACCCCGATCATCGGGACGTCGACCTCCAGCTTGAAGCGCCGCGCCGCCCCGCCGTCGGTGGTGAAGATCGCCGTTCCGTTGGCGTACTTGTGGCCGTTGATGAGCGCCAGCGCCTCGTCGTAGGTCCGCGCATGGACGATCCCGAGGACCGGCCCGAAGATCTCCTCCTTGTAGATCTCCATGTCCGGAGTCACGTGGTCGAAGAGCGTGACGCCCAGGAAGAAGCCGTCGGGGTTCTCCGGGTGGCGGAAGGGCCGCCCGTCGACGACCAGCTCGGCACCCTCGGCCACACCCTTATCGATCCAGCGGATGACCGACTCGCGGTGATCGGCCGAGTAGATCGGGCCCATGTCGACGCCCGGGCTCCATGCCCGGGCCGACCTTGAGCTTCGCGATCCGCTCGAGCATGAGCGGGCGAAGCTGCTCGGCGGTGTCGCCGACGGCGATCACGAGGGTCTGGGCCATGCAGCGCTCGCCGGCGGACCCGTAGCCGGCCGCGACCGCGGCGTCGGCCGTCAGCTCCATGTCCGCGTCGGGCAGGACGATCATCGCGTTCTTGGCGGCGGTGTACGCCCCGACGCGCTTGCCGAGCTTCGTGCCGGTCTCGTAGACGTAGCGGCCCGACCGGCGTCGAGCCGACGAACTGGATCGCCTTGATGTCCGGGTGCTCCACGATCGCGGTGACCGCCTCGCGGCCGCCGTACACGATGTTGAAGACGCCGTCGGGCAGGCCGGCCTCCTTCCAGAGCTCGGCCTGGAGCTGGGTCGCACCGGGCGTGTGCGATGGACGGCTTCCAGACGATCGTGTTGCCGCAGGCGATCGCGATCGGGTAGATCCACATCGGGACCATGGCCGGGAAGTTGAACGGCGTGATGGCCGCCGTGACGCCCGAGCGGCGCCGCGAAGGGTGAACGCGTCGACGTTCGTCGAGACGTTGGGCGTGTTCAGGCCGGCGAGGTGGACCGGCAGGCCGCAGGCGAACTCGACCGTCTCGATGCCGCGCGACACCTCGGCGAGCGCGTCGGGAAACGTCTTGCCGTGGTCGCGCGTGATGAGCGCGGCCATCTCCTCGCGGTGGCGCCACATGAGCTCGCGGAAGGCGAAGAAGATCTGGCTCCGGGCGATCAGGGGCATGTCGCGCCAGGCCGGGAAGGCCGCCTTCGCGGCCGCGACGGCCGCCGTCGACCTCGGGCTCGCCGCCGCGGGGCACGCGGCGCGATCACCTGTCCCGTGGCCGGGTTGAAGATCGGGCCGGTCTGCTCCGGCAGAACCTCGACGGGCCGGCCGTCGATCCAGTGGGACAGGACGGGCAGCACGGCGGCCTGGGTGGTCTCGATCGTCACGGTGCGGGTCTCCTTGTCTGCTGCGGGAGCTGGTCCGGGGTTACGGGATGGCGGGTTGGTTAGGCGGGCCGGAGATCCGGATCCGGCAGGACGATGTCTCGGATGGCGCCGGCAGGTCGTGGTAGGACTTGATGAAGCCGCGCAGCGTGCGGACCGATGCCCCGTACGCCGTCGAACTCCGCGGCGGGCATGCCGTCCGGCTCGTAGGCGCGCCGGAAGTCGGGGATCCGCGCCAGCAGGTCGGCGAGGATCGCCGGATCCACCGGCTCGTCGATCCGCGGCTACGGGACGATCCCGCTGCGCATTGAAGCGGACCTGCCAGGCGTAGGGCAGGGTCAGGATGACGTCGCCGCCGACGAGCTCGGTCCAGTGGAGGCGGTGGCGGTAGGCCGCCGCGAGCAGGCGAGACCGGTAGCCGCGCTCGCGGAAGATGCGCGTAGGCACGCTTGAAGACGGCGATCCCGGCCCAGTTCGGGGCATCTGGGTCGAGCGCGATGTCGTCGCGCTCGACGAGCACCTTCATCCAGTCGTCGAGCCGCCCGACCATGAGCGTGACGACCGGCGCCATCGACGCGACGTCCCGGCCGGCGGCCGCGCGCCGCGCGAGGCCGCGCTCCACGGCCTCGGCGGCGGCCAGGGCCTGCGGGACGGTGAACGAGACGGTGGCGTTGATGTTGACGCCCCGGAACGTCGCCTCCTCGATCGCCGTCGAGCCCTGCTGACGTCGCCGGGAACTTGACCTGGATGTTCGGCGCCAGGGCGGCGAAGCGGACCGCCTGCTCGACCATGCGGTCGGCGTCGGGGTAGTTGGCCGGGTTCGTCTGGAGCGAGAGTCGCCCTTTCCGGCCGCCCTCGCGCTCGAAGACCGGCGCGAGGATCGCGGCGCCCCGGACGGCCATCTCCTCGACGATGGCCCAGGTCAGCTCCACCTCGGTCCAGGTCGGGATGGCGGCCGCCAGCTCGCGGACCCGGGGAACCCAGTGGGCCTTCTCCTTCTTCATGACCTCGAGCACGATGCTCGGGTTGGAGGTCGCCCCGGTCGCGCCCCGCTCGATCGCATAGGCAGCTCGTCGACCGCGCAGGAGTCGTTCCAGAAGTCGGTCGGCGTCTCCTGGGTGGTCCGCAGGAGCGGGCTCTCCACGATCGTCATCGTCATGCTGGTCCTCGTTCGCCCCCGCGGGCGCGGGCCGTATCTGGCCCAAGGATACGTCGCCGGCGGGAACCTACCCCCCGCCGAGGCCCTTCTTGATCATCGCGAGGGAGGGGTCCGGGCCCTTGAACCCGACGAGGTACTCGAGCCGGATGGGCGCGAAGCATTCGTAGAAGACGACATCCTCGTGCGGTCAGCTGACGAAAGGCGTGGACGTAGTTCGAGGGGATCACCAGCAGCGATCCCGGTCCGACCTCGGACTCCTCGTCCCCCACCCGCGCCCAGAGCCGGCCCTGCTCGACGAGCATGATCTGCTCGGCCTCGTGGCTGTGGTCGGGGATCATGACGCCGCCCCGGTAGACGATGCGGGTGAGCATCGTCTTCTCGCCGGACACCGTCTGGCGGAACACGCCCGGGATGTACTCGACGATCGGGAACTCGTCCCACGTCGTGATCTGCCCCATCAGGTCCTCCCTGCTCCGCTGTCATGCTCGACCCGGCCGACGGCACCGGCTCCGCCCGTGGCCCGATTCTCTCGTGAACTCAGGCCGGCGATAGCCCGCGCGCCTCGAGGCCACGCAGGACCTGCTCGGGCGTGACCGGGCAGCTCGTCGATCCGCACGCCCGTGGCGTGGTAGATCGCGTTGACGATGGCCGGGATCGGCGAGTTGGCCGTCATCTCGCCGAGCCCCTTCACGCCGTATGGGCCGTTCGAGGACGGGCATCTCGAGGACGACGCACTCGATCTCCGGCATCTCCAGCGGGCCGGGCATCAGGTACTCGCTGAAGTCCGCTCGGGCCGTGGTCACGGCCGGGTAGTAGGGCGCGGTCGTCTCGTACAGGGCATGGGACATGCCCATCCAGGCCCCGCCTTCGATCTGGCCGCGCACGAGCGCCGGGTTCACCTGGCGCCCCACCTCGTAGGCGCTGCGGATGCTGCAGGACGGTGACCTCGCCCGTCTCCGTGTCCACCTCGACCTCGGCCACGGTGCAGGCGTGCGCCTCGGTGGAATCGGGGTCCATCGCCCCGGTCTCGGGGTCCACCGAGGCTCTTCGGCTTCATGTAGCTGCCGCGTCCCGCGATCGTCCGGCCGTACGTGAACTGGGCGAGCGCCGCGATCTCCGTCGACCTTCACCGAGCGCGAGGGAGCGCCCTTCACGTGACGTTGCCGTGGCCGTCGATCTCGAGGTCTCGCACGCCGCCTCGAGCTCCTCGGCGGCGACCTCGAGCAGCGCCTCGGCGGGCCTCGCTGGCAGCGGCCATCACCGCGTTGCCGACGCGGTGCGTCGCCCGGCTCGCGAACGTGCCCATGTCGTGCGGACCCGTGTCGGTGTCGGCGGTGTCGATGAACACGTCTGTCGAGATCGACGCCCAGCGTCTCGGCTGCGATCTGGCCGATCACGGTCTTCAGCCCCTGGCCGAGGTCCGTGGCAGAGAGCGTGACGACGAATGAGCCGCTCGTCGTGGCGTGGATCAGCGCCTGCGACGGGTCGCCGCCGAGATTCATCCCGGTCGGGTAGTTGACCGCGGCGATGCCCGTGCCGCGCAGCTTCGCCATCAGGCGCGCTCCCCGGCACGGCCGGCGTCGCGCGGCGCCGACGTCATCGCCCGCAGGTCGTCCGGCAGCTCGTGACCGACGAGCGCCGCGGCAGCCTGCATCGTCTCGATCGAGCGTGGCGTCCTCGACGAGCTTCCGGTGCGGCTTCATGTCCCCGTCGTGGTAGGCATTGATGAAGCGGATCGTCCACGGGTCGAGGCCCAGCCGCTCGGCGATCTTGTCCATCTGGACCTCGATCGCGAACGACGCCATCGTGACCCCGAAGCCTCGCATAGCGCTGGTTGGCTGGCGGTTCGTGTACACGCAGTAGGCGTCGATCGAGACGTTCGGGATCGCGTACGGGCCGGCGGCGTTTGCGGCGTGCTTGGTGAGCGCGTAGGGCGTCTGGCGGCTGTACGCGCCGGAGTCCGCGTAGCTCGTAACCTTGCGGGCGATGATACGGCCATCCAATCGGACGCCGTCCTTGACGTAGATGCGCCACGCGCTGCGCGTGGACGACACCTGCATCTCCTCGGAGCGGCTGTAGGAATACCGGACCGGCCGGCCGGTCTTCATGGCAGCCAGCGTCGCGATCGGCTCCACGATCACGTCGACCTTGCCGCCGAAACCGCCCCCGACGGTGCCGCCGACGAAGTGGAGCTCGGCTGCCGGGCACCTGCAGGATGATCGCCGTGTTGTCGAGGCTGAAGTAGAGCGCCTGGGTGTTCGTGTAGACCGTGTAGCGGCCGTCCGCCTCCGGGACCGCGATGCAGCCGGTCGTCTCCAGCGGAGCATGCTCGATCGGGCTGGTGTTGTAGACCCCCTCCACGATGTAGTCGGCCTGCTCGAAGGCCCGCTCGACGTCGCCCAGCCGCACGCGCCGGCAGGGGTGACCCTCGTACATGAACGTGTTGTTGCCCCAGCTCGTCACGATCGGGGCGCCCGGCTTCAGCGCCTCCTCGACATCGAAGACCGCGGGCAACTCCTCGAGCTCGAGCCGGACCTTCGAGACGGCCTCCAGCGCCGCCGCCTCGGACTCGGCGACGATCGCCACGATCGCCTCGCCCTTGAATCGAACGCGGTCCTCGGCAAGGACGAACTCCTCCTCGGGCTCGACCCCGATCAGAGCAAAGGATCGTGTAGACGTTGTGTGGCACGTCCGCGGCGGTCAGGGCGCGGACGAAGCCCGGCACGCGCTCGGCCTCCGACAGATCGATCCCCGTGATCCGCGCGTGATGCACGGGGCTGCGGACCATCTTGAGGTGCAGCATGCCCGGGAAGGTGCGGTCGCCGTAGTACCGGGTCTGCCCGGTGACGTGGCCATGTCCGTCGCTACGACGGACGGACTGGCCGACGACGTTGAGGTCCGCGCTCACCGTGGTCGCCCCTCCGGGCTGCCGGCGATCGCCTCGGCCGCAGCGCGAACGGCCCGGACGATGGGCCGGTACCCGGTGCAGCGGCAGATGTTGCCCGCCAGCGCCTGTGCGATGTCGTCGTCGCTCGGCGCCGGATCGCGGTCGAGCAGCGCCTTGGAGACCATGACCATGCCGGGCGTGCAGTAGCCGCACTGGAAAGCGTAGGCATCCAGGAACGCCTGTTGGATCGGGTGCAACCCCTCGGTCGGCGTGATGCTCTCGAGGGTGGTCACCCGCCGGCCTGCGACGTCCTCCACGGGAAGAAGGCACGAGGGCATCGGCTCCCCGCCGACGAGGACGGTGCAGCTCCCGCACCCTCCCTGCCGGCAGCCTTCCTTCGTCGCCGTGAAGCCGAGATGGTCCCGGAGCACGGACTGGAGCGTCGTCATCGGCTTGACGAGCACCTCGACCTCGCGATCGCCGAGCAGGAACGTGACGATCGTCGATCCCACGCTAGAAGCCCTCCTGCGCGGTGCCCGGCACGAGCCGCTCCAGTACCCGGCCCACGAAGAGGCGGGTCATCCTGCGCCGGTACCACTCGGTGGCAATGGCGTCCGTGAACGGCTGGCAATCCTCCGCGGCCGCGGCAGCGGCGGCGGCGATCGCGTCTGTGGCGAGGTTCGTCCCGATCAGGAGTCCTTCGGCCCGGCTCGCCCGGATCGGGTGCGGGCCCACGGCGCCCAGCGAGACGCGGGCGTCGGCGACCCGGTCCCCGTCCCACGCCAGGCGGGCCGCGAGGGTCACCACGGCCGGTGTGTTGGCGTGCTTCCGGCCGAACTTGCAGTACGCCGTCCGCTCCGACCGGATCGGGACCCGGATCTCGACGAGGAGCTCGTCGGCCGCGAGCTCCGTGCCCAGGAAGCCGGTCCAGAACTCGGCCAGGGGCAGCACGCGCTCGCCCCGCACGCTTTTCAGCACGAGGCTCGCGTCCAGCGCAAGGAGGGCGACCGCGACGTCCCCACCCGGGGGTGGCGTGAACAGGTTGCCCCCGACCGTCGCGAGGTTCCGGACCGGCCAGCTGGCCGTGTTCCGGGCCGCCTCCCGGAGCATGGGCACCGCGTCCTGCTCGAGCAGCTGCGTCAGCGTCGCGGTCGCCCCAATCCGCAGCGTGTCGCCGTCGCGGCGGATCTCGTCGATGCCCGCCAGGCGCAGGCCCATTACCATCCCAGGAAGCGAGATCCCCTCGTTGACAAGCGCCATTGCGACGGTCCCGCCGGCCATCACGAGCAGCTCCGGGCCATGTGCATCCAGCAGGCCGAGCGCCTCGGGCAGCGTTCTTGGGAGGAAGTAACTCCGGACCGTCACGCCGTGATCTCCAGGCCCGGCAGACGATCGTCCAAGCCCGTGCGGGCCGGCGCCGCCCCCCGCAGCCGCGCGTCCAGGTTGCGCAGGCCCTGCATGACCAGCGCTCCGGCCAGGCCCTCCACGAAACGGCCATCGAGCCGGGCCATCGGCCCGCCGACGGCGGCTTCGCCCTCGTACTCGACGGTCGTTCCGGTGCCGGACTCGATGAGCCGGAAGGTGGCACGCCCTTTGAGCGTGCCGAGCGCACCCTCGAGCTCGCCCTCGAGCTCCCCGCGGGAAGGTGCCTCGGCCTCGACGAGGCGAACGACGGTGCGGTACGTCCCGACAACGCCGGGGACCCGGAGGACGATCTTCCCGCGGTACTCCGCGTCGCCCGTCTGCTCGATCTCGCGGCAGCCGGGAATGACTCCGAGCAACGTGTCCGGGTCGCAGACCGCGGCGAACACGATGCTCCGGGCGGCGCCGAGGGTGTGGCTGCCCCGGATCCTCATCGCGTCCCGCCCGGTGCTCGGAGCGGACCGGCGGCGGTCACCGACGGCTCGGCCACGTCCGGGCTAGTCGTGGGCCCGAGGCCCCGCTCCACGTGAGCAAGGTGTTCGAGCATGGCCCGTTCGGCGGCGCCAGGATCGTGGGCGCGGAGCGCATCCACGATCCGCCGGTGATCGCCCAGGGATGCCTCCCGGACCGCCCGGACGGTCCCCGTCCGCTCGCGGCTGACCTTGCCAAGCGTGCTGATGATGTTCATGAACTGGGAGAGGAGGAAGTTCTCCGCGGCCGCACAGATCGCGTCGTGGAGCGCGATGTCGAGCTCGCTGAAGCGGACCGGGTCCTCGATCGAGGTTGCCAGCGAGGTCACGACCTCCTCCAGCGCGGCGACCTCGGCCTCGGTGATCCGAAGCGCGGCGAGGCGGGCATTGCCGGCCTCGACCACCCGCCGCGCCTCGAGGAGCTGGACGAGGGCGACGCTGTCCTTGGCGAACACGAAGTCGAGGTGGGCGATGAGCTGCTTCGGCTCGAGGGACGTCACGTATGTCCCGTCTCCAGGTCGGATGTCGACGACGCGCATGAGCGCAAGCGCGCGAAGCGCCTCCCGGACGACCGGCCGGCTGACCTCCATCATGCTCGCGAGGCTCCGCTCAGCGGGCAGCCTGGCACCGGGCAGCAGGTGCTGCTCGCGGATCAGCGTGAGCAGGCGATTGGCGACCTCTTCCGGAAGCGTGCTCCGCGGGATGATCGTGTATCGATCCCGCTCCTCCCGCGTCCCGACGTCTCCGGCGCCGGCAGGCCGAGAATCCCGTTCCACCAAGGCTGGCGCTCCTCGAACAATCGTCCGGTCACATCGTAGAGTCCGCTGGTATAGTGGTCAACTGGTAAGACCAATTCGGGCATATTCCGCCAAACCCGCCGGAACGGAGGCCTCGACGTGATCGAGCGACACATCACGTTCAGCGTTCACCCGGACCAGACCGCCGCCTTCGAGCAGTTCATCACCCGGGAGTACGCCCCCGCGATGGCAGCGTCGTCGGGCTTCGTGAAGGCGGAGCTGATCCGCGAGGCGGAGTCCCCGACCCGGTACCAGCTGGTCTTCCGGTTCGAGGATGCGGCCAGCGCCTTCGCATGGCGGACCTCGGAGGTTCATGGGGCGTTGCAGCCCCGGTTGAAGGCACTGCACGAAGGCATGGAGATCACGGGATACGAGGTGGTCGGCTGACCCTGCCGGCCGGGTTGCACCCGCGGCGGCCGAGTCGCGGTGGATCGAGAGGCAGGCGATGGAGCAGGAGCGCGTCCTCGTAACCGGCGGCACTGGCTGCATTGGATCCTGGGTCGTCCGGAACCTCGTGCGGGAGGACGTGCCCGTCGTCGTCCTGACCGCGGGCCGCCACGACGAGCGCCTGCGACTGATCCTCACGCCCGCCGAGCTCGCCGGGGTCACCTTCGTGACCGGCGACATCGTGGACCTAGCAGTCCTCGAAGAGGCAGCGCGGCGCCACGCCGTCAACCGCGTCATCCATCTTGCCGGGATGCAGCTCCCCTTCTGTGCTGCCGACCCGGTCAGGGGCGCGCAGGTCAACGTCGTCGGAACGGTCGCGGTCTTCGAGCTCGCCCGGCGGCTTGACATCGAACGGGTCGTCTATGCGAGCAGTGCCGCCGTCTATGGGCCGGCGAGCCACTACGCGGAATCCACCCTCGGGCCCGGCGCGGCGTTCTTCCCGACGTCCCACTACGGCGTCTACAAGGTCGCCAACGAGCAGACCGCCTCGGTCTACTGGAGGAATGACGGGATCTCGAGCGTCGGGCTCCGGCCGCACTCGGTCTACGGCCCTGGTCGCGACCAGGGTATGACTTCGAAGCCGACCGTGGCCATCATCGCGGCCGCCGCCGGACGCCCGTACCACATCGGCTTCAATGGCCGCTACCAGTTCCAGTACGCCGACGACGTGGCGAAGACGTTCGTACGAGCGCTTCGCGTGCCGTTCGCGGGAGCCGCCGTCTATGACATTGGCGGCGCCACGACGGGCGTGGACGAGATCGTCCGGTGCATCGAGGCGCATGCGCCGGATGCCCGTGGCAGGATCACCCTGGGCGATCGACCGCTGCTGCTGCCGGAGGCGTTCGACGGCCGACCGATCGCCGAGGCGCTCGGGCCCCGCGCGGAGACGCCGCTTGACGAGGGCGTCGGCCGGACGCTCGACTGCTACCGGGCCGCCCTTCGCGACGGCACCCTCGACGAAGCCTACCTCGACCGGGTGCTGGCATGACGGTGATCGAGATCGGGGCGGGTGGGCCGGACCGGGTGACCGCGCTGGTTCGACGGGCGCGGGAGGAGATCGGCCAGTGAGCCGGCGAACGGAGGCCGCCCGCCCGAGTCGCCCGCTGACCTGGCCGACAAGGAGGCGCGAGGTGGACTTCAGGGTTCGCGAGGCAGTGCTGGAGGATTGGCAGGAGTGCGGGCGCATCTGTTACGAGGCGTTTGCGAGCCTCGCGGCACGCCACGGATTCCCGCCAGACTTCCCGACGGTCGCGGCGGCGGCCGAGCCGATCCGGTACCTGATCGACCATCCCCGGATCTACGCGGTGGTCGCCGAAGGCGAAGGGCGAATCCTCGGCAGCAACTTCCTCGACGAGCGCTCGACGATCTCGGGGCTCGGTCCGATCAGCGTCGATCCCGCGGCGCAGGACCACCGGATCGGCCGGGCGCTGATGACGGCCGTGCTCGACCGGGCGGTCGAGCGCCGCGCCCCCGGCGTCCGGCTCGTCCAGATCGCATACCACAACCGCTCGCTCAGCCTGTACGCGAAGCTCGGCTTCGACGTGCGCGGCTCGTTCGCGGCCATGCACGGAGAGCCGCTCGGGATCACGATGCCCGGCTATGCGGTCCGCCCGGCCACGGCCACGGACGAGGCCGCCTGCAACGCGCTGTGCGTCCGCGTCCACGGCCACGACCGGTCGGGAGAGCTGAAGGAGGCCATTGCGGCCGGCGGCGCACGCGTCGTCGAGCGCCTCGGGCGGATCACCGGCTACACGACCGGCATCACCTACTTCACCCACTCCGTCGCGGAGACCACCGACGACCTCCAGGCGCTCATCGGCGCCGCGGAGGATTTCGGCACACCGGGCTTCCTGGTGCCGCTGGCCGACTCGCAGCTCTTCCGTTGGAGCCTGGAGCACGGCCTGCGCGTCTTCTTCGTCGTGAACATGATGACGATCGGGATCTACCAGGAGCCCGCCGGCGCCTTCATGCCCTCCGTGGGCTACTGACCCGGCTCGTCCGACGACGGCGGACCGCCACCGCCGGGGATCGGGACGTGTCGATCGCGCGGGCGAGCCGCCGCGCGTGCTCCCGATAGGCCGCCCCGAACAGCGCCCTCGACCGCTCGGCTCCCACGACCGTCGAGCGGCTGATCACGGGGGGCATCGCGCCGCGCGCGACCAGCAGTTCGGCCGTCCGGACCTTGATCGAGTTCACGATCGCCACGGCCGTGACGGTCGAGCCGGGCCCGACGGGCGTGTCGAGCCCATCGATGGCGCACAGCGCATCGGCATGCGGCGTGCAGAGGTCGATGACGAGGTCGGCAACCTCCAGCAGGCGTGCCCCGGCGGCCGGCTCGGGTTCGACCGCTATCGACTGGGTCACCGACGTCACGGCGATGACGCGCATGCCGCGAGCCCGAGCGCCCCGGGCCATCTCCACCGGGACGGCGGTCACGCCGCTTGCCGAGAAGACCATCATCACGTCGCGCGGCCCGAACACAAAGTTGTCCAGGATCACGTCGGCGAGGCCGGGCGTCCGCTCGATGAACATTGCCTGGCGTTGTCCGTTGGCGCCCACGACCTGGGTGTGGAACGTCATCGACAGCTCGACGATCGGGTGGAAGCCCGGGTACGAGCCGTAGCGCGGGAACATCTCCTCGACCGGGATCCGGGAATGCCCGGTGCCGAAGAGGTGGACAAGGCCATCGGATGCGATCGCCTCCGCGCACCATTGGCTGGCGGTCTCGATTGCATCCGCCTGCGTCTCGGCGAGGCGCTCCAGGAGGCCGATGGACGCCGTCACCCAGGGCAGCGGGCGCGCCGTCACGCGACCGGCTCCCGGCCGTTCGCCGGCCCCGGGCGGCACCTCTCCGCGTGCCGCCTCCGGGGAGGAGAGATTGCGCACATCGGCATCGAATCGACTCCCTGGCGGCGGAGGTCGCTGGACACCTGTCCGAGAACCTCGACTCCCCCGTCTCGCCCCTCTGGACGCCGTTGGCGATTGTATCGAGCGCCGGCCCATAGAATGACCGGGACGCCTGGGTCTGAACCTCGGCCTGCGGAGGAGCGGCGCGTGCGCGAACCCCACGTCGTGACCGTCACCGGGATGCTGCCGGCGGCCGCCCTCGGGGTCGTCGACGCGCATGACCACCTCTTCGTGTCCTCGCCTGCTCTGGCCGGCGGCGAGATCAGCGATCCCGAACGGGTTGCATCCGAGATGCGCGAGGCCCGGGCGTCTGGGGTGGGCGCCATCGTCGAGATGACACCCATCGGTCTCGGCCGGCGACCCGACCTGATGCGCCGCGTCTCCGAGGAGACGGGCGTGCCCGTGATCGCAGCGACCGGCTATCACCGGGACGCGCACTACCCGGAGGACCACTGGGTCCATGCTGCACCCACCGAGCTGCTGGCCGACCGCGTGATCGCGGACCTGACGCTCGGAATGCACCCGGCGGACTGGGTGGGCGAGGTCGAGCTTCCTCCCGATGCCCCCCGCGCCGGCGCGATCAAGGCCGGCGCGTCGTACCAGCGGATCAGCCGGGGCGAGCATCGCCGGCTCGAGGCAGCCGCAGCCGGCAGCCGCGCGGCCGGCGTGGCGATCCTCGTCCATGCCGAGATCGGGACCTGCGGCCACGAGATCGTGGACCTGCTCGAGGCGGCCGGCGCGCCGTCGGACCGGATAGTCCTTGCCCACATGGATCGCAACCCCGACCCGGAGCTCCACGAGGAAATCGCCGCGCGTGGCGTCACGCTTGAATACGACACGATCGGGCGGATCAAGTACCGGCCGGACAGCCAGCTCCTGGACCTGATCGAAGCCCTGGTCGGCCGCGGCCACGGCGAGCGGATCGTGCTGGGGCTCGACCTCGGCACCCGTGATTACTACCGGGCCTACGACGGCGGCCCTGGGATGCGCTACCTGATGGCCACGTTCGTGCCCCGACTACGGCGCCGGATCGGCGGTGCGGCCACGGACGCGATCCTCGTGGCGAACCCGGCCCGCGTCTTCGCCGTCGCGGCTCCGAGCGGATCCGCATGAGCGGCGAGGGGCGCTACGACGTGATCGTCGTGGGCGCCGGCTCGGCCGGGTCCGCCGCCGCGATCAACACTGCGCGGGCCGGCGCCCGGACGCTGCTCCTGGACCGGCTCGCGTTCATGGGCGGGACGTCAACGGCGGTGCTCGATACGTTCTATGCGTTCTGGACCCCCGGCGCAGCGCCCCGGCGCGTCGTCGGCGGGCTCGGCTGGGAGGTCGCACAACGCCTGATCGACGACGGAGATGCCTTCGAGCGGCCGAACACCTACGGCGCGGGCACCGGCGTCACCTATGACCCGGAGGTGCTGAAGGTCCTCTGGGAGCGCCTGGCGACCGAGGCGGGCGTGACCCTGCTGCTCCACACCTGGGCGACCGGGGTGCGCGTGCGCGACGGCCGCGTTGAGGCGATCCGAACCTGGAACAAGGGTGGTGAGCTGTGGCATGCCGCGGGCGTGGTCGTTGATGCCTCGGGAGACGCGGACGTCGCCGCGATGGCCGGCGCCGCGTACGACGACGCGCGGACGACCCCGCAGACGCAGTCGCTCTCGACACTCTTCAAGGTGGCGAATGTGGACGTCGCGCGCGCCGGCGTCGTCCCGAAGGCGCAGCTGTGGTCTCTGATGCGCGAGGCTGTGGCGACCGGCGACTACCGGCTCCCCCGCGTGGAAGGCTCGTGGCATCGGACTCCCCACCCGGGGATCGTGACGGTCCAAATGACCCGAATTCCCAACGTCGACGCGACGGACCCGGTCGCCCTGACGCTGGCGGAGCTCGAGGGCCGGCGACAGGTGCGCGAGTATCAGCGCTTCCTGCGCGACCGCGTTCCGGGCTTCGAGGAGGCGGTCGTCGTCTCGACATCTCCGGCGATCGGGATCCGCGAGAGTCGGCGAATCCACGGCGACTACCGGCTCACCCGGGAGGACGTGCTAGCGGCGCGCCGCTTCCCGGACGAGGTCGCCCTGTGCGGCGCCCCGATCGAGGATCACGGCGCCGGTGGCGACACGGCCTGGCAGTACGTCGCGGGTGGCGGCGTCTACGGGATCCCCTACCGCGCCCTGCTCCCGGAGGGGCTGGACGGGCTGCTGGTCGCCGGACGCTGCTTCTCCGCCACGCACGATGCGCACGCAAGCGCGCGCTCGATGGCGACCTGCATGGCGATGGGCCAGGCGGCCGGCACGGCGGCAGCGTTGGCCGCCGGCGCCGGCGTGCAGCCGCGGGCTCTCTCGAGCGACGTCCTGCGGGCCCGCCTCGAGGCTGACGGCGCGCTATTGGAGCCGGTCGACGCCGTGGGGACCGCATCGTGAGTGGCCGTTTCGCGGGTCGGGTCGCGCTCCTCACGGGCTCGACCGGAATGGCCGCCTCGGCGGCGCGAGCGCTCACGGCCGAGGGCGGTCGCGTCTTCGTGGTTTCGCGGACGGCGGAGCATGCCCGCGACCTCGTCGACGGGATCCGGGCGGCTGGCGGCTCGGCCGGCTGGGCGGCGGGCGACCTGGCCGTCGAGGTCGACGTCGAGGCCGCGGTGAGCGCCTGCGTCGATGCGTTCGGCCGGGTTGATCTTCTGTACGGCGTCGCCGGCATCAGCGGTCGGAGATATGGCGACGGGCCGCTTCACGAGATGACCCTCGCAGGCTGGCAGACCGTGCTGGATGCCAACGCGACGAGCCAGTTCCTCGTCTGCCGCGCCGTCGTCCGCCAGATGCTCAGGCAGGAACCGCGGCCGGACGGCACGCGCGGTGCGATCCTGCTGATGTCGAGCACGCTCGCCACCGACCCGGCCCCGGCGCACTTCGCGACCCACGCCTACGCGGCCAGCAAGGGCGCGATCGACGCCTTCACGCGGGCCGTGGCCGCCTACTACGCGCGCGACGGCATCCGGGTCAACGCGATCGCACCGTCGCTGATCGCAACCCCCATGAGCGCGCGGGCCCAAGGCGACCCGGCGGTCCTCGCCTACCTCGCCCAGAAGCAGCCGCTGGCAGGTGGGCCGATTGCGGCCGACGCGATCACCGATGCGGCACTCTTCCTCCTGTCGGACGCGGCGCGAATGATCACGGGCCAGGTCGTCCGGGTCGACGGGGGCTGGAGCATCAGCGAGCCGCGCTGACCCGCGGGGAGACCCTCGGCTGTCGGGGAGGCGCCGCGCGCACACGGCGCCAGCGGCGCCGGGTCAACTTCCGGCTTCCGCGCGCTCCGCTCCGTGGACCGCGGCGCCGATCGCGCCGGCCCACGTCCCGAGCTCCGCGGCGACGAGCTCGACCTGGTCGAGCGACGTGATCGTGACGCGGCGCCGCAGCTCGGCACGGATCGGCTCGAACAGGAGGTCGGCAGCCGCCGAGATGCCTCCGCCGATGACGACCTTGTCCGGGGAAACGACGACAACCGCATTGGCGATCCCGATCCCCAGGTACCGGGCGATCCGGGCGATGCCGTCGAGCGCCCCGGTATCGCCCGCCCGGGCGCGGGCAACCGCTTCCTCGGCCGTGGATGTGTCGCAGGCCGCGGCGATCTGATCTGCGCGCGCGAACGCCTCGAGGCACCCGCGATTGCCGCAGCCGCACAGCGGCCCGTCCGGATCGATCGTCTGGTGCCCGAGCTCCCCGCCCGTGCCGTCGTGGCCCTGGTGCACGCGGCCGTCGACCGCGATGACGCCGCCAACCCCGGTCCCAAGGGTCAACCCGATCATCGACGCCGCGCCGCGTCCCGCCCCGAGCCGGAGCTCCGCCAGCCCGAAGGCGCGCGCATCGTTGATGAGGAAGGCGGGCAGCCCTAGCGCCGCACCGACGGGCCCGGCCACCGGCCGGCCGGCCCAGTCCCCCGGGACGTTCGGGAGAAAGCGGGTCGTCCCGCGGGCCGGATCGTACAGACCGGGAACGCCGATCCCGACCGACATCGCACCCGGACAGCGGACCAGCGCATCGATTCCCATCGAGGCGAGCCGCGCGACGACCGCCTCCGGCCCCTCCGTGGCCCGCGTCGGGCCCTCATCGTGGTCGAGCACGCGCCAGCCATCCGCGTCGTGCTCGACCACGGTCCACTTGATGTTCGTCCCCCCGAGGTCGAGCCCCAGGTGGCGGCTGCCCGGCGCGGTCGCGCTCATGGCCCGACTAGGTCTCGCCGGTGAACCTGGTGTACGTCGCTGCGACGGCGATGATGATCGCCCCGAACACGATCTGTCGCCACGGCTCAGGCAGCAGGACGGACAGGATCCCGCTGAGCACGGTCAGGATGAGCGCACCCACGATCGTGCCCGAATAACCACCGCGGCCGCCCAGGATCGAGGTCCCGCCGATGACTGCGGCAGCGACCGACGGCAGCAAGTACGGCGTGACGAGCGTGACACTGGCGGTGTTCGACAGGCCGGACTGGACGAGCCCCGCGATCGCGGCGAGCTCGGCCGAGATGATGTAGACGACGACGAGCACCTGCCACGAGCGGACGCCCGACAACCGGGCGGCAACGGGGTTGTCGCCGATCGCATACAGCATCCGGCCGTAGCCGGTGCGCCGCAGCAGAAGGATGAGCACCAACGCGACCGGCACGAAGACGGCCAGGTCGTTGGGGATCACGCCGGCCGTCAGGTCGGTCCCCAGGGTGCGCAGCTGGGACGGCACGCCAGCGCCCGTCTGCAGGTTCTGAAGCTGCCACACGTTGCAGAAGCCGAACACGACGAGGCCCATACCCAGGGTTACGATCAGGGGATGGACCCGGAAGACGCCGGCGCCGATGCCGCTGATCAGGCCTGCCACCGCCGCCGCGAGGAGCGCGACGCCGACGCCCACGACCCAGCCACCGGGCTGGTTGACGAACGTGGCGGTGACGAAGCCTGACATCGACGCGACGTACGCGACCGACAGGTCGATCCCGCCGGTGATCATGGTCAGCGTCTGGCACCCGGCCAGGATCGCGAGCACCGCCGCCTGGCGGACGGTGAACGCCACCCAGCTGGCGTCCACGATGCCGGGCTGGACCAGCTCAACGACGAGGACGAGCGCCAACAACAGCAGGGTCAGCGGGATGAGCGGGTAGTCGCGCATGCGGTTGCGCCAGGCAACCCGGTCCAGCCACCGCTTGCGATCGACGCTTCTGTCCGCCGCGGTCACGCTCGACTCCTCCGAATCTGGATGAAGCTGCCGACCATCAGCACGCCGATCAGGATCAGGCCCTGGGCGACCAGGCCGTAGTTGGGATCGACCTGCAGGAAGGTCATGTCATCGCGGATCAGCTGGAGCACGACGACCGCCACGAGCGGGCCGACGACGCCGCCGACGCCGCCGGCCAGGCTGACGCCGCCCAGCACGACCGCGGCGATGCTGATGAGGACGTATGTCGGCTCGGGCACGGGCGTTCCGATGCCGGTGCTGGCGGTGAGAGACAGCCCCGCGAACGCGGCGAGCAGGCCGCCGAGGACGTACGCCAGGAACTTGGTGCGGTCGACCGCCACGCCGCACCTGAAGGCGGCCAGTCGATTGCTGCCGACGGCGAATATCGAGAGCCCCAACCGCGAACGGGCGAGCGGGACCCAGATGGCGGCGACGATCACGAGCACCACGACGGCCGCCTTGGGCAGCAGGCTCGTTCCCAGCGAGCCGACGGCCAGCTGCATCAGCCACCCCGCTGCCTTGCCCCCCGGCGCCGGTCGCACCAGCAGGGCGAAGCCCGCCCAGACATAGTAGGTCGAGAGGGTGATGATGATGTCGGGCACCTTCGTGAGCACGACCAGGGCGCCGTTGATGGCCCCGAGCAGGAGCCCAAGCGCGAGCACGAGCAGGACGATGACGACGGCCGTCCCATCGCCCGGGTAGTTGGCCATGAGCGTCGCGGCGACGCAGCTGGTCAGGGCCATCTGGGAGCTGACCGACAGGTCGATCCCGCCGGAGATGACGATCACCGTCTGCGCGACGGCCGCCAGCGCCAGCGGAACGACCGCCGTCGCTGTGAACTGCAGGCTGGTGAGGCCATAGTGCGAGTTGATCAGTTTGGTGAATGCGAGGAGCGCAACGAGCAGGCCAAACAGGCTCAGCGTCCAGACGTTGTCACGGGCGAAGCGACCGAGAGTCCCGGCCGACGCCGAGCGGGGGCGATCGGCCGTTGTCGCGCGCGTGGTCATGGCCGGCCGACCCCTTCAGCGGCCTCGGAGACTGACGCCTCGACCTCCGACGTCTGGGCTGGAGCGCCAGCGACTCGTTGCTCGGGCAGGTCGGCTCCGGGCCTGAGGTTGTGCACGGCGCGCAGCAGGGCCGCCTCGTCAGCACCCGCGGCGGGCAACTCGCCGACCACCTCGCCGCCGAAGACGACGATGACCCGGTCGCACACCAACTGGACCTCCCCCAGCTCGGACGTGTACAGCAGGATCGCGGCGCCGGCCGCCGCCAGGTCGCGCAGCAGCACGTAGATCTGGCTCTTCGTACCGATATCGATGCCGCGCGTCGGGTCGAAGCAGAGCATCGTCCTGACGCCGGCGGCCACCCAGCGGGCGATCGTTACCTTCTGCTGGTTGCCGCCCGAAAGGCGGCGCACCTCGCTGCCGGCGCGGGCGTCGATCTGGAGGGACTCGACCGCAGCATCGACCTTTCGCCCCTCACGACCCAGGTTGATCCAGCCCCATTGCGAGATGCGCGCCGAGAATGGCAGCGAGATGTTCTCGCGCACCGAGCGCTGCATCAGGAGTGCCTCGGCCCGGTCGGCGGCGACGAAGACGAGGCCCTTCCGGATCGCGTCGGCTGGGTGACGAAGCGTCACCGGTCTGCCGTCGACGAGCAGCGACCCACTCGCCGGCCGCTTGGCGCCCGAGAGAATGGCGAACAGCTCGTCCTGCCCCTGTCCCTCGAGCGCGACGACGCCCAGCACTTCGCCCGGGAAGAGGTCGAAGGTCACGTCGCGCAACTTCCGGTCGTCACTCAGGTTGCGCGCACTAATGCGCGGGGCCTGCTCGCTCCGCGTCGTGGCTGCCGCACCGGACTCCTCGTGCCGGCCGCGCACGGCAGCGACCTCGCCGAGCATGAGCTCGACGATCCGGTCCTCCGAGCCGGGAGCCACGTCGACCACGCCGACCGTCTGGCCGTTGCGCAGGACGGTGGCGCGCCCGCAGATGGCGGCGATCTCGATGAGGCGGTGGGAGATGAAGATCACGGATCGGTCGCCCCCACGCTGGCGACCGACCACATCGAGCACGCGGTCGGTCAGATTGGCAGGCAACGCGGCCGTGATCTCGTCGAGCAGCAGCACCTCCGGCTCGAGGGCGAGCGCACGGGCTAGGTCGACGATCCTCAACGTGGCCAGGGGCAGCCGCCGGGCGAGGCTTGACAGGTCCAGGTTCTCGAGACCGAGTTCGTGCAGCCAATGGCGGACCGGCTCGATTGGTGTCTGCGTCAGCCGCAGGTTGTCGCGGATGTCGAGATCGGGGATGATGGCCGGCTCCTGGTAGACGGACACGAGCCCGTTCCGCCGTGCGTCTGCCGGCGAGTGGGACGTGCGCTCACGGCCGCGCACGGAGATCCGGCCGCTGTCGGGCGTGACCGCGCCAGTGAGGATCTTGACGAGCGTGCTCTTTCCGGCGCCGTTGGCGCCCATGAGGGCATGGACCTCGCCGGGCTGGACCGACAGCGACGCGTGGTCGAGGGCGACCACCGCACCGTAGGTCTTGGAGACGTCCGTGGCCTCGAGCAGCAGGCTGGTGGTGGCTGACATCCGCCCCTACTTGATGAGCTGAGGGACGCCGACGTGGTCGGCGTCCCTCGTCTGATGGAGATCGATGCTATTTGCCCGTGCAGGAGCTCGGGACCGTGGCCGGGTCGTAGTCGGTCCAGTTTGGGATCGACAGGCTGAGCGGCCAGAGCGGGTTCATGCCCTTCACGGAGATCCACGCCTGGAGGGCAGCCTTGCCCTGGGCAGTCGTGTTGTCGAGGATCTGAGGGTCGAGCAGGATCGTGTTCGGGCGGCCGGCGCCTGCGGTCTGGCTGACCGCGACGCCGGTCAATAGATCGTAGGCCAGCTTGACGCCGGCGCCGCCGACGGAAGCCGTGTTGGTCACGGCCGCGCCGACGAGACCCGGATAGTCCGTCGGATCGAGGAGATCCTTCACGAACTGGCCGATGTCGGCGTCAGCGATCGGCTTGAACGGCTTGTTGGCCGCCTTGATCGCATCGACGATCTGCGCGCCCATTCCGGATGCCCAGATGCCGTCGATCTTGTCGTAGTTGCCGCTGGCGAGGAAGTCGTTCGTGATCTGCGTGGTCGTCGCCGGATCCCAGCCCGTGAACGTGCCGCCCGGGTTGATGACCTTGATGTTGGGGAATTCCTTCAGCGCCTGGTTGAAGCCGACATCGCGGTCGGAGTCAGCCGAGTTACCGGCCAGGCCGCGCGTGTACCACACGGTCCCCTTGCCGCCCAGATACTGGAACAGCCACTTGGCGCCCAGGTAGGCGTATTTCACCTGGTTGTTGTACAGGTTCCAGGTGTTCGGATCGGTGACGTACGAGTCGACCGACACGGTCACGATTCCCTGCGCGTGGGCCTCGGCGAGGGCCGGGTTGAGCGCGTCAGGATCGTTCGGATTGAACACGAGCACGTTGACGCCCTGCGAGATCAGGGTCCGGAGGTCGGACAGCTGCCCCGCGGCATCGGTGTTGCGGTTGATGACGGTGATGTTGCTGATCTTGTCCGACCCGAGCGCACCAGCCTCGGCCTTGGCCGTGCAGATCTGCTCCTCGCGGAAACCGTTCCCGACGCCGCCGCCGTTCGAGTAGCCGATGGTGTACGCCTTCGCCGCCGGCGAGGGAGCTGCGGCCGAGGGCGCCATGGACGCCGCCGCGGCCGATGCTGCGGGCGCCATCGTGGCTGCGGGCGCCGTCGAGGCTGCGGGCGCCGTGGTGGCGCTGCTCGAGCACGCGCCGACCACGACCGCGATCGTCGCGAGCGCCGCGATGTTCCTGGAAAGACTGCGTCTGTTCATGAATGCGACTCCTCCATCCTCCGACCAGCCGGTCTCGTCCCGAGAGCCTGGCTGAGACGTGTCGCTGCGTCGGTCCCGCGTGATCGCTGGATTAGTCACCTCCCTTTCTGTCGATCGCACGGGCGAACCGGCGCGCATGCTCTCGATGTGCTTCGTCCGACATCGATCGGGAACGCTGGACCATCACTGTGCCCGCGAGCTCGTGCCCAGAACCGTGGAATCACACTCCGCGATGCGTCCCAGGCGTCGACGGTCACGATTTCGCCCGCGTTCGGTTTCCACGGGCGGTCGGGACTCCTCGATAATCGATCACCGGGAGATCCTAGAGCCGGGCCGGTCCGGTGGTCAACTGGTAAGACCAATTCCCGGTCCTTCCAGCCATCGCGGTCCTCGCCCATTTCAGTAGGTGCCCGCCTCGCCCGTCGTGGCGACCGCGGGCGCGTTTCCGGCCTTCCGGGCGCGGAAGTCCAGGATGATCGCCTCGGTCGCGGTTGCGCCGATCCGCGTGACCCCCAGCTCGCGAACTGCCAGGAGCGCGTCGAGGGTGCGCACGCCGCCGGCGGCCTTCACCTGGATGTGGGGCGAGGTGTTCGCGCGCATCAGGCGCAGGTCATCGTGCGTGGCGCCGCCTGGCGCGAAGCCGGTCGAGGTCTTGACGAAGTCGGCACCCGCCGCTTCGCTCAGGCGGCAGGCCCGGATCTTCTCGTCATCGGTCAGGTAGGCATTCTCGAAGATGACCTTGACGATCGCTCCCGCCGCGTGGGCCACCTCGACCACGGCGCGGATGTCCGACTCGACATCGGCGTCACGGCCGGACTTGAGCGCACCGATCCGGAGCACCATGTCCAGCTCAGTGGCGCCATCGGCGAGGGCGCGCCTGGCCTCGAAGACCTTGACCTCGGTCGCGTGGTTGCCGTGCGGGAACCCGATTGTTCCGCCGACGTGAACGTCAGTTCCGCGGAGGAGCGCAGCCGCCCGTGCGACGTCGGCCGGACGGCAGCAGACGGATGCCACGTCGTATTTCGCGGCGAGGGCGCAGCCCGCCTCGATGAAGGCATCGTCGAGCTCGGGACGGAGCAGCGAATGGTCGATCATCTTGGCGATGTCGCGCTCGGTGAGCGTATCGATCGAGAGTGTCATTGGGGCTCCTGCCTGGGCGGCTACTTGCAGTACGGCCGAAGCACGTCCCTCGCGATGAGGAACCCCTGCTTGACCTTCTCGTCGGTGCCCTCGAATCGACGATCCTCGTGCTCGATGATGCAGTCGCCCTCGAAGCCCTGGCGGTAGAGCTCCGAGAAGACAACCGACCAGTCCACCTCGCCGAGGCCCGGAATCCGGGGGATCTGCCAGCCCATGCCCAGGGAGAAGACGCCGCGCTCGTAGAGCCCGTCGCGGTCGATCATCAGGTCCTTGGCCTGGTAGTGGAGGACATGCGCCCCGAACTCCTTGAGAAAACGGCGCGCGTCGATCATCTGGAGCACAAGGTGCGACGGGTCGAAGTTCAGCCCGATCGTGCCGCCCCACTGCTCGAGGATCCGGCGCCACATCCGCGGCGTGGTCGCGATGTTGTGCCCGCCCGGCCACTCGTCGTAGCTGAAGATCATCGGGCAGTTCTCCAGTGTGATCTTGCGGCCGTGGTCCTGGGCGAACCGCACGATGTCCGGCCAGACGCGCAGCGCCTCCTCCCAGTTCTGGTCCTGGTTCCTGGCGCCGTCGCCGCCCATGAACGTGTTCACGAGCGGGACGTCCATCTTCTCGGCCGCGGTGATCACGTGCTTCAGGTGGGTGATGACCTGCTCGCGGTGGGCCGGGTCGGGGTGGAGCGGGTTCGGGTAGAAGCCGAGGCCGGAGATGGCGAGGCCCTTCGACGCAAGCTCCGCGCGGATCTCGGTGGCCCGCGAGGCCGACAGGTTCGCCACATCGATGTGGCTCGTCCCGGCATAGCGTCGGGTGGGCCCGCTGGTCTGCGGCCAGCAGGCGATCTCGAGGACCTCGAAACCGCTCGCGGCGGCCCAGTCGGCCACCTCCATGAGGGGCGTCTGCGGGAACGGGGCGGTCAGGAAGCCGAGCTTCATTTCGGCGGAACCTCCAGACTCGACACGAAGGTGGACAGGGCGCTCATGCCGGCCTCGCGATCTTCACCCACCGACCGGTGCGCGCGCTCTCGAGGACCGCATCGCCGACGAGCATCTCCTCGTGACCGTCGGCGAACGTCGCGTACGCGGGCGCCGCAGACGGGGCTTCCGCAACGACGTCGGCGTAGATCGCGCCGAAGACAGCGCCGAACGTGTCCGCAAAGCCCTCGACGTGGCCGCCCGGCAGCCGGGCGGCGGCACGCCCACCGGCGTTCATGAGCGCGGGGTTGCGAACGAGGAGCTCGTTGGGCCGGTCGCGGTGGCCGATCCAGAGCTGCTCGGGCTGTTCCGAATCCCACGCCACGGCGGACGTGGAGCCGTCGATCTGGTAGGCGAGGCTGTTCTTGCGGCCCGGGCTGAGCTGGGAGATCGCCACGCTGCCCCTCGCTCCGCTCTCGAAGTGGAGGAGGATCGAGGCCGTGTCCTCCGTCTGGATCTCGACCGGTATGGTCTCGGCTGCACGCACCGCCGAGAATGTGACCACCGTTCCCGCGGGCTTGCGACGGACCGGGATGAACGTGGTGAGATCGGCCATCACCGCCTCGACGCGGCACCCGGCGAGGAACGTGGTCAGGTCGAGCCAGTGGGAGCCGATGTCGCCGACGGCCCGGAGCGCTCCGCCCTGGTCTCGCTCCAGGCGCCAGTTCCAGTCCGTGTCGTACAGGAGCCAATCCTGGAAGTAGCGCCCGGTGATGAGCCGCACCTCGCCGAGCGCGCCCTCGCGCACGAGGCCGGCGACATGCTGGTTGAGCGGGTAGAAGCGGATGTTGAAGTTGACCGCGTTGACCAGGCCACTCGCGGCGGCCAGCGCCACGAGCTCTGCGGATTCCGCGGATGTCATCGCCAGCGGCTTCTCGCAGACGACGTGCTTTCCGGCGGAAAGGATCTGCCGGGCCTGCGGATGGTGCAGCTCGTTCGGAGAAGTGACGTGGACCACCTGCGCCGCCCCGTCAGCGACCAGCTCGGCGAGGCTCGCGTAGGCCCGCGGAAGTCCGAGCTCGGCGGCCCGGGTCACGCCCAGCTCGGGCGTCGCCTCGAGCAGCCCGACGACCCGGACGCCGATCCGGCGCAGGGCCTCGATGTGAACGGTGCCGATGAAGCCGCTGCCGATGACCGCGGCCCCGATGTCGCTGAAGTGCCTCATGGCTCCTCCGGGGCGCACCACGTGCACGCCGCCCGCAATTCTGGCGCAGACGGAATCCTTCTTCTGGCCAGTCTCGCGGCCGGCGCCGGCACGCGGCAATGACACTATCGGCCGATTAACTGTCAGGAGCGGCTGTCCCGCTCGGCCAGGAGCGGCGCCGCCCGGAGCGCGCGTGGCATCCCGGGCAATAGGGTCCATTTGGCTCTCCTGCCGCACGGCCGGTCACCTGATCATCCTGTCCATGTCCCGCGGGATCCCGTCGGACGAGAGCGACCGAGAGCCGGGTCTGGAGGGCTCCGTGACGGTCTTCTTCTGGCAGCACGATCTCGATCCGGCGTTCCCGCTGTCGGTGCTGGAGTACGAGACGGGCGGCGCGGACGACCCGATGCACTGGCACGAGTACTTCGAGATCGCGCTGTGCCTAGAAGGGAGCGGACGGTTCCTCTTCGGCCGCCGCAGCTACCCCGCAGAGCCGGGCGACGTGTTCCTGATCGACGACGCGGAGCCCCATGTCTGCCTGACCGATCCCGAAGCGCGGATGCGGCTGCTGCTCGTGCTCTTCCGCCCGGAGTTGATCGCGGCGCCCGGTTGCCGGACCTTCGATGCCGATTACCTTGCTCCCTTCCGGTGCGGCGGTCGCCCGTTCGCGAATCGACTCCCGGCGGGAGGTGCCGCCGCATTCGAGCTCAGGCCGATCCTTTTCGAGCTCGCGCGGATCTGGGCCCGGCAGGACCGCACGGACCGGCATCTCCTCGACGCGAACCTGCGGCGGGCTCTCGGGGTCCTCGTCCGGCACGCGCGGGCCGAGGCCACGCTGCCCGGGTCACCGGCAGCAGCCGGCGACCGTGACGAGCAGGTGCGGCCGGTGCTCAGCTACGTTGCCCAGCACTTCAGGGAGAGCCTGACCCTGGAACGCGTGTCGGAGCACGTGCACGTGAGCGCATCGCGCGTCCGGCACGTGTTCAAGGACGCGACGAGTGTGGGCTTCAAGGAGTACGTGACGAACCTGCGCCTCTCCGAGGCGAAGCGCCTCCTGCTGACGACCGACACCTGCGTCCAGGAGGTTGCCTACACCGTCGGGTACACCAATCTGAACCAGTTTTACAAGGTGTTCCAGCGCTACGCGTCGATGTCGCCGGCCGACTACCGGCGCTATTACCGGCGATCCGGCGTGGCAGATCCAGGGCTGCTCGTGGAAGCCGGGCGCGAGCGTCCCGTGCACGTCGCCTGACAGTCGCCGCGCGCGCCTGCCGGCGCGCAGCCACTGCCACACCGACCCGAGCGCCTGAGCCGGCCGCGGCACCCCGCGTCCGGTAGCGCCGACCGCTCCAGCCGCTCCTGACAGTTAATCGGCCGCAAGTGTCATTGCCCCCGCAGCACGTCGAGGGCGAGACTGGCCCGAAGATCAGGAATCGGTCCGGGCTGATTCCGCCACCGATGCGGCCCAAGCCAGACAGGGAGAGCTCCATGCTGTCGTTCCCGCACCTGTTCAGCCCGATCCAGCTCGGTGGACTCACGCTCCCGAACCGCGTGGTCCATGTCCCGACGGACATCAGCTCATCGCACGCAGACGGCGAGGTGAGCGAGCGCGACATCCACCATCACACGGACATCGCGCGCGGTGGAGCCGGCTTCATCATCGTCGGCGCCACAACGCCCGACATGAAGACCGGGCGACCCACCGTGACGTGCCTCGTGGCCGACGGCGACAACTACATCCCGGGCCTGGCGCGCCTGGCCGAGGGGATGCACCGCTACGGCGCGAAGTGCGCGGTGCAGCTCCAGCACCCGGGTCGCCAGTGCGCGATCCCCCGCTACAACACCCTGGGCGCGACCGACCGGGTCCTCAAGCTCCCCTGGTCGGCCGGGCACGAGATCATCTACGAGAACGCCGAAGAGAAGGGCAAGGAGATCCGGGCCGCGTCGATCGCCGAGATCCTCGAGCTCGTCGACCTCTTCAGCGAGGCGGCCTGGCGCGTCAAGCAGGCCGGCTTCGACGCCGTGGAGCTCCACGCGGCCCACGGCTACCTGCTCTCCGAGTTCATGAGCCCATACCTGAACCAGCGCAACGACCGGTTCGGCGGGAGCCTGGAGAACCGAATGCGCTTCCCCCTGGCGGTCGTCGACTCGATCCAGAAGAAGTGCGGCCGCGGCTTCCCGGTTCTCGTGCGCTACTCGTTCGACGAGTGGGTTCCCGGCGGGCGAGGGCTCGAGGAGGGAGTCGAGATCGCGAAGATGCTCGAGTGGGCCGGTTGCGCCGCGGTCGACCTGTCGATGGGGATCCAGGAGAGCCCGGGGGCCGGCTTCGACCCGATGCACTACCCGCAGGGCTGGGCAACCTACGCCGCCGAGGCGACGAAGAAGGCGATCCGGATCCCGGTGATCACGAGCCACTCCCTGCGCGACCCGGACTACTGCGACCGGATCATCGCCGAAGGCAAGACGGACCTTGTCGGTCTCGCCCGCCAGCTGCTCGCGGATCCGTACTGGCCGGTCAAGGCCCAGTACGGCAAGGTGCGCTCCATCCGCCGCTGCATCTCCTGCCTGGGCGGATGCTGGCAGGAATCGCTGATGGCAAAGCACGAGATCGCCTGTTCGATCAACGCTGCCTGTGGCAACCCGGCCTACGCGGAGATGCGGCGCGCTCCGAAGCCAGCCCGGATCGCGGTCGTCGGCGGCGGGCCGGCGGGGATGGAGGCGGCCCGCATCGCGACCGAACGCGGCCACCTGGTCACCCTCTTCGAGAAGGCCGGCGAGCTCGGCGGCGCCATGCTTTACTGCTGCCTCGTGCCGGGCAAGGAGAAGATGCGCTGGTACCTCGACTGGGTCCGGGACCAGCTGCTCGACCTCCACGTCGACATCCGGCTCAACCACGCCCCGAGCGTGGACGAGCTCCGAGCGTTCGACGTCGTCCTCAACGCGACCGGCGCGATCTCGTATGTCCCCGAGGTGCTGGGCGATGCCGGCGCCGTCATCCCCTTCGAGGAGGCGATGGCCTGCCCCAAGATCGCCTGCGAGTGCCATCCGGGCGCGCGGAAGCTCCACAAGCTCGGCGCGCACGTGGTCCTCTGGGGAGACCATTACGCGGCGGCCGACACCGCGGCGTTCCTTGGCAGCATCGGGAAGCAGGTCACGATCGTGACCGAGAAGCGCGAGTTCGCGGCCGAGTGTGAGGTCATCCACCTGTACGTCCTGCGCAAGCGCTTCGCGCAGGGCGATGCCGAGGCACTCACCTCGCGGCCGTTCAAGCACCCCGTCACGGTCATCACGAACGCAACCGTGCGCGAGGTGCGCGACGGTGAGGTCGTGATCGAGGATCACGACTTCGGTCGCACGACCCTCCAGGTGAGCGACGTCGTGTCGTGCCACGTCCGGCCGGTCGTCGACCTCTACGACGAGCTGCTGGCGGCGGGCGTCCACGTCATCAACGTGGGGGACTCCGTGCGGCCCCGAAACCTCTACCACGCCGTGAAGGAGGGGTCGGCCTTCGGGCTCGCGGTCGACGAGCACCTGCTCTTCAACCCGAACGGCGCCATCCTCAATGAGCTCCCTGTGGACGTCCGGGCCCAGCTGACGCGCGAGGAGGGGCCCGCGTACTCGCGCCAGCAGCTCGTCGTCCTCTCGGCGCGGCGCGATGGCTGAGCCGGACGTCGGCGGCGCGAGCCAGCCGCTGCGCGTCGGCGTCGTCGGGGCGGGGTTCATCGGCCAAACACATCTCGCCGCCTGGGCCGCGGAGGGTCTCCCCACCCTCGTCCATGACGTCGATGGCGGCCGTGAGAGGGAGCTCGCGGGCAGGTTTGGGGCCCGCGCCGTGGGCTCGCTCGAGGAGCTGGTCGACGCGGTCGACGTCGTCGACGTCTGCGCCCCGACGCATCTCCACGCGGACGTTGCTATCGCCGCTGCGCGCGCCGGGCGGCACGTGATCTGCGAGAAGCCGATGGCGCGCACCCTGGCCGACGCGGAGGCGATGCTTGCGGCCGCGGACGCCGCGGGCGTCCGGCTCTTCGTCGCCCACGTCGTGCGGTTCTTCCCCGAGTACGTGGCGGCGCGGGAAGCAGTCCTCGCGGGTGAGATCGGCGAACCGGCGGTGCTTCGACTGACCCGCGCGAGCTTCCGTCCGCGGCAGCCGGCCGGCCACTGGTTCTTCGACCATTCGCGATCCGGCGGGATCGTCCTCGACCTGATGATCCATGACCTGGACTACGCGCGCTGGATCGCGGGCGAGGTGGTCGCCGTCCACTGCCGTTCGGCGAGCGTGGCGCGGCCGGATGCGGGGGTGGACCACGCGGTCGCGATCCTGACCCACCGGTCGGGGGCGATCAGCCACGTGTCGGCATCCTGGGGCTACGCCCCGCCCACCTTCACCACGGCTTTCGAGATCGCCGGCTCGCATGGGCTCATCGAGCACAGCTCGACCGCGTCCGCCCCGGTGACTCCGTCGCTCCTCGCGGGCGCCTCCGGCGGCGGTCCCACCGCGATGGCCGAGACGGGCCTCGCAGGCGACCCCTTCCGTCTCGAGCTCGCGGAGTTCGCGCGGGCGATCCGTGATGGGAGCGAGTCGCGGATCGGGGCCCGCGACGGCCTCGAGGCACTTCGGATCGCGCTCGCCGCGGACGAGTCGGCCCGCACCGGGTCCGTCGTCCGTCTCGAGCAGGTGGCGGGATGATGGGCATGGACGGTGACGGCCGCGCGCCCGTGCGGATCGGCATCGTCTCCGCCGAGCACGTTCATGCGCCGACGTACATCTCGCTGCTGGCCGCGATGCCGGGAGCCCACCTCGTCGGCGTCTGGGACGGCGACGCGCAGCGCGCGGCAGTCGCAGCTGAGCCGGTCGGGACGCGCGCCTTCGCCGAGGTCGACGAGCTGCTCGAGCGCGTCGACGGGGTCGTCATCGCCTCGGCCAACAGCCGCCACCGGCGGCTCGTCGAGATCGCCGCCGAGGCACGGGTGCACATCCTGTGCGAGAAGCCGCTCGCGACCACGGTCGAGGACGCCCGCGCGATCGTGGACACGTGCGACGCTGCGGGCGTCCGCCTCATGACCGCATTCCCCGTCCGCTGGAGCCCGGCCGCCCAGGCCCTCGAGGCCGCGGTGAGGTCCGGGGCCTTGGGCATGCCGGTCTTCCTCGAGGGCGTCAACACGGGGACGATGCCCGACGTGCATGCGGCCTGGTTCGTCAATCCAGCCCTGTCCGGGGGCGGCGCGGTCACGGACCACGTGGTTCACCTGGCGGACCTCTTCCGCTGGATCTTGGGCAGCGAGGTGGTCGAGGTCTACGCCGTCGCCAACCGGATCCTGCAGGAACGGTTCGCCGCCGTCGAGACCGGCGGGCTCGTCTCGATGCGCTTTGCCAGCGGCGTATCGGCGACGATCGACTGCAGCTGGAGCAAGCCGCGCTCCTACCCGACGTGGGGCGGCCTGTCCGTCCAGGCGATCGGCACGGGCGGGGCATTCGGCATCGACGCCTTCCGCCAGCGCCTCGCCATCTACGGGACGCGAGAGGCCGGGATCTCGTGGCGCGCGTGGGGCCCCGACGCCGACCGCGGGATGCTGGCAGAGTTCCTCTCCGCGGTGCGCGAAGACCGGGAACCGGCGGTCACCGGGATCGACGGGCTGCGGGCGGTCGAGATCGTCGACGCGGCGTACCGCTCGATCAAGGCTGGCGTGCCGGTGCAGCTCGGGGCGGGCCAGCCGTCGTAGCGTGACCGGCCGCACGCGCAGCAGGTCGGAGGATCGAGGACCGATGAGCGACGACGCGGTGGTGCTCGGCCGCCTGGTGCTCGAGGACCGGGTGGAGCCTGGTCGGGTAATCGTCGATGGCGGCCGGATCGTCGCGGTGGAGGCGGATCCCTCGGCGCACGCCGGTCCATGGATCATGCCGGGATTCGTCGACGTCCACGTCCACGGCTGGGGCGGCCACGACGCAATGCGCTCGGCCTCCTCCCTCGACGGGATGGCGCGCGCCCTCCTCCGGCGGGGCGTCACAGCCTTCCTGCCCACCGCCGTCACCGCACCCCTGGTGGATCTGTGCGCCTTCGCCGATCGGGTCCGCGGTTGGATACCCGCCGCGCCCGACGACGGGGCCGCGCCGCTCGGCTTCAACCTCGAGGGGCCCTTCATCGCGCCCCAGCGCGTGGGCGCGCAGAACCCGGCCTTCGTCCGGACCCCGGCGGAGACGCCGCGCAAGGACCTCGAGCCCCTGCTCGGCGGCTTCGGGATCACGACCATCGCACCCGAGACACCCGGCGCGATCGATCTCATCCGCTGGCTCTCCGAGCGCGGCGTCGGAGTCGCGCTCGGGCATTCCGTGGCGACGGCGACGGAGGCGGAGGCCGGCTACGACGCGGGTGCGCGCACGACGACGCACCTATTCAACGCGATGTCCGGGGTCCACCAGCACACGCCCGGCCTCGCGGCCCTCGCCCTCTCCCGGGATGACGTGTACACGGAGCTGATCGCCGACGGGCACCACGTGGACCGCGTACTCTGGCCCCTGGTCCTGCGGACGAAGCCCGTGGACCGGCTGATCCTCGTGAGCGATGCGATCGCGCTTGCCGGGACCAGCGAGACGCGCGGCCTGCTCGGCGGGCTCGAAGTCGAGGTCCACGGGGACCGCTGCACGCTCGTGGCAGGCGGCGCGCTGGCAGGCTCCGTGATCGCGCTGGACACGGCGGTGCGCAACCTGGCGCGGTTCGGGCTGGATCTGCCGCGCGTTGCCGCGGCGGCGAGCATCAACCCGCTGGCGCTGATCGGCGTGACGGACCGCGGGCGGATCGCCACGGGCCTGCGCGCCGACCTCGTCGAGCTCAACGATGCGTTCGAGGTGCGGCGGGTCATGCGCGCGGGGCGCTGGTACGCGGGCCCGGAGGCCACGTCGCCCCGTGCGTGAGCGCGTTCCTGTCGCGGGCCAGCGATCGGACCCGGCGCAGCCTCATTCGGCTGCTGGCGGGGAAATCGACGAGCGGCATCTCGTTCGGCCCCGGATGACGCCGCCGCTCGATGCCACCTTCCGCCCGGCGGTGCTGGCGGCTACCCGGTTCTTCGACGTGGCCCGGGCGACACGCTCCGGGCGCCCTGTCCGGCTCGCGGTCGAGCAGCCCGGCGGGACGTCGAGCCACCACGAGTGCTGGATCATCGACGACCGGCTCGAGGCGGCGGCGAGCGCGCGGTTCGTCGAGCGCGACCTGAGCTTCCTGCTCTGGTCGAGGGGTGGTTTTCGCGTCCACATCGACGGTCCGGCCTGGCTGACTGCCGCGCTGGCGCGCAACTTCGCGGCCGATCCCGTCGGCGCGTTCGAGGCAGCGATGATGGGCCCGACGATCTTCGGCGCGCCCTTCGAGATCGTGGCCACGCCACACGCGCACTTCCCGCCCGAGTCGACTGCCTCCCTCGAGGTGGGCGGCCACATGGATGGCTGCCGGATCGGCTTCGACCTTGGGGCCAGCGACCGCAAGGTCGCCGCGGTTGTCGACGGCGTCCCCCGGTTCAGCGAGGAGGCCGCCTGGGACCCCGGCCACCAGGCGGACCCTGCCTGGCACTTCGCGCAGATCAACGAATCCCTACAGCGGGCGGCGGATCACCTCCCGCGGGTCGATGCGATCGGGGGCAGCTCGGCCGGCGCGTTCGTGGACAACGAGCCCCGGGTCTCGTCCCTCTTTCGCGGAGTCCCGGCCGACCTGTTCCAGTCACGGACGCGCTACCTGTTCAAGGAACTGCAGCGTGCCTGGGGCGATGTTCCGTTCGTGGTGATGAACGACGGGGAGATCACGGCGCTGGCCGGGGCCATGCAGGTCGGAGCCGGGGCTCTCCTCGGCGTCGCAATGGGCTCCAGCGAAGCCGGCGGGTACGTCACGCGCGACGGCGGGCTGACCTCCTGGCTCAACGAGCTGGCCTTCGTTCCCATCGACCTTTCGCCGGCGGCACCGCGCGACGAGTGGTCGGGCGATGCGGGCATCGGTGCCCAGTACCTCTCACAGCAGGCTGTCGCGCGGCTCCTGCCGGCCGCCGGGATCGAGGTCCCGGACGAGATGGATCAGCCCGCCAGGCTCGTCGAGCTGCAGCGGCTGATGGCCGCGGGCGACGTTCGCGCAGGAGCCGTGTACGAGACGATCGGCGCCTATCTCGGCTACGCGTTGCTGCAGTACGCGCGCTTCTACCCGATCGACCACCTGCTGCTGCTCGGCCGGGTGACCACGGGCCCCGGCGGTGACGTGATCCAGGAGACGGCGAAGCGCGTGCTCCAGGCAGAGCAGGATCGATCAGACGCGCACATCACGTTCCACGCTGCGTCCGAGCGCGACAAGCGCCACGGGCAGGCGGTGGTTGCCGCGAGCCTGCCCCGCCTGCGCTGAGCAAGGGGCGATCGCGACCGGACGGGCCGGAATTCACGACCCGCCGTGCGATGCCGCCCCATCGAGCGACGGGCTCGCGTTCAGGGCAGGAGCGCCGCTGCGGCCTCGCCGGCGACCACCCGATCGACGAAGTCGCCACTGGTCGGGTCTTTTCAGGATGAGCTTCTGGCGCCCGTCCGGGAGGATCTCCCGCTTGATCACCACCTGGCCTTCGAACATCTCGAGCCCCTTCGCGATCCGCGGGGTGGTCCCGCCCCGCCAATCGAGGAGCACCGGTTCCCATGTGCGGCTCGCGGCCGAGCGATAGCAGGCGTCCATCACCGCGTTCACGACGTAGCCGTCGTAGAACGTCTCCTGCGGAGCGCCACCCTCGTCCATCGCGCGGAACATGTCGCTGAACATGTCCACGTAGCCGAGCTCGGAGACCTCGTCCCCGACCGGAAAGAGCCACCCCGCCGCGGTCTCGGCCTTCTCGGCGACGTACCCGCCGCTTCCGCCGGCGGTGAACATCTCGAACCCCGTCCGCAGGAAGTGGTTGAGCCAGATCGTGCCGTGGGTCCCGGCAACCTCGTCGCGCAGGTCCATGCCGCCGCGGAAGGTCCAGCTGACCTCGAACTGGCCGGTGGCCCCGGATTCGAACCGGACGAGGGCGATCGCGTTGTCCTCGTCGGCGATCGGATGGACGAGCGTGTCGGTCGTGCACATGACCTCGACCGGGCGGTTCCCCTTGCCCACGAAGTTGCGGATGATCTCCACGCAGTGGCAGCCGAGGTCGATGATCGCGCCTCCCCCGGTCAGCCGCCCGTCCCAGAACCAGGCTGAGTGCGGGCCGGGGTGCGTCTCGCGCGAGCGGACCCAGGTCACGTCGCCGATGGCGCCGGCGCGGGCCGACGCGATCGCCTTCAGTGTCTTCGGCGTGTAGCAGAGGTCCTCGAGGTACCCGCCGAAGACACCCGCCTTCTCGACGACCTCGAGCATCCGGAGCGCTTCGTCGGCCGTCCGGCCGAGTGGCTTCGTGCACAGCACGGCCTTCCCGGCGGTGGCAGCGGCGTTCACCGCTTCTTCGTGGAGGTGGTTGGGGAGCGCCACGACCACGACATCCGTCTCGGGGTGGCGGATCGCGGCCTGCATGTCGGTCGTGAACTCGGGGATCGCCCAGCGGTCCACGAAGGCGCGGCCGCGGCTCTCGCTGCGCGAATACACGACGCGGACGCGATCGCGGCCCCGTTGGCCGTGGAGCGTCATCGTGTAGAAGTCCCCGATGAGGCCGGTGCCGAGCATCGAGATGGCGTGCGTCTGCATGGTCCCGCGGCTCCTCTGTGTGGTCGGGCCATGATTCTACGGACGAACGGGATGGCCCCGCCTGGCCTCGGGGCAGGCGCGGAATCTCGAACGGTTCGGCACCCGAAGCATTCGCCCGCGAGATAATGGACACTGGTGCCGGCGACCGGGCCGCCCCGATGTCGCGCTTCCCTTCGCCGATTGACGAGGTCCCGCCGATGCGTCCGCTGTTCGGGTATCACCTTCCCAACTACACGTTCCCCGGGGTCGCGCCGGAGGCGCTGTTCGACCACGTCGCGGGGCTGGCCCAGCGGGCCGAGGCGGCCGGCTTCGACCTCGTGACCGTGATGGATCACTTCTACCAGATCCCGGGCGTCGGCCCGGAGGACGCCCCGATGCTGGAGGCGTATATGGCGCTCGCCGGCATCGCGGCCCGGACCACCCGGGTCCGGCTGGGCGCGCTCGTCACCGGCGTCACCTACCGCAACCCGGCGCACCTCGCCAAGATCGTGACCTCCCTGGACGTCGTCTCGGGCGGCCGGGCGATCCTGGGTATCGGCGCGGCCTGGAACGAATCCGAGCATCGCGGCTACGGCTTCGACTTCCCGCGCGTCGGCGAGCGGATGGACCGCCTCGACGAGGCGCTCACGATCTGCCGGCGCATGTTCACCGAGGAGCGCCCGACATTCGAGGGCCGCTTCTACCGGATCGAGTCGGCCCTCAACCGGCCGCGCCCGATCCAGGCCGGCGGACCGCGCATCCTCATCGGCGGCGGTGGCGAGCAGCGCACCCTGCGCCTCGTGGCGCGCCACGCCGACTACGCCCACTGGTTCCCCCTGGGCATGGATGTGCTCCGCCACAAGACCGAGCTCCTAGAGCGCTACTGCGAGGAGATTGGGCGCGACCCGGCGACGATCACGCGCACCATGGCGGCACCGGTCATGCTCGTCGCCGACGAACGCGAGGGCGAGGCACGCCTGGAGCGCATCCCGCCGGAGCGTCGCGGTGCGCTCGTGGCGGCGACGCCCGAACGGGCGGCGGAGATCCTCGCGGACTACGTCGATGCCGGCTTCGGCGGCTTCACGTTCGGCAACACGATGCTGTCGGGTGACTCGCTGGACCTCGCCGCCGAGATGATCCGGTCGTTCGGCTGACGCCGGGCGGGCGTTCGGCGCGGCGACCCGGCGGCAGACGCGCCTTCGGTCCCCGAAACGCGGCTCCGGCGCCTGGCCACAGCCGGGCGCCGGAGTGCGGTCTCTCGATCCTCGGCGGCGCCCCCGTCGCCGTGCTTCGTCAGGTCAGGGGGACGGTGGCCACCTTCGCTCGCCAGGGAACCCCGATCATGGGCAGCAGGTACCGGTCGAGGCCGTAGTAGCCAGCAACCTTCCAGCCCAGGATCAGGCCGATCGCGAGAGCGAACATGATCGGGTTCACCGACGTGGAGCCGGCGAGCAGGTAGGACATGTTCATCACGATCCCGAAGAACGCCGCGACCCCGACGAGGACGCCGACCAGCAGCCCGATACCCACGGCGAGTTCGCCGAGCGCGATCAGCCATCCGAACCAGCCCTGGGCGTGGTTGTCGATGAGGAGCTGGAGGAACGAGCGGTACCAGTCGAACGTGACCGGCGGCGAGCCCTGCCCGGCCGGCGGGACCTTCACCGCGTTCTGCCAGTAGCCGAGGAGCGCGGCTCCACCGTCGATCCAGCCCTTCCCGTCGATCTTGTGCCAGCCGGCGACGGCAAACTCGAAGCCCAGGAAGATGCGGATCGGCAGCCAGAACAGGCCGGCCCGCGTGTTGCTGAATAGGTAGCGCGCGAACGCCGGCCCCTCGACCTCGACGACCTCGGCACCCGGCGACTTGCGGTCCTCGAACATGAGGACGATGACGACGATCGTGAGCACCCAGAAGGCGATCGCGGCCACCTGGTTCTCGGTGGTCCCCGCCTTCGGATAGAACCACGGGTTCTCCATGTAGACCAGGATCACCGCCGCGATCAACGCGAGCGGGGTCACCAGGTTCCGGTAGCGCGCGAGCATTCTCCCCTCCTTGCATATGCATCCGTGATGAACTCCGTCGTTCACGGAGCGTCCTGCCGAAGCCCGCGTCTGCGTCCCCACCGTCCGGCGTCGGGGCACCCTATCACGCCTCTCTGTCACGTGGAATGAGTGTCTCCGACATATAGCCGTCGCGAGGGGGCGGACGACCCCGGCCGCACACGATCGAGGTGTGCCCGCAGGCCGAAGCTCGCGCCGTTCTTCAGGAGCGCTTCAGGCGGAGGCCGCACGATCCGGCGATGCGCGAGCGAGGTTCCTGATGCGACCGAACGGGCGGCGCGTTGCCGGGATCGTCCTGGTCGTCCTCCTGCTCGTCGTCGCGGGCGCCGTCGGCTTCTGGCTCGGTGCCGCGGCGCACGGCCGGCCTGTCGGCGCCATGCCGATGCGTGGCTTCGGCTTCCGCTATCCCGGCTTCACGCTGCTGCGCGTCCTTGGGCCGCTCGTCCTGGTCGTCCTCGCCGTCGCGTTCGTCGTCCTTCTGCTCCGCGAGCCCGGGCGCCCGCCCACGCCGCCTGCACCGCCCGACGCCGTCGATCGATTGCGCGAGATCGCCGCGATGTACGAGCAGGGCCAGCTGACCGACGAAGAGTTCGTCGCGGCCAAGCACAGGCTGCTGGGCCTCTAGAGAGAGACACGAAGGGGGACATTTCCAGATGCAATCGAACCCGGATCCGGCTCGCAGGCCGGCGCCGGTCGCGAGCGTGGCTCGTGGCCGGGATCATCGTTCTTGTCGCGGTGGGCGTCGGCGCGGTGGGCTTCGTCTACTTCTTCGACCAGTCCGTGCCGGCGGCCGTCTCGCTCAACTCGGCGACGTCGCCCGCGGCCACGGGCGGCGGTTCCGCGGGCGCCCCGGTCGCGGCCGTCTCGCTCAACTCGGCCGCGCAGGGCGCATCGGCGCCTGCCGCGGGTGGCTCGGCCGCGACCGGCGCGGGCAGCCTCGACGGGACGTGGAAGGTCGACACCTCGATCGGCAGCTTCTCCGACTTCACCAACAGCTTCGTCGGCTATCGCGTTGCGGAGCAGCTCGCCAACATCGGCGCGACCACGGCGGTCGGCCGGACGCCGAAGGTGACCGGGACGCTCACGCTCTCCGGATCCTCGATCACCGCCGTGACGGTCACCGCCGACCTCACCGCCCTGCAGAGCGACCGTCCGATGCGCGACGGGCAGCTCCACACGCAGGCGCTTCAGACGGACACGTACCCCACGGCGACCTTTGTCCTGGCGGATCCCATCGTGCTCGCCCAGGCGCCTTCCGAGGGCCAGACGATCAGCGTGACCGCAACCGGCGACCTGACGATCCACGGCGTGACGAAGCGCGTTTCGATCCCGCTCCAGGCCAGGCTCGCGGGCGGGGTGGTGACCGTGGTCGGCTCGCTCCCGATCGTCTTCGCCGACTACGCGATGACTCCGCCCCACTCGATGATGGTCCTCTCTGTCGCGGACAACGGCATCCTGGAGCTGCAGCTCCACTTCACGAAGAGCTGAGCGCGGCGGACGGCCCCGCGCTCATGCGTGTCCAGCACAGGCGGGTTTAGGACTCTAAACCATCAGGAACTTTTCAGGAATGAACCCGACCCTTAGTTCGCAGATCGCACCCCAGTGACTCGAGGAACCGACACAATGATGGACCACGAACAACCCGACTTCGCGGCGCCGGAAGACGCCGCGCCGACCTGGAACCCATCCCCGGCCGTGGTCGCGACCGAGCCTGACCGCCCTGCAGCAGCAGCCGCGTGGGCCCCCGGGCCGGCCGACACCGCCGGGCCGGCAGGCACCGCCCACGCGTCATCCGCCCGACCGACCCGGAACCGGGCCATCGCCGGGATGGCGGCCGTCGCCATCGCCGCGGCCGCGCTCGCCTCGGGAGGGACCACGCTCGCGCTCGTCGCGTCGGGCGCCCTGGTCCGGCCCAGCGTGACCGTCGTCTCCGACGCCACGCCGGCCAACCCGGTCAGTTTCGTCGCCCCGGCCGCCTCCGCCCCGAGCGACACAGCCGGCTCCGCCAACGCGGCCGCGGCGCCGACCGACCGTAGCGTCGTCGCAGCTGCCGCGAAGGCCAGCCCCGCGGTCGTCACCATCATCACCTCCGGCGCCGCTGACAGCACTGGCTCCGGCCAGCTCCAGAACCCGTTCGGGCCGGGGTTCGACCCGTTCGGACAGGGCAACGGCGGCAACGGCTCCGGCGGCTCCGGCGGCTCCGGGGGGTCCGGCATCCTGCCCGGCGACGGCTCGTCGGGCCAGTCGCTCTACGGCCTCCCCGCGGGCCAGACCCCGCTCAGCGTCGGTTCGGGCGTCATCTTCAACTCGAACGGCTGGATTCTCACGAACCATCACGTCGTCTCCGATCCGGGCACGCTCACCGTCCAGCTCGCCGACGGCCGCTCCTTCCCCGCCACCGTGTACGGCACCGACACGCTCACCGACCTCGCGATCGTGAAGATCGACGCGACGGGGCTGCCGACAGCGACGCTGGGCGACTCGTCGACGCTCAAGCTGGGCGAGACGGCGATCGCCGTGGGCGACCCGCTCGGCCAGTACCCGGGCACGGTCACCGTCGGCGTCGTCTCCGGCGTCGACCGGACGATTACCGACACGAGCGGCAGCCTCAATGACCTGATCCAGACGGACGCGGCGATCAACCCGGGCAACAGCGGCGGCCCGCTCGTCGACACCAGCGGCGCCGTCATCGGGATCGACACGGCAATCGCCGGGTCGGCCCAGGGGATCGGCTTCGCCATCCCGATCAACGTGGCGATCCCGCTGACCCAGCAGGCGCTCGCCGGCCAGAAGCTCGTCCGGCCGTGGGTCGGGATCCAGTACCAGTCGCTCGACGCCGGGCTCGCCGAAAGAAACGGCCTCTCGGTGACCGAGGGGGCGTGGATCACCTCGAGCGGGAACGGGGCGGCGGTCCAGTCGGGCAGCCCAGCCGCAACGGCGGGTCTCAAGGAGAACGACGTCATCACCGCGGTCGACGGGACGAAGGTGGACACGAACCATCCGCTCGTCGAGCTCCTCGCCGCCCACGCGCCCGGCTCCACGGTGAGCCTCACCGTGCGGCGCGGCACGACGGACCTCACCATCCAGGTCACGCTCGCGACGCGTCCGGCGAGCACGAGCTAACCGCCCCCCTAGGCGCGTCCCCGAAGCCGGCCCGGTCCCCCGGGCCGGCTTCTTCGTGGCCCCCTGACGCCGGGCACGTGGGCCGCCTTTGCTTGCGATGCGAGCCGGGGCCCGCAATCCGCCCGCCGTCCAGGCGTCGTGTGGCCGCGCCGACCCCGCCGAGTGAACGCACCTGACCGGGTGGACCTTCCCGTTCACGCAAAGGTTATACTCACCGCATGACGCGAACCCCGGGCCGGGAACGGCCGGCCTACCCACCCGCCGCATCCGGTCCAGCCAAGACGGCCTCGCTCAGGATCCACGAGGCCGCCGAGCTCGTCGGCCTCACGCCCCGCTCGATCCGGTACTACGAGGAGATGGGGCTGCTGAGCCCGTCGGCCCGCTCGGCGGGCGACTACCGGCTCTTCGACCAGCTCGACATCGACCGGCTCCGCTTCATCAAGGGCCTCCGCGACGACGCCGGGTTCTCGATCGCCGAGATCGGCCGGCTCCTCGAGGACGAGGCTGCCCGCCGGCTGGCCCGCGAGGAGCTCGACGCGACCGACGACCCGGTGGAACGGCGCCGCATCCTCGACGGGCGCCTCGCCAGCATCGATGACCAGCTGACGGGCCTGCGCGGGAAGGTCGCCCGGCTGGAATCGATGGTCGGCGAGCTCGAGGCACGCCGGCGCCACGTCCTCGACCACCTCGCGGAGCTCGACGCGGACACGCCCGGCCCGGACGCTTCGGCGGGTCAGCTGCGGGCGGCTCCGGCCGCGGCTGCCCCTCGCGAGCTCCCCTCGATGACCGCCCCCACCGCCCGCGGCGCCACTCATTGGCGGGGAGCCCTTCGCCACCGCAACTTCCGCCTGTTCTGGTTCGGCCAGCTCATATCTCTGGTCGGGACCTGGATGCAGTCGGTCGGCCAGGCCTGGCTGATCCTACTTCTCACCCACGACCCGCTCTGGCTCGGGATTCGTGGCCGCCATCCAGTTCCTGCCGGTCCTGATCCTCGGGCTCTTCGGGGGGATCATCGCCGACGTCCTTCCCAAGCGGCGCACGCTGGTGGGAACCCAGACTGCCTCCATGCTCCTCGCGTTCGTTCTCGCGGCGCTCACGTTCGCGAACGTCGCCCAGGTCTGGGAGATCCTCCTGCTCGCCGCCCTTCTCGGGCTCGTCAACGCCGTGGACATGCCGACGCGCCAGTCGTTCGTCATCGAGATGGTCGGGGTCGAGGATGTGACCAACGCGGTCGGCCTCAACTCCGCGATCTTCAACACGGCCCGGATCGTGGGTCCGGCCATCGGGGGATCCTGATCGGCCTGATCGGCGTGACCGCCTGCTTCTTCCTAAACGGCCTCAGCTTCCTCGCGGTGATCCTGGGCCTGCTGCTCATGCGCGAGGCAGACCTCCGCCCGACGGTCCTGCTGGCCCGGCCGAGGAGCGTCCGGGCCGTGATCGACAACCTGGGCGAAGGCCTGCGGTACGTGCGGGCGACGCCGGTCGTCCTGCTCGCGGTCTGCCTGGTCGGCTTCGTCTCCACCTTCGCGATGAACTTCAACGTGATCGCCCCGGCCCTGGCCCAGGATGTCCTCGGGGTCGGCGCAACCGGCCTCGGGTTCCTCCTGTCCTCGATGGGGCTCGGCTCGCTGGTCGCGGCCCTCCTCGTTGCGTCGCTGCGGCGTCCGCGACCCTGGATCATGGTGGTCGGCGCGCTCGTCCTCGGCGTGCTCGAGGTGGTTCTCGGCGGGGTACGGTCCTACCCGGTCGCGCTCGTGGCGATGTTCGGCGCAGGTGCCGGCGCGATCGCGATGACGGTCTCGGCAAACACGGCGATCCAGATCGCCGTGCCGGACCGGCTGCGAGGCAGGGTCATGTCCGTCTACACGACGGTCTTCTCCGGGTCGACCCCGATCGGGGCGCCGGTCATCGGCTGGCTGGCGTCCGCGTTCAGCACCGAGGTCGCGCTGGTCGTGGGCGGTGGGACCGCGATCGCCGCGGCCGTGCTCGCCGGCGCCTGGATCCTGCGGGGCGGGCTCGCGCCGCTGCCCGCTGCCCGGGACCGTCTCGCCCCGGATGCGGCCATCGCCGCCGGGCCGCCGCGCGGCGCCGCGGGGACCTGAGAAGGCACCCGGTCCGGCGATGGAGCGCAAGTGGCTTATCCTCTCGAGCGTCTCGCTCGGGTCCCTGATGTCGACCCTCGACGGCAGCATCGTCAACATTGCCCTGCCGTCGATTCAGGCCGAGTTCCGGATCGACCTGACCACGGTCGAGTGGGTCGTTGTCGCGTACCTCCTGGTCATCGGCAGCCTGCTCCTGCCGTTCGGCCGGCTCGGCGAGGTGCTCACGTTCAAGCGCGTCTACCTCGTCGGTTTCACGCTCTTCACGCTCGCCAGCATCTGCTGCGGCGCAGCACCGAACGAGGCCGCCCTGATCGGCTTCCGCGTGGTCCAGGGCCTGGGCGGGGCGATGATCATGTCGATGGGCCCCGCGATCGTCGCCCGCACGTTCCCGCCACATGAGCGTGGGCGTGCCCTCGGCCTCAACGGCATCGCCACCTCGATCGGCCTGAGCCTCGGACCGGCCCTGGGCGGGATCCTCACCCAGGCGGCATCCTGGCGGGCGATCTTCCTGATCAACGCGCCGATCGGCCTGCTGGCGGTCATCTGGGCGGCCCGCGTCCTCCCGGCCGAGACCGGCCGCGAGGGCCAGTCCTTCGACGTGCGGGGGGCCGCACTCTCCGGGGTGGCGCTCTTCGCGCTCCTCCTCGCCCTGAGCGAGGGCCAGGCGTGGGGCTGGGCGAGCCCGGCGACGATCGGCCTCCTGCTCGCCTTCGTCGCGATCGGCATCGGCTTCATTGCCGCCGAGCGCCGCGCGCTGCAGCCCATGATCGACCTGGCCCTGTTCCGGATCCGGCCTTTCGCGGCCGGCCTTGCCAGTGTGGTCGTGGCGTTCGCGGGCCTGTTCACGGCAACCTTCCTCCTGCCGTTCCTCCTCGAGCAGGGATCCGGCTTCTCGCCGATCGAGGCGGGCCTCCTGCTCACCCCGGTGCCGATCACGATGGCCCTGGTGGCGCCCTTCAGCGGGGCTGCCTCGGACCGCTTCGGTCCGCGCGCCCTGGCCAGCGGCGGCCTTGCGATCGAGGCGCTGGGCCTCCTGAGCCTCACCCAGCTCCCAGTGAACTTCAGCCTACCGGACCTCATCTGGCGGCTGGTGCTCCTGGGCCTCGGCCAGGGCCTCTTCATGAGCCCCAACAGCAGCGCGGTGCTCGGCTCGGTGCCGCGCCATCGCGTGGGGACGGCGTCCGGAACGCTCGCCCAGATGCGCGTCACCGGACAGGCGCTGGGCATTGCGTTGAGCGCTGCGATCGTCGCCACGCGCCTGCCGATCCACCTGGCCGAGCTGGCGGGACCGCCCACGGCAACGCTGCAGAGCGTCGCGCTCGCGGGGGCCATCCACGACGCGTTCGTCGTGGCGGCCCTGGTCTGCTGCGTGGGGATCGTCACCAGCCTCGTACGCGGTTCGAGCCGGCCGGGTGCCGCGGACGCGTCCCTGTCAGCACCGGTGTTCGCAACGGTCAAGGAGGACCGACGATGAGCCTCGCCCGCCTTCACGGTATCGACCCGGGCCGCATCGGCGTCTTCGCTGGCCCGCTCAACGCCCAGCCCGCGGACGTCGGGCGCTCGTTCGTCCGCGAGATGGAACGGCTCGGGTACGGAACCCTGTGGTACGGCGAGGCGCTCGCGCAGGAGGCATTCGCCAGGGGCGCCGTCTACCTCGCGGCGACCGAGCGGCTCGTGGTGGCCAGCGGGATCGCCAACATCTGGGCGCGCGACGCGGCGGCGATGGCTAACGGCGGCCGGACGCTCGCCGAGGCATGGCCCGGCCGCTTCATCCTGGGCATCGGGGTCAGCCATGCGCCGCTCGTCCGCATCCGCGGCCATGAGTACGGGCGGCCGTACACGGCAATGCGCGAGTACCTCGATGCGATGGACTCGGCGCCCTGGCGCGGACCGGCGGCCGACATGCCGCCCGTCGTGCTGGCCGCGCTGGGGCCGCGGATGGTCGGCCTTGCCGGGGAGCGGACGGCCGGCGCCTACCCGTACTTCTCGACGGCGGCCCACGTCCGCGAGGTCCGGGGCATCCTCGGGCCCGAGCCGTTCCTCGCCGCCGACCTGCCCGTGCTCTTCGCGGAGGACCTGGCCGCTGCCCGGGCGATCGGCGATCGTCACGTCGGCGTCTACCTGGCGTCGGCCAACTACCGGGCAAACCTCCTCCGGCTCGGGTGGTCCGAGAGCGACCTCGAGATGCCCGGGTCCGACGCGCTGTTCGAGGCGATCGTGGCCTGGGGAGATCTCGACGCGATCGCCCGTCGCGTTCAGGAGCGCCTCGACGGCCGGGGCCGACCAGGTCGTGCTCAACCTCGTCGGCGCGGGAACCGCCGCGTCACCGGTCGACGAGCTCCGGAAGCTCGCCCCGCTGGCGCACGGCCGCTGACACGCCAGGTCGCGAGCGAGCCGACGCTCGGCCGCTACCGCCGCCCGGAGCCCCGCCGGATCTCGAGCGCGAGTGCCCGCTCCCGGGGCGATCCCGCGGAGAGGCCGGCAATGATGCCGTCGACGTCCACGGCCGCCCGGTTCTGGCTCAACTTGCGCTTCGCCTCGAGGCGCGAGATCCGCAGCTCCACCCCGACGATCCCGCCGAGCTCGGCCTCGATGTACCCCGCGGGCGCGTCGTCCACCGACCAGCCGTCGGGCAGGCCGGCCTCGTGGCGGTCGGTGAGTCGTCGGACGACGTCCAGGAGCCAGCCGGGATCATCGCGCGTGACGAGCGCCCCGTGCGCATGCACCGTCGTGTAGTTCCAGGTCGGGACGTGGCGCCCGGACCGCCGCGTGGAGAGGTAGAAGCGCGGCGAGACGTATGCGTCGGGCCCGTCGAAGATGGCGAGGGCCTCGACGTCGGGCGAGAGGTCTCGCCACTGCGGGTTAGCTCGCGCGAGATGCCCCCGCAGGGTCCCGAGCGGGCCGTCGGCTGGATCGAACAGGAGTGGCACGATCGAGGCGGCAAGACCGTCGACCGAGAGCGTCACCAGCGTGGCCGGGACGATGGCGGCCAGCTCGACCAGGCAGGCTGCCGGATCGGGAACCGCGAAGCGTCCGTGGCCGGGTTGATACACCGCCCGACCCTAGCACGGCGGGCAGCGTCGCGCGGCCGGCGACGTCAGGCCCGGACCTCCTGGCGCATGAACGCCACATAGCCGACCCCGAAACAGACGACCGTCAGCGAGGCGAGCGCCACAATCTGGGGCCAGGCAAGGAGGAGGCTCTGGTCCAGGGGCAGGACCGACGGGATCGCCCGCTGATCCGTCTGCTGCTCGATGGGCACGATGCCGACCGTCTGGATCGTCGGGTCGAGCAGGTAGTCGGCAGCTTCCGAGTAGAGCGTGCCGGGCGACACCCGGGCCAGGTCCAGCTGGAGCTGGGTGTTGGAGATCTGCTGATCCAGCGTCGCATCAGCCGGAGCCGGCGCGAGATAGCCTGCGACGATCCCCACCAGCAGGGAGGCAAAGATCGTCAGCACGACCCACAGCGCAATCGCGGACAGCGCCGACGTGGCAGCGCGGCGGACGACGACCGAGCAGAGCATCGCGAAGGCCAGCCAGAAGCCCAGGTACAGGAGCGCCACGACGAACCAGACCGCCAGGCGCGCCAGGTCGTCGGGGCTGGGGCTGATGCCGAGGACGAGGAAGGCAATGCCCGACACGATAAGGGTGATCGCCAGCAGGACCAGCCCGATCACCGCGAGCCCGGCCGCGAACTTGCCGATGATCACCGCATCCCGGTGGATGGGCTGCGAGACCAGGCGGGGCAGCGTCCGCTCGGAGCGCTCGCCGTTGATCGCATCGAACCCGAACGCGATCCCGAGGAGCGGCCCCAGCAGGCCGACGAGGGCCGCGAACGAGGGAACCTGGGAGCCCGATGCCTGGTGGCTGAAGAGCTGGACGAAGAGGCCCGTTGCCCCGCTCGCGGCCTGGGCATTCTGGCCCACGAACGAGGCGGTCGAGTAGATCGCGCCGACGGCGGCGAGGCCGAGCAGGGCGATGAGGATGAAGAGCCGCACGCTCAGGATTCCGTCGCCGAACTCCTTGGCCGCCACCACGCGCCATCCGAGGCGCGGCGGCCGCGGGCGGGCCGGCCGATCGACGGTCTGGTCCTGGCCGGCCTCCGGCCCGCCGTCCGGCAGTGCCTCACCGAGCACGATCGCGTCAGGCGGCGTGGTCACGGTCACCCTCGTCGCGGCTGAAGTAGCGCAGGTAGATCTCGTCGAGCTCGTCGCCGATGCGGCGCAGGTGCCGGACGCCCATCCCCCGGGCGGCAAGCTCGAGCGCCAGGCGGCCGCGGATCGACTGCGGGCCGCTCACCCGCCACAGCTCCGGATCGCGCGGGTCGCGCTGCACGTCCACCACCCCCGGCACCGCGCGCAGGGCCGCCTCGACCTGGTCCGCGGGGCCGTCGATCCCCACTTCGAGCTCGAGGTGATCCCCCGCCAGCTCCGCCGCGAGCTGGGACATCCGGCCCTGGGCCAGGATCCTGCCCGCGTTGAAGATCGCCACCCGGTCGCAGACCTGGTGCACCTGGTGGAGCAGGTGGCTCGAGAGAAGGACCGTCACGCCGTTGTCGCGGGCGAGGGACTGGATCAGGGCCAGGACCTCCGTGACGCCGGCCGGGTCGATCGATGCCGTCGGCTCGTCGAGGATGAGGATCGACGGATCCTTGACCAGGGCATCCGCCAGTCCGAGGCGCTGGCGCATGCCGCGCGAATACTGCTCGACCCGCTGGTTGGCCGCCCCGGCGAGACCGACCTGCTCGAGGAGCTCGCCGATCCGTTCGTCCGCCTCCCGCCGCTCGATGCCGTTGAGGGCAGCCGTGTAGCGCAGGTTCTGGGCGCCGCTCAGCTCGCCGTAGAAGCCCACGTCGTCGGGCAGGTAGCCCACCCGCCGCTTGACCTCAAGGGGCTGCCTGGTCGGGTCGAAGCCCATCACATCGGCCTTGCCCCGAGTGGGCTCGGACAGCCCGAGGAGCATCAGGATGGTCGTGGTCTTTCCGGCCCCGTTCGGGCCCAGCAGGCCGAAGATCTCACCGCTCCGGATCGCGAGGTTGAGCTTGTCGACGGCGACCAGGCTGCCGTACTGCTTGGTCAGGCCGTGTGTCTGGATGGCGAGGTCTGCCTCCGGTTGCCCGGGTGCCACGTGCCGCCCCAGGCGGCCCCGCTTGCGCATGTCAGCGCCGGCCGAAGCGGCGGAAGACCCAGCCGAGGCCGATGATGACGAGCACGATCAGGGCGAGCCCGATGAAGCCCCAGAGTGGGGACGTTTGGACCGTCGTCCGGATGTCCACGTTGGCGCTGGCCGTTCCGGACGTCACCGTGAACGTCACGTCGTAGTCACCGGCGAGGGCATCGCTCGACGGCTTGAGGGTGGCCGTCACCGACGCCGCGCTGCCCGGCTGGATGGAGTCGATCGTGGTCGGTGAGAAGGTCGTCGTCCAGCCGGTCGGGGCAGAGGCCGTGACCGAGACGTTCTGGAGGACCGTCGTGCCGGTGTTCGACACGACCAGGGCCACGGTTCCCGTCGAGCCTGCGGTGACCTGCGCGTTGAGGACCTGGTTGGGCGTGCTCAGGGAGACCGCCGGGGAGCCGGTGACGTCCGCCTCCAGGTTGGTCGTGGCCGACTGGCCGCCCGCGGCGACCGAGACCTGGATCGGGTAGCTGCCCGCGGCCACAGTGGAGGGCGGCTGAGCCGTGACGCTCAGGGTATCGGTGGCTCCGCCGTCCACCGTGTCGGTGAGCGCCTGCCCGTTGCTCGAGGGATGCACGTTGACCGTCCACCCGTCCGGTCCCTGCCCCTGCAGCGTGTAGGTCTGCTTCTGCGTGCCGGTGTTGGCCAGGGTCACGCTGTAGCTGAACGTGCTCGTGGGAGCGCCGGAGAGCTGCGGGAAGTCGCTGGTGAGCGTGACCCCGCCGCTCGTCGCGCCGAGAACGGTGACTTCGATCGGGAGTGTCCGCGTCCCCTGGTCGGCGGTCGCCGTGACGGTGAGCGTGGTCGTACCGGAAGCGGCGTCCTGCGGCACGGTCACGGAGAGCTCGACGGAGGCGGCGGTCGTGCCGCCGGCGAACACGGCGTTGACGATGTTGCCGCCGCCCCGCAGGTCGGCGGTCCAGTCGCTGGGAGCGCCGGAGACGGTCAGGCCCACCCGCTCGGGCGCGGGCACCGACACGTCCAGGGGGAACGTGACGGTGTTCCCGGGCTGGATCGTCACGGCCGGGTACGGCGTCGTCAGGTTGAACGTCGCGGCCGAGGCCCCGAGCGGGACGATCGCGGTGATCAGCAGCATTCCGGCCGCGAGCGCAAGCGCGGCCAGGCGCGTTCTCGTCATCATTCCCTCGCTGGTTTCCCGCCGCGCAACGCACGCCATGGGCTGGGTGCGGCGGGCCGTGTCTTCCCCTCGCGTATCGTCGGGCCCCAAGCGTTCACGCGCGGGTGCGCGGCCGATCAAGAATTCTTCATCCTCGGCCGGTATGCTCGGGTGACATGGCCGAGCTCACGTCCGGACAGATCATCGCGCTCCTGGTCCCAATCTTCGTGATCCAGCTGGGCCTGATGATCGCGGCCCTGGTGGACCTGGAGCGTAGCGAGCGACGCGTCCGCGGCGGCAGCAAGATCGTCTGGGCCCTGGTGATCGTCCTCGTCAACATCATCGGGCCGATCCTCTACTTCGTCGCTGGTCGGGAGGAAGCGTGACGGCCACCCCGACTGCGCACGTTGCCGCCATCGCGCCGTCGGGGCCCTGCGCCGCGCCGGCGAGCGACCCGGCCATCGAGGCCCGCGGGCTGACGAAACGGTTCGGGATGATCCTCGCCCTCGACCGGCTCGACCTCGTCGTGCCCCGCGGCTCGATCTTCGGCCTGCTCGGGCCGAACGGGGCGGGCAAGACGACGACCCTCCGGATCCTGGCCGGGCTCGCCCGCCCGACGGCGGGTAGCGCCTCGGTGGACGGCGTGGCCGTGGAGCCCGATCAGCCGGAGCTTCGGCGCCGCCTCGGCTACCTGGACCAGGACCCGCGGTTCTACGGGTGGATGAGGGGGCGCGAGCTGCTCGAGCTCGTCGGCCGGCTCCACGGGATCGGCGGACCGGAGCTGCGGTCCCGGGTCGGCGGGATGCTCGAGCGCACGGGTCTAGCCGGCGCAGCCGAGCGCCGGATCGGCGGCTACTCGGGCGGGATGCGCCAGCGGCTCGGGATCGCCCAGGCCCTGCTCCACGCCCCACAGCTGCTCCTGCTCGACGAGCCGGTCAGCTCGCTCGACCCGGAGGGCCGGCGCGATCTGCTCGAGCTGGTCGCGAGCCTGCGCGGAGAGGCGACTGTGGTCTTCTCCACCCACGTCCTGGAGGACGTCGAGCGGATCTGCGACCGGGTGGCGATCCTCGATCGGGGACGCCGGGTGACCGAGGGACCCCTCGAGGACCTGCTCGCGGCGCACGCCCGTCCAATCTACCGGCTCGTGCCGGCGCCCCGGCAGGAGCAGGCGGTCGCCGGTCTCGTCGATCGGCTCCGGGCGGCCGCGTGGACCACCGAGGTCTCGACCACCGGCGCATCCCTGCGCGTCACGGTCTCCGACCCCGCCGCGGCGGCCCGCGGGATCCTGCCGCTCGTCGTGGAGTCCGGCATCGTGCTCGAGGCGTTCGAGCGCGCGCGGCCGACGCTCGAAGACGTCTTCCTGGAGCTGGTGGGCACGGCCTCCACGGATGAGCTCGACGGCCGCGGCTTCGTGCGGCCCCGCCGGGTCACGGACCGATGAGCGGGCTGGCGACGCTCCTGCGCAAGGAGCTGCTGGAGCAGTGGCGGACGGCCAGGCTGCCAATCGTGGCGACCGTCTTCCTGCTCGTGGGCCTCTCGTCCCCGCTCCTCGCGCGATTCACGCCTGACATCCTCAAGGCGGTCGGCGGCGACCAGTTCGGGGCGCTCTCGATTCCGACCCCGACGTCGGCAGACGCCTATGCCCAGCTGGCAAAGAACCTGGGCCAGTTCGGGGCGCTCGTGGCGGTGCTCCTCGCGATGGGTTCCGTCGCCACGGAGAAGGAGCGCGGGACCGCGGCTCTGATCCTCACGAAACCGGCGGGCCGCGACGCATTCCTCCTGGCCAAGATGGTCGCGATCGCGACGACCCTCGGCATCTCGACGGCGATCGCCGGCGCCGGAGCGTGGCTCTACACGCTCGTCCTGTTCGAGCCGCTGCCGGTCGGCGGGTTCGTGGCATCGATGATCCTCCAGTGGCTGGCCCTCGTGGCGTACGCGGCGATCACGTTCCTGGGCAGCACCCTGACCCGTTCCGCGCTCGCGGCCGCCGGTCTCGGCGTCGCCGCGCTCATCGTCCTAGGGATCGTGGGGATCGTGCCGGCGATCGGCCGCTACCTGCCGACCGGGCTGGGCGACCCGGCCCGGGCGCTCGCCCTGGGCCTCCCCGGCGTCGATGTCGCAGGCCCGGCGATCGCGTCGGTGGTGCTCGTCTGCGCACTCTTCGTCGTGGCGGCGCTCGCGTTCCGTCGCCAGGAGCTGTAGAAGGATGGGATCCGCCCGCCGTGGCGGTCCCGACTACCATGCCTCGCATGCAGACGCGGAGCATCCGGGTCGCCGAGGGCGTCGAGGTCGCAGCGGACACCTGGCTTCCGTCGGCCCCGACCGGGGTGTCCTTCCTGCTCGTCCACGGCCTCGCGTCGAACGCGCGCACCTGGGACGGCGTTGCGGCCCGCCTCGTGGCGAACGGCCACCCGGTCGTCACGGTCGACCTGCGCGGGCACGGCCGGTCGTCCAAGCCGGACGGTCCCTACGACGTGGCGACCGTCGCCGACGACCTGGCGGCGCTCATCGAAGCGTTGGAGCTGGAGAGCCCGATCGTGGCCGGGCAGTCCTGGGGCGGCAACGTCGTCGTCGAGCTCGCTGCCAGGCACCCGGCCGCCGTCCGCGGGATCGTCTGCGTCGACGGGGGCTGGCTGGAGCCCAGCCGCGAGTTCTTGGACTGGGACGCCTGCCGGGCCGCCCTCGCCCCGCCCCGGCTGGCCGGGCGGCCCTTCTCGGAGATCGAGGGGTACGTCCGGTCGGCCCATCCCGACTGGCCGGAGACCGGGATCCGCGGCACCCTGGCCAACTTCGAGGTCCGCGCCGACGGAACTGTGGCGCCGTGGCTCACCTTCGACCACCACATCGCGGTCCTGCGCGGGCTCTGGGAGCACCATCCGTCGGAGCGGTTCCCGGACCTCGCCGTCCCCGTCCTGCTCGCGCCGGTAGACGGCGGTGACGCGGACTGGACGCAGCGCAAGCGCCGCGACGTCGAGGCGGCGACGGCGATGATCCCCGACGTGAGGGTGCGCTGGTTCGTCGGCGACCACGACATCCACGCCCAGCACCCCGACGAACTGTCCAGCGTGATGCACGAGATGGCGTTCGACGGACTGCAACGGTGAGCGAGCCGCGGATCCTGGCGATCATGGGCTCCGGGGAGACGGCGCCCACGATGGCGAAGGTTCACCGCGCGCTGTTCGAGCGCCTCGGCCCCGGACCGGTCGCGGCGGCCATCCTCGACACGCCGTACGGGTTCCAGGAGAACGCCGACGACCTCAGCCTGCGAACCGTCCGCTTCTTCGCCGAGAGCGTCGGCCGGGAGGTGGCCGTCGCGTCCTACCGCTCCCGGGACGTGGACGCCGTGACCGCGGCGACGGCGCTCGCCCGGATCCGCGAGGCGCGCTACCTCATGGCAGGGCCGGGCAGCCCGAGCTATGCCCTCCGCCAGTGGGCCGGCGGCCCGATCCCGGCCGCGCTGGCGGACCTGCTCCGGGACGGCGGCATCCTGACGATGGCGAGCGCGGCGGCGCTGACCCTCGGGGCGGTGACGATCCCGGTCTACGAGGTCTACAAGGTCGGCGAGGACCCGAGGTGGCTCCCCGGCCTGGACCTGCTCGCTGCCGCCACCGGGCTGAACGTCGCGGTCGTTCCTCACTACGACAACGCCGAGGGCGGCAACCACGACACCCGGTTCTGCTACATGGGTGAGCGCAGGCTGCGGATCCTCGAGCGTCAGCTCCCGCCCGACGACGTGGATCCTCGGCGTCGACAGCCACACTGCGCTCGTGCTCGATCTCGAGCGCCGGACCGCGACGGTCTCCGGGCTCGGCGGGGTCACCGTCCGGGCCGCGGGCCGGAGCTCCGTGATCCCGAGCGGCAGCGAGGTGCGCCTCGACCGCCTCGTCGCCGTTGCGAGCCAGCTGGCCGCCGGCAAACCGGTCGACGCCGGCGTCGAGTCCGGCGAGGACGCGGCGCTTGGCCCCGGTCCGGGCGGCGCGCGGCCCGGGCGGGCCCCCGAACCCCTGCGCGACGAGATGGCGGACCTGGAAGGGTCCTTCATCGCCGCGCTGGGGCACCACGATAGCCGGGGCGCCGTCGCGGCCCTCCTCGACCTCGACGCGGCGATCGACGCGCGGGTACGGGCGGGCGAGGACAGCCCGGACCTCGACAACGCCCGCTCGACCTTCCGCGCGCTCATCGCCCGGCTTGGCGAGGCGGCCGGGGCCGCCGGGGCGGACCCGCGCTCGACGGTCGACCCCTTCGTGGAGACGCTGCTAGGCCTCCGCGCGCGGGCTCGGGACGCCCGTGACTGGGCGACGGCCGACCTCATCCGTGACCGCCTGATCGAGGCTGGCGTCGAGGTGCGCGACGGCGCCGGCGGCTCCAGCTGGGTGCTTGCAGGTACGCAACAGCCCTGAGTGGGCTGGCGGCGGGCTTCTATCAGCCGGCGGCCGGGTGTCCCGTCACGAAGTACTCGGGCTCGTTGCCCGGCTTCCACTTGATATTGCAGCCGAGGCTGGGGAGCTGCGGCTCGGGCGCCGGCCTCCCGGCCAGGATCGCGTCGAGGGCGGCCCGCAGATCGCGCCCGTCCACCGGGACATCGTTCGCGGGGCGGGCACCGTCGAGCTGGCCGCGATAGGCGAGCCTCCGGCCCGCGTCGAACACGAAGAAGTCCGGCGTGCAGGCGGCGTGGTAGGCCTTCGCGACCTCCTGCGTCTCGTCGTACAGGTAGGGAACCGTGAAGCCCATGGCGGCCGCGACCTCGGCCATCCGCGCGGGACCGTCCTCGGGAACCTGGGCAACATCGTTGCTGCTAATCGCCACGATGCCCACGCCCCTCGCCTGGTACTCGACGGCGAGTCGGACCACCTCCTCGGCGACGTGCTTCACGTACGGGCAGTGGTTGCACAGGAACATGACGAGCAGGGCGTGGCTGGCCGCGAAGTCGTCCCGCGCGACCAGGCGCCCGGCCCCGTCGGGCAGGCGGAAGTCGGGTGCCGGAGTGCCCAGCGCGAGCATTGTCGATGCGGTTGCAGCCACGGCCGTGCCTCACGTTCGGGATCTCGGGATTGCAGGTGTCGGCGCCAACGGTACGCCGTATCCGAGCCGCAGGTGGCCCGGCGGATCGCTCGCGGGTCATCTAAGGTAGGGGCACTCGGCGGCGAGGAGGTGGTGAGCGGATGCGGATGACGGACCTGAAGGCGGGCTGGGCGATCCTCGGCAACGACGGGCGGCGCCTCGGCACGGTCAAGAGCGTCGGCCAGAACTTCATCCTGGCCTCGCGATCCGGGCGCCCCGGCACGCTGCACGTTCCCGTGTCCCACGTCGCCAACGTCGAGCACGAGACCGTGTACATCAACCTGGCCAAGTCCGAGGCCGAGGCGATGGGCTGGGAGCAGCCGCCCCGGAACCCGGACGCGCCCGAGGGGCCCTCGCCGACCGACCTGCACCGGCACGTCTGACCGCTTCCCGGCCTTCGGGCCGGGAGGTAGGATCGTCGCCGTGCGAGCCCTCACCCTCGTCGATCGCGGGACGCCCGGGATCAAGAACCTGCACCTGGTCGAGCGGCCCCTCCCGGAGACGGCCGCGGACGAGCTGCTCCTCCGCGTCGCGGCCTGCGGGGTCTGCCGGACCGACCTCCAGATCGTCCAAGGGGACCTGGCGCCCCATGCGCTGCCGGTGGTCCCCGGGCACCAGGCGGTGGGTCGCGTCGAGGCCGTCGGTCGATCGGTCGCAGGCTGGGCGATCGGCGACCGCGCAGGGGTGGGCTGGCTCGCCGCGACGTGCGGCCGCTGCGTCGCATGCCGGTCCGACCGCGAGAACCTGTGCCCGGACGCGCGGTTCACGGGATGGGATCGGGACGGCGGCTTCGCCGAGTGGATGACGGTGCAGGCGGACTTCGCGCTGCGGCTGCCCGACGGGCCGTCGGACTTCGCCGCGGCGCCCCTGCTCTGCGGCGGCGTCATCGGGTACCGCGCCCTGCGGATCGCTGGCGTCGAGCCGGGCTCGCGCATCGGCCTGTACGGGTTCGGGGCGTCGGCGCTGATCAGCATCCAGGTCGCACGGCACTGGGGCTGCGAGGTTCACGTGGCGACCCGGAACCCGGCGGAGCGGGAGCGCGCGATGCGCCTCGGTGCCGCGTGGGCAGGTGGCTACCACGACCTCCCGCCCGCGGCGCTCGACTCGGCGGTGACCTTCGCGCCGGCGGGCAGCGTCGTCGTCGCCGCGCTGCGGGCCGTTCGCCCCGGAGGGACCGTCGCGATCAATGCCATCCACCTGGACCGGATCCCGGAGTTCCCCTACGAGATCCTGTGGGGGGAACGCGGGCTGCGAAGCGTGGCGAACTACACCCGCCGGGATGCCCGGGAGTTCCTCGATCTCGCCGCGCGCATCCCGATCGTGACCGAGGTCGACCCATTCCAGCTCGCCGACGGCGCTTCCGCCCTGCGTGCGCTCGCTGGCGGCGAGGTCGCCGGCGCTGCCGTGCTCGTCATGAAGGAGCGCTGAGCCCGGAGCGGGAAGCACGTCGGCCGAGCGCGCCGTCGAGTCCCGTGGCGTGCACGATCAGCAGCCGAGCGAGCGGCGGACGAGCGAGACGAGCGGCGTGGACTCGAGGTCGGAAAGCTGGCCGAGCTGCATCGCGCAGCTGAAGCCGTCCACGACGAGCGGTGCGCCGTCGCCCGCTTCGAGGGCCGCCCGGACCCGCGGGAGCCAGTGCTCCTCCCCGATCTGCCGGGAGAGGGGCTCGTGCTCGGCCCGGTAGCCGAACGATCCGGCAAGGCCGCAGCACCCGGCATCGAGGACCTCGGGCGCGAAGCCCAGTCGCTCGAGGATCTCCCGGTCGGCTCGCGGCGTCCCAACAGCCCGGCCGTGGCAGTGCGGATGGACCACCGCGCGCGCCGGCCGTGCATCCGCGCGACCCGGGCCGGGTCGCGCGCCGGCCGCCAGCTCGAACCCGGGCGATGCGAGCAGGTGCTCCGCCGGGCTCCGCGCCAGCGAGGCGAGAACCGCAGCACGGGGATCGTCCGAAAGCAGCGCAGGAAGCTCGTCCCGGAACGCCGCGAGGCAGCTCGGCTCGGGCACCACGATCGGGATCCCCCGCGACGTCCAGGGCTCGAGGACGTCGAGCAGATCCGCAAGGGAGCGGCGGGCGAGCCCCAGCATGCCGGTGTCGTAGAGCGGCCGGCCGCAGCAGGCCCACGAGGAGGGCACGGCGACACGCTCGCCGGTAGCCTCCAGGACCGCCACGAGATCGGCGGCGATCCACGGGCGAAACGCGTCCGTGAACGTGTCGGGCCAGACGACGACCGTGGCGTCGACGCGGTCCCGCCGCGCGGCCGAGAGCCCGCACCGCCGGTACGATCGCCGAGCGAAGCGCGGGACCGGGCGGACGGTCGTGACCCCCGCGAGCCGGCGGGCAGCAGAACCGGCGCCCTGCGCGCCAAGGAGGGCGTTGGCAAGCCGGGGAACCCTGGTCGCCGCCCGGGCGGTCCAGGGCAGGAGCCCGAGTGCGTACATGGCCCGGGGTCGCAGCCGGCCCGCGTAGTGGTGGTGCAGAAACTCCGCCTTGTAGGCTGCCATGTCCACCTGGGTCGGGCAGTCGACAGCGCACCCCTTGCAGGACAGACACAGGTCGAGGGCATCGCGCACGTCCACGCTGCGCCAGGTGGCCGGCGTCGTCTCGCCCTGGAACATCTCCACGAGCAGCTTGGCGCGCCCGCGGGTCGTCTGCCGCTCGTCGCGGGTGACCCGGAAGGAGGGGCACATCGTTCCAGCGTCGTCGCGGAGGCAGCGGCCGACGCCGACGCACCGTTCGGATCCCCGCTGGAGCGAATGCCCCGCGCTGCCGAACGCGAGGGTGGACCGCCCGGAAGCCGCGTGACGGTAGTCCGGCCCATAGCGCAGGTTCGTGTCGAGCGGGTAGGCGTCGACGACCTTGCCGGGATTCATCCGGCCGCGCGGATCGAAGATCGCCTTGAACTCGCGGAAGGCGTCGACGAGCTCCGACCCGTACATCAGCTCCAGCAGCTCGCCGCGTGACTGGCCATCGCCGTGCTCGCCCGAGAGCGAGCCGCCCAGCGCCACGACCAGCTGGGCGGCCAGGGTGACGAAACGCCGGTAGGACGCCAGCCCCTCCTGCGTGCCGAGGTCGAAGTTGTTGCGCGTGTGGACGCAGCCCTGGCCGAAGTGGCCGTACAGGGCGCCCGAGTAGCCGAACTCCGCCCACAGGCCGGTGAGCGCGCGCAGGTAGGCGCCGAGCTGCTCCGGCGCGACCGCGGCGTCCTCCCAGCCCTCGAGGTGGCGCGTCCCGTCGGCGGCGATCGCTGCCGCGCCGAGACCCGACTCGCGGACGAGCCACACCCGCGCCTGCCGCTCCGCATCGTCGTAGCGACGCCAGGTCACGCCGCCCGGCAGGCCGGCGACAAATCGCGTCCGCGAGCAGGTCGGCCTCGGCGGGATCGTCGGCGCCGAGCTCGGCGATCAGCCAGCCGCGGCCCTCGGGGAGCAGCGGGAGGCGCTCCACGTTGAGCGGTCGCGCCCGCATCTGGTCGATGAGGGTGTCGTCGAGCCCCTCCAGCGCCAGCAGCGGGCTCCGGAGCAGCGACGGAACCGCGTCGGCGGCGGCGAAGATGTCCGGGTAGCCCAGGACGACGAGTCGGCGGTGCCGCGGGCTGACGCTCAGGCGCAGCGTGGCCTCGGTGACCACAGCACAGGTCGACTCCGTGCCGACCAGGGCGCGGGCGACGTGGAAGCCACGCTCGGGGAGGAGCTCGTCGAGGTTGTAGCCGCTGACCCGCCGCGGGATCACCGGGAACCGTGCCCGCACCAGGCTCTCGCTGCGGGCGCCGAGATCCCGGAGGCGCGCCAGCACCTCGCCCAGGCCGGCCCCGCCGGCGACGGCCGCGGCATACCCGGCATTGTCGTAGGCACCGACCTCGAGCGTCGCGCCGCCGTACTCGACGATCGTCAGCCGCTCGACGTTGTCGACGGTCTTGCCCGCGTAGAGCGCATGGCTTCCGCACGAGTTGTTGCCGATCATCCCCCGAGGGTGCACCAGGCGTGCGTCGCCGGATCAGGCCCGAACGTGAGGCCGAGCTCCTCGGCCGCGCGACGGAGGTCGTCGAGGACGACGCCCGGCTGCACCCGGGCGGTCCGCGCGACGGGGTCGATCTCGAGGATCCTCGTCATGTGCCGGCTGGTGTCGATGACGACGGCGACGTTGCAGGCCTGGCCGGCGAGGCTGGTGCCGGCACCCCGGGCAAACACCGGCGCGTCGTGCTCGGCGCTCACGCGCAGCGCAGCCACGACGTCGTCGTGGTCGAGCGGGAAGACGACCCCGAGGGGCACCTGGCGGTAGTTCGACGAGTCCGTGGCGTACACGGCCCGCGTGCCGGCATCGAACCTGACCTCACCGTGGACGGCCCGCCGGAGGGCGGCCTCCAGCGCACGGCGCCCGGACTCCGGGACGCTCGACCGGTCGACCCGGCCGCCCGGCGTGGCGACCGCGGCGGGACCGGTGCCGGGCGCGCGCCCGGTCACCGCGCCGCCTCCGCCTCGCCTTCCGAGCACGCTGCCTCCAGGTCGCGGGCGTAGCGCGGGAAGCGGAAGCGCATCGCCGAGCCGAGCACGCCGCCGTGTCCCAGCGACGCGGCCATCCCGCGCCCGGCGCGCTCACCGGTGAGCAGGCGCGGCAGGAGCAGGTCCGCGGCGGTTGCCCGCGAGTACGCCCCGCACGACGGGAGGCCGAGCAGGTCCGTCCCGCCGGCGCGCGCAAGCCAGACCATCGAGCCCGGGTGCGCGGGCACGCCGTGCTGGACGACACGCCCGCCCAGTCGCTCGATCGCCGCGAAGACCGGGTCGGTCGGGTCGGTCAGCGCGGCGCCTGCGACCAAGATCACGTCGACCCTGGCTGGTCCGCGAACCAGCGACCGCACGAGCTCGAGCACCTCGCTCGGCTCGTCGCCGACGTGGCTGAAGCCGGTCAGCGTCGAGCCGAGCGACTCGATCCGCACCTGGATCCCATGCTCGAACCGCTCGCGGGCAGCGCGCCGAACGGTCCCCTTCACCACGGCCGCCACGCGACGGGGCACGAACGGGGCCACCCGGACGAGCGGCCCGGTCCGCTCGGCGAGGTGAACGCCGCGGGCCACCACCGCCTCGGGAACCGCGTGGGGGCCCACCTTCACGCTCGCCACGATCTCCCCGCGGCGGACCGTCTGGCCGTCGTAGAGGGTGAAGACAAGGAGCGGGTCGATCCGGTCCAGCCGCTCGATGCCGGCCGCCCGAACCCGCAGGACGCCGTCTGCGGCGGCGACGAGGTCCACGCGGCTCGACTCCGGGCCGCGGAGCTCGACGCCCGGCCCTTCGATCGCCCGCGCGAGCCGGAGCGCCGCCTCGTCCTCGTGGATGTCCCCCGCCTCGAGGACGAGGAGCGTCACGGCGGAGGCGCGGCCGGTCTCACCGTCGCTCTGGCTCGCCTCGAGCCGGGCGGGATGCGCGAGCCGCTCGACGTCGGCCGGCGAGAGCCGCCGACCTTTCGCCCAGCGCTGCCCTCCCACCTCGAGGTCGCGGACGAGGACCGCCCCGATCGCCGCCCGCGGGACGGGTTCGCCGGGAATGACCACCAGGGGCTTCATGCTCGCTCTCGCATCGCACGACCATGGTAGGCGGGCGGAGCATCGCTAGACTTCGTCCCCATGACTAACGCTCCGATCAGACAGCCCGCGAACCTGCGCGTCGGGCGGGCGGCAGAGATGCTCGGGGTCACCGTCGAGACCCTGCGCCGCTGGGAGACGGACGGCCGCGTCCGGATGGAACGCTCGGCGGGCGGTCAGCGCCTCGTGCCGATCGAGGAAGTGGCCCGCCTGCTCGACGAGCGCCGACGCTCGAGCGCAGACCGTCCGATCGTCGCCCAGTCGGCACGCAACCGGTTTCCCGGCATCATCAGCCGCGTCGAGCACGACGGCATCGCGGCCGTCGTGGAGGTCATCGCCGGCCCGCACCGGATCGTGAGCCTCCTCACGGCCGAGGCGGTCGTCGAGCTCGGCCTCACCGTCGGGGACGAGGCCGTTGCCGTGGTGAAGGCGACGAACGTGATCATCGAGATCCCGTCCGCGAAAGAGCCGCGCGCGTGAGATCCCGCCACGCGCCGTCCGGCTTGCTGCCGCCTTCGTGACCGGGGACGCATGGCCCGCGTGACGGTGGCCGCACCCATCCCGGCGACGCGGGAGGGGCCTGCCTCGCGCACTCTCACGAGCTGGGGGAGCCGGTCCGTCGCCGCGCTGGCCGGCCTCTTCGGGCTGTTCCTCGGGCTGCCGGTCGTGGCCCTCGTCGCGCGGGCCGTCGTGGATGGCTCGCTCGCCCGTGCGTTGGGCACGCAGGCCGTCCTGTCCGCCCTGACCCTCAGTCTCACCACGACCGCGATCAGCCTGGTCCTCACGGTCGCGTTCGGCCTGCCCCTCGCCCTGGTCCTCGCGCGGCGCCGCTTCCGGGGCGCCGGCTGGGTCGAGGCGATCGTCGACCTGCCGATCGTCCTGCCGCCGGCCGTTGCGGGCCTGGCCCTCCTGCTCCTGCTGGGCCGGCGCGGCCTCCTCGGCGGGCCGCTCGCGGCGCTCGGGATCGAGATCCCGTTCACGACCCTGGCGGTGATCCTGGCCCAGGTGTTCGTCTCCGCCCCGTACTTCGTGCGCTCGGCGCGAACCGGGATCGCCGCCGTCGACCGCGAGATCGAGGACGCGGCCCGGGTCGACGGCGCCTCGGAGCCCGCCCTCTTCCGGCACGTCACCCTGCCCCTGGCGGGCGCCGCGCTGTCGGCCGGCCTCGTCATGACCTGGGCCCGGGCGCTCGGGGAGTTCGGGGCCACGATCATGTTCGCCGGCAACCTCGCGGGTCGGACCCAGACGCTCCCCCTCGTCGTGTACGGCGCGTTCCAGGGCGGCGACCTCGACGGCTCGATCGCGGCCGCCGCGATCCTCGTGCTCGCCGCGCTCGGCGTCCTCGTCGCGGTGCGGGCCCTCCACTGGGGAAGAGCGCTCGACGTGCGGAGCCTGGGCTGACGCCGCCTCGCGCGTGACGCCGGGGGCAGGCTGTGTCAGAGTGGAGGGACGGGACGCTCCCGAACCGGAGGCACACGCAGGATGCGGATCAGCGCCAGGAACCAGATGCCGGCCACGGTGCGGTCGGTGACCGAGGGGCAGGTCATGGCCGAGGTCGTCGTCGAGGTCGACGGCGGCCACGAGGTGGTCGCGGCGATCACCGCGGAGTCCGCGGGCCGGCTCGGGCTCGCCCCGGGACGGCGCGTCAAGGTGGTCGTCAAGGCGACCGAGGTGATGCTCGCCGTCGAGGACTGACCGGCCTGCGTCGGTCAGTCCTCGACGGCCGATCGGCCACATCCGGCGACGCTAGGCGCTCGTGGTCGCCGCCCCGATCGCGGCCTCCAGCGCGGTGGCGTGGGCGAAGATCCCGGGCAGCCCGCCGGTGTGGAGGAAGACGACGCTCTCCGAGGGTGGGATGAGGCCGCCTCGAATGTCGGCGAGGAGACCGGCCATCGCCTTCCCGGTGTAGACCGGGTCGAGCAGGATGCCCTCCGTCCGGGCAAGGAGCGAGATCGCCTCCAAACAGGCCGGGGTTTCCAGCCCGTACCCCGGCCCGATCTGCGACTGGTCCGTCTCGAAAGCACCCGCATCGAGCCGGACCGGGCTGCCGAGCAGCTCGGATGCGTGGTTCGCGATCTCCGCGGCGCGCTCGCTCTTCGCCGGGTCACCACCGCTCACGGCGACACCGTGCACGAGGTACGGGGCATCCGCGAGGCGCGCCCCGAGGACGAGCCCGGCAGCCGTGCCGCGCGAGCCGGCGGCGACGTACAGGCGCACGGGTCGCTCGCCGGCGGCGGCAAGCTCCGCCACCAGCTCGAACGTGCCCGAAACGTAGCCGAGCACGCCGACCGGGCTGGAGCCGCCGATTGGGATCACGTAGGGATGCTCACCTCGGGCACGCAGGGCGGCCACGACCTGGGCGACCATCTCGGCCTCGCCGGGGCCGGTTGCCATCCGGGGGTCGTCGGATGGGCGGATAAAGTGGACCTCGGCGCCGAAGAGGTGGTCGAGCAGCAGGTTGCCCTGGACCTCGGGCGCGTCCGATCCCGCGGTCAGGACGAGGCTCGTGCCGAGCCCGACCATCCGGCCCGCCGCTGCCGTCATCCGGGCGTGGTTGGACTGCACGCCACCGGTCGTGACGAGCACCGTGGCGCCCTCGCGCAGCGCATCCGCAACGAGGAACTCCAGCTTGCGGGCCTTGTTCCCCCCGCCGGCGAGGCCGGTGAGGTCGTCGCGCTTGACGAGGATCCGGGGTGAGCGCCGGTCACCGCCGAGGGCGTCCCGGAGCCGCCGGAGCTCGTGGAGGGGCGTCGGCAGGGTGGCGAGCCGGATTCGCGGGAGACGGTCGAGTTCGACGGCGATCTCGCCTTGCATCGGTGCGACGCCTCCTTGTCTTCGGCGCGCTCAGCGCGGGTACGCACAACGCGCGGGTGCGCGCACCGCCCGCACCTCCCGGGAGCGGCATCCAGGACCGGATCCGGCGTCGAGCCGGCGCCGGAACCGGCATCCAGGACTCGATCCTCTCTCGACGTCAGGCGAATCAATTGTGGCGCGCCGCGAGAGACCATGCAGCCTTGATCACGTCCTGTATATGGCACGGGAGACCGCGGGCCTCCTTGTGCGCGTTGCGGGCATACAGCGTCAGGTATGCGTCGCAACGGGAGCACAACGGACGCATCGGAAACCCCGCGACGACGGGCCCGTCGGGGCGCCGGGTGGCCCCGGCAGCGGCAGCGACTGAGACGCCGGGGTGCCCCGTCGGGGCGCCGGGTGAGCTCCTGATATGCCCGCAACCCGCATCACGTCCAGGGACCGGCCGCACACCGTATTCGCGCCAGGCAACGAGCCTGCATCGCCGGCGCGCGATGCGCCGCGCACGCGACGCGCCGGGTACGGGATGCGCCGTGCGGCCGCCTTCAGGTAACGGCCCGCTCGCTCAGCGGATCGCGGCGGCGGGTGGCGTGGCCGGCGGCGACACGGCGGGCGACATGGCCGGCAACACGACGACGAGCGGGATCGGCCGGCCGCTCGACGCCTGGTACCCCTCGTAGCGGTGGTGGTTGCCGTCGTTGACCAGCTGCCACAGCCGCCCGTAGACGCCATCACCCTTCTCGACCACACGTACCAGACCGCGTTCCCGACGTCGCCCGACCTGGACCTCAACGCTGGGGTCGGCGCGGATGTTGAGCAGCCAGGCTGGATCTCGACCGAGGCCATGGTTGGACGCCACGAGCACGTACGCCGCCCCATCCCGGGCATAGATCAGGGCCGTCGTGCGAACGCGACCTGTCCGCCGACCCGTCGTCCGCAGCAGCAGGGACGGGACGCCGATGAGGCGATGCCCGACGAATCCCCCGCTGAGCTCGTAGATCGCCTGGTGGACGCGGAGCGCGAAGCGCTGGATCCACTGGCGTGCTGTCACGTGCGATACCGCCGCGCTGCGCCGGTCAGCGCCAGCTGAGAACGATCGATCCGACGCCGGTGCCCAGCGGACCGCAGATGCGCCGGAAGATGGACGCGTCCAGGTCCACGAGGTTGCCCCCGTCGGGCGACGGGCCGAAGCCGGACGAAACCCCGGCCCAGCAGCCCAGGCGACCACACACGCGGATCAACGTCCCCGGGAGTAGCCGAGTGATCACCGCGCCACCGAACGCCCCCCACGTGGCGCGCCCGGAGGCCTTGTGCAGGTAGACGATCGACGGCACCGGCTTCGGGGGCGGTTTGGGTGCCGGCTTCGGCGTGGGCTTCGGCGACTTCGCCGCCGCCGCCTGGGCCGTCGGCCTCTTCACCGGCGTCGACATGAGGCGCGGCGTCGCCCGATCCTTCGCGAGCGCCGCCGCCTCGGGACGGGCAGTCGCCGCCGCGTGCGCCGTCGGGATATCGGGCGTCAGCCTCGCTTCGTCGGTCTCGAGCGAAGCGAGGATCGGCCCGAGGACGGCGACGTCGGAGCTCGATCCTGGCGGGAGGTGTCGGCCGAGGCCGCGCCCGCTGGATCGGTGGCCACGCCCGGCTCGCCGGCGACCGCCAGCCACAGCCGAGCGACCTCCGGGCCCGTCGAGCGCGCACCGGCGACGGCACCGGTCGGCACGGACCCTGCCGCCATTCCCATCGACAGGAACGTGAAGGCGAGCAGGCCGCCGACGACCCAGGCGGGACCCATGCGCAATCCGCCGCCCGGGGCGGCACGGTGCGCCTGGCGCACAGGCCGGGGACCGATCGTGCGCAGGTGACGCGGGTCGTTGGGATCGAGTCCCGGACCTCGGGCCGCCCGCTGGGGTCGGCCGTCCGCCCGAGGTTGAAGCGACGATTGAGATCCTCCGATGGCTGGACAGCGGATCGTACGCGTCCCGCGGCCGGCGCGCCAGAGGCTCCGGGACCGAATTCGCCCGGACCGGCTACCAGTACTCCTCGGTGTGGATCGTCCCGATGTCGTGGCCGCGGTCCCGGACGAATCCGCGGACCCCCAGCAGCTCGGTGACCGTCTCGATCATCCCGGGGTTGCCGCACAGGTAGACGTGAAAGCTGTCCGGAACGAGCGGAAGGCCCGTCTCGTCCTCCACGACGCCCGCGGAGAGCACGTCCTGGAGGTAGCCCGTCCGGCCGCGCCAGGTCGGGTCCTCGTGCGGGCGCGTGATCACCGGGATGTATGTGAAGTTGGGGCAGTGCCGCGCAAGGCTGGCAAGCTCGGTCCGATAGCCCAGGTCCCACGAGCAGCGCGCCCCGTGGAGGACGACCATCCGGCGTGTCCCGCCGCACTCCAGGTCGCTCCGAAGCATCGACACGTAGGGCGCCAGGCCGGTCCCGGTGGCCACGAGGAGCACATGGTGATCCCGCGGCGCCTTGTCAAGGGTGAACATTCCGACCGCCTTGGGGCCGACGTAGAGGCGGTCCTTGATCCCGAGCCTGAAGAGCCGCGGCGTCAGGTCGCCGCTCATCACGACGGTGATCACGAACTCCAGGTACTCCTCGGAAAGGCTCCCGGACGCGATCGAGTAGGCACGCCGGATCAGCTTGTCCGGGTCGGGACGTGCGGTCGTGACCGCCTTCTCTGCCGCCGTCTCCGGGACCGGCTCGATCGACGCCGGGACACCCGCCTCGGCCGGCGCCTCCCCAGGTGCCGGCCGATACGCAAGCTGGTCCGGTTCTGCCTCGTCGATCCGCGGCTCCGAGGCCTTGAGCCCGAGCACGACGTATTGGCCGGCCTTGAACTCGAAGCGAGGCTGATCGGGGACGATCCGCAGGATGATCAGGCCGGGCGCCAGCTCGACGCGCTGGGCCACGGTCGCGTTGTACTCAGCCGCCGCCATACCGCCATCCAATCATCGCGGGACCAAGCCCGCCACCTCGGGACGCACCTCCCCCACGTTACCCTTGCCGGCGGTCGGTCGCTGGCTACGAACGCGCGGTTGCCCGGCCCAGGCCGAACCGGTTGAGCACCTGGTAGACGAGAAGGGCGCCGATGCAGGCGGTGCCGATCCCGCCGATCGAGAAGTCGCCCTGGGTGATGGCCAGGTTCCCGGCGCCCAGGGTGAGCGCGACGGCAGCCGTAATGAAGTTCGTGTTGTTCGTGAAGTCGACCTTGTTCTCGACCCAGATGCGCGCCCCGGTCGTCGCGATCAGACCGAAGAGCACGATCGCCATGCCTCCCAGGACCGGCTGCGGGATGGACAGCACGAGGGCCCCGAACATCGGCGAGAACCCGAGCAGGATGGCAACGACGGCCGCGATCACGAAGACGAGGCTCGAGTAGATCTTGGTCACGGCCATGACGCCGATGTTCTCGGCGTAGGTCGTGACGCCCGTGCCCCCGCCCGAACCGGCAATCATCGTCGCGAGGCCGTCGGCGAAGAAGGCCCGCCCGATGTACGGATCGAGGTTCCGCCCGGTCATGGTGGCGACCGCCTTGACGTGCCCGAGGTTCTCGGCCACGAGGACGATCGCGACGGGGACGATCAGCGTGATCGCGTGCGAGTCGAACTGCGGGGCGGTGAGCGCCGGCCAGCCGAGGAGGGGCGCGGCGCTGATGGCGTGGAAGTCGATCGGGGTGCCGCCCAGGTTCAGCACGTTCGACAGCAGCCAGTAGAGCAGGTACCCGAAGATGCCGCCGATCAGGATCGGGAGGCGGCGCAGCATGCCCGGCGCGTAGACGGCCACGAGCGCGACCGCCAGCGCGGTCAGAAGGCCGACCAGGATCCCGAAGTTGCTCGGGTGGGCCGCGTCGGACCCGATCATGTAGTTGATGGCCGCCGGGGCGAGGTTGAGGCCGATGACCGCCACGACCGCGCCCGTGACGATCGGAGGCATCAGGAACTCCACCCATTTGTAGCCCACCGCCATGACGATCAGGCCGATCACCGCGTACACCGCGCCACAGGCGATGATCCCGCCGAGGGCGACCGGGATGTTATGGCCGCCGCCGATCGCCTCGGCAGACAGCACCACCGCGATGAACGAGAAGCTCGACCCGAGGTAGCTCGGCACGCGGCCGCGGACGCACACGAAGAAGATCAGCGTCCCGATGCCCGAGAAGAAGATCGCCGTGTTCGGGTTGAAGCCCATGATCACCGGCGCCAGCACCGTCGCGCCGAACATCGCGAAGATGTGCTGGACCCCCAGGGCCAGCGACTGCGCGGCCGGCGGCCGCTCGTCCGGCGCGATGATCCCCTCGCGCTTCACCGTCCAATGGAACATGCCCCGGACATAGCCGACCGCAGCGGACACCCCGAACCCTCCTCCGACGCCTCACCCTCCCCGGGCCGCTTCGGCTCCCCTTCCGGCCGCCCCGGTACCTCGGAAGAGTCGCAGAAACCCGGGGGCATCTGCATGCCCGCCGCGCAGCCGCGACGTGCGCAGCGGAGGCGGGAGGGCGTCCCGGGTGCGGCTGCCGCTCAGGCCGGGAGAAGTGTCTCCCCGTGCCCCAGGTAGCGGTCCACGCCCTGGGCCACCGCGCGACCCTCGCGGATCGCCCATACCACGAGGGACTGGCCGCGTGCGCAGTCGCCGGCCGCGAAGACGCCGGGCACGCTCGTCATCTTGTCGATGCCGGTCCGGACCATCCCGCGCGGGTCGAGGTCGCATCCGAACGCCTTCGGCAGCCCGGGTTCCGGGCCGACGAAGCCGAGCGCAAGCAGGACGAGATCCGCGGGAACGACCTCTGCGGTCCCGGGCACCTCCCGCATCTCGAAGCGACCCTCGGCCGTCGCGGTCCACTCGATCCCGGCGATCTCGATCCCCGTGACCCGCTCGTTGCCGGCCGATGAAGCGTCGCGTGGTGGTCGCGTAGCGACGCGGATCCTCGCCCCAGAGCGCCTTCGCCTCCTCCTGCCCGTAGTCGAGGCGGTAGACCTTCGGCCACTCCGGCCACGGGTTGTCGGCCGCGCGCGTCGTCCGGTGGCCGGGGCAGGATCTCGAGCTGGCGGACGTGCCGGGCGCCGAGGCGGATCGCGGTGCCCACGCAGTCGGTCCCGGTGTCGCCGCCGCCGACGACCACCACGTCCTTCCCTGCCGCGTCGATCGGCACCTCCGCGTTCGGCCCGCCGTCGAGGAGCCGGCGCGTGTTTCCCCGCAGGAAGTTCATGGCCAGGTGGATCCCGCCCAGCTCGCGGCCCGGGACCGCGAGGTCCCGCGCCACGGTTGCCCCGGTCGCGAGCACGACGGCGTCGAAGTCGGCGAGGATCTGATCAGCCGGCAGGTCCGAGCCCACCTCCACGCCGGGGCGAACCGCACGCCCTCGTCGGCCATGAGCTGGACCCGGCGGGCAACGACGCGCCTTGTCGAGCTTCATGTTCGGGATCCCGTAGACGAGCAGGCCCCCGATCCGGTCGGCGCGCTCGAAGACGGTGACGAGGTGGCCGGCCTGGTTGAGCTGGGCCGCGGCGGCGAGGCCGGCCGGGCCGCTCCCCACGACGGCGACCGTCCGCCCCGTCCGCGTACGCGGCGGGCTGGGGACGACCCACCCGTTCTCCCAGGCCCGGTCGGCGATCTCCTGCTCGATCGTCTTGATCGCGACCGGGTCGCCGTTGATCGCGACCGTGCAGGACCCCTCGCAGGGCGCCGGGCACACGCGGCCGGTGAACTCCGGGAAGTTGTTAGTCCGGTGGAGGCGCAGGCTCGCGTCACGCCACTGCCCCCGGTAGACGAGGTCGTTCCACTCCGGGATCAGGTTGTTGATGGGGCAGCCCGATGCCATGCCGGAGATGAGCGTCCCCGTGTGACAGAACGGCACGCCGCAGTCCATGCAGCGGGCCGCCTGCTCGGCCAGGGTCGCCGCGTCGAGTGGCGGGTGGGCTTCCCTCCAGTCGCGGACCCGCTCGAGCGGCGGGCGGCCCTCCATGGCATGGCGCCCGAACTCCATGAAGCCGGTCGGCTTGCCCACGCCTACGACCCGCCGACCCGGGCGAGATCGGCGGCGTTCTCCGAGAAGGCGGCCATCTCCGCCTCGTCGTCGCCGAACCCGGCGGCCTTCATGCGTGCCTGCGCCTCCAGGACGCGCCGGTAGTCGTGGGGCATGACGCGCACGAAGCGACCTGCGGTGGCACTCCAGTCCGCGAGCAGGGCGGCAGCGCGGGCGCTCCCGGTGAGCGCCGCGTGGCGCTCGACGAGCGCGCGGACCTCGGCGACCTCGGCGGGGTCCGCCAGCGGCTCGAGGGCCACCATCTCCCTGTTGCAGGCCAGCCCGAACTCGCCCCGTAGGTCGTGGACCCAGGCGATGCCACCCGACATGCCCGCGGCGAAGTTGCGCCCGGTGGGGCCGAGCACGACGACGCGGCCGCCGGTCATGTACTCGCAGCCGTGGTCGCCCACCCCCTCCACGACCGCCGTCGCCCCCGAGTTGCGGACCGCGAAGCGCTCCCCGGCGACCCCGCGGATGAACGCCTCGCCGCCCGTCGCGCCGTACAGGGCGACGTTCCCGGTGATCACGTTGTCCTCGGCGGCGAACCCGGCGCGCGGCCGGCGGGAACAGGGCGAGCCGCCCGCCGGAGAGCCCCTTGCCCAGGTAGTCGTTCGCGTCACCCTCCAGGCGAAGCGTGATCCCCCGCGGGATGAACGAGCCGAAGCTCTGGCCGGCGGAGCCCTGGAAGGTGAGGTCGATCGTGTCGTCCGGCAGCCCGTTCCGGCCCCAGCGCCGGGTCACCTCGGAGCCGAGCATGGTTCCCACCACGCGGTTCACGTTGCGGATCGGGAGCGTGGCGCGGACTTGGTGGCCGTCCTCCAGCGCCGGGCGGCACAGCTCGAGGAGCGTGGTCGCGTCGAGCGAATCCTCGACCCGGTGCTCCTGGGGGATCGTGCAGGTTCGGCCCCGGCCGGCGGGGGCCTCCGGCTGGAAGAGGATCCGGCTGAAGTCGAGGCTGCGGGCCTTCGGGTGCTCGATCGCGGGGACCATCTCGAGGCGGTCGGAGCGGCCGACCATCTCCTCGATCGTGCGGAAGCCCAGGCGAGCCATGTGCTCGCGAACCTCGGAGGCGATGAAGGTCATGAAGTTGACGACGTGCTGGGGATCGCCCGCGAAGTTCCGGCGCAGCTCGGGATCCTGCGTGGCGACACCGACCGGGCACGTGTTGAGGTGGCAGGCCCTGACCATGATGCAGCCCAGCGAGACGAGCGGGGCGGTCGCGAAGCCGAACTCCTCGGCGCCGAGGAGCGCCCCGATCACGACGTCGCGACCGGTCTTGAGCTGCCCGTCCACCTCGACCGCGATGCGCGAGCGCAGGTCGTTCATCATCAGGACCTGGTGGGCCTCCGCCAGCCCGAGCTCCCAGGGCACGCCCGCGTGCTTGATCGAGGTGAGCGGCGAGGCGCCCGTCCCGCCGTCGTGGCCGCTGATCAGCACCACGTCCGCGTGGGCCTTGGCGACCCCGGCCGCGATCGTGCCCACGCCGACCTCGGCCACCAGCTTCACGCTGATCCGGGCGTGGTGGTTCGCGTTCTTGAGGTCGTGGATCAGCTCGGCGAGGTCCTCGATCGAGTAGATGTCGTGGTGCGGCGGCGGGCTGATCAGGCCAACGCCCGGGGTCGAGTAGCGCGTCCGCGCGATCCACGGGTAGACCTTCGAGCCAGGCAGCTGGCCGCCCTCGCCGGGCTTCGCCCCCTGGGCCATCTTGATCTGGATCTCGCGGGCGTTGACCAGGTACTCGCTCGTCACGCCGAAGCGCCCGCTGGCCACCTGCTTGATCGCGCTGCTGCGGGAGTCGCCGTTCGGGAGCGGCTCGTAGCGGGCCGGGTCCTCGCCGCCCTCGCCCGTGTTGGACTTGCCGCCCAGCCGGTTCATGGCGATCGCGAGGGCCTCGTGGGCCTCCGCGGAGATCGAGCCGTAGCTCATCGCGCCGGTCTTGAAGCGGCGCACGATCGCCTCGACCGGCTCGACTTCGTCGAGTGGGACGGGGCGCAGCGCGGGCCGGAGCTCCATCAGCCCGCGCAGCGTCGCGAGGCGCTTCGAGCGGTCGTCGACGAGGCTCGTGTAGTCCTTGAACGTCGCGTAGTCGCCGGTCCGGACCGCGCGCTGGAGCAGGTGGATGGTGAGGGGATTGAAGAGGTGCGTCTCCCCTTCGACGCGGTACTGGTACTGCCCGCCGATGCCGAGCTGGTGCTGGACGGCCGGCCGGCGGGTCGAGTAGGCGCGGTCCTGGCGGGCCCTCGCTTCGCGCGAGACGCCCTCGATCCCGATCCCCCCGATCCGGGTCGGCGTCCAGGTGAAGTACTCGTCGATGAAGTCTCGGTTGAGCCCCAGCGCCTCGAAGACCTGGGCGCCGTGGTAGCTCTGGACCGTGGAGATCCCCATCCGGGAGATCGCCTTGATGACGCCCTTCACGAGCGCCTTGCGGTAGCGCGCCTCGGCCGCGTCGGTGGGGCCGGGGATCGCGCCGAGACGCACCTGGTCGTCGATCGTCTCGAAGGCGAGGTAGGGGTTGATGGCGCTGGCCCCGTACCCGATCAGGAGGCAGAAGTGGTGCGCCTCGCGCGGCTCGCCGGACTCGAGGACGAGCCCCACCCGGGTCCGGGTGCCGGCCCGAACGAGGTGGTGGTGGACCGCGGCGACGGCCAGGAGCGCGGGGATCGGGGCGTCCCTCTCGTCGTGACCGCGGTCCGACAGGATGACGAGGTTGTAGCCCTCGGCGATCGCCTCCGACGCTCGCCGGCGCACGTCCTCGATCGCCCGACGGAGCCCCTGGCCGTTCTCTGAGGCGCGGAAGAGGATCGGCAGCGTGACCGAACGGAAGCCGCGCGCCGCGGGCCCGCCGTCGAGACGGCGGATCTTCTCGAGCTCGAGGTTGGAGAGGACGGGCGAGGGAAGCGCGAGCTGCAACGCCGCCTCGGGGCCCCGGCTCCAGGAGGTTGTCCTCCGGGCCGATGGAGGTCTCCGTGGCCATGATGATCTCCTCGCGGATCGCGTCCACGGGCGGGTTCGTGACCTGCGCGAAGAGCTGCTTGAAATAGCCGTACAGGAGCTGCGGCTGGTCCGAAAGGACGGCAAGCGCAGCGTCGTTGCCCATCGAGCCAACCGGGTCGGTGCCCGTGGTCGCCATGGGGTTGATGACGAGGCGCACGTCCTCGGCGTTGTAGCCGAAGACCTCCTGCCGGCGCAGGACGGTCTCGTGGTCCGGCTCGATCACGTGGGACGGGTGGGGAAGATCCTCGAGCCGGGTCTGCCACTGGGCGACCCATTCCGCGTACGGCTGGGCCGAGGCGACCTCGTGCTTGAGCTCGTGGTCGGGGACGATCCGCCCCTGCGCGGTGTCCACCAGGAACATGTGGCCCGGTTGGATCCGGCCCTTCGCCACCACCTGTTCGGCGGGGATGTCGAGGACGCCGGCCTCGGAGGCCATGACGACGCGGCCGTCGGCGGTGACGTAGTAGCGCGCCGGCCGCAGCCCGTTCCGATCGAGCGTCGCCGCGACGCGCACACCGTCGGTGAAGGCGATCGAGGCCGGTCCGTCCCACGCCTCCATCAGGCAGGCGTGGTACTCGTAGAAGGCGCGCAGCTCCGGCGACATCGTCTCGTCGCGGTTCCAGGGCTCCGGGATCAGCATCATCATCCCGTGGGCCAGGGATCGGCCCGAGAGGTGGAGCAGCTCGAGGACGTTGTCCAGGATCGTCGAGTCGGAGCCGTCCGGGTCGATCGCGGGGAGCACCTTCTGGAGGTCATCGCCGAAGAGCGACGAGCGGAACATCGACTGCCGGGCATGGAACCAGTTGACGTTGCCGCGCAGGGTGTTGATCTCGCCGTTGTGGGAGATGTAGCGGTACGGGTGCGCGCGCGACCATGACGGGAAGGTGTTGGTCGAGAAGCGCGAGTGGACCATCGCGATCGCGCTCTCGAAGCGCGGGTCGACGATGTCCGGGTAGAACGTGAGGAGCTGCGAGGCGTTCAGCATCCCCTTGTAGACGATCGTGCGGCAGCTCAGCGAGGAGATGTAGAAGTCCCCGCGGCCCGGCAGCGCAGAGCGCGAGACGGCCTTCTCGACCAGGCGGCGGGCCACGAACAGGCGGCGGTCGAAGGCGACGTCGTCCTCGATGCCGGTCGGTCTACCGACGAAGACCTGGCGGATGACCGGCTGGCTGGTTCGGGCGGTCTCGCCGAGGCCGTCCGCCACGGTCGGGACGTCCCGCCAGCCGAGGAGGTCCAGCCCTTCGGCCGCCAGGACCGCGGTGACGTGCCCCTCGCAGGCCGCGCGGCTCGCCTCGTCGCGGGGGAGGAAGACCATCCCGACGCCGAATCCGCCCCCCACGCCGAGTCCGCCCGCGGCGGGCAGGCGGAGCCCCTGCTCGGCGGCCACGGATCGGAGGAAGCCGAAGGGCACCTGGGCCAGGATCCCCGCGCCGTCCCCGGTGTTCCGCTCCGAGCCGCTGGCGCCGCGATGCTCCAGGTTGACCAGGACGGTCAGGGCGTCGCGGACGATCGCGTGGGCGGGCCGGCCAGCGATGTCGCACACGAACCCGAACCCGCAGGCATCGTGCTCGAACGACGGCTCGTAGAGGGAGAGGGACGCGGCCACGCTGGACACCCTTCGTGCGAACGGTCGCGCGACGATAGCAACCCCGCGCCCGGGGTTGGGTACCGACGAAGGGATGCTTCGGTTGCCGTCTCGGATCGCACGCGCCTGCGGCGCGCGCTTGGATGCCGGGATCAGGCACCCACGGGAGCATGGGCTAGAATTGCGCCTCCCGAGGCCCGGATCGAACGCAGCGCATGGCTCGTCACAGCAGACCCCCGGGCCGGGCTCCGGAGCCATCGACGAGGAGGGACGTCAAATGGAGAGCGTGCCGGTGACTTCCGCATCCGGCGACTTTTCGCACCCGGCGATCGAAGTCAACCCGCGCGCCCGGTTCGAGATCCTCTTCGCCGTCCTGCTCGGGATGTTCCTGTCCGCCCTCGACCAGACGATCGTGGGACCCGTGCTGCCCCGGATCGTGACCGACCTGCAGGGCGCCAACTACTACACCTGGGTGGTCACCGCCTACCTGCTGACGAGCACCGTGACGATCCCCGTCTACGGGAAGCTCTCGGACCTGTACGGCCGGCGACCGCTCCTGATGTTCGGGATCGTGCTGTTCCTGATCGGCTCCGCCCTCTCGGGCCTCAGCCAGACCATGTGGCAGCTCATCCTGTTCCGCGGCATCCAGGGCCTCGGTGCAGGCGCCCTCTTCCCGATCTCGCTCGCCGTGATCGGCGACCTCTTCACCCCGGCCGAGCGCGGCAAGTACCAGGGGCTCTTCGGGGCCGTGTTCGGCGTCGCGTTCCTCGTCGGCCCGTTCCTGGGCGGCTTCCTGACCGACAACATCAGCTGGCACTGGGTTTTCTTCGTCAACCTGCCGGTCGGGCTGGTCTCGCTCTACTTCATCTGGCACCTGCTCCCGACGGTCAAGCGCGCGGGCAGCCGCTTCAACCTCGACGTGCCGGGCGTCGTGACGCTCATGCTCGGCATCGTCCCCATCCTCGTCGCCCTGACGCTCGCCGAGAACGGCGACTGGACCGACCCCGTGGTCATCGGCGGCTTCGTCGATGGGCGTCGGTCTTCCTGGTCGTCTTCGTCCTCGTCGAGACGCGCGCCGAGGACCCGGTGATCCCGCTCGCGCTGTTCCGCAACAGCACCTTCACGGTCTCCGCCATCGCCACCTTCTTCGCCACGTTCGGATTCGCGACGGCGATCATCTTCCTGCCGCTCTGGTTCCAGATCGTCCAGGGGGCGAGCTCGACGGCGTCCGGCTACGACCTGATGCCGTTCCTGTTCGGGCTGATCGCGAGCTCGATCGCCTCCGGCCAGATCGTCAGCCGCACGGGGCATTACAAGTGGCTGCTGGTGGCGTCCATGGCCCTCGTCGCGGTCGGCCTGACCCTGTTCACCAACCTGCGCACCGAGACGACGACGCTCAACCTCTGGCTCTGGATGATCGTGACCGGCATCGGCGTCGGGCCGATGATGGCCGTCTTCACGCTGATCGTGCAGAACGCGGTGCCGTTCCGGCTGCTGGGCACCGCCACCAGCGACCTCACCCTGTTTCGCCAGATCGGCACCTCTGTCGGCCTGACCGTCGCCTTCACCGTCTTCGAGAACAACCTGACCTGGGGCCTGCTGCGCGACCAGATCATCGCGAAGGGCGCTCCGGCGGCGGCCGTGCCGCTCGTCGCGCCGCCTGGCTTCAACATCGGGCAGGACCTCACCTCGGTGGGCGGCGGGAGCTCGACCCAGTTCCTGACCCAGGTCCCGGCCGCAGCTCCAGCCGATCTTCCTCGACGGCTTCCACGAGGCGTTCTCGATCGCGCTCGGGAACTCCATGTGGATCGGCGTCGGAGCGGCGATCATTGCCGTGTGTCGCGGCGGTCTTCCTCCACGAGCTGCCCCTGCGGTCGACGCACGCGGCCACCGAGCATGTGCCGGCGCACGCCCCGGAGGGCATCGCCGTTCCGGTGGCCGTCGAGAGGGGCGACTGAGCGAGAGCCGATCCGGACGTTCACCGACGAGACAGGCGCAGACCGACGACCCAGATCACGCTCGGCCAGGGGCCGAGGCAACGGAGGTGTCAGATGCCGGTCATCACGATCTCGAGGCAGTTCGGTGCCGGCGGATCGAGCGTCGCACGGTTGGTCGCGGATCGCCTGGGTCTCGACGTCGTCGACCAGGCGCTCATCGCCGAGGTAGCCAAGCGTGCCTCCGTTCCGCCCGAAGACGTCAGGGCCGAGGATGAGCGCGCGACCTCGCTCCTCGACCGCCTGGCGGGAGCCTTCTCGCCGCTGGCGGCCGGGCTCGGCGTGGCGTGGGACCCGCCGTACCCGGACGCGGCCTACGATCCTCGGCGCGAGGTCCTCCATGCTGACCCAGGACGTGGTCCGCAAGGTCGCCAGGACCGGCAACGTGGTGATCGTCGGACGGGGCGCGGCGCACATCCTGCGCGACCGCCCGAACGTGCTCAACGTCTTCCTCCACGCGGACGTGGCGTTCCGCCAGGGGATCGTGATGGAGCGCGAGCATCTGGACCGGCCGGCCGCTGAGCGGCGCGTCCACCAGATGGACGCCAATCGGCGGGCCTACAACAAGCAGGTATACGGCTGCGACTGGCTCGACGTGCGGCTCTACGACGTCGCCATCGACACCGGGCGGATCGGCTTCGCGGGTGCCGCTGCCATCGTCCTCGCGGCCGTCGAGGAGCGCGCCGGAACGCCGGCCTGAGGGCGCCCGTCCGGAGCCGGCCTACCCGAGAATCGCGAACCCCCGCTGCATCGGCACGTTCCAGCCCATCAGCTCGCAACCGAGGTAGTGCGGAGCACCTTCACCCGGGGTGCAGGATTGGCAACCCCAGTACGCGAGACCACCGTCATCGGGAAGATAGGCGACGTCGCACGTGCTCTCGGACGGGTCGCAGCGCCGATCGTGACAGGCGCAGTCGCAATGGACCCAGTGCTGGCACGTGCAGCTCGCGGAGGGTGATGGCTCGCGAAGGACGCTGGCCACGAACGGGCCCGGAGCCTGCATCGAGACCTCCTTTCCGCCACGGTCCGATCGACCGCGAGGACGCCACGGCGGAGGAGACCGGACCCCCACCGGTTTCGCGGAGTGTGCTCCATTGCCGGCCCCGTGGATAGCCCGGTGTTTCCCGGGTTCGACGGACTCGGGCGATGGCGCCGGCGCAGGTAGGCGATGATCAGCGGTGATGCGTCTGCCCAGGTCATCTCCCCGCAGCGTTCCGGATCCCGCGGTCGCGGCGGGGCCCGGTGTCGGTCGCCCGGAACGGCCGGCCGGCCGGCCGGCGGAGCGCACGATCATGCTCGCCTCGTACGCCGGTTTCACGCTCGCCGGCTGGACCGGGCTCTTCGTCCCCTCGCTCATCCGGGTCCTGAAGGCCGACTTCGACCGCTCGGACGCGGAGTTCGGGCTCCTCTACCTCGTCATCGCGCTGCTGTTCGCCGTCGGGGCCCTGTCATCCGGGCTCGTTGCCGGTCGCGTCGGCCGCCGCCCCGTGTATGCGTCCGCGGCACTGCTGATCGCCGCCGGGATGGCCCTCGAGGTCGTCGCTCCCGGGTGGCCAATCTTCCTCGCCGGCGCGGGCCTCACCGGGGCCGGCTGCGGCGTGGTCGTGACGGTGGGCAGCAGCATCGTCATGGACGTGGCGGCCTCGGGCAGCGGCGGCAAGCTGAGCCTGCTGCACGTCTTCTACAGCGTCGGCGCCCTCGTGGCGCCGGTCGCCATCGGCGTGCTCGTGGGCCTCGGGGTCGAGTGGCGCCTGCTCGCCGGGGCGACGGGCCTGGCCGGGCTGGCGCTGGCGGAGCCGCTCTCCCGCGCGGGTGCCGTCCCGCCGCGACCTCGGGCCCCGGCGGGCGCCACGTCGGTGCCGCGCGAGGCGAGGCACGCCGGCCCGCCTCCGCCTCGCGCTCGCGGCGCTCGGCCTGGCGATCGCCTGCTACGTCGCAGCCGAATCGGGCGTCTCGAGCTGGCTGGTGGGGTTTCTTCGCCGACGAGCCGATGACCGTGGCCACCCTCGCCCTCAGCCTCTTCTGGGTCGGCATCGCCGCCGGTCGGGTGACCGCGAGCCGGATCGCGGACCGCTTCGACCCGGTCCGCTTCACCGTCTCGTGCGCCGTGGCCGGTGGCATCGCGATCCTGGCCGCGGTCGGCCTCGCCTCCGGCCCCGTCCGGATCGGCCTGTTCCTCGTTGCCGGGTTCGCCTTCGGACCCGTCTACCCGATGATCATGTCGGTCGCGGGCTCGCTCTTCCCGCATCGCGCGGCCGCGGTCGCGGGGATCGTGGCGACGATGGGCGTCGTCGGGTCGATCACCTATCCGCCACTCGTCGGCCTGATCGCCGGGGTCGCGGGGCTCGGTGCCGGGATGCTCGGCTGCGCGCTCCTGATCGTGGGCAGCGGCGGCACGGTTATCCTGGCGGGCCGGCTTGCCGGGCGGGGTCGCGCCCCGGACCCCAGCCCGGCGCCCGTTCCGAGCTGACCGCCTCCGGCCTCAGATGAAGGCGCTGAGGCTGCGGAGCTGCTCGGTGGATTCGGCGCCCGTGAAGCAGTAGTGGAGGTCGATGAAGCGGGCCCGGAAGCGGGCCACCTCGTCGCGCACGTCCGCCCCGTCGACCACGACGTCCTTGATGAACTGGGCGACCTGCCGGAAGTCCTCCGCCTCCATCCCGAAGCGGGTCATCTCCGAGACGCCCATCCGCAGCGCGCCCGCGGTCGTGAAGCCCTCGTCCGTGGGAGTGGCCTGGTAGTTGCAGACGATGTTGTTGTCCTCGAGACGTCGCGCGGCGTCGATCCCCTTCGCGTAGCCCACCTCGACCACGACCTGGTGGGTCTGCGTGTAGCCGAGCGCCGGGTCGCCGGCGACGTGCATCCCGAGGTCCGCGAGCGCGCGGGCGAACGCCCTGGCGTTGGCCAGGACCGCCGGCTGATAGGAATCCCGGAAGGCGAGCATCTCGTAGGCCGAGAAGAGGAGTCCGAGCAGCGTGCCGAGATGGTGGTTGCTCACGCTCCCGGGGAAGGCGCGCGACTCGATCGTCTCCCAGAGCCGGAAGCGCTGGTCGTCCTCCTCCCAGTTGCCGGCGACGACGCCGCGCTGGGTGCCGAAGAACGTCTTGTGGGTGGACCCCGTGACGAGGTCCGCGCCCTCCGCGAACGGCTCCTGGAAGTGGGGCCCGACGAGACCCAGGATGTGCGCCATGTCGTACATGATCACGGTGTCGAGGCCCATCTGGTCCACGAGGCGGCGCACCGCGGCGACCGGCTCCGGGTACAGGATCATGCTCTTGCCGAGGATGACGAGCTCCGGCCTGGCCCGCTCGAACAGCTCGGGCAGGGCCTCGAGGTCGATCTGGTACGGGTCGTCGGCGCGGACCGGGAAGTTGAACACCGCCGGCGCCTCGGTGGCGGGGTTGCGCGCGACGTAGTCGCGCAGGGCGCCCATCGGCTGCGCGCTCAGGTGGCCGCCCTTGATGATGTGGTTGTTGACCACCGAGCGGATCCGCCGCTGCTCCGAGCGCCGGTCGTCGCGGTTCAGGTAGTCGACGAGCGCGGAGAAGACGACCATGTTCGCCATCTGGCCGCTGATGACCCGCGTCTCCACCTCCCGGGCCCCGAGGAACGTGCGCATCTGGGAGACGAGGTCGCGCTCGACCTCGGCGATGAAGCCGGTGCCCTGGTAGTAGTAGACGTCGGCGTCGAGCAGCGCCCGGACGCGCTTGTGCTCCGCGTACCGCGAGGCCGGGTCCATGATCGAGAGCGTCCGGGCCAGCGGTGACGGCGTCATCTCCGACGGGATGAGGTTGATGCACTGCTGCTGCCGCCAGCGGGTGTTGTCGACCGCCCGACGGACGAGGTCGGAGGCCCGCGTCGCGTACTCAGCGACGGCCGCCACCTCCGCCGCCCACGGCGCCGGGATCTCCCCGAAGGAGATGGGCCGAGTGAACGGCGGCGCATCGGCACGCAGGAGGTAGGGCGCGATGTGGGCCTTGACCCGGCTGCCGCGGATGTCGATCTCGACGTCGGTGTGCTCCTCGACGTCGGCATCGATGAGGGCGAGCCCGATCGCCCGCTTCTCGCTGATCTCGGTGAGGACGCTCGAGAGCCCCTCGCCCGCATAGATCCAGTACGGGGCGACGGTCCCGCTCGTCACCCAGCCGACGTGTCGCTCGCCGACGTAGACGTCAGCGTTCTGGCGCGCCACGCCCCGGTCGAGGAGCTGGAAGGGTCGCACGATCCGGGGCAGCACCTCGTGATCGCTGTAGTCCCGCCGCATGATCCTGCGGTTCGCCTCGAACTGGCGGACCAGCGCCCCCCGCCCGATAAAGTCGGCCTTGAGGGCGCTGAAGCTCACCGCAACCCGCGCGAGGGGGCAGGCGAAGATCGGGATCGGCCCGCCCGCCGGATCGAGGCCGAGCTCGTGCCCGTAGAGCGGGAGCGCGGCCTCCAGGCGGAGCGTATCCCGGGCGCCGAGGCCGATCGGGGACGCACCCAGGCTGACGACCCGGTCCCAGGTCGCGCCGGCGACCTCGGCGGGGACGAACAGCTCGAACCCGATCGCCTCGCCGGTGTAGCCGGTCCGCGCGATGACGACCTTCGCTCCCCCGATCCTCGAGGCGCACAGGTTGTTCCGCCCCGGCTCGGGCAGCCGGCCGGCCGCCGCGATCTCCTCGACGATCCGGCGCGACGCAGGGCCCTGGACGGAGATCATCGCGATCTCCTCCGTGTGGTCCTCGAGGACCAGGCCGGGGAATCCGCCGGCGTGCGCCGAGATGTGGTCCCAGTCCTTCTCGCGGTTCGAGGCGTTGACCACGAGCAGGTAGTCGTCGCGGTCCAGGCAGTAAAGGTAGGCGTCGTCGATCGCCCCGCCGTCGGCGTCAGGGATCATCGTGTACTGCGACTTGCCCGGGAGCAGCGCGGCCGCGTTTCCGGTCAGCACGTGCTGGAGGAAGGGCAGCGCGTCGGCCCCGCGGACCACGAAACGGCCCATGTGGGACACGTCGAAGACGCCCGCCGCGCGCCGCGTCTCGAGGTGCTCCTTGATGATCCCGGTCGGGTACTGGACGGGCATCTCCCACCCGCCGAAGTCGACCATGGTGGCGCCCGCCTGGACGTGCTTCTCGTACAGCGGCGTGCGCTTCATGCTTCGCTCCTCATTCGACAGTGGGCTTCGAACCGACCCGGTTCGTCCGCGCCCGCCGCGCGGTTTCGGCGTGCGACTCGGCCCGGCCTGCGTGCACTTCGGATCATACCGTCGCGACGTAGCCCCGCCCCCTCCCGACTCCCGCGATCGGACGGCACGCGACCGGGATCGACGACCCTTGGGACTGTATTGACGGTGACAGTATTATTACATTGACTCTTAGATAACAGCTGCTTGCTGCTGCAGGTTGCATGCACACGAGCGCTCCATGGAGGTCGCCATGACCGGGACAGGGACGCGCCGCTGGTGGGCCGCCGGCGCCATGGTGCTGGCAGTCTTCGCGGTGACCCTCGACGTGACCGTCCTCACCGTGGCCCTGCCGACGCTGGCGGGCGCGCTGCGGGCATCGGAGTCTCAGTTGCAGTGGTTCGTCACCGCCTACACCCTGGCCCTGGTGGCCGGCATGCTGCCGGCGGGCCTGCTGGGTGACCGCTACGGGCGCAAGGCCGTGATGAGCGGCGGGCTCGTCCTGTTCGTGCTGGGCTCACTCGGCTGCGCGTACGCGCCCGGACCGGAGGTGTTCATTGCCGCGCGGGTGGCGCTCGGTCTCGCCGGGGCCACCTTGATCGTCATGGTGCTCGCGGTCTTCACGGTGCTGTTCGACGAGGCTGAACGGCCGCGGGCGGTCGGAATCTGGGGGGCGGCCAACTTCATCGGCCTGCCATTGGGACCGATCCTCGGCGGCTGGATGCTCAGCCACGTCTGGTGGGGCTGGATCTTCCTGGTGAACGTGCCGGTCGCGCTGCTCGGCCTGGTCGCCGTGCTCGTGCTCGTCCCGGAGTCGCGATCGTCCAGGCGGCCCGGCATCGACTTCGCCGGCATCGTGCTCTCGAGCGCCGGGCTGGTCGGACTCATGTACGGCGTCGTCGAGGCCGGGAACGACGGCTGGGGCAGTTCGAGCGCGATCGGGCCGGTCGTCGCCGGGCTCGTGATCCTTGCCGCCTTCGTGCTGTGGGAGCGCCGCCTCACCGCGCAGCGGGATGGCGAGCCGCTCATCGACCTGGCGCTCTTCCGCTCGCGCAGCTTCACGTGGGGCATCGTGCTGACGGCCTTCGGCATCTTCGGGCTGTTCGGCGTGCTCTTCGGCCTGCCCCAGTACCTCCAGGCGATCCTGGGCGTCGACCCGCAGGGCTCAGGGCTTCGCCTCCTCCCGGCGGTGGGCGGGCTGATCGTCGGCGCCGTGAGCGCAGACAGGGTAACCTCCCGGATCGGTGCGAAGCTCACGGTCGCCATCGGGTTCGCCGTGGTCGCAGTCGGCTCCGTCGTCGGGGCGACGATGACCGCCGGGAGCAGTGATGCGTTCATCGCGGGCTGGACCTTCGTCGTTGGCCTCGGTGGAGGCCTGGGCTTCGCGACTGCCGCGTCGACGGCCCTGGGCGAGCTCTCCGCCGACCGGAGCGGAGTCGGCGCCGCCCTTCTCCAGGCCGTGGTGAAGCTGGGGCCGGCGTTCGGCGCGTCGTTCCTGGGCAGCGTCCTTAACTCGACGTACCAAGCGCAGGTCGCGGTGACCGGGCTGCCTGTGCCGGTCGCGGCCGCCGTGAAGGCGAGCGTCTTCGGCGGGCTCGCCGTCGCCCAGCAGACGGGGTCGGCGGCGCTGCTCGCCTCGGTCAAGTCAGCCTTCGTCGCGGGCATGGACGACGCGGTACGGATCACCGCCGGCGTCGCCCTGGTTGCGATCATCCCTGCCCTTCTCTTCCTGCCCGCGCGTGCACGCGCGAGGCGGCCTGCCGACGAGCCCCAGCCCGCGCCCGACCCCGTGATCGCCACCTAGACTGGCGACGATACGCCGGCGAGACCGGGCAGGGATGAGACGGCCAGGAAGGACGGCAGCTGTGCCATGGACCTGAGACGTGCCGACAATCCGCCGAGGTCGGGCCTCCGCGAGCGCAAGAAGGCGAAGACGCGCGCCCTGATCCAGGAGCACGCTCTGCGCCTCTTCCGCGAGCAGGGCTACGACGGAACGTCCATCGAGGACATCGCCGAGTCGGCCGAGGTATCGCCGTCCACGGTCTTTCGCTACTTCCCGACCAAGCCCGATCTCGTCATCTACGACGACCTCGATGAGCGGATGATCGAGGCGTTCCGGGTGCAGCCGCCTGAGCTCAACGCCGTGCAGGCGTTGCGGGCCTCGCTCCGGTCGGGGTTCGGGGATCTGGCCGGCGACGAGATGGCCGTCCAGCTGGAGCGCGAGCGGCTCATGCGGAGCGTGCCGGAGCTGCAGGCGGCGATGCTCGGGGAGTTCGCACGGACCGTGAGTGAGATCGCCGACCTCCTGGCCGAACGCTCGCACCGGCCTTCGGACGACGATTCGGTGCTGGCCCTGGCGGGCGCCGTGATCGGCATTGCGATCGCGGCCTGGTTCGCCGCCGATGGGGACGACTGGGCGACGCGATTCCTCGAGCGGGTCGACCGAGGCATGGCCCTCCTGGAGTCGGGCTTCCCGTTCTGAGCGACCTGCCCGGCAGGCTTCAGGATCGACCCTCGTAGGCCTCGCGGAGCAGGTCGAGATCGAGCTTATGCATCCGGAGCATCGCCTCGGTGGCCCTGGCCGCGCCGGCCGGGTCCGGACCGCCGAGGTAGGCACCCATTTCGCGCGGGACGACCTGCCATGACAGGCCGAAGCGGTCCTTGAGCCAGCCGCACTGGCCGTGCTCGCCGCCGCCCTCGACGAGTGCCTCCCAGTAGCGGTCGACCTCGGCCTGGTCCGCGCAGTCGACCTGGAAGGAGACCGCCTCCGTGAACGGGAACTGGGGTCCGCCGTTGATGCCGACGAAGCGCTGGCCCGAGATCGTGAACGCCACGAGGAGGACCTCGCCCGCCATCGTGCTCGGGTTGTCCGCGCGCGAGCGCGAGACGTCCTCGATCCGGCTGTCGGGAAAGATCGAGGTGTAGAACGCCGCGGCTTCCTCGGCCCGCCCGTCGAACCAGAGGCTCGGGGTGATCTTCTGCATGCTCCCCTCCAGGCGCGTCGTCCATGCTGACCGCCCGAGACTATCGGATGCGGCCCCCGGGTGCGTTGGCCGCAACAACTAGACTTGCCCGGTGCTCGAGATCAACGGGCTCTCGAAACGCTACGGCGAGGTCGTCGCGCTCCGTGACCTGAGCTTCGAGGTCCGCGCCGGCGAGCTGTTCGGGTTCGTCGGCCGCAACGGCGCGGGCAAGACGACGACGATGCGCATCGTGCTCGGGGTCCTCGCGGCCGACGCGGGCGAGGTCCGGATCGACGGGACGCCCATCACGTTCGACCGTCGCCGGCGGATCGGCTACATGCCCGAGGCACGCGGCCTCTACCCCAAGATGCGCCTGGCCGAGCAGCTGAGCTACCTGGGTGAACTCCACGGCATGACGGACGCGGACGCCATGGCATCCGCCGGGCGCTGGCTGGAGCGCTTCGGCCTCGGCGAGCGGCGCGACGACGAGCTGCAGTCGCTCAGCCTCGGCAACCAGCAGCGCGTCCAGCTTGCGGCGGCCCTCGTCTTCGGCCCGGACGTCCTCGTTCTCGACGAGCCGTTCGCCGGGCTCGATCCGGTCGCCGTCGACGTGATGAGCGCCGTCCTCCGCGAGCAAGCGGACGCAGGCCTCCCCGTCATCTTCTCGAGCCACGAGCTCGAGCTCGTCGAGCGGCTGTGCGACCGGGTGGGGATCATCGATCAAGGGAAGATGGTGGCCTCCGGCACGGTCGACGAGCTGCGGGCCGGTGGGCACGAGCGCCGCTGGATCGACGTCCCCGGGGCGGCGGACGATTGGGACGCCGGCGTGCCGGGTATCAGGCTCGTGGCAGAGCCGACGGCTCGAGGCGGCTGTTCGAGCTGGATCCGGGCGTCGACGACCAGGCCCTGCTCCAGGCCGCGCTGGCGACCGGACCGGTGCGAGCGTTCGAGCGCGTCGAGCCCAGCCTCGGCGAGCTCTTCCGGGCGGTCATCGGGGAGACAGAAGCATGAACGCGCGGTCTTGGAGCCTCGGCGGAACGCGCCACCTGCCGACCATCATCCTCGTCGCCCGCCGCGAGGTCCGCATGCGCCTGCGCTCGCGGGTCTTCGTGGGCGGCACGATCGTGATGACGGTCCTCGTCGTGGTCGGCATCGTGGCCGCGTCGCTGCTCGCCGGCAGGACCACGCCGGTGCGGGTGGGCTTCAGCGGCGGGTCGCAGGCGCTCGAGCGTTCGTTCACGGCAACTGCCGCGGCCCTGGGTGTGAACGTGACCGTCAGCGACATCGCCGACGTCACCGCCGGGAAGGCGCAGGTGACGGCGGGCACGCTCGACGTGCTCGTGACCGGGTCGCCGTCCGCGCCGACGGCCGTGGTCGAAGGCTGCCATCCCATCGAACGTCGAGTCCGCCCTGTCCCTGGCCGCGGAGGCGGCGCGCCTCTCCGCCGCCGGCCTCTCACCGGCGGCCGTCACCTCGGCCATGGCCCTGGTCCCGGTCCAGCTTCTGCAGCCCCCCAATCCCAAGGACACCCAGAACGTGATCGCCAGCCTGGCCCTCGGCATCCTGCTCTGGATCGCGCTCGGCCAGTACGGGAACATGGTGGCCCAGGGCGTGGTCGAGGAGAAGGCGACGCGGATCATGGAGGTCCTGCTCGCCACGATCCAGCCGACTCGCCTGCTCGCGGGCAAGGTCATCGGGATCGGCCTCGTCGGTCTCCTGCAGCTCACGATCGTGGGCGCGGCCGCGCTCGTCGCGGTCCACGTGACCAATGTCGCCGCGATCCCGGCCCTCGGCGTGGCCTCGATCCTGGCCGATATCTTCTGGTTCCTGCTCGGCTTCCTCTTCTACGCCACCGCCTACTCCGCGGTCGCCTCCCTCGTCTCGCGCCAGGAGGAGGTCCAGAGCGCCGTCGCGCCGATCTCGATCTTCCAGATCGCGGGGTACCTGCTCATGTACGCCGCGCTGCCGAATCCGAGTGGCCCCCTGGCCACGGTGTGCTCGCTGCTTCCGCCGTTCGCCCCCATCCTCATGGCGGTGCGGATGGCGGACACCGACGTGCCGTTCTGGCAGGTCGGCCTGGCGGTAGCGCTGATCGTGGCATCCATCGTCGGCCTGACCTGGCTCGCCGGCCGCATCTACGCAACGCCGCGCTCCGCCTCGGCGCGCGGGTGCGCTTCATGGATGCGTTCCGTGGGTGACGCTCGGTGGGTAGGTACAGCATGTTCCGGCCCTATCGGGCCGCAGCGATCGGAGGACGATTCAGATGCCGCCTCGTGTGAGGGCCCATCCATTCCTGACCCTGATGGCGGTGGTCTCCGCGATCCTCATCGTGGTCGGCCGCGTCAACCGCGACCTCTGGTGGGGCGACTGGGTCTTCGTCGCCGGTATCGCGGTGCTCGTGGTTGCGGGCGCCCTCTTCCTCCTCTCGACGAGAAAGTGATCGAGGTGGGGTCGCGAACAGCCGCCCTCCTCTACCTGGTCGTGATGATCGTGGTCGTGGTCGTCGTCGACTGGCGGTTTCTCAGACGCCACATCGGGAGGCGATTGGCCGTGAATGTCGGCATCGTCCTGGTGTTCCTGGCGGTCTACTTGGTGTTCGTGCATCAGCCGTGAGCGCTGCCGCGGCAACGGCACATCGCGTCGCCGTGGCCGGAACGCTCCCCATCCATCCTATTCGCGTCCAGGGTCGGCGACGCCGCCCGCGCCTGTCCGGCGCTCCCCCACCCGTTCGGCCCGCTGTGCGCGGCTGGCGAGAATCCGCAGAATGTCCGCGGCCGATATATACTCAGCGCCATGCGGAACACCTCATCGGTGCAAAGTAATGGAACCGAGCCTGGAGCCGGACCGGCCGGTCGCGTCGGCGCTCGAGCAGGAGCTGCTCGAGGAGATGACGGCCTGGTCGCCGCGTGATCGCGAGGGGGCCTTTCGGACCTGGCACCGGCACGCCCTGAGCCTGGTCCACCTCAACGTGCTGACCGCCCTGGAGGCGGAGGGCCCGCTCTCGATGAAACGCCTGGCCGACCTGATGGACGTTTCGGACGCGGGCGCCACCGGCATCGTCGACCGAATGGAGAAGCGCGGCCTCATCGAGAGGCGCCACAGCTCGGGCGACCGGCGCGTCGTGCTCGTCTACCCGACCGATGCCGGGGCGAAGGTCTTCAGCGACATGGCCAGCCATCGCCGCGACGATGCTCTCCAGCGTCCTCGCGGAGCTGACCGATGAAGAGATGACGGCCCTCCTCGTCGGCATGCGGGCCATCCACGTGGCCCGGGAGCGGCTCCTCGCCGCAGCAGGGCCGGCATTCCGCGATGAGACCACCGCGGACGCTAACGGCCGAGCCCGCGGTCGGGCGCCAGGTCGTCACGTCGCCGCGCTGAAGCGACACCCGCGAACCCCTACGTGAGGATCGCCCAGCCATGAACAGGCAGGCTGCACGCCGATGATCAGACTCCTTACCACCTACCTCCGACCCTACCGCCGCGCGCTGGCCATCGTGATGGTTCTCGTGGTGGTCCAGGCTCTCGCCAACCTGTACCTGCCCAACCTCAACGCGGACATCATCAACAACGGCGTGGTCAAGGGCGATACCGGCTACATCATCCGGACCGGCGGCCTCATGCTGCTCGTCACGTTCCTGGTCGGCGTGTGCGCCATCGTCGCCGTCTACTTCGGCTCGAGGACGGCCATGGCGTTCGGACGCGACGTGCGCAGCGCGATCTTCCGACAGGTGATGAGCTTCTCCCAGAAGGAGACCAACGTCTTCGGCACGCCCTCGCTCATCACGCGCAACACGAACGACGTCCAGCAGGTCCAGATGGTCCTGGTCATGGCCTTCAACGTCATGATCATGGCCCCGATCATGCTGGTCGGCGGCGTCATCATGGCGCTCCGCGAGGATGTGCCGCTCTCGGGTCTGCTCGTCGTCATCGTGCCGCTCGTGGCCATCGTCATGGGCGTCATCGCCACCCGGGCGATGCCGCTCTTCCGGTCCATGCAGAAGCGGACCGACCGCATCCAGCAGGTCATGCGCGAGACGCTGAGCGGCATGCGCGTCATTCGCGCGTTCGTGCGCACCGATCACGACGAGGCCCGCTACGACGTCGCCAACCGCGACCTCACCGACACCTCGCTGCGGGTCAACCGTCTCTTCGCGATCGATGATCCCGTTCCTGTTCGGGATCATGAACCTCTCGACCGTGGCCATCGTCTGGTTCGGCGGCCTGCGCATCGACTCGGGTGGCATGCCGATCGGCAACCTGTCGGCCTTCCTCCAGTACGTCATGCAGATGCTCATGGCGGTGATGATGGCCGCGCTCATGTTCGTCATGGTCCCGCGAGCAGCGGCCGCCGCCGAGCGGATCCAGCAGGTCCTCGACTCGGAGGCCGAGATCTCCGACCCGGACGTGCCGGCCGAATTGCCGGATCCGCGCGGCGTGGTCGAGTTCGACAACGTCGAGTTCGGCTACCCCGGCGCCGAAGAGCCCGTGCTGTCGCACATCTCGTTCACCGCCAAGCCGGGACAGACGACGGCCATCGTCGGCAGCACCGGTCGGGCAAGACGACGCTGGTCAACCTGATCCCGCGCTTCTACGACGTGACCTCGGGCAGCGTCCGCATCGATGGCGTGGACGTTCGCCAGATGCGCCAGGAGGACCTCTGGGGACTGATCGGCATGGTTCCCCAGAAGGCCTTCCTGTTCAGCGGAACGGTCGCCAGCAACCTTCGCTACGGCGATCGAAGACGCCAGCGACGATGAGCTCTGGCAGGCCCTCGAGATCGCCCAGGCGCAGAGAGTTCGTTTCCGAGATGACGGGCGAGCTGGAGGCCGAGATCGACCAGGGCGGCACCAACGTCTCGGGCGGGCAACGCCAGCGCCTGGCGATCGCGCGCGCCGTCGTGAGGAAGCCGAAGGTCTTCATCTTCGACGACAGCTTCTCGGCCCTCGACTTCAAGACCGACCAGCAGCTTCGCGCGGCCCTCCGGCATGAGATCCATGGAGCGACCGTGATCATCGTCGCCCAGCGCGTCGGCACGATCCTCCACGCCGACCAGATCGTCGTGCTCGACGGAGGCAACGTGGTCGGCATAGGCACCCACGCGGAGCTGATGAAGACGTGCGAAACCTATCAAGAGATCGTGTACTCGCAGCTGACCCGGGAGGAAGTGGCATGAGCGGGCCGGCGAGCGGCAGCACGAGACCGGCCGGCGCGGCCGGCGGCGCCCTGCGCCGCCCGATGGGCGGCCCGATGGGCGGTCCGGGCGGCCGCGGCCGTGGCCCGATGGGCGGGCCGATGGGGATGGCGATGCCGGTCGAGAAGCCGAAGGACTTCCGCGGGACCCTCCGGCGGCTGATCGGCGAGCTGCGCCCCGAGCGACCCTGGATCCTTCTCGTCGTGGCCGTCGCGTTCCTGAGCACCGCAGGCCAGGTCTTCGGCCCGAAGATCCTCGGCAACGGCATCAACCAGCTGATGAACGGCCTCGTCGGCAAGGAGCTCGGCCAGTACATGCCGGCCGGAACGACGCACGCCCAGGCCGTCGCAATCCTGAACCAGACTCACAGCCCGCTCGCCGACCTGGTCGCCGGGACCAACGCAGTCCCCGGCGTGGGCATCGATTTCGGCGCCCTCGGGATGGTCCTGATCGGCCTGACGGCGCTCTATCTGATGGCCACGTTCTTCTCGTGGGTGGCCTGGTACACCATGGCCGGCGTGGCGCAGCGAACCGTCTACCGCCTGCGACGCGAGGTCGATCAGAAGCTCGGCCGGCTGCCGCTGCAGTACTTCGACACCCATGCCCACGGCGACACGCTCAGCCGCGTCACGAATGACATCGACAACATCGCCAACACTCTGCAGCAGAGCCTGACCCAGATCATCACGTCGTTCACCACGATCATCGGTGTGCTGGCGATGATGTTCTGGATCAGCCCGATGCTGGCGGTCATATCGCTCCTCGTGCTCCCGACCGCCGCCATCCTCACGATGCTGATCGCGCGCCAATCCCAGAAGCAGTTCGCCACGCAGTGGAAGCGGACCGGGGTCCTCAACGGCCAGGTCGAGGAATCCCACACCGGGCACAGCATTGTGAAGGTCTTCGGCCACCAGGAAGACGCGATCCGCCAGTTCGACGAGGAGAACCAGCGGGTCTACGAGGCGAGCTTCAAGGCGCAGTTCATCTCCGGGCTCATCATGCCGGTGATGACCTTCGTGAGCAACCTGAACTACGTCGCGATCGGCGTGCTGGGCGGCATCCAGGTCGCAACGGCACGCATGTCCCTCGGCGACGTCCAGGCGTTCATCCAGTACTCGCGCTCGTTCACGCAGCCGATCACGCAGGTTGCCAGCATCATGAATCTCCTGCAGTCGACGATGGCATCGGCCGAGCGCGTCTTCGAGCTGCTCAACGAGCAGGAAGAGGTCCCCGACGCGGCGCAGCCGAGCGTCCTCGACCACACGTCGGGCCACGTCGCTCTCGACGACGTGGCGTTCCGCTATCAGGCCGAGACGCCCCTCATCGATGACCTCAGCGCCGACGTCCGAGTCGGGCGAGGTGCTGGCCATCGTCGGACCGACCGGCGCCGGCAAGACCACGGTCGTCAACCTGCTGATGCGGTTCTACGACATCGACTCGGGCACCATCAAGATCGACGGCATCGAAACCCGCCAGCTGACCCGCGACAACCTGCGCCACACCTTCGGCATGGTCCTCCAGGACACGTGGCTGTTCGGCGGCACGATCCGCGAGAACATCGCTTACGGCCGCGAGAACGCCACCGAGGACGAGATCATCGCCGCGGCCAAGGCGGCCCACGTCGACCACTTCGTCCGGACGCTCCCCGATGGCTACGACACGGTGATCGACGACGACGCCTCGAACCTCTCGCAGGGCGAGAAGCAGCTCCTCACGATCGCCCGGGCGTTCCTGGCCGACCCGGAGATCCTGATCCTCGACGAGGCCACGAGCTCGGTCGACACCCGGACCGAGGTGCTCGTCCAGGCGGCGATGGCTCGCCTGATGAAGGGCCGCACGGCGTTCGTCATCGCCCATCGCCTCTCCACGATCCGCAACGCCGACTCGATCCTGGTCATGAACCAGGGCCAGATCGTCGAGCAGGGCAGCCACGACGAGCTGATGGCCCGCCGCGGCTTCTACTACGACCTCTACAACTCCCAGTTCGAGGAGGCGATCGTGGAAGCGGCCTAGCGGCCGCCTGACGGTCCGGAGCGGAACACCCGTTGTTAAGGACCCATCCGCCTGGGCCAACGACACGTGCGCGAGAACATGAACCGGGAGGCCATCGGTGCTCCCTGGTCTCGATGACCTTCGGCGGCCGCGTTCATCCGAGCGAGCCGAAGCGCTGGTAGAGGTCGCGCATGCGACGGGCCGGATCCCGGTAGTACTCGTCGGCTGGGCCGTCGAGCTCGACGGACCGTTCGGGGACCGCGACCCGTGGCCGCGTCAGGGCGAACTCGCGCATGACCTGTGCGGTCGGCTTCAGGCTGCCGTCCGGCCGAAGCAAGCCGAAAAAGCGCTCGTGCACCTGGAAGTCGCAGGGCGGCTCATTCCACAGGCTCGGGGCATAGTCGGAGAAGCACCAGGCAAACGCACCGAGGCTGCCGACCCGCACCAGCCCTGGCAGCACCGCGGCGAAGTACGCCGCCGCATCACGCTCCGAGGCGAAGTGTGCCCGTCGGCTGCGGTGGCCCCATAGGACGAGCTCACGCCAGTGGCTCGACCCGTCCGGAGCGTCGGTGTTGACACCGAACTCCTCGTAGAGCACGGGCCGTCCGGCGAGGGCGGCGGACAGGGCGGCGGTGAAGGGCACGAAGTCGGGATCGAGCGGACCTCGGGCAATCGAGCTGTAGATCGGGTAGCCGTGCATGACCGAGACGTCCGTCTCGGCCGCGACATCGCCGATGCGGAACCCCACGTCCGCCTCGAGGCTGGCGCCGTGAAGTCCGGCGAGCACGGGCCGGTGCGGATCGACGGACCGAATTCGCGGCGGTCCGATCACGCACCCAGGTTCGGCCGGTTCGCGCATCCCGTGGCTGGCAGAAGAGATCCGGCTCGTTGCCGAGACTCCAGGCCCACACCGCCGGGTGGTCCACCAGCGCCGCGCAGACCGCGCGCAGGAGGAGATCCTCCGCCTCGACGACGAACGGCGTGAGGTAGATGTCGTGGATCGTGGATGTTTCGCCCGTCGGGTTGCCGAGATTGACGACCTGGCGATCGTCGGGCCGGAGCGGGCGGCCTCGGTCGACGAGCCAGGGCGGTGCCCAGTTCGGTCCGCTCATGTGGCCGGTGAAGAACGTTACTTCGAGCTGGAGACCGAGCTCCGCCGCGATGTCGCAGACGGTCTCGAGGTCCCGCAATGCGTCGGCACTCACCCGGTTCGGAGCCGGCTGAAAGCTCTCCCAGAGCAGGAAGATGCGCACGTGGGTGAGGCCAAGGTGCCGGATGACCGCGAACTCGTCGCGTACCTCCCCGGGATCGAACTCAGCCCACCAGCGCATCGCCTTGCGGCGTGGCCAGTAGTTCACTCCGAGAAGGAATGGTTGGCCGACGACGTCGGCCGGTGCCGTGGTCGACACGGGGCTCCCTCCGAACGGATGCAGCGTGGAGTGCGAACGGCATCGTAGCCGGCGACTCAGCCTCACGCGCCCGACTTCGGTCAGACAGCGGGTCACACGCCCCGCGAAGACGGGGCCAGCCGCGGATCTGCGCGATCCGCTCCCGCCGCATATAGTTGCTGCCACAACTACTGACCCTGCCACGAGGTCCAGAATGCGCGCCTTCGCCATCGACGAGTTCGGAGCGTCGGGCTCCATCCACGAGACGCCCCTGCCCGAGCCCGCCGAGGGCCAGGTGCGCGTGCGCGTCGAGGCCGCCTCGATCAACCCCGCCGATGTCGCGATCCTCGGCGGCGCCTACAAGGACTTCATGCCGCACCACTTCCCGCTGGTCCCTGGCCTGGACCTCGGCGGCACGGTCGATGCGGTCGGACCGGCCGTCGACGGGCTGCGGGTGGGCGATCCCGTGTTCGGGGTCCACGGCAAGATGTCGGTCGGCGAGGGCGCGCTGGCCGAGTACGCGGTCGCCTCCGTCGCTACGCTCGCGCGGCGGCCGTCGAGCATCGACGCTCCGTTCGGCGCGGCTCTATCGCTCGCCGGGGTCTCGGCGCTCCAGATGGTCGAGGCGTCGGATCTGAAGGCAGGCGACACCGTCCTCCTCCTCGGCGCGTCGGGCGGCATCGGCAGCATCGCCGTGCAGCTCGTTACGGCCGCCGGGGCCACCTCGATCGCCGTCACCCGGGCGGCGAACCACGACTACGTGCGCAACCTCGGAGCCCGCGAGACCATCGATTACGCAACATCGGACGTCGTGGAGGCCGTGCGCGCGGCACATCCGGAGGGCCTCGCCGCCGTCTTCGACATGCTTGGGGACAAGGCGCTGGTCGGCCGTCTCGCGGAGCTTGTACGCCCGGGCGGGCACGTGGTCTCCATGCTTGGCGGCGCCGACGTCGGACCCCTCGCCGCCCGCGGCGTTACGGGCCTCAACATCAGGACGGAGGCGACGACCGAGCGCCTGGAGCGCCTCGCCGGATTCGTCGAGGCCGGCACGGTCCGGCGGCCGGAGATCCGCACGCTGCGCCTGGACCAGGCGGGCGAGGGCCTGGCCGAGGTCGCCGGGCACCACGTTCGGGGCAAGCTCGTGGTGGTTCCCTGAGACAGACGAAACCCGATCGCGCGACCCTGGGACGCCGACCGGGGTTCATCTGACGCGCCGCTGCCGACCTCGGCCTCGCACGGTCGTGTCTACCGCTTGACACGACATCGAGTCTGAGGGTCCGCTACGGCCCGCTCACAAAGCCGCTCGTGTCGACGACCTCGAACGCAGATCCCGGGATGGTCTTGAGCGCATCGAGCTGGTCGTCGTCGAAGCGCGGGTCGGACGTTCCCTGGAAGAACCACGGGCTGCCGTTGTCGGCCAGGATGATCCCGTAGGTCTTCATCGCCTGGGCGATCACGCGCGCCTCGGGCGGCAGCTTCGAGATGTCGTACGAGGCCGCCAGGCGAAGCCGGGTGCCCATCGGCGGCAGGGCGGCGCTCACCGAGCTCGAGGCGAAGTGGCGCGCCGGGTAGACGTAGGCGCGCCGGGTCCGGGGAGCGGTGAACCGGATGGCGTGGCCGATGAACCCGGCGGCCACCTCGTCGTATCGGACGAGTCCCGGCAGGATCGGAAGCCCGGCCGCGTCGGCGCTCGTCCAGCCCGCCGGCCGCAGGGCGTTCGAGCGCAGGTTCCACGTTGCGCCCGACCCCGCCGCCCAGCCCGCGGCGGTCCGCCGAGCGGACCACAGCTCGTACAGGGTGCACGTGTCCCGCGCCAGGACGAGGAGGTGCAGGTCCGACCCCGCCTCGATCTCCGGGCTCGCCGGGATCGGGTATGGCCCAGGGTCGGACTCGTCCGCGTCGTCGAACGCGACCGCGTACTTCGGCGTGGTTGCGGCGACGACGACGTTGTACGGGATCCCGTAGCCCGCGTCGCTGCCGAAGTCGGGGTGCAGGTGCGCCGAGGCCCCGATCGAGGCGACCAGCGTCGCCGAGTTCGCGGCCAGGGCAGGCCGGTGACGGGCCGGTTCCACACGTTGTCGGCCGGGAACACGGGGCAGCCGGCGATCGCTGGCTCGCCGTCGGCGACGGGGGCCGTGGTGGGCACGGGCGTCGGGCGTGGGGTCGGCGTGGGTGTCCGAGCGGGCGTCGGGCCGGGCTGTTGGCCGGGGAGTCGGGCGGGAGGTGGGCGCGGGCGTGGAACTCCGCCTCGGGCGGGACGTCGGCACGGGCGTGGCACGCGGTTGTCCCCGGCGGCCCGCGCCGACGCCGGTGAACTGCCGGTTCGACGATCGCGGCGATGCCGCGACGGGACGCGCGGGGCGAGCGGATGGTCCCGTCGTCGCTGCGGTGCCGCCCCTGCACGCCGCGAGCGGCACGCGAGGACGAGTGCCAGGATCGACGACCCATCGCCAGATCGTCCGCGACGGCGCTCCGCACGGGAAGGAGCCGAAGGTACCGCGAGTCCCGCGGCGATGGTGGCACGGCTCGGGGCCCGCGCGCGACGCGCTGGCGCCGTGCATCACGCGGACCACTGGGCGGCCCGGCGCGCCGGTGCGACCAAGGCGTCACGGGTGTTCGCGGCCTACTAGCCCCGACTCGCGACCTTGAGCGCGGCCAGCACGTCGGCCGTGGAGCGCACCCGACCCATGCGCGGGAACATGGCGCGCACCGTGTGCGCATGCTCGCCGGCGTCCCGGGCGCTCATGGCATCCTCCACGAACACCTGCTCGTAGCCGCGCTCGTAGGCGTCACGCGCCGTGCTCTCCACGCCGACGTTGGTCGAGATGCCGGCGAGGACGATCGTGTCGACGCCCCGCCGACGCAGCTGGAGGTCGAGCTCGGTGCCGTAGAAGGCGCCCCACTGGCGCTTGGCGATGACGACGTCACCTGGCTCGGGGCCGAGCTCCGGGACGATCTCGGTCCAGTCCGGGGGAACCGGTCCCGGGCTGCGGGCTCGGCTGGTCCGCGTGGGGGTGCAGCGCATCCCGGCCGTCCGCCGAACGGATCACGTGGACGAGCACGACGGTCCCGCCGGCTTCCCGGAGCGCTACGGCCAGCGCCGCCGCGCGTGCCACTACGTCGCTGGCAGCGTGCGGGGCCGTCGGCATCCGGGCGACGCCCCGCTGCAGGTCGATCACCACGAGCGCCGTTCGCGCGGGCACGAGCGTCAGGTCCATCTCGATCCTCACTTCCATCTCACGTGTGCTCGGTGCGGCTGCATCCAGCACCTGTTGCTCGACGCATCGGTCGGGGTCGCCGGACCCGAAGCGCTACGTGACCGACTCATCCACCCCGGCCATGACGGGCCGGCCGTCCCCGTCGCCAATTCGTCCGTCCGCCGTGCCCGCAGACGGCGACCGGGCGGCGAATGCCGAACCCAGGATCACGAGCAGGAACCCGACGCCCATCGCGGCCGTGAACGGTTCCCTCTGCACCGCCACGCCGAGCGCTGCGGCGACTGCCGGGTTGACGTAGGTGATCACGGTGGCGCGTACGGGACCGATCTCTTCGATGAGCGCCGCGAAGAGCAGGAACGCGATCGCCGTGCACACCACGGCAAGGATCGCGATGGCTCCCAGCGCGCTCGCACCGGGCATGGCCGCCGGTCGCTGCACGGCGGCGATCGGCGCGTAGACCAGCGCGCACAGCGAGAGCGACAGCGCCATCACCCCGACCGACGGCAGGCCGCCGAGCCGGCGCGACAGGATGGCGGGCCCGACCGCATAGCCGATGACGACCAGCGCCATCGCGAGCAGTGCGGTCGTGTTGGACTCGTCGACCGAGACGCCGACGATCGCGGCGACCCCGACCAAACCGACCAGCAGGCCCGAGCAGCGTGGTGAGGCTGACGCGATCCCGACCTCGCGTGGCCACGGCGACGACGGTCCCGACGAGCGGCACGCCCGCCACCAGGAGGCCGGCGAGCGAGCTCGTCACGTGCTGCTCCGCGGAAGCGAGCAGGACCCAGGGCAGGCCGATCTCGACTGCGGCAAAGGCGACCACCCAGCGCCACCGCTCGCAGGACGGGCCGCAGGTCGCCGCGCGAGAGCGCGATCGGAAGCAGGATCAGCGCCGCGATCGCGGAGCGGGCGAAGACCAGCGTCGCCGGCGAGACCTCGGCGACCGCGACCCGGATGAACAGGTACGGGATCCCCCAGATCAGCGACATCAGGCCGAAGAGCACGAGCGCGCGCCGCGTCATGCCGGCACCCGAGGGCCGCCCAGGACCGAACGAGCGTGCCGACCTTCCGCGATGTCACAGCCCACAGGCTAGCGGGACCACGGGGCGGGCGCTGGATCGACGCATCCTGCTATCGTCTGGCCATGGGACTCGGGTTCGGACTCCTCACCGCACAGACCCGGCCCGGCGAGACCGACTGGACCCGCGCCTACGACGAGACCCTGCGCGTCGCGGTCGAGGCCGAGCGGCTCGGCTTCGACTCGATCTGGACGAGCGAGCACCACTTCGTCGACGACGGCTACATGCCCTCGCTGCTCGTCGTGAGCGCGGCGATCGCCGCCGCGACGACACGGATCGGGATCGGCACGGGCGTCGTCCTCGCCCCGCTCCACCACCCGATCCGCCTCGCGGAGGACGCGGCGACTGTCCAGCTGCTGAGTCACGGCCGGCTGACGCTTGGGCTCGGGCTCGGCTGGTCCAAGGTGGAGTTCGAGGGGCTCGGCGCCGACGCGCAGACGACGCGGTCGTGCGATGGAGGAGATCCTCCAGATCCTGCCGCAGGCCTGGGGCGGGCAACCGCTCCGCCATGTGGGCGAGGTCTACCGCCTCCCCGAGGTCGCCGTCCGGCCGACCCCGCAGCGGCGCATCCCGGTCCTGGTGGGCGGCAGCGCGGAGGCGGCCATCCGGCGCGCCGCCCGCCTGGCCGACGGGATCTTCGCCAACGCGCCGGTCGATAGGTTCGTGCAGATGGTCGGGTGGGTGCGCGACGAGCTCGAGCGGGCCGGCCGCGACCCGGCCACCTTCACGCTCGCCCACTACTCCGTGCTGCTCCCGGGTCCCTCCGAGGCAGAAGCGCTCGCCCGCTACGCGGGACCGCTGTGGGCGATGAACTGGAAGTACGCGGACATGGAGGCATCGGCGCGACGCCCCGGTGCGCCCCCTCCCCGCCTCCGACGCCGGCCATCGAGGCGCTCGTCAGTGGGCGTGCCGTGCTCGCCGGCCCGCCGGAGTCGATCGTCGAGTCGCTCCAAGCGCTGCGCGCCCGGGTGGGCATGCCGGTCGACCTGGTGGCCCGCAGCTTCTTCTCGCTGCTTCCGCTCGACGACCAGCTCGAGCTGATGCAGGCGCTCGCGGAGGGCGTGGCCCCGTACGTGTGAGGCGGGGGCGGGCCGACCCGACGTGAACGTCCGGCGACGCCGCGGGAGCGGTCAGCGGGCGGTCGTCGCCTGGAGGATGAGCCGGTTGCCGTCGGGGTCGGCGAACCCGATCGAGCGACCCCATGGCGCCGACGCGATGGCGTGGTCCATGACCACCCCGCGCTCGCGCAGGTGGGCCGCATCGGCGTCGAGGTCGTCGGACTCGAGGACGAGCCCCGTGAGCGACGCGGCGGGCATCGACTCGAACCACGTGACGAGGGTGATCGACGTCGCAGCTCCGGCCGGACGGACCTGGACCCATCGCATCCCGGGACCCATCTGCACGTCGCGCATGAGCTCCATGCCCAGGACGCCGACGTAGAAGTCGCCGGCCCGATCCTGGTCGGTGACGGGGACGGAGAAGAGCTGGACCTTCGTGATGCTCATCGACGGAGGATAGCCCCGCCCAGGCTTGGACGAGCCCCCGTGCGGGCTAGCGCTCACCCGGCGCCGTCGCCCGCGCGAGGTGCGAAGGCCACCAGTTCCAGCGGTCGAGCAGCACCACGAGCGAGGGCACGAGCAGCGATCGCAGGAGGAACGTGTCCATCAGAACGCCCGCGGCGACGCCGTAGCCGATCTGCTGGATCTGGCCGCCGCCGGCCGAGCCCCCGGCCACCGCCAGGACCGCGAACGTGCCGCCGAGGATCACACCGGCCGTCGTGATGGTGCTGCCCGTCCGGCCGACCGCCCGGGCCACCGCGTCCCGCAGCGGCAGCTCGTGGGCCTCCTCCCGGATCCGGCTCATCATCAGGATGTTGTAGTCGGACCCGAGCGCCATCAGGAAGACGAACATGAGGAACGGCAGGATGAAGCTGATCCCCGCCTGCCCTCCGAGGTGAACGAACACGATCCCGACGAGGCCCAGCGCGGCCAGGTACGAGAGGACGATGCTCGCCACCAGGTAGAGCGGCGCGACGAGGCTGCGGAGCACGATCGCGAGCAGCAGGGCGATGAGCACCGCGACGATCGGGATGATCCGGACGAGGTCCGCTCCCGGAGATGCTGGCTGACGTCGGCGGCGAAGGCGACCAGCCCGTAGACGCCGGAGGCTGACGCCCCCGCGGCCGTGGCAACCCGGGCGACGTCGGCGCGCATGGCCGGCACGGAGTCGAGGACCGCCGGGCTCGAGGAGTCGCCGTTGGCGAACACGACCGAGAACTGGCGATGCGGCCGTCGGGGCTGATGAGCTGGCCGGTCGCCCGATACGCGTCGTAGAGCTGCTTCGGGACCGCGGTCGTCGTCGGCACCGGCGGGAGCGCGCGCGCCGGCCCCAGCGCCGCGTGGAGCTGTGTCAGCTGGCGCCGTGGTCAACGGGATCCCGTTCGGGTTGAGCGGTCCGACCAGGCCGCTGAACTCGTGCAGGCCCGCGAGGCCGGCCTGGGCGCGGGCGAGGACGGTCGGGTCGTCCCAGACCGACGTGCCGAACTGCATGAGGACGGCGCTCCGGCCGGTCGTCGACGAGGGGAAGTGCGCCGCGATGAGCGCCGCGCCCGCGGCGGAGTCCGTGCCGGTCGGGCTCCCGGTGACGTCCCCGAAGCCCGCCACGCCGGTCGTGAGCAGCGTCGCCCCGAGGGCGACGAACAGCACGGTCCCGGCCACGAGCGTGATCCCGGGCCGCCGGGTAACGATCACCCCGATGCGATCCCACAGGCCGACTCGATGGGCCTTGTGCGCCGCGGCGCCGGTCGGCCAGAAGACGGCCCGCCCGAAGATCGCGAGCAGGGCGGGGAGCAGGGTCAGGCCGGCCAGCAGCATCAGGGCGATCCCGATCGCGAGGGCGGGCCCGAGGCTCTGGTAGAAGGCGAACTCCGCCACGACCAGGCTCACGAGCGCGGCGATGACGGTGAAGGCCGAGAAGGTGATGGACTCCCCCACCCGGCTGACCGACCGGATCACCGCATCCTGCGGAGTCAGGCCCCGGCGGAGCTCCTCGCGCACGCGGAACACGAGGAAGACGCCGTAGTCGGTCCCGGCGCCGAGCACGAGCACGATCAGGAGGAGCTGGGTGATCGAGCTGACTTGGACGCCGACCTTGCTCGACTCGGCGATGACCGGCCCGGCCAGGATGAGCACGAGGGCAGCCGGCACCAGGGTCACGACCGGGGCCAGCAGGGCGCGGAAGGCGAGCAGGAGCAGGACGATGATGAACAGGAACGACAGCTCCTGCGTCTGGTTCATCGACGAGCCGGACGCGGCCACGGTGTCGATCTGGGTCGCGAGCTGGCCGGTTAAGTTGATCTGCAGGCCGGCTGGGATCGACGTGCTGGTGAAGGTCGACCGGATCGCGTCGACCACCCCCTTCGCCTCGGGTCCCGCGCTGAACGCGACAACCGACGCCTCGACCAGGGCCTGGCGCGCCTGGCCGTCCCCGGAGACGCCGAGGTCGACGACGACCTGGACGTGATCGATCCCCCGGATCTTCGCCTCGATCGCGTCCATCGCGGCGTTGTCGGCCGCGGTCAACCCCCCATTGCGCGCCATCACCAGCGTTGCCGGGGCCAGCGAGGCGTCCTGGAAGGGCGCCGCCAGCGCGGCGGCCTGCATGCTCGGGGCGGACGCGGGGAGGAAGCCGCTCGTCGTGTCCTTCGCGACGTCGCCCAGGGCGGGCAGGAAGCGGACGGCGAGCAGGGTGACCACGATCCAGGCGACGACGATGGGGAACCTGAACCGCACCGAGAAGCGCCCGAGGTTCGTGAAGAAGTGGCTCATGACAGCCTTTCATGGAGCGGGTCGCGCCGCCGGGCGGGCTTCGCCGTGTCGGACCGCCCGGATCCGCTTCCCGGGATCCGGGAGGGGGCGAGTGCGGAGCGGCCGCGAGAGCAGGTGGGGGCCAAGTATGACCGATCCCGCCGGCGGGCCTGGCCTTGGAGGTGCCGGGCTACCTGGCCCCGGGGGGCGCGCGCCCGTGCCGCGCGGTCGCTGTGGTTCAGCGAGCGGCGGGTCCTGTCTGCCGCGGTGGAGCAGGGTGGTCGAAGCAGTAGTAGAGCGTCTGAAGCGGACGCCGGAAGTCGGCCACGTCGCCCGCGACCTGCTCCGGAGGGACCCGTTCGACGAGGACCCGGGCGATGAAATCCGCGATCCTCTCCATCTCGGGCTCGCCCATCCCGAGGCGCGTTACCTCGATGCTGCCGAGGCGCAGGCCACCGGGGCGGTCCCAGGCGTCGGCGCGATCGCTCGGGATCAGGTTCTTGTTCGTGATGATGTTCGCCTGTTCGAGCCGTCGCGCGGCCTCGAGCCCGCCGCCGAAGCGGCGCACGTCGAGGATCACCTGGTGGGTTCGGGTGAAGCCCTTGTGCGCCCCCAGGACGGGAATGCCACGCCGGTCGAGCGCCACGCCCAGGCACTGCGCGTTGCGCACGATCTCGGCCATGTAGGTCCGCCCGAAGGCGATCATCTCCGCGGCGGAGACCGCAAGCGCAGCGACCCGGTTGACCTGGTGCGTCGCCGCCAGCACCGGGAAGACCGCCTGCCCAAGGGACTCCGTCAGGGATGGGTCGTCCCACGCCATGACGCCGCTCTGCGGCCCACTGAAGGTCTTGCCGGCCGAGCCCGTCAACACCGCCGCGCCCTCGCCCAGGGGATCCTGGAACTGGCCACCGGCAATCAAGCCGAGCTGGTGGGCGCCGTCGAAGAAGATCCGGCCGCCCCACTCGTCCACCACCGCGCGCATCTCCCGCACGGGGAAGGGAAAGAGCGTCATCGAGAAGCCCAGGGCCACGAGCCGCGGCCGCACGAGCGGGGCGAGGCGCCGAAAGGCGTCGAGGTCGACCTCGAGTTCGAACGGATCGAACGGAATGTCCACGATCTTGAGCCCGCGCACGCCGGCCGGGCCGTCGACGCGGTTGGACGAATGACCGCCGACGGGCTGGGTCGCGCTCATGATCACGTCGCCCGGCTCTGTGAGCGCGGTGTAGACGGCGAGGTTGCCGATCATGCTCGCCACGAGCCGATGCTCCGCGTAACGGGCCGAAAGGGCCTGCTTCAGGAGCTCGACGCAGAGCGCCTCAATCTCATCGATGTGGCGCGTCCCGGCGAACCAGCGGTTGACGGGCCCGATGTGGCCCTCGGCGGCCCGTGTGCCGACCTCAGAGGCAAGCAGGGCCCGCACGGTCGGGCTGGTCGGTGCCTCGGGGGCCAGCAGGTTGACGCAGCTCCGGCCCCGCCACTCCTCGTTGCGCGCAACCGCGTCAAGCACCGCTTGCTGGATCTCCTCTGGCGATGCGCAGGCCTCGATCACGCTGCGAGCCCGGGCCAGGATGTCGGGGTCGTGAATCTCAATGGACTCGCTTGCCTTGTGCTCCACGAACGTCGCCTCCGACATACACCGGCCCGATCTTGCGTGCGCCGTTCGGCCAGTCGACTGGGCCCAGGGTCCACCGCGACCCTACAACGGCGTTCGAGCGCGTCGGCGACGTGTCAGGCGTCGCTGAGCCGGACGAGACCATACGGCCGGACCCGGATGCGTGCCCAGGCGCCCGACGTCCAGTACACGTCGCGCTCGGCAAGGTCACGGGCGGCGGCCTCGTCGGCCACCCGAACGGCGATGAACGCCGACTCGACGTGACCCACCGCACCCGCCACGACCACCACCCCCTCGCGCATCAGCTGCGCGAGGTTGGCGAGATGAGCGTGACGGACGGGTCGCCGTCGCGCCTCTCCGTCGGGCGCGAAGTCGGCCTCGATCGCCCACACCTGCTCAATCTCGACGCCCTCCGGGATCCCTGCGTCGTTCATCCGCCGTTCCTCCGAGCCTTCCTGCCGCGCGATCGCGCGGGGGCAGCGTAGCGCCACCACCGGCGAGCGGCCCGTGCACCGGCGTCGCCCGCCCGGACTGAGCGCCACGCGCCCGGTCATCGGTGGCCCGTTCGGTTTCGTGGAGCGCGTCGTCCCGGTGAGGTCGGCGACGGAGAGGCCGACCAAGGGTGAGGCCAGCCGGGCTGCACCACTTCCTCCGCGGTCGGGCGATCCTGGAGCGGATTTCAGCTTCCTGACCGTCGGTCCCGGGTAGAGTGTTGCACCGATGGAGCTGCGAAGCGTCACCGTCCCAGGCGCACCCGATCGGCCGTGCCTGGTGGCGGTTCCTGACCTGGCCCCTCCCGAGGGGGCGACGATCTTCCTGAGCCTCCACGGCAGCCGCTCCGGCGCCGGCGGACAGAGACGCCTCAGCCGCATGGACCGGCTCACCGGCCGCGGCGCCATCGTCGGCTTCCCCGAGGGCGGTCTACGTCGCGGTTTCGGCCGAGCCTGGGACATTGACGACGATGCCGCATATCTCGTCGCGGTCATTCAGACGCTGCGCGTGCAGTACCGGCCGGCCGACCCTCGGGTCGTCGTCGCGGGCATGTCGGGTGGGGCACGCATGGCCTGCCACCTCGCCTCGTTGAGACCGGACCTCGTCAGAGCGGTCGGAGCCGTGGCCGGACTGCGCGCGCCGAGCAGGCCACCTCTGTCGCGGCCCGTCCCGATCGTCGCCTTTCACGGGACGGCGGACCGCATCAACCCGTACCGGGGCCACTCCCGCGGCGAGTGGATCGAGAGCGTGCCCGAGTCTGCGGATGCCTGGGCGCGAGCGAACGGGACAGAAGCGCGAGCGCTGACGGATGTCGTGGCGAGCGGCGTCCGCAGAACCCGGTACGGCGATGCGGGAGGGCCCGGAGAGGTGCCGCTCTACACGATCGACGGCGGCGGGCACACCTGGCCGGGCGGTCATCTCGGCTTCATCGGTGGCCTGCTCCTGGGCCGCACCAGCGGCGAGATCGATGCCACCGAACGCATCTGGGCATTCGCGATGGAGCACGGCGAAGCCTAACGGTGAGTGGGCAGCGTGCAAGACCCTCGACGTCGCGCTCCCGTCCGAGACCCGGCCCGCCCTCCTCGCCTACCTCGAGCACGGTCGACGAGCCCTCGTGGAGCAGGCCCGCGCTGACGGCGAGATGGACCCGGGCCGGCGCTGCGATGCCCATTGCCACTACGGCCCGTTCGGCAAGTCGGCGCCAGCCTAGACTCGATCTGGGAAACTCAACGCAAGGCCCGGCGTGGTCGGAGGTTGCCGGAGCACACGAGCTCGACATTCTGCTGAATAGGCCGACCCACGCTCGACCGAGGTCGCGGCACTCAGGGAGTTCGGGCCAGGGGCACCGCCGGTCAGCGGATCGTGCTGATGCGTAGCCGGTAGGCTGACGCAACGCCCCGCTGCCGCCTATCAGGAGGAGTCGAAGAAGTGGACACCTACATGGTGGTCGCCACGTTCAAACCGGACACCGACATGCGCGACGTGTTCGCTGTGGTCAAGGATGAACTGGCTCAGGTCGAGGTTCTCAGGGACGAGCATCGGATCGGGTCGATCCACATCTCCTTGGCTCGCGGGACGACCTTCATCGAGGTCTTCGCCTCCGACGAGGGCAGTGCCAGAGCCACCGCAGAGACGTTGCCGATGTCGAAGTGGTGGAACATCGACATCTACCCAACTACGCCGCCCGCCCTGCCCGGCGCATGAGCCACGTTGCTACAGCGCCCCCGGAGGACTCGAACCCACAGTACCCAACGCAGCGTGCTGGACTGGTCTCTCGAAGTCAGGTATGCGGAGGCTCCCCTCGCACTACGCCCAAGGCCGCGCTCGCCGCGGCGTCACCAATCCTGCTGATACCGGTCACGAACGTTCCGAGCTACATCCACGGGGCCTCGGAGATCGCGTAGGCACATCCCGGGGATGCAACGGCGACACGATTTCCCGCGTTACATCGAGTCAGGCTAGCTCCTGCGCCGGCCGAGGCACGAGGCCGAGCTGGCCGAGCGCCCCGAGCCTGTCGAACTGCTCCCACTGGTCCACGATCTGCCCGTCGCGCACGTGGTGGATGTGGATCGCCGTCACGGTCACCCGCCTGCCCGTCGGAGGGATGCCGAAGAGCGGGCCGAGCTGGGTGCCCGTCGCCGACCAGCGCGTCACGACCGCATTCCCTTCGACGATCTGCTCCTCGACCGTCAGGCGGAAGTCGGGCATCGCCGCGAGGGAAGCCGCGAGCGCCGTTGCATGGGCCTCCCGATCCATCTGCCCGCCTGGGCCCGCGCTCACGAAGTCGGGCGCGAGGAAGGCATCGAGGCGACCCATCTCACGCCGGTTGTAGACAACCTCGTAGTAGTCGCGCACCAAGACCCGGTCCTCGTCCTGCGCCATCCGCGCCTCCATCTTCCTACCGCACGCCCGGTACCCGACTCCACGATAAGCGCAAGGCGGCAGACCGTGGCAGGCGAGCAAGGTCGTCGCTCTCTGGCCGTGCATGGTCCTGGTCAGGTCTGCCCTACTTCCACGTACCCACGCCTGTGCCTGGGCACCCTGCGCACTGCTTCTGACCCAGGTTGCTGACGCGATGCATCCTCGCGGCAGCTGACATGCACCCCACGAACATTCCGGGGTAGGTCAGATGGGCACCTTGGGCAGATCCGTGCTTGTCGTGGTGCTCGCGGGATTGGCTGATGTTGCGAAAGATCTCGAGAGTGGTGGCCGCGCTCATGCACCCCGGCCAGACTAGGCAGGCCGCCCGGAGAACGCCAGGCGGCCTGCCAGTTACCGGCGACGATCAGGCTAGGGAAGTAGTCGCGGCAGCTTGAGCCTGCCAAGGGAAGAGGCTGGACTCACGTTGGGGGTGACCCCGGGCGTCACCGGTGGCACCGTCGGCGTCGTGCAGTGGATCAGCACGTTAGTGCCGCTCCCGTCGTAGGCCGTGTCCTTGGGATTGGTACACATGACGAGGTTGTGGGTCGTGTACGGGTCGAGGTAGTACTGGGAAAGCCCCAGGCCGGGGAAGTTGTCGGGGTACGGCTCAGGCCCCATGGGCGCGAAGCCGCTGACGTTGTTGCCCATGATCACGTTGCCCGTGGCGGGCGGGAACGACGGGTCGTTGCCCCACAGACTGATGGCGTCCCACGCCCCGCTCGGGGTCCCGGTGATGGTGTTGCCCGAAATCGTCGTGCCAGTGATGTTGTTGGCGTCGATCCCCTCCTGGCCGAAGCCGGGATACGTGTAGGTCGGCGGGAGCGAGATGGTGTTGTGCGTGACGGTTGCCCGGAGCCAGTGGGCGGAGCTAGGCGGGGCGTCCCACAGCCAGATGCCTTCCATCATGCACTGGGGCGCTGGACACTCGCCACTCCCTCCGACGTCGCTGACCTCGATGGCGTTGTCGTGGATGGAGGCCTGCGAGAGGCTGCTCACGAGGCTCGCGAAGCCCGACGGCACGAAGTACACGCCTGCGTGCCCCGATGAAACGTCGACGTCCGCGGCCACGGTGTTGCCGGAGACGTCGAAGGTCGAGTTCGCCGCGCCGAGGTTGAACCCGACGCCGACGTTGGTGAGCTGGTTGCCAGTGAGGGTGACCTGGCTCGACGTCACAACGCCCTGCACCAGCACGGCCTCCCAGACGGTCTGCACGAAGCTGCCGCGCACGGCGAACGACCCGCTTACCGTGGCGTCGGTCTCGCTTGCGCCACCGACGAAGGGCGGACTCGGGTACCAGCCGTCGAACATGATCCCCTGCAGGACGCTGAGGCCGAAGCCCTCGACGCTATTCGACACTGCCGCAGGCGACGTGTAGGCACGGCCAGTCACGCTGACCCGGTCGACCGACGCGTTGTGGGCTCCGTCACCCGTGAAATCGAGGGCTGTGACCAAGCCGGTGGTGTCCGGGTTGCCGCCAAGCGTCCACGGCAACGTCTCTTGGCCGTTCGTCCAGGGGAAGTCGAGGGAGAGATCGGAGACCTCGACGTTGCCGTTCACAAAGATGATCAAGCCCGCCTAGGTGCACGTCGTGAGGTTGGGCACGCACTCGCCCACATTCCATGGGTCGGTCTCGGTGATGCGCAGATGGGGCAGGGCCGCGATGGTCGTCACGCCCTCGCCCATGCCCTTGAACGTGCCGTTGAAGTTGCGCTCGAGGAGTAGGCCCGAATGGTAGGTCCCGGCCTGCAACTGGACAGTGCAGTTCGGGCCGGGGTAGTGCGCGCAATAGTCCAGTCCGGCCTGGATGGCCGCCGTGTCATCGGCGTGTCGCCCCCATTGGGGCGGCGGCACCTGATACGTCGGGCCGGACGGCCCGGCCAAGGCGGCTGCCGGGGCTGCCAGTGAAACGGCGAACAGCCCGGCGACGAGCAGCGCGATGACGCGTCTCACGACCCGGCGCTCCTCCCTGCAACGCGATACGCGGGTCGGTCTCGCCAGTGGCTCGGCGCGGTCCCGGCGGCACGTTTCTGGGCCGCGTGTCAAAGCCCTCCGCTTGCGGCCAGCGTCGTCGTCAGCCCACCGCCTGCAAGAGGCCTTCGGCCCGAAGAGTGTCTCGCGGTGCGTTCCCGCACCATCAAAGAAGACCACACACCCGTCGCTCGCTATCGCTCGCGTCGCTCTTCGGAGTCCGCCGGATGCCGCCGCACCCCTTTCAACCCCTCGGCCGTCAGGCCACGCCCGGGCCGCGAGTCCTCCTCGGTCCGTCGATGAACGCCTGACGGAGGCGCTGGTTCAAGCAAGGATGGCTGTTCTCATGGTCCGGTCGGGCTGAATGTGCCCGTCTTCGGGTTGTACAGCTCGGCCGAGGCAAGAATGTTGCCGCTCATGTAGCCCCCGTCGTCACCGCCGGTGATCAGGACGTTGCCGTCGCGGAGCAGGGTCGCGGTTTGGGCAGCGCGAGCGGCCGTCATCGTGCCGGTCGCGCTGAACGTGCCCGTCTTCGGGTTGTACAGCTCGGCCGAGGCGAGGCTGGGCCCATCGGTGTTGCTGAAGCCTCCGGCGATCAGGACATCGCCGTCGGGCAGCAGCGTGGCGGTCTGGCCGCAGCGTCCGGTGGTCATCGAGCCGGTCGGCCTGAACGTGCCGGTCTTCGGGTTGTACAGGTCTGCAGAGGCTTGGCCGGAGTTGTCGTAGCAGCCTCCGGCGACGAGGACACGGCCGTCGGGGAGCAGGGTCATGGTCTGCACGCCGCGCTCGGTGGTCATCGAGCCGGTCGGGCTGAACGTGCCCGTCTTCGGGTCATAGATCTCGGCGGAGGCGATGCTGAGGTCATTTGCCGAGTCCGCGTCGCTTGCGTAACCCCCCGCGATCAGAACGCGGCCGTCGGGGAGCAGGATCGCCTCGTGGATGGCACGCGGGGTCGTCATCGAGCCGGTCGCGCTGAACGTGCCGGTCTTCGGGTCATAGATTTCGGCGGAGGCGAGAACCTGCGTGGCACCGTCACCCCCGGCGATCAGGACGCGCCCGTCGGAAAGCAGCGTGGCGGTCTGTTCGTCGCGAGCGCCAGTCATCGAGCCGGTAGCGCTGAACGTGCCGGTCTTCGGCTTGTACAGCTCGGCGGAGGCCAAGACCAGCGAGCTACTTTCACCTCCCACGATGACGACGTTGCCGTCGGGGAGCAGCGTGGCCGTGTGCTGGTAGCGGGCATCAGTCATCGAGGCTGTCGCGCTGAACGTCCCGGTCTTCGGGTCATACAGCTCGGCGGAGGCGAGGATCGCCGAGCCTGATATGCCACCTCCGGCGATGAGGACGCGGCCGTCGGGGAGCAGCGTCGCGGTGTGGTAGGCGCGAGCGGCGGTCATCTCAGAGCCGGTTCGGCTGGCTGCCGATGCGGACGCCGTCGCCGGGGTGGCTGCAAGCGAAGCCGCCGGAGTCGGCGTCGCCATCACAGCGGGCAGGCTCGACAGCGGCGCTGTCGCCGCCTTCGGTGTCGGCGTCGCGCTAGCGCTGCACCCAGCCAACAGGAAGGCCATGGCGAGGCTAGGTAGAACGCGACCACCCGCATGGCGCACAGTCATCCCACTCCTCCATGGGACGCGATGCGCGGGTCGGTCTCGCCAGTGGCTCGGCGCGGTCTTGGGCGACCGTGGGCATGGACCGCGCGTCAGAGCTTCGCGCTGGACGGATTATCCCGCCGTAGGGAAGTAGTCTTGGCGGTGATCGCCAGTTACTTCGGCAGGCGATGGCCCCGCCTCGACGCTGAGGAGTCGCAGGCCAAGGCATCCACGCAGGCGGTCGAGCCTGCTGAGGCCCTTGCCTGGCTCCGCGATGTGCCTGCCTTCTGGACGGCCGCAGGCGACTTAGGGCGACGTCTCCTGGCGGAGGCGTTGTTCGAGAAAGTCGAGGTCCTCGGGTTCCAGTCGGTCGCGATCCACCGGACGCCAGAGGCCGATGCTCACAGCTGGTTGGACGCCCCAGGTCCTCAATGGCCTGCTTCAGGTCGTCATACACCCGTCGGTCCACGGTCCGGACGATGCGCTTCGGGGCGACTGATCGTTAAGGGCTCGCGCGCTGGCCGCCGGCGACGGCTGCTGCACGCGCGACGCCCCTCCCCGGCGGCCATCATCCGACCCTCGGACCCGTCAGCCGGCAGCGGCAGCGGCGAGAGGCAGCCCCAGGCCACGGAGATCCGCGCGGAGGCGCGGCGCCCCGAGGAAGCGGATCGCACGGAACCCGAGATCAGCGGCCACCAGCACGTTCGGCTCTGCGTCGTCGACATACGCCGTCGTCGCAGGTGTCAGACGGTGCCGCTCCAGGAGCACGCGGTACATCGCCGGGTCGGGCTTGTTCGCTCCGACCTCGCCAGAGATGACGATGCCCTCGAACCACTCGAGGAACGGGAAGCGGGGGCGGGTGAGCGCGAACTTCGCGGCCGACCAGTTGCTCAGCGCATAGAAGGGCACTCCCGCGCCGCGCAACTCGGCGAGGATCTGCACCGTTCCCTCGATGGCCCCGCCGAGCATCTCCTCCCAGCGGGCATCGTAGGCAAGGATCAGGTCACGCTGGGCCGGGAACTCGCGGGCCAGTGACTCAATCGCCTCGGGCCATGGGCGCCCGGCATCCAGCCGAGCGTTCCATGCCGGGGTGCACACCTCCGCGAGGAAGGACTCCATGGCGGCGGGGTCGTCGAACAGCTGGCGGTAGAGGTGGCGCGGATCCCATTCGATGAGGACGCCACCGAGATCGAAGACGACCGCCGTCGCAGGCACGGTCGACAAACACCACTCCTGTTCCTCGGGCTGAGTTCGACCTTAGCCTCGTCCGAGGTCGCCGTCACGTTCAAGATGTTTCGCGCCCGCGGCGCTCATCCGTGGCGAAGGATGCGCCGGAGTGCGCCGAGCAGCAGCTCGACGTTCTCGACACGGGATGAATGCCCCATCAGGCCGATCCGCCAGACGCGCCCCTTCAGGGTGCCGAGGCCTCCGCCGATCTCGATCCCGTAGTCGCGCAGCAGGCGCGTGCGGACCGCGGCATCGTCTGCGCCGTCGGGGATCCGCACCGTTGTGAGCGACGGAAGTCGGTATGCAGCAGGGACATGAAGCGTCATGCCGAGCTCCTCGAGCCCCTGCCAGAGCAGCGCCGCGTTTCGGCGGTGGCGTTCCCAGCGAGCCTCCAACCCCTCTTCGGCCAGCATCCGCAGGGCCTCGTACAGGGCGAAGTTGAGAGCGATCGGCGCGGTGTGGTGGTAGGTGCGCTCCGGTCCCCAGTAGCTTTGGACGAGGGACAGATCGAGATACCACGTGTCGACGGGCGTGCCCCGTGCCGCCAGATTCGCCTCGCCGCGTGGCCCGACCGTCACGGGTGCGAGGCCTGGGGGACAGCCGAGGCACTTCTGCGTCCCGCTGTAGACGACGTCGAGTCCGAGATCGTCCACCCGCACGGGAACGCCGCCAAGCGACGTGACCGCGTCGACAATGAGCAGGCCGCCAGCCTCATGGACCACCGGCACGATGTCCTCGAGCGGTTGCAGAGCGCCCGTCGATGTCTCGGCGTGGACGATCGCGACCACACGCGCGGGCCGTCTTGCAGGGCCTCGCTAACCTCATCCGCAGGGAAGACCTCGCCCCAGGCGCGTTCGATCGTCTCGACGACACCACCGTGCCGGCGAGCCATCTCGGCGATGCGCGTGCTGAAGTACCCGTTCACGCAGACGAGCACCGGGTCGCCGGGCTCGACGATCGACGCGATCGCCGCCTCCATACCTGCGGACCCGGTGCCCGAGACAGGCAGAGTCAGACGGTTCGTGGTCTGAAACGCGTACCGCAGCAATTGTTGCGTGCGGTCCATCAGGACCAGGAAGTCAGGGTCGAGGTGGCCGAGCAGCGGCGCCGACATCGCGGCCGTCACGCGGGGGTGGACCATGTCCGGTCCCGGGCCGAGGAGGACCCGTGGGGCCATGTCGTGCGCCTGGAAAGTCGGCGCCTCGATGCGCAGGTTCGTCACGATCGTCTCACTCCTTCGTCGCGCGATGAGCCGAGCGAGCGCCATCCCCGCCGGTCCGCGCTGGCCCGGCATCGCGATGGCGCTGCTCCGCAACCTGGAGCCGTTCGCCGATGGCCGCGCCTCCCTGAAGAAGGGCAGGTAGTCGGGCCTCCGGCCTTCCTGTCTGTCCCCCTCATTTTGAACCCGCCGAAGGGATGGACGCCCAACAAGCGCTCGGTCGACTTGCGATTGACGTATCAGGTGCTATCAGGATGCAGCCCGAAGAGCCTCGACGACGCATCCCTAGTGTCACGACGCGTAAGTCCCTCGTGGGTTCGGACGGGTTCCCAGTCCCTCCGGGCGCGCCAGTTCGCCACTCGCGCCTGCGATTTGCCTAGGCTCCGTGGCACGGGTTGCGGCAGGCAAGTCCCCAGGCGTCCCTGAGGCTGGCGCGGCCCGATGGAGGACTGCGTGGCAACGTCCGTCTTCATCCTGCCGATCATCCCGGGCCAAGAGGACTTCGACCGGGAGGCTCTCCAGCACATGGCCGCCCCCGGGCCGGAGCACGATGGCTATGTCGCCGCCCGCCGCGCGCAGGGCATCACGCGGGAGGCCGTCTGGCATCAGCGGACACCCACGGGCACATTCGCCATCGTGTTGATGGAGGGTGAGGACATCAACGCCGCCATGGGCGCGATGATCACGGGCCAGGACCCGTTCAACACCCAGTTCCGGCACTTCGTGAAGGACGTCCATGGCGTCGACCTCGCCGGGGACCCGCCCCCGGACGTAACCCCGATCGTCGACACCACCTTCTAGCGATCGCGTCCCGGGGCCTGGCCTCATGGCCGGCTGCCGACCGGGGTCGAAGAACAGGACTCGAGCCGGCTCGCCGCCGATAGGCCACCGGCTGTGCTCGCGCGCCCAAGGCCACGCGGACTCGCCGGCAACCCGATAGGGACGTTCGAATCGGGACACAAGGGTCGGACATCGCTGGCGCTGCCCCTTGGATCCCGTCACAGCATCTCCCGGCTCTCTCTCTTCTTGGGTATGGACGGGACACACTGCCATTCGGGTGACGCCGCGTCCTGCGCACGCCGCGTTTCTCGTCGGGTGTTTCGGTTTGTAGCTTGGCGCTCGGACAGGGCGCCAACATCGCAATGCCGGCACGCGCCCACCTGTCGTCGGCCAGGCGGGCGGCGAACCGGCTGCGCTTCGCCTACTCGGTGAGCGCGGTGTTGGCGGCCGGGTTGGAAACGAGGAAGGCGTCGACCGCCTTCTCGACCGCATCGTCGATCAGGGCGCGGCAGTGCGGGAGAACGGTCTCATCAAACAGCCCCGAGCAGAGATTGAGGTCCCGCATGCCGAAGTCCGAGTAGTTCCAGCCGTGGCTGAGCCCCATGCCCCGGAAGACGTTGGTGACGGTGCCGCCGGTCGGCGAGTGGTCGGCGAGTCGTAACTGGTGCCGGGGCCGGACACGCTGACATCGAGCGTCTTGCCATTCGAGACGCTCGTGAGCCTGATATTCATCGCCCCGGTGACCGAGACGACCGCGGAGCCGTCCCGCATCGTCGTGGATGTCGCGCACTCGTCGTCGACCAGGACGTTGACGTGGACCGTGTACGCGCAAAGCCCGACGAAGACCCACGGCCTGATGCCCGCGCAGAACCGGCGGGGATCGTCGTTCGCCGAGGCCGAGGCTGCCGTCATCAGCAGCAGGGCCAAGGTGGCCAGAAGCACGGTGGCGCGTCGCACGATGCGACGACCCTCCTGGGACGCGAGTGCGTTTGCCTGCTCCATTCCCCGCAGCGCCACGACGCCTGCTTCCTGCTGACAGGTCTCACGGGGCCGGCGGGACCACGATCCCGTGCTGGACCGTCAGGTACGGCTCGCTGACGAGCGGCGGCGTCACCGCGAACGAGGTCGGCGGCACCACGGCCGGCGGAACCACGATCCCGTGCTGGACCGTCAGGTACGGCTCGCTGACGAGCGGCGGCGTCACCGCGAACGAGGTCGGCGGCACCACGGCCGGCGGAACCACGATCCCGTGCTGGACCGTCAGGTACGGCTCGCTGACGAGCGGCGGCGTCACCGCGAACGAGGTCGGCGGCACCACGGCCGGCGGAACCACGATCCCGTGCTGGACCGTCAGGTACGGCTCGCTGACGAGCGGCGGCGTGATCTCCATCGCCTGGGATCGAGCGGCTGGCGCTTGGTTGTGACCCGTCGGCAAACTCATCACGAACGGAACGGCAAGCCCAACAGCGACCCCGACGGCGAAGACAGCGGTGAGCATGAAGAGCCTGGCTGGGTTGACCAGACCGATTGACGGAGCTTTTGCCACTTGCCCTGCTGACACGCCTTCCTCCTTCCCTTTGGCTGTTCCGCGAGGCCCCTGCCGAGACCTCGCTCTCTGTGTGCGGGGATGGGTCGCGCTCGGCGGTCATCGAGCCGGTCAGGCTCGAAAGAGGCACGGGCATCGACGACACCGACAGGTGAGAGGCGGGATTCCTCTCGCCTGTGATCAGGGGCCGGTCGGGCCGAACGCACCGGTCCTTGGGTTGTAGAGCTCGGCCGAGGCGAGACTCGGCCCCTCCGACGTGTCGATGTAGCCTCCGGCGACCAGGACGCGGCCGTCGGACAGGAGGGTCGCGGTATGGCCAGCCCGGGGGATACTCATCGAGCCGGTCGCCTTGAACCTGCCGGTCGCTGGGTCATACAGCTCGGCCGTGGCATGACTCGCCACCACGCTGGCGCCGTAGCCTCCGGCGGCCAGACCCCCGCCGGCGAAGCCTCCGGCGATCAGGACGCGGCCATCGGACAGGAGGGTCGCGGTCTGCTGGAAGCGCGCCGCAGTCATCGAGCCGGTAGCGCTGAAGGTGCCGGTCTTCGGTTCATACAGCTCGGCCGAGGTCAGACCGTCGCCGTTGTTATCGCAGCCTCCGGCGATCAGGACGCGGCCATCGGACAGGAGGGTCGCGGTCTGCTGGAACCGCGCGGCCGTCATCGAGCCGGTGGCGCTGAAGGTGCCGGTCTTCGGGTCATACAGCTCGGCGGACGCTAGATCGGGTGACCCCGCGTACTGAGGTGACGCCGCGTAAGGTCCAGTTCCGCCGGTGATGAGAACGCGGCCATCGGAGAGCAGCGTCGCCGAGGCACCAGTGCGGGCAGTCGTCATCGGCCCGGTGGCGCTGAAGGTGCCGGTCTTCGGGTCGAAGATCTCGGCCGTGGCGGACGCGTGCGCGGCGTCGTCGCCTCCGGCGATGAGAACCCGGCCATCGGCGAGCAGCGTGGCGGTGTGTTGCCCGCGAGGAACGCTCATCGAGCCGGTCGGGCTGAACGTGCCGGTCTTCGGGTCATACAGTTCGGCCGAGGCGAGAGCCTCGCTATTGAAATAGCCACCGGCGATGAGGACCCGGCCGTCGGCGAGCAGCGTGGCGGTCTGGTTTACGCGAGGAACGCCCATTGAGCCGGTCACACTGAAGGTGCCGGTCTTCGGGTCAAACAGTTCGGCCGTGGCGACCGCCTCCCCCTCGAGGATCAGGTTGCTCTGCTTGATCGAGCCCACACCTCCGGCGATGAGGACGCGGCCGTCGGCGAGCAGCGTGGCGGTCTGGCCGGCGCGCTCGGCGGTCATCAAGCCGGTCGGGGTAGCCGTAGGAGCCGTCGAGGGAGCCGCTGCCACCGCCGAGGGCGACGGGCCGGCAGCCACCGGATTGCCCTGCGCCCGGCGCTCCAGGAGCGCCCCGCCGACGGCGCCCGCAAGCCCGGCGACGATGACGAGCGCGATCGTGGCAAAGGCGAGGCGGCAGGTCCGGTATACGCCGGGGGCCACCGACGCGGAACGGACGTTGAGGGCGGCCATCCACAGGCCACCGAGCCCCCGCTCTCGGCGGGGATGGGCACGCGCGTGGGCGACGGCCCGTTCGATCGCGACCGCGTCGGTCTTGACCGGGACCTCTGCAAGGTAGCGCCGGTAGGCCGCCACGAAGCGCTTCTCGAAGCGCTCAAGGTCATTCATCATCGAGGTCCTTCCGGAGCCGCCCCAGCAGGCGGGCAAGGCGCGCACGCGCGCCCGAGGCGGAGAGCCCGAGCATCGGGCCGATCTCGGCAGAGTCGAAGCCGGCCCCGTAGCGGAGGGCCAGGAGGGCGCGCTCGTCGGGCGTGAGGCGGCGAAGCGCGTTCACGAGGTCAACCCGGTCGATCTCGTCCGCGAGATCGGAGGCCGGAGCGTCGCAGGTGTCGATCTCGAGCTCCATGACCGGCCGATTGCCCCGGCGACGGACGAGGTGGCGCGCCTCGTTCGCCACCACCGCCACGAGCCACGGCCGGACGCGATCCGAGTCCCGCAGGGTGCGCAGCTTGCGCCATGCGATCGACCAGGCGGCCTGGACGGCGTCCTCGGCGAGGCCGGAGTCGCCGCAGATGCCGTAGGCGATGCGCGCCATCTCCGCGTGGTGGGCGGCCACGATCCGGGCGAAGGCCGCCTCGTCACCGGCAGCCGCGAGGTCCACATCCGAGGCTATCGCCATCTCGGTCAGACCGCTCATACCAAAGAGAGGCCCGTTCGCAGGCCAACTGTTGCAGGGCGCCGGCGATGACTTTCACGACGGTCACGCCAGTGGCTCGGCGCGGTCCCGGACACGGGGGTGTCGCCGGGGTGTGGGCTGCGCGCCGGAGCCTCCCGCTGACGCCGATTGTCCCACCGACGTACAGGGGATCGGCCTACTCGGGGCGAGTCACCCGAGCGTCATGCCCTCAGGGTCCGCGGTCACGGTCCGCCGCCGCGAGGTAGGCTCAACGCCCCGGTCACGACACGATAACCGGACACGTTTCGCTCGGGCGTCTAAGCACGGTGCCACACCCGGGGACGTCCCGGCCTTCCAAACTGCGCGTCGCGGGTTCGAACCCCGTCTCCCGCTCCACTCTCCGGTTTCGTGGTCGGGACGACACGATAGTCGTCGACTTGCGCTCACGTGCAGGCCCCGAGCGACTCAGAATCCGAACACCGGGGACCGCAACTGGCCCGCCATGGTGATCTGATGGGCCGTGCGCCCCACCTCTGGGGGCGCTGCGGTAGGTCCCCCGAGATGTGTCACAGCTCCCGATCTGGCTCCTCGGGCGCCAACCCGCGATTCCTCCCCGGAGCGAGTCCTGGTCGGCTCCCGCGATGAAAGCGTGGCAGAGGAGCTGGTTCTGGCGAACGCGGCGAGCGTCCTACTCCCCGAGCGCCTTGAGGGCGAGCGGCAGCCAGCGATGGAGGTCGCGCTGCCAGTAGGGCCAGCTGTGGGTGCCCGCTCCGTAGGCGTAGACGGTGACCGGGATGTGCCGCGCAGCGAGCGCATGGACAAAGGCCTGCCCCACGGTTGCGAGACCATCCTCCCCGTTCGACACGGCCCCGCTGCTGTCGAGCGGACCCAGCGCTCCGTTGCCGTAGGCGACGTACAGCGCGGTGCCCTTGAGGGCCGCGACGTTGTCAAGGGGGTCGTGCGCCTTCCACACGTCGGCCTGCGCAATGACGTCGCCCCAGAGGGCGTTGGCGACATCAAACCCCCCGGCTTGCAAGCCTACGGGGTCAAGCGCGCCGCTGAACGACGCGGCGGCGAGGAACATCCCGGGATGGCGCGCGGCGTACTCCATCGCCCCGTAGCCGCCCATCGAGAGCCCGGCGATCACGCGCTTGTCGCCCGCGTGCCAGTTCCGCTCCAGCAGCTGGCGCAGCTCGACGAGGTGGAAGGTCTCCCACTTCGGCGGCCCGCCTGCGCCGCCGTTCCACCAGTCCGAGTACCACCCATTGTCAGCTGCGTCGGGCATCACGACGAGCAGGTCGGTCGGGGCGGTCAAGGTCTCGACGTCCGAGTTATCCGTCCAGTCGAGGTGCGACCCGGTGCTGCCGGTCAGCAGATAGAGCAGAGGCCAGCGGGTCGAAGGCTCGGAACCGAACTGGCTCGGGAGGAGCAGGCGGACCTTCACGAGGCCGACGGCCGGTGACTCGATGGTGAGGTCCCGGGTGCGAGCATCGACCGTCGTGACCGCGACGATCCGGGCACCGTCATCGGCCGGCCGGCCGATGGTCGTGGACCAGACCGCGCCGGTCGCGCTGAAGGTGCCGGTCTTCGGATCGTACAGCTCGGCCGAGGCGAGGTAGTTGAAGCCTGTTGAGGCGGCCCCGCAGCCGTCGACGTCATCGCACCCGGAGCCCCCGGCGACGAGGACCCGCCCGTCGGCGAGCTGGGTGGCGGTGTGGCCTGCCCGGGCCACCGCCATCGCTCCGGTCGGGCCGAAGGTACCGGTCTTCGGGTCGTACAGCTCGGCCGACGCGACGCTGGACGCGGACGCGCCGCTGACGCCGCCGGTGACCAGCACGCGACCGTCGCCCAGCAGCGTGGAGGTGTGCCAGGCGCGAGCGGTCGCCATCGGGCCGGTCAGGCTGAATGTGCCCGTCTTGGGGTCGTACAGCTCGGCCGATGCGTCCATGCCTGTGCCCGCGGTGATGAAGAAGCCGCCGGCGACCAGGACCCGACCGTCGGGGAGCAGGGTACTGGTTGCGTCGCAGCGCGGCTTGTGCATCGAGCCGGTCGCGCTGAACGTGCCGGTCGCGGGGTCGTACATCTCGGCCGAGGCAAGACTGGAGGCCATACCCCAGTCGTCGGGGTTCCCGCCGGCGACGAGGACCCGGCCGTCGGCGAGCAGGGTGGCGGTGGCGCACGTGCGAGGGATCGTCATCGAGCCTGTCGGACTGAACGTGCCGGTCTTGGGGTCGTACACCTCGGCCGAGGCCAGCGTCGTCTGACCCGCGTTGCCGTGGGCGGTGTCGCCCCCTGCGATCAGGACGCGACCGTCGGCCAGCACGGTGGCGGTGTGCGAGGCACGGGCGACAGTCATTGGGCCGGTCGGGCTGAACGTCGCGTTCCCCGGGTCGTACAGCTCGGCGAGGGCCAGGGGGCTCCCGCCGGGACCGCCCCCGGCGACGAGCACCCGCCCGTCGGCGAGCAGGCTGGCGGTCTGGTTGGAAAGGTCGGCCGGCAGCGAGCCGGTCGCGCTGAAGGCGCCACTCGCCGGGTCATACAGCTCGGCGGAGATGTCGTAGCCACCGGTGAGCAGAACACGGCCGTCGGGAAGCAGGGTGGCGGTGTGCCACGCCCGGCCGGTCGTCATCGAGCCCGCGGGTCCGGATGGCGGGACGGGGGTTGCCGCGAAGCCTGGCGTGGCGGCCGCGACCGCCTGGGTGGGAGCGGGAGTCGCCGCCATGGAGGGTAGGCTCACGGGAGTTGCGGTTGCCGGCTTCGGTGTCGGCGTCGCGCTGGCGCCGCAGCCCGCCAGCAGGGCCAGGGAGGCCACACCGACCAGCAGCCGGCGGCCCGCGTCACGCGCACGCATCCTCGTCTCTCCCTCTGGGACGCGATCAACGTCTGGGACGCGATGCGCGGGTCGGTCTCGCCAGTGGCTCGGCGCGGTTCCGGCGGCCGCGCTGTGGGCCGTGTGTCGCGGCCTCCCGCTTCGAAACGCCTGGTGCCCTGGCGCCCACATGGGCGGCAGGGTGTGTCAGGGCCTACGCTCATTCCCCGGCAGTCGAGCAGAGGCTCCGCCCCTCGATCCACGTCTGCAACGCGGGGTCACGGGGCGCCTCGTTGGACGCGGACGCAGACTCACCTCGGAGGCGCTCTCTGCCGCTGCGAGACCGCTCATACCAAGGAGAGGCCTGTATGCGAGCTCACTGTTGCAAGTCTCCGGAGATTGTTGCGCGAAGGCCTTGCCGGCGGCTCGGCGCGGTCCCGGCGGCCAGAGTGTGGGCGGTCGTGTCCCCAGACTTGGTGTAACAGCGGGGCCGTGAACAGGAACGGCCACCGCGTCATCCTCGCGTTGTTGGATCGCAACCGACGACACGGAGAACACCGAGATGGCCGAGGACAGGATGGCCGTGCTCGACACGGTCCGCAAGGCGATCGCCGCGGGTGACGTCGACTTCCTCCGCGAGGGCGTGCGCGTGCTCGCCCAGGCGGTCATGGAGGCGGAGGTCGCCGAGCTCACCGGCGTGCCCAAGGGTGAGCGCAACCCCGACGCCCGCCTGACGCACCGCAACGGGTACCGGGAGCGGCGCTGGGATACGCGGGTCGGCACGGTCGACCTCGCGATCCCGCGGGTCCGCGACGGCTCATACCTCCCTTCTCTGCTCGACCCGCGCCGGCGCACCGAGCGCGCGCTGCTCGCGGTCGTCCAGGAGGCGTACGTGTCGGGCGTGTCGACCCGGAGGGTGGACGACCTCGTGCGGGCGCTGGGCATCGAGGGCATCAGCCGCAGCGAGGTGAGCCGGATCTGTGCCGCGCTCGACGCCGAGGTCACGGCCTTCCGCTGCCGACCCCTCGCCGAGACCGCGTTCCCGTACCTGTGGCTGGACGCGACGTACCTGGAAGGTCCGCGAGGCGGGCCGGGTCGTGTCGATGGCCGCCCTGGTCGCGGTCGGCGTCGCCATGACGGGCGAGCGGCGGGTGCTGGGGCTCGAGCTTGCGGCGGGCAACGATGAGGGCAGCGCCTGGCCGTTGTTCATCCGGGGCCTCGGCGAGCGCGGACTCCGCGGCGTGCGCCTGGTGATCAGCGACAACCACGCCGGGCTCGTGAAGGCGGTCCGGGAGCAGCTCCTCGGCTCGGGCTGGCAGCGCTGCAGGGTCCACTTCACCCGCAACGCGCAGGACCTCGTGCCCCGCTCGGCGCGGAGCATGGTCGCGAGCGCCATCCGCTCGGTGTTCGAGCAGCCGGACGGGACGTCGGCCCGGGAACAGCTCAACCGCGTGATCGACGGCATGGCCCGGCCATACCCACGGGTCGCCGAGCTGCTCGCCGACGCCGAGGCGGACCTCCTCGCCCACTTCTCGTTCCCCGAGACCCACCGGGCCAGGATCCGCAGCACCAATCCCCTGGAGCGGCTCAACAAGGAGATCCCGGTGTTGAACTGGTGCGTGCCGGAGGGGCCGCGACGGCGGCTCGTACGGTGGGTGACCGTGCCGAGGCCTGACTCGAAGGAGATCTCCGGCGCCGCCTCGTCCAGGTGGCTGTCCGCCGCTTGAAGTGTCGACCCTGGCACGGTCGCCCGAGGACCGTGCTGACTTGATGAGAGCGTCGCTCACCTCGACTGGGATGTCGTCGCACGGTTCCTCCCACCCCCGCAAGGACCCTGGAGGCGATCACATGACGGCACCCAACATCGTCGGCGTCGATCCGCACCGCAGGACGTTCACCGCGACCGTGCTCGACTCCCGCGGCGGCGAGCTCGGACACGCCCACTTCCCGAACACCCGCCAAGGGCATGACGCCGGCCTGGCCTGGACAGCCGGGTTCGGGCCGACCGATCGCTGGGGCATCGAGGGCGCCAGCGGGCTCGGCCGGCACCTGGCCGAGTTCCTCGTCGGGGCCGGATGCGACGTGCGCGACGTACCGCCGCACAAGACGTCGGCCCGCGCGCGCGGCCGTCACGAGGGCAAGACCGATCGGCTCGATTCCCACCGGGTCGCTGCAGAGACGCAGACGAACCCTCGCCTCGCCCGAGCGTTCAAGCAGGCGGCACCGGCGGGGCCGGACTCGGTCCGTGAGCGGATCGCTCTCTGGCACAACGCCCGCACGTCGCTCACGAAAGTCCGCGTCCAGCTGCTCGGTGAACTCGATGCGCTCGTGCACGATCTGCCCGAGGACCTGCGCACCCAGCTCCGGCCGGCCAAGACGGTGAGTGCCCGGGTGAACTCGCTCCGCCGGCTCGACACCTCCGGGGTGACCGACCCCACGGTCGCTCTGCGGCTCCGGTTGATCGAGCACCGCGTGGCGATGCTGCGCGAGGTCCTCGAGCAGGACAAGGCGGCCACCGCCGAGCTCGCCAAGCTCGTCGACGAAGCGAACTCGACGCTCACAACGCTGGTCGGCATCGCACCGCGGGCTGCGGCAGAGATCATCGTGGAGGTGGGCGACGTCCGACGCTTCACCGAAGCGGGCTTCGCCCGTTTCAACGGCACCGCGCCGATCCCGGCCAGCTCGGGCGAAGGCGAGAACGCACCGGTCCGGCACCGCCTCTCACGCGGGGGCAACCGGCGCCTCAACGCGGCGATCTACCGCATCGCGATGATCCAGCTGCGCTACGAACCCCGGGCCCGCCGGATCCACGACCTGGCTCGCGCACACGGCCACACTCGTCGAGAGGCCATGCGCGTCCTCAAGCGCAACCTCTCCAACGCGATCTACCGAACCATGCTCCGCGACGCCCGACGGGCTGGGGGCTTGACATGAGAGCTTCAAGCGCAGGACGGCCGTGGTCGGGATCTTCCCCAACCGGGCGTCGGTGATCCGCCTCGTCGGGATGATCCTGGCCGAGCAGGACGACGAGTGGCAGGACGGCCGGCGCTACTTCCGGCCCGAGACGATGACGGCGATCGACGCTGTCCCGATCGAGGAGGTGGGCCAGCCGTTCCTGCTTGCGAGCTGATCAGACCCTGCGCGAGGACGACGCGCTGTTACACCACATGCTGGGACTTGACCGACGCGGCGTGTTGGGGAGCCAAGGAGATCAGGATAGGACTGCTCACGCTTGCGGGCGGACGGCTCTCCACCCGTGCGAGACAATCCTGTCGGGCTGGCTGCGAGGCGGCTCGCCCGATGGAGGTGGCAGGGTGCTGTACCGAGGCTGGTTGTTCGGACCGGGGGGTGGCCTTCTCGGCCTCGTGCTCTGGATCCTGCTCGTCGGACTATTGATCGCCCTCATCGTCCGGCTCGTGCGGGGGCCGCGCCGTCGGTATTGGATGCAGGGTCCGCATCCCGACGACCCGGAGCAGGTACTCCGGAGGCGTTTCGCCCGGGGCGAGATCGGGGCCGACGAGTTCCAGCAGCGTCTCGACGTGCTGCGCCGGACGAGCCAGCCACCGCGAACCTGATCCATGGCGGGTGCGAACCCCCCGGGCGTCGCGGCCCGGGCTCCCACCTCTCCTAGGAGGGGGAAGCCGTGGGGGACTACCGAGGCGTGCCGTCGCGGCGCTGCTCAACCCACCGACTGCGGGGAACGGATCACTGGCCCACGCAGTACGAGGACGGGGCCTTCGCGATAGCGGTTCGGCAGCCCGAGCCGCGAACACACCTCCCCGCCCGCGACCTGGTCGCCAGCATCGTAGACCGCGACCTGGATCCACCCCGAAGTCTGGTCCATGCGGCGCCCGCCGCACAGCAGGAACTGTTGCGCGAGCAGCGGCTGGACGGCGTTCGGGCTAAAGGCGTCCCACGTGCCGATGGGTCCGACCAGGTTGGCGACGAGGTTCTGGCACGATCCCGGCGGACCGGTCACGGCGATCTGGGCATAGTGGCCGTCGAGTTGCAGGTAGCAGTTGGCCAGCCCCGGTTGGGCCGCTGGGGCGGGACCCGCGAGGGAACCGCACCCGACGAGCAGCACCGCGATGGCCAGGCTCAACAGGATACGCCCACCCGAACGGCGTCCGGCCATCCCCGACTCTTCCTGGGACGCGAACGGCGGGTTGGTCTCGTCAGTGCTCAGCGCGGCCCCGGCGACCTGACCGTGGGCCGCGCGCAGCAGCCCTCCCTGCTACACGGATTATCTCGCCATGGGGAAGGGCTTCAGGCGAGGCGCTTGATCATCGAGACGCTGGTCTCCGAGTATCCGACCGCCTGGTAGAGATGACGCGCGATGTTGTTGTCGCCAAACACGTGGAGCCGGATCGCGTCGTACCCGAGCGTTCGCACGAGCGCTTCGAGCGCCTCCATGGCGGCCCGCCCATAGCCCCTGCCTCGATGCTCCGGGTCGATGGCGATGTCCCAGAGGAACGCCGCGCCGCGCCCGATCCCGCCATCCGGGGCGAACCACATGGCGCCCACCGTCTCTCCGGCCTCGTTCACGACCGACCGGAACTCGTGCCCGGCGGTGGACTGCCCATCCGGGACTAAGCGGGCGAACAGGGATGCGGCCCGGGCCTCCGCGTCCTCGGCAGGCCATGACCCCACCCGGATCATGTCGCTCGCGTACCGCCGGATGGAGGCGACACGCCACGCGTTCCACTTGTCCGGTGGCATCGGCGGCAGCGTGACCATCCGCCTGACTATACGGCCTGCTCGCGGCACTCCGGCAGATCGCCCCCGGATACCGCCGCAGCGCGCGTTCCAGATCCTCGGCCGTCAGCCCGCGCCCAAGCCGCCTGGCGTCCCACTTGATCGGCTCATGAACGCGCGGAGGCGCTGGTTGCGGGCGGGAGACGTCCTCATCCGAGGGTTCCTGCACCTCACGTACGACGTGACGACGGACGTCGCCTACCTCTCGTTCCGCGGGACCGGCCCCGCAGAGGTCCTCGGGCTGACGCTCCTGGTCGAGCGCGACCGCGACTTCGCGCTCCTCGACGAGCGGGTCGTCGGGCTCGAGTTTCAGAGCGCCGCGGCCTGCCTGCCGGCTGAGTTGCTCTTGGCCGCCGAGCGCATCGACGGCCCGCACCTCGCGCACGTCGCCGAAATGCGACTCGGCCGTCGCGTGCAGGGGTCGACGACAGACCTGATGGAGCAGTCGGAACCTCCGGAGCCCGGCTCAGCGATTCGCCGGAGCCAGGCCACGAGTTCGGCCATCGTCCGGCAGTCGACCTTGTTGTAGCGCTCGATCTCGGCCATCAGCTCGAGGTCGCGCATGGACCCGCCCACCCGTGCCGCCTCCGCGTCGCACCACCAGGCGCCGACCATCGCCCCGAGCCCGTCGACCGGACCGTCGCCCCACGTCGTCTCGATGAGGCCGGCCGCGTGCATCGCCTTCGCGAGCGACTTGAGCTTGAAGTCGAAGGCGCCTCGGACGGCGACGGGCGCGACCCGGACGACCTGGGTGAGGAAGTCGAACCAGGGGAGCGACGGCCAGCCCCACTGCCCGTGGCGCGTCTTCGCGGAGTTGTAGGCGGTCTCGTACGAGGACGTCTCGGCCGCCCACCAGTGGACGAGCCGCAGGTCGTCCCAGCGAAGCCCGCGTTCCCGACACAGCCCGTCCAGGTAGGCGATCCAGTCGCCGATCACCCGCGCCTCGTCGGGCTCGGTGATCCGGTCGACCGTCCACTGCGCGAAGCGCCACTGGCCCGCTTCCCAGTGCCCGCACCCGATCTGGAAGATGAGCGGCTGGCCGCCGATTGCGGGCAGGGCCGAGAAGTCGTCGGCGAGGTTGCTGACCGTCTCGAAGTCGACGTAGAGCTCAAGCAGCGCCGGCGCGCGCCAATCAGCGCCGACTCCGGAGATGCGTTCCGGTAGGACCGGGGGACCGGCGCCGCGGTTGACGGCGATGACGGCGTCGCACTGCGCGGCGTACTTCTCGGGCACCCCGAGGGCGGCTGCGCTCGCGGTGGGGTCGTCCCAGCGGAGGATCCCGCGGGCATGGGCTGCCCGTCGACGCTCGGGATTCATCGCCGGCAGGAGCGTCAGCTCGCCGAGGGCGGCGGCGATCTGGCGCACCGCGTGATGCCAGGGGGCGTCCCGAGAGTTGCGAGCATGCGGGTAGAGCTCGGGCACCGATGGCTCGGGCAGGACGCGCCAGTTGGCGCCTTCCGCCCGGAGGCGGCGGACCCAGGCGATCGCCTTGTTCGTCATCTCCGCGAGAGTCGAGCCGGTCTTCGTGTCGCCGATCGCGTCGCGGTCGACGCGGGCGAGACGCTCAAGACAGCCGCCGCCGCGCGTCCAGCCGGCCTTCCAGTTGCGGCCGAGCAGGAAGGCGGCGGGCGGCGTGTACCCCTGGATTCGCCCGAGGGCCTCGTTGTAGACCCACACCTGGGCCATGTAGGCGAGCGCGTCGTTGGGCTGGACGGCGCGGTCCGCGTCGAGGCCGAACGTGTGGAACTTGATGTCGACGACCCGGTAATGCCATGCGGCGCCCACCAACACCGGGGCAGGGACGCGAGCGGCGTCGGCGGTGAGCGATCCTGGCACGAGCAGGTCGAGGATGTCCGAGCGGACGAGGAGGTCCGCCACTCCGTACGTCCGCGTCTCGGAGTTCCGCAGGACCGCCTGAGCGATGACCGGCGCTCCGGCGAGCATCGCCGCGAGTGTCGCGACGGCACATTCGAGCCGACGGGAATCCTCGGGCCCGGTCGCGATCCGGGTGACGGGAAAGCGCTCCGCGATCAGCCGCACGACGCGTTCCTCGAAGAGCTGGCCGCGCTCGAAGATGAAGGCAAGGAAGTCGGTCCGCGGGTCGAACCCTTCGAGATCGTCGTCGCGGACGAAGCCGTTCGCCTCGCCGTAGCGCCCAGCCAGTCGAGGAGCGGATCGCCGCCCAGGAAGTTGCGCGTTCGGCCCGCCGACACCCAGGCGTCCCACTCGCCGGGCGTCGCAGGATCGACAACCGCGCCATCGTCGGCGACGGTGAGGACAACGCCGCCGCCGGGTTCATTCATGCCTGAACCGTAGCGTGTCGTTGTGACAGCTACGCGGTCACGGCGACACGTCAGACGAGAACCGGGCGCTTGACGCCGTCCGGCGCCACGAAGGGCGAACACGGACCGCCGTGCCGCGCGGACCCGCGGCCTGCTTCGATCGGACGCTGGCTTCGGCCATCGGGCCGACTCTCGAGACCGAGCGACCGCGTGATATCAGGGCGTGCCGGACGCGGCAAGCAGACCGCCTTGCTCTCAAGCGAACGCCAGTCGTCTGGGCGTTGGAGTCAACCGGCCGTTGGAGCTTCGGACTCCATCGCCCTACTGTTCTCGGCGGGCGCGTGCCTCTGCGGCTCACGACCCTGCGGGCACGCGCGCGGACGCGGCCGGCACGTCGCAGGGGGCCGTCGATGGCACGCTGGATGTCGTCGGTCTGAAGCACGTTCCTCCCCGCGTCTCCGGCCAGAATGTCGGCCTCGCGGAGCGGAGCATTGCGAAGGTGAACCGCGTCCAGCTGATCAGCGGCTGGCACCACCCACGGCCCTGCGCCGGACATGCGCCCCGGCGATTGCAGCGTAGCCAGCGACATTCCAGACACAACCAAGAGAGGGCTCCCGGCTCCCGCCGGAGGCCCTCTCATCGTCTGAGTGTTCTGCGCTAAGAGCGGCGGCCCCAGTCGCCCGGTGCGCGTCCCATCCTCGGGAGAGCGCGGAGCGCCCGGTGCGGAGTCTGGGCCATTGGAGTCTGGTCAGGGCGCCTGAGGCCAGCAGACCGGCGATCTGCGTCAGGCGGCGGGAGCCGACGGAGCCGGGGAGTCGGGCGGCGGCGGAAGCCCGAGGTCGGTCCGGAGCCTGAGCACGTCCGCGGCCTGCACGGCCTGCGCGGCCCGTATCTGGTCGAGGGGCGTGAGGTAGGCCGGATCGGCGACGGCGGCGTCGGACCGGTAGCGGTCCTCGGCCGCCGAGCTATCCGCCAGGACCGCCCGGGCGTCCGCCTGCAGCCGCGGCGGCCAGGAGATCCCGTTGAGGCAGTACCGGAACGACGCCTCCAGGTCCGCGAGCTTGCCGAAGATGGTCTCCAGTGCCCCCAGGTTCGCCGCGCTCGGACTGCCGAGCCGGTCGAGCTGCGTGTTGAGGGGCCGCGCCGCGGCGTTGACGGGGTCGGCGCAGGCGACGTACGCCGCGGCGGGGTCCGCGGCCGCAGCGCTCGCCGCGGGTGTCGAGGTCGGGGCGGTGGCCATGGTCGGGCCCGGGATCGGGGCGGTCGAGGGCGCCGCGCGCAGCTCGGTGATGATCTTGGCAAAGAGCTGCGGGACGTCGATGCCGAGCTCCCGCATCACGGTCATGTCGCCTGCGCCCTGTGCGAACTGCGCGCTGACTTGCTTCTCGTCGGCGATGAGCTGGTCCATGTCCGCCTGGACGTACGGCGGCCAGGTGACGAGCTGCTCGGCGTCGAGCGTGGCGGCGAAGCCGGCCTGGATCGACTGGAGCAGCTGGCCCGAATTGAGAGGCGAGGCTCCCGGCGCCGGGCTGTTCATCGATGCCATCACCTGCGCGTTCCAGGCGACGTAGTCCGCGTAGATCTTCGCAAGCCGGTCGGCGAAGGTGCTCGGCGTCGGGGCAGGCGTCAGGGCCGGCGTCGTCGCCGGTGTCGGGGCGGCCCCGCAGCCCGCGATGAGGGTCGCTGCAAGGACCAGTACCGCCGCCATCCGCCGCACGGCGCGACGATCGCCCACCCGAGCGCGTCCGTCGAGATCCGAACGTCACGCCCGGTCGCCCGGTGCGCGTCACCTCGGCGAGCAGGGCCTGAGGTCCGGGGCGCATCCCGATAGTCAGGGAGTCTTGACCTCGAACGTCCAGGTCCGCGACAGGATCGATGCCAGGCCCGGCCACCACTTCGAGGCGTCGATCGTGCCGCGCAGGTGTGACGCGTCGCCGGTCGCCGTCCACGGGACGCTCGACGCCGTCTCGGGTGGCCCGGCGTTGAGCGTGACGGGGGCGCGCTCACAGCCGGTGTAGGCGGAGGTCCCCCGGACGGACGCGGTGCCTGCGAAGTCCGACGCGCCGGACACCTTCTGGGCACCCGTCATCGAGCCCGTAAACCCAATCGTCAGCGTGCAGCCCTGCCAGGTGGCGGGCATCGGCGGGGACGTGGCGCCGGTGGCCCCGCGCCCGAGGGCATAGATCATGTAGTTGACCTCATCGGACAAGGTGACCGTGAGCGCGAAGGTGCCGCTGAGCTTGGCAGGACCCGTGCGGTGGGCCGGGTCGGTCGCGTAGGTGACTGAGACCGGCTTCTCCGTCACGTACTGCTGGCCATCGGGAAGCAGCGCGAGCAACGTCCCCGTTCCCACGATGCTTGCGGCATCAAACGCACCGTTCAGGGCCCCGGGCTGGCCGGCTGCCGGGGCCGCGCTCGCGGGTGCCCGAGAGGCCACGCTCTGGCTGGCCGCGGCACCGGCGGCGCTAACGGGGGTCGGTGCACCGGCGGAGGCCGCAGCGGCCGACGGGATGGCGCTCGCCGCATTGCCGGGGACCCCAGCGGCAACACCCCCTGTCGGCGCCACGGCAGCGGGCTGCTGCCCGGGCGGTCCGCCGAGGAGCAGCCACATTGCGAATACGGCAAGCACGAGCACGGTCATCAGACGGGCGAAACGTCGTCCTGAAGTCCGACCGGCCGCCTCCGGGGCCGGGATGGAAGTCGCGGCGTTGACCGCTACTTCCAACGTCTCGGGTGTGTCCAGGACGTGGAGGTCAAGCGCCTTGTCGAGCTCAGCGTAGGTCGCCAGGCGCTCGACTGGGGCCACCGCGTGCGCGACCTCGGCATCTTCGACCCGCCCGGCCGCGATCTGCTCGTCGGTCTCGTCAGGGAATGCGATGTGGTCGAGGAAGGCCGGGGGCTGCGCGCCGGCGGCTGGATCGCTGACAGCGCCCGTGCCGGCCACGCTTGGAGCTGTCGCTCCTGCGGCGTGGACCACCGACGCCGGCAGGTCGATCGCGGTCGTCAGCAGATCGGCGACCGCGTTCTCCCCGGACAGAAATCCGCCTGGGGTGCCCGCCGAGACAGATTGCGCCGGCGGGGCTGAGGCTGCCTGGTGCCGTTGAGCCGGTCCCTCGTCGGTCCGGGCGTTCATCACGTCATCGAGCAGGTCCCCGACAACCTCAACCTCGCTGGACCCACTCGAATCTCCCGCACCGCCCATCCCGACTCCGCTCCTCTTCGGGACGCATGGGTTCGCTCAGAGCACCCGGCCTCCCGGCGACGTATCACGGGTTGGGTAGCGAAGCCGAGGATTTCGGGGTGCAGCCCGAAATCTGCGGGCGTCGATGCCCGGTGCCTAGAGGCGTTCGTCACGAACGACCCCCGGCCCGGTGCGCGTCCCATCGCCGCGAGCGGGGCGCAGCGCTCGGTGCGGAGCCGGGGGCACGGGGCGAGGAGCGCCGCCAACCCGGTGCCGGAGATGGAAGCCCTGGAGGATCAGCGGCGATCCGAGTGCCGCCCAAGCTTGTCGAGCAGGCGACGCACGCGGCCCGGTTCCTTGGGTTCTGGCACGCGATCGGAATCCTCGGGCTCGGGTTCGTCCGAGTAGTCGTCGGAGAGCGTTCGCATCGGCACGGGGATCATTCCACCGCCCCACCCATATCCGGGGTGAGAAATGCCCCGGCGTTCCGTTCGGCGCGGCGCTTCATCTCGTCCTCCTTCCACCAGCTCGGCAACCATGGGCCCGCGACCATCGGGCGTCGAGAGCCGAACGGCATCGCCCCCGGACGCCCGGCGCGCGTCCCATCTCGCGAGCGAAGCGGAGCGCCCCGTGCGGAGCCGGGAACACCTGAGCGGTGTGTCCTGGGCGGGCCGATCGTCCTATCCGCCGAGGGCCCTGAGGGCGAGCGGCAGCCAGCGCTGGAGATCGCGTGTCCAGTACGGCGGGTTGTGGGTGCCATTCCCGTAGGCGTAGACGGTCACCGGGATGTGCAGCGTCCCGAGTTGATGGACGAAGGCCGCGCTCTCGGTCGCGACCTCACGCTCCGTTGACCCGTCGGGGTCGTTCGGGGACGGCGCGCCGTTGTCCAGCGGCCCGATCTTCCCGTTTCCGTAGGCGACGTACATCGCCGTGCCCTTGAGGGCCGCCGCGTTGTCGGTCGGGTCATGGGCCTTCCACAGGGCGGCCTGTGCCACGGGATCGCCCCACAGATCGTTCGGCCACCCGCCCCCCGCCCACCATGCCCGGTTACCGAGCGGGTCGAAGATGCCGCTGAACGAGGCGGCGGCGAGGAACATCCCCGGCCGGCGGGCTGCGTAATCCATCGCCCCGTAGCCGCCCGCCGAAAACCCGGCGATGGCCCGCTTGTCCCCGGCGTGCCAGTTGCGCTCAAGGAGTTGGCGCAGTTCTACGAGGTGGAAGGTCTCCCACTCCGGCGGCCCACCCGCGCCGCCGTTCCACCAGTCTGAGTACCACCCATCACCGTTGACTCCTTCGGTGTCGGGCATGACGACAAGCAGGTTCGTCGGGGAGGTCAACTTCTCGACGTCTGTGTACTGCGTCCAGTCCGTGTGATCGCCGGGGACACCACTCGCGAGACGTCAATCGCGCACGAGCCGGACCCAGTGCCAGGCAGGGCCGGCGCCGTCCGGGCCTCAAGAGGGTCGGGACAGCGTGACCCGCGGAAAGGCCCGGCCGCGCAAACCAAAAGGACGACTAGGATCGGCTCGCCATCGGTGGGAGACTGCGTCCGACGCGTGGCCCTGGTGAGGTCCCATTGAAGGCGGAGGACGTGGCATGCCCTCGCTCGTCGAACTCGTCGAGAGCCACCTGCTTCGTAACCTGACCGACCCCGATACGTACGATGCGGGCGTGGAACTTGCCGACCGCGGAGCCGTCGAGTTCGACGAGCTGGGGCCGCTCCGCGCTCGAGCCCGGGTTGAGGACGGCGGGACATTCGTCGCGGACCTGAAGTCCGGGCCGGGGAAGCTCATCTGGTCGTGTACAGAGCCTGGGGGCTCGCGGGGTTCGCTCTGCCGCCACTGCGTGGCAGCGGCTGTCGACATCTGGCGCCGGACACCCGCACGGCACGCGGGCGCGGGCTCCTTGGTGGACGACCAGGCGGACCAGCCCCTCCGACTCGCCCAGCCCCATGCCGCGGAGCAGGCAGCAACACTCGTGGCGGCGGGTCGTCCGGCTGTGCTGACCATACCTGTCGAGGAGGACGGACCCGTCACATCCGAGCCGGCTCCGACAACCCAGACCGAGACCGTGACCACCCTTGCCCACCCCGAAGGTGAGTCACCGGCGCCGCCGAACCAACCGGACCAGTCCGCCTCGCCGGTGCTCATGCGATCGATACCGCCGGAACCCGCGCCACCTCCGATCGCCGGATCCACACCTCGCTCTGCGCCTGTCCCGGACGCTACCCGTGGACCGGATGGCCTCGGTATCACCGGCGTCCATGCCGTGATCTTCACTCGGGCCGTTGCCGAGGTCCGCGCCTTCTTCCGCGACGCGCTCGGCCTTCCGAACGTCGACGCGGGTGATGGCTGGCTGATCTTCGCCCTGCCGCCCGCCGAGCTCGCCGTCCATCCGGCCGACATGCCGAGCCAGGAGATCTACCTCATGTGCGACGACATCGAGGCCACCCTGACGGGCCTGGAGCGCAAGGGCGTGGCGGTGCGTCGCCCGGCCAGAGAAGAAGCATGGGGCTTCGTCACCGAGGTCGCTCTCCCTGGAGGGACCGACCTCGCGATCTACCAGCCGAAGCACCCACGTCCGCTCGCCACGCCTCCAGAACCACGTTCTTAGCCTGACCGCCGCGATCGGTTCCCGACCACGGACGCCGGCTCCTCACTCGGCGGCTCTCGCTGCGTGTTACTCCGTGGCTGCGGATTGCGTGCGTACAGCTCCGCCCCTCGAACGCTCGCCTCCCACCAGCATCGGTCCCACCACGAATCGCCCGACGAGATAGCAGGTGAAGCTCAACGCGGTCACGAAGAAGCTCACCGGCAGGTTCGTCAGGAGTGACAAGAGGATCCCGCCCAGCACGGAGAAGAGGGCGAGAGCGACGCTGTAGGCGGTGGCCCGGCCCGGTGCGGCCGTGAGCCGCTCGGCCGTGGCGCCCGGGGTGATGAGCAGGGTCAGGATGAGCAGCACGCCCACGACCTGGACGGCCTCGGCGACAGCCGCCGCCATGATGAGGAGGAAGACGACCGCGAGGAGTCCCACCGGCACCCCGCGTGCCTCCGCCACCTCCGGATCGACGGTCGCGAAGGTCAGCGGGCGATAGACGACCGCGAGGGCCAGGAGGGTGACGATCCCGATCGTCACGAGCAGGACCACGTCGGCGCTGCTCACGCCGGTGATCGTGCCGAAGAGGATGCTGAACGCCTGCGTCGCGAACTCCGCCGGCGTTGCCGGACCGAAGACGTGCAGGTAGCGCCGGCGAGCTCGAGCCGTGCGTCGTGCGGGTCGACGTCCGGCGGGGGGCGGTCCAGACGGTGGGCTGGCGTGTCCCGTCTCACCGCATGAGCACCGTCCCGGTCGCCGCGGCGTACCTGAGGGCAGGCCAGGCGACGTTCGACCGCCGGCAGCCGTGGCTGGACCGGGCTCAGGCGTCGCCAGCCCGGCGCAGGCGCTCCAACTCTCGGCGGAGGCGCTTGCTCGGCCGGCCCTCGCCCCGGACAGCCATGATCCCTGGCCGGACTTCCGTCACCACTGGCGGCGGGGTGTGGTCCACGTAGCACGTCACGGCGACCGGGGCGCCGACGCGCGACTCGATCGGCCGGACAACCTCGACGACGCGCTCGCGCCCGGCGATCAGCGCGTCGACCCGGTCGCCGGACCGGACCTTCGTAGACGGCTTCGCGACGTATCCGTTCACGAGGACGTGCCCGGCGTCACACATCTGCGTCGCCGTCGGGCGCGTCTTCACGAGCCGCACCGCGCACAGCCAGCGGTCGATGCGGGTTTCATCGGCTCCGCGGGGATCAGCCATGCCCGTAGGATCGCACGGGTCGAGGCGCGGGACTCCGCGACCGGAGCGCGCCGTAGATACGTCGGGGTCGGGCCTGGCTGGCGGTGCCGCTGGCTCCCGTCGCAGCGTCTCCCGGCTCTCCTTCTCGTTTTGGGTTTAGACGGGAGACACTGCCGCTCGTGCGGCGCCGCGACCTACGTTTGAGCCGCCGCTCTCTTCTTTGGGGTGTGTCGGGTTGCAACTCGGCGCTGGTGCGAGGTCATGCCAGCTTCGTCGTCACGTCCGCCGCGTTCCAACGGGCTGACCACGTAGGTCCGCGTCAGGCCTTCGGATTGCCGCGCTCCGCCAGATCGCCCGGGTAGTGCCGCAGCACCCGTTCCGGCTCCTGGGCCGTCAGCCCGCGGTCCAGTCGCCGCGAGTCCGCCTCGGCTCCCGAGACGAACGTGCGGCGGAGGCGCCGAGTCAGCTCCTCCATCCGCCCGCTGTCAGGCCTGGGGGCGCCGCGCAGAAGGTCGTCGGGTTCTCGAAGGGCGGCGACCTCGTCCTCGCCGGTCCTGGTCGCGACTTGGGGGGCCTTGCCGCGCCCCGACAGCGGACCGTGGGTGGTGACCGACCAGGCGTGGCGGCGTCGTACGTACCCGGTCCGACGTGCCAGCGGGCCGGGGAGGGCCTCGTGGACCGCCCGCCAGGCAGCCTCGCGAGCATCCACCCATTTGGCGGCCCCCTGAAACCCTTGACAGCACGCGCTAGCGCGATATATCGTGATGGGGCGCACATATAGTGCGACAGAAGCACAAGGGGAACACGATGTTCCATGACAACCGGTCGCGGGGCCGCAACGCCCGCGACGACGCTGGCGGCGGCGAGGATCGCGGCCCGCAACCCGGGCCCGACTTCGATCGCAGTCACGCCCACCGAGGGGCCCGGGACTTCCTGGGCCGAGAGTTCCTAGGTCGAGGCTTCGGAGGCAGGGGCCCGGGCGGACCCGGGTTCGACCGAATGATGGCCCGCGGCCCGATGGTTCGCCGCGGCGACGTCCGGACCGCGATTTTGGCGCTCCTCGTCGAGGAGCCCATGCACGGCTACCAGGTGATCCGGCTGCTGAACGAGCGGAGCGGCGGCATGTGGCGCGTGAGTGCAGGCTCCGTCTACCCGACGCTTCAGCAGCTCGAGGATGAGGGCCTCGTCACGAGCGAGGTGCGCGAGGGACGCAAGGTGTACGTCCTGACCGAGGACGGCAAGGCCCTCGCCGCACGCTCCTCCACGGAGCGCGCGCCATGGGACATGCCCGGCTCGTCCGGGGCGGCTGACTTGCGCGACCTGTTCTCTCAGGTCGGTGCCGCGGTGTGGCAGGTCTCCCACGTCGGCAGCGCGGCAACCGTGGCTCGCGCTGGGGCGATCCTCACCGAGGCTCGCCGCTCGCTCTATCGGCTCCTGGCCGAGGACGACCGCACGGACACCACCACGACGAGCGGGACGACCCCCGATCCATCCGGCGAGGATGGCCGGTGATCGCGGCCGGCTCGAGAACCGGAACCGCCCAACCCGAAGGATCAAGCCCCAGCGCCCGCTCAGCCGATGGCGACATCCGCCTCTCGGGCGCGATCGCCGTCAAGGCTCAGGGCCTGACCAAGACGTTCGGCACGAACCGTGCCGTGGACGGCATCGATCTCACCGTCAGAGAGGGTGAGATCATGGGGGTGCTTGGCCCGAACGGTGCCGGCAAGACCACGATGCTCAACATGCTCGCGACGTTGCTGCCGATTGACAGCGGCGAGGCGAGCATCTTCGGCTACGACGTCCGCACTGAGGGCCACGCGGTGCGGCAACTGATCGGCGTCACTGGCCAGTTCGCGTCGGTCGACGAGAACCTGACGGGCCGCGAGAACCTCCGGATGTTCGGCCGCCTGCAGGGCCTGTCCTCTAAAAGAGCCCACGGGACTGCCGACGACCTGCTCGCGAAGTTCGACCTGACCGAGGCGGCCGACCGACCGATCTCGGAGTTCTCCGGCGGCATGCGCCGCCGCCTCGATCTCGCGGCCAGCCTGATCACCAGACCCGCCCTCATCTTCCTCGACGAGCCCACGACCGGTCTCGACCCCCGCACTCGCGGCCAGATGTGGGACACGATCCGCGACCTGGTCGCTGAGGGTTCTACGATCTTGTTGACCACCCAATACCTCGACGAAGCCGACGCACTGGCGAGCCGGATCATCGTGATCGATCACGGCCGGAAGGTCGCCGAGGGCACCCCCGCCGAACTCAAGGCCAGGATCGGCACGTCGAGCCTGCACGTCGCCCTAACCGAGCGCGCCGACGCGGCGAAGGCGGTCACACTGGCCGCGGACCTGACCCGCGAGACACCGATCCTTGCCGCAACCGGCTCTGGATTCAGCGTCAAGTTGGGCGACGCGAACCAGGCTGCCGACGTCCTCATCGCGCTTCGCAACCACGGCCTCGACATCGCCAACGCCACCGTCGAACAACCGAGCCTTGACGATGTGTTCATGGCCCTCACGGGCCATCCCAGCGAATTTACCGTCCCCGCAAGCTGAGAGACCGACGCATGAGCGCGACCATCACCAGCCCGACCTGGGCGACGTCCCAACCATCCGCACGCGCCGTCCAAACGTCGGTACCCATACGCGCGGTCCTTACGCAGATCATGACGCTGGCGTGGCGCGCCCTCATCAAGATGCGCCGAAACCCGGAACAGCTCGTCGACGTCACCGCGATGCCCGTCCTGTTCACCGTGATGTTCGGCTTCATGTTCGCCGGGGCCATCTCCGGCAGCCAGGCGAGGTACCTGCCGATCCTCATTCCCGGCATCATCGCCATGACCACGATCACCGCGTCCGTAGGCGCCGGAATCCAGCTCCGCGAGGACATGGACAAGGGCGTGTTCGACCGCTTCCGGTCACTGCCCATCGCCCGGATCGCCCCGCTCGCCGGCCCCATGACGGCCGACCTCGCCCGCTACGCCATTGCGACCAGCGTCACCCTGACCGTGGGTGTGCTCATGGGCTACCGCCCCGGCGGTGGTGTTCCCGGCGCGGCGGCCGGAATGATCCTCGCCGTCGTCACCGGCTGGTCGATCGCCTGGATCTTCATGTGGATCGGCACCCTCGCCAAGAGCGCCGGTGCCGTCCAGGGCCTGTCCATGCTGATCATGTTCCCATTGGCGTTCCTATCCAACGCATTCGTTCCAGTCAGCACGCTTCCGGGATGGCTTCAGACCGTGACGCGGGTCAATCCGGTGTCGAGTGTCGTCTCGGCATTGCGCGACCTGATGAACGACGGCACCGTCACTGCCCAGGTCGGATGGGCGCTCCTCGGGTGCGCCGTGGTCGCCGCGACCTTCATTCCGCTCGCCGTGCGCTCCTACTCCAGGCGGGTCTGACGGGTCCGGCGTTGGTCTCGGCCGCGGCGGCGCGGCGCGACCTCGCGGCAGCACCCCAGATGTGGTGCGGGCTTGGCTGGTCGCGAAGTTCCCCGAGGAGCCTGGCCATGGGTCCCGAACCACCCGCTGGCCTGATTGACGCCTAGCACCCACGCCTTTGTTGTTCTGGCGCGCCCGGAGGGGTTCGGGCGCGCGCCTACAACAAGCGTGGGCCGGGTGTGCCACGCCGGCGCTCGGCAGACCCGCCCGATCCACAAGAGCGCGGGCGAGGCCATCATGAGCCGAGCACCGTCAGCGAACGGAGGGTGCCTTCGCCTGGGGGAAGACGTGGATCTCGGGCTCCTCGGCAGAGGGTTGGTGCTCGGCTTCGCGATCGCGGCCGCGATCGCGCCGGTCTCGCTGTTGGTCATCCAGCGGACCATCGCCCATGGGCGCCGGATCGGTCTCGTCTCGGGCCTCGGCGTGGCGACGGCCGATGCGACCTACGGAACCATCGCGGCGTTCGGCCTCACCGCGCTCACGGGTGTCCTGGTTGGCGAGCGACGGGCCATCGGCCTGGTCGGCGGCGTGTTCCTGCTCTGGCTCGCGTGGCGGACAGGCCGGGCTCGGCCCGTACCTGCCACCGAGGGGCAACCGCTCCAGCTCGGCCCGCGCAACGCGTCGGAGATTGTCGAGCACGGAGTACAATCCTCCAACTGTCAATACCCGAAATTGGGCACAGCAAGGGCGACACCAGGGGTGTCACCGTGGCGCTGCCAAGTCTGGGTTGCGCTGGCGGCCGACCAGTCGATCGGGGATCCCGGCCTCAGTCGGACCGAATTAGACGCGGTCAGCCGCGGAACCGAGCTCGTTCGGTTGAATCTCGCCTCGGCAACGACCTCCAGCGCCGCGCGCCCCCGGGCTCCGCGCCGGTGTAGCCTGAGTCCAACCGGGTGGGCGGCGTAGACGACGTCATCCACACGGCGACCGCCATGCCACGTTCAAGGACCAATGTCGTGCCCAACATCCTGCAGCAACTTCCGATCGGCGAGCGTGTCGGCATCGCGTTCTCGGGTGGGCTCGACACGAGCGCGGCGCTGCACTGGATGCGCAGCCACGGCGCCATCCCGTACGCCTACACGGCCCACCTCGGGCAGCCGGACGAGGCCGACTACGACTCGATCCCGCGCAAGGCCGTCGCCTACGGCGCCGAGCAGGCCCGTCTCATCGAGTGCCGCCCACAGCTCGTCGCCGAGGGGATCGCGGCGCTCCAATCCGGCGCCTTCCACATCGCGACCGCCGGGCAGCTGTACTTCAATTCCACGCCCTTGGGCCGCGCCGTGACTGGGACGATGCTCGTCGCGGCGATGCAGGAGGATGGCGTCAACATCTGGGGCGACGGCAGCACATACAAGGGCAACGACATCGAGCGCTTCTACCGCTACGGCCTGCTCGTCAACCCGCAGTTGCGCATCTACAAGCCCTGGCTCGACCAGCAGTTCATCGACGATCTGGGCGGCCGCGCCGAGATGTCTGCCTACCTCGATGGCGCCGGACTCGAATACAAGATGAGCGCCGACAAGGCGTACTCGACCGACTCGAACATCCTCGGCGCCACGCACGAGGCGAAGGACCTCGAGTTCCTCGACAGGGGCGTCTCGATTGTCGAGCCGATCATGGGCGTTGCCTCCTGGCGGGCGGACGTCGAGATCAAGGCCGAGGTCGTCAGCATCCGCTTCGAGGACGGCGAGCCGGTCGCGCTCAACGGACAGACGTTCGAGACCCAGCTGGCGCTGTTCGCGGAGGCCAACGCGATCGGCGGACGCCATGGACTTGGAATCTCCGACCAGATCGAGAACCGGATCATCGAGGCGAAGAGTCGGGGCATCTACGAGGCCCCGGGAATGGCGCTCCTCCACATCGCCTATGAGCGGCTGGTCACCGGCATCCACAACGAGGACACCATCGACCAGTACCGCAGCAACGGACGCCGCCTCGGCCGGCTCCTATACCAGGGCCGCTGGTTTGATCCGCAGGCGCTGATGCTCCGCGAGACCGCCCAGCGATGGGTGGCCCGCGCGATCACGGGCGAGGTCACCCTCGAGCTGCGACGCGGCAACGACTACTCGATCCTCGACACGACGAGCCTGAACCTGACCTACCATCCCGAGCGCCTGACGATGGAGAAGGGCCAGGAAGTCTTCTTCACACCGCGAGACCGCATCGGCCAGCTCACGATGCGCAACCTCGACATCGCCGACACGCGCGACAAGATCCGCATCTACCACCAGGTCGGGCTGATGGGGACGGCACCGCACGAGGGCTTGCCCCTGCTCCCGGCAGCCGCGCCGGAAGCCGGGCCATCTGGAGACGCGGCCGGGTAACGGTCGCCCAACGGCCGCGAGCGGCACGTTATTGGAGCGAACGCAGGCCTCGTCGGCGATGCGCCGGCCCGCGCCACGGTCGTGGAACCCGCCCGTGCTTGCGGCCCGGCAACTTTGTTGTTCCGGCGCGCCCGGAGGGGTTCGGGCGCGCGCGAACAACAACCGTGGCGACACCGACGGCGAAGTCGGATCCGAGTCGAGACTGCAACGTCCGGCGAGACGTCAGGAGGGTCGCTGACCGGGCTCACTAAGGCGGGCGGCCTGGACCGCGGCCGGCGTGGACACGCGACGGCGCTCCATTGCCGCATCAAGCCGGGCGAGGAACGGGGCGGCCTCGAGCCGGACGAGGATCTCGCGGGCCGCCTGGGCAGCGGCACGGACCTCCGGTTCGGTCGGATTCAGCAGGGTCGCCATGTCCAGCCCGCAGAGCGCCTCGTCCCAGGCCAACCCGAGATCGCGCCAGGCGCGCAGCGCCTCGCGGTAAAGGGTCAGGGCATCGGCGGGGCGGCCTTCGAGGGCGGTGATCCCGGCCTGGATGGTCCGCCGGTCGGCCACGATCGCGGGACCGTGGACTCCGCCCGCGTCGAGCACCGCAAGGTCGTCTGACGCGGCGGCGGCGTCGCCCGCCCACAGCGCGGCACGGGCCGCCCGAGGGAGGGAGGTGGCAAGACCGCCGGGCCAGCTGTTAGCCCACAGGTCGGCCGCCCGCAGCCAGGCTGTCCGGGCGTCATCGAGCCGACCGGCGGCGAACGCCGCGAAGGCGGCAACATCCGGCGCAAGAGAGAGCTGTTGCGGATCGCTGATGTCGGCGACGAGCCGCCTGAGTTCCGCGACCTGGTCCTCGATCGGCTCGCCCCGCACGGCTCGGAGCCGGGCCTCGCCCCAGAGGAGCCGCGGTCGGTCCAACGCCTCGGACTCCTCGGCGAGGGCGGCCTCGAGCTCGACGATGGCCCACGACCAGTCGCCCGTGCGCAAGGCGTTGTTTGCGGCGTTGCCGAGCAGGACGTCGTCGTAGCTGCGCAGGCCGAGGCGGCGCGCCCGGGTGAGGCCGGCCCGGACGAGCTCAAGCGCGGCGCGCGGGTCGCGCGCGCCCCCGAAGGCCGATCGGTTGGTGAGGGCACGCACGACGGTCGGCCCGAGGCCGTGCTCCTCGGCAAGCTCCTGACCGGCGGTGAGCAGGGCGAGCCCTTCGATCGGTCGGCCGAGCTCTTCGAGTGCGGAGCCCCGCGTGACGAGCGTGTCGGCGAGGACCGCCGCCAGCTCGGCGTGCTCGGCGGCCTCCAGGACGCGATCGGCGACCTCGACGGCCCGACGCTGGTCGCTGGTAAGGAAGTAGGCCCGCGCGAGCTGGCCGCCGAGGGCGATCCCCGTGGGATCGGCGGCGAGGTCGGCGAACTCGGTCGCGGCGCGCTCGAGGAGGGCGAGCGCCTCGGAGATTTGGTTTGCGTCGATGAAAGTCCGACCGAGGGCAGCGCTGGCGCGGGCGACGGCCGCCCGGTCGCCGAGCTCGCGCCGCGCCGAGATCGCCTGGCGCAGGTGCGCCTCGGCTGTTTCATTTCGGCCGCCGGCGGCGGCTGCCTCGCCGGCTCGCTCGAGGAGCTCCGCCGTGTCACCCGGATCGGACGTGATGCCGAGAACCTGCTCGAGGAAGGCCAGGGCCTGGTCGTAGGAGCCCAGTGCGATGGCCCGCTCGGCGGCCGCCCGCAAGCGAGGCGGGCACGAGGTGCGACGGAAGCCGCCTCGGGACCCGCTGGGCTGTTGCGGTAGGCTGCGAGGACATGACTGGCCAGGACGCCCGCCAGCTCGTCGGAGCCGAGCGCCGCGAAGTAGCCCGCGGCGGCAAGGTGACGGACTTTGCGGTCGCGTCGGGCGAGGGTCCCGTAGGCGACCTCGCGCACCAGGGTCTGCACGAAAGCGAACTGCCCGCGCTCGGGCGAGCGGGGGTCGGCTTCTTGGACGAGGAGTTCGCGGCGCACGAGGGCGCGCATGCGGGGGCCGAGCTCGGGCTCGGGGATGCAGCTGACGGCGGCGATCGCGGCGAGGGTGAAGGACTGGCCGAGGACTGCCGCATCGCAGACGAGGCTCCGATCGGCCGGCGAGAGGCCGTCGAGCCGGCTCGCGATTAGCGCCGTGAGCGTCTCGGGAACCGCGAGCTCTGCGAGATCCCCGACGGGCCGGTACGCGCCGTCCTCGAGCGCGAGCCGCCCCTCGGCGAGGAGCATCCGGACAGTTTCCACGGCATAGAGTGGGATGCCGTCGGCACGGGCCACAATGGTCGCTCGGGCCGACTCGGGCAACCCCGGCACGAGGCCGTCAAGGAGTTCGCGCATCTCGGTCGCGGGGAGCGGCTCCAAGACGATGGACGTGAAGCTGCGCTTGCCCGCCCCCCAGTCCGGGCGCTTGTCCAGCAGCTCGGGACGGGCGAGGGTGACGACGTAGATGGGGAGGCTGCGGCTCCACTCCAAGAGGGCATCGATGAAGTCGAGCAGGCCCGGGTCGGCCCACTGGAGATCCTCGAAGACGAGCACCACGCTGCGGCTCGCGGCGAGGCGCTCGAAGAACGTGCGCCAGGCACCGACGAGCTGCTCGGAGCCAGAGGGGCTCCGCTCGACGCCCAGGAGGGCGAGGAGGGCCGGCTCGATCCAGCGGCGCTCGTCGGGGTCGGGTACGTGGCGGGCCACGGTCTCCTCGATCTTGGCCCGGGTCGTCGCCTCGTCGTCGGCCTCCACGAGGCCGGCCCGGGCGCGCACCATCTCGCCGAGGGCCCAGAAGGTGACCCCCTCGCCATAGGCGGGGGAACGGCCCTCGTGCCACCAGACCGGCTCGACCAGGCCGTCGAGGTACTTGCCGAACTCCCAGGCCAGGCGGCTCTTGCCGATGCCGCCGACCCCCGTGATCGAGACGAGGCGGGCCCGCCGCTCCCGGCCGGTGGCGTGGAAGAGGTCCTTGAGGAGGCGCAGCTCATCCGCGCGGTCGACGAATGGCGCCTCGAGCGTCTCCCGCCGGTTGCGGCCACCCCGTTCCGCGACGACACGCAGGGCGCGCCAGGCTGGGAGCGGGCTCGCCTTGCCCTTGAGCGTCTGCTCGCCCGCCTCCTCGAAGGCGATAGCCCGGGAAGACGCACGCATCGTGGTCTCGCCGACGAGGACGCTATCGGGCGCAGCCACCGCCTGCAGCCGGCTGGCCGTGTTCACGAGGTCCCCGGCGACCATCCCCTGGTTCGTGGCCCCGAGCGTGACGGCTGCTTCGCCGGTCAGGATGCCCACGCGCACCTGCGCTGGATGGGCCCAGGGTCTTCACGGCGTCGAGGAGCTCGAGCGCCGGCGCGCACGGCGCGCTCCGCGTCGTCCTCGTGCGCGACCGGTGTACCCCAGACGGCCATGACCGCGTCGCCAATGAACTTCTCGACCGTGCCCCCGTACCGGCCGATGGCGTTCCCGGCGAGATCGAAGTAACGGGTGAGGAGCTCCCGGGTCTCCTCCGCATCGCGGCCCTCGGCGAGGGTGGTGAAGCCCACGAGGTCGGCGAAGAGCACCGAGACGAGACGCCGCTCGGCGACGGGGGCGGCGACGGAGCTGTAAGGCGGAACTGTTTCCACAGCCGGCGCGGCTCCGGGAACGAGCGCGTTCGCGCACTCTCCGCAGAACTTCGCGTCGGCGCGGTTGGCGGTGCCGCAAGACGGACAGGCCAGCGCCAGCCAGGCCCCACACTCCCGACAGAACTTGCGTCCCGCCTCGTTCTCGATCCCGCAACTCGAGCAGACCATGCGGCACTCCGTTGCGCCGTGACGGGCCGAGGGTACTCCAGGGCACCCGGCATTGATCGCGAGTTCTCGCGCCTCGGGTGTTGTGGCGGACCGCCCGACGGTCGCCGAGTGTGCCGCGCTGCGCAGTCATTCTGTCGACCCGTCGTGCGCTGAGCCCCGTCTCGATGGAACCGACGGCGGTGCTTCGGAGCCCCCGGGGCAATCACAACTTGGGTCCGCTCTCACCCCCGACGATGATGACCCGGCCGTCGGGGGCGAGAGCGGACCAGTGCTCAGTGGGTGAAGGCGAACCCGCAGGCACCGTCGGCGCCCGTGATGAAGCTCTCGTTTACCCCCGTCCCGTCGAGCTTCGCCCGCCCGATCGTCGTGCCCGTGTAGTTGCTGCCCTGGTTGCCCCAGTACAGGTAGATGCCGTCGCTGGCGAGCCCGCACGGGTAGTCGGCGCCGGTGATGAAGCTCTGGTTGACCCCCGTGCCGTCGAGGTTGGCCCGGCCGATCGAGTTGCCCACCGCGACGTCGGACGTGGGAGCCTCGCTGTTGGCCCAGTAGATGTACGGACCGACGACCGCCACCCCCCACGCGGCGCTTGGCGCCGGTGATGAAGCTCTGGTTGACCCCCGTGCCGTCGAGGTTGGCCCGCCCGATCGTCCCGACGGAGCCGTTGTGGTTGTTGGCCCAGTAGATGTGCGTCGCATCGAGGGCTACCCCACAGGGCCCGTTGGCTCCCGTGATGAACCTCTCGTTCACCCCGCTCCCGTCGAGCTTCGCCCGCCCGATCGAGTGCTGCGAGACGTCGTCGCCCCAGTAGAGGTAGGTGCCGTCGCTGGCGAGCCCGCAGGGACCCTGGACTCCCGTGATGAAGCTCTGGTTGACCCCCGTGCCGTCGAGGTTGGCCCGCCCGATCGTCGACCGTACCCCGTCGCCCAGTTGCCCCAGTAGACGTAGTCGCCGACGACCACCGGCCCGACCGGCTCATTGGCGCCCGTGATGAAGTTGGCGTTCACCCCCGTGCCGTCGATGTTGGCCACGCCAAGCGACGCGCCCTGAGGCGTATTTGGGGCTCCGTTGGCCCAGAAGATGCGGGTCGCACCGGCGGGCGATGCCGATGGGGTCGTGGGGGCCGTGCGCGAGGGAGTCGGCGTCGGCGGTGGCGCCCCGGTGACCGGCGCGTTGTTGCGCGAGGCGACGACAAGGACCCCCGCGCCCAGGATGACGATGACGGCGGCGGCGGCGATTGCCAGCCGCGCGGGCTTGGCCATTGTGATGTACCTCCACGGCGTGCGAACTGCGCGCCGCTGATCGGATCGTTCGACGATCTCGAGGGCCCGGTCGAGGACGCGATCGGCCACTTCGTCCGGCCCGTCCGCGAGCCAGCGATCGAGGAGCCGTTCGATATCCCGGTCGCCGCTCATGACCGATGCCCTCCGGCAACCTGGCGACGGGCGTCCGCCTCAAGGGCGGCTCGCATCGCCGCATGCGCGTAGTGGAGTCGGGAGCGGGCCGTGCCGGCCGGGATGCCGAGCGCCTCGGCGATCTCGGCGGGCGCCAGCCCGAGGTAGTGGTGCAGCACGAGGATCACCCGTTGCTCTGGCGGGAGGCGTCGGAAACCCCGCTCGAGCTGGTCGCGGTCGGCGACCGAGATCTCGCCATCGGCGGTGATCGGTTCGCCCACTGGAAGGACCCGGATGGTCGCGTCGATCCGTCGCGTCCGACGGATCTCAACGCAGCACACCCGGACGAGGAGTCGGCGGAGCCAGGCTTCGCACCGGTCCGGATCGCGGAGCGTCGGCAGCTCGCGCCAGGCGATCACCAGCGTCTGCTGCACGGCGTCCTCGGCTCGGTCGAAGTCCCGGAGGATTCGCTGCGCGACCGCGAACAGCCAGTCGCCGTTCGTGCGGGCCAGGACGCCGAAGGCCTCCTGGTCTCCGTGCTGCGCCTGCCTGACGAGGTCGCGATCCAACGCCGGCTCCTCCGACGGGGCGATCAATGTGACCGCTCCACCAGTATTGAGGCTGCGGCATCGCGCAGCGTTCAAACTTCGCTGCGAGGACGGCAACGCGCGCCGAAAGCTGCGCTCACCAGCCGTGCGGGCGGGCATCAGGCGGAGCTCTGGAATCGCCCCCCGAGAAGGCCCGACCGCATGCCCTCGAGACGGCCGACTACTGGATCAGCGTGGGGCTCACGATCGGCCTCGAGCGTCCGCACCAGGCACGCCGGCTCCTCGAGCTGATCGAGGCCGAGGAGACCGAACGAGCGGCGCTGACTGAGGATGCGGCAGCGTTTCTGGCGGAGGCGCTCGAATGAGGCGCCGGGGCCTTGTCTCGAGCCTTTACAGGACCGCCCGTCTCGCCAACGACGTCTCGGTCATCGCCTCGGGCAACCCGCACCGGATCGCCCGCCGGGCGAAGAACAAGATCGTGGGCCGGGCGCTCGCCCGGGGCGGCTTCTGGCGGATGCTCTGGGGGCGGTAGGGACCAGTGAACGCGCCCCTCACGACCGAGGAAGTCGAGCGCGCGGCCGCTGATCCACCGGCGCCCAGCGTCCCCTAACGAGATCAAGGACTTCGCCTCGAGGACGAGCCCGTGGTCCGGGTGGACGAGGACAAGGTCCGCGTCGCCACCTCTGGGAGGTCCGCCGTGTCGCATTCGAGTCGCGCCGCTGGCGTTCGGAGCCTCGATCGGACGGTGCCACTGTGGCCGGTTTGCCGGCCGACGACTGACCTCGAGAGTGCGTCAGGACGCGAAACGCTTGCCCCAGTACGCCTTGAGTTCGCTCATCGGGACCTCCTGAGACGAGTCCCCGCTACGAACGTAGAACTTCTCGCGCCCGGAGCAGAGGGATCAAGTCTTTGCCGGAGGCCGGGGTCAGGGTACCAGCGAGGCACGGCGCGGCCCCGGTTTCGGTGCTCCGCCGGGCCGGGGCCGAGAGCGAGTGTAGACGGACACAGGAGCGCCCCGGCGGGAGGGAGCGCGCCGGGGCGCGGGAGAGGCTAGGCGCGGAGGAGGTGCCCGATCATCGGGGTCGGGGCCCGCTCACCCGCTTTCAGCGCGGATGCGCGCAGTCTCGTATCGCAGACGACGGTGGCGCCCGATTGGGGCAGGCCGATCCGCCTCAAGCCCAATCGGAACGGTAGTCAGCGGGGGCAGCCATCGAGTCCCGTTCCAGCCACGCGCGCTCGGCGGTCGCTCTCGGCTGTTCGTCACGGTCGGGCTGAGGTGTCCGCTTGGTGTCCGTCATCGCTGGGCGATCCGCCACGGGTTTTGTGGCGATCGGCCGCTGCGAGCGGGCGCTATCGGGGAACGATGAACTGGGACGCATCTCGTCTACCCCCCTTTGGGGTCCACCCACCGCATCCACGACGTTCGTAGACGGGCGACGAGCACTTCCAAGTCTAGCGGTGCGCAGACGCACCGCCCGTCAACAGTCAGACGCCATCCGGTCAAGATTCGGAAACACGTCGGTGTCGGCCCCCGGGAAGCCCGGTGCGCCTCCCATCCCGCGAAGGGGCCGTCCGATGCGGAGCCGGGGGCCGGTGCCAGAGTACCGCCGGGGCACCGAACGGCCCCCGGACCGTGGAGCGGCCCCCGACCCCTCGAGGGCCGCCCGGAGCCGAGCCGGGGGCGTCGCGAGTCCAGCCGTGGCCCCTGTCGGCCGGCCACCACTGGGACGGCGCGCGTCCGCGCCCGTCCGGGGCCCATCGGAGGTGCCACGTCCACCGCGTCGGGCTCCCCCTGGCAACGGCCGTCCGGCCGCATCGCCGCGGCGTAGGAGCTCAGTGCCCAATCGCTGCATGACCGGATGACCATGCCGACCCCGAGCGGGCGTGACCCGACTAGAGGCCGAGGTCGTCCACGAATGAGGCGGCTTCCCGGTGTCGTATGTCGTTCAGCGTGGCCGCGAGGCCGTCCGCTGCCTCCGCGGTGAGCTGGACCGCGAGCCGTGGCGTCTCGAACTCCCAGAACGACCGATCCGTCGTCCTCGATCGTGAGGAAGGGCGCGCCGGGATGGGCGGCCACGAGGTAGCCCTCGCGCCGAAGGTCGTCGAGATAGCTCATCGGCCGAACCCCCTAGCTGATGATGAGCCTCGCTCCGGCTCAGCGACCTAGCCTAACCGACCTCGGGCGAAGTACTCAGCAGATGTTGTCGGCCTGCGTTCGGCCGGCCGCGGAGGTACGGCCGGCACGTCAGGCGGAGCGCCGGAGCGCCTCGAGCCGCTCGTGCCTGCCGTCCGGTGTCAGGAACCCGACCTCCTCCGGCGCCAACTGCGCGATCCGGTGCCCGCGAGCGTCGCATGTCGGGCTGTGAACGCTCTTGGCGGCGTCGACGGGCACCGTCCCGGCGATGCAGTCGGGGAGGTTCGCGCGGTGCCGTAGGCGCGAGATCCGGCTCCGCCGTGGCCAAGGCGATTCCTCCAGCAATAGGTGACAGGGCGGTGGACGTGAACCCCGGCTCTGCGGCCCTCTTGGCGCTGCCGGCCAGTGCATTAGGCGCGATCCGCCCGACGAAGCGGGAGCGGACCGCCACGAGCCGAGAGGCGCAACAGGGATACCCACAGCGCCGGAAGCCCCCACGCCATGAACGCATTGTGGCCGCACGGTCGTCAGTAGCGGGCACTCCGGCGCGCCGGGCGGTACCGTGGCTCCCAACGACAGAGGCTGGCCGCCCCTGACAAAGGAGGTTCGATCTTGGAGTCGATCCCTGACGAGCTTGCCTACCTGCTGCAGACGAACGTGCCCGCGCACGTCTCGCTTGTGGCGGCAGACGGCTCCCTGGTGACCCACGTCATGTGGGTCGACTATGACGGCGAGCACGTGCTGACGAGCTCGCCCACAGCCTCCTACAAGAGCCGGGCCCTGCGGGTCCGGCCACAGGTCGCCGTCTCGGTGGTCGACCCCGCGGACCCATGGCGGCGGCTCTCGATCAGCGGACGCGTCACCGCGATCCGCCCCGACGAGGAACTCGCCTTCATCAACCGGATGTCGCAGCGCTACGTGGGCGGCCTGCTACCCGCGCCCGATCCACGGGAAGTGTTCGTCATTACGCCCGACCGGGTACGGGCCTTCGAGGGCCGCCGCTGAGCGTGCCACCGCGCATGGGGCGCGCGAGGGCGGAACGCGGGCGCAGGAGCTTCGGCCCCGCGTTGGTCGCCTCCGGACCATGGTGCATCGTCGTAAGCCAAGGACCTGTGGTCGTCGATGCGACAACTGATCAAACGTCCAACCGGATACTCGGCCCCGCCGCTGCGAGCGCCTCGTGTCGTATGGCACGCCAGAGGAGATCGAACGCTGACGCTGGCATGGGGCGGCATGCCGCTCCGGCGACGGCGAGCCACACGTAGCCTACGAGCGCTGTGAAAACTGCAGCCAACATGAAGCGGACGGATAAGCCAATGGCGGTGGGAGACGCCAGGACCACCCAGAGCTAGCATGTTCTAGACGCAAGGGATACTGTCGAACCGGGTCACGATGTCGCATCTGCCCAGCCACGACCCCGCGGACATGGCAACATGGGAGCAAGGCAATGGTGAACCGCACCGAGAAGGAAGGAGCTGCCCAGAATATGCCCAACAAGCCGTACACGATCGGCAAGCCATTCGACATCGAAGAGCTCAAGAAGCCAGTGCGCGCTAGGGTCGTGTCGCCCCGCGATCAGGAGCTCGAGAAGGCCATCACGCAGGCTGCTGCGGGTGCGGCGTCACAGGTGATCCCGTTCCTCTTTGATCCGGAGAAGGACAAGGTCGGGACGGTCCTCGCCGCAGCGCGCAGGATCGCGAAGGTCATGCAAGTGCCCGTCAACGTCGGCGTCAACGCCGCGATGTTCCCGAACGCGATCCTGCTCAGCCGGGGTGTCTTGAGCAACAGGGGTCGACACTCGACGTAGGGGGCTTCATCGCCCGCCGGGGACAAGCCGAACCGCCGATCCGAGGCTCCATCTGGCACCTACCAGGCAGCCGAGGCTTCTGCCGGCTGGGATACGGCGCGCACGACGAGCACGGAGCGTGCATGAGGACGTTGTGGGCCACGCTGCCCACGCTCAGGCGGCCCGTCCTTCCCGGCTGCCGAGCACGATCAGGTCCGCGTCCCAGTTGACGGCGGCCTCGACGATGTGGTGGGCAGGGGTCCCCTGCCGGAACCGCGCAGCGGGAACCGGCTCCGCCCCACGGTCCTGGGCGGAGCCGGTCTTGTCAGCCCGTTGGTCGGCTGGCTCGCCCGTGTGCGCTGACCTCGGCGCAACGGCCGGTCAGGTGACGCAGACTTCGGCCCCTGCGCGTGGGTCCGAACATGGCCCACACGGCCGCATAGGAATTGGGCCCCGGGGCCAGCAGCATTCGGGACATGACGGCACGCTGTTGCGATCCGCACCGGCTCCCGTCGCAGGCCTGTTGCGACTCCGCGTCTGCCCGCGCCGTCCACGCGCCCGATGGGCGGTGACGAGACCGGCGTGGTTCACGCAGTCGGAGCTGCTCCTCGAGAAGGGACAAACGCATGCCTGCTTACGACTTTACGACGGTTGTGGATTCGTTCGGCCATGGGATCGGCCAAGTGGATCGCGATGAAGCAGGCCAACCCCAACGTGCCGGCAGGGATTCCGCCCTTTTCGGTGGCCGACCTGGACATATCGAATGCCCCCGAGATCATCGATGGGCTCAAAGACTTCCTCAATACGGCCGTGCTGGGTTACACGATGGCCACGCCGGAATACATCCAGTCGATCGTCGACTGGATGAAGCGCCGGCATGCCTGGAGCGTCGCGCCCGAGTGGATCACGCAGTCAGCGGGCGTCGTCCCCGCATTCTTCGCGGCCGTCCGCGCCTTCACCGAACCTGGCGAGGGAGTCATCATCCAGACGCCCGCGTACTACCCGTTCTACATGGCGATCGAACATGCCCATCGGGCGATGGCGCGCAACCCGTTGGTGGAGGCAGACGGTCACTACGGCATCGACTTCGATAACCTGGCCGACCTTGCCAAGGACCCCAAGAATCGGGTGTTGCCGTTCTGCAGCCCACACAACCCCACGGGCCGCGTTTGGACGCGTGACGAACTCGAGAGGATCGCCCGCATCGTCTGCGACAACGACCTGGTGCTCATCAGCGACGAGATCCACTTCGACTTGGTCATGCCTGGCTATCACCACACCGTGTTCGCGACCGTAGGCGACGAGATCGCCCAACGGAGCATCATCTGTACCGCTCCCAGCAAGACATTCAACTTGGCGGGCATGGCAACCAGCAACATCATCATTCCTAACGAGGAACTGCGAGCGAAGTTCACCGCCGAGCTTACGGCCAGCGGATTCTTCATGCCCAACTGCCTGGGGTATGAAGCGTGTCGGCTGGCCTACACGAAGGGCGAGCCGTGGCTGCAGGAGCTCATCGGCCTGATCGCGCGCAACCATGGGTTAGTTAAGGACTACTTCGCGAAGTTCTTCCCTGACCTGCACGTGTTCGATCTCGAGGGTACCTACCTGCAGTGGATCGACTTCCGGCCGCTCGGCAAGACCGCCGACGAGCTAGAGCGCATCAACACTGACCGGGCGATGGTCTTCTTCGACGAAGGAAAGGTGTTCGGCGAGGAAGGCGCGGGCTTTGAGCGCATGAACCTCGCCACACCGACGGCCGCCGTCGTGGCCGCACTCGAGCGGCTTCGTCAGGTTTACTGTCCCGAACGGTAGGACGGTCGACACCACGACGTCCCTACGATAGATAACCCATTGCGCCACGGCCGGTCGGGGCTCGGCGAGGGGGTCCGCCTACCGGGGTACGAGCCTGAGCGTCGCCCGTGCAGCCTCAGCCGTGACCACCGTCCCGACCATGCGCGCTCCATATCGGTCGTACTTGGCGTGGTACGCCGCGTGCAGGTCCGCGTCGACCGACCGCCCGGGCTCCTCGAACCCGACGTCGCGCTCGACGCCGCTCGCGCGGATCCGGCCCTCGCCGGATGCCTTGGCCCGCCGGAACCACCCGTTGTCCGGACCGTACGCCGAGCGCACGTACAGGTCGTCGCCGGAACGGACGACCCAGATCGTGACGTAGGGCCGGAGACTCCCGTCGGGCCGCCGCGAACTGACCTCGATCTCGTCGGACCGGCCGATCCGGGCGACCTCGTCGGCTGTCCAGGCGGTCATCGGGTCGGCTCCCCCGGCTGCACCGCGTACTCGGCGTCGGTGACCTGCTCGCCCCACTCGCTCTCGGGGCCCTTGCCCGGCGCCTCCCAGATGGCGAGGTGGGTCATGAAGTGATCCGGTGCCGCGCCGTGCCAGTGCCATTCGCCGGACGGCGTGTGGACCGTGTCGCCGGCCCGGATCTCGACGACCGCGCCCCCGCGCGCCTGGATGCGCCCGACGCCTTCGGTCACGTGGACCGTCTGGCCGACCGCGTGCGCGTGCCAGGCGTTGCGGGCACCCGGCGCGAACCGCACGACGTTGACGCGGACGCGCGAGGGCGGCTCGCCACGGGCGATGACGTCGAACCAGGCGTCCCCGATGAACGTCTCGGCCGGCGCCTTGACCGTGGGCGCCTTGTGCATCTTCTGCATGACGGTTCCTCCGCTTCAGCGATACGTGAGCCGCTCGAGCGGCTCGGGGTAGCGGTCGCCCCGGATCTCGATCCGCGCGGCCGCGGCGTTGATCTCGGCGAGGTCCGCCGGCACCAGCGCGAGGGACCGCCGCGCCGAGGTTCTCGTCGAGTCGGTCGAGCTGGCGGGTGCCCGGGATCGGCACGATCCACGGCCGCTGCACAAGCAGCCAGGCGAGCGCCACCTGGCCCGGCGTCGCGCCGAGCCTGCGGCCGACCCCGGCGAGGACGTCGACGAGGGCGAGGTTCGCCGCGCGCGCCTCGGCGGCGAACCGTGGCAGCGCCGCCCGGAAGTCGCCCTCGGCGAAGGTCGTGTCGCGCTCGATCGCGCCCAGTGAGGAAGCCCTTCCCGAGCGGGCTGTACGGCACGAGCCCGATCCCGAGCTCCTCGAGGGTGCCCAGGAGCTCCGCCTCGGGCCGGCGCCACCAGAGCGAGTACTCGTGCTGGGTCGCCGTGAGCGGCTGGACCGCGTGGGCGCGGCGCACCGTGGCCGGGGCCGCCTCGGACAGGCCGAAGTGGCGGACCTTGCCGGCAGCGATCAGGTCGCGAACGGCGCCGGCCACATCCTCGATCGGCACCGCGGGGTCGACCCGGTGCTGATACACGAGGTCGATGCGGTCGGTGCGCAGCCGGCGCAACGATCCCTCGACGGCCTCGCGGATGTGTTCTGGGCGGCTGTCGAGGCCGCCGAACGGCTCGCTGCTCGCGGAGTCCATCGCGAACCCGAACTTGGTGGCGATGACCACCTCGTTCCGGATCGGCTGGAGCGCCTCGCCGACCAACTCCTCGTTGATGAACGGGCCGTAGATCTCGGCGGTGTCGAAGAGGGTGACGCCGCGCTCGGCCGCGCCCGCGGATGAGGCGGATCATGGCCGCCCGGTCCGTCGACGGGCCTGTCGGGTTCGTCATCCCCATGCAGCCGAGACCGATCGCCGAGACGCGCAGCCCCTGGCCGAGCGTTCGCATCTGCATCACGTCACTCCCCTGCCGGGTAGTCGGTCGAGGCCGCGAGGTCGCGCTGCGCCTCGAAGCCCGCGATCCGCTTCCGCAGCGTGTCGATCGTGCTCTGGAGCGCCTGCGATCCCAGCACCATCCGAAGCGGCGCCGGCTCCACGTCGACGCTCTCGATGATGCGCGCGGCCATCCGCGCCGGGTCGCCGGGGGCGAGGCCGTTCGCCGGGTCGAGCATGCGCATGAACGCGTGCGCTGGGTTCCCCTCGTACTCGGGCATCGGGTCGCGACCTGAGCGCTGCCGTAGCGGAACTCGGTGCGGGCGCCGCCGGGCTCGACGATCGTCATGCCGATCCCGAACGGGCGCGACCTCCTGGGCGACGGACTCGCAGAAGCCCTCGATGCCCCACTTGGCCGCGTGGTACAGCGAGTTGCCCGCGAAGGCCACCTGCCCGCCGTAGGTCGAGAGCTGGATGATCCGGCCGCCGCCCTGCGCGCGCAGGTGCGGCAGCGCCGCGCGGATCAGCGTGATCGAGCCGAGCAGGTTCGTGTCGAGGATGTGCTCGACCTGCTGCGTCGGTCAGCTCCTCGGCCGCGCCGAACAGCCCGTAGCCGGCGTTGCTGATGACGACGTCGATCCGGCCGAGGTCGGCGAACGCGCGGTCGACGACCCCGCGGACGGCCGCCGTGTCGGTGACGTCCAGCATCTCGACGCGGAAGGTCTCGGGGTGCGCCTCGACGAGGTCCGCGACCGCGTCGGGGCGCCGGACGGTCCCGACGACGCTGGTCGCCGCGCGTCGAGGAGCTGCTGGCGTGAGCTCGCGGCCGAAGCCCGAGCTGACGCCGGTGATGAGCCAGGTGCGCTGTGTCATGCCGGGATCTCCTTGCCAGGTGCCGGCGGTGCCGCCTCGTCGACCACCCGGAGCCCGTTCAGCGTCCGCGGGTAGCCGATGAAGGGGAGGAGCTGGGTCAGGACGTCGATCAGCCGGGCGCGGTCGTTGCCGACGTTGAGGTTCGCGGCGACGTGGCCCCGGACCTGCGGCTCGCACGCCGCCGAGCGCGACGAGCATGGCTGAACGTGAGCAGCTCGCGCGTGCGCAGGTCGAGCCCAGTCGCGGGTCACGTAGTCGCCGAAGCAGTTGGCCGACAGGAGGCGCTGGATGTGCTGCTCGTCCGCTGGGGCCGTGGCGTACATCTGCCTGCGACGACGTCGGCGCCCGACGATCTGCTCCTGGACGGCCCGACCGGCTTCGAGCCGCGTATGTCGGGGGTCGTCGTCGCCTGTCCCGGCAGGGGCAACTCGACGCCGCGCTCGGCGAGCACCTCGTTCGTTGCGTGCAGGAAGTCGAACACCTTGGCCATGCCCGACGTAGGGCACGGCCTGGTAGACGATCTCCTTCGCCTCCACGGGTGTCACGCCGACGGTGAGCGCCGCGCCGAGCATCACGCGGTACTCGCCCAGGGCCTACGAGGCGATCATCGCCGCGAGCTGGACCATCAGCCGAGTCCGGGTGTCGAGCTCGACGTCTGGCGCAGCACCTCGTCGAAGGCGAAGTTGTCGAACACCTCGATCAGCTCGGGGTCCGTCACCGCCAGGGTCGAGACGTGGCCCGGGAACAGCTCGCTCGTGGCTGGCTCGTGCCGGTCGTTGGGCGGCATCGCGGCGGTCCTTCCTAGCCTGCCGCGACGCGCACGAGCGCTCTTGATCGCGCGGCGCTCGTCCATCGCCGCATAGGCGTCGACGATGTGCTCCAGGTCGGTCTCGAAGTCGAAGACGCGTCCGGGGTTGATGCGCCCGGAGAGCACGTCGTCGAGGAGCTCCGGGATGTAGGTCCGGGCGGGTGCCACGCCGCCGCGGACGCCGATGTTGCGGTAGACGACCGCGTCGGTCAGGGATCTCAACCCCGTGGGGTGCGCCGACCTCACCCACCATGGAGCCGCGGCGCGCGATGGCGAAGGCGGTCGCCATCGACGCGCCGGTGCCGACGCACTCGAGCGTGGCGTCGATGCCCAGGCCGCCGGTAAGGGCGAGGACCGCCTCCGTTGCCGCGTCGCCCCGCTCGGCGACGATGTCGGTCGCGCCGAACGCGCGGGCGAGCGCCTGGCGGGCCGGGTTGCGAGACAGGGCGATGATCCGCTCGGCCCCCAACCGATGGGCGGCGAGCACCGCCGCACAGGCCCACCGCGCCGTCGCCCACCACCGCCGCCACGCTGCCGGGACGGACGCCGGCGCTGACCGCCGCGTGATGGCCGGTGCACATCACATCCGAAAGCGCCAACACCGAGCGCAGCACCGCGTCGGAATGGCCCGAACCGGGGACCTTCACCAGCGTCGCGTCGGCGAAGGGCACCCGGACGGCTTCGCCCTGGCCGCCGTCCATGTCGCGGTTGCCAAAGGAACCTCCCGCGAGGCACTGCGAGGTCACACCGTCGCGACAGATGACGCAGGTACCGTCGCTGTACGTGAACGGGGCCACGACGAGGTCGCCCGCGGCAAGGGTGGTGATGGCTGACCCGACCGCCTCGACGATGCCCATGAACTCGTGCCCGATTGGTCCGAGCGAATGGGGCGAGTCGCCGCGGTAGTACCAGAGGTCGGAGCCGCACACGCAGCCGAGCGTGACGCGGACCACCGCGTCGGTCGGGGTTGTGATGGCGGGGTCGGGCCGGTCGCCGACGACGATGTCGCGGGGTCCGTTGAAGATGGCTGCTCGCATGTCGCACCTCAAGGTGGCTGCTGGTGTCGCTTGTGTCGCGGCTATCGAACCACCGCTCGGATCATCGAGGAAGGCACGCGTGATAGGGGTACTGGCAGTGTCTCCCTCACGTTGCGCGCCCGTCGTAGGGTGGTGGGGCCATGACCAACGCCGATGACATCCGCGAGTTCCTCACGACCCGGCGAGCGCGGCTCACCCCGCACGGCGCCGGCCTGCCCACCTACGGCCGGCAGCGACGCGTGGCGGGGCTCCGGCGCGAGGAAGTCGCGCTGCTGGCCGGGATCAGCGTCGAGTACTACACGCGCCTCGAGCGCGGGAACGGGCGAGGCGTATCGGAAGCCGTGCTCGAGGCGATCAGCGGTGCGCTCCAGCTCGACGAGGCGGAGCACGCCCACCTGCTCGACCTCGTCCGCACCGCCAACAGCGAGCGCCCGCCGGGCCGATCGCCGGCGCCGGTGCGTGTCCGGCCGAGCGTGCAGCGCCTCGTCGACGCGATGGGCGCCATCCCGGCGTTCGTGCGCAACGGCCGGCTCGACATCCTGTACGCCAACCCCCTCGCGCAGGCGCTGTACTCCGAGCACTACCGCGATCCAGTGCGTCCCCCCAACTCGGCGCGGTTCGCATTCCTCGACCCCCGGGCGCGGGCGTTCTACGCGGACTGGGACACGACGGTCCACGACCTCGTCGCGGCCCTCCGGGGTGAGGTCGGGCGCAACCCGTACGATCGAATGCTGTCCGATCTCGTCGGGCTACTCTCGACGCGGAGCGAGGAGTTCCGCGTCGAATGGGCGCGGCACGACGTCCGCTTCCACCGGACCGGCACGAAGTGCGTGCACCACCCGCTCGTCGGCGACCTGGTGCTCGCCTACGAGGTCCTCGCGCTTCCCGCCGATCCGGGGCTCGAGATCGTCACCTACTCGGCGGAGCCTGGCTCCTCGTCGGAGTCGGCGCTCAAGGAGCTTGCCGGCTGGAGCGCGGCCCGTAGCAGGTTGCAGCTGACCGAGGCGGGCAGCTTCGACTAGAGGCTGCGGACGGGACCGGCCAGGCGATTCCCCGGCTTGACCCTCGGTCAACTGACCGATACCCGGGCGGGCCACGCAGATCCACCCTCAGGGCGTGGTCCGCCTCCCTGCTCCCGGCGGCCCCGCCGCGGCGGGCCCCGTCAGCAGGGACAGACGAGTGCCGCTCGTCACCAAGGACGGACCTGCGAGACGGCTACTCCTCCGGCAGTGTCGGCAGCTTCCCCGGATAACGCCGCAGCGCCCGCTCCAGTTCGTCCGCCGTCAGCCCACGCCCGAGCTGTGAGTCCGCCTCGGCTCCCGCCATGGACGCCTGGCGAAGTCGTTGGTTCAGGCGGACGCGATTACGGCTACTCCCCGAGCGCCTTGAGGGCGAGCGGCAGCCAGCGATGGAGGTCGCGCTGCCAGTAGGGCCAGCTGTGGGTGCCGTTCCCGTAGGCGTAGACGGTCACCGGGATATGCAGCGCCGCGAGCGCGTGGACGAAGGCATTGTTGTCGGCCGCGTTGTCGTCAAACGTCGCCGACGCCCCGCTCGTATCGAGGGGTCCCGGCTGTCCGTTGCCGTGGGCCACGTAGAGCGCGACACCCTTGAGGGCGGCGACGTTGTCAAGGGGGTCGTGCGCCTTCCACACGTCGGCCTGCGCAATGACGTCGCCCCAGAGGGCGTTCGGGAGCGTCATAGGGACTTCTAGGCCGACGCCCTCCTGAGCAGATCGCAACGGCGCGAGGTCGCGACTCCATACTGGGACCATGATCGCCTGAGTGCCCCGCTTCTCGGGGTCGCCGGTCCGTCGCTCGGATTTCGCCCGCGCGGTTCCGCCCGGGCGCGTCAAAGGAGATCTGTTCATGATCGGCAGTTCACGGCGCCGCGTCGCCGGCTTGATTGGCGGGACATTACTCATGGTCGCTTTGCTCCCGGCATCCGCGGCCGCAGCCCAACCGGCTGCCAAGCTCGTCTTCGGGATCCAGCCGTCGAACACGGTGGCGGGCGCCACCATCAGCCCGGCCGTGATCGTCAAGGTTGAGGACGCCAACGGGAGCGTGGTCACCGGCGACTCGAGCTCGGTCACGCTGGCCATTTGGACGAACCCGGGCGCGGGCACCCTGAGCGGCACCGCCACGATGGCCGCCTCCGGCGGGGTGGCCACCTTCGGTACGCTCTCCATCAACCACCCCGGCGTCGGCTACACGCTCGTCGCCACGGACGGCAATCTGAGATCCGCCACAAGCGCACCGTTTACCGTCGAGTGGCCTGCCACCAAACTCGTCTTCCGGGTCCAGCCTTCGAACACGGTGGCGGGAGCCACGATCAGCCCGGCCGTGACCGTCAAGGTCGAAGACGCCAACGGAAGCGTGGTGACGTCGAGCTCGGCCAGCGTGACGGTCGCGATCCTCGCGAACCCGGGTGCCGGCACCCTGAGCGGCACCGCCACCGTGGCCGCCTCCGCCGGAGTTGCCACATTCAGCACCCTATCCATCAACAACGTCGGCGTCGGCTACACGCTCGTCGCCACGAGCAGTGGCCTCACGAGTGCCACGAGCGCAACGTTCAGCATCACCGCCAGCAACCGGCTCGTGTTCACGACCCAGCCGGGCGGTGGAACGGCCGGGGGCGTCTGGTCGCAGCAACCGGTGGTGGCGGTCGAGAACGCGTCAAACCAGGTCGTCACTCGCGATAACACGACGATCGTCTACCTCGCCATCGCCACGAACCCGGCCGGTGGCACGCTCTCCTGCGCTGGCGGCACGGGCCTGCGCGTCGTGAATGGCTACGCGGCCTTCTCCGGCTGTTCCATCAACCTGGCTTCATCGAGTTCCTACACGCTCTCTGCGACAAGCAACCCCGTCCGGACCCCTGCCACGAGTGGTGCTTTCCTGGTCTCGGTCCCGCTGACGCCGGTGACGCTCAGCGACGCGATCGCCCCGGGCGTGAACCGCGGCACCTCGGGATTCGGTACGAAGAGCGTTGTCGTGCCGAGCAACGGCTACGTCACGGTCCTCGCGCTGACCAGCCCGAACCTGGCGGGCTCCGTCGTGCAGATCTGGGTCGAGTCGAAGACAAGCGGCTGGCACGTCCTGACGCTACGACTGGTCGCGGCGGATGGAACGGTCCACTACTACGCGCGGGTCAACGGCTGGACGGCCTACTGGATCAAGTTCGCCGGCACCTCCACGTACGCTCCGACCGCCAGCCACGGCAGGGTCGCCACGAACCCGGCCTGACCTGAACTGACGGGGGCGGCCTGCGGCGCCGGTGGCTGCCCGCGTCCGTCCATCGGCTGACTCGTCGCTATTGAGCGCGGGACGCGTGTGCACGCCGTCACCGCCCAGAATCTGCTAGGAGGCTGGGGTCCGTAAGGTGACTGCCGGGTCAGGGGGATGCTGCCCGCCTGTTGCCGTCGCATGCCTGTAATCGAGCCAGAACCCCTCATCGCCAGCGGCCGCGGGGGCGAGTCCGCGGTCTGCTCGCGTCCCCGACACAGCACTAGGCTCAGCCCAGCCGGATCACCAATCCACACACCTCGAAATGCCTGGGTCGGTCGGCCCCGTTTCGGATGTGGCCAGAGCGACCCACCCGAACGCCGACCCTGACGGCGACCCGACGTCTTGGTTGGTCTGGCGCGCCCGGACGGATTCGGGCGCGCACGAACAACATACGTGGTCGAGGGAGTGGGGAGTCCATCGACGCCCTCTGGGCCGCGCGGAGACCAGGCGCCGGCGCCCGGCACGCGGACATCTGGTCGGGGCGAGAGGTTTTGCCCCGCGACCACCGACCTTCTGACTATGCGCCTCGCGGAGCCGCCTGAGCCGTGCGAGTGGCTGCGGAGCGCATGACGCGGTGCGTAGGGAGCGATCAGGCAGACGTTGGGCCGACGCCGGGATCGTCCACCTCGCTCACGCCGCTGGTAGAGGAGGCCCGCGTTGGCACGGTCTGGTCGACGACGCGCTCGAGCACGTCGATGAACTTGGCGAACGCGGTCGTCTTGGCGAGCGCCGTGATGTCGCAGTCGGGCCGCCCGCGCTGGACGCCGGCCGCGGCGGCCTTCTTCTAGGCCTCCGCCGGGGAGGCCTTGGCGCGCTGACGCTTGCTCGCGCCGACGGCTGAGGCGCCTCGCGCGTGGGAGCAGTTGCAATTGTGGCTGGCCGTTGAGCGACACGAAGGAGGTGCGGATTGGCGGCTGAGACTGACCGCTCCTGGACGTACTGGACGGGATACCACGACTTCACGTTCGTCCCGTTCACGTTGATCCGGTATGACCGGCGGACGGGAGTCACGGAGCGCTGGACGGGGATGGAGTGGATCGACACCGGCGCGTCGATCGCCAAGGCCGTGAATTCCGGCGACCTCGGCTACGACGAGATCACGCCCTGAGGAGGCCGCCGCGATCACCGGCGCGCCGTGGATACTTCGGGGCCGGGCATGGCCGGCGGTGCCGCTGACTCCGGTCGCAGCGTCTCCCGGCTCTTTCTCTTTGGGTATGGACGGGATACAGGGCAGTTCGGAGGGGCTGCGGCCGCTGCTTGCTCTTTCTCTTGTGTTGCAACCGTTGCTAGTCGGCGCTCGGATACGGCGCCGACGCGACGATGAGCCGGCGCCCCGCAGTCGGCGGCGCGCAGAGTCTCGGAGCCCTGGTCGCCCCGGGTCAGCCGGGGACGCGCCCCCAGATGAGGCGCTGGACGCTCCGCCGGCCGCCGGCGACGATCGGGTCCGTGCTGAGCGTGAGGGTCTGGCCGTCCTCCGACAGGGCGGCATGGCGGCGCTGCGATCCTCCTACCCAATTCGGATACAGGCTGATCGCGACATCGTGGATCACGTCGGAACCGTCGAGGTGGTACGAGCCCGAGTAGGCAAGGAACGTCCCCAGTGCTGCCAGCCGCTGGTCGTCCGGGCCCCCAAACGGGTCGTTGCCGTCGATGGGCGGACGGTCCGCCGCCGAGATCGTCACGATGACAGTGCCATCGGCGGTGTAGACCAGGACGCCAACGGCCGCCACGCCCATGATGTTGCCAACGGACCCATCGTCGAAGGCGGAATCCCAACTTCGGAGGTGCCAAACACCGACGAGCTCGGACCGATCAGGCATGGGCGCTCCTCTGCCGGTCGTGTGCTGAGACTGCTCGCGACGCCAGACTTCACACCACGGGCGCCGCGGAGTGTACGACAAGCAGTCGGCCCCCGGACGCCCGGTGCCCTCTCTTTCCTCCGAGGAGAGCGGAGCGCCCGGTGCGGAGCCGGGGCAAGCCAACGCCATCGTCTCATTCAGTGGACCACGCGGGGCCGGGTCCGCACCGGGTGCGGCACGTCCGGGAGGTTGCCTTCCGAATGGGCGTGGGTGAGCTCGAAGATGAGGTTGTCCGTGTCGGCGGCATGCTTCGCGAGGGCGTGCTCACGTGAGGTTGCCCAGTACAGGCGGCTCATGGGGTCCGAGGGAGTGGACAGTCCGATGTCGGACGAGTACAGGACGACCGGGCTGTAGACGACGTACTCGTAGGGCTGGCCCTCGTCGTCCAGGTCCTCGGGGTCCGCGACCTCCTCCGCCTCGATGTCGTCGCCGAGCCGCGGATCAGCGGGTCGATCTGCAAAGGCGCGCACCGAGATCGTGAGTCACCGCATCCTTGTTGTTCTGGCGCGACCGGACAACAACGCCCGCCCATGCCTTAGGGGCCGCGCGAGCCCACGCCAAAGGACCCGAGTCACGCGACCAGATGCCGATCGGCGATGACGATCCTATGGCGAGCCTCCAGGCCGGGTTCGTCGACCATCTCATCTGGCATCTCGAGCTGCACGCCGGCGGCATCGCTCTGGGTGGTTCCACAGGGGACTGATCGCCCGGGGAGCGTGCCCAACGATGCGGAGTGTGTGGCGCCACCGCCGGTGAGCCGTCAGCCCTGCGCTCCTCCGGTTGCCAGCGGCGCCCCCGAGTGGATGAGGTACCTCGCCAGCGGCGGCACGACCACCACGGTCGCCACCAGGGCCAGCAGGACGTCGATCACGGTCACCTCACCGAACTCGCTGATGGCGGGGAAGGACGACACCACGAGCGCCCCGAAGCCGGCGACCACGGTGAGGCCCGATGCCGCGATCGCCCGCTCGATCCGCAATACGGCGAGTTCCATGGCAGCCCGGGGATCGGCGCCGCGGCACAGCTCCTCCCAGTAGCGCCCGATCAGCAGCACGGAGAACTCGGTCCCGATGCCCACGATCAGGGCGCTCATCACGGCCGTGAGCGGGTTCAGCTCGATGCCGAAGAGCCACATCGCCCCCGACGACCAGCCGGTCACGAGGACGATCGGCACCACCGACGCGACCGCCCGGCGCCAGCTCCGCAGGACGACCAGCAGGCCCAGGAACACCGCCGCGAACCCTGCGAGCGCGATCTCGAAGCGCCCCTTGGTGAGTGACGTGAGGATCGAGGCCGCCATGTAGGTCGAACCCGCCGGGACCGCCGAGACGCCGGCCGGGGGGGTGACGTCCGCCTGCATCCCGTCGATCAGGGCGGCGATGTCGGCGGTGGACATCTGCGTGATGTCGAACGTCATGGATGCCGACGCGTGGTTGTCCGTGACGACTCCCTGCCGAATGGCGGCGGGAACCCGGGTCAGGGCAGCGGCCACGGCCTGGGCACTGGGCGCGGGCGATCCCGGCGTGATCACGAGGAGCTCCGGCAGGCTCGTCACCCCCGTGATCTGGGGATGCTTCTGCATCTCGGTGGCTGCGAACCCAGCCATCCAGTCGAGGACGGCGGGTGCGGTCACGTCGTCAGCGCGCACGAAGAACTGGATGTACGAGCTGCTGCCGGTCGCGTCGCGCACCTCGTTCATCGCCACCACGCCGGGAGTGTTGGCCGGGATCAGGTTCTCGATCTCGGTCTGCACCGGGATCAGGTGATCCACGGCCAGCCCGCCGGCGGCCAGCAACGTGCCCACGACCAGGACGGCAGGACCGAACCTGACCGCACCGGCGGAGACGGCGGCCAGGTACCGGCCGATGTCGCGGCGCGACGAGCCGCTCTCGGCCCGCCCGGCTGTGTCGGCGGCCTGCCTCCGGTTCGCCGGTGAACCCGCCACGTCGCCCGTCGGCGCCTGGCCCGGCACCTTGTCGAAGCGATACAGGAGGGCGTTGAGGGCGAACAGGGCAAGCAGGTAGAGGACCGCCACGCCGAGAGCCAGGAGCCCGCCGAAGTCGCGGACCGCCGGCACCGCCGAGAGATAGAGGGTCACGAAGCCCAGGATGGTCGCCAGGACCGCGGTACCCACCACCGGCCCGATGTTCGCCAGGGCGTCGACCACGCCGTTTGCGGGCGTGTCGCCCCGCGCCAGCTCCTCCTCGTAGCGGTTGTGGAACTGGATGGCGAAGTCCATGCCAAGGCCCAGCAGGATGGGCAGGCCCGCCATCGTGACCAGCGTCAGCGACACGCCCGCCGCACCGGTGATCCCGAACGTGAACAGCACCCCCATCAGGACGACCGGCAGGGCCATCAGCCGCCGGCGCACGGGGAAGACGACGTACAGCACGGCGACCATGAGGAGAACGGCCACCAGGGCCGTGACCGCCATGTCGTGGACGATGCTCGAGATGATCTCGCCGTAGAGACGGGGATAGCCCGCGACCACCGTGGAATTGGGCAGGCCGGCCGATTTCACCGCCGCCTGCACGAGGTCGGAGACCGCTCCCTGCTGGTCGACGGACAGCCCCGGCTTGAGCGCCACCTGGACGATCTCGTGGCCGTCGGGGAAGAGGCTGGCGAACGCCGCGTTGGCGCGGCCGTCGGCGGCAAAGACGATGCTCGTCGCCACGCCGGGCTGCTCGATCGAGACGCCCTGGGGCAAGGTCGCGGCCGAGAGCAGGTTGAGGGCGCTGAAGACCGACTGCACCCGGGAGTCGGCCGAGAGCTGCGCGGTCAGGGTCCCGATCCTGCCGAGGGTCTCCGGACTCGTCAGCTCGCCAGGCGTTCCGGCGAGCATCACGACGAGGGGGTCGCCTCCGAAGTCGGCCGTGTAGGCTGCGGTGTTCCGGCCGACGTCACTGTTCGCATCCACGAAGGCGGCCTCCGTGGTGACGATGTGCGTCTGGCTGGCACCGGCCACGGCCAGGACGATGAGCACCACCAGAACGGCGAGGATCGACCTCGGCCTGGCTTCGACGAAGCGCCCGATCCTGACGAACATTGCTTGCATGCTCCACCTTCGGTGAACGGCGGGCGAGGAGCAGGGGCCCGAAGACGCTTCTCGGGACCAGCTGGGCCCAGGTGGGTCGTGGCCTGCCCGTTGATGGCTAGATCGAGGGCCTGCCCTTCGGGTTCATGGCGGTGCGTGATTGCCTGTTCCCCCGGAGCGTTCGCGGGAGACAGGGCCGATCGGCTCGGCCAGACGGCCGGCCAGGCTCGCCACACCGCGCATCGCCGCGATCAGGGCATCCAGAGGGGCGGCGTCGTCGCCACTGGAGATCGCCGCTTCGACTCGCCTCTCCAGGCCGGCTGTCAGGTCGGCGATCAGCCGCTCTCCCTCGGCAGTCAGCGCGATCCAGACGACGCGCCGATCTTCGCCGTGATATCGGGCGACGATGCCCGCCCCGGCCAGGCGGTCCACGAGGGCCGTGGCGGCAGGTGCGGAGATGCCGAGCAGGTCGGCGATTTCGCCCGCCTTTAACCGGCCATCAGGCGCCGAGCGAATTAGCTGCAGGCCAAGCATCTGGTTCGGAGTGAGATCCACAGCCTGCAGGTCGAACAACGCGGCCAGCCGCATGTTCACGGCCACGGCAGGGAGCAGCCTGACGATCTCCCGGGCGGCCTCTGCGCTGGTGACCACCTGCGAAGTGTAGGCCAGTTGGTTCCAGAACATGAATAGTTCGAGCGGTTGCAGTAAGCCGTTTGAGGCGGCGGATGGTCCGTTATCGGCGGGGCCTGCAACGCCGTAACCGGTTCGAAAGGTAGGCCGGTCAACACTCGGCCGGTCAACAGCGCCACGACGCAGGCGCCGTGCAACCAAGGACAGCGGTCTGACTTTCCTGCACGGGATTGGGAGCAGCCTGGGGCGGCGGGACCCGCAATCCGAGCGGGACGATGAGGCGCCCGACGAGATGACAGAAGAGGACACACTTTATGAAACGCAGCGTATTCGCCGTGATCGGGATGATGGCCGTCGGCGCAGGCGCCGTCGGCTTCGCGGTCTATGGCCCCGGAACCGCTTCGGCGAGGGTCGACTACCTCACGGCCGCCGCCACGAAGACGACGGTAACAGCCCAGGCCGTCGCGACCGGCTCGATCAGTGCCGTCGAGTCGTACGGTCTCGCGTTCGGCGCGGACCCGGCGGTCGTCACGTCCACATCCACATCGTCGTCGACCTCCTCAACGAGCTCCGTCACCTGGGTGGCCAAGGTCGTGAACGCGACGGTGGGTCAACAGGTCACGAAGGGCGAAACGCTTGCGACTGCCGATACGTCCAGCGCCACCCTCCAGCTTGTGATCGCGAAGGCAAACCTGACTGCAGCACAGGCGAAACTCGCCGCCGACAAGGGCGGCCTCACGGCCGCCGATCGCGCCGCTGCCGCTCTCTCGATCGCCCAGGCCCAGCAAGCGCTGGCCCAGGCGCAGCAGACAGCCCCGATCTCCACGGCGTCGGCCAATCTCCAGCTGAGCCAGGCCCGGACCACCCTCAAGAACGCCCAGGACCAGCTTGCCGCCGACACGGCCGCGGGCCCGGCGGCCGCGACGCTCACGGCGGATCAGAACGCGATCAACTCCGCCCACAGCAAGCTCGACTCGCTGAATCTCTCGCTGCAGTCGTCGCAGGTCTCGGCCAGCAGCACGTCGGCGCAGAACGCCCTTGCGCTGACCCAGGCGCAGCAGGCGCTGACGACCGCCAACCAGGCAGGCCAGCAGGCACAGGCGACGCTGTCTGCGGCAAAGGCTCAGTTGGCGACAGACACGACCAACAACGCGGCGCAGTCAACCATCGACGCGGACAACGCCGCGGTGACGGCTGCACAGAACGCCCTATCCAGTGCCCAAGCGCAGATCACGAGCGCGCAGGCGAAGCTCGACACGCTCAACGCCCAGCTTTCCGGCACGGCCGCCCTCGCCTCGATCACCGACCAGCAGAACCAGCTCTCGCTGACCCAGGCGCAGCAGGCCCTCACCCAGGCTCAGGCGCAGCTCGCGACCGACCAGGCGAACCTGCTGAAGAACGACACGACCGCCGTCACCAACGCCCAGAACGCGCTGAACGCGCTCAAGCTCCAGCTCGCAACGTCGTCGAACTCGACGGCGAACCAGCTTTCCGCGGCCCGCCTCGGGCTCCAGTCGGCCGAGCTCTCCTACGCGAGCAAGACTGCGCCGGCGACCCCCTCGACGATCGCGTCCGACCAGGCCTCCGTAGCGACGGCGGAGGCGGCGGTCGCATCCGCGCAGGACGTCCTCGACCACGCGACGCTCGTCTCGCCGGTCGACGGGATCGTCACCGCTGTCGCCATCCAGCCGGGCGCCATCGCTCCATCCGGGTATGCGATCAGCGTCAACGGCACAGCGCTCCAGGTGGTCGCGGCCTTCACCGAGAGCAACATCTCCAGCCTGAAGCTGGGCCAGACCGCCACGGTCACCATCACCGCCACGGACCTCGCGTGAGGGGGACCGTCAGCGAGATCTCGCCCGTCAGCGCCAGCTCCTCGAGCGGGAGCAGCGTGGTCACCTACGACGCGACGGTCATGCTGACCGATCCGCCCGCCACGGCGCTCGCCGGCATGTCGGCGAGCGTGGCGGTGACGACTGCGCCAGGCCGCCGACGTCATCGCGGTCCCGCCCGACCGCCCTGTCCGGCTCGACCGGCTCGTACACGGTGCAGGTGGTCGACTCCGCGGGCCAGACCACCACGACGCCGGTGGAGGTGGGCCTCGTCACAACGTCGTTGGCCGAGATCAAGAGCGGCCTGAACGTGGGTGAGACCGTCGTGACGGGCACGAACGCCGCGAAGACGTCGACGAGCTCCGCGGCGAGCTCGACTCGTCGAACAGCCTCAACAGCCTCACGCAGCGGGGGCGCGGCCGGCGGCCCGCCGGCCGGCGGCCCACCCGCGGGTGGCCAGCCATGATCGCGCTCGCTGCTGCCCGAGACCGCACCAGTGGCAGGCGGGCCCCGTCGGCGGCCCGATCATCGACCTGCAGGGCGTCTCCCGCGTCTACGACACGGGGCGGGTTAGTCGTGCCGGCGCTCGTCGGGGTCGACCTGCAGATCGCGCGCGGCGAGTTCCTCGCGATCATCGGCCCGTCTGGGTCCGGCAAGTCCACGATGATGAACATCCTCGGCTGCCTCGATCGTCCGACATCCGGCCGCTACCGACTCGACGGCATCCCGATCGACGAGCTCGACGACGACGGACTGGCGGCGCTGCGCAGCCGTTCCATCGGGTTCGTCTTCCAGTCCTACAACCTACTGCCGCGGACGAGCGCGCTCGACAACGTGGCGGCACCGCTCGCCTACCAGGGCGTACCCCATCGCGAACGGGTCGACCGATCGACCGCGATGCTCGCGCGCCTTGGGCTCGGGGACCGCCTGGACCACCAGCCGGCCGAGTTCTCGGGCGGCCAGCAGCAACGAGTGGGCATCGCCCGGGCGCTCGTCACCGACCCGGCGATCCTGCTTGCCGACGAGCCCACGGGCAACCTGGACAGCCACGCGGGAGCCGAAGTCATCGAGCTGTTCATCGAGCTGCACGCAGGCCGGCCGGACGATCGTGCTCATCACTCACGACCCGGATATCGCCGCCGTGGCGACGCGCCAGGTGCACATCCCGACGGAAGGCTCAGCGCATGAAGCTCCGCGACCTGTTCGGGCTCGCGCTCACCCGGCTCGGCACCGGCCGGCTCCGGACCGCGCTCACCATGCTCGGCATCATCATCGGCGTCGCATCCGTGGTGGCGCTCGTCTCCGTCGCGCAGGGCGCAACGTCGGGCATCAACAGCCGGCTCGAGGGCCTGGGCACGAACCTGCTGACGGTCAACCCGGGCGCCTCGACGTCGGGAGCGACCCGCGGGGCGTTCGGCTCGGCCACCACGCTCACCCTCGACGACGCCACGGCGCTCGGCTCGCTCTCCGGGGTCGCCGGTGTCGCGCCCCAACTGTCCACGTCAGCCCTTGTCGTCGCGGGCAGCGAGAACGAGACGACGACCGTCATCGGCACCGACCCCGGACTACCTCGCTCGTCCGCGCCTACGAGATGTGGCAGGGCTCCTTCCTCAACGCCAGCGAGCAACGCCAATGCGCTGCGGGTCGCGGTGCTCGGCGCCACGACCGCCGAGACCCTGGGCCTCGATGGATCGTCGATCGGGACGGAGATCACGATCAGGGGGATCCCGTTCAAGCGTCATTGGGATCATGCAGGCGAAGGGCGGGACAGGCTTCCAGAGTCCCGACGACGAGGTCCTCATTCCCCTGAACACGGCGCGAGAGCTCCTCGTCGGGAGCAGCAGCGTCCAGTCCATCGGGATCAGCGTCGCGTCCGCGTCTCAGATGGCGACCGTCAAGACGGAAATCGCGTCGACCCTCGAGGCACGTCACGACATCGCCGCCGGCGGCACCGATGACTTCACGATCCAGGACCAGTCTCAGCTTCTCTCGACCGCCTCGTCGGTCGGAACCTTCCTCACGATGCTGCTGGCTGGCATCGCCTCGATCTCGCTCGTCGTGGGGGGCATCGGGATCATGAACATCATGCTGGTCTCGGTCCGCGAGCGGACACGCGAGATCGGCATCCGCAAAGCGATCGGTGCCCGTGGCCGCGACGTGCTCCTGCAGTTCCTCATCGAGGCGCTCCTACTCTCGGTCGCGGGCGGACTGATCGGGATTGTCGTTGGCGTCGTGGTCTCCCTCGCCATCACCTGGCTAGCCGGCTGGACGATCGCCTTCAACCCGTTGACGTTCGCGATCCCGGTGCTCTTCAGCCTGGTCGTCGGGATCATCTTCGGCGTCTGGCCGGCTCGGGAGGCCGCCCGCCTTGACCCCGTCGTCGCCCTACGCTACGAGTGAACAGGGCGCCTACTGAGTGAACCCTGGATGCCTCCTGCCCAACTCCGCAGGTCAAGGGGATCAGGCGCGAGCGACTCACGTTGCGGCGCCGGCCAGATCCAGCCACCCACCTCATCAAGGCCGACCGCACTGGCGCAACCAACGACGAGACCCCGGCCGATGGCCGGGGTCTTTAGCGACCGGCTGATGCATGTGTCGCCTCTGCCGCGACTCATGACACTGGCGCGCCGGGAAGGGTTCGGACGCGTGCGAACAAGACGCGCGGACGCCCACGTCTCGGCGTAAAGCCGCCAACCGGCGGCGAGCTCCCAGATACCGTGATCGGGGACCGGCTGCTCCTATTGCGTCTACTCATGAGCACTTCTCCCGCTTCCTTCAGCGGCCCGGTTGCCAGGCGACCCACTCGGCGAAGTCCGTCGTGCCGGTCATGCCAGTCCCTGGGACCTCGTGGCGGGTGCTCCCGTCGGCGCTGATCTCGAGGACCGGCCCGGGGTGCTGCCCGGAGGCGTCGCTGACCTCCGATACGTAGGCGAGCCAGCGGCCGTCGGGCGACCAGGACGACGGTCCGAAGGGGTACCCGCCGACGTCGCCCAGCCCGAGGTCGCGGCTGGCGCTGCCATCGGCTCGGACGAGCACGATGTCGCTGCCGGCACCCGATCCACCGGCCACCTCGGTCTCCGCGGCGAGGAGCGTCGCGTCGGGCGACCAGGCCACGCCAGCGAAGACGACGTGCGCGGCGAGGTCCCGCAAGCCGGTGCCATTGGTGTTCATCACGGCGAGATGCGCGCTGCTCCCGCTCACAGGAGGGACGAAGGAGAAGGCGAGCCGCGTCCCGTCGGGCGACCAGGTCAGCCCGTTGGCGCTCGCGGCCAGCACTCCGGCAGTGGAGTGCATCCGCCGGCCATCGGCGACCCGCACGAAGGTGACGGACACCGCACTGGGGCTCCCCGAGGCGTCCGGCTGCGTGAGAAAGGCGATCCGCGACGAGTCGTGCGACCACACGAACGAGCGAAGGCCGCTCAGGGGGAAGTCCGACACGAGGACGCGGGCGCCGCTGGCGTCGGCCTGCATGACCCAGAGATCCATGACGAGCGGCCTGTAGGTGCCGCCCTGCGAGCCGCACATCGTGGGGGGCGGACCATCGCGGAAGCGCAAGAAGGCGACCTGTCGCCCGTCCGGCGACCAGGTGAACGCGGAGTCGAGGGAGCGAAACCCGTGGCTCAGCACGACCCGGCCGCTGCCGTCGGGTGCCTCGGTGACGAGCGAGGGGACACAGTCCGGGCCGGGCGCGACCAGACGGACGCGCCGGCCGTCCGCGGACCAGGACGCTTCGACGGCGGCTCCGAGCGTGCGCAGGCTGGTCCCGTCGGCCGCCACCACCCATGCGTAGCCGTACGGCTCCCAGGGATCGGGGTTGCGGAAGACCAGCAGATCACCGCTCGGCGCTTGTGCGGTCGGCGACGCGCTCAGTACCGGCAGGGTGAGTGCTGGGGTCGCGACGACGGCGATGGGCGTAGCGGGCGCCGCCGGGGCGGCGGCGAGCGTGGAAGTCGCGGTGGGCGGCGAGCTCGGGGTGAGACCGGGACTGGCGCAGCCCACCAGGAGGAACGCGATCATGATGAGCGCCAACCAGGAGCGTGGTTGGTGTCCGCTGGTGCTCGTCGAAACGCCGTCCTTGGGAGCGAGACGCGGGTCGGTCTCGCCAGTGGCTCGGCGCGGTCTTGGGCGGCCGTGGGCATGGGCCGCGTCTCAGAGCCTCCCGCGTGAGTCAGATTGTCCCACGGGGTGGAATGGCCCCCGACGCTCCCCCGCGCGCCCCATCCGGCGAGCGGAGCACCTGGTGCGGAGCCAGGGGCGTGGCGCATCGGATCTCGGCCAAGCTCTCCTTGGTCGGGGGCTTCGCCCGGCTACTGGCACTCGCCTCCCACTTGCGTGAGGGCCGAGCCGAAGGGGGGCAGGGTGTGGTCGGATGCCCGCGCCGCCGCGACGACCTCGCGCAGGGCCTCGATCACCAGCTTGGGCTGGGCGTCCATGATGTAGTGCGGTGAGTTGACCGCCACAGCGCGGATGGAGTTGGACGACGCGGTCGCCAGGGCTTGCTGCGCTGTCGTCCACACTGGCTCGAAGGCTTGACCCATGGGCGCGAGCGCCGGGTCGTGGGAGAGGACGACTAGCGGGAGCGCCCCAAGCGAACCCGCGACCTGTCCATGCGTCAACTGCTCGACATAGGCGAGATCGGCGGCCCGATCGGAGGGGTGGCCGGCCCACGGCCAGGAGCCTGGGTCATCGGTGGCTGAACAGCCCCAGACGGGCGGGTGCTGGGGGCAACTCTTGATGCTCGCGTCGCTGTAGAGGTCCTCGTTGACCGCGTCGACGAGGACCACGCCGACGACGTTGTTCGGATACGCGGCAGCGAACATCCGCGCGTAGAGGCCGCCCTGCGAGTGGCCCGCCATCACGTACGGGCCAGAGATCCCCGCGTTGACCAGAAGCTTGTGCAGGTTCGTCACCGTCAACGACCAGTGGCTCTCGGTTGCTCCGAGTCCGAGAGGGCTGTCCTGGCTGCGGCCATGCCCGGCCCGGTCGTAGATGCAGGTGCGGCTGACACTGGCCAACTGGGACAGATAGACCGCGACCGTGCTCGAGTCGTCCGTCGCTCCCGCCTCCCACACGATCGTGGGGCTGCCCGTGCCGGCACACTGCACGTACAGGGAGTAGCCGCCGACGTCGACCATGGTCCCGGCGGCAAGGTCGGACTGCGAGGGCGACGGAGCGGGGGTTGCAGGAGGGGGCGTCGCAGAAGGCATGGCTGAGGTTGTTGCCGTCCGAGGTGGTGCCCACGTCTGCAGTGACGTCATCACGTCGGCGATGCTCAGGCTCGCCGCGCTGTTGAGGGCGGCGCTCTGGTAGAGGTTCGCCCCGGTGCCGTCGAGGACGGCGATCATCGGCATACCCACGCCCCCCGCCCGGTACTTGTTCTGGACCGCCTGGTTCGCGTTCCAGCGGCCGATGTAGACGTGCACGACGTGGAAGTTGGCGTCGAGGAACGGCTTGATCTGGGGCGAGGCGAAGTCGGCCGCGAGCGCGGCGCAGTCGTCCTCCCAGTCGGCCCCGAACTCGATGAGCACCCGGCGTCCGTCGGCCTTCGCGGCGGCGACGGCCGCGTCGATGTCGGCCTGCGGGTTGGCCCCCGGGTCGTAGATCAGGGGTGGCGATGCGCCTGCGGCGGCACCCCCCGCCGCCGGCGTCGCACTCGAACTGCAGCCAGTCAGCAGGATCAGGATCGTCAGGCCGACGAGCATCCGGCGGCCCACGTCACGCGCACCCATCGGGAGTCCTCCGCTGGGACGCGATCAGCGCGGGTCGGTCTCGCCAGTGGGCTCGGCGCGGTCTTGGGCGGCCGTGGGCATGGGCCGCGTGTCAGAGCCTTCCGCTGACGCCGATTGTCCCACCGAGGGGAAGGACGTGGTCGCGGGTTCGAACCCCGTGCTCGACGACACGCTCCCGCGCGACCGCGAACGCCGACACACGTGGGCGCCGGCCCCGGGGAGGAGGGCCGGCGCCGATGGATGCGCAGGTCGCTATTGCCGCTCGCCGGCCCGGTAGCTCAGCCACGCCTGGTACGCGGCCTGGGTTTGCTCAGCGGCGCCGAGCCGTTCGTCCGCCCGGTAGTTCAGCCACGCCTGGTACGCGGCCTGGGTGGCGGCACTTGCGGCCGCGGCCAGCTCGGCCGGTCCGAGCCGTTCCTCGGCGCGGAAGGCCTGGTAGGCTGCCTGCGACGCGCTGCTCGGGAGTGCGGGGATGCTCAGCGCCTCCCGCTCGCCGCTGCGGTAGAGCAGATAGGCCTGCGCCGCGGCGTCGTTCTGGGCGGCGGTCACGCTCTCTGCGGTGGGTGGTGCCGCGCCTGGGCGGCCGAGGATCGCGAGGCTGACAATCACGACGGCCACCACGGCGACCGCACCCACCATCCGGTTGGAGATATGGGGGGCCGCCGTCGGAGTCCGCATGCTCGGTGTGTGCAGTGCCACGGCCGATGCTCCTTTGGCTGCGGGCCACTCCCAAGAGCGGTCTGTCGACACCCTAGGGCGACCCACGAGCCTTGCCATCGGGGCAGTCCCGAGATCTTCGGTTGGGGCGAGCCCCGATCCGGGAGGTAGGGTCTGCACCATTGATGTGGCTCCCCAGCGATGTCACGATCTGCCGGCGACGAGGGATCAGGACGCGCGGGACCCATCTCAGATGGCTGTTCGGCCATCGCCAGGCTGTTCGGCCATCGCCAGGATTGCCCCGGCTTGTATCCTTCTCGTGCCTGCGGCTGTGTGCATTTGAACTGCTCCCCGGCGCTTCGAGCTGGAGAGGGAAGCGGACGGCCCGAGGATGACGAACGTGCCTCGCCGGATCTGCGTCGGCCCGGCGCCCGCGGCCAGGTCCCGCGCCCCTTGTTTGACAAGGCGGGGCACGTTGGCGGGGCGCCCTAGCACTCCACGAGCCTGGGCTTGGCTGACGGCGGTCGCCTGCCTCGTCCTCGCCGCCTGCGCCTCCGGGTCCGGCTCTTCCGCGCCCACCTCGCGGACGCTGGCCACGTCACCCGGGACCATGGTGGTCAAGATCGGGGTCGAGCTGCCGATGTCCGGGCTGGAGACGCCCAACGGCGTGCCGACCCTCAACGGCGTGAAGCTCGCCGTGGCCGACATCAACGCGGCCAGCGGCATCGACGGCTACAAGTTCGCCGTCAACTCGCAGGACGACGCCGTGAACGGCGCCCACGATCCCGAGCAGGGCGCCAAGAACATCAGGACGCTCGTCGACGACCCGTCGGTCGTCGCGGTGGTCGGGCCCTTCAACTCGGCCGTGGCCGAGGCGGAGATCCCGATCAGCAACGCGGCGGGCCTGCTGCAGTGCAGCCCGTCGGCCACGTTCCCGGGCTTGACCAAGGAATGGGCCGGCGTCAGCCCGACGATATACCGGCCCACGCATCCCGACTTGATCACCTTCGTGCGGGTCGCCACGACCGACGACTACTCGGGAGTGGCCGGCGCGCAGATCGCCTACCAGTACGTCGGCGCGCGCCGCGCCTACGTGGTGGACGACACGTTCACCTACGGGGCCGGCATGGCCGACGTCTTCGTCACCGACTTCGAGAAGATGGGCGGCACGGTCCTCAAGCATGATGGCGCCGACGCCAGCGTCACCGACTACGCTGGCCTCCTGACCGCCGCCAAGGCGCTCGACCCCGACGTCGTCTACTACGGCGGCGTCACCACGGGCGGCGGCGGGCTGCTCCGCAAGGAGATGGTCGCGGCCGGGATGGCCAGCATCCCGTTCGTCGGCGACGACGGCATCCTCGATGGCTCGGCCGCCACGCCGAACTCGTTCCTCAACCTGGCCGGCCCGCGGGGAGATCCGGGCACCTGGGGCACGGTCACGGGTGCGGCTACGCAGGACATCCCGAACGTCGGCGCGTTCGCCGAGAAGTACCGCGCCGCGTACGGCACCCAGGATCTGGGCGCCTACACCGCCGCCGCCTACGCCTGCACGCAAGTCATCCTCGACGCCTTCAGGCACGTCGGCAAACCGGACCGAGCCGGCATCCGGGAGTACATCACGAGCGGCGCAACGTTCGCCACGGTCCTGGGCACGTTCAACTTCGACGCGAACGGCGACGCCAGCAAGAGGGTTGTCACCGTGTGGAAGTTCGACCCGACCCTCAACGGCGGTGACTGGGCCTTTGTCGGGCACGCCGACTTCGGCCAGTAGACGGGCGACGCCTCCTCCATGGCCCTGGTGCTCTCGGGAGGTAGGGTCTGCACCGTTGCGGCGGCTCTGCGCGGGTGCCACGATCCGGCCATGGCACGGCGCGTGCTCCTCGTCGATGACCACGCCGCCTTCCGGGCGCAGGCGCGCTCGGCGCTCGAGGCGGAGGGCCTGCCCGTGGTGGGCGAGGCCACTGACGGGACGGAGGCGCTCGACCTTTTGGCCCGGGTCAGCGTCGACGTCGTCCTCCTCGACGTGCTGCTCCCCGCCGAGGACGGCTTCGGCGTGGCGCGGCGCATCGCGGCCCTGCCGGACCCGCCGGCCGTCATCCTGACCTCGACCCGGGACGCCGACACCTATGGCGAGCGGATCGCCCTGGCCCCCGTGCGCGGCTTCCTGCCCAAGGCCGCCCTCTCGGGGGCCGCCATCGAGCGGCTGCTCGACGGTCCGTCCGAGGCCGGCCGGGAGCCGCTGCCGACACCGCCCCGCGACGCATCCCGCGGCCGGCCGCGTCAGGCCCAGGCCGCCTGGCCAGCCCTCCGGCGCCGGGTCGCAGGCCGCTCACCCTCGGCCTGGCTGCGCCTCCTCGCCTGGCCGCTCTGCCTTCTCGTCGGGCTGGCCTCGATCTCGTGGCTGTACGACCAGCACATGTTCGTAGCTGTCGTGTCCACGATGAGCGCATACCCGGAATACGCGTTCGATCCCGCGCCGATGCTCGGGGTGGCCCTCGTGGGCTGGTCGACGGCGCTGGCCGGCCTCATCGCCTGGTCGCGGCGGCCGGACCGGCTCGCAGGTCCGCTGCTCGTGGCGGCCGCCATGGCCTGGTTCGTCGGCGCAGTCTCCTGGGCCGACGGCACTTCGGGGGTCATGCTCTTTGTCGCGCCGTACTACGCCATCCACTTCATCCCGGCCCTGCCGATCAGCGACGGGGGCGCCTTCCAGGGCTACTACGTGCTGATCATGGTGGCGCTCGTCCTCGCCCACCCGGCGGGCCGCCTGACCTCGTGGGCGGCGCGGGCCGTCGTGGCAGGGCTCGGCGCCGTCCTGCTCGCCGCGACGCTGGCGCGCGTCTTCGTCGTGGCCGGTGGCTACTACGTGTATTGCGACCTGCCCGACCCGACCTGCGTGTCGGCGCCGACAAGCGACGTCAATTCGGCCCAGGCCGTTGACCTGTACAACACCCTCGACATCGCATTCGGGTGTGCGCTGCTGGCGGGCGCCCTCCTGGCCACTCTGGTCGTGCTCGTCCGCTGGTGGCGGGCCCGCGGGCCGGGCCGGCGGGTCCTCGCCCCGGCGCTCGGGATGGGCGTCGGGCTCAGCGTCGCCATCGGCCTCGCCGTGCTGCGCCGCCAGCCCGGCTTCGACATGACGGTTCCCGACGCCCTGCGGGCCGGCTCGGTGCTCGCCCTCGCCCTGCTGCCGCACGCCTTCACGCTCGACCTCGCCCGGGGCCGCCTGGCGCGCACTGGCGTGGCCGACCTCGTGCGCCAGCTCGACGGGACCCCGGCACCCACGGCGCTGGCCGCGGCCGTCGCCCGGACCCTCGGGGACCGCTCCCTCGGGGTGCTCGCGTGGTCCCCGGAGGCGGGTGCCTACCTCGACACGGCCGGCCGGCCAACCGAGCTCCCGTCGGGCGACCCAGGCCGCGCAGTGACCCTCCTCGAGCGCGACGGGCAACCGCTGGGCGCGCTCGTCCACGACGTCGACCTGCGGGAGAACCCAGGGCTCCTCGCCTCGGTCTCAGCCGCCACCGCCACCGCCATCGAGAACGAGCGCCTGCAGGGCGAGGTACGGGCGCAGCTCGCCGAGGTGCGCGCCTCGCGCGCCCGCATCGTGGCCGCCGGCGACGAGCAGCGCGCCCGGATCGAGCGCGACCTCCACGACGGGGCCCAGCAGGAGCTCGTGGGCCTTGCCATTGCGCTCCGCTCAGCTCGAGGGCGCATCGATGCGGCCGCCCAGCCCGAGCTCGCCCAGACCCTCGCCCAGGCCTCGGAGCGGGCCGAGTCGGCGATCACCGAGCTGCGCGAGCTCGCCGGGGGCATCCATCCAGCGATCCTGGTCGAGGCCGGCCTCCCGGCGGCGCTCGCCTCGCTGGCCCGGCGGGCGACCCTCCCGGTGACCGTCGAGGCCCCGTTGGCGGATCGCCTGCCTGCCCAGGTCGAGGCCACCGCCTACTTCCTCGTCTCGGAGGCCCTCGCCAACACCGCCAAGCACGCGCAGGCCCACGAGGCGCACGTGCGCGCCGAGCGGGTGGGCGATCAGCTCCACATCGAGGTGACCGACGACGGCGTCGGCGGGGCCGACCCCACCCGTGGCAGCGGCCTGCGCGGCCTTGCCGACCGGGTCGCCGCGCTCAATGGAACGCTGCGCCTGGAGAGCCCGCGGGGCGGCGGGACTCGCCTCGCGGCGGAGATCCCATGCGCCTCGTGATCGCCGACGACTCGGCTCTCATCCGTGAGGGTCTGGCGCGCCTCCTCGAGGCCGGCAACGAGATCGTGGGCCTCGCTGCCGACGGTGCGACCGCCGAGAGGCTCATTGCCGAGACCCGGCCCGACGTGGCCATCCTCGACATCCGGATGCCGCCCGGCGGCGCCGGGGAGGGTCTGCGGGTGGCGCGCCGGGTGCGCGCCCAGCAGGGCGGCCGCACCGGCATCCTCGTCCTGTCCCAGTACCTCGAGCCGGCGCTCGCCATCGAGCTGCTCTCGGACGGAGCAGAGGGGGTGGGCTACCTCCTCAAGGACCACGTCGCCGACCTCGAGATGCTCCTCGATGCGGTTCACCGGGTGGGCCAGGGGGGCTCGGTCATCGACCCGGCCGTGGTCGCCGAGCTCGCTCGCGGCCGCGGGCGCCGCGCGGCCCTCGCCGAGCTGACCGAGCGCGAGCGCGAGGTCCTGGCCCTGATGGCCGAGGGACGCTCCAACGCCGCAATTGCCGAGCGCCTGACCGTGACCGAGAAGACCGTCGAGGCCCACGTGGCGAGCATCTTCTCGAAGCTCGGCCTGGAGCCCGCCCACGCCGACCACCGCCGGGTGCTGGCGGTGCTGGCCTACCTGCACGAGTCCTGACCCACCGTGGGACGAAGGCAGGCGCGGACGGGCACGTCTAATGCACGTACTGAGGCCCGGGCCTGGCTGCGGTTCGGATGCGGATCGAGGTCCTTGTTGTTCTGGCGCGCCCAGAGGGGTACGGACCCCCGACACGACGCCGAACCTAGCGTCCCAGATGGCGCTCGTGGTGCCGAGATAGGCGGCGCCAGCTGCTGCTGCGAGGAGACCCGACACGGATCGATACGGTTCGCCAGGCGTCGGCCGAGACGCCGAGCCGAGCCTGACGCCCCTCGCTCGGCCCATGTGACCGACAGCCTCAGCCCGCCGACACGCCAGCCCCAGCGTCCGCCTCGGCCACCCGCTTCCCGAGCGCGCCGGGCGTGACCCGCGCCTAGCCGTCGCCGGCACCCTGTCCCGTTCACCTGGTGTGGGACTCGCTTGGCGCCAGGGGGGCCGTGCCATTCGGCCCTCGACCTGGCTGGACCCCGAGTGGATCCTTCGGAACTCCAGCGGGGTCAAGTGCACAGGCGACGTCAGCTGCGCCGCCGATAAGCGCGGGGCGTCAGTCTATCCATCCCCGGCACCGCGCCGGCAGCGGACGATGTCGCCCGCGGACGACCAGACGACGGCCGGGCGTCCGGGGGCCGGTCGGCCCTTGCCCTGATCCCGCGCAGCGGTCGACGCTTGCGATCGTGAACGGCCACCGCGTCGCGCGATCCCTCCCCGCGCGACCGTTCGCGCCGATCGTTCTGCTGGTCGCGCTCGCCGGCTGCGCCGGGACCGCGACCACCTCGACCTTTGGGGCGGGCTCCACTCCCGCGCCGGGAACGCTCGCGGCGACCGCCGAACCCGGCTCGGCCGCGAACCAAGTGCCCACGGAAACGTCGGCCTCGACGCCGAAGCCCGGCTCGAAGCAGGCGGGGCCGAGTGCCATCGTCCCGAAGGTGACATCCGCGCCGACCGCGGCGGCAATAGCCGGCACGGCCGCCCGTCTTCCGGGCGAGCCCGACCCGAAGCTGACCCCGGGGGCCACGAACCCCGCGGTCACCCAGGCGGACATCGGGAGCACGATCTGCGTCTCCGGCTGGACGGCGACGGTCCGCCCACCGGAGAGCTACACGGAGGCCCTTAAGCGCACGGGGATCGTCGCCTACGGCTACACGGACACGAACCTCGCCGACTACGAGGAGGACCACCTCATCTCGCTCGAGATCGGCGGTTCGCCAACCGCTCCAGCGAACCTCTGGCCCGAGCCATACACGGTGAGCCTGCCCGACGGCACCCCGGTCGGGGCGCGGGTGAAGGATCAGGTCGAGAACAAGCTCCACGAGCTCGTCTGCTCGCGGAGCATGACGCTGGCGACTGCACAGCGGCTGATCGCGACCGACTGGATCGCCGCCTGGCGGACCTACGTCGTCGGCGGCTCGATCGCGCCCCCTGGTCCCGCGGCGACAGCCAAGCCCGCGTCAACACCCCGCCCCACCACCCCGCCGTCAACCGGCGCGATCACGGTCGCGATCACGAGCCTTACGTCGCCGGTCAGCCCGGGGTCGACCGCCTCCGTTACCGCTCAGACGGCCGGGGGCGCCGCCTGCACCATCGTCGTGGAGTACAAGTCGGGCCCTTCGCGCGCATCCGGCCTCGGCTCGAAGACCGCGAGCGCGAGCGGCACCGTGTCCTGGAGCTGGACCGTGGGCACGCAGACGACGCCGGGCAGCTGGCCCGTGACCGTCACGTGCACAAGCGGCGGCGCGAGCGCGAGCGAGACTGAGTCGGTCGTGGTCCAGTAGGAACCGAACGCGGCTCCACTCTCCTCAGAGGATCGGACGTGCACCGGGCTTCCGGGGCCGTGCCATTCGGCCCTCGACGCTGTTTGGGTCCCAAGTGGATCGTTCGGGGCGTGATCGAGGAATGCCCGTTGACCGAGGATTGCCCCGGCTTCGACCGCGACCTGCGGGCTTGCCTCATCCGTCCGGGCGACTGCGAGTTCAACCCCGCGGAGACGGATGCCGACCTCAGGTTCGAGACGTCCGAGGCACAACCGCACCCACTCCGAGACGGGGGCCAGATCGATGTGGTGATCCGGCACGACCTGAGGTAGCACGCCGAGCCGGAACCCACCTCGCTCGGCCACGGAGACCGAGAGCTTCAGCCAGCCGAGACTCCGACCCGGGCGAGCGCCTCGGCCACCCGCTCCCCGACCGCGCCCGGCGTCGGCTGGGCGTAGCGCCGGGTGATCTGGGTCGAGGCGTGACCGAGGTAGCGGCTGACTTCGGTTCGGACATTGCCGTCGTCGATTGTCGCCGGACTCGGCCATGCGCGGTGGTAACGTCCGCGCATGAGCCGACTATTCTCGCCGACGCCTTCGGTCACCACGTCTGGGCAACTCTCCGCCTGATCGACGCCTGCCTGCCCCTCACGGACGAGCAGCTCGACACCGCGGTGCCCGGCGCGTTTGGGTCCATCCTCGACACGGTCCGCCATCTCGTCGGCGCCGACTGCTCGTATCTCGAGCTGCTGTCGGGCGGCGAGGTGGTCACCATCGACGAGGAGGCGATGGACCTCCCGGCGCTCCGCGCGGCGATGGCTGCGAACGGCCCCATCTGGGCCGACGTGGTGGCCGACGACCTCGATCCGGACCGAATGATCATCCGCCGCCGAGACGACGGCTCGCAGAGCCATGCGCCGCTCGGCATCCGGCTGGCCCAAGTGATCCACCACGGGACCGACCACCGCAGTCAGGTCTGCACGGCGCTCACGAACCTCGGGATCACGCCGCCGGAGATCGACGCCTGGGCATTCGCCGAGAAGGACGGGCGCCTCAGCGAAGTGCCGGCGCCGGGCATCTGAGCCGAAGCGGGGGGCGCCGCAGTGGGGCGCCAGGGTGCTCTAGGTCCGCTCGCGAGCTGAGACGACAGTCGAACGACCGAGCCGGGTAAGGCAAACCAATCGGTTGACGTCCTCGAGCGGCATCCCGTTGTTCACGAGGAGCGTCGCGGTCCCGTGGAGGATCCGGTGCGCGTCGAACGAGCGGATTGTCCCGCTGCCCGCGTGGGAGCGCCGGGTGAGCATGAGCGAGACGGCGCCCTTGTCTGCAGGCAGGTTGACCTGCGCCCCCGGGCTTGCCCTTACCTTGTAAGATTATGGGGTGGTACCGGGCCATTCGGATCACCGATCCAGTCCTCGGGAGACCCCGCGGAAGGCCGCCGGTCACCGTCCCCTCGACCGCGACCGCGTCCTTGCTGCCGCCATGCACCTGATGGACGCCGACGGGATCGAGGCGTTGACCATGCGGAAGCTGGCCTCCGAGCTCCATGTCGAAGCCATGTCCCTCTACTACCACGTGCCCGGCAAGGCCGCGCTCCTGGAGGGCCTCGCGGAGTGCGTGCTCGCGGAGGTCCGGCTCCCGAGCGGAGAGGTCGGGGCCTGGCAAGAAGCTTCGCGGGCCGTTGCCCGGGCCCTTCGCGACAACGCCCGCGCCCATCCGCATGCGATGCCGCTGATTGCTTCGCTGGGACTTGGCAGCCCCGCCGCGCGGCGCCACACCGAGGCGGTCCTGGGTGTTTTCGGTGCCGCTGGTCTCGCGCCACACGCCGCGTTCACGGCGTTCCTCGTGATCCGCAGCTACGTCCTCGGCTACGTGCTCTGGGAGATCCAACATGCCGAGGCGAAGGCGGCCGGAACCATCGCGGCCACCGAGCCAGGACTACTGATGACAGCACCACACCTGGCAACTCTCGCAACCTTCATCGCCACCTTCGACAACGACGCGGAGTTCGAACGCGGGCTAGAGGTCATCGTGGCCGGCCTCGGCTCAGTCTTCCCTACCCCAGGAGGCCCCCTGACGTGACGCACGTTCCAGACCACGTAATGGCCGGACTCCGCTCACTGCTCGGGCCGGGACGCGTCTTCGATGACCCGGACACTCTGGCACGGCGGAGCCTCGATACCTGGCCGCTCCCGCTCGTGCAGCAGGTCGTCGGTCGTGAGCCGCCGGCGCCGTCGTGCGTGGTGCGGCCGGGCTCCACGGAGGAGGTCTCTGAGGCGCTTGCGTATCTCACCGGTAACGGGATCCCGGTCGTCCCGTACGGCGGAGGCTCCGGCGTCCAGGGGGGAGCCGCGCCGCCACCGGGAGCTGCCGTGATCGACCTCGGTGCGATGGACCAGGTCCTCTCGCTCGACGAGGACAACCTCACCGTCACGGTCCAGGCGGGCGTGTTACTGGGCGTGCTTGAGCGCTGGCTTGGGAAGCGCGGCTACACGGGTGGGCACTACCCGCAGTCGATCGACCTCGCCGAGGTCGGTGGTCTGGTGGCGACCCGGAGCGCGGGCCAGTTCTCGACCCGCTACGGGAGCATCGAGGATCTCGTCGCCGGCCTCGAGGCGGTGCTGCCAGACGGCCGGGTCGTGCGGGTCGGGAGCCAGCCCCGTCGCGCCGTCGGTCCCGATCTCCGCCAGTTGTGGCTCGGCTCGGAAGGTGCCTTCGGCGTCATCACGGAGGTCACCCTCAAGGTGTTCCTCCGGCCGCCCGACCGTTGGCTGCAGGCCTACGGGGTGGGTTCGATGCGCGCGGGCCTGGATGTCATCCACGGGAGCATGCGCGACGGCTGGAAGCCGCGGTCGTGCGCCTCCACGACCCCATCGAGGCCGCGCGCAGCTTCCGCGGGGCGGTCGCGGAGGGAGTGCTTCCTCCTGCTGCTCTCGGAGGGCCCGGCGGGATATGCACAGGCCGAAGGCGCGGCATCGACGCGCGGGCCCGGGCCGCCGGGCTGCGCCCGCTGGTCCCGCACCGTCGAGACCTGGCTTGACGTCCGCAACGATGTCCGCGAGCTCGAGATGTACCTCCGCCAGGGCATCATCGTGGACACCATCGAGGTGGCGGCTCCCTGGACGGCCATCGCCGACATCTACGAGCAGGTGCTCCACCGCCTCGGCGCGGAGGTACCGGAGATGCTCGTCGTGTCCGCTCACTCCTCGCACAGCTACGCGCAGGGCACGAACCTGTACTTCGTGCTGGGCGCGCAGCCGCCGCGGGACGCGGACGAGATGGCACGCGTGTACGAGGCGATCGGGCGCGGGTGATGGAGACGACGCTCGCGTTCGGCGGCACGATCTCCCACCACCACGGCGTCGGCAGGTTCCGCACCCGCTGGGTGCGGGAGGACCTCGGGACCTCGTACGAGCTGCTCCGGCGCCGAAACCGCCTTCGACCCGCTCGGCCTCATGAACCCGGGCTCACTGCTGCCAGCCGAACTGGCGCCCCGCGAACCGCACCGATAGGAGTAGTGGACATGTCGACGTCGCTCGTCCTCGCCATCGATGCCGGGACAACGGGGATCCGCACCATCCTCTACGACCGCCGAGGCCGCGAGGTGGCCAGCGTCTACCGGGAGTTCACGCAGATCACGCCGGCCCAGGCCTGCTCGAGCACGACCCGACGAGATCTGGGCCGTCACGCGCGGCCTCGTGGCGGAGACGATGGCGCGTGCCGGGGCGGAGCCGGCCAGCTGGCCGCGATCGGGGTGACCGGGCAGCGCGCGACCACCCTCGCCTGAAACAGGGCGACCGGCCAGCCGCTCCACAACGCGCTGGTCTGGCAGGACCCCCGGACGTACCAGCGGTGCCTGGAGCTGAGCCCGCTGGTCGGGTTCCCGGTCAGCCCGCTCGCCGCGCTGACGAAATCGAGTGGCTGCTACAGAACGTGCCGGGCGCCCGCGAGAAGGTGCTCGCTGGCGACGCGCTCGTGGGCACGCTCGACAGCTGGCTCATCTGGAAGCTCACCGGCGGCGGCGCGTTCGTGACCGACGCGTCCAACGCCTCGACGACGTCGCTCTGGGACCCGGCCACCGGGAGCTGGTCTCCGGCCCTCGCCGGCCTGCTCGGCCTGCCCGTCGAGCTGCTCGCAACCGTCTCGCCGTCCAGCGCCGTCTATGCCGATGCCGACCCGGGCCTGTTCGGGGGCACCCGCGTGCCCGTCGCCGCCTCGGCCGGCGACCAGCAGGCCGCGATGTTGCGCCAGCTGTGCCTCGAGCCCGGGGAGGGCAAGGCAACCTACGGGACGTCGGTCATGGTCGACGTCAACACGGGCCAGCAGTGGGTGAACGGGACGGGCGGCTACCCGCTCGGCCTGTGGCGCCTGGGCCAGGGAGCAGAAGAAGAATTCGTACCTGCTCGAGGGAACGGTCATCACCGGCGGCGCGGTCGTCGGCTGGGGAAGCGCGATGCGGCTGCTCGAATCGCCCGCGGAGAGCCAGGCGCTGGCAGCCTCGGTGCCAGACGCGGAGGGGGGGTCGCGTTCGTGCCCGCACTCCAGGGCCTCGGTTCACCGTACATGGACCAGTCGGCGAAGGGGGCCCTGCTCGGCCTCACGCGCGCGACCACGAGGGCGCACGTCGCGCGCGCCCTGTCCTCGAGGGCGTGGCGTTCCGGACCCGCGAGGTCGTGGAAGCCTTGCGCGCCGACTCGCCATCGCCGGGGCGTTCGGCCGCCTCCGGGTCAACGGGGGCATGGCGGCCGACGACCTATTCCTCCAGGCCCAGGCCGACGTGCTTGGCATTCCCGTTGATCGGCCGAATACCGACCAGGCGACCTCACCTCGGCATCGCCTACCTCGCGGGCCTGGCGGTGGGGTTCTGGCAGGACGCCGCGGAGGTCTGGGAGACGCCAGCTCCCGGTAGCGGTGTTCGAGCCCGGGCCGGGCGCGGCTGGCCTCGAGGAGCGCTACCGGGCGTGGCGGCACGCGGTCGATACCGTCCGTTCCTATGCCGCCGCGACGCGGTAGGCGGGCCCGTGATGGGCCACCCCTTCGGCCCGGCCGAACGCCTCGCGGCACTCGAGGCCATGGCCAGCCGACCGATCGACCTGCTGGTCATCGGTGGCGGCGTCACCGGCTGCGGCCTGGCGCGCGATGCCGCGTCCGTGGCCTCGCCATCACGCTGGTAGCGAAAATCAACTTCGCCTACGGGGCCTCCAGC